>NZ_KK211333.1:73180-255078 GCF_000621725.1 Xylanibacter brevis ATCC 19188
ACAATCTTCATCCCATCAGGGAACTTGATGCTGATGGAGATCTTTTTGCTGATGTTAGCCACCCGGTCAGCAGGATACTTAAAGGGATGCCTTACAGGATCATGCACCTTACTCTCCTCACTAACCTTTGCTGCTTCTGACTGAATCTCCGCCTCTTCTTCAGCGGGCATTCCAGTCACAGTTATCGGATAAACATTCTTATGCGTCTTTCTGTACCACTTGTCGAAAGTAGGGAAGTCAACTCCGTGCTTTGTGCAGAATTCCTCTATCGAGATATTCTTCGGGAGGCCCTCAGCCTGGTACAAAAACCAAAGGCTCTCAAAATCTTTACTGCTATATACCATTTGTCTCATTCTTAAAACGAGCCCAAAGGTATCATTTTCCCATTTCATGCACAATACGTCAAAATTGACAGTTTACAGGTATTTAAATATTTATACATAATATTATATATTATAATATATAATATTATGTATAAATATCAATAGGCTAGTTTAACGCAAACTTTTGATTTTCGAAATGGTACGATGGTACGATGGTACGAAACCAGGACAAGGCAGGTGGCAAACACAAAAAGTGCTTATAGAAAAATACATCAAAATAATTACCAAAACATTTGCGTATCTCATATATTTTTTGTACCTTTGTATTGTCATTAAGAAATAGTAAATCATGAGTTTTCTAGGGGCAAATGAGCGCTTTTCTGAGGGCAAACGAATCATTAACTTTCTAACCATTAAAAACACACGAAAAATTATGGCAAAACTTAGAATCAAAAAGTATGTGAACCAGGTGAAGAACTCGAAGATGTTCGGTAAGTGGTACGGACGCGTGAACTACAACGAGACGCTCTCTACCGACGACCTGTGCCGCCACATCTCCAAGCACGGTACCATCTACACCTCCGATGTGGTGAAGGGTGTCATCGAGTGCTTCGTGCTCTGCTTCGAGGAGCTGCTGCACGAGGGCTACAAGATCAAGCTCGACGGTCTGGGCACGTTCTCGCTGAAGATGAGTACCTCGGGTGCTGGATCGGCGGAAGAGTTCGGAGTGCAGAACATCAGGCACCTGCAGGTGAAGTTCAACGGCGACAAGAAGAAGTTCTCGGAGTACGCTAGTCCTACGTTCATGAAGAACGCTCGCTTCGAGATTGTGCCGGATGCTAGCGAAAATGAAAAGGAGCAGGGGGAGAATGAGGACTAACAGACCTCTCCCCATCCCTCCCAAGGGGAGGTTTGGCCTGCTTCGCAGGGAAATTTTTCAAAATTGAAAACAAAATTTCTCATTTTTATTTTCTTTCTCGCCTGACACAAGCCGAAGGGATATAAATCTCTGTTTAATTTTGAATCAAATTTTGAATAATTTGACTTTCCCTGTCGGCCGTCGAGCTAAACCTTCCCGCCGCAGGCGGCCCCAAATCGTAATTAACCAAATTAACCGAATAATACTATGAAGAAACTGGAAACTTGGAAGTTCGTATTGCAAACTGTTATCGCCATCCTTACGGCGATCGCCACCAGCCTCGGCGTGGCTAGTTGTATGAATTAGGAACCCCTCCCCATCCCTCCCAAGGGGAGGGGAGTGGCTGCGGAGTCCTTGGATTTTCAACCGCACAGTACGAAAGATTCCCTTTTGAGGTATGTTCTATAAATTGCATATATCATCTGCTGAACTCCCCTCCCTTCAAGGGGAGGGGCAGGGGTGGGGTCTGTAACTTCATTGGCAGTTAGAACAATACTGACCCCACACCCCGACCCCTCCCCTACATGGGAGGGGAGCGGCTGCGCAAGGTTCAAGCTAAGGAATTACCCCCACCCCGACCCTCCCAAGGGGAGGGGGGAAGTAAGAAAAGTCTCCCCCTTGGGGAGATTTAGAGGGGGTGCTTTGCGCCGCAGGCGCACCACTTCTCACCTCTCACTTCTCACTTTAAACAATAAACAGCGCACCGATTCAGGGGTGCGCTGTTTGTTGTTTAGGAGGGGGAGGGGGTTAAGTCTCCCCCTCGGGGAGATTTAGAGGGGGTTGCTCTTTTTGGAAATTTTGACAATGAAGATACTGATTTCGTAGAGCAGGGCGATGGGAAGTGATACAAGAAGAAGGGTGAAGACATCGGTAGTGGGGGTGATGATGGCTGCCACTACGAGGATGGCGACGATAGCATGGCGACGATAGTGGGTCATCAGGGTGGGGGAAATGACCCCCAGACGACCAAGGATGGCACAGACCACGGGCAACTCAAAGACGGCACCCATGACCAGACTCATGGATACGAGCGTGTCGGCATAGCTCTGAAGTGTGAGCATGTTGTCAACATCAGGGCTGACCTGGTAGGTGCCGAGGAAACGCACAGTGAGAGGGAATATGAGCATGTAGCACACGAGTGTGCCCAACATGAACATCAAATAGCCAGAGAGCGTGATCCACAGCGCAGCACGGCGCTCGTGGCGGTAGAGCCCTGGTGATATGAAACGGAAAAGCTCGAAAAGCACGTAGGGCGCAGCACATAGCAAGCCGGCATACAAGGCCATACGCATGTGTGTCATGAATTGTTCGGTGAGCCCCGTGTTGATTAGGTGGAGCGCAAACGGCTCGGTGTGCAGCCAGCGAAATGTGACAAACTGGCTGTTGCTCGGTGCCAGCACCAACGCAAAGAGCCAGTCCTTTAGGCAGAAGGCCACCGTGCCCACTGTTACTACCACGGCTAGCGAGCGCAGGATGACCCAGCGCAGAATGTCGAGATGCTGCCAGAAGGTGGCTGCCTCGTTATTTTTCATCCTTCTTGGCTTCGTCTTCGATGTCGGCTTTCATGTCGCCCACTTCGTTCATGCCCTCTTTGAAGCTTTTCACGCCTTTGCCCAGGCCGCGCATCAGTTCGGGAATCTTAGAGCCGCCAAAGAGCAGCAGTACAACGAGGGCGATGAACAGCAGCTCTGGTGCGCCCAGTCCTAAGAGCAGTAATGTTTTTGTTGCTAACATAAAAATTATGATTTAAATCATCGGGACAAAGGTACACATTTTAATTCTTTTTTCGTAACTTTGCAACCAAATTTTTAAGCTTTTAATCATGGGATTCAGGAAAACATTGTTGGGTGGGGTCGACGAAACCCCCGAGGAAGATAAGAAAAACGCCGATGCCAAGCAGTTTGATCTGCTGAAATACGACGGTGTGAAGGCTATGCGCATAGGGCAGTTTGACTATGCCGTGAAGTGCTATCGCGAGGCGCTGAAGATACAAGACGACCTGGAGGTGCGCGACTACCTGTCGCAGGCACTCATCCGCCAGGGGCAGTTGGCTGAAGCCATCACCGAGCTGAAAGCCCTCTACCAGCAGACCCCCGACAATGTAGAGGTGCTGCTGCAGGCCGCCCATGTGGCCTATATGCAGGAAGACTACGACGAGATGGATACCCTCTGTCAGCAGGCGCTGCAGGTGGACGAGACCCATCCTCGCGTACATTATTTATATGCACAGGCCTGCGCTGGTCGTGGCGACATCATTGGCGCCATAGCTCGCCTGACCAAAGCCGTGGTGCTAGACCCCGACTTTGCCGATGCCCGCCTGCTGCGCGCCCAGGTGCTGACCAAGATGGGCGAGGTGAAGGGTGCCAAGGAAGACGTGGACTGGCTGATGGCTCGCCACGCCGACCACGAAGACGTGGTACTGGCTGCCGCACGCCTGGCACAGGCCGAGGGACAGGCCGACGAGGCACTGCAGCTCTACACCCGCCTGATAGACATGAACCCCTTCCACCTGGAGGCCTACCACGAGCGCGGCCGACTGCGCTATGAGGCAGGCGACAAGCAGGGTGCCGAGGAAGACATGCAGAAACTGCTGGAGCTGAACCCCAATGAACTAGCTGACGTCAGCGGCGACTATTCTGCCGAAGGCGTAGAACAGCACATGAAACGCGTCTATTCAGCCATAAATCCATTTGGATTGTAAAAAAACTCGGAAAAAGTTTGGCTGTTTGACGAATTTGTTATACTTTTGCACCCGATAATTACAATTAGTAACAAAAATGACGAATTTTAATGCATACTTCTATTTTTATTATTACTTTACAAGCAATTGTGAAGCGGGTAGTCGTATGTAAAATTAAATAATTGAAAAATTGAAAAATTAAATAAGGCCCCGCTTCACGAAGAGTGAAAGTGGGGCTTCCTTTTTAGAACATGAAAAGAATAGCGATACAAGGCATCACAGGGTCGTTTCACGACATCGCCGCCCATCAGTATTTCGAGGGCGAACAACTGCAGTTGATCTGTTGCAATACGTTTGAACAGGTGTTTGAGAACGTGCGACAAGACCCCACCGTCATCGGTATGGCTGCCATCGAAAACACCATAGCCGGTTCGCTGCTGCACAACTACGAGTTGCTGCGCGACAGTGGCACCACCGTGGTGGGCGAGCACAAGTTGCACATCACCCACTGCATCTGCTGTCTGCCCGAGGATGACTGGGACACCATCACCGAGGTACACTCGCACCCTGTAGCACTGATGCAGACGCGCCACTACCTGGAGCACCACCCGCAGCTGCGCATCGTGGAGGGCGACGACACCGCAGGCTCTGCCAAGATGATAGCTGAAGGCCACCATCGCGGATGGGCCGCCATCTGTCATGCCGAGGCTGCCAAGCTTTATGGGCTGAAGGTGCTGGAGAACGGCATCGAGGACAATAAGCACAACTTCACCCGTTTCCTGGTGTGCTCGGCTCCGCAGAAGGCCGACATGCTGCGCCCTCTCGTAGAGAGCAACAAGGCCAGCATCGTGTTCTCGCTGCCCCACGAGGAGGGTTCGCTCTCGGCTGTGCTCGCCATCTTGTCGTTCTACAAGATCAACCTCACGAAGATACAGTCGCTGCCCATCATCGGCAAGGAGTGGGAGTATCTGTTCTATGTCGATGTGACCTATAGCGACCTCACGCGCTATCGTCAGGCCGTGGATGCCATCATCCCCCTGACGCGTGACCTGAAAATCTTAGGGGAATATAAGGCGATTTGAAAAATTGAAGGATTGAAGGATTGAAGGATTGAAGGATTGAAGGATTCTTGGCAGAGCCAAGCGGCGAAGCCGAGCGGAAAAATTGAAGAATTGAAATAGTATATGGAAACAAAAGTAAATACAGGTAGTGAAGAAATTGGAAAGGAGAAGAGAACTTCAACTCTTCAATCTTTCAATTCTTCAATTTTACCAGCCGACAGGCTGAACTTAGTTCAGGAATACTACTTCAGTAGAAAACTGAAAGAGGTGGCCCAACTAAACGCAGAAGGCAAGGATATCATTTCCTTGGCTATCGGCAGTCCCGATATGCCACCTTCTCAGCAAACCATTGAAAAACTTTGTGAGGTGGCCAACGAACCCTCGGCCCACGGCTATCAGCCCACGATGGGCACGCCTGAACTGCGCGAGGCTATGGCCCGCTTCTATAAGCGCTGGTACGGCGTGGATATAGACGGCAAGACAGAGGTGCTGCCACTGATCGGTTCGAAAGAAGGCATCCTGCACGTGACGCTGGCCTTCGTGAACCCTGGCGACGAGGTGCTGGTGCCCAATCCTGGTTATCCCACCTATACCTCGCTGTCGAAGATACTGGGCGCCAAGGTGGTGAACTATAATCTCTGCGAGGACAACGGATGGCAGCCCGATTTCGACGAGCTGGAGAAAATGGATCTGTCGAAGGTGAAACTGATGTGGACCAACTATCCCAACATGCCCACGGGTGGACGCGCCCAGCGAGCCACCTACGAGCGACTGGTGCAGTTTGCCAAAGCCCATAACATCGTCGTGGTGAACGACAATCCCTATAGCTTCATCCTCAGCGAAGAGCACCTCTCGCTGATGCAGGTGCCAGGCGCCAAAGACTGCTGCATAGAGTTCAACTCAATGTCGAAGAGCCACAATATGCCCGGCTGGCGTGTGGGCATGTGTGTGTCTAACCCGCAGTTCATACAGTGGGTGCTGAAAATCAAAAGCAACGTAGATAGTGGCACCTTCCGCGGCATCCAGTTGGCAGCTGCCCAGGCTCTGGACAATGACGAGGCCTGGCATCGCGAATACAACATCGAGACCTATCGTCGCCGTCGCCAGTGGGCCGAGAAGATCATGGAAGCACTGGGATGCACCTACGACAAGAACCAGGTGGGCATGTTCCTCTGGGGGCGCATACCCGATGGCGTGCAGAACGTAGAAGACCTGACCGAGCGTGTGCTCCACGAGGCCCGCGTCTTCATCACCCCAGGCTTCATCTTCGGCTCTAACGGCAATCGCTACATACGTATCTCGCTGTGTGCCAAGGAGGAAAAAATTAAACAAGCATTGGAAAGAATCAAAAAAGCAATATAATTATGGAACTAGAATTATCACCATTGAATTTGCCTAGTGACAACGAACGTCCCTTCGTGATTGCAGGACCTTGCTCTGCCGAGACCGAGGAGCAAGTAATGACCACAGCTAAACAGTTGGCTATGAAAGGCTGCCACAACTTCCGCGCTGGCGTGTGGAAACCACGCACCAAGCCTGGTGGCTTCGAGGGTCATGGCGAACCTGCCCTGAAATGGCTGAAGCAGGTTAAAGAGGAAACCAAGATGCTGGTATCTACCGAGGTGGCTACGCCCGAGCATGTGGAGCTGGCTTTGAAATATGGAATCGACATACTGTGGATTGGTGCCCGCACATCGGCCAACCCCTTTGCCATGCAGGCACTGGCCGACTCGCTTCAGGGCGTCGATGTACCCGTGTTTGTTAAGAATCCCGTGAACCCCGACTTGGAGCTTTGGATCGGAGCTCTGGAACGTCTTAATCAAGCTGGCGTGAAGCGACTGGGAGCCATCCATCGCGGTTTCTCGTCGTACGACAAGAAGATCTATCGCAACATGCCTATGTGGCAGATACCCATCGAGCTGCATCGCCGCATACCCGAGCTGCCAATCATCTGCGACCCATCGCACATCGGCGGACGTCGCGAACTTATAGCACCGCTATGTCAGCAGGCTATGGACCTGGGCTTCGACGGACTCATCGTAGAGAGCCACTGCGACCCAGACAAGGCATGGAGCGACGCCGCTCAGCAGGTGACACCCGATGTGCTCGACTACATCCTCTCGCTGCTGGTGATTCGCGATGAGCACACCACCACAGAAGGCATCCAGCAGTTGCGCAAACAGATTGACGAGCTCGATAACCAGTTGATGGACCTGCTGGCCAAGCGTATGCGCGTATGCCGCGAGATAGGTCAGTATAAGAAAGAGCACAACATGACCGTGCTGCAGACCTCGCGCTACAATGAGATCTTGGCCAAGCGTGGTGCTCAGGGTTCCCTGCTAGGCATGGGTTCCGACTTCGTGGCCAAGGTTTTCGAGGGTATCCACGAGGAGAGTGTTCGTCAACAGATAGAAATTATTAACAAATAAAATTGAAAGATTGAAAGATTGAAGGATTGAAGTCCATGCGGCTTGAAAAACTTCAATTTTTCAATTCTTAAATTCTATTTCTTTTTTATGAAAATATTAGTCATGGGAGCAGGTAAGATGGGAAGTTTCTTTATCGACCTGCTGAGCTTCGACCACGAGGTGGCTGTATTCGAACGCGATGCCAAGCGCATGCGCTTCACCTACAACTGCCAACGGTTTACAACCTACGAGGAAATAAAGGCTTTCGAGCCAGAACTGCTGATCAATGCCGTCACGCTGAAATACACCATTCCAGTGTTCAAAGAGGTGATACCCTATCTGCCCAAAGAGTGCATCATCAGCGATATCGCCAGCGTGAAAACCGATTTGAAAGACTTTTACGAACAGACTGGCATGCGCTACGTCTCTACACACCCGATGTTTGGACCCACGTTTGCCAATCTGCAGCAGCTCTCTGAGGAGAACGCCATCATCATCCAGGAAGGCGACTGCATGGGGCGCTGCTTCTTCAAGGACCTGTATAACAAGTTGGGACTCAATATCTATGAGTACACCTTTGAGGAGCACGACAAGACGGTGGCCTACTCGCTGAGTATTCCTTTCGTATCTACCTTCGTCTTTGCAGCCGTGATGAAACATCAGGATGCACCAGGCACCACCTTCAAGCGCCACATGCGCATAGCCAAGGGCGTGCTGAACGAAGACGATTATCTGTTGCAGGAAATTCTGTTCAACCCCTATACCCACGACCAGGTGGCGCAGATACGCACAGAGCTGAAAGAACTGCTGGAGATTATCGACCAGAAAGATGCTGTCGGCATGAAGGCCTACCTGAACAAGATTCGTGATAATGTGCGAGGGGATATCGAGATAAAGCGATAGCTTTTTAACGCAAAATAGAATGAAAGATTCGTCGTGAATATGATGGGTCTTTCATTTTTTTTTAGTACCTTTGACTGCGTCTAAGGTACTTGCACTCGAAAGAAAAAATAAAAAGCGAGCTTTTATTTTGTTCTTTGCTCGTTTATTCGTACCTTTGACTTTGTCGAAGGTACTTGCATTCGGAAATGAAAAGAAAAACGAGTTTTCCTTTCTCATTTCACTCATTTTTTGTACCTTTGCAGCCGAATTCGAATTTAAACAATTGTTTTAGGAATGAATATTTCTTATAAATGGCTGAAAGAATACGTTGATTTCGACCTTTCGCCGCAGCAGGTATGCGATGCACTGACCTCTACGGGACTCGAAGTTGACGCTCTCGAAGAAGTACAATCCATACGTGGTGGATTGAAAGGACTCTATGTGGGCAAGGTGCTCACTTGCGAATTGCATCCCAATTCTGATCACCTTCATGTAACGACTGTTGACCTGGGCAAGGGCGAACCCTCACAGATTGTATGTGGCGCTCCTAATGTGGCTGCTGGTCAGAAGGTTATCGTGGCCGATCTGGGCTGCGTGCTCTACGATGGCGATCAGGAATTTGTTATCAAGAAATCAAAACTGCGTGGCGTTGAGTCTAACGGTATGATCTGCGCCGAAGACGAGATCGGAATCGGCAGCAGTCACGATGGCATCATTGTGCTGCCCGAGGATGCCGTGGTAGGTACACCAGCTGCCGAGTACTACAACCTGGAGAGCGACTGGCTCATCGAGGTAGATATCACTGCCAACCGTGCTGATGCACTGTCGCACTGGGGTGTGGCACGCGATCTCTATGCATGGTTGAAGCAGAACGGCTACGAGACAGCACTGCATCGCCCTGGCGTAGAAGACTTCGCAGTGGATAATAACGACCTGCCCATTGAGGTGGAGATTGCTAATACAGACGCTTGCAAGCGCTATGCTTGTGTCAGCGTGACTGGCTGCGAGGTGAAAGAGTCGCCCGACTGGCTGAAGAACAAGCTGACCACCATCGGTCTGCGCCCAATAAATAATATTGTGGACATCACCAACTATGTGATGATGGCCTACGGACAGCCTCTGCACACCTTCGATGCCGATATGGTGAAGGGCCACAAGATCGTGGTGAAGACTATGCCCGAGGGTACTCCCTTCGTCACACTCGATGGCGAGGAGCACAAGCTCTCTGACCGAGACCTGGCTATCTGCAACGCTGAGGAGCCTATGTGCATCGCAGGCGTGTTTGGCGGAAAGGGTAGTGGAACCTACGAGACCACTCGTAACGTGGTGCTGGAGAGTGCCTATTTCCACCCCACCTGGATTCGTAAGTCGGCTCGTCGTCACGGTCTGAGCACCGATGCTTCGTTCCGCTTTGAGCGTGGCATCGACCCCAATGGCGTCATCTATGCCCTGAAGCAGGCTGCCCTGCTCTGCAAGGAGCTGGCAGGCGGTAAGGTTTCTATGGAAATCTGTGATGTTTACCCAGAGAAGATAGAGAATGCTGTGGTTGACCTGCAGTATAGCTATGTGCACAATCTGGTGGGTAAGGACATCCCCGTAGAGACCATCAAGAGTATCTGTGACACACTGGAGATGAAGGTGCTGGAGGAGAATGCTGAAGGCCTGAAACTGGAAGTACCTGCTTATCGTGTGGACGTGCAGCGCCCCTGCGATGTGGTAGAGGATATCCTGCGCATCTATGGATATAATAATGTGGAGATTCCCACACAGTTGAAGTCGAGCCTCGTGATCAAGGCCGAGGAAGACCGCAAGCACAAACTGCAGAATGTGGTCTCTGAGCAACTGGTGGGTGCTGGCTTCAACGAGATACTGAACAACTCGCTGACCAAGACGGCTTACTATGGCGAGGACGAGACGGTGGTGAAGATCATGAACCCGCTGTCAAGCGATCTCGGCGTGATGCGTCAGACACTGTTGTATGGCGGTTTGGAAAGCGTAGAGCACAACGTGAAGCGTAAGAATGCAAACCTGCGCTTCTTTGAGTTTGGCAACTGCTACTTCTTCGACCCAGAGAAGAAGAACGAGGAGAACCCCATGCAGGCCTATAAGGAGGAGAATTTCATGGGTCTTTGGGTGACAGGTAAGCGCGTGGAAGGCTCATGGGCGCATCCTAACGAAGATACTACCTACTACGAACTGGCAGCACACGTGCAGAACATCCTGAGCCGCATAGGCATGAAGCAGGGATTGATGGTGCAGAAAAAGAGCGAGAATCCAAACTTCTCGGCTGGCATTGTGATCGAGAATCGTGGTGGAAAGAAACTCATCGAGATGGGTATCCTGTCGAAGAAGCTCCTGAAGCAGTTCGACCTGCAGCAGCCTGTCTATTTCGCAGAGCTCAACTGGACGCAGTTGATGAAGGCTACGAAGAAGAATGAGGTGACATTCACTGAGATTTCTAAGCATCCTGCTGTAAGTCGTGACCTGGCTCTGCTGGTAGATAATGCCGTTGAGTTTGCACAGATTGAGCAGATAGCACGTCAGACGGAGAAGAAGCTGCTGAAGAAAGTGGAGCTGTTCGACGTTTACGAGGGTAAGAATCTGCCTGAAGGCAAGAAGTCGTATGCTGTCAACTTCATTCTGCAAGACACAGAGAAGACAATGAACGACAAGCAGATCGACGCCATCATGCAGAAGCTGATTGCTCAGCTAAAGAAGCAGCTTGGTGCAGAATTGCGTTAACCCTTGTCCCCTAAGTTCTTTGCAAAAGCAAAGCGGCATAGCCGAGCGAGGGGACGACAGGGGTCTGAACGAGATAATTAATAGAATAATAATAACAATGGGGCAATGAACATGTGTTCAGACCCCCAACCCCCTAACTTAGGGGGCAAAAAAATATAAACAATGGGAAGAGCATTTGAATATCGTAAAGCTACAAAGCTGAAAAGATGGGGCCACATGGCCAAGACATTCACAAAGATTGGTAAGCAGATTGCCATCGCTGTAAAGGCTGGCGGTCCAGAGCCTGAGAACAACCCCGCACTGCGTGCTATCATTGCCAACGCTAAGCGCGAGAACATGCCGAAGGATAACATCGAGCGTGCTATCAAGAACGCTATGGGTAAGGACCAGAGCGACTATAAGGAGGTAACATACGAGGGATATGGCCCTCACGGCATTGCTATCTTCGTAGAGACACTGACCGACAACACCACTCGTACCGTGGGTGACGTTCGCTCAGTATTCAATAAGTTCAATGGTAACCTGGGTACCCAGGGCTCACTGAGCTTCCTCTTCGACCACAAGAGTGTGTTCACTTTCAAGAAAAAGGACGGACTGGATATGGACGAGATGATTCTCGACCTGATTGACTACGGCGTAGAGGACGAGTACGACGAGGACGAGGAGGAGAACAGCATCACTATCTATGCCGATCCTTCAAGCTTCAGCGCTGTGCAGAAGCACCTGGAGGAGAACGGTTTCGAGGTGACTGGTGCTGAGTTCACTCGTATTCCTAACGACCTGAAAGATGTAACACCTGAGGAGCGCGAAACTATCGACAAGATGGTAGAGAAGCTCGAGGACTTCGACGACGTTCAGACCGTCTATACCAACATGAAGCCAGAAGAGGCATAAGTGTTGAGCTAAGACCATAAAAATAGCGAAGCTTTTCTCAGAGCTTCGCTATTTTTTTATTTCAATTTTTTTCTATCTTTTTGTTTCTTATCTCTTTATTCCTGGCTGTGTTTTCTTATTGATAGTCTTCCTTGACGATCGTCGTTTCGAAAAGCACACTGTCAGGATTGTTCAAATGACGATAGATGTAGTGAAAGCTATAGCCCTTCTCGCGATGTGCTTTGTATTTAGGTTCTTGTCTCAACTCGCTGATCAGTGCCTGACGTAGCTGGTCAGTGGGAATAGCAAAGTCGTTGATACGGAAATACTGACTCTGGGTCAGTGTGGGAATGTCGAAAACTATGCTGTCTAGATACATAGTGCTTTCAGTATTCAACGGCATCGGACATTTTGTTTGGGTGAACTCTTTGTTCTCGCGAGCAATACGCTCTTCGAGCGACTCCTGACAAGACATCAGGATAAGGGCAGAAATAGCAAGTAATAGAAGATGCTTCATATTTGTAACTATTTTGAATTATTTTGCGTGCAAAATTACGAAAAAAAAGCAAAAATGCGGTTCGTTTGATGTTTTTTTTGTACTTTTGCAGTTTAAAGAGAAGAACATTAGAATGAAGAATATCCGAAATTTCTGTATCATCGCACATATAGACCACGGTAAATCAACCTTGGCCGACAGATTGTTGGAACGTACGAAGACCATTCAGGTGACAGAAGGGCAGATGCTCGACGATATGGACCTGGAGCGTGAACGTGGTATCACCATCAAGAGTCACGCTATTCAGATGGAGTATGAACGCAATGGAGAAAAATATATATTAAACTTGATTGACACCCCAGGACACGTGGACTTCTCGTACGAGGTGTCAAGAAGTATTGCAGCTTGCGAAGGCGCACTGCTGGTGGTAGATGCTACACAGGGTGTGCAGGCACAGACCATCTCAAACCTTTATATGGCTATCGATAACAATCTGGAGATTATTCCAGTTATCAACAAAATCGATATGCCTAGCGCTATGCCTGATGAGGTTGAGGACGAGATTGTAGATCTGATAGGTTGCGACCCAGAAGATATTATTCGTGCAAGCGGAAAGACTGGTGAGGGTGTTGACGAGATTCTAAATGCCGTCGTAGATCGTATTCCTCATCCTGTAGGCGACGAAAAAGCACCGCTGCAAGCATTGATATTCGACTCGGTATTCAATTCATTCCGTGGCATTATTGCCTACTTTAAGATAACCAATGGCGTTATCCGCAAGGGTGACAAGGTGAAGTTCTTTAATACCGGCATGGAGTATGACGCTGATGAGGTGGGCGTATTGAAGATGGATATGATACCTCGTAACGAGTTGCGCACTGGCGATGTAGGCTATATCATTAGTGGTATCAAGAACTCAAAAGAGGTGAAGGTGGGTGATACTATTACCCACGTAGAGCACCCCTGCGAGAAAGCTATCGAAGGATTCCAGGAGGTGAAGCCTATGGTGTTTGCCGGTGTTTATCCCATTGATCCTGCCGACTACGAGAACTTGCGTGCATCGTTAGAGAAATTGCAACTGAATGATGCTTCGCTGACTTTCCAACCAGAGTCTTCAGTAGCCCTGGGCTTCGGATTCCGTTGCGGCTTCTTGGGCTTGCTCCATATGGAGATCGTGCAGGAACGACTGGATCGTGAGTTCGATATGGATGTCATCACCACTGTGCCCAACGTGTCGTATATGTGCTACACCAAGCAGGGTGAGGTGAAAGAGGTGCATAACCCATCGGGATTACCCGATCAAACGCTTATTGATCATATCGAGGAACCATATATCCGCGCTTCTATCATTACGGCTGCAGACTTTATTGGTCCTATCATGACGCTCTGTCTGGACAAACGTGGCGAACTGCTTGATCAACAGTATGTCAGCGGAAATCGTGTGGAACTGCATTTTATGTTGCCTCTGGGCGAAATCGTTATTGACTTCTACGATAAGCTGAAGAGTATCTCTAAGGGATATGCTTCGTTCGATTATCATATCGATTCGTTCCGTCCGTCGAAGCTGGTGAAGCTGGATATCCTGCTCAACGGTGAGCCTGTGGATGCACTCTCTACGCTGACGCATCAGGACAATGCAGTTACTTTTGGACGTAGGATGTGCGAAAAGCTGAAAGAGTTGATACCGCGCCAGCAGTTTGATATTGCCATTCAAGCAGCTATCGGTGCAAAGATTATTGCACGCGAGACGGTCAAGCAGGTTCGTAAGGATGTGCTGGCCAAGTGCTATGGCGGTGACGTAAGTCGTAAGCGCAAACTGCTGGAGAAGCAGAAACGAGGTAAGAAGCGTATGAAGCAAATTGGTAATGTTGAGGTGCCTCAAAAGGCATTCTTGGCAGTATTGAAACTTGACTAAAGACTATCTACTAGAACTATAATTAAAGAAAGGAGTAAAAGAAACAATGCCAACGAACCTAAGTTTAACCACCAGAGACGTAGCTCGCGAGTTAGCACGTCGTTACAGTACGATGACCCACGATGAACTAGACATCCTGGAGAGTATCCTTGTGCCGATGAAGTTCTCAAAAGGAGAAAAGATTCTGGACGAAGGACAAGTGTGTCGTCATATCTTTTGGATAGTAAAGGGCCTTGTACGCCAGTTCTATTATAAGAACAATAAGGAACTGACCGAGTATATGGCCACAGAGAATACTATTTGTATGAGTATTGAGAGTCTTTTTAAAGAGGCTCCTTCTCTGCAGATTATTCAGGCTCTTGAACCAACCATTATCTTTGCTATTCCTATGCACGAGCTGGAGATGGCTGCCATGAAGAGCGTGAACATACAGATGCTATATCGTAAGATATTGGAGGAATCGCTTATCATCAGTCAGCAGCATGCGGATATGCTGCGTTTTGAGAGCGCACAAGATCGTTATCAGAAGTTGGTGAAGACTGCTCCACAGCTGGTGTTGCGTGCTCCTCTGGTTTATATCGCTAGCTATCTGCAGATGACTCCTGAAACACTGAGCCGAGTAAGAACCGCCACCCTGTTGAATGGATAAGCAGCACACCAGTGTTGCAATAAATAGCACTATAATCATCGCTATAATCAGTGCTAAAATTAGCTGTAATTAGTGCTATAATCAGTTGTAATTAGAGGCGCAATCAGCGGTATAATAAGCTATAACCAGCGCTATAAAATAGGATAGGTTCTAACAGAATTTAGAATGGTACCCTCAAAAAAATAAGTCCCGAAAGTAGTTGCGTAACTTTCGGGACTCTTTTTATCTCTGTTTGGCGCCTTTTATTTGTATAGGTATCGTTTAATACTCTTCTTTGGCGTCTTTTCAAACTCTTCTTCTCTGATCTCTACCTCGGCAATCTTCTCGTAGGCAGGCAATTGCTCATTGAGGGTCTGACGGTTTTGCTCCATAATTCCCATCAAGTCCTCCTTGGTGAAGTTCATTGCCTTTGCTTCTTCTAGATCGGGGTGTATCAATGCTACCAGTTTGGTATCGCGCTGAACGACGATGCTCTCAACCACCATAGTCATTGAGTTCAGCTTGTCCTCAATCTCCTCAGGGTAGATGTTCTGTCCGTTAGCACCAAGCAACATGTTCTTTGAGCGTCCGTTGATAAAGACATTACCCTCAAAGTCCATCGTGCCCAGGTCGCCAGTATGATACCAGCCGTCCTTGTCGATTGTTTCTGCAGTCGCTTCAGGATTCTTGTAGTAACCCAGCATAACGTTAAGTCCGCGAGCCAATATCTCACCAGGAATATGTTCTGGATCGGGAGAGTCAATCTTTACTTCCATGTGGAGTACGGCCTTACCGCATGAGCCCGGCTTGAAGTCGTGATAATCCTCGTAGCAGATGATGGGAGCACACTCTGTGGCTCCATAACCAACGGTGTAGGGGAAATTGATGCGCTTCAAGAACTGCTCTACTTCCTGATTGAAGGCAGCACCTCCAATGATAACCTCATACATCTCACCACCAAAGGCATTCACCACTTCTTTGCAAATCATGTCGCGTACCTTAGCTGAGATGATAGGCATCTGCAGCAGCAAGCGCATGCGGTTGTTCTGTATCTTGGGGAATACCTTCTTACGGATAATCTTTTCGATGACCAGAGGTACAGCAATAATGATCTTTGGCTTCACCTCAGCAAAAGCTTGTGCGATGATGGCAGGTGATGGCGTGCGATTCAGATAGAACACGTGGCAGCCGTGCAGGAATTCGAATAGGAATTCGAAAGCCATACCATACATGTGGGCCATTGGCAGGATAGAGATAACGTTATCTCCCTTCTTGATGGTGTTGCCCAGCACGTTTCCTGCGAAATCGTAGTTTGACCAAATGGCGCGATAGGGAATCATCACACCCTTAGAGAAACCGGTTGTACCGCTGGTATAGTTGATGAGAGCCAACTCGTCGCCATTCTCTTCGTGGTAATAGTGAATGTGCTCTTTGCGGAAATACTTGGGATATTTCTGTCCATAGAGTGCATTCAGGTTCTCGCGGGCATAGGTCAACTTTTCAGAACGTGATACGATGAGCGAGTAATCGGTGTTGCGAATAATACCTTCCAATCCGGGCATCTGTTCTGCATCAATCGTTCCTGCAACGTGGTCACCGGCAAACAAAAGTTTTGCATCCGAATGATTCACTATATTGTGTATCTGATCTGGCATGAATTCATGCAGAATAGGTACTGCGATTGCTCCATACGTTAGTGTGGCAAGGAAAGCTACAGCCCATTGGCTGCTATTGCGGCCACAGAGTGCAATCTTGTCGCCTTTCTTAACGCCAGAGTTCTCAAATAGTATATGAACCTTCTCAATTTTACGGGCTACATCATGATATTGCAGTGTCTGACCCTTATAGTCAGTAAGTGCATCAAGATCCCAGTTGTCCAGGATGCTTTTTTCAATCAGTTCGTTAAAACTTGGTATGTGTTCCATAATTGTATTTTATTCTTGGTAGAGATAGCGTTTGATGCTCTTCTTAGGTGTCTTCTGGAATTCCTCCTTGCGCAACTCGATGCTGCTGATGCGACTGAACGGAGGCAACTGTGCGTTGAGGTTCTCACGGTTCTGGTCCATGACAGCTTCCAGCTCTTCCTCACTGAAGTTTACTATTTCATCCTGATCGGGATATACGAGCGCAATGAGTTTTTCGTCTCTCTGGATGACAAGACACTCGCTGACCATTGGCATTGAAGAGAGCTTGTCTTCAATCTCCTCTGGATAAATGTTTTGTCCGCTTGCTCCCAGCAACATGTTCTTGATGCGTCCGCGAATGAAAATGTGGCCCTCTTCGCCCAAGGTGCCCAGGTCGCCTGTGTGATACCATCCATCTTTGTCGAGAGCCTGATTGGTTGCCTCCTCATTCTTGTAGTATCCCAGCATGACATTTTGTCCGCGTGTAATAATCTCACCAGGGGTGTTGAAGGGGTCGTCGCTCACGATACGCACTTCCATTCCGTCAACAGGTTTGCCACAAGAGCTGGGTGCAAATTCTTTCCAGTCGCAGTAGCTGATAAGTGGAGCGCACTCTGTGGCTCCGTAGCCTACGGTAATGGGGAAGTTGATGCTCATGAGGAATTCTTCCACTTCTTTCGAAAGTGCTGCTCCGCCCACAATCACCTCGTAGGCACGTCCGCCAAAGGCTGCATATACCTGTTCGTAGATGCGACGTTTTACCTTCTGCGATACGATGGGCATTGCCATCAGTAGCTTCATGCGGTTGGTCTGTATGATGGGGAATACCTTCTTGCGGATAATCTTCTCAATGATGAGTGGCACAGAGACAACCAGAGTGGGACGTATGTCTGTGAATGCCTTCGCGATGAGCGATGGTGAGGGCAGACGATTGAGGAAGAAGGTGTGGCTACCATTACAGAAGGGGAAGATGAACTCAACCGTCATTCCATACATGTGAGCCATTGGCAGAATAGAGAGCAATGGGTCTCCTGGCTTAATCTTGTCTCCCAGGTGCTTAATACAGAACACCATGTTGCCCATGATGGCGCGATAGGGTAGCATGACACCCTTTGAGAATCCTGTTGTTCCGCTGGTGTAGTTGATGAGTGCCAGTTCCTCGGGTTGGTCCTCGTGATAATGCACGTCTTCCTGTCGGAAAGCGCGTGGATACTTACTACCAAACATCATGTTCAGATGTTCGCGTGCGTAGGTCAGCTTCTCAGAGCGCGAGAGCATAAGTGAGAAATCGGGCAGGTTGACGATGCCTTCCAAGTTGGGCATCTCGTCGGGATTGATTTCCTTTGCCACGAAGTCACCTACGAAAAGCACGCGCGAACCAGAATGGTTCACGATGTTGTGAATCTGCTCAGCGTTGAACTCATGTAGTATGGGGACTGCTACTGCGCCATAGGTCAGCGTGGCCAGAAAAGCTACTGCCCAGTGAGCAGAGTTGCGACCGCAAATGGCTATTTTATCACCTTTTTGTATATTGCAACTCTCAAATGCAATATGCAATTTTTCTATCTTTCGAGCTACGTCGTGAAACTGTAGGGTGGCTCCTTGATAATCAGTTAAGGCGTCTTGATCCCAGTATTTGACGATAGTCTCTTGTAAGTATTTGTTAAAACTTGAACAGTTGTTCATTGCACAATTTTCAAAATTTTGTGCAAAGATACATCATTTCATGCACAATCCCAAATTTTTTGTGCAGATTTTTATATTTATGCTATTTTTATTTCCTTTAGGTGTTAAATCGACCAAATAATAGGAAATAACGAGTTTAATTCTTATTCGTATCTCATCGAGCGAGCTGGGTGAATTCTGGAAACAAGATAGCTGGGAGCTATCAGTACGAGAACGCTGATAATCAGTGTGCTCAGGTTGAGCGCAATGATGATGGGCATGTTGATTTCCATGGGTGCTTCGTTGACGTAGTAGGTCTGTGGATCGAGTGAAACGAGGCCCGTCTTCATTTGCAGGATTACGATACCTAGGCCAATGATGTTGCCCCAAAACAATCCTTTGCCGATGATAAAGGCCGCAAACCATAAGAAGGTGTGGCGGATGGTGTTGTTGCGTGCACCCAGTGCTTTTAGGATGCCTATCATCTGCGTACGCTCCAATATGATTATCAGTAGGCCGCTGATCATGGTGAAGCCGGCAACTGCAGTCATGAGAGCTAGGACAATCCATACGTTGATGTCAAGTAGTCCTAACCAAGAGAACACCTGTGGATAGGCCTGCATAATGGTTTGGGCAGCCAGTGTCTGCTCGTCCTTGTCGTGTGTCTTGTTGGCAATCTCTGCAATTTGAGGATAGATTTGCTCCAGCTGCGTAAAGTCGTTGATCAAAAGTTCTGCTCCAGAGCATTGGTCCGTGCGCCAACCATTCAGTTTGTTGGTGACATAGATGTCTGTCAGGCAGAAGATGTCATCAAAGCGCTTCATGTTTGTCTGGTAGATACCCTTGATGGTGAAGCGACGAGCCTTAATGTCGTCGTTGTTGATGAAGTAGGCAAACAGTCGGTCGCCAACTCTCAACTGTAGTTTGTCGGCCATCGTCTTCGATATTACCAATGGGTATTTCGAGGCGGAATCGCAGAATTGGGGCAGTTCTCCCTCTATCATACTTTCTTTCAGAAACTGCGTATCGTATTCAGCACCAAGTCCTTTCAGTACGACTCCCATGAAGTCATCGTCCGTTTTCAGGATGCCTTGTGTGTGGGTGTAGCGCTGGATATAGCGCACCTCCTTGACTTGTTTGAATGCAGTTGTCAAAGTGTCTCCAAGGCAAATGGGGAAGTTGCCTGCCTGTGTGTAGGCAAAGATGTTTTGTATTTGAATATGGCTTCCAAAGCCAGCCACTTTGTCGCGTATGGTATGCTTGAATCCCAACACTACGCTAACGGTCACAATCATGACTGCCAAACCGATGGCTACACCAATGGTGGCAATACGAATAGCAGGGCGGCTAACTTTTTTCTTGTCGCCCTTCTCGTCGTAGATATGACGCGCTAGAAATAGTGGAAGATTACTCATTCACTCTGCCAGGATAGGCTTCCAATGCCTTTTGTAGCACAACCAATGCCTTCGTCAGGTCTTCCTTCTTCAGTACGTAGGCTATACGTACCTGGTTGATGCCGGCACCAGGTGTGGTGTAGAAACCTGCTGCTGGGGCCATCATCACGGTGGCGCCTTCGTATTCAAACTCGCTCAGGCACCAACGACAGAATTTCTCGCTGTCGTCCACGGGCAGTTTGGCTACGGTGTAGAAGGCTCCCATGGGTATTGGAGAATAAACTCCAGGTATGCGGTTCAGTCCGTCTATCAGGCACTTACGGCGTTCTACGTACTCATCGTACACATCACGATAGTAATCTTCGGGGGCATCCAGCGATGCCTCTGCCACAATCTGTCCGATGAGGGGAGGTGAGAGGCGCGCCTGACAGAATTTCATGACGGCAGCTCTGACGTCTTTGTTCTTGGTGATGAGGGCGCCTATGCGGATTCCGCACTCTGAATAGCGCTTAGACACAGAGTCAATCAGTATGACGTTCTGTTCGATACCTTCCAAATGGCAAGCTGAGATATAGGGCGAACCAGTGTAGATGTACTCGCGATAAACTTCGTCGGAGAAGAGATACAGGTCGTATTTCTTCACCAAGTCACGAATCTGGTTCATTTCGCGACGAGTGTAAAGGTAGCCAGTAGGGTTGTTGGGGTTGCAAATCATGATGGCGCGTGTGCGCTCGTTGATCAGTTCCTCGAACTTCTCTACCTTTGGCAGCGAGAAGCCCTCTTCAATAGTGGTTGCGATGGTGCGTATCTTTGCGCCAGCAGAGATGGCAAAAGCCATATAGTTGGCATAAGCAGGCTCTGGAACAATGATTTCATCGCCAGGATTCAGACACGACATGAACGCAAAGAGTACCGCCTCGCTACCGCCACTTGTGATGATGATGTCGTCGGCAGTAACGTTGATGTTGTATTTGGCGTAATAGTTTACCAGCTTTTCACGATAGCTCTGATATCCCTGCGAAGGTGAGTATTCCAGGATCTCACGGTCGATGGTCTTCAGGGCATCAAGTCCCACTTGAGGCGTGGGCAGGTCAGGCTGACCAATATTTAGATGGTATACGTGTGTACCTCTTTTCTTTGCGGCAGCTGCCAAAGGAGCCAATTTTCTGATTGGCGATTCTGGCATTTCAAGTCCGCGTACTGATATCTCAGGCATTTTTTATCGAATTTTTTCTGTTTCAGAGTGCAAAGATACTAAAATAGTCCAAAAAACTTCATTCGTCAAGTGTTTTTTTGCGTTTTGATGAGCAAGTTTTTGCGAAATAGTTCGTTTTCGAATGCGTTTGGTGTGTTGTGGGCTACCAGCGAATGGCCTTTTGTAGGTAAAACGCTATGAATAAGCAAAATAATGCTCCGTTGGTGGTAGATGACGAGAATGCTGGTGTAAAACAATAGCTATTGCATTGTAAAAGTGCCAGTATTGCATCGTAAAAGCGCCAGTATTGCATTGTAAAAGTGCCTGAATTAAATCTTTAAACATAAAGACTTGCGAAACGAATAAAACCGTATCGGAAATTATTAGATAAAATTTGCTTATCTCGGATTTTATGTGTACTTTTGCGCAATCAAAAAACTTAAAGGTATGAACTTCGAAGAAATGCTTAATGCATCAGAAAAGTCGGTTGTAGGAAAAGAACTACTGCCTGTCGGCACATTGCGCAAACAGCAGATAGAGGGCAAGTATAAAAACATTGTGGCTATCAGGCAGGACTTGGCAGATAATAGCTCTTTCTGTGCTTCTTTGCAAGAAGATCAGCAGTACACCTCGAGGCTGAACATGGCGCAACAGATGCATTACGAGGTCACCTCAACGGTGTCTGGCAGCTGTGAGCTGGGGCTTGAGGCGGGTTCATATCAAACTTTGGAGCATGTTTTAAGAGATGATCCGTCTGTGGTTGCTCGAAAAGGTTTCATGGATGATTTCACCCAGCAGTTGATGGATGCAGCCAACCGACTGCATCAGGATGGCGTCTTCTATTGGTGCTTTGCTCCAAAGAATATCCTGTTGGCAAAAGGTAGTTCGCGTCCGATGTTGCTGTGCCACGGTTCGCTTTTCAAGCCAACCGATTTGGCCGCTATCTATCAGGGAATAGAGAATTTCGTAGCTCCCGAGGTGATGCAGACAGGTCGTGGCGATGCCCGTAGTGATGTGTATTCGCTAGGCATGTTGCTACAGAAAATCTATGAGAATGGTGATATGCCAATGGGGATGAAGGCTGTGGTGAAGAAAGCTGTGAGTGAAGATCCTAAAGCACGCTACGCTACAGTCGAAGCTATGTCGACCGACTTAAAGAAGCGCAATAGTATGCGTCAATCATTATTGGTGTCGCTGGCAGCCCTGGCTGTGACATTGCTATGCGTTGTTGTGTATTTCGATGTGACGCCACAAACGGAGAAAATAGATTTCGTAGAGCAGACCTCTCAGCAAGATAATGATGAAGACTGGTTTGGCGATGAGAACTTCGACCCTGAGGCTGAGCTTGCCGGAGATCCTGACTCGGCCAATGTGGATGGTGATACACTTTTTACAAAAGATGAGAAGAAACGACTCGATGAATATCAGGCTAAGGCCGAGGATATCTTTAAAAAACAGTTTGAACGTCAGGCCGACCGCATCCTCTCTAAGGTTTATAGCAATGAACGTATGGGTGCTGAGGAGAAAGTCTTCGTGGCTGGCAGCAAGCAATTGATGGAAGAACTGATACAACAGCAGACCAAACTGGGCGATGAGGCAGGATTGAGCCCTGAACGCACAGGTCAGTTGGCCAATGATATCATCAATCGTCTGACAAGAGAAAAGCAGAAATCCCTCTCGAAGAAGGGAATTCAAAAATAAACATTAACTTTATATATTGAAAAACAAATGGCAATGAGAAGTAGAACCGCTACATGGTTTGAGTGCAAAATACGCTACGAGAAAACTATGGAAGACGGCATGCAAAAGAAAGTTACTGAGGCTTATGTGGTAGATGCACTGAGCTTTAGCGAGGCAGAAGAACGTATCATCGAAGAGATGTCATCATATATCAGTGGTGAATTCACCGTAACCGATATCAAGAAGGCACCTTATGGCGAGATATTCTTCAGTGATCAGGAGATGGCCGACAAGTGGTATAAGGCAAAACTGCAGTTTATCACCATCGATGAGAAATCAGAGAAAGAGAAGAAATCTACCGTCAACTATCTGGTGCAGGCTGGTACTTTCAACGGTGCAGTGAAGAACCTCGACGAGGTGATGGGTGGTACAATGATTGATTACACCATTTCCAGCATCACTGAGACGCAGTTGATGGACGTCTATGAGCACACTGGAAAGACCAAGAAAGACGATAAACCCGAGTTTGAACAATAGTTTCATTGCTATGTATCCGGTAAAAGAAAAACTGAATGAAGTCCTCCAGTCGCTACCGAAAAGTGTGCGACTGGTGGCTATCAGTAAGTTTCATCCTGCAGATTTTATCACCGCTGCCTACGAAGAAGGACAGCGTGTGTTTGGCGAAAGCCACGAGCAGGAGCTGGCACAGAAAGTAAAAGAACTGCCTCAAGACATTGAGTGGCACTTCATCGGGCATCTACAGACTAATAAGGTGAAATATATTGCGCCTTATATCTCGATGATTGAAGCTGTGGATTCTCTGAAGTTGCTTCGCGAGATTGAGAAGCAGGCAGCCAAGTCTGATAGGGTGGTGAAGGTCCTGTTGGAACTTCATATTGCAGAAGAAGCCACTAAATATGGCTTAACACTCGATGCCTGTCGCCAGTTATTGGCCGACGGCGAGTGGCGACAGATGAGTCATGTTCAGATTTGCGGCCTGATGATGATGGCCTCAAACGTAGATGATGAAGAACAGATAGCACGTGAATTTGATACTGCAGCCAGCTTCTTCAACGAGGTAAAGGCACAGTATTTTGCCGATGATGACGCTTTCTGCGAGCGCTCGTGGGGCATGAGTGACGATTATCACATTGCCGTAGCCCACGGCAGTACGATGGTTCGCATAGGCACAACCATCTTTGGACCCAGAATATATTGATTGTTTTAATGGCAACACCTATTTATATTATAGAGGAGGCAAAGCTGAGACGCAACCTGCAGCTCATTGCCCATGTAGCAAAAGAGGCAGACGTTGAGATTATCCTTGCTTTTAAGGCTTTTGCACTTTGGAAAACGTTCCCCATTTTTCGTGAGTATATCAATAGCACTACAGCTAGCTCGCTCAGCGAAGCTCTGTTGGCATACGAAGAGTTTGGTGCTAAAGCACACACTTTCTCGCCAGCATATACCGATGATGAAATAGAACCTATCGTGCGATGCTCTTCGCATCTCACGTTCAATTCATTGTCACAATACGAACGTTATCACAAACGCGTGGCAAGAAAAGTCAGCATCGGTTTGCGTGTCAACCCCGAATATAGCGAGGTAGGCACACTGCTTTATAATCCTTGTGCACCTGGCACACGTTTCGGCGTGACTGCCGATAAATTGCCCGAGCAGCTACCTAGTGATATCGAAGGTTTTCATTGCCATTGCCATTGCGAGAGTGGGGCAGATGTGCTTGAGCGTACGTTGGTGCATATCGAGGAGAAATTCAGCAAGTGGTTCCCCCAGTTGAAGTGGCTCAACTTGGGCGGTGGCCATCTGATGACTCGCAAAGATTATGATGTTCCACACCTTATTAATATAATAAAGGGTTTGCACGAGCGCTATCCCTGGATGAAAATCATCCTGGAACCTGGCAGTGCCTTTGCTTGGCAAACCGGCCCCTTGGTGAGTCATGTCGTAGATGTGGTAGAGGATAAGGGTATCCGTACTGCTATTCTTGATGTCAGCTTTACCTGTCATATGCCCGACTGTTTAGAGATGCCATATTATCCTGACGTGCGTGGAGCAGAACATCTCAATCCAAAAGAAAGCATAGTTTGTGATGATTCTAAGCATTTGTCTGCATCAAAAACATCAAAATTTTGTTCTTCGACAACATCTGGTTACATCTATCGACTTGGAGGAAATAGTTGTTTGAGTGGTGACTTTATGGGAAATTGGTGCTTTAATCATGAATTAAAAGTGGGCGAAGAAGTGATTTTTGAGGATATGATCCACTACACAACCGTAAAAACATGCATGTTCAACGGCATCAGTCATCCAGCCATCGGAATGCTAAAAATGGACGGAAATCTCGAGATTTTGCGCCAATTTGGGTACGAAGACTATAAAAATCGCATGGATTAGCACTTTTTTTTTAAAAAAAATGCGGAAAAGTTTTGGCAGTTCAAAAAAAAGCAGTACCTTTGCAACCGCAATCGAGAGAGATATGCTAACACACTGAATTTAGTGCGATAAACAGGCGGAAATAGCTCAGTTGGTAGAGCACAACCTTGCCAAGGTTGGGGTCGCGGGTCCGAGTCCCGTTTTCCGCTCAACATATTGAACAAAAAGAGAGATTAGGGAAGGCCTTAATCGTAAATGCCCAGGTGGCGGAATTGGTAGACGCGCACGTTTCAGGTGCGTGTGCCGCAAGGCGTGCAGGTTCGAGTCCTGTTCTGGGCACTCTTTTTATTCAAATGTGAATCATGTTGGAGAGGTGGCGGAATTGGTAGACGCGCTACTTTGAGGGGGTAGTGTCAATTGCGACGTGGGAGTTCGAGTCTCCTCCTCTTCACCATTTTAAACCCTTCTTTGAAATTATGCGGAAATAGCTCAGTTGGTAGAGCACAACCTTGCCAAGGTTGGGGTCGCGGGTCCGAGTCCCGTTTTCCGCTCCTCTTAATATTACAGGAAAACATCTTCAAATCATGAATTTATACTTAAGATATTTTGATAAAGAGACACTTGTCTATAGTGTCGACGAAGCTATCGACTTTTTGAAAAGTATCGATGAAATAGGAATGAATCCTGTTCTTGAAGCCGATATCCGTGATTATGTCGATAGTGATGTCTTGTATCCTAAGCGTTATAAAATTCGTCCCCGTGTTTATTTCATTATTATAAAGACTGAAGCAGCGTCAATGGCTGACTTTAAGGAGAAGCGTGCGGTGCGTACGCCAGAGCCTCCTGTAGCAGCTCGTCAGGTTTCGCCCGTCATTATGAAGTTGAACGAGGAACTTGAGGGATGGTATGAAGGTGAAATTGACTTTAAGCGTGTTTTGATGGTGCCTGGCACAGGTAAGTTCCAGTATCGCGACACTCACTTCGTTGCACAGGTGAAGGCTATGTCTGGCATCGATTGCTATAATCGTATTGTCGATTACCTGCGTGAGCGAGTTGACAATCGCAGCCAGTTCCCTTCTGTAAAAGGAAAGAATTTCCATTTCCGCTTCTTAGGTAAGGCAAAGCCTCTTAACACTGAAGCCTAATACATAATTGTTTCATAGAACTTTTAATTCTTGAAACCAATAACCATTGGAAATTCAAATTCTTAGGAGCTTTAATTATTAAATAGATAATAAAGGTATGAACAAGGTGATGTTGATAGGCAATGTGGGCCGCGATCCTGAGGTACGCTACGTAGATCAGGGACAGGCTGTGGCACGTTTGACATTGGCAACCACCGAACGTGGCTATACATTGCAGAATGGAACCCAGGTGCCTGAACGCACAGAGTGGCATAATGTGATTCTTTGGCGTAAGTTGGCCGAGGTCGTAGAGCACTATGTTCATAAGGGCGACAAACTCTATATCGAAGGTCGTATTCACTATGCCTCTTACGATGACAAACAGGGCAAGCGACAGTTCTATACCGAGATATGGGCAGACAATATGGAAATGTTGACGCCTAAACAAGCTTCTTCTACTTATGGTGCTACTACTTCTGCAGCTGGTTCCTCTTCTTCTGTTGCTGCTGCTTCGAATAGTGGTGCAGGGCAAGGACAGACAACATCCGATGCTGGAACCGAAGACGAACCTTTGCCTTTTTAATCATTAGAAATGGACTATCTCCAAGAAATACTAACCGAAGTACATCTGAATCCGATTGGATTCGGAGCCTTTATCTCAGCCTTTTTAGCTTGTGTCTTATTGCTTTTCTCTGGATTCGCTTCGGGATCTGAGATTGCTTTTTTCTCGCTCTCTCCTACAGATCTTAGCGAGTTAGACGAGGAAAAGAATAAGCAAGATAAGAAAATTGTTTTTCTTCGCGAAGATTCAGAGCGCACACTAGCCACTATTTTGATAACCAACAATTTGGTGAATGTTACAATCATTATGCTTTGTAACTTCTTCTTTTCGTCTGTTGTACATTTCGGAAATGCTGTGTGGCTTGAATTCTTGGTTATCACCGTTTTACTGACTTTCCTTTTGTTGCTCTTTGGCGAGATTATGCCAAAGGTATATTGTTCGCAGCATGCCCTTGCTGTGTGTCGTATGTTTGCGCCCTCTATTATGGTGCTTCGTAAGGTCTTCTATCCTCTGTCCAGTATCTTGATTCGTGCAGGTGTGCTGGCCGAAAAAGTGGTGCAGAAAGAAAATCGAGTTTTGAGTGTCGATGATCTGGAACAAGCATTAGAACTTACAGATAAGGAAGACTTGAAGGAGGAGAAGAACATGCTTGAAGGCATTGTGCGTTTTGGCGACGAGACTGCCAAAGAGGTAATGACTAGTCGTCAAGACATTGTGGATTTAAATTTCCGCTCTACGTTCCCTGAAGTTATAAAGTGTATAGTTGAAAACAACTATTCGCGTATTCCCGTTTATCAGGATTCTGTCGATAACATACGTGGCATCTTGTATATCAAGGACTTGTTGCCTCATCTTGGCAAGCCATCTACGTTTCGTTGGCAGTCGCTGATTCGTCCGCCTTATTTTGTGCCGGAAACAAAGAAGATTGACGATTTGCTTCGCGATTTCCAAGAGAACAAGGTGCACATCGCTATTGTCGTCGATGAGTTTGGTGGCACCAGTGGTCTTATCACGTTGGAAGACGTGCTCGAGGAGATTGTGGGTGAAATTAACGATGAATACGATGAAGAGGAGAAGAGCTATACACGTATAAATGCCAACACCTATGTGTTTGAAGGAAAAACGCTCCTTACCGATTTCTATCGCATATTAGAGCTTGATGATGATGTGTTTGAAGAGGTAGAAGGAGATGCCGACACGCTAGCAGGCTTAATGCTAGAGTTGAAGGGCGATATTCCCAGCGAACACGAGCGTATAGACTATAAGAACTTCAAGTTCGAGATTGTAGAACTTGATGGTCATCGCATATCTAAGATAAAGGTGATTGTAAGCAAAGACAATGTCGCTGATTGAAATTCGTCAACTGTCTGATCATACCCGTCTGGGGCTCTGGCGCATGGATGAACCTTTCGATGGCAGTGCTCGCGAAAGGGAGCGTGATGCTGTACATCGGCTATTGCATGCAATGACGGGCGATGATACACTTTGCATAGGACATGAGCCAAGTGGCAAACCCACATTGCCGGGGTGGCATATCAGTGTCAGCCATACGCGAGGTTTTGCTGCACTCATTCTCTCTGACAGACAGGAGGTAGCAGTAGATATAGAGTATCAGTCCGACAGGGTGGGGCGTATAGCCAAGAAGTTTATACGCGATGACGAGCCGGTTACCTCAATCGAGGATATGTTGCTATTATGGTCGGCCAAAGAGACGCTCTACAAACTTCATTCTTCGGCACACTTACAGTATTTCGATATGCGCTTGCGCGAGATGAGCGACGCGGTGATGCTTCTCGAAGATATGAAGTTAAACCAGATTGTGGCGATACACTTTGAATGTTCTGCAGATTATGTTCTGACCTATTCTTTTTGAAGGTCTAAAGAACTTAAACCTGCAGCATAGTACCATTCATAGTTTTTGATATATTCTGCACAGACGTTGTAGAAGTTGGTGTTTGTGAGTTGTTGTGGCACATACATGCTAACACCGCCATATCTCTCTTCAGAGAGCATTTCGAAGACGCTGGTAGGTAGATAGATCGTTTGCCACTTGTCGTAAACGCGATAGACCACAGCACGATCGAATGCTTCTTTCCAAATTTTATAATCTTCCGTATCGGCCTTGTGAAGGAAGAAGTCGTTGATGTCATGGAATGTGTCAATCATCCTCATCTCTGGCAGATATTCATACTTTCCGTAATAAAGTAGGCCGTTCAGGTTGTAGCTGTTTTGCATATTAAGGTTGCCAATAATCTGTTTGGTAGCATTGGCCAGCGATAGCAGTTCGGAAGTTTTAATCACAGATAGTGCTACACGTGCCTGGTAAGATTCAGTCTTGTTGACTCTGATGCTGATGGTTTGATGGAAGTAGCTATCCACAATATCCTCGTAGAAATTAGTGGTGGTGCCAAACAATGTTGGTGTTAGCTGGTCATATGGTGCCCCAATACCAGGAATTTCTGCTGGCGATCCGATGATATAGTCGGCCACGTCTCTCAGTTCGTAGGCACTTTCTATGCATTGCGCATAGCAGCAGTCGTTAAGGATGAAACACAACGGATGGCCCCACTGTCGCAGTATTTCTGCCAGAGTAGGTATGTTGATCCATTGTCCCACGTCTGTATAAGCGTTGTTACCGTTGTCTATGCCGTATGCCCGTCTGCTGTAAGCTATTGAGTCTTCTTTCAGCCATCCACTGCCGTGTCCCCATAGCACAAGTCCATATTCGTTGGCAGGATAGCGGTGCGACACGTAGTTCAATACGTTGAGCATTACGTGTGGATCAGACGATAGCGAGTCGGCATCAAAGTCGTAACGGTCTGTCAGCTTTCCATTTGCGATTCTTGCCAGGAAAGGCGTTTCTCTGGTGCTGGCATTGTCCACATACACCACCAAAGCCTGACCATCGTTGAGCTTCTTTGAACCCTCATACATTTCTTTCAGTTCGTCATTGATAAATGTGCTGAGTCTGTTTTCGCCCGACATATAAACTAAGACGGTGCGCTGATACTCCCGATTAGGTCTAAACGGGTCGCCATCGTCCTCATCCTGACTGCAGGCGACGAATGCACAGATAGTGATTAAACAGATGAAATATCGGAAAAAATGTTTTCTCATTTTTGCTTTTCTCTTCTCATATGCAAAAATACATTATTTTTCGCACATATCTTATGGATTTCAAGAAAAAAAGCAGTATTTTTGTATCATGATTAAGGTAAAGCAGCGAATTACAATTCTTTTTACGATGTTACTTGCGTTGCTGGTGGTCTTACCCACCGATGCCACCGTGCGCCGTCATCGCAAGAGAGCTCGAACTCACCGAGTAGTCAGGAAACGCAGAGTAGTACGTCGAGTCGTGCCACCAACGATACACGAAAATCCACTTCTTTGTTGCGAGGATACTTGCAGTCATATTCATGGCATCGACCTGAGTCATTATCAGGGCGAGGTGTTTTGGAACACCATTGGTGAGCACACCAAGATGGCCTATGTCTATCTAAAGGCTTCTGAAGGTTCTGAGAATGTGGACCCTCTCTATGAGCGCAATATCGACCTGGCTCATCGCCACGGGCTGAAGGTGGGTTCCTACCATTTCTTCCGTCCTGCTGCCGATTTGCAGACGCAGCTTGAGAACTTTAAAGCCCAGTGTCTGCCTGGCGAGCAAGACCTTATACCGATGCTCGATGTAGAGACCGACGGCCGCTTGTCGTCAGAAGAGTTTTGTGACTCATTGCTCAAGATGTTGTCGTTGATGGAAGAGGCCTATCATCAGAAACCTTTGGTCTATACCTATCGTAATTTCTACAACAAGCATCTGCAGGGTAAGATAGACGACTACCAGTTGATGGTGGCTATGTATGCCGATGAAGAACCTGTGCTGGATGATGGGCGCGACTATACCTTATGGCAGTATTCCTGTCGTGGTCGCATCATGGGCGTCACGGGGTTGGTGGATAAGAGCCGCTTCATGGGCAGCCACGAATTGCGAGATATTCGATTCAGACATTAGGTTAGATATAAAATACAAGAGAGAGGATACGCACGTATCCTCTCTCTTGTGTTTATTGGCTAGAATGCGTTTATACATCCTGATTCTCAGGACGCAGCTTGCGAACGGTTTCGCCAGCACGCCACATCTCCTGATTGCGCATAGCTTCCAATTCCTTCTCCAGTCCTGCACGATAGTCGGGCTTTGAGTTGGCGTCGATGGTAATCTGTGCTTCGTTGCCAGTCTTTACTGAGTAATACAGCCACTCCATTACGGGCTTTATAGCATCGTGGAAGCGTGGAGCCCAATCCAAAGCACCGCGCTGGGCTGTTGTAGAACAGTTTGCGTACATCCAGTCCATACCTTTCTCGCCAAACAGCGGGCCAAGACTCTGAGTCAGCTCCTCAACGGTCTCGTTGAAGGCTTCAGAAGGAGTATGACCATTCTCGCGCAATACCTCATATTGTGCCAGCAGTAATCCCTGGATAGCACCCATCAGCGAACCGCGCTCGCCAGTGAGGTCAGATGTAGCCTCGCGCTGGAATGTGGTCTCAAACAGGTAGCCAGCACCGATACCGATACCGAAGGCCAGTGTCTTCTCCTTAGCCTTGCCAGACGCATCCTGATATACAGCGTATGAGCAGTTCAGTCCGCGACCCTCGCAGAACATAGTGCGCAGCGATGTACCCGAACCCTTTGGTGCAACCATGATAACGTCAACATCCTTTGGGGGCACAACGCCTGTGCGATCGCTCCAGTTAATGGCGAAGCCGTGGCTGTAGTAAAGCGTCTTGCCGGGCTTCAGATATTGCTTGATGGTGGGCCACTGCTGAATCTGTCCAGCATCGCTCAGAAGCATACACAGAATGGTACCTTTCTCAGCGGCCTCTTCAATAGAGAACAGCGTCTTACCGGGCACCCATCCATCGGCCACAGCCTTGTCGTAGGTCTTTCCCTGACGCTGGCCCACGATGACGTTGAATCCATTGTCGCGCAGGTTGCATGCCTGTCCGGGGCCCTGCACACCATAGCCGATAACGGCGATTACTTCATCCTTCAATACTTCACGTGCTTTCTCCAAAGAGAACTCCTTGCTGGTGACAACAGTCTCGATAACGCCACCAAAATTCATTTCTGCCATAATTACTAATTATGTTTAATGTGTTATACATATCCCTTTGCACTATGCCAGCCCTAACCCGAGAGCCGTCGTTTTGTCAGCACAATCGGCATCTGCCCGAGATACCAACGAGGGATTAACTTATAAATCGACTGCAAAAGTAGTAAAAAAACTACGAACTCGCAAGTTTTATCGCGATAATTTACGAAATTGTTATTGTTTACACTACATTCTGCGGCTGACCATCAATGAATGCGCGGACGTTGCTGACGGCGATGCTGAGCAGACGAAGGCGAGCTTCGCAAGTGGCCCAGGCAATGTGGGGCGTCAGATAGGCATGGGGCTGACAGAGTAGGGGATTGTCGGCATGGGGTGGCTCGTCGGTGAGTACGTCGGCACAATAGGCGGCAAGGCGTCCTGCTTCGAGAGCCTCGGCTACATCGGCGTCATTGACCAGGGGACCACGACCCGTGTTGATGACGATAGCCGTTGGCTTCATCAGGGCTAGGGTCTTGGCATTGATGAAGTGACGATTGTCGGCAGTCAGCGGACAATGCAGCGAAAGTACGTCGGACGAAGAGAGCAGTTCGTTGAGATTTGCTTTCTGGATGCCTGCGGGCAGCGCATCAGCTGCTTTGCTGGTGAGCGCTTTCACCTGCATGCCGAAGGCCAGAGCTATCTGTGCCACTCTGTTGCCTATGTTGCCAAGTCCCACGATGCCGAAGGTCTTGCCTGCGAGTTCCATCAGTGGCGTGTCCCAATAGCAGAAATCTGGATTCTGGCTCCAGCGGCCTTGGCGGTTCTGAAGGGCATAATGCTCCGTGCGGTTGGTCACAGTCAGCAGATGGGCAAATACCATCTGGGCAACACTCTCTGTGCTGTAGGCCGGAACGTTGGTCACGATGATGCCACGTTCGTGGGCAGCCTGTGTGTCAACCACGTTATAGCCCGTGGCCAGCACACCGATGTAACGTAGTTTTGGCAATTGTTCTATCTCTTTACGCCCAAGTACAACTTTGTTGGTCAGCACTACCTCGGCATCTGCAGCCCTGGTCACCGTTTCTTCAGGTTTTGTGCGGTCATAGATTGTCACGTCACCCAACTCTCGTAAGCCCTCCCACGACAAATCGCCTGGGTTTGCCGCATATCCGTCAAGAATGATTATCTTCATTTTTTCTTTTTCTATTTTTGTGTTTATTGTTGCATCCAATATTTCCGTTCAGTATCGTTCATCTTTTCGATGGCATAGCGCAGCGTGGTTCGTGGCATTTCGTGGACATGCTGGTGTAGGAAGTCGCGCAACAAGTCCATAGACACTCTCTTGCCCATCTCGCGAAGCATCCAGCCGACGGCCTTGTGCATCAGATCGTGCGGATGGTGCAGGTGTATCTCTGCATAGCGCAGACACCACGAAGCATCGCCCATCTGTGAGGTCTTCCAAGTGCAGACGATGCTCATGCGCTGCTTCCAAAGATTGGTGCTTGTGGCCAGTTCGTCGAGCACTTCCTTCTTCTTCTTTTCTTCTTCCTTTGAAGGTGCGGGGCAGGCAACCCATGCCCCCAGTATTTTAGGTGCCGACATATCAACCAAGTCCCAATTGTTTGCCTGTTCGGCATACTTCAAATAGAGTGTCAGTATCTCCTCACGTTTTCTGATAGCCTCAGCATCGTTAATGAGCCGTTTGGCTGTCAGTCGTTCGAAATGCCAGACGAGAATCAACAGTCCGCAGAGCCGCACCTCGTGCCAACGGCACATCAGTAATTCCGGAATCTCGCTGAGCGGTGTGTCTTTTGCAGCCGCCTTAACCACCTCGCGTGTCTTCGGCACCTTGATGCCCAGAAACTCATCGCCGTAGCCATATTCGCCAGGTGCAGTCTTGAAAAAGCGCATCAGCACCTGCCGCTGCTCCTCGTCGTGCAGCGACTCCATATACTGTATAATCTCTTTTGCAGTCATCTCGTCTTGATTCTTCGACTGCAAATTTACGAAAAAACAGTGTAAAAGTCGTATTTAATGCCTTTTTTCTTTTACGAATTAAAAGGTATGGTTTTAATGCACAATACTTGTGGAATTGAAGAATAAACCAGGTTTTTAAACAATATTATTTCTTTCTTTTTGTGGGTAGAGTGGTATCTGATTACAAATATTTTCGTATATTTGCACAAAAACTAATCAACATGTTTATGGGCATCCTATGCCATTTCTATTAACCATAAATATTAAGCGATGAACAAATCATTGAAAATGCTGATGGCAGCAGCATTTCTTTCTCTGCCAATAGTAGCAAACGCACAGACGGAAAATCCGCGTGGCATCTATAAGATGACAACTCTTACAGGTAAGATGGGCGAGGTGAAAGCTCCATTCGAGCAGTACAAAATCTGTACCGACAGTGTGACACTCATGGTATCGGAGCGAGCTGCATTCTTCAACATCTCCAACAACGACCATCGAGTGTTCAACTATACTGGAGAGCAGCCAACATCGGAAGCTGATAAGAGTCCACTTATCTACGACAGCAACGACAAGCAGTTCAAACTGAAATGGTGGAGTACTTATCCCAACCATATCCATTTCCCCAATAACGACTGGTGCATAGAGAAGTACGAATCGGGGAAGTACACAGAGAAGAGCAAGCCGTTTTTCGATGCAATTACCGGCGCCTCAGATGTGGATGCAAGCAATCCCCTGACAGGCACATGGCGCTTTATCGGCTATGTGGACGAACTGCGTGATGTGAAGAGAGAACTTCTCAAGTTGCATGAACAATACGATAAGAGTAAGTATTTCAACAGCTTTTTCGTCTTTGCACCCAAGTACCTGACGATGCTAATCCAAAATGGTGGAGTTGTTGATAAAATCTATTACAACGGAAAGAAGTCTTATAAGTGCGGCAACATGACCCGCCAAGTGAAATGGCTTTCTAAAGATCGCATCGCTGTAGAAGAGCATATAGACTATCGCACCGACTGGATGATTCTGGAGCGCGTGACCGATGGCACAACCCCATTGAGCCACATCGCTAGTCAGTTTGTTTCGAAAACACGGTGATGATGTGAGTGTAAAGCCCTGAAAGGGCGAATTTAGAATTGACATCTTCAGACTTTAGACGTGAATCAAACGCAATGCTTTCACGTTGCATAAGCATAACTTTTCTTCGTGAAAAGTATTACTTTTCGGTGTGTAAAGTACTACTTTTGATGTTTAATGCGTCACTTTTGCTATAAAACCTTCTTCTCTTTCGCATCGTGAAATAGAGAGAAACGATGAATTTGTTATCAAAAGAAGGGGTTTTCGCATCACTTTTGAGGCTTGAGAGAGCAGTAATTTAATGCATTCTGTACCTTTGCCGAGGTTTGGCATAGCGGGCGCAGTCGCTTTACTAATTTTGTATCTCATTGATAATCTGCTTTTTAGATGAAAATAAATGGTTGCTAATATGACCTCGTGTTCCAGTTCCAGTTGTTCCAGTTTTATTTTTGGCAGTTCCATTATCCCTATTTCTATATATAACTATCTATATATTAATTAGTTATGAATATATAATAAGGGGATTTGTCTCTCAAATTTTAATTGGAACAACTGGAACTGGAACAGAAGTGCTCTTAAATTACCTTCTCTCTACTAGGCATTCCAACGCCCACAGTAGTTCGTCGTAAGTGTAGATTTGTATTAAAGTGAAACAGAAATGGCTAATTTACATTGACGTACTCGCTTCGATACTTCCTGTCGTTTCGTCGTGCGGAGACGATGAAGAGGAGGAAATTGTTGTGGGTGGAAGAAACAATCTCTTTAAACAGATTATTGGAACGTGGAGGTGCATGGATAGCTATATTTTTTCGATGACATACAGCAGGAAATGATGGAAATGGATGTTATGTGGAATAAAAAAATTGAATTACATCGTGATAAAACATATTCTTCTGATTTTTCTGATTTTGGTGAAACTGGAACATTCGAATTAGGCGACAATACAATCACATTGAAAAGTGATGAAACAAATAAAAGAAGAGCGGCGCATCCGATGTGGGTGCGTCGCTCTTTGTATGGAAGGTAGTCAGCAGGGGAACTGCTGACCACACTTTTTCTTAGTCTTCCCAATTTTGACTTCGTCGAGATTGAATCTTCGCTCGGCAATGATTAAGCGAGCTTATCATTGCTCTTACTCAGTCCAATCTTCCTGAGACTTGCGGATGTAAGTCTTGTAGCGGAGCTGGGCCATCTTCTGAGCCTCAGCGAAGAGCTCTTCGGCCTCGTTAGGATAAGCCTTCTTAACTGACAGGTAGCGAACCTCGCCGAGCAGGAAGTCGTGGAAGTTCTCCCAGTTGGGCTCCTTAGAGTCGAGTGAGAATGGGTTCTTGCCTTCCTCTGCCAGAGCTGGGTTGAAACGCCACAGGTGCCAGTAACCGCACTCAACAGCCTTCTTCTCCTCGGCCTGGCTCTTACCCATACCGCCCTTGGCCTTCAAGCCGTGGTTGATACATGGAGCATAGGCGATGATGATTGAAGGTCCGTGCCATGCCTCAGCCTCGCGGATGGCCTTGAGGGTCTGTGCGTGGTCGGCGCCCATAGCAATCTGAGCTACATATACATAACCGTAGGTTGTGGCAATCATACCCAGATCCTTCTTGCGGATGCGCTTACCCTGAGCAGCGAACTGAGCGATAGCACCAAGAGGAGTAGCCTTAGAAGCCTGACCACCGGTGTTAGAGTAAACTTCGGTATCGAGTACCAGGATGTTTACATCCTCGCCAGAAGCAATCACGTGGTCGAGACCACCGTAACCGATATCGTAAGAAGCACCGTCACCACCGATGATCCACTGTGAGCGCTTAACCAGGTAGTGATCCAGAGTCTGGAGCTCCTTGCAAATCTCGCAACCCTTAGCGGCGCAAGCAGCAATCTCTGCGCGCAACTTTGGAGCAATCTCCTTGGTCTTGTCGGCATCATCCTTGTTGGCAATCCACTCCTCGGCCAGAGCCTTGTACTCAGGAGTTACGTCGCACTTCTCGCAAGCTTCAGCCAGCAGCTTAGCAACGCGCTCCTTCATCTTCTTGTTACCGAGAGCCATACCCAGACCGAACTCGCAGAAGTCCTCGAACAGAGAGTTGTTGAATACAGGACCCTGACCCTTCTCGTTCTTGGTATAAGGTGTAGAAGGAATAGAAGCAGAGTAGATTGAAGAACATCCAGTAGCGTTGGCAATCATCTGACGATCACCAAACAGCTGAGAAATCAGCTTAACGTATGGAGTCTCACCGCAACCAGAGCATGCGCCTGAGAACTCGAACAGAGGCTGAGCGAACTGTGAGTTCTTAACGTTACTCTTGATGTCAACGAGGTTCTGCTTGCTCTTGACGTTCTTAACCAGGTACTCCCAGTTCTTAGCCTCCTGAACCATATCGGCAGCATCAGGATTGAATGGAGCCATGGTGAGAGCCTTACCAGTCTTAGGATTGCCTGGGCAGATATCAGCACAGTTACCGCAACCCAGACAGTCGAGTACAGATGTCTCGATGCGGAAGTGCATGCCCTTCATGGCAGCAGGTGCCTTCATCTCGATAGTGTCATCAGCAGCAGCGAAGCCCTTCAGTTCCTCGTCGTCGAGAACGAATGGACGGATAGCTGCGTGAGGACAGATGTAAGCACACTGGTTACACTGGATACAGTTGTCCTTGTTCCATACAGGAACGAAGGCCTCAACACCACGCTTCTCGTAAGCGGCTGTACCAACCTCCCAAGAACCATCAACGGTGTTGTGCTTAACGAAGTCAGAAACCTTCAGCAGGTCACCGGCCTGAGCGTTGATAGGACGAACCAGCTCCTTAACGAATGCGGGAGCGTCGTCGGCCTTAACCTCATCATCAGGCAGGTTAGCCCACTCAGGCTTAACTGTGAGCTGAACATACTCACCACCACGATCGATAGCGGCATAGTTCTTATCAACAACGTCCTGACCCTTAGCGCCGTAAGACTTCAGGGCGGCAGCCTTCATCTTCTCAACAGCGAGCTCAACGGGGATAACGCCGGTGATGCGGAAGAATGCACTCTGCAGGATAGTGTTGGTACGGTTGCCCAAACCAATCTCCTGTGCAATCTTAGTAGCGTTGATGGTATAAACAGTAATGTTGTTCTGTGCGAAGTAGCGCTTTACCTTGTTAGGCATGAACTTCTCGAGCTCGTCGGCGTCGAAGATGGTGTTCAGCAGGAACTGACCATTCTTCTGCAGACCACGAGTTACGTCGTACATGTGGAGGTAAGCCTGAACGTGGCAAGCCACGAAGTTAGGTGTGGTTACCAGGTAGGTAGAGCGGATAGGTGTATCACCGAAACGCAGGTGAGAGCAGGTGAAACCTCCCGACTTCTTAGAGTCGTAAGAGAAGTAAGCCTGGCAGTACTTGTCGGTGTTGTCGCCAATAATCTTAACTGAGTTCTTGTTAGCACCTACGGTACCATCGGCACCCAGACCGTAGAACTTAGCCTGGAACATGCCCTTTCCACCGAGTGCAATCTCCTCAACCTCAGGCAGAGAGGTGAAGGTGACGTCATCTACGATACCAACGGTGAAGTGGTTCTTGGGCTCGGGCATAGCGAGGTTGTTGAACACGCTGATGATCTGAGCAGGTGTGGTGTCGCGGCTACCAAGACCGTAGCGACCGCCAACGATAACAGGACGATCCTGAACATCGTAGAAAGCATCCTTCACGTCGAGGTACAGAGGCTCGCCGTTAGCGCCTGGCTCCTTAGTACGATCCAGAACGGCAATCTTCTTAACGGTCTTAGGAACAGCAGCCAGCAGGTGCTTAACTGAGAATGGACGATACAGGTGAACAGAGATCATACCAACCTTCTGACCATTTGCGTTCAGGTAGTCGATAGCCTCACGTGCAGCATCGGTAGCCGAACCCATGAGGATGATCATGCGGTCGGCATCCTCGGCTCCGTAGTATGAGAACAGGTGGTACTCACGACCAGTGATCTTTGAAATCTCGCCCAGGTACTTCTCTACTACTTCGGGAACTGAATCGTAGTATGGGTTACAAGCCTCACGGTGTGTGAAGAAGGTCTCGGGGTTCTCGGCAGTACCACGAGTGATAGGACGCTCAGGGCTCATAGCACGATCGCGGAAACGCTTGATGTACTCTTCCTTAACCAGAGGACGGATATCCTCCATGTCCATCATCTCAATCTTGTGATACTCGTGAGAGGTACGGAAACCATCGAAGAAGTTTACGAATGGAACCATAGTCTCGAGGGTAGCCAGGTGAGGAACAGCGGTAAGGTCCATAACCTCCTGAACTGAACCTGAGCAGAACATAGCAAAACCGGTCTGACGGCAAGCCATTACGTCCTGGTGGTCGCCAAAGATACACAGAGAGTGTGAAGCCAGCGTACGGGCAGAAACGTCGAATACGCAAGGAATCAGCTCACCGGCAATCTTGTACATGTTAGGAATCATCAGGAGCAAGCCCTGAGATGCGGTGAATGTAGTGGTGAGAGCACCAGCCTGCAGCGAACCGTGAACGGCACCGGCAGCACCAGCCTCTGACTGCATTTCCTGAACTGAGACGTTCTGGCCCCACAGGTTCTTACGACCACGGGCAGCCCACTCGTCAACATGCTCCGCCATAGGCGAAGACGGGGTGATGGGGTAGATAGCAGCTACCTCCGAGAACATGTAGCTCACGTGAGCTGCAGCCTCGTTACCATCACAGGTGATAAACTTCTTTTCTTTAGCCATTTGTTTAGAATAGAATATAAAAATGATATGTTTTTTTGCTGTCTAGTAGAGGAATCCCAGCAACCATAGCGGGATTTGATTATCCTTTCCTATTTCAGTATTGTATCTAGCGTATATTGTGTCGGGGGTGTACCTCATCTTGCTGGATGTCTCGGCGTTGCAGACTTTAAACTTCAGCTTCTCGTCGATGAGATAGAAGTTGTCGCGTGTGCTTTGATTCACCTTGTGATCCTTCCAGAGCGAGTTCACAAAGAAGGTTTCCATTGCGTCTTGCTTCTCTACGTGAATGGGGTAGATGGCATAGAGCAAGTTGGAATTGTGAAGCATCACCTTGGAGGGCTTTTTGGGGAAGTCCTCTCCGATGGGGTAAATCATGTTGAGCAGACGTGCATCGGTGAGATACTTGATGTAATTCATCACGGTGGCACGGCTGGTTTCTATGTCTTGAGCCAGCTTCGACACGTTGGGAGCCTTGGGGCCCTCTTCGGCCAACTGGTAGAACAGTTTTTTAATCTTTGTCAGGTATTTCAGCTCTATCTGCTTGATGAGCAGAATATCTACCTCGGTCATCATGTTCATGGTCTTCAGCAGGTTCTCAGAGTAATTGCGCTGTTCCTGGAAGAATGGATAGAAACCGTGGTGGATATAGTCGTTGAAATAGCGGTTGGGCGAAACTTTTGGTAGTATCTGTTTGATGATACGCTCGTGGTCGCTGAGTATCTCTTCGAGTGTATATGGACGGAAATTATTGCCTGTCAGTAGATTGATGAACTCGCGAAACGAGAAACCGCGCAGGTTGTATGACTTCACGATGCCGTTCAGTTCAGGATTCTCGTCCTTCAGGCGCATCACGCTACTGCCCGTGAACACAATCTTAAGACCAGGATACAGGTCATAGCACTTGCGCAGCTCCTGCGACCAGTTGTCCTGTTTGAAGACCTGATCTATCAGCAGCACGCGACCTCCGTGATAGTAAAAGTCGCCAGCAAAGTCGGCAATGCCTCGTCCTTGAAAGTAGAAGTTGTTCATGTTGATGTACAGACATTGGCGGTCTTGCACATCAAAGTGCTCCTTGGCATATTGGAGCAGGAATGTAGTTTTGCCAATGCCACGTGTACCCTTAATGCCAATCATGCGATCGTTCCAGTTAATCTCGTCCATCAACGTACGACGAACTGGGGCATTGACATGCTCAACCAAGTACTTATGTGTTCTAAAGAAAGCTTCCATTCCAAACAGTTATAGTTTCAAAACGCGGGCAAAGTTACAAAGAATTATTTAATTTGCAAAGCAGAGATTACAAAAAAATACCTCGTTAAACAATTTTTGCAGTTAAAAAACAGGTCTCTCGCTGCTATCCCCCCTAAGGAATAGTTACGGGAAACCTGTTGTTTGGTACCGCTAAAGTACCTGTTTAGTACCGCCAAAGTACTGGTTTGACACCGCCAAAGCGGAGCATTTTTCGAGATTTTAGTTCTCGCTCAAGTCTATATAAGAATAGGTAACGGTGCTGCCTTTAGCATCGGTGAGCGAAAGTGATTTTCCTTCCTCGTATCCGCTAACGGTGAATTGCTCCTGAGAGCTGTCTCCATAGGTCAGGGTAAGCACATTGGCGTTTCCGCTTGTTGTGATAGCATAAGTGAACTCGGTAGTTTCTTCTGTGCTGTAAATGTAGAGTGCGCCAGAACCATCAGCTTCGAAGACCAGAGCGAAAGACTTGTCAGGCGACTGCCAGGCTGTACCAGCCAGCTCGTTGGAGTTCTGGAAGAAAATCATATCGACGATGTCGATGATGGTCTTGACGTCATCCTCGTCACAGCTAGTGAACGTGGTTGTGGGTACTGCTGCACAAAGCAGGAACGTGAAAATGCTTAAAATCTTTTTCATTACTTGTTTTGTTGTTTTTATGAATAAATAAAAGTTAAGAGAATACGACTGTAAGTCCTGCCATCACGATGCTGACCATCGACATGAGTTTGATGAGGATGTTCAGCGAAGGACCAGAGGTGTCTTTGAACGGATCGCCAACGGTGTCGCCTACGATGGTGGCCTTGTGAGCAAAAGAGCCCTTGCCGCCGAAATTTCCTTCCTCTACCATCTTCTTGGCATTGTCCCAGGCACCACCCGCATTAGCCATGAAGATGGCGAGGGTGAAGCCACAGGAGAGTCCGCCCACGAGCAAGCCCATCACACCAGCGATGCCAAGCACGATGCCTACCACGATAGGAATGGCGATGGCCAAGAGCGAAGGAACGATCATCTCGTGCTGAGCAGCACGGGTGGAAATCTCCACGCAAGAGCCATAGTCAGGTGTGCCTGTACCTTCCAGGATGCCCTTAATCTCGCGGAACTGGCGACGCACCTCCTCCACCATCTTCTGGGCAGCACGTCCCACAGCCTCCATCGTGAGTCCGCAGAACAGGAAGGCAGCCATAGCGCCGATGAAGGCTCCCACGAGTACGCGCGGGTTCATGAGGTTCACCTGGAAGAAGTTCATGAAGTCGGGGATGGTGGCGTTGATAGCGTCAATCTCGTCGCCAGCCAGATTCACGATGAAGTCACCAGAACGATGCATCGCTATCTTCACCTCTTCTATATAAGAGGCGAGCAGAGCCAGTGCCGTGAGAGCTGCAGAACCGATAGCGAAGCCCTTACCTGTAGCAGCTGTCGTGTTGCCCAGCGCGTCGAGCGCATCAGTACGATGGCGCACCTCTTCACCCAGTTCGCTCATCTCGGCATTACCACCTGCATTGTCGGCAATAGGTCCGTAGGCATCGGTAGCCAATGTAATACCAAGCGTAGAGAGCATACCCACGGCAGCGATACCAATACCGTAAAGACCCTGAGAGAGCGCCTCAGCCTTCAGGTCGATGACGAATCCGTTGGCAAACAAGTAACTCAGCATGATGGCTACGCCAATGGTTACCACAGGAATGCAGGTTGACATCATGCCTGTGCCGATACCCTTGATAATCACGGTAGCAGAACCAGTCAGACCAGCCTCGGAAATCTTCTGCGTGGGCTTGTAACTATGAGATGTGTAGTATTCGGTAGCCTGTCCGATGATGACACCAGCAGCCAGACCCGTGATGACGGAGAACGAGAGCCCCAGCCAGTTGTCTATCTGCAGGGCGTAGAGAATGCCAAACGTGGCAATGGCGATGAGCAGAGCCGACACGTTGGTTCCTACAGACAAAGAGTGAAGCAGGTTCTTCATGGTGGCACCTTCCTTCGTGCGAACCAGGTAGATGCCCAGGATAGACAGGAACACGCCTACGGATGCTATCAGCATAGGTGCGATGACAGCCTTGAGCTGCATCTCGGGAACCATAGCGAAAGCCACGGCACCAAGGGCTGCGGTAGAAAGGATACTGCCACAATACGACTCATAGAGGTCGGCACCCATACCTGCCACATCGCCCACGTTGTCGCCTACGTTATCGGCAATGGTAGCAGGATTACGCGGGTCATCCTCGGGGATGTCGGCTTCCACCTTTCCCACAATGTCGGCACCCACATCGGCAGCCTTTGTATAGATACCACCACCCACACGAGCAAAGAGCGCCTGCGTAGAAGCACCCATACCGAAGGTCAGCATGGTGGTGGTGATAGAGATAAGTCCTTCAGGGTCGAAGGCATTCAATATGAGAAACCAGATGGCAATGTCGAGCAATCCCAGTCCTACTACTGTCAGACCCATCACGGCGCCAGAGCGGAAAGCAATCTTCAGGCCGCCGTCCAGGCTCTTGCGTGCGGCATTGGCTGTGCGGGCCGAGGCATAGGTCGCTGTTTTCATACCGAAGAAGCCTGCCAGTCCGCTAAAGAAACCACCAGTCAGGAAAGCAAACGGTACCCATGGATTCTGCACGCCAAAGCCATAGGCCATCACTGAGAAGATGAGAGCCAGGATGACGAAGACAATTGTAACAACTTTATACTGTTGTTTCAGATAAGCCATAGCTCCGTCGCGAACGTAGGCGGCAATCTCTTTCATACGTGCTGTACCCTCGTCGGCTTTCATCATCGACCTGAAGAAGAAATAAGCCATACCAAGCGCTGCGACAGATGCAGCAGGCACTAACCAAAAAGCATAAGGAATGTTCATAACATAGATTAATTTAGAGGTAATAAATATGTTTAGGTATTGCAAAAGTAGAGAATATTTCTGAATAAAGCAAGAGTGTTCGTGTTTTTTTTAGTATCTTTGTCGGCAAAAAAATAACAGGAGATGACACTACATATATTTAATCCCGAACACGATATCGCCCTTGCTGCCAATCTTGAAAATTTTACTTCGCCTCATGCCGGTAGGCAACTGCGCTACGAGTTGGGCTATCTGCCTGCTCTCTGGGCCGAAGCAGACGACGTCGTCTTGGTAGATGATGTGCGAGAGGCTGAGAAGAATTTTCAGGTGTTTAATACTTATGTGAAACGCATGGGTATGCAATGCGAACATCTGTCAAAGCCTCAGTTCGTGACGAAGCGTGAGTTGGCTTCGCTGACAGGTGTGAGCAGGGTAGAACCCTGGGGATGGGATCTGACTGTCAGGAGTATGCTGGCCAAAAACGGAATCCCGGAGACCGTGCTTCTTTCTATGGATGATATAGAGAAGGTGAGACAATTGTCGCATCGACGACTCACAGCCAGGATGCTGCCTTTGATGCAAACTGACAGTACGCTGGGACAGGCTCATGAGTTTTTTGATAGCAATGCTTTGCGCAGTTGGCAACAGGCTCATGGCTCTATAGTCATCAAGGCACCTTGGAGCAGCAGCGGGCGAGGTGTTAGGTTCTTCAAGGACGCAGCGTGGAATGCCAACCAAGAAGGGTGGTTGAACAATGTGCTGAAAAACCAGGGCAGCGTGATGGCAGAACCATATTATAATAAGGTGAAGGATTTCGCCATGGAATTTGAATGCATCGCGGGTAAGGTGACCTACTGTGGACTTTCGCTGTTCGATACTGCCAATGGTGCCTATACCGGCAACATTCTGGCCACTGAGAAGACTAAAGAGCAGATGATCTGTCGATATGTGACAGAAAAGCACTTGCACGAAGTCAAAGACAAGGCTATCATGGCCCTGGAGCAGCTGCTGGGAACCGACTACGAAGGACCATTGGGCATCGACATGATGATTGTCAATGATGGTGAGGCGGGATTGAAACTGCATCCTTGTGTAGAGGTCAATCTTAGGTGCACCATGGGGCATGTAGCTCTCTATCTCAGCGAGTTCTGCAACCCCAATCACGACGATGAGTGGGTTCGCGTGATGAGAAATCAGGGAACAGGATTGAAGTTGAGGTTATTGTGAAATAATTATCGTTATTTTTTGCGGAATGTAATATTTTAATTATCTTTGCCACCTAGAAACTTATATAATACTACAAACATTAAAATAAAACTATGTCTAACGTCAAAGAAAAACTCTTTACCGAGTTTACGGCTCCAACCACACAAGAGTGGTTGGATAAGATCGAAGTGGACCTGAAAGGTGCCGACTTCCAGAAGCGACTCGTATGGAGAACGAATGAAGGCTTTAGTGTTCAGCCGTTCTATCGTCGAGAGGACCTGAAAGACCTCAAGGCCGTAGACTCTCTACCTGGTGAATTCCCATTTGTTCGTGGAAACAAGAAGGACTCTAACGAGTGGTATGTACGTCAGAACATCGAGGCTAGCGACCCAAAGGCCGCAAATGCTAAAGCTCTCGATGTGTTGAACAAAGGCGTGGATTCGTTGGGATTCCATATTCCTGGCCGTCTTGTGTCGATGGAAACCGTCAAGACTTTGCTCGATGGTATCTATTGCGATGTCATAGAGGTGAACTTCTCGACTTGTCAGCGTCATTCCCTTGAGTTGGCCGAGATCCTAAAAACCTATTGGCAGAAGACGGGCTACGATAAGGATAAAATTGTGGGTTCTATAGAATGGGATCCCATGAAGAAGATGTTGCTTAAAGGCAAGGATGTATCACCTGTATTGGCTTTTGGCCCCAAGTTGGCCGAGTCGCTCAAGGAATATCCGAATTTCCGAGGCGTAGTGGTTCATAGCGACACGCTCAACAATGCCGGTGCTTACATCGTTCAGGAGTTGGGCTATGCACTAGCCTGGGGTAACGAGTATCTGCAGCAGCTCACCGATGCAGGTGTGGATGTGGATACGGCAGCCAAGAGCATCAAGTTTAATATGGGTGTCAGCGAGAACTACTTCATGGAGATTGCCAAGTTTCGTGCCGCCCGTCTGCTGTGGGCTCAGATTGTGAAGCAGTATGAGCCTCAGTGCGATTGCGCCTGCAAGATGATTATCAATGCGACCACTTCTACATATAATCAGACCTTGTTTGATAGTTATGTGAACCTGTTGCGTTCGCAGACAGAGGCTATGAGTGCTGCGCTGGGTAGTGTACACTCGATGGTGGTAACACCGTTTGATGCGCCTTACGAGGAGGCTACCGATTTCTCAGAGCGTATTGCTCGCAACCAGCAGTTGCTCATCAAAGAGGAAAGCCACTTCGATCGTATCGTTGACCCATCAGCCGGTTCTTACTATATAGAACATCTCACTGATGCATTGGCTCAGGAGGCTTGGAAAATATTCCTGAAGGTGGAAGAGGAGGGCGGCTTCCTGGCTGCCATCAAGGCAGGAACTATCCAGGATGACATCAATGCTACCAATGTGAAGCGCCATGGCGATGCTGCCAAGCGCAAGGAGTTCTTGCTGGGTACCAATCAGTTCCCGAACTTCACAGAGAAGAGCGAGGGTAAGAAGGCCTACGAACATCATTGCGGTTGTGGTGGCGTGCACCATCATGGTGAAGATACTATTGCTTTCAAGACGATAGAATCCACTCGTTTAGCTGCTGACTTCGAGGACCTGCGTATCCATACTGAGGAAACCAAGGTGCCAACTGCCTTTATGTTGACTATAGGTAATCTGGCCATGCGTCAGGCTCGTGCTCAGTTCTCTTGCAACTTCCTGGCATGTGCTGGCTATAAGGTAATTGACAATCTGGGCTTCAAGACGGTAGAAGAGGGTGTTGATGCTGCGCTGAAGGCTAAGGCTGACATCGTGGTTATCTGCTCGAGCGACGATGAGTATGCCGAGTATGCTATTCCTGCCTTCAAGTATCTGAATGGTCGTGCTATGTTTGTGGTGGCTGGTGCTCCTGCTTGCATGGAGGACCTGAAGGCCGCTGGCATCGAAAACTTCGTTCATGTGAAGTGTAACGTGCTCGAGACACTTAAGGAGTATAATCAAAAGTTAGGAATCTAAAAGACCCTCTCCAACCCTCCCTGTAGGGAGGGAGTGGTTACTGGGATAAACATATAAAATAATAATATAATGTAGAATCCTCCCCACAAACATTCTACTCTCCCCCTTGAGGGGGAGCGGGGAGGGGGTCCGATTATGAGAAAAGATTTTAGCAAAGTACATATATACGATGGCATCAAGGCTCAAGATGGTGCCAAGTGGATTAAAGATAATCATATAGAGGCCAACTGGAAGACGCCTGAGCATATTGAGGTGCGCCCGGTTTATACGAAGGAAGACTTGGAGGGTATGGAGCACCTCGACTTTACGGCAGGTATCCCACCGTATCTGCGTGGCCCGTATTCGATGATGTACCCCTTCAAACCTTGGACCATCCGTCAGTATGCCGGATTCTCAACTGCTGAGGAGTCGAATGCTTTCTATCGTCGCAACCTGGCCTCGGGTCAGAAAGGTCTTTCTGTGGCCTTCGACCTGCCTACACACCGTGGCTACGACCCCGATAACGCTCGTGTAGTGGGCGATGTGGGTAAGGCTGGTGTAAGTATCTGCAACGAGGAGAATATGAAGGTGCTGTTCTCTGGTATTCCTTTGAATAAGATGTCGGTGTCGATGACCATGAATGGCGCCGTGCTGCCCATCCTGGCATTCTACATTGTAGCTGGATTGGAACAAGGCGCTCAACTCGAAGAGATGGCAGGAACAATCCAGAACGATATCTTGAAGGAGTTCATGGTGCGCAACACCTATATCTATCCACCTGCATTCTCAATGAAGATTATTGCTGATATCTTCGAATATACTTCGCAGAAGATGCCTAAATTCAATAGTATCTCTATCTCAGGCTATCACATGCAGGAGGCTGGCGCTACAGCCGATATCGAATTGGCATATACTTTGGCTGATGGTATGGACTATCTGCGCACGGGTGTGAATGCAGGTATCGATGTGGACGCTTTTGCCCCCCGACTCAGCTTCTTCTGGGCTATCGGTATGAACCACTTCATGGAGATTGCCAAGATGCGTGCTGGCCGACTGCTGTGGGCTAAGATTGTGAAGAGCTTTGGCGCCAAGAATCCTAAGTCTTTGGCTCTCCGTACCCACTCGCAAACTTCTGGTTGGAGTCTTACTGAGCAGGATCCCTTCAATAACGTAGGTCGTACTTGTATCGAGGCGATGGCAGCCGTCTTGGGTCACACCCAGTCACTCCACACCAATGCTCTTGATGAGGCGATCGCACTGCCTACCGACTTCTCTGCTCGTATCGCTCGTAATACTCAGATCTACATCCAGAACGAGACGAAGGTCTGCAAGCAGATTGACCCATGGGCAGGTTCTTACTATGTTGAGACACTGACTAATGAGTTGGTTCATAAGGCTTGGGAACATATCCAGGAGATTGAGAAACTAGGTGGTATGGCTAAGGCCATCGAGACTGGTCTGCCTAAGATGCGTATCGAGGAGGCTGCAGCCCGTACACAAGCTCGTATTGATAGTGGTGTGCAGACCATCGTTGGCACCAACAAGTATCGTTTGGAACATGAAGATCCTATCGATATCCTCGAGGTTGATAATACCGCTGTACGCAAGCAGCAGGAGGAGAACCTGAAAGAGGTGCGCAGTAAGCGTGATGAGGCTGCTTGTCAGGCTGCACTCAAGGCTATCACGGAGTGTGTGCGCGACTTTAATGAGGGACGAAAAAGCGAGAATAACTTGCTCGACTTGGCTGTCAAGGCTGCCCAGTTGCGATGCACATTGGGCGAGATTTCAGATGCCTGCGAGGAAATCGTAGGTCGTTATAAAGCAGTAATCAGAACAATTTCAGGCGTGTATAGTTCAGAATCAAAGAATGATAGCGACTTCGAGTTGGCTTGCAAACTGACAGATGAGTTCGCAGAGAAGGAGGGTCGCCGTCCTCGTATCTTCATTGCCAAGATGGGACAGGATGGTCACGACCGTGGTGCAAAGGTAGTGGCAACAGGTTATGCCGATTGTGGTTTCGATGTGGATATGGGGCCATTGTTCCAGACACCTGCTGAGGCTGCCCGTGAGGCGGTAGAGAACGATGTTCATGTGGTAGGTGCCTCTTCATTGGCTGCCGGCCATAAGACGCTGATACCTCAGCTCATAGAGGAACTGAAGAAGCTGGGTCGTGAGGACATCATGGTGATTGCCGGTGGTGTGATACCCGCTCAGGACTACGACTTCCTCTATAAGGCTGGTGTGGCAGCTATCTTCGGTCCAGGTACTTCTGTGGCTAAAGCCGCTGTCGAGATGATGAAGATTTTGCTGGATAAAGAATAGAAGTAACTTTATAACATTATAAAAGGAGGAGTCATCCTGTGTTGGATGGCTCCTCCTTTTATATTGTATGATAGTGAAATTACTCTTTGATGTTTGGCTCCTCAAGACCCAGATTCTTCTTCTTGTCAACAGCCTTTAGAAGAATACCCAGCAAGAGGGCTGCAACACCTAAAGAAGCCAACATGATGAGCGGAGCAGTATAGTCGAGCTCTGTAGCACTGACTCCCTCGGGGTTAGTGGCGTCGAGCACCTTACCGATGAGCATGGGGAATAGCCACAAACCGATGTTCTGAATCCAGAAAATCAGCGCATAGGCAGAACCGATGACCTTGGCATCAACCAACTTGGGCACTGAGGGCCACAATGAGGCGGGAACCAGTGAGAAAGAAGCACCCAGCACCAGAATGGTGGCATAGGCGATAATCACACCACCAACGGCACTGCCTTTGAAGAGAGGCAGAACAAAGGCGAAGGTGAGGTGACAACCAATCAGCAGCAGTGAGCCCAGTACGAGCATGCTGACTGCTTTTCCTTTGTGATCGAGATAGCTACCCAGGATGGGCGTGATGAGCACGGCCAGCAGGGGGAACACAGCGAAGATGCTCTCTGCGGTTTGGCGCATGAAGCCCATGTAGCAGTAAATGACGAGTGATACGATAGAAAGACACAGCAGACAGTAGCGGCGGGTCTTGTCTTTCTGGAAGTTGCTGGCAAAACCGGCGGCTGCAACCACCAGCATGATGACATACTGCCAGATAGTAACTGACTCACTAGCCCAGAAAGAACCGGCCTCTGGCTGAGTGAGGGTCAGGTTGCACTGCAACATGTTGACGGCATATTTCTGGAAGGGGAAGATAGCTGAATAGTAAAGTACGCAAAGCAGGGCTACAATCCAGAAACCGCTATCGGTCAGAATCTTGCCCAGGTCACTGATCTTGAAGGGGTCATCTTTTTCTTCAGCTTCACCGGTCTGTGCATCGAGCTTCTGGTCCATCACGAAATAAACAATCGTCATGATGACGGCAATACACATCAGTACAACGCCGAAAGCTACCGAACGGCTGACGCTCACTTCGCCACCCAAACGGGCAAAGAAGGGCGAGAAGATCATACAGGTGGCTACACCCAGACGAGCCAAAGCCATCTCTGAACCCATAGCCAGTGCCATCTCGCGGCCTTTGAACCACTTCACGATACCACGACTGACAGTGATGCCGGCCATCTCGCAACCGCAACCGAAAATCATGAAGCCGCAGGCGGCAAACTTAGCCGAGGCGGGCATACCCTCATAGAAGGGGCTGACACCCAGTTCGTCGAAGAGAGGAATGTAGTTCAGGTTGTTGTTAAACCAAGTCTCCAAAGCACTCCCAGCGAATGCTTCGCTTACGGCGTACCACTTGACGATGGCACCAACGAGCATGACAACAGTAGAGAGAAGCATGGTGAAACGAACACCCATCTTGTCGAGAATGATACCGGCAAAGATGAGGAAGAAGGCAAACACGTTGAGGAACACCTCAGAGCCTTGCATCGTACCGAAGGCGGTAGAGTCCCACCCACGGGTCTCTTGCATCAGGTCCTTGATGGGAGAGAGGATATCCATGAAAATGTAGGCACAGAACATAGCCAGTGCCAAGAGAAGCAAAGCGGTCCAGCGCATGGCAGCACTGTCGCGTAGAGTCTTTTGAATTGTTTGTGTCATATGTTTATAATTTATTTTTTCAACCATTTATCCAGCCACTCGAAGTAGGTGCGCTGCCACAGAATGCCGTTCTGAGGTTTCAGTACCCAATGGTTCTCGTCAGGGAAGATGAGCAGTTCGGCTTCGATACCGCGCATGCGAGCTGCATTGAAGGCACTCATACCCTGTGTGGCATTGATGCGATAGTCTTTCTCACCATGGATGACAAGAATAGGTGTATCCCACTTATCTACGAAACGATGGGGAGAGTTCTCGTAGGTTTTCTTAGCGCGAGGCGACTGGTCTTTGTTCCAGTAAGCATCGTCATACTCCCAGTTAGAGAACCAGTTTTCTTCGGTCTCGGTGTACATAGCCTCGAGGTTGAAAGCTCCATCGTGGGCAATGAAACACTTGAAGCGCTTGTCGTGATGACCAGCCAGGTAGTAAACAGAGAAACCACCAAACGAAGCACCTACAGCGCCAAGACGGTCGCGATCAACATACGACAGACTGTCGCAGGCAAAGTCGATAGCAGACAGATAGTCGTTCATACACTGACCAGTCCAGTCGCCACTAATCTCTTCGAGCCATTCCTGTCCGAAGCCAGGCAGTCCGCGACGATTAGGAGCAACAACAACATATCCCTGAGAGGCCATGATAAAGAAGTTCCAGCGATAGCTCCAGAACTGAGATACTGGACTCTGGGGACCGCCTTCGCAGAAGAGCAGGGTGGGGTACTTCTTGTTTTTGTCGAAATGAGGAGGCAGGATAACCCATGTGAGCATCTCCTTACCATCGGTGGTCTTCACCCAGTATTGTTCTACAGAAGGCTTGCCCAGTTGGTCAAGAATCTCCTTGTTGACCTCGGTAATCTGAGTAATCTTTGTGTCGCTGATGCTATCACCAGGAGTTACGGTATAGAGGTCGGCAGGCTCCAGATAAGAGTGACGCTCGGCCAGAATCTGCTTGTCGTTCAGCATCTGCAGCGAACCAAAGTCGGCCCAGTCTTTACTCAGCTGAGTAACCTCACCTTGAACGTTGGTGCGATAGAGATTCTCGGTGGCGTGCCATACACCTATATAATATAATGTACGTGAGTCAGGAGCCCAACAGAAATCGTCAACGCTAGAATCGAACGACTCTGTGACGAAGGTCTTGGCGTTGGCATGACGGTCTTTGGCAACGATGCTGAGATCGCATACGCAAAGGCGGTTGCGATCGCTCTCATAGCCATCGCGCTTCATTGAAAGCCAAGCTACATAGCGTCCGTCGGGCGAGAATTTGGGGTTGATATCATAGCCCACGTTGCTGTCTTTTACGTCAGCATGCTGGTTGATATACTGATTCTTCAGTGATTTTGTGGGATTGCAGATTCCGTCAGGAGAACCTACATATCCGCCATCTGACACTACTCCAAACTCACTACCTTTACACAGATTAATTGTCTTGTCTAAGTCGGCACTCTCCACGTCGTAAAGGAAGATGTCGCTATCCGTAGAGATGCTATAGCTGATGCCTGTCTTTGTGCGACAAGTGAAAGCGATGAACTTAGAATCGGGGCTCCAAGCCAACTGTTCCATTCCGCCGAAAGGTTCCATAGGACACTCGTAGGGTTCGCCTTCGAGGATATCCTTACCTTCGTTGGTAATTGTGAGGTTGTCGTTTACGTTGAAAACAAAGGGATGCTGAATGCTTTCTACATAGTGATCCCAGTGACGGTACATGAGGTCGGTAACCACGCGACCTGTGGTTTTGGGCAGGTCGGCAGGCTTCTCTTTGATAATCTCGTTGAAGGGAATGCTCTCCAGAACGATGACTCTTTTGTGGTCGGGCGAGAACTGGAAGCCCTCTGCCTTTCCTTCAGTGTTAGAGAGTTGCTTGCGACTAGAACCTTTGAGGTCCATTTTCCATACTTCGCCACCTTTCAGGAAGGCAATAGTCTCATTGTCGAGCCACTGAGCGTCAGTCTCATTATCAGCATCTTCGGTGAGCTGCTTTTGTTCTGAGCCGTCGGCATTCATCATCCAAAGAACTTGATGACTCTTGTTCTCTTCTACACTATAATAACCCATCTGGAATACGATATGTTTACCATCGGGCGAAGCCTGATAGCTACCAATTCGACTCATGGCCCAGAGTGCTTCTGGGGTCATTTGGTCGTTTTCCAACTGGATTGTCTGCTTTTGGATGTTCACTTGGTCGTTGTCTTTCTGTGTGCCACAAGCTGTCAGCATCATGACTGCTGCGGCAGTTGTTAGTATATGCTTCATACTCTATCAGATTTGGTCGTATGGTGTTGACTGTTTTTTTATTTCTTTCTAACAGGGTCGCAGGTGAGTCCACAGCCGAGTTTCTTGAATATCTTGCGGTCAACCTCGCTGAGCATCACGGTGCTGTGAACCTGACAGCCACGTAGCTGTGGCAGTTGCTCGAGTGCCTTGCGGCAGTTGTCGTCGTCGGGCGACAACACAGAGAGTGCCACGAGGACCTCGTCGGTATGCAGACGTGGGTTTTTGCCTCCCAGATATTCAATCTTGGTCTTCTGCACAGGCTCGATGAGACTCTGAGGAATCAGTTTTACCTCGTGGCCGATACCAGCCAGATGCTTCATGGCATTCAGCAACAATGCTGCGCTACATCCCAGAAGAGGACTTGACTTTGCCGTAATGATGGTTCCATCTTCCAGTTCCATAGCTGCGGCGGTCTGCTCGGTCAGCTCCTGTTTGGCTGCGGCAGCAACCGTCACGCGGCGATATGCGGTAGTGATCTTCGCCTGGTTGAACAGCATGAGAATCTTGTTGACCTCGCGTTCGTTGTCGATACCATCGGCCATCTTATTGGTGGCATCATAGTAACGGCGAATGATTTCGTCGCGGCTGGCCTGACAGCAAACCTCATCGTCGCTGATGCAGAAGCCAACCATGTTGACACCCATATCGGTGGGCGACTTATAGGGGTTCTCACCATAAATACCTTCGAACAATGCATTCAGCACAGGGAAGATTTCGATGTCGCGATTGTAGTTGATAGCAATCTTGTCGTAGGCATCCAGATGGAATGGGTCGATCATGTTAACATCGTTCAGGTCGGCCGTGGCAGCCTCATAGGCAATGTTGACGGGGTGCTTCAAAGGCAGGTTCCACACGGGGAATGTCTCGAACTTAGCATAACCGGCACGTACACCACGCTTGTTCTCGTTGTAAAGCTGAGAGAGACAAACGGCCATTTTACCAGAACCAGGTCCTGGTGCTGTGACGATGACCAGTTCGCGTGAGGTCTCCACATAATCGTTCTTGCCGAAACCTTCATCGCTGGCAATGAGTTCCACGTTGTGGGGATAGCCATCGATAAGATAGTGAACGTACGATTTGATGCCCATTCGTTCCAGTCGATGACGGAACTGGTCGGCAGCCTTCTGACCATTGTAGTGTGTGATGACGACAGAGCCTACCATGAAGTCGCGATTCATAAACTCTTCGCGAAGACGGAGCACATCCTCATCGTAGGTGATGCCGAGGTCGGCACGTACCTTGTTCTTCTCGATGTCTTCTGCGCTGACCACAATAACAATCTCCAGTTGGTCGCGCAGTTGAGCAAACATGCGCAGTTTTGAATCGGGCTTGAATCCTGGCAATACGCGAGAAGCGTGGTGGTCGTCAAACAGTTTGCCACCTAACTCCAGATATAGTTTGCCGTTAAACTGTGCTATTCGCTCACGAATATGCTCTGATTGTATCTTCAGATACTTCTCATTGTCAAATCCAATCTTCATTTGTTTGTGAATGTGTTTATGGTTTATTTCTTATATCCGTTCTGACGTTGACGCTGCAATTCCTCGGCCTGTTTCTGCATAGCCTCCAGGCGGGCAGCCAGTCCGCTTTGCTTCTTGGGATTGTTCTTGTTCTCCTTATAGCGTGCTTCAAGGATAGCCAGCAGTTTGGCATCGTCAGTTGTCTTGCGCAGTGTCCACATGATGGCTGCAGAGAAGAACAGAGAGATGAAGTAGTAGAAGTTCAGACCTGCAGAGTAGTCGTTGAACATGAAGAAGAACATGAGTGGCATGAGGTACATCATCCATTGCATCATCTTCATCTGCTCGGCCTGCTGACCTACCATCTGATCGCGCTGCTGACGCATGGTCATATAGCTATAAAGGATATTTGATACGCAGAAAAGGATACATGTCAGCGAGAGATGATCGCCAATGCCCCATATGTGGGTTCCCCATTCTACGATGGGGTCGTAGGTTGACAGATCGTTGATCCACAAGAAAGACTTGCGACGCAGCTGGATGGCATTAGGCACGAAGTTGAACATTGCAATCCAGATAGGCATCTGAATAAGCATGGGCAGGCAACCTCCAAGAGGAGAAACACCATACTGTGCGTAGAGCTGCATCATGGCCTGTTGCTTTTGCATCTGGTCTTCTGGCTTGTTGTATTGCTTTGTAGCTTCGTCGAGTTTGGGTTTCAGCACGCGCATCTTTGCGCTAGAGAGATAGCTCTTCTTTACCATGGGGAAGGTGATGGCCTTCAGCAAGAGAGTAATGAGAATGAGTACGATACCCATGTTGAATCCAAACTGGGTGAGGAAGTCGAATACGTAAAGTGTAAACCAACGGTTGATGATGCGGAAGAGGGGCCATCCCAGATATACAAGCTGTTCGAGGTCAAGGTCTTTGCCGAATGTGCTCTGCTCCTCGACGCTCTGAATCAGACGGAAATCGTTAGGACCGATATACATCTCAAACTCAGAAGCTTCCTGACCCGTGGGATCGAACTTTGTTGTCAGTTCTGCCTGATAGTGCTTCAGGAAACCAGTACCTTTCTCCTGTGGGGTGCTTACCAGATGAGCGCCTTTCTGGAAATCATCTTTCGCAATGAGAACAGCAGAGAAGAACTGGTTCTTGAATGCAATCCAATCGAGTGCTTTTTCTGTTGTTTCTTCATCTTCTGAAGTCTCGCTCAGATAGTCAGTATCACCCTCTGTCTCTTTGTAGGTTAGGGTAGAGTAGCGATTCTCGAACATGAAACCTGCTTCTTGCTGGCGGCATGAGTCCTGCCATAGGATGGTCATATCCTTCAGTGTAGAACTGAAGTGCTTGCTCATGTTCTGAGCCTGTACAGACATGTGGAGCATATAGTTAGGTCCCAACTCGTAGTTGATTTGCAATTGTCCACCGTCGTTGGTCTCTGCAGTCATCACCAGTTTCTGGTCACCTTCCTTATGAGCCGTGAAGTATAGGTTTTGTGTGTTGATATTGTCTTCCTTACCATCGATGACAAAGTTCATCTGCTGTCCTTCGCTGGTGAAGAGCGTTACGTCGGCGTTGTTGTCACGATCTTCGAAGTTCAAGATCTTGGCACTTGCCAGCGAGCCTCCCTTGGTGTTGAAGCTCAGAACCACCTTGTCGTTGCTGAGTGTCACAACTTCGTTCTTGCCATTCATGGCATTGTAGAACAGGGCAGCACTATCGACAACGGCTTCTGTTTTTGCAGCGTTAAGTGCTTCTTCTTTCTGTTGTTCTGCATTTGCCTGTATTTGCGCAATGCTATCCTGCTGTCTCTGATAGGCATCTATCTCTTCTTGAGTGGGTTGAGACCACCAGTTAAACAAAACTAATAAAACCGCAATAAGGGCAAATCCCGTAAGAGTGTTTTTGTTCATTTTTATTTGATATAATGTGATTACTTCTTATAAAACAAGGTGCAAATTTACAACTTTTTTTTGATAACTAATGTTTAATCATTTACTTTTTTGGAGTTTATAACATATTAAATGCAATGCATATTAATGGGGTAAAACATCTCTGCATTTATCTGACTTACAGAAAAGTGCCACTTTAGTCATGGAAAAGTTACTGTTTTCCGATGCTAAAGTGGCACTTTTATGGTGCAAAAGCTATGCTTTTACATAGGGATAGTTGTTATTTTATCAAGTCAAAGCTACGTTTCAGGAACTTATCCAGCGACTCGCCTTTCAGCATACCATTCTGAAGCAAAGCCAAGTCGATAAGCTGGTGCACGATGGTGTTCTTCTGAGCATAATCGCTGATAAGCTGTTCTTTCTTCTTTTTCAGATCGTCGATAGTGCTCTGAGTCTTGGTCTTGTCGTCTTTTTCTTCCTGAGTAATCTCTTCGGGCTTCTTCTTCTCAGTTTTCTGATTGAGTGCAGCCATACGCGCTTCTTGTCCTTTCAGCTCGCTCTCGATAGGATTGAGGTCGGCGGAGAGTGCAGATTGTGCCTCGTTGAGCACCTCCTTGATAAGGCGATGATCGCTGTTCAGTACCAGATTGAATGAGTCTGGCATCTGACCATAGAAACTCATACCACTCTGATAACGGCTCATTTCCTTCATGCGTCGCATCCATTCGTTTTGAGTAATAACTACAGGTCTCTGCTCCTCACCCAGGCTGTTGACCTCTACGAGGAACTCTGCTTTCTCCAGTTTTGGCATCTGTGACTGGAATACGGCTGTCAAATTGTCACGCTCGTTGTCTGCCAGAGTGCACTTGGGCGCGTCGTCTTTCTGAATCAGGTGATCCACGGTGTCTGCGTCCACACGAGTGAAGCGGCTCTTCTCGAATTTCTGTTCCAGGGTCTGGATGCAGGGAACGTCGAGCTGTCCGTCAAACAAGAGCACTGAGTAGCCCTTGTCTTGTGCGGCCTTGATGTATGAATACTGCTCGTTGAGATTGGTGGCGTAGAGATAAATCAGGTTGCCGTCCTTATCTTTCTGTGTAGTCTCAATCAGGGTCTTGTATTCATCAAAGGTGAAGTACTTGCCTTCGCTGTCCTTAAACAGAGAGAAGTCTTTGGCACGATCATAGAAGTTCTCCTCGGTAAGGATGCCGTAGTTGATAAAGATCTTGAGGTTGTCCCATTTCTCCTCAAAGGCCTTGCGGTCTTCGTTGAAGATAGCCTTAAGTCTATCAGAAACCTTCTTGGTGATATAGGTCGAAATCTTCTTTACCTCACGGTCGCTCTGCAGGTATGAACGGCTCACGTTCAGAGGAATATCTGGCGAGTCGATAACACCATGAAGCAGGGTGAGGAACTCAGGTACAATGCCTTCAACCTGATCTGTTACAAATACTTGGTTGCAGTAAAGCTGAATCTTGTTCTTCTGAAGTTCCAAACTGTTCTTGACCTTGGGGAAGTAAAGGATACCTGTCAGGTTGAATGGGTAGTCAACATTCAGGTGGATCCAGAACAAGGGTTCGTCCTGCATGGGGTAGAGTGTGCGATAGAATGACTTGTAATCCTCGTCTTTCAGCGTAGATGGAGTCTTTGTCCACAGAGGCTCTACATTATTGATGATGTTGTCTTCGTCAGTGTCAACCTGCTTGCCGTCTTTCCATTCGGTCTTCTTTCCAAAAGCCACTGGGATGGGCAGGAACTTACAGTATTTGTTCAGCAGACCTTCCAACTTGTTCTTCTCAAGGAAGTCCTTGTTGTCATCGTCGATGTAGAGGATAATGTCTGAACCATGATCTGCACGTTCGGCATCGTCAATCTCGTAGGCAGGACTGCCATCGCAGCTCCATTTCACGGCCTTTGAACCTTCCTTCCACGACTTAGTGATAATTTCTACCTTCTTTGATACCATGAAAGAAGAGTAGAAACCCAATCCGAAGTGACCGATGATGTTGTTGGCATTATCTTTATACTTCTCCAGGAATTCGGTGACGCCCGAGAAAGCAATCTGGTTGATATATTTGTCGATCTCCTCCTCAGTCATTCCGATACCATGATCACTAATGGTAATAGTACCTTTCTCGGTGTCAAGGTTCACGCGAACTGTCAGGTCGCCAAGTTCTTCTTTGTATTCACCCTTTTCGGCAAGTGTCTTCAACTTCTGTGTGGCGTCAACAGCATTGCTGACCATCTCACGAAGGAATATTTCCTGATCGCTATAGAGAAACTTTTTGATGACGGGGAAAATGTTCTCTGTCGTAACCCCGATGTTACCTTTTTGCATGATATAATTAATTTAACGTCTGCTCAAGTCTTTGCAAATACCGTGCCAAAGACAGGAGTTGAAAGTTGAAATAAAAAAAGAAAGAAAAAGTGCTTTTTGTTTTGTGATTTTGATTATAATGTTTATCTTTGCAACATAGATTTAAATGCTAACCAACTAAATTTATATTTTATGAAGAAGAAATTTATATGCGCTGTTTGTGGATATATCTATGAAGGCGAGTCAGCACCCGAGAAGTGTCCTATTTGTAAAGCACCAGCTTCTAAGTTCTCTGAGTTAAAAGAGCAGGCCGGCGAAGTGACATATGCTACTGTTCACCGTCTGGGTGATGGTAAGATTGAGGGCGTGCCCGAAGAAATGATTAATGAGTTGCGCAACAACTATCACGCAGAATGCAGCGAGGTTGGTATGTATCTGGCCATGGCTCGTCAGGCTGATCGTGAAGGTTATCCTGAAATTGCCGAAGCCTACAAGCGTTATGCTTTCGAGGAGGCTGATCATGCTAGTCGTTTTGCAGAACTGCTGGGCGAAGTGGTCTTCGATACCAAGACTAATTTGGAGAAGCGTGCCGCTGCAGAGGAAGGCGCTTGTGCCGATAAGTTTGAGCTGGCAAAGCAGGCCAAGGCAATGGGCTTCGATGCTATCCATGACACCGTTCATGAGATGGCAAAAGACGAGGCTCGTCATGGAGCAGGCTTCTCTGGTTTGCTAAAGCGCTACTTTGGTAAGTAATTATATAATAAAATAAGGAATAATCCGTTTTGTCTATATGATGAAACGGATTTTTTTATTCTCAATTATACTGTCAGCACTATTCTCCTGCTCAGATGATGACTTGTTTACCACAAGTCAGTCGGCTTTGTTGAACTTCTCAACAGACACCGTTAAGGTAGATACCGTCTTTACGTCTATCGGTTCGCGGATGTATGACTTTTGGGTCTATAACTCCAATAAGGAAGGTGTTCGATTAAAAACGGTACGACTGCGAAATGGCAACCAATCGGGTTTTCGTGTAAATGTAGATGGTAGCTACCTCGACAATTCTTTAGGTTCCGTGGTATCTGATTTAGAAATTCGTAAGGGTGACAGTATTCGTGTGTTCGTAGAGTTGACAGCACCAGAGAACAAAAGCACAATGCCGCAAACGATAGAGGATGATATCCTGTTTCAGTTGGAAAGTGGCATCCAGCAAAAGGTGAACCTTAGAGCCGTTTCATGGGATGCTGATATAAAAAAAGATTGGGTCATAAAGTCAGATACCGTCGTAGAAAGCGCTCGTCCTATCGTGATTTATGGCAGTTTGACAGTAGATAGCGCCGCTTTATTGAACATCAGGAATACCACACTATACTTTCATGATGGTGCTGGGGTAGAAGTCTATGGTACGATGTTTGCCAAAAACGTGGTCTTTCGTGGCGACAGACAAGATCATATGTTCGATTATCTGCCGTATGATCGCGTGAGTGGTCAGTGGAAAGGTATTCGTTTACATAGCTCATCAACGGAAAATGTGATTCTGAATTCCGAGATTCGTAATGCCGTCAATGGCCTGGTGTGTGACTCTGCTGAATATACCGAGAGCGACTGCCGGTTGTATATGAATCATACCATCGTGCACAATAGCAAGGGACATGGGGTAGAGCTTTTTAATGCTTATGCAGAGTTTTTGAATTGTCAGTTTACCAATGCTCAGGGAGATTGCTTCTCTGTTCATGGTGGATTGGCTTTGATAGACTCATGTACTTTTGGACAATTCTATCCATTTGCTGGCGGCAGAGGCGCCGCTCTTCGCTTCTCCAATTATTATAAAGACTATAATTATCCGCTTTTAGGTCTGCAAATGAAAAATTCTATTGTCACGGGCTATGATGAGGATGTGGTGATGGGCGAGTCGAAAGATACTACTGTGGCATATAGTTATTACTTCGAGAATACACTTCTTCGTACGCCAGAGATCAAAGACTCTGTATTTCAGACTTTTGTCAACGTGAAATGGGAGAGTCCTAAAGATTCTATTCAGGGAAAACAACACTTTGTGCTGATTGATGAAGATAATCTAAAGTACGATTTCCATCTTGATTCTCTCTCGACGGCAAAAGGAATGGGCTGCTATTAAATCTTGTTGATATCTACATATCCATGCATCACGGCATAGATCGTAAGAGCCGAAACACTCTTAAAGCCTAGCTTGTCCATGATGTTTTTCCTGTGTGTAACAACAGTGGCTAACCCAATGTGTAGCTTCTCTGCTATTTCCTTGTTGATATAACCTTGCACAATCAAGGAAATAACTTCGATTTCTCGGGTGGAAAGGATGTTCTTTCTAAGTGCCTCAGGCATCTCTGGCAGATTTTTCCCGTGACTATGACCATGCTGCTCGAGCATGAGTAGAGATCTTACCAATTCGTGTTCTGGCACGTTGATACACATCGAGTGGAATTCCTTGAGCTGGCTGCTGTCTTCTCGTGACATCGTAAGAACAATCGTCTTTCTCCTGTATTCTCGGAAAAAGTCAATATGCTCAAGGACTATATTCATAGATACAAAAAAGTGCGCATATTTTTCGTGGTGATTGGCTGCCAGTTCTGCCAAAGAATTGTATGTGTCAATCTTTAAAATTGGCAATACATTCTGCAGCAACTGTTTCAGTCCTAAAACAGCTAATGTGTTCGAATCAACGATTGCAATATGTGGACGTTCCTTGTATGAATTCATAATCAGTTTGCAAAGGTACTACTTTTTTCAATTTGTACCAAGAATGTTGTTTTGAAAAAATATAAAAAAGTAGCCTAATCATTAAATTATATTAAATATCATATTGGTGGAGTGCAAAAATGTTGGAGGCTATAATAAAAATGTATATATTTGCACCGTGTTTTTCATGGTATTAGATTATTAAGGTTAATTTTGAAGATTGTGAGTCGTGAGACAGACAATCTTCTTTCGAAACCATTTGCATCGATTCTTTGAATGCAAAGGTAACAAAAGAGGAAACCTGTGAAGGTTTCCTCTTATTTCTTTTTATCAACTTTGAAATCGGGGCAGAAGCATTGGTTTCGCATGACAAAAGCGGCATGGTTAATGTTCAATACTCATTGTTTAATGAGGTAAAAGTGGAGCTATTGCGATGTTATTCGATAAGTTTTGTGTCGAATCTAGACTCTATAACGAGTGATTCTAGAGTCTAGATCTGATTATTCTAAAGTCTGGAACTAGCTATTCTAGAGTCTAGAATCACGCGTTCTAAAGTATAGGATAGGAGCAAAGGCTAAACTATTCTTTTGTTTCTTTAGTCTCTTTAGCTTTCTGTTCGTCTTGTTTTCTGGGCTTACTGATGCGGAACAGATCGCGAATACCATTAAAGTCCTTCTTCATGATGAGACCTATGCCCTGGGTGTTAAGTGAAGAACGTGTGAAATATCTATCGTTTGTTTGATTATACACCTTGAGAGCTAAGTTACCATTAGGGTACAGCAGGTAGCGCAGGCTGAAGTCGCCAATGAATGAGGGCGTTGCCTGCTTGGCATTGTCGCGGTAGCCAAACTGACCATTCACGAGTAAGCGGTTGTTGAGCATCTTACCGCTAACCAGACCTTCGTACTCGGCGTTGTTCCAACCTTCGTTGCCTGTTGAGATGTTAGCACCAAAGTTCCAGTCGTTGGAATTGACAACCTGAGACAAGAGTTGGTTAATCTGTGTAGATACCGTACCAGACAAGAAACTCTGCATCGCAAGCTGAGTTTGTCCATACTGCTGTTGTTCTGCATTATTAGCTCCTTGTGTATAGAAACGGCCTATACCTAATAGATAAAGTACTTGCTGATTCATTTCTTGTTCGCTGGTAATCACCGAACGAATCATCTGCTTTTCCTCGCTATTGACATTAGGTATGTCTAAGTCGAAGTCAATGCGCGGAGAACCGGCTGTTCCGGTGATGTTCATCAGACAGTTGACCCTTACGGTATTAGAGAAGGAGTTACCGATGTTCAAATCGGAAAGTGAAACGCCATTCACGGTGTATAGTGCCTGGAGGTTCAGGTTGGCTTCGAAAGGATCTCCTCTGAAACTAATAGTTCCGTTGGGCTGGAAGTTGAATGTTTTCTTGATGATGTTTTGTATGGTTATACCATAGGTACCTTCCTCAACACCATAGGTTCCAAACATGGTGAATGCGCCTTTGTTATAGAACTGTGCTCTCAGTATGCCATTGCCCCTAAGTGAGATGTTGTCACCAGTATTCTGGTCCATTAGAAGCTTCAGTGTGGCATCAGGTGTGGCGTTGATCAGAAAGTTGATATAAAGGTTCGATTGGTTGTTCTGGTTTGTCGAGCCCTGCTGAATCTCTACAAAGTCGTCTGTCAGGTCTTTGTTTCTCGAAGACCAAGTGATGAAGTTCTGCTGATTGATAGCATCGGGGTTTGCAGCGTTATAGCTGAAAGTAGAACCACGAGTGGGGGTCACGTTGCAATTGATAACGATTTCATCATTGTGTCCGTGCAGGTCAACTTTTCCATTCGCATAAACTGTACCGCAGATGGTGCTTCCGTCCTCATAAGTCGGGAAATCGTATGCCAGCAAGTTGTCTGCCTCAATGTCAAAATCGAATGTGAAGTTTGAGATGTGGTCGTGATGAACACCACCAGTCAGTCTTCCTACGTGATGATTGGTGTCGAAGATTTTAAAGTCCTTAAACTGAATATCGTTTTCTACTAGATGAACGGTGTCGCCCTCAATGGTATAGGTAGTGCCTAAGGCTGTTACAGAAACTTTACCATCTACGGCAACATCACCCAGTAGGTTCATTTCGCCAAACGATCCCACTACTTCAACAAAGCCATGACCTCGTCCAGAGATGTCTTTCAGAAAACTGGAGGTGAACGACTTACAGAATTCAAGACTGGTGCCTTCGGCGTTTATCTTGAGGTCGATATTGCTGTGGACAGGTGATACGTAGCCTTTGATTTTTGTTCTAGCTAGCAGGCTCTCAATGCTTACGGCGTCAATATCGATTTGCTGCTTCTGCTTGTTCCATTCTGCTTTTGCAAAGAGTGTTCCCATGCCGCCATTTTGGAAATGGAAGTCTGCTACTTCCAGATCAGCTTTTGCACCGAATTCGCCAAAGATGTTATTCGCATAGACCTTTCCAGAGGCTTTACCCGCGAAATCTACCGAATGGAAGTTGACCAAGTCAAGAATGTATTCAACGTCCATTTGATTTAGGTCCAGCGTAATGGTATCAGCAGGATTGTTTGAAGCAACACCGTCGATGTTGAGATGCTGCTCTCCATGCGATATATTAAAATGGTCGATGATCAAGTGATTGTCTGAGTACAGAATATCACATGGCTCAAGATTCCAGTCGGCTCCTCTTAGGTGCATCAATGACGGAAGCACACGTACTTGGGCTTCGGCTTTGCCTGTCTCGTTGGTGTAAAGCTGTGTAATGGTGTTGATGGTGCCATACATAGCCTGGGTGTGGTCACTGCTCCAGCGTGTGCTGTTGTCCCATGTTAAGGAATTTGTAATCAGGTTGTCGGACGCCTTGGATGTTAGCGATAATAAAGTACGGCGTCCGTTGTCCATGATTTTATTGAGTTCTAATTCGCAGAAAGCGGTATCTTTTTCTGTCGTCAGATGAATGAATCCATCCTGATATGGAGCGTCGTTATAGGTGAAAGAGGGGAACTGACCATAGATGTCTAACTCGTTGGAAAGATCATTGAGCTTGGCTTGAAGGTGCGCAGGCTTGTTAATTATTATGTGTATGCCCAATAACTTTTCAAGCCATTCGGTTTCTGTCAGATATATCTCTAGTTCAAAGTCGTTGTGGGGTTGGGACTTGGACTGAGGTAATCCGGGTAGAGTGGGGAGCTTAGATGCAATATAATTAATGAAACTCTGGGGCAAGGTCTGCCATTCAAAGTGACCTTTGAGTAAGATCTCGCCCATGTCTCCCTTAATGTTTAGGAAGTGGTTCTTGTCTTCGTTATAGCCTGATGTAATATTAAGATTCTCAATATTATAAATTCTTTTTGATAAAGAATCATTTGTGGTCATCAGAAAGTTGCTGATGTTGATATTTCCTTCTGCATTGTTGGGGTTGGTAGCCCGGAAGTTAGCGTCGATTGATGTGGAGAAAGATACGTTCCCCCACTGGTTGGATAAGTTGAGTGCTTCGGGGGCCAGTTTGGCGATAAGACCGCTAAGTCTGAAGTTGGATTTTGCTGACTTGTTCCATGCACCATTGAGGTTAACTTGTAAATTATGATCATTAATTTGAATGGCACCATCTATTTCTGTAGGACGATATGTACCATTGATGTTGATGTTGTGATAGCTATAGTTGTTGTAATCGAACCTCGATATATCAGCGTTCACTTTTGCTTGTGTAGTTGTTCCGCTGATATTGATGTTTGAAGATATAAGCCCCAGGTGATTATCGTTCAGGAGTTTTCCAAGGTTTAAACTGTCTGACTTGATAACGGATGTAATTTTTTTATCGGGCGAAATAGAACCTTTTATTGTTGCGTGACCAATGCCGGTTTGGATGGTGCCTTTAGCCTCCAAAAGACCGTTGTGTGATTGTCTAGCCTCTCCAGATATGTTGATGTCATTGAGACGCACCAATAATTCTGGAATCTCTTTGAAGTTTTCGTGCAGCTTTACGATGAGGGAATTGTCTATGCGTAGGTTGTTGATTCGTGTCTGCCACGCCAGTTTTTTAGCTTTCCAGTCTATTTGTCCGTCGCCCTCAAAGCGCAGTTCTTCAGGGATAGAGATCTTAGTGCTTTGAAGAGATACATAGTGTGAGCCACCAATGATGGTTGTCTCAAAGTCTATGGGCTCGTTGAATGGCTTTAACTTCTTGTCAATACTTGCAAGGTCAGACAGCGTGATATGCGAATGACTGAACGCACCTTGCATGTTCTTCATGTTTCCACCTTCGTAATTGATGGTCCATTGGGGGGCCAGAATGTTGGTGTTAGGCAGTTCTAAACGGAAATTACGAATAGTAGCTTGGTGATCGTTGGCTTCGTATAATGACGAGATGCGACTTACAACCAGTCCTGACTGCTCGTTGAACGTCAGTCGTTTCAGGTTGACGTTGATAGAGTCCTTCGACAGACTCTTCAACATGACGTGTGCGCTCACATCATTAATATATAGATGGTTTAAGTTTAGTTGCCCAGGTGTTACTGGCTTGTCATATCGGTCGTATTTGATGCTTGAACGCCTTACTATCAAAGATTTGATTATAAGGTCGAGTTTTGACGAAGAATTATCATCTTTAGAAGATAGAGAGTCGATGACAAACTGATAGTTGGGAACTGTCAAAGAGTCCTTCTGGTACAATACTGCGTTTGCATTGAAAAGTTGAGCGGAAGAGATCTGCAGTTTTCCTTCCATCAATGATAGCGGGTTGAACTTCACGGATAAGCGTCCTGCCTTTAGCATCTCGGTATTCTGCTGATCTTTCACCACCACGTCATCGATGATGATACGTGTGAAAAAGCCTAGGTCAACTCGTCCTATAGATACCTCTGTGCCAATCTTTTGACCTAAAAAAGAAGCCATTCTCCTTCCAATGCCATCCTGAATTACTGGCATCTGAATGAGAACTAAAAGAGACATATAGAGCGCCACGATGCTCCATATTGTCCAGTTGGTTATATGTTTAAGCCGCTTCAAACTGATAAACCGAGATAGCAAAAGTTTTGCTTTCGTCTTTTTTCAGTTGCAAAATTACGACAAAAAGTTTTTATTCCCACATTTTTCGGTGAATATTTGTTCCCTATATTACTAATTTTTATTAATTTTGCACCGCTAAAAGAATAGACTTTAATTAATTCTCATTGATTATATATGGCAAATGTTATTAAGCTACGCAAAGGCTTAGACATTCATCTTCAGGGGAAAGCGAAGGAAACGAAACTGGACCTCAAATCGAACGGCAAGTATGCTTTGGTACCCGGCGATTTTGAGGGAGTTACGCCCAAAGTGATTGTCCGTGAAGGTGACGTTGTCAAGGCCGGGGATGCCTTGTTTGTAAACAAGCTCTATCCCGAAGTTCGTTTTGCCTCTCCAGTCAGTGGTAAAGTTACCGCAGTGGAACGTGGCGAACGTCGCAAGGTGCTCTGTGTGAAAGTAGAGGCCGATGCTCAACAACAGTATGTGGATTTTGGTAAGAAGGACGTGTCAAAGATGGACGGCAAGGCCGTTGTTGACGCTCTGCTCGAAGCTGGTATCTTTGGATACATCAATCAGCTTCCTTATGCCATCTCCACCAATCCCTCGGTGATGCCGAAGGCTATCTTTGTTTCTGCACTTCGTGACAAGCCCTTAGCTGGCAGTTTTGATTTCGAAGTGAAAGGTCAGGAGCAAGATTTCGTAACTGGTTTGCAGGCATTGTCTAAGATTGCTAAGACTTATTTGGGTCTTGGTGTTCAGCCCGACCTTCAGTCTAAGTTGCAGCAGATGAACGTTGAAAAGGACGTCGAGGTAACTGTGTTTGACGGCAAATGCCCTGCAGGTAACGTAGGCGTTCAGGTTAATCACCTTAATCCAGTAAACAAAGGTGAGATCGTTTGGACTATTGGTGATCCTACAGTAGTTCTCTTTATTGGTCGTCTTTTCAATACTGGCAAGGTTGATCTTACTCGTACTGTTGCTCTTTGTGGTAGCGAAGTGACCAACCCCTGCTATGTTGATATGAAGGTGGGAGAGGAGTTGTCAACGTTGCTCAGCAACAGTTATGACAATTCTCATTCTGTTCGTGTAATCAATGGTAACGTGCTGACGGGTCGCCAGACTTCAAAAGATGGCTTCCTCGGAGCTCATACTTCAGAGATTACTGTTATCCCCGAGGGTGACGACAACGATGAGATGCTGGGATGGATTATGCCCCGCTTTAATCAGTTCTCTGTAAACCGCAGCTATTTCTCTTGGCTGTTTGGTAAGAAAGAGTATGCTTTGGATGCCCGTGTTAAGGGTGGCGAGCGTCACATGATTATGAGTGGAGAGTATGACAAAGTGCTGCCTATGGATATCTATGGCGAATACCTGATCAAGGCGATCATTGCTGGCGACATCGACAAGATGGAGCAGTTGGGTATCTACGAGGTTGCTCCCGAGGACTTTGCGCTTGCTGAGTTTGTTGACTCTTCAAAACTTGAACTTCAGCGCATCGTTCGTGAAGGTTTGAATAATTTACGTAAAGAAAACGCATAATAGACGATGAAAGCAATAAGAAATTACTTAAATAAGATTAAGCCGAACTTCGAAGAGGGCGGCAAGCTGCACGCTTTCCGTAGTCTGTTCGATGGTTTCGAGACCTTCCTCTATGTGCCTAACACCACATCGACGAAAGGTGTACACATCCACGATGCCATCGACTCGAAGCGTATTATGAGTATGGTGGTTATCGCTCTGATGCCTGCTATGCTGTTCGGTATGTATAATGTGGGATATCAGAATGCCATTGCCTCAGGTTTGGATGCTTCCTTCATGGATATGTTCATCTTTGGCTTCCTGGCTGTTCTTCCCAAAATCCTCGTTTCTTACATCGTAGGTCTGGGTATCGAGTTTGCCTGGGCACAGTGGAAGGGCGAGGAGATCCAGGAAGGCTTCCTTGTAAGTGGTATCCTGATTCCTCTGATTGTTCCTGTAAACTTGCCTCTTTGGATGCTGGCTATCGCCGTTGCTTTTGCCGTTGTTATTGGTAAGGAGATCTTCGGTGGTACAGGTATGAACATCTTTAACCCCGCATTAATGGCACGTGCCTTCCTGTTCTTTGCCTATCCTCAGAAAATGACAGGTGATCAGGCTTGGATTGCTAATAGTCCTATCTTTGGTTTTGGTGGTCAGGTGCCCGACGGATTCTCTGGAGCTACACCTCTTTCACACCTGGATAGCTATGCCTTCAATATGGATGCTGTAACAGGTTTGATTCCTGGTTCAATTGGTGAGACTAGCGTTATTGCTATTGCCATTGGTGCAGTTATTCTTCTCTACACAGGCATCGCTTCTTGGAAGACCATGTTCAGCGTCTTCGCTGGTGGTATTCTGGCAGGTTTGCTGTTCGAGAGCCTTGAAATGACTCCAATTCATTGGTACGAGCACATCGTCCTGGGCGGTTTCTGTTTCGGTGCTGTGTTCATGGCGACCGATCCTGTTACCTCATGTCGCACGGAGTGTGGTAAGTGGATCTATGGCTTCCTCATTGGTGTTGTTGCCATTGTGGTTCGTGTCATGAATCCTGGTTTCCCCGAGGGCATGATGTTGGCTATCCTGCTGATGAATATGTTTGCTCCTACGATTGACTACTTCGTGGTTGACCGCAATATTACGAAACGTTTGAAGAGAGGAGGTAATAAATGAAACTGAATACAAATTCCAATACGTACATTATTGTATATAGTACGGTGCTTGTACTGATTGTGGCTTTCCTCTTGGCCTTCGTGTCGCAGAGCTTGAAGCCTCAGCAGGACAAGAATGTGGCTCTCGATCAGGAGAAGCAGATTCTGAATTCACTGAACCTTCGTGGTCTTTCAGACGACGAAGCACATGCTACCTATGAGAAGATTGTGACCTTCGACGAGGCGCAGAATGTATATGTCTGCACTTTGGAGAATGGTGATGTGAAGTATGTTCTTCCTTTGAAGGGACAGGGCATGTGGGGTGGCATCAGTGCATTCCTGTCAGTAGATAGTGATAAGAACACCATCTATGGAGCCTATTTCAATCATGAAAGTGAGACAGCTGGTCTTGGTGCTGAAATCAAGGATAACCCTGATTGGCAGGCTAAGTTCCATGGCAAGAAGATTTTTGCCGATGAGAGCAAAGAGACACTTGCATTGTCTGTCGAGAAAAACGTGAACAACGAGACAACGGTTGATGCTGTTACAGGTGCTACCGTGACCTCTACTGCTGTGAGCAAGATGCTGCAGGAGCAGTTGACTAAGAAGTACTTGGACTTTTTAAAGAACTAAGACTATGGCACTATTAAGTAAGCAAAACAAAGAGGCTTTCACTAATCCGTTGAACCTCGATCATCCCATATTGGTGCAGGTACTGGGTATCTGTTCTGCACTTGCTGTAACCAGCCAGCTGAAGCCGGCTATCGTGATGGGTCTAGCTGTGACTGTTATTACAGCCTTCTCTAATGTGATTATCTCAATTATTCGTAACACCATTCCTAACCGTATCCGTATTGTGGTACAGTTGGTTGTTGTTGCAGCGCTGGTAACCATTGTTTCTCAGGTGCTCAAAGCCTACGTTTATGACGTAAGTGTACAGCTCTCAGTATATGTTGGTTTGATTATTACCAACTGTATTCTGATGGGTCGTCTTGAGGCTTTCGCTATGCAGAACAAGCCATGGCCTTCGTTCCTCGATGGTGTGGGTAATGGTATCGGCTATGCTATGATTTTGGTTGTCGTGGGAGCTTTCCGTGAGTTCTTCGGACGTGGCTCATTGCTGGGCTTCCAGATCATTGACTGTAAGGACTTTAACAATGGTATGATGACAATGCCTGCCATGGCTCTGATTTTGGTGGGATGCGTCATCTGGATACATCGTGCATATTTTTATAAGGAGAAGTAATTTATGGAACACGCAATATCATTATTCTTTAGGTCGATCTTTGTCGACAATATGATTTTCGCATTCTTCTTGGGGATGTGCTCGTTCCTTGCCGTTTCGAAGAATGTTAAGACATCGCTCGGATTGGGTATGGCAGTTACTTTTGTGCTGCTGGTCACTGTCCCAGTTGATTATCTGCTCCAGACCAAGGTGCTTAGTGAAAACGGCATCTTCGGCATGGACCTCTCTTATCTGTCGTTCATCCTCTTTATCGCTGTTATCGCAGGTATCGTGCAGTTGGTAGAGATGGTGGTTGAGAAATACTCACCATCACTTTATGCAGCCTTGGGTATCTTCTTGCCCCTGATTGCTGTGAACTGTGCCATCATGGGTGCATCACTCTTCATGCAGCAGCGCATCCTGCTCGACCCCTCAGAGACTAAGGCCATCACCAGCGTTGTTGACGCTTTGGTTTACGCTTTTGGTTCAGGTATCGGTTGGACAATAGCTATCGTGGCTATGGGTGCTATTCGTGAGAAGATGCAGTACAGCGATGTTCCCAAGCCTTTGCAGGGACTCGGAATTACGTTTATCACCGTTGGCTTGATGGCTATGGCTATGATGTGCTTCAGCGGACTTAAAATTTAAGAGGAGGACAGTATGTTTATTTTAAATAGCATTATCGTGTTTCTGGTGACGATCATTGCCATCGTCATCATCCTGCTCGTTGCGAAGAAATATCTGTCTCCCTCGGGCAATGTGAATATTGAGATCAATGGCGAGCGCACTATCAATGTGCCTCAGGGTAACAACCTGATGGCTACACTCAATCAGAATGGCATCTTCCTGCCTTCTGCCTGTGGTGGTAAGGCATCATGCGGCCAGTGTAAGGTACAGGTTCTTGAGGGCGGTGGCGAGATTCTCGACTCAGAGAAGCCTCACTTCACCCGTAAGGAGATCAAGGATCACTGGCGTCTGGGATGTCAGTGCAAGGTGAAGGGCGACCTGAAGATTCATGTAGATGAGTCAATTCTGGGTGTTAAAGAGTACGAGTGTACTGTTATCTCTAACAAGAACGTGGCTACCTTCATCAAGGAGTTCAAAGTGCAGCTGCCTGCAGGTGCTCACATGGACTTCCTGCCTGGTTCTTATGCTCAGATTAAGATTCCTGCATTCGACTGCATCGACTATGATAAGGACATCGACAAGAGCCTGATTGGTGATGAGTATCTGCCTGCTTGGGAGAAGTTCGGTTTGTTCCCACTCAAGTGTAAAAACCCTGAACCTACTATCCGTGCTTACTCAATGGCAAACTATCCTGCCGAGGGCGATGTGTTCATGTTGACAGTTCGTATTGCCACACCTCCTTTCAAGGCCGATCGTTCAGGCTTTATGGAGGTTAACCCTGGTATCGCTTCGTCTTATATCTTCTCACTGAAACCCGGTGACAAGGTTATCATGAGTGGTCCTTTCGGTGACTTCCATCCACACTTCGACTCGAAGAAGGAGATGATTTGGGTAGGTGGTGGTGCCGGTATGGCTCCTCTGCGCGCTCAGATTATGCACATGACCAAAACGCTTCACACCACCGATCGCGAGATGCACTACTTCTATGGTGCACGTGCGCTGAATGAGGTGTTCTATCTCGAGGACTTCCTCGGATTGGAGAAGGAGTATCCCAACTTCCACTTCCACTTGGCTTTGGACCGTCCAGACCCCGCAGCCGATGCTGCTGGCGTAAAGTACACTCCAGGTTTTGTTCACAACGTGATGTTCGAGACCTATCTGAAGGACCACGAGGCTCCCGAGGATATCGAGTACTACATGTGCGGTCCTGGTCCTATGTCAAAGGCCGTTGTCGGCATGCTCGACTCTCTGGGTGTAGATCCCGAGAGCATCATGTATGATAACTTCGGTGGTTAATGTTTGAAATAGCGTAACTATTATCAAATAAAAGGGCAACTTTACGACTGGTAAAGTTGCCCTTTTCCGTTCTAGTTCAGTAATTTTTGTTTTTTTCAACTTTTAGATTTTTCTATTCACTCCTTTTTTATTAACTTTGCAAGCGGTTTATGAAAGCAACAGAGAAGAAGGACAGTGTGCGATTGGCTGTAGAGCGCATACTGACTAGTTATTTGGAGATGAATAATCATCGCAAGACGCCAGAACGCTTTGCGATATTAGAGGCTGTTTACAGTTTCAAGGGCCACTTCACACTCGAGGAACTTGGCCAAAAGTTGAACGATGTTTATAAGTTTCCAGTTAGCCGTGCAACCCTCTACAACACCATCAATCTCTTTTTGGAATTGCGACTCGTGGTACGTCACAGTTTTCAGGGCGCTACAAAATATGAAGCCTGTTATGCCGATGATAGCCATTGTCACCAGGTATGTACCGTTTGTGGAAAGGTGACCGAAGTCCGCGCTCCCGAGATATCAATGGCCATTGATCAGATGAAGCTAAAGCGATTCCATAAAGATGGATTTACGCTATATATTTATGGCATCTGTTCTACTTGTCAGGCTGCTCTGACCAGAAAACGTAATAGTATGAATGTTAAACATTAAAATTAAACGATAGATTTCGATGAACACAGGTAAGGTAGATGTCCTGCTGGGTTTGCAGTGGGGCGATGAAGGTAAAGGAAAGGTAGTTGATGTGCTGACTCCCAAGTATGATGTGGTGGCCCGCTTCCAGGGTGGTCCTAACGCTGGTCATACCCTTGAATTCAATGGTGAGAAGTATGTGCTACGCTCTATTCCTTCAGGTATTTTCCAGGGTGGCAAAGTGAATATTATTGGTAATGGTGTCGTTTTGGCTCCAGACCTTTTTATGGACGAGGCTAAAGCCCTCGAGGCAAGTGGACATCCACTTCGTCAGCGCCTTCATATTTCAAAGAAGGCCCATTTGATCATGCCAACCCATCGTGTTCTTGATGCTGCCTACGAGGCACAAAAGGGAAAAAATAAGGTAGGTACCACTGGTAAGGGTATCGGTCCTACCTATACGGATAAAGTTAGCCGCACAGGTCTTCGCGTAGGCGATATCTTGGAGAACTTCGAGGAGAAGTATGCCGCTGCAAAGGCTCGTCATGAGGCTATCCTGAAGTCGCTCAACTTTGAGTATGACATTACTGAGGTTGAGAAGAAGTGGATGGAGGGCGTTGAATATCTTCGTCAGTTCCCCATCGTTGATTCAGAACACGAGCTTAATAAGTTGCTTGCCGATGGTAAGAGCGTACTTTGTGAGGGTGCTCAGGGCACGATGCTCGATGTGGACTTCGGTTCTTATCCCTTCGTGACTTCTTCAAACACTATTTGTGCTGGTGCCTGCACCGGCCTCGGTATCGGTCCTAACAAGATTGGTGAGGTATTTGGCATCATGAAGGCCTACTGCACACGTGTTGGTGCTGGTCCTTTCCCCACTGAGCTCTTTGACGAGACAGGCAAGAAGATTCGTGACCTCGGCCATGAGTATGGAGCAGTAACAGGCCGTGAGCGTCGCTGCGGTTGGATAGACCTTGTGGCACTGCGCTATTCTATCATGGTCAATGGCGTTACTCAGCTCATCATGATGAAGAGCGACGTGCTCGATGGCTTCGATACCATCAAGGCTTGCACCGCCTATAAAGTGAACGGACAGTTGACACGCGATTTCCCCTATAATATTGAAGAGGGCATTGAGCCTGTATATCAGGAGATGCCAGGATGGAAGACCGACATGACTCGTTTCACCAGCGAGAGTCAGTTCCCTAAAGAATTCAATGACTATATCGACTTCCTCGAGAAACAACTGGAGACACCAATCACCATTATCAGCATTGGTCCAGATCGTGAACAAACTATCATAAGAAATGGCAAATAAACCAAGCATACCCAAAGGAACACGCGACTTCGGCCCTGTAGAAATGGCCAAGCGCAATTATATCTTCAATACAATCCGTAGTGTCTATGAACTCTACGGATTTCAACAGATTGAAACCCCTGCACAGGAGACCCTTCAGACGTTGATGGGCAAGTATGGCGAAGAGGGTGATAAACTGCTTTTCAAGATTCTGAACAGTGGCGATTATCTGTCAAAGATCGACGATGCCGAACTGCAAGAGCGCAACACGTTGCGTCTGGCATCAAAGATTTGCGAAAAGGGCCTGCGCTATGACTTGACAGTGCCCTTCGCACGCTATGTGGTGATGCACCGTGAAGAACTGCAGTTGCCTTTCAAACGCTATCAGATGCAGCCTGTATGGCGCGCCGATCGTCCTCAGAAAGGTCGCTATCGCGAGTTCTATCAGTTTGATGGCGATGTGGTTGGCTCAGACTCACTCTTAAACGAGGTTGAGCTGATGCAGATAGAGGACGAGGTATTTACACGCCTGGGCGTACGCGTACAGATTAAGATTAATAACCGTAAGATTCTGACGGGTATTGCCGAGGTTATTGGAGCTGCCGATAAGATCGTTGACATTACCGTTGCTATTGATAAGCTCGATAAGATTGGCGTCGATGGTGTTAATGCCGAACTGCGCCAGGATGGTCTGACTGAGGAGCAAATCGCTAAAATTCAGCCTATTATTGCTCTCGAGGGAACTAACGAAGAGAAACTTAATGTAATCGCCGAGGTACTGAAAGAGAGTGAGGTAGGGCAGAAGGGTATTGAGGAAACCAAGTTTATTCTTGGCACCCTGAACACCCTTGGCACCCTGCGCAATGAGATTCAGCTTGACCTGACTTTGGCTCGCGGATTGAGCTATTACACAGGTGCAATCTTTGAAGTAAAAGCACTCGATACACCCATGGGCAGTATCTCTGGTGGTGGACGTTACGATAACCTCACCGGTATCTTTGGTATGCCAGGTCTCTCGGGTGTCGGTATCTCTTTCGGTGTGGACCGCATCTACGATGTGCTCAATGCTCTCGACCTTTATCCAAAAGATTCGCTTCAGACCTCTCGTCTGCTTTTCATCAACTTTGGTGAACGCGAGACGGCCTATTGTCTGCCTATCATCTCAAAGGTTCGTGCCCGTGGCATCCGTACCGAGCTCTATCCCGATGCTGCAAAGATGAAGAAGCAGATGTCGTATGCCAATGCCAAGCAGATACCATTTGTTGCTCTGGCTGGCGAAAGCGAAATCGAACAAGGTAAGGTGACTCTGAAAAATATGGAGACGGGCGAACAGTTCTGTCTTGATGTTGATGAGTTGATAAACAAGGTGTTATAATTTAATTTTCAGAATGCAGAAGAAACGCAGATGGCATTGTCTGTCGGGACAAGAACCCACGGAACTTGACAAGCAGGTTATGTATTGGGAGAACAAGGGAAAACTTGTTCCCACACGTGACTTGATTAAAACGCCAGAACAAATTGAAGGTATCAGAAAAGCAGGTGTTGTGAATACAGGTGTGCTTGATGCTGTAGCAGCAAAGATTCATGCCGGTATGAGCACGCTTGAGATTGACCAAATCTGTCGCACGTATTGCGAGGAGCATGGTGGTATTCCTGCATGTCTTAACTATGAGGGCTTCCCAATGAGCGTCTGCACCAGCATCAACGAGGTGGTTTGTCATGGTATTCCTAAAGAGGAGGATATCCTTGAGGAAGGTGACATCATCAATGTTGACTTTACCACCATTCTTGATGGCTATTATGCTGACGCATCGCGTATGTTCATCATCGGTAAGACAACCCCCGAAAAGGAACAGTTGGTGCGTGTGGCCAAAGAATGTTTGGAAATCGGTATGGAAGCAGCAAAGCCATATAGCTTTGTTGGCGACATCGGCCATGCCATTGAGAAACATTGTAAGAAGTATGGATATGGCATCGTCCGCGATCTGGCCGGTCATGGCGTAGGACTTCAGTTCCATGAAGAGCCCGATGTCAATCATTATGGACATCGCGGTACTGGCATGTTGCTCGTACCTGGCATGGTGTTCACCATCGAGCCCATGATTAATATGGGCACATGGCGCGTGTTCATCGATGCTGACGACCCATACGGATGGGAAGTCATCACAGAAGACGAGAAACCTTCTGCTCAGTGGGAGCATACGCTCGTTATGACAGAACATGGAGTTGAAATACTGACTTACTAATGGAAGAAAAAGATATTTATATATTAGGAATAGAAAGCTCCTGCGACGATACCTCTGCCGCAGTTCTGAAGAACGGCATCTTGCTGTCTAACGTGACCGCCTCTCAGGCTGTTCACGAAGCTTATGGCGGTGTGGTTCCTGAATTGGCTTCAAGAGCCCACCAGCAGAATGTGGTGCCTGTTGTAGATCAGGCCATCAAGCGTGCCGGTATTACCAAAGAGCAGCTCACAGCTATTGCCTTTACACGCGGTCCGGGTTTGATGGGCTCGCTGTTGGTAGGCGTCAGCTTTGCCAAAGGTTTCGCACGCTCGCTGGGCATTCCTCTTATAGATGTCAATCATCTCCAGGGACATGTGATGGCACACTTCATCCGCGAGGCCGACGATGACCACGCATTGCCACCATTGCCATTCCTCTGTCTGCTTGTTAGTGGCGGTAACTCTCAGATAGTAAAGGTGAATGCCTACAATGATATGGAAGTCCTGGGACAGACCATTGACGATGCCGCAGGCGAAGCGATCGACAAATGCTCGAAGGTGATGGGGCTGGGCTATCCTGGTGGACCCATCATCGACCGATTGGCGCGTCAGGGCAATCCAAAGGCCTATCAGTTCTCTGAACCGCATATCCCAGGTCTGGACTACAGTTTCTCGGGTCTAAAGACCTCTTTCCTTTACAACCTTCGTAAGTGGGTAGAGGACGATCCGGACTTTGTGGAACATCATAAGGAAGACTTGGCTGCTTCGCTCGAGTGGACCATTGTGGATATACTTATGAAGAAGTTACGCCTAGCCGTGAAACAGACTGGTATTAAGCATGTTGCGGTGGCAGGTGGCGTGAGTGCCAACAATGGACTTCGTAACGCTTTCTACGATCATGCTAAGCGTTTCGGGTGGACTGTCTATATACCTAAGTTCAGCTACACCACTGATAATGCAGCCATGATAGGTATCGTTGGACATTATAAATATTTGGACGGCGAGTTCTGTTCTATTGATGCACCAACCTTTAGTAAAGTGACTTTTAAGTGAATCAACTAACAATCAAACATAGATTTCAGTAATATGGATTTTGAAGGAAAAATCATCAGTCGCGACGTTAGTCAGTTGCTGTGGGAAATGGAGAAAACTGTAAGTACAGCCGAGAGTTGTACTGGCGGTCGTATCGCAGAAACTATCATGGGCGTTCCTGGCGCTTCTAAATATTTCAAGGGCGGTATCATCTGCTATGTTAACGAGGTTAAAGAAAATCTTCTCGGTGTTTCTCACGAACTCTTGGAAGAGAAGACAGCCGTTTGCGAAGAGGTCGCTATCGAGATGGTGAAAGGAGCTTGTCAAACGCTGAATACCGATTATGCTGTGGCAGCTACAGGTCTGGCTGGTCCTGGCGGCGGTTCTAAGGAAATCCCTGTTGGCACCATCTGGCTGGCAGTAGGAAATGCCGAAAAAACTGTTACCACAAAGATTGTCGAGGATCATGGTCGCGACATCAATATTGCCATTGCTACCAATACTGCCATGCAGATGCTTCGTGATTTTCTGACTCAGGAAAATAAAGAGGAAGAAGCTGCGGAGAGTTAAAAAACATTAATGATTAAGTGATTATTTTGCATTAATTCTCATTTTACAATAAAAATTCGTACCTTTGCACCCTGTTTGGAGTAAGTATCAAAAGTACACATTTTAAAGTAGATAGAGATGTCTAAGATTTGTCAAATCACAGGAAAGAAGGCACAGATCGGTAATAACGTGTCTCACTCAAAGCATCGCACTAAGAGAAGCTTTGATGTAAACCTGTTCAGCAAGAAGTTCTACTACGTAGAGGAGAATTGCTGGATTCAGTTGAAGATCAGCGCCGCTGGCCTTCGTATGATTAATAAAGTAGGTCTTGACGCCGCTTTGAAGCAGGCTGTTGCCAATGGCTTCGTGGATTGGAAAGACATTAAAGTAATAGGAGACTAATAGACCATGGCAAGCAAGAAAGCAAAGGGCAACCGCGTCCAGGTAGTTCTGGAGTGCACCGAGATGAAAAGCAGCGGTCTTCCTGGCACCAGCCGTTACATTACGACCAAGAATCGTAAGAATACGCCTGAGCGCATGGAGCTGATGAAGTATAACCCCATCCTGAAGAAGATGACTCTTCATAAGGAGATTAAGTAATAGTAAGACAGAATGGCAAAGAAAACCGTCGCTACCCTCCACGAAGGCTCAAAGGATGGTCGCGCTTACTCAAAGGTTATCAAGATGGTTCGCAGCCCCAAGACTGGCGCGTACATCTTCGATGAGCAGATGGTTCCCAATGAAGCCGTTAAGGACTTCTTCAAGAACTAATCTTATTTGAACGATTATTTTAATCAAATATTAAAGAGAGATGCGTTGTGAAGATGCATCTCTCTTTTTTTGTTTCTCTCTTATTTCTTTATTTTCCCCTTTTTTTCTTATCTATTTCGAGCTTGTTTATTGCTTCTCTCTCTCTAGTTCCTTCCGTTAGCGATATACTTGTTCGTATTGTTTTGCCACCTTCAGATAGTCGTGATGGCGCTTGACGTATTCTATGCTTTGCTTTTTCAGCATGGGGATGCGAGAGGGATTGAGTATGAGCTGCTCTAACTCGTTGTAAACGCTCTCGTAGGTGGGCTGTACGTTGATGATGGGGCGTAGCTCGTGCTCATTGATGATCTCGTAGTTTTCGGGTTCACCGCCGCCTATGCAGATGATGCCTTTCGACATGGCTAGTAGGGGGTTCATGGAAGGAGTGTAACTATAGAGCTGGTCTAGGATGGCATCGCTGCCGTCCATCATATGTTGGTATTCGGCAAATGGCACGCCTTCAGCTTTCATCAACTCCATCTTGTCGGGGTATTTGCGCAGAAGGTCTTCGGCAGCTTTCAGCATGATGTCTGTTCCCTTATAGGCGCTACGTCCTTTGCTGATACCGATAAACACCTTCAGTTTAGTGTGGTCTTGTTTGGTGAATGAAGTAGGTGTTGTCGACAGACTCGTTGACTCGTTCTGAACTAGAGTAGTCTGCTCGTCTGAAGGCATTTTGATGGGTAGGGGAATGTAAGTCAGTTTTTGGCTGAAATACGGCTGGTAGCAGATATGGTCATCGTAGAGGCCAGACACGATAGCGTCGCAATCTTCGGCAATTAGCTTGTTCAGTTGCTCTTTGGGCGTGCCCAACCAGTCTTGCTGGTCTTTTATCACGTGCGGTTCGGTGCGCACCTGGTCGCCAATGTTGAAGTCGCTATAGCGCATAGGTTTGTTGTATGTGCTCTCGTGCACCCAGTAGTAGTCCATGCCCATGGCACATAGCACCATTTTCTTGTTGTGCTTGCGCAGGTAGCGGTATATGGGGAAGATGCGTTCTGCCTTTAGTTCCACGAACATAGGGTTGATAAGCTGAACCACGTCGTAGTTGCGCCAAGTGGGAAGTAGTGCGTATATCTTTGCCATTAGGGCGATGCCTCCCAGTTTGCCTTCCTTTCTTGCCAGGTCGATGTCACGTGGGTAGTTTTTCCAGAAGTCACCATTTGAAGCCACTGTGACCTCGTGCCCCAATGCCCTTAGGCCTTCGGCCAGTGTGGCGTGCACATTGCTATATTCTCCAAGCAGAAGTATTCTCATTGTTCGTGGTTATTGCTGAGGTTTTCCTGGTGTAAGACGTTTGTTGTTGAGCTTCCTATGTGAAAGAATACTTATCGTTCGCGGCTCATCAAAGGTAGGGTATGTATCAAGACCGTCAGCCCTACTTCGGAGTTTGTCATTCTGCGAAACCATTTATATTTGTTGGTATAGTCGCGCTCGGGTAGGGGGAAGAGATTCTTGTTCTTTAGGTCTTCCAGGCGGTTTTCTACCTCCGTTCTGCTTTTTGTTTCAACGATGGTTTGGTAGATATAATCCATTGTCAGCTGATCTACACGCCTTGTCAGGGCTGTGCGTTCATCGGTGGGCGAATGCTGAGCCAGCTCGCGCAGATCCTCGATGACGTGTAGCTTATCATTCAGGCGTTTGGCAATAGCTTCTGGCGTTCTCTTTGTTATTGTCGAGTCCGTCCTTATGTTGTAGAAGTAAGCCTTGGCGTCTGTTATGATGATTCTTTTAGCTTTCAGTAGTAACCTGGGTGTGAAGTCTTCGTCTTCGTGTATGATTCCTTCGATAAATCTCAGGCCGCCGATAATGTCGCGTCTGCATATGTAGTTACACGCGGTTCCGTAGATGTTGCAGTTGGTCATGTAGTCGATGCCGGTTCTCTCGTCGTTGTCCTTGAACAGCGCTTGTCGCTTCTCCTTGCTAGTGAAATCGAAGACCACCATTTCTGGCTTTTTAAATCTCACCAGATCCAAGCAGTGCTCATATACCGGCGTTATCAGTCTGTCGTCGCTATCCACAAACTGCACATATTTTCCGGAAGCCATTTTCAGCCCCACGTTTCTAGCTGCACTTTGTCCCTGGTTTCTCTGTCGGATATAGATGATGTCTTCTTTCAACTCGTCCAGTTCGTCGATGACACACCTTTGCGAGCCATCATCCACGAGGATGATTTCTCGTTCGGTGGGCCTTAGCGATAAAGACAGGATGCTGTTCAGGCAGTCTTTTATCATCCAGTTTGGCACGTTGTAAGTCGGTATAATAAAACTTACTAGCGGCGTCCTAAGTTGTTGTGTATGGCTTTGTTCAGAATACATATACCTTTGATTCCAAAAATGTCTTGCATGAGGGCTTTTACTCTCTGCATGGGTGTCAGGCTGCGGTCGAAGGGCGATATATATCTGAATCTCAGCATGGGCTCTTTTCCCGTGAGTTCATAGACATCCATTTGTGTGTTCAGTATCCTCATGTAGTACGCGGGCGTGTACCAATGTTTTAATGCGGCCAAGTGTGCGTCCAGCAGCATCTCCAGTTCAGGTCCTTTGGCTGTTGCCGTGATGCCCTTTTCGTTCATGCAGTAGTGGTACAGCCCTTTCGAAGATGTTTTGACACGGTGGGCGTTCAGCAGTAGACGGCGCAATGTGTGTATATCTTCAAACACGCGTCCTACGGGGAACTTGATATTCTCAAACAGTTCTCTGCGATACAGCTTGTTCCAAGCGTAACAGTGATCGAAGACCTCTTCGTTTATCCAGTAGTCCAGCATGTTGTCGTAGGTGCGGTCTTGCAGGCTTAGATCGCTCGTTTTTTCACCGTTCACGCTTTTCTCTACGGGATATTCCAGTATGTCGCAGTCTTCCATCAGCGGCAGTAGCTGGAGGTAGGTGTTAGGCTCCAGGTAGTCGTCTGAATCCACAAACGTCAGATACTCGCCTGTAGCTCGTTTGATGCCGGCGTTGCGAGCGTCGCTCAGTCCGCCGTTTCGTTTGTGTATGACGCAGACGCGGCTGTCTCGCTCTTGCCATTGGTTGCACAACACGGGGCACGCGTCGTCAGACCCATCGTCCACGAGTATGACCTCCATGTTAGCGATGTTCTGGTTTAACACGCTCTCCACGCATTTGTCTAGCGTGGCTTCCACGCGATATACGGGTATAATGACACTTAGTTTCATATCTTATTCGGTTGACAAAAGTACAATAAAATATCGGATAATCAAAATAAAAGTTGTAATTTTGCATTTTAATAATATAATTCATGAAAGTCGAAGGCGAAGATAGCTACGCCCATGTGCTGAAATACACGGGCATTTTTGGTGGTGTGCAGGGATTGAACATCTTTATCAATTTGGTGCGCACCAAGGTGGTGGCCATGTTTCTTGGTCCATCGGGTATGGGTTTGGCTTCGCTTTTTGGCTCAGTGGTGACGTTTGTTTCTCAGACCACCAATTTTGGCATCTCTTTCAGTGCTGTGCGCCATGTGTCCGAGCTCTTTGACAAGGGCAACGAGGATCAGATACAGCATTTTGTCAAGGTGGTGCGTGCCTGGAGTTTACTCACAGCCCTTTTGGGCATGCTGGTGTGTGTGGCTGCCGGTCCTTTGCTCAGCAAGTACACCTTCTCGTGGGGCGACCACACCCTCCACTTTGTTCTCCTGTCGTTTGCCGTGGGCTTGTTGGCCATCACGGGTGGCGAGTCGGCCATTCTCAAGGGTGCCCGCCGCCTGAAGTCGCTGGCTCTGATTCAGTTGTTCAATGTTCTGTTGGCATTGATCATCACCGTGCCCATCTACTACTTCTTTGGCGAGAGTGGCATTGTGCCAGTCATCGTGCTCACCGCTTTCTCGGCTATGCTCACCACAATCTATATGTCTTACCGCCTTTATCCCCTTCGGTTGCGAGGCTGCAAGGGCATTCTTGGTGAGGGTATGGGCATGGTGCGCCTGGGAGTGGCCTATGTGCTGGCAGGTATTCTAGGCAGTGGAGCCGAGATGCTGATCCGTGCCCATCTGAATGTGGCGGGCGAGCTCGATGTGGTGGGCCTCTATAATGCAGGTTTCGTCCTCACCATCACCTATGCCGGTATGGTTTTTTCGGCTATGGAGACCGACTATTTTCCCCGTATTTCCGCGGTGATGAACGATGGTGCTGACACGATATCTGACGTGGTCAACAAGCAGATTGAGGTGTCTTTCCTGTTGGTATCGCCCATGCTGGCCGTGTTCATCTTGTTGCTGCCAGAGCTGTTGCCCCTGCTCACGCGTACCGATTTTACGCCTGCCGTCCCTATGGCCCAGGCTGCATCGTTCTCCATGTATCTGCGTGCACTCTCGCTACCCATGTCGTTCATGGTGCTGGCCAAGGGAGACTCGCTGGCCTATCTGCTCATCGAGGGCTTCGACTCTATTTTGCTGTTCTTCCTTGTGGTGTTAGGCTTTCGCTATTACGGACTGGTTGGCACAGGTCTGGCACTCGATGTGTCCTATGCCGTGGACCTCGTCATCATTTTCTTCTTCACCAGCCGCCGCTATGGCTATCGTTTCTCGTTGTCATTACTCCAGATGGTACTGGTGCAGTTGCCTTTAGGCGTGTGCATCTACCTGCTGTCCCAGCTAGACCATCCTTGGTTGGGAGTGGTGCTGAGCTATGTGTTGGCCTTTGTCAGCATCGTCTTCTCGCTCACCATTCTTCATCAGAAGACCTCGTTGTGGCTGTCGCTAAAGCAACGTTTGCAATCCAAATTCCGTCGCCATGAGTAGTAAGAAGGTCTCCGTGTTAGTGGCTGTCTATAATGCCGAGAAGTGGTTGCCGCGCTGTCTTGACTCGTTGCTGGCGCAGACCCATCGCAACGTGCAGGTGCTGTGCATCGACGATGCCTCTAGCGATGGCTCGCTGGCGCTGCTCCACCAGTATCAGCAACAGGACGATCGCATCACCGTTATTACCCTCGACAGTAACCATGGTCAGGCCTACGCCCGCAATCAGGGCTTGCTGCAGGCCGATGGCGACTATGTATGCTTTCTCGATGCCGACGACTGGTATTCGCCCGATGCTATAGCCCAGGCGGTGGACGTGTTCCAGCAGTATGATGATACCGACTGCGTGCTCTTTGATGTGGACTACGTCTATCCCAGCCATTCTGAGCTCTACGCAATGCCTCCTTTCACGTCGCTCACGGGCGAAGAGGCTTTCCGATTGAGTCTCGACTGGACCATTCATGGGGTCTATATGGTGCGCCGCGAGTTGCATCAGCGCTATCCCTACGACGACACCTGCCGCTCGTATAGCGACGACAACACCACACGCCTGCACTATCTGGCCTCGCGCCGGGTGCGCCGTTGCCAGGGTGTTTACCACTATTTGCAGCACGCCGCTTCAGTCACCCATGCCTGCGATGTGCGTCGGTTCGACTTCCTGCGGGCGGGCGAGAGTATGAAGCGCCAGTTGCAGGCCTTAGGGATGGGGACCGACGTGATGCGTCTGTGGGAGACCCAGCGCATGCTCACGCTGGTAGATCTGTGTATGTTCTACCATTGCCACTCTCGTGAGCTGCCACCAGCTGATGCGGCCTACGGACTGCAGGAGCTGAGACGCGTCAGGGCAACCATAGAGCCTTGCTTGCTCGATCCCGCTCGTACCCGTAAGTTTGGCTATCGGCTCATGCCCTCGTGGGTGCTGTTCCGCCTTCAGGAGTGGCTCTATTTCACCCTTCGTGGCTTCTTGGGGAAGAATCGCTGAGTTCTCCCACCTCTTATTTATTAATCCGAAAAAAAGAATACGATAGATATATATGGAAGACCTACTTTCACAACTTAACGCCGGGCAGCGTGCTGCCGTGGAGTATAACGATGGTGCCTCGCTGGTTATTGCGGGTGCCGGCTCGGGCAAGACACGTGTGCTCACCTACAAGATTGCCTACCTGCTGCAACAGGGACTGAAGCCCTGGAACATCTTGGCATTGACCTTCACCAACAAGGCCGCGCGCGAGATGAAAGAGCGCATAGGCCGACTGGTGGGCTCAGAGCAGGCACGCTATCTGCAGATGGGTACCTTCCATTCGGTGTTTGCCCGCATCCTGCGTGCCGAGGCCGACAAGTTGGGCTTTCAGTCTAACTTCACCATCTACGACCAGAGCGACGCCCGCTCGCTGGTGAAGAGCATCGTCAAAGAGATGCAGTTGGATGATAAGGCCTACAAGCCCAATAGTGTGAGCGACCAGATTTCAATGGCCAAGAACCATTTGGTATTGCCCAGCGGCTTTGCCCAATGTTCGATTTACGACAGCAAGAAACCTGCCGTGGCCGAGGTCTATTGTCGCTATGTGGAGCGCTGTCATCAGGCCAACGCGATGGACTTCGATGACCTGCTAGTACAGACATATCTGCTGTTTCTTAATCATGAGGATGTGCGAAGGAAATATGTTGAGAAATTCCACTTCGTGCTGGTCGATGAGTATCAGGATACGAACTATGCTCAACAGCAGATAGTACTGCAGCTTACGCGCGAACGTCAGCGCGTCTGCGTGGTGGGCGATGATGCTCAGAGTATTTATAGTTTTCGTGGAGCAAATATTGATAATATACTGAATTTTAGACAGTCGTATGATGATGCTCGATTGTTTAAACTGGAGCAGAACTACCGCTCTACGCAGCTTATCGTACAGGCAGCCAATAGTTTGATTCGCAAGAACGAGCGTCAGATACCAAAGGAGGTGTTTAGTGAAAATGAGCACGGAGAAAAGTTGACACTCAAGCCTGCCTACAGCGACAAGGAAGAGGCGCTCATCGTGTGCAACGACATACTGCGCATCAAGCGTCAGGAACATTGCGAGTTTAGCGATTTTGCCATACTCTATCGCACCAATTCGCAGAGCCGATCCTTCGAGGAATATATGCGCAAGATGAACATCCCGTATCGCATCTATGGCGGACTGAGCTTCTATCAGCGCAAGGAAATCAAAGACGTGATAGCCTATTTCCGCGTAGTGGTGAACCCCAACGACGAGGAGGCCCTAAAGCGCATCATCAACTATCCCACACGTGGCATCGGCGACACCACGCTCTCTAAGATCGTGGATACCGCCTCGCAAGATGGTGTGTCGCTCTGGGACGTGATGACCCGCCCGGCTCATCTCAACGTGAGCAAGGCCACGCTCACCAAGATTTCCAACTTCTGTCAGCTCATCGATGGCTGGCGTATGCGCCTTGATGGCGAGGATGCCTATCAGCTGGGCCATGCCATCATCATGGAGAGCGGCATCTCGCGCGACATCTATAGTGGACGCAACCCGGAAGACATCTCCCGACAGGAGAACCTCGAGGAGTTTCTCGGAGGTATGCAGGACTTTGTGGAGAGTAGGCGAGAGGAGGACATGGGCGATGCCGTGTCGCTGGGCGACTTCCTGCAGGAGGTGGCGCTGCTCACCGACCTGGATAGCGATAGCGATGAGGAGCAAGCCAAGGTGTCGCTGATGACCATCCATGCAGCCAAAGGACTGGAGTTTCCCACGGTCTTTGTGGTGGGACTGGAGGAGAACATCTTCCCATCGCCCATGTGCACCGATTCGATGCGTGCGCTCGAAGAGGAGCGCCGCCTGCTCTATGTGGCCATTACGCGTGCCGAGAAACATTGCATCCTGACCTGTGCGCAGAACCGCTTCCGCTTTGGGCGCGTGGAGTACGACACGCCCTCGCGCTTCATTCGAGATATCGATCCGTCGTTGCTGCGTGTCGATTCGGCCAAAGAAGTGCCCGAGCAGGACTATGGCACCAAGCGCTTGCCATGGACGCAGAACCCGCGCCCTGTGGCGTCGCAGTTCAAGGCCGACCCCATGCCACGCCAGGTGGCACCCCGTCGCGCCGAGGCGCCTGTAGACCCCTTCTCCGAGGGCTTCAAGAGAAAGCTTGTCGGCGAGAGTGGTGGACGTTTCAAACCTGTTCGTGCGCAGGCTCCGTCGTCGGCAGTTGGTTCGTCGTCGCTTCGCGAGGGGGCAGTCATCGAGCATCAGCGTTTCGGCATAGGTACCGTCGTCAAGGTAGAGGGAAGTGGTGAGAACGAGAAGGCCACCGTGGAGTTCCGCAACCTGGGCACTAAACAGTTGCTGCTGAAGTTTGCAAAATTCAAAGTCGTGTCTTGAGACATAATAACGGGGGTAAAGACATAATAACAGACGAACATACTTTTTTACGAACATACTTTTTTACGAACATACTTTTTTTTACGAACACACCTTTTTACAAACATACATACATGTTCGGCATCGTTGTTTTCTTTAAAAAACATAGTGCTGGGAGGTACCATTGGGGGTAGTTTCAGTACCGCCATTTGGTAGTCTCAGTACTTGGCGTTGGTAGCCCGACTACCTGGCGTTGGTAGTGTGACTACCGCGGCTTGGTAGCCTCAGTACCAGCGCCTGGTACGACCAGTACCAAAACGTGGTACTCTTTTTGGTACTGAGATGTAAAGTTAACTCGTGTTAAACTTTAATACATCCATTGCCCTTTTTGAAAAATTGACTATTTTTGTTCCCGAATTGATACAAGTCAATTTGTAACCTAAAACCTTTTATTTAATTATTTTTTTTTTATGGTTAAACATCTTTACCTAGTGCTTGCATTATTGCTTGCATCAGAGAGTGTTGATGCTGCGCCCATCTCGAAAGACGCAGCGCGTAAGAAAGCGGAAACCTTTGCTGTCAGAAAAGGACGTACGCTTAGTTTCACTAAAAGTGCTGTTCACAAGGCTCCACAAGCCAAAGAACAGGAAACCTCACCTTACTATGTGTTTGATATGGCTCAAGATGGCGGCTTTGTGATTGTTTCTGGCGATGACCGCACACGCAGCATTATCGGATACACAGAGAAGGGCTGCTATGATGAAGGCACACTGCCTGAAAACATGAAGTCGTGGTTGCAAATGGTTGCTGACCGCATCACGTCGCTCGGCGATGCAACAGCCACAACGAGTCAAAGCAAGCATGTCAAGTCTGCACGAGCAGCTGCGGCCACGGTGGTCATTCCACCACTGTTGTCGAGCACGTGGAATCAGGGTACTCCCTATTGGGACAACTGTCCCTTCCGTGATGGACAGCGTTGCTACACAGGCTGTACAGCTACTGCCTTTGCTCAGGTGATGTACTATTACCGCTGGCCTGAGAGTGCGACAACATCGGTGCCAGGCTATTCGGACGACGGACTGAATTATAGCTCGTTGCCTGCCACTACCTTCGATTGGAACCTGATGAAGAATAGCTATGGCGACGGCGATAGCGGCTCGAGCAGTGGCAATGCCGTAGCCAAGCTGATGCACTATGTGGGCAAGGGGGCTTTGATGCATTATACAGGTGGAGGCTCAGGAGCAGCTTTTGTCAATGCAATCAATGCACTCAAGAATTATTTTGGTTATCCTCAGGATATCTATGAGATATATAAGGACAACTATAGCAGTAGTGACTGGGTTAATGCTGTCTATGCAGAGCTCTACTATGGACGTCCAGTACTGATAGAGGGTTACTCAGACATCAACTGGGGCGGTGGACATGCCTTTGTTTGTGATGGCTATCGCGACGATGGCTGCTTCCACATCAACTGGGGCTGGGGCGGCTGGTGCGACGGCTATTTCAGTCTTGACGTGCTGAATCCCGATGATCACAGTGGCATGGGCGCAGCTCCTGGTGGAAATGGTTATTATTGGCACGAGGGTGCTGTTATGAATGTGCGCCGTCCTGACGGCATCGGTGGTGGAACAAACTCGGGCGGTGTACCAGTGGCCACGTTCTATCAGGACATTAACTACGGTGGCTATGCTGTACAGCTTAGCGAGGGCACCTATACACAGTCGCAACTGGAGGCTCGGGGCATCCGAAACAATGACATCACCTCGCTGAAGGTATTGGCTGGATTCAAGGTGACTGTTTTTGATGGCTCGTCTTTCAATGGTGATAGCAAGACGCTGTCGGCTGATTGTAGTTGGATTGGTGGCGACTGGAACGACCGAGCCAGTTCTATCAAGATTGAACCCAATGGCGTGAGCGGTCTGGGTGGCATCCATAAGCTGAAGAATTATCACAGTGGCAAGTTTATGGATCTGGATGGTAATAGCACTAACAATGGCACCGCTATCGTGCAGTGGGACGACGAGGGTACTGAGCTCTATCAGCAATGGCGCTTCAACGAGATAGAGCCAGGTGTCTATACGATTCAGGCTGCTGCCACGCAGAGCCGAGGGCTCGACATTATCAACCGTGGCACTGCCAACGGCACGCAAGTCATTCTTTACGACTATCTAAATGGTGCTCATCAGCAGTTCATCGTCTTTGACAAGGGCGCTGGCTGGTATCAGCTGGTGGCACGCAATTGTGGACGTGTCGTGGAAATGCCTAATGCCAGCACCACTTCGGGCGAACATGTGCAGATCTGGGACAATAATAATCAGATATGTTCGTGGTGGCAGCTGGCGGTGGCTTACACGACGGCTGATTTGACCGATCTCGGTGGCTCATGCGAGGTGTCGCATGCGGCTGTGAACGGCAATGAGTCAGCTACAAAGCTATTTGACAACAATTCAAATACCAAATATTGTGCATTTGTCGGTTCTACAGACGAGGTCTCAATGACCTTCCACTCAACAAGAAGTGCCCGACTGACTAGCTACACCATTACTTCGGCCAACGACTTCGAAGGCCGCGACCCGAAGAACTGGCGATTGGAGGGTTCGACCAACGGCACTACGTGGGAGACTATTGACACGCGTAGCAACGAAATATTCACGGCGCGTTTCCAAAAGAAAACTTTTAGTGTCAATCCTTCAAACAGCTACAGTCATTATCGATTAGTGGTTACTCAACGCCGGGATGCTCAGTCCACGGTATTCCAGATTGCCGAGATCGAATATTTTGCTCTTGTGGCTCAAGGACAGTATGCACCAGCCAATGCTCAAGTGCTGAGCATTGATTCTAATATTCTTGATGGACACTCGTCCGAGCATACCTTTGATATCTACTCCGTGGATGGAAAGCTTGTAAAGAGAGCTGTCACCAATCTCGAAGGAATGCCTAAGGGTGTGTATGTGGTTAATCGCAAAAAGGTGATGATTAGATAAAAAAACAAAGTAGGGAAGAACCTCGAGTTCTTCTCTACTTGTTTCATTGTGTAATTTTAGCTAGTTAAGCGTGCCACACTTGTGAGTGTATCCTTGTGTACATGTTAATCCAGTCCATAGTTTTGTTAAGCATGCTCCTTCCATTTATCACTTTTTTATTTAAAGTGCTTACTGGGACAGGCTAATGGTCCACTTGCCTTACAGGCAGTGTAATGGACGAAAAAAAAAGAGGGGGGCTGGATACCCATAAATGGTTAATATTTTGTGAGGCTTATGGAGCTATGACGGAGCGAAAAAACACCATGATTTGAGTATTGCGCTCTTGGGCTTTTTAGGCTATCTTTGCAACGATAATCTATCGTTGAATAAATGTATTAGCTATTATGGGATTAGTAAGTAAGTTTTTCACTAATTGCGCTTACCCTAAGGGAACAATGGGGCGCATGATGCTTAGGGTTATGAATGCGTGTCATGCACCGCTGACCAATTGGGGACTGTCGTTTGTGACGTTTAAAGAGGGATGAACCATGCTTGACATTGGCTGTGGCGGTGGTGCTACGCTGAGACGCCTGCTGAAACGGAGCAAGAACGGCGTAGCTTATGGCATCGACATCTCAGAGGAAAGTGTGGCAAAGGCACGTAAGGTTAATGCTAAGGTGATAGACCGGCAGGTGTTCGTCGGTCAGGGCTCGGCTGTGAAACTGTCTTATGAAGACGAGAAGTTTGAACTGGTGACAGCTGTGGAAACGGTCTATTTCTGGCCAGAGTTGCCTGTGTGCTTGCAGGAGGTGCGTCGTGTGCTGAAGCATGGCGGACGCTTTGTAATTATGGTAGAGGTGGTGGACAGCTGCTCAAAATGGATTGACGTGGTGGAGGGTATGACGGCTTATCCGCCTGAGCAGCTGAAAGAGATGCTTGATGAGGCTGGATTCGTGAAAACGGAAATACACAGAAAGCGTCCTTCATATGCTGCCATTGTGGGGGTAAAGTCTTGATGTGTCTGGGACTGACGAGAAAAATAGGGACTGACGAGAAAATCTCATGCCAAAAGGGTGGCATGGGATTTTTTTGTGGTATCTTTGCAAATTGAAAAATGGAACTTAACTAAAGAGAATATAAAAGCATGGGTAAGAGTCTATGGCAATGGCAAAAGGAAGGTACTTCGTGGAGGGGCATCGGCATTTATCACGTCACGCTGACGGTGCCGTCAAGGCAACCGTTGTTAGGACGTTTGGTCGTGACGGATAGCGCCCCTTCTAAGGCTCGAGTGGAAAGAACGGAGCTGGGCAGACTCTTGTTGGAGTGTCAGCGGTCTGTGCCTGTGTTTCATCCCGAGATTCAGATCTTGCAGTATTGTCTTATGCCTGATCACTTGCACATGGTCTGGTACGTTCGCCGTCCGATGGAAAAGAGTATTAGACAGGTGGCGCAAGGGTTCTGGCAGGCTGTCAAGAAACTGGGGCGTGCATATAGCTATATCGTGGAGGGCGAAAGTGATGCCTGCCTTACAGGCGGCACAATGAACGAAAGGGATGGGGCTGTTGATGCTTGCCTTACAGACGGCACAATGAACGAAAGAGGTGGGGCGTTGAGGCTTTCGTCGATTGTTGAGGCTGATAGCCAGAAGAATTCTCTTTGTCTGGCTATTGGTAAGGAACGCTATTGTCGGCTGGACCCTGTATTCATAGAGCGACCTTTTCTGCGGCCATTATCACGTCGTGGGCAGTTGCATGCGATGATTCGATATGTGCAGATGAACCCTCAACGATTGGCTACGAAACGGATGATGCCGGGCTTCTTTTGCGTGCAGCAGGGCATTGAGCTAGGCGAGCGTATCTATAGTGGGGTGGGGAATGTGAAGTTGCTATCTATGGAGCACTTTGCTGCGGTGCATGTGCGTGGCATGTGGGTGAGGGCTGCAGAAAGGGGCGACCGTCAGCAACTGCGCAACTATATGAATGGCTGTGTGATTGAGGCTCGTAAGGGGTGTGTGATGGTGTCGCCATTCATCTCGCCACAGGAGAAGCAAGTGATGCGGGTTCTGTTAGATGAAAAACATCCGTTTATCCTTTTGGCAGACAATGGCTTTCGCAATTACTACAAACCGTCGGATGCTCTTTTTGAGGCATGTGCAGAGGGACGCGTGCTGATACTTAGTCCATGGACCTATGATGCTGACAAACGCCATGTGACGCGTGAGGAGTGTGTGGCTCTAAATGAAATGACTGCGGAGTTAGTGAAGTTATTGAATGAATGATAAAAAAAGCGGGGCTCAAGGCCTCGCTTTCTTGTTATTGCGTTCGCTTAATCGCAACTTGACCTTGCGGTCGAGATTGCTCACGCTCGAAAATAAATGCAAGCATTCATTTTCTCACTTAATCGCAATTTTATCGACGCGCTTCTGGTGGCGACCACCTTCGAAGGTGGCGGTGAAAAACTCGTCCATGATCTTGCGTGCCATGTTGTTGTCGATAAAGCGACCGGGCATCACCAGCACGTTGGCATCGTTGTGCTGACGAATGAGATGGGCTATCTCGGGAATCCAGCAGAGACCAGCACGTACCTGCTGGTGCTTGTTGAGCGTCATAGAGATGCCCTCGCCACTGCCGCAGATGGCTATGCCAGGATATACCTCGCCACGCTCGATGCCCTCGGCCAGGGCATGGCCAAAGTCGGGATAATCTACGCTGGCATCGCTATAGGTGCCGTAGTCCTTGTAGGGGTAACCTTTCTCCTCGAGATACTCGAGTACGAACTTCTTGAGTGCAAAACCTGCGTGGTCGCAGGCTACGCCAACAGTCTTTACTTCCATAAGCAATAGGTATTAAATTATAAAAAAGAGAGAGACACAGGCGGACAGAGATTGGCTTGTAGTCGCACTCTGTGCCCCCTGTATCTCTTTGTGGATTAATGATATTAAGCCAGGAGTTTCTTTACCTGATTATATACATTCTCGCCTGTGAAGCCGAGTTTCTCGTCGAGTACCTTGTAGGGCGCAGAGAAACCGAAGCTCTCCAAGCCCCATACGCAACCGTCGGCACCAACAAGGCCTTCGAGGTTGACGGGCAGACCGGCGGTGAGGCCGAACTTCTTCTTGCCAGCGGGCAGCACACTCTGCTGATACTCCTTGCTCTGTGAGCGGAAGAGACCTTCAGAAGGCACGCTGACGATGCGGCACTTCACACCATCCTTGCGCAGCAGCTGTGCACCGGCCTCGAGGGTAGAAACCTCTGAACCTGAAGCCAGCAGGATGACATCGTAGTCTTCGTCTGAACCAGCTACGACATAGGCACCCTTGGTGGCCTGTGTGTAGTCGTTGCCAGCGGGCAGCATGTCGATGTTCTGACGTGAGAAGATAAGCGCTGTAGGCGTATCGATGTTCTCCATAGCCATGCGCCAGCAAACGGTGGTCTCCTCGGCATCGGCAGGACGAACCACGAGGACTGAGTTCTTGCCATGGTGGTTCTTCAGCTTCTCCATCAGTCGGATCTGAGCTTCCTGCTCTACGGGCTCGTGGGTAGGTCCGTCCTCACCAACGCGGAAGGCGTCGTGGGTCCAGATGAACTTCACGGGCAGCTCCATCAGGGCAGCCATACGTACGGCGGGCTTCATGTAGTCGGAGAACACGAAGAAGGTGCCGCAAGCGGGGATGACACCACCGTGCAGAGCCATACCGATGCAGCAGCAAGCCATGGTGAGCTCGGCAACACCGGCCTCGAAGAATGCTCCGCTGAAGTCACCGCGAACGATGTCGTGGGTCTTCTTGAGGAAGCCATCGGTCTTGTCTGAATTAGACAGGTCGGCAGAAGCACAGATCATGTTGGGCACCTGCTCGGCAAGTACGCCCAGTACGGTAGCCGAAGCGCCACGGGTGGCAGCGCCAGCCTTCTGCTCTACCTTGCTCCAGTCAATCTTAGGAGCCTTGCCGCTGAACCACTCTTCCAGCTGAGCAGCCTTCTCGGGGTTGGCCTTGGCCCAAGCAGCCTTCTCGGCATAGCGCTCGGCCACGATCTTCTTCAGCTCCTCAGCACGCTTAGCATAGAGCTCTTGTACCTCGGGGAAGATCTGGAAGGGATTCTCGGGATCAGCACCCAAGTTCTTCATGGTGTTGATATATGCATCGCCACCAAGTGGTGCACCGTGGGTGGCGCAGTTGCTCTCGTATGATGAGTTGTCGGCCTTGCGGGCACCCTTACCCATCACGCAGTGGCCAATGATCAGGCTGGGGCGAGCGGTCTCGGCCTGTGCCTTCTTGATGGCCTCGCGAATCTGATCTACGTTGTTACCATCAATGGTCTGTACGTACCATCCCCATGCCTCATACTTCTTGGCGGTATCCTCAGAGGTCACCACCTCGGTCTTGGTAGAGAGCTGGATGTCGTTAGCGTCGTAGAACATGATGAGGTTGTCCAAGCCCAGATTGCCGGCAATACGGCCAGCACCCTGTGAGATCTCCTCCTGCACGCCACCATCGCTGATGTAAGCATAGATGGTCTGATTCATGACGTTGCCCAGACGAGCCTTCAGGAACTTGGCAGCGATGGCAGCACCAACGGCGAAGCAGTGGCCCTGGCCCAGAGGACCAGAGGTGTTCTCGATGCCGCGCTCAATCTCGCGCTCGGGGTGGCCAGGGGTTACAGAGCCCCACTGGCGCAGGTTTTTCAGGTCGTCGATGCTGAACTTGCCGATGAGGGCCAGCTGAGAGTAGAGCATGGGTGCCATGTGACCAGGATCCAGGAAGAAACGGTCGCGACCCTCCCATGTGGGGTTCTCGGGGTCATAGACCAGGAACTCGCTGTAGAGGGTGTTGATGAAGTCGGCACCACCCATGGCACCACCGGGGTGTCCACTCTTGGCTTTCTCGACCATAGATGCAGCAAGGATGCGGATGTTGTCCGCTGCAAGGTTCATAATCTTGTTGTCGTTCATAATACTGTAATGAATAAATGTCTAATTTGTCTGCAAAGTTAAGCAAAATTGTTGAATAGACAAAGAAATGACTGCGATAATGCGTTATTTCTTGTTGTCAACGGCGCATTGCTCCACGGGCAGACAACGCTTGTAATTCTCGATATAGCGCTCGAAACCAGCCACATCCTCGGCCGTGGGAGCAATGCTGACACCCTTGTTGCCAGCAAAGACAACGGTCTCAAGATAGTCGGCCAGCGAAAGCTTCTGGGCGTTGTTCACCATGAAGCCTGCCAGCAGGGCAATACCCCAGGCACCGCCTTCTCCAGCAGTCTCCATCACAGAGATGGGGCTGTTGAGGGCAGCAGCCAGCATGCGCTGACCCACACCAGCGGTCTTGAAGTAGCCACCATGACCGGTGATGCGGTCCACCTTGATGTTTTCTTGTTTGAACAGGATGTCGTTGCCAATCTTCAGCACACCAATGGCACCATAAAGGTGGGCACGCATGAAGTTGGCCAGATTGAATTTATCATTAGCAGAACGAATGAACATGGGGCGACCCTCAGAGAGTCCCGTCACGGGCTCGCCAGAGACGTAGTTGTAGGCCATCAGTCCACCACAGTCGGTGTCACCCTCGAGGGCGCGGTTGAACAGCTTACCATAGAGCTCGTTCATATCTACGGGGATGCCCAGTAACTGCTGGTACTCCTTGAACAGGCCCACCCAGGCGTTGATGTCGCTGGTGCAGTTGTTGCAATGAACCATGGCCACGAGTGAACCATCGGGTGTGGTCACCATGTCGATCATCTCGTAGGGCTTGGAGAGCTCCTTCTCGAGTACAATCATTGAGAATGACGAGGTGCCGGCAGATACGTTACCCGTGCGCTGCTTCACTGCATTGGTGGCTACCATGCCGGTGCCTGCGTCGCCCTCGGGAGGACAAACGGGGATGCCGGCCTTCAGGTGGCCAGAGACGTCGAGTTTCTTGGCACCATCGGGAGTCAGGAAACCGGCATTCTCACCTGCGTTGAGCGACTTAGGCAGAATGTCGAGCAGTTTCCACGAGAAGCCCTTTGGAGCGATGAGCTCGTCGAACTTCTTGACCATCGTGGCGTCGTAGGTCTTGGTCTTGGGGTCAACGGGAATCATGCCTGATGCATCGCCTACGCCCAGCACGAACTGACCCGTCACCTGCCAGTGGACATAGCCGGCGAGGGTGGTGAGGTACTTGATGTCGCCCACGTGCTCCTCGTTGTCGAGGATGGCCTCATAGAGGTGGCTGATGCTCCAGCGCAGAGGAATGTTGTAGTTGAACAACTCAGAGAGCTTAGCTGCAGCCTTGCCCGTATTGGTGTTGCGCCAAGTGCGGAAGGGCACCAAGATGTCTTGCTTCTCGTTGAAAGCCATGTAGCCGTGCATCATGGCGCTGAAGCCAATGGCGGCCAGGCTCTCAATCTCGCAGTCGTACTGCTTCAGCACGTCCTTGCGCAGTTCGGCATAGCAGTCCTGCAGACCATACCAGATAGCTTCGGTAGAGTAGGTCCAAAGACCGTCAACCAGCTGGTTCTCCCACTCGTGTGAGCCCTGTGCTATAGGCTTGTTGTTCTCGTCGATGAGAACGGCCTTGATGCGGGTAGAGCCGAACTCGATGCCGAGGATGGCCTTACCTGCTTCGATCGTTTGTTTTGGTGTCATAGTGATTTTGTTATTTGTAGAAAAACAAAGGCACGAAGGAACGAAGGTGGCAGGATGCCTCAGTGGTGAAGCCCCATTGTCTCTTCGTTTCTTCGTGCTCAGATAATATTATTTCAATGCCTTGTTAAGCATGAAGTAAACCTCGTTGTTGCGCAGAGTCTGCTTGAAATCAGCAATATTTGTCTGCTTGTTGATCTTGACATACTCGATGCCCAGCATCTCGGCAAAGTCTTCCCAGTACTCCTCGTTGATGTCATAAGAGAAAGCACTGTGGTGAGTACCACCAGCCAGAATCCATGCGGCAGCGCCAACCTCGAAGCTGGGCTGAGGAATCCACAGGGCTGAAGCCACGGGGAGCTTAGGCATGGGCTTGGGCTCGATGCACTCTACCTCCTGAGAAATCAGGCGGAAGCGGTTGCCCAGGTCAACAACAGTAGCCTTGATACCTGCACCGGTCTTTGAAGTGAACACCAGACGGGCGGTCTGCTGCTTGCGGATACCGATGCCGAGGAAGTGAACCTCGAGTTTGGGCTTGTCGGTAGCAATGAGAGGGCATACCTCGAGCATGTGGCTCTGCAGGCAAGAGCTCTTATCGCCAGCGAAGTTGAGGGTGTAGTCCTCGAGGAACGAGCAGCCGGTAGGCATACCCTGCTGAATCACCCACAGTGTGCGATAGAGGCAAGCTGTCTTCCAGTCGCCCTCGGCACCGAAACCGTAGCCTTCCTGCATCAGGCGCTGAGAGGCCAGGCCAGGAATCTGGTCGAAACCACAGAAGTTGGGATCGTCGATGTTGGCATCGCCCAGGTCGTCGAAGTTGGTGGTGAAGGCAGTAGCGCCCTCATCCTTCAGCACGCGGCGCAGAGCAATCTCGGCCTTGGCAGCGTTCTTCACCTTCTCCCAGTAAACCTGCTCGCCGCTCTCATCGATCTTGATGGTGTAGAGTTTCTTATACTCCTCAACCAGGGCGTCGGCCTCGGCATCGGTCACCTTCTTGAAGTACTCCATCAGTGAGCTAACGGGGTAGTAGTCAACGTGGTAACCCAGACGCTGCTCAAACTCTACACGGTCGCCATCGGTCACAGCTACGTTGTTCATGTTCATACCGAACATCAGACAGCGCACATTGTGAGCATCAGCAACACCAGCTGCTACGCGAGCCCAAACGGCAATCTGCTTCTGAGCCTTCTCGTCTTTCCAGTAGCCGCAAACCACCTTGCGAGCAACGCGCATGCGAGTGCAGATGTGGCCGAACTCGATGTCACCATGAGCACTCTGGTTCAGGTTCATGAAGTCCATGTCAATGTCGCTCCAGGGTATCTCGGCATTATACTGGGTGTGGAAGTGGCACAGAGGCTTCTGCAACTGCTGCAGACCCTTGATCCACATCTTGGCGGGCGAGAAGGTGTGCATCCATGTGATGATACCTACGCACTTCTCGTCGTTGTTGGCAGCCAGCATGATCTGCTCTACCTCTTTAGAGCTGTTGGCTGTGCCCTTATATACAATCTTGACGGGGATGTTGCCGCTCTTGTTCAGGCCGTCAACCATCTCTTTTGAGTGTCCGTCGACTGCAACTACAGCGTCGCCTCCGTAAAGGAGCTGAGCGCCAGTTACCCACCAAATCTCGAAATTGTCAAATGCTTTAATCATAATATTGTTAGTTTTTAATTAATAATTAGTAGCTTATTTGATTAATAATAAGTAGCTTATTGAATTAACAAAGTAGCTGTTTCGTTTGTCTTTATTGTAGCTTAATGCTTCTGGCCCTTCTGGCCATAGTAGGCGTTAGGACCGTGCTTGCGCATGTAGTGCTTCTCTACCAGGAGTGGGTTCATGGTGAGATTGGGATTCACTGAGAATGCAATGAAGGCCATCTTGGCGCACTGCTCCATCACCTTGGCGTTGTAAACGGCGTTGTCGGGTGATGTACCCCATGAGAAAGGACCATGGTTCTTTACCAGCACAGCGGGTGTGTGATCGGGGTTGATCTTGCGGATGTTCAGTATCTCATCTACAATCACGTTGCCCGTCTCCAACTCGTACTGTCCTTTTACCTCGGCTTCAGTCATATCGCGTGTGCAGGGGATGTCCTGATAGAAATAGTCAGCATGAGTGGTGCCAATGTTGGGAATGTCGCGACCAGCCTGAGCAAAGGCAGTGGCATAGGTAGAGTGGGTGTGAACCACGCCCTGGATATTGGGGAATGCCTTATATAATATAAGGTGTGTGGGCGTGTCGCTCGAAGGATTGAGCTCGCCTTCCACCACCTTGCCTGTCTCGAGGTCTACGACCACCATGTCTTCAGCCTTCATCTCGTCGTAGCTCACGCCACTGGGCTTGATGACAACAAGACCTTTCTCGCGGTCGATACCAGATACGTTACCCCATGTGAAGATGACTAAGCCTTGCTTAACAAGGTCAAGATTGGCCTTGAATACTTTTTGTTTTAGTGATTCTAACATGTTTGTTATACGTTTTAATGAGGAAACCTCAATTTGTTCTGTTCGTTATAGTTTGAAGTTTGGATCTTCCGAGTAAGCCTTCTTGTTGAATCGATAGAGGGCTGCACCGCGTTTAGATGTCACCTTGTCGATGAGTTCGGTCTTCTCAATAAAGTCCATATCCTTGATGCGCTTGCGGAAGTTGCGCTTGTCAATCTCTTCTCCTAGCACGGCCTCGTAGAGCTTCTGCAGCTGGGTGAGCGTAAAGAGCGGGGGAAGCAGACGGAAACTGATGGGCTCAGTCTTGATCTTCTGTCGCATCATGCGGAGTGCCTTGTCCACCATCTCGTTGTGGTCTGAATAGAGGTGAGGCAACTCGTTGATGTCCACCCATTCCACGTCGTGTTCCTTGCGGAGTTTCTCGTCGTAGTCCTTGACGTTGATAAGTGCGTAGTAAGCAATTGAGATAACGCGCTCGCCAGGATCACGATCTACAGCACCAAAGGCACCCACCTGACGCATATAGAGTTTGCTGAGTCCAGTCAGTTCGTTGAGTGTGTTGGCTGCACAGTCGTCGATACTTTCGTCGGGGCCAACGAAGCCTCCGTAGAGGCTCCATTCGCCACGACCCGGGTCCATCTTACGACGACCTATGAGTACTTTCAGCTTGCCATTCTCGAAACCAAAGATGATACAGTCTACTGACACCCAGGCTTTAGCATGTTCTTGATAGAATGTCATTGCGTTCTTCTTTTATTACCAGAAATATACATAGAAACAAGCGCAAAGGCCAATCACTACCAGTGTGCCGATGATATCCCATGCACCCCAGCTCTCCTTGATAGACTTCTTGAAGTCTGAAGAGAAGGTGATGGCATCAACCTGTGCCTTAGAAGGAGCTGGTGTGAAGCAGCTGACAACTACCATCAGCAGGATGATGAATACCAACAGCCAGCACTCGAAGATAAGCCAGTTGGTCTGCCAGAACCATGCAGTGTTCTCCCAGAAGGCGCCGTCCATCACGGCTTTACCTGAATCAGTGACTACGTTGGTCACCAAGCGCAGCATACCAATGAGGAAACCGCCAATCAAGCCCCACTCACCTGCCTTTGGTGTAATCTTCTTAGAGAAGATACCCAGCGTGAAGACAGCTACCATAGCGGGAGCAATAAGTGACTGGATGTCCTGCAGGTAAGAATAAAGGTTGCCCATGTTCATCATGATAGGCATCCAGGCTAGACCCAGTAGTACGACAACAACGGTTGCCATTCGACCTACGAATACGTAGTGGGCTTCGCTCATACCTTTCTTCATGGGCTTGTAGAAGTCCTCGGTGAAGAGGGTGGCACAGCTATTGAAGAAGGCAGCCAGCGAAGCTACAAGCGCGCAAACGAAACCGATGGTCACGATACCCTTGACACCTGCAGGCAGAATGTTCTTAACCATCATGGCAAAGGCACCGTCAGTTGACTCGTGATTGGTGATATCCATCACGATGCCGCTATCGGGATTCTGTGAGAGGGCATAGGCAATCATACCAGGGATAAGGAACATAAAGCAAGGCAGAATCTTGAAGAAACCTGCTGCAATGGTGCCGCGACGGGCACGCTTGATAACTTCGGCGTTGTCCTCGCCAGGCACCTGACCAAGTACACGCTGAACGATGTGCTGGTCGGTACACCAGTACCAGAAACCGATGATTGAGGCACCTAGGAATACTACATAGCCAGGGAACTGAGGATACATGGGATCACCGGGCTCGGTGTGGAACATGTGAGTAGTTCCGAAACCATCGTGTGCAGCATTACATGCAGCCATCATGTTTTCCCAACCGGCCACGATGCTGCCATCGCCCAGTGCTGACAATCCAAGGAAGAGAACAAGGAAAGAACCGATAATAAGAATCGGGGTCTGGATGGTAGAGAGAGTCATTACGCCCTTCATGCCACCAAACACGGTGAACACGGCTGTGATGACAATCAAGCCAATGGCGCCATACCAGAAGGGGATACCCAAGAGGAATTTGAAGAAGATACCACCAGTGAAGGCTGTGACTGAAACCTTTGTCAGTACGTAGGCCACCAGTGTGATGATGCTGAGCCATGAACCTGTGCGCTGGGTGTAGCGGAACTTCAGGAAGTCGGGCATGGTGATGATTTTGCCCATCTTGTTGATTAGCAACTGGTAGAAGGGCACGAACAGCCAACCCAGGATGAGGATCATCCAACCCTGCATCTCCCAGTGGGCCATACCCACACCGTCTTTAGCACCAGTACCAGCCAAACCAACAAGGTGTTCGGAACCGATATTGGCTGCGAAAATGGCCATACCGATCACGTACCAAGGCTCGCCTTTACCAAAAAGGTAGGCAGATGAGTCTTCACCCTGCTGCGCTTTCTTATCTTTCCAAATAGCATACCATACGGCTGCCACTACTCCTAAAAGGCCGACGGCAAGAATGGTCCAGTCGAGCCATATAAATTCATGAGAACTCCAATTCATAGTTGTATTAGTAATTATTGTAGTTAGTTTGTTTGTAGTTTTTCGAGACTCCCTTATTTCACAGAGAACTTGAATACCAAGTGACTGTAGTACTTCTCACCAGGATTCAGGAATGGACTTGGCCACTCGGGATGGTTGGGTGAGTTGGGGTACTTCTGGCTCTCAAGACATACAGAAGGACGCTGTGGGTACTTCACGCCACCCTTGCGAACCTTGTCCTGCTCGCCGTTGATGCCTTGGAAGTTGCCAGTGTAAACCTGCATGCCGGGCTCGTTGGTGAAGGCCTCGAGCAGAATTCCAGTCTTTGGAGAGTAGAGTGATGCAGCAACCTGTGTGTCGTCGCCCTTACCGTCCTTATAGGTGTTCAGAATCCAATTGTGGTCGAAACCATTGCCAAACTTTACCTGCTCGAAGTCCATGCGCAGAGAGTCCTGGATGGCATGGGCTGTGCGGAAGTCCATAGGTGTGCCGGCCACCTCGCAGATTTCGCCAGTAGGCATAAAGGTAGAGTCAGCTGGTGTGAACTTGTCGGCGTTGATATAAAGCTCCATGTCCATAGCGGGCTGGGTGGGGTCGCCGTTCAGGTTGAAGTAAGAGTGGTTAGTCATATTGACAATAGTGGGCTGATCGGTCTCGGCCTCCATCTTGATGTCAATGGCGTTGTCACTGGTCAGCGTGTAGGTGACGGTGGCTTTTACCTCGCCGGGGAAGTTGTTGTCGCCATCGGGGCTGACAAGTGTGAGCTTCAATGTGGTAGAGTCAATCTGCTCGGCATCGAAAATCTGATACTGCCATCCGGTGGGACCACCGTGCAGGCAATGGCCGAAATTGTTCTGGGGCAACTGAATGGTAGAGTCGCCAATGCAGAACTGACCGTTCTTGATGCGGTTGGCATAGCGACCAATAGAGGCGCCAAAGTCGCTACCGAAGTTTTCTGCGTCGGCATACTGGGCAATGTTGTCGTAGCCTAAAACGACGTCGGTGAGCTTGCCGTCACGATCAGGGACCATCAATGAAACCAGACGGGCACCAAAATTGGTGATACATGCCTCCACACCATTCTCGTTGACAAGGGTGTAGAGCTTCACGGGTTTCTCGTTGATTACGGTGTCAAACTTTTCAGGGTTCAGTCCCGAAACAGTCAGATTTGCAGCTTCTTGGCTGCCACTACATGCACAAAACGCGAGCGCCATCGATGCGCCGAGTCCGAACAAACTAGCTTTTAATGCTTTCATTGGTTTTGGGTTTTAATTATAATAAAATCTGTTGTAGGTTTCCAAATTTGGGTGTAAAATTACAACATTCTTTTAAATTAGCCAAATATATTCATGTGTTTTTTACTCCTTATTGTTTATTTTAACAATATCCGTTTGTTGCTACTTCTGTGCAGAATAAAGGAAAATGAGAGGTTTTTTGTGAAACTGAGCTGTTGAAAAGTGTAAAGAAAACTTTCTTTGTATTGTTCTCTGTTTTGAGAAGTGAGGTAGGGGGGTATATCTGTTGTTTTGCTATATTGCTTAATATGTTTTGTGTGGTTATTCAATCACTTTTGGCTTGTAATAGTTGCCGTCTTGTCTCCTTGTTTGGCCGCTTTTGTTGTCTTATTCGAACCCTTTTAGCTGTCAATAGTTCTTTCTTTATGTCTTTAATGACTTTTAAATAAATATCCATGTTATTTCCACTTTTTGTATGCCCTAGCTTTGGCTTTTGCTTTAGTCGGTGCTTTTCTAAGATAACAAGTTCTACAGGCTTGATGTTTCACGGGTGCGTGAAAAAATTTGGTGGTTCCGAAAATTAATATTACCTTTGCACTATGAAACAGATTATCGTAAAAGATGCCGATTTGAGCAATGCTGCTCTTGAAGGAATGGATGCTTTCTTGCAGGTTTTTATTGACGCCCTGCGCGAGGCTGTTGGAGGCGAACCAAGTGCTGAAGCTATTCAGGAATTGAATGCCGACCAGATGACGCTGCTTTGCTGGGATACGTTGCATCAGGAAGTGATGGATGGTGGTTTCGTACAGTTGATACACAATGGCTACGGACCTTTCATTTTCAAGAATCCCTTTGCTAAGGCGCTTAATAAGATGTGGCATATGCGCGACCTGTCGAAGATGCTTTACGAGGTGCATACGCTGTGGTTGGAAAACCGCGAAGCGCTGGAGGCCGACTGCAGTGATGAGGAATTTATGGCACTCTTTGAACAGTATCCACAGTTCGACGACTACGATGATATGTTTGTAGAAAATGAAGAGATGTGGACAGAGCAGATTGCCCACTATGTGGATGAGAACATTGAGAAATTTGCAACAGTAGAATGAATAAGCAAGAACAGGAACTCCGTAAAAAGAGTCCCGTGCAGATAAAAAACAAGAAAGCGGCTTTCGAGTACTTCTTTATAGAAGAGTTTACGGCCGGTATTGTTCTTACGGGCACAGAGATTAAGTCTATAAGAGCAGGAAAAGCAAGCTTGGTAGATACGTATTGTACGATTATTCACGGCGAACTGTGGGTGAAAGGAATGTCTATTAGTCCTTACTTCTATGGTTCATATAATAACCATGAACAGAAGCGTGACCGCAAGCTGTTGCTGACACGCCGTGAGATCAACAGACTGGAGAGCGCTACTAAGCAGACAGGATACACCATCGTGCCAACCTTGGTGTTTATCGATGATAATGGTCGCGCTAAGATGGATTTGGCTTTGTGTAAAGGTAAGAAAGCCTATGACAAACGCCAGACGCTGAAAGAGAAGGAAGACAGACGCGAAATGGATCGCGCAATGAAAGTATATAAATGATACACAACGAAATAACTAAACGAATACTGGTGCTCGACGGTGCTATGGGAACCGTTGTTCAGGAGTATGGACTTGACGAGAAAGACTTTAGAGGAGAACGTTTTCAGGACATCGAAGGGCAACTGAAGGGCAATAATGATGTGCTCTGCTTGACGCGCCCTGACGTGATAGCCGATATTCACCGACGATACCTTGAGGCTGGGGCTGATATAATCACCACCAATACGTTTAATGCTCAACGTATCTCGCAAAGTGACTATCATCTACAATCATACTCAAAAGAGATGAATATTGCTGGCGCCCGTTTGGCTCGCCAGTGTGCTGACGCGTTCTCAACGCTAGATAAGCCACGCTTTGTGGCTGGCTCTATTGGACCCACCAATAAGACGTGCTCAATGTCGCCCGATGTGTCGGATCCGGCACGCCGCGAACTGACCTATGATGAGCTGTTTGAGGCTTATACCGAACAGATAGAAGGACTCATCGAGGGTGGGGCGGACTTGTTGCTCATAGAGACTATTTTCGATTCGCTGAATGCGAAAGTTGCCATTGATGCGGCTGTTCAAGCTCGTGGTAGTCGCGACATTCCCATTATGCTCTCGGTGACTGTTAGCGATGCTGCAGGTCGTACGCTGAGTGGACAAACGTTGGATGCCTTTATGGCTTCGGTTTCTTCATATCCCATTTTCAGCATAGGACTCAACTGCTCGTTTGGCGCTCGCCAGATGAAACCTTATCTGAAGGAACTGGCACGCAGAGCCCCTTATTATGTCAGTGCCTATCCCAATGCGGGTCTTCCCAATTCTTTGGGCCTTTATGATGAAACACCTACGTCGATGGCTCCCCAGATAGCTGAGTTTATTGATGAGGAATTGGTAAACATCGTTGGCGGCTGTTGCGGAACGACGCCAGATTTTATCCGTGAATACGTGCCCCTAACAGTAGGAAAGACGCCCCGTCAGCCAGCTCCAAAATCTGGTAAAATCCAACTTTCGGGTCTCGATCTGCTCGAGCCAATGGCTTTCACCAATGTGGGTGAGCGCTGTAATGTGGCAGGCTCGCGCAAGTTTCTGCGACTGATAAAAGAAAAAAACTACGATGAGGCACTGCAGATAGCGCGCAAGCAGGTAGAAGATGGAGCAATGGTGCTGGATATCAATATGGACGATGCCCTTTTGGATGCAAAAGCCGAAATGGTGATGTTTCTTAATTTGATAGCCTCAGAACCGGAAATTGCTCGTGTGCCTGTGATGATTGACTCCAGTAAATGGGATGTCATCATGGCGGGTTTGAAGTGTGTGCAAGGCAAAAGCATCGTGAACAGTATTTCGCTGAAAGAGGGCGAGGAGGTGTTCTTGAGTCATGCTGCTGATGTGAAGCGTATGGGTGCCGCTGTCGTCGTAATGTGTTTCGACGAGAAGGGGCAGGCTACGACCTACGAACGTCGATTGGAAATTGCCGAGAGAGCCTATCGTCTCTTGACCGAAAGGTTGGCATTCGCTCCACAAGATATTATCTTCGACCCTAATGTGTTGGCAGTGGCTACCGGTATGGAGGAACATAATGCATATGCGATCGATTTTATAAGAGCAGCAGAATGGATTAAAAAGAACCTGCCTGGTGCGCATGTCAGTGGAGGCGTGAGCAACCTCTCGTTCTCGTTTCGTGGCAACAATTATATTCGTGAGGCAATGCATGCCGTATTCCTCTATCACGGCATTCATGTAGGCATGGACTTTGGTATCGTAAACCCTTCTACGAAGGTTACTTACGACGACATACCAGAAGATCTCTTAGAGTTGCTTGAAGATGTGGTCCTGAATCGCCGTCAGGATGCTGCCGAACGCCTATTGAACTCGGAATATGCAGCCAATAAAGAGACTGTACAAGGCAGCGAAAAGACACAAGCGGCTGTTCAGGAACAGCGCACTGTAGAGGAGCGATTACAAGAGGCGCTTATTCGTGGTACTAACGAGACACTGGCTGCTGATTTACAAGAGGCTGTCGCAAAATATCCTCGGGCGGTGGACATCATTGAAGGACCCTTGATGGCTGGCATGAACGAGGTAGGACGACGTTTTGGTCAAGGAAAGATGTTCTTGCCTCAGGTCGTAAAGACGGCTAGAACTATGAAGCAAGCCGTGGAAATACTGCAACCTTTCATTGATTCTGGAAAGCAAGGCAATTCAACGAAGTCGGGAAAAGTACTTTTGGCCACGGTTAAGGGCGATGTACACGACATAGGAAAGAATATCGTAAGTGTTATCATGGCGTGCAATGGGTATGAAGTCATTGATATGGGCGTGATGGTGCCTGCCGACCAGATCGTTCAGAAAGCTATAGAGGAACAGGTGGATATGATAGGTCTATCTGGACTGATAACCCCCAGTCTGGAAGAAATGGTGAATGTTGCCAAGGAACTGCGCAAGGCAGGTCTTGATATCCCCATCATGATAGGTGGCGCGACCACTAGTGAACTGCATGTGGCGCTGAAGATTGCCCCGGTCTATGGCGGTCCTGTGGTATGGTTAAAGGATGCCTCTCAGAATCCTATTGTGGCGCAGCGACTGATGAAAGAGGCAAAGGCTTATTCCGAAGAGCTAAATGAGGAATACGAACACATGCGCGAACAATATAATAACGAACAACAGCAGTTGCTCTCTTTAGAGGAGGCACGGCGTAATAAACCAAACTTGTTTGAATGATTAAAAACATTATTTTTGACCTCGGTGGTGTTGTCATCACTTTGGATCAGTCGCAAGCCATCAGGAGGTTTGAAGCCCTGGGACTGAAAGATGCTGCGCAACGACTGGATGCCTACACGCAAGAGGGAATCTTTGGAGACTTGGAAGGTGGTAGAATAGATGCGGAGACGTTTCGTCTGGAACTCTCTAAACTGGTGGGCAATGAGGTGACTCATGAACAATGTGCCTATGCATGGCAAGGCTATGCGAAAGAGCTGCCGGCACGTAATCTGGAGGCTCTGATACGTCTTCGTCAGGAGGGCTATCGACTGCTGCTGCTTTCTAACACCAATCCCTACATGATGGAGTGGGTCGGTTCGGAGAAGTTTGACGGTCGTGGTCATAGTGTGGACTACTATTTCGATAACTTATATTTGAGCTATCGTATGAAGTTGATGAAACCAAATCCCGAGATATTCGGTAATTTGCTGATGGCCGAGCAGTTAAGACCATCTGAATGCTTGTTTCTTGATGATAGTCCGCGCAACGTGGCTGCTGCCAGCCAGATGGGTATCAAAACGTTCTGCCCTGAGAATGGGGCAGACTGGACAAAGGATATATATCAATTTATAAAATGAGAAACATACTATTACTACTTGCTTTGCTGCTGACATCAACGGCAAATGCACAACAGAAAAGGGAATTTCGTGGTGCCTGGATACAATGTGTCAACGGCCAGTTTCAGGGCATGGGCACTAAGAAAATGCAGGAGACCCTGGTTTACCAGTTGAACGAACTGCAAAAGGATGGTGTGAATGCCATCATCTTCCAGGTTCGTCCTGAGTGCGATGCGCTCTATCCAAGCAAATTCGAACCGTGGAGTCGTTTTCTCACAGGACAGCAGGGTAAGGCTCCTAGTCCTTATTGGGATCCTCTGCAGTGGATGATTGACCAGTGTCATGCTCGTGGTATGGAGTTGCATGCTTGGATTAATCCTTATCGTGCTAAGACGAAGGGTACTACAGCTCTTGCTACGAGTCATGTGGCTATTCAGCACCCTGAGCGTTGCTTTGATTACGATGGGCTGAAGATTCTGAATCCTGGCATCCCAGAGAACCGCGACTTTATCTGTATGGTGGCAAAGGATATCGTTTCGCGTTATGATATCGACGGTATCCATATGGACGACTATTTCTATCCTTATCCTGCCCCAGGCCAGATTATCCCTGATGATGCACAGTATCGTCAGCATTCAAATGGAATCATGGACCGTGGAGATTGGCGAAGATATAACGTGAACCTATTTATCAAGCAGTTCTATGAAACAGTTCACGAAACGAAGCCATGGGTAAAAGTGGGTATCTCACCATTCGGCATCTATCGTAACAAGAAAAATGCTGCTATCGGTAGCAACACCAATGGTCTGCAGAACTATGATGATCTATATGCAGATGTGTTATTATGGATTAATAATGGCTGGTTGGACTATTGTGTACCTCAGATTTATTGGGAGATTGGAAATCGTGCAGCTGACTATGATACATTGATTCGCTGGTGGAATCAGTATGCAGGAGGACGTCCCCTGTTTATTGGTGAGGATATTGAAAGAACCGTAAAACATGCTGATCCTAGTAATCCAAGTCAGAATCAGCAGCTAGCTAAGCAGCGCCTTCATCAGCAGATGCGCAACGTGAAAGGTACGGTCTTGTGGTATGCAAAAGCTGCTGTAGATAATACGGGAAACTATGCCACTCAGCTTCGTCAGAATTACTGGCGCTATCCTGCACTACAACCAGAGATGCCATTTTTGGATAAGAAGGCACCCGGTAAACCTCGTAAAGTAAAGCCAGTTTGGACTCAGGATGGTTATGTGCTGTTTTGGACTGCTCCAAAAGGCAAACAGTGGGGTGATGTGGCAACAAAGTATGTCGTATATTGTTTTGCTAAAGGAGAAAAGTTGAATACCAATGACCCTTCAAAGATCGTAACAATCACAACGAATACGTTTTATAAGCTTCCTTACAAGAACGGAAATCAAGCCTATACCTATGTGGTGACAGCTCTTGACCGTATGCAAAATGAGAGTAAGGTGGCTAAGAAAACAGTAAAGCTATAACCTTGGACAAGTTTTACGAAATTAAGTTTTAAAGTATATATAAAGTAGAAGCCCTGCCAAAAGGCAGGGCTCTATTGTTTGTTTGGAATAAGTGTTTTGTTTGTAAGTTGGTTAAGCTTCAGCTGCTGGAATTACTGAAACAACGCTCTTATCGCGCTTGCCCTTGTGGAAGTTAACTGTTCCATCAATGAGAGCGTACAGAGTATCGTCTTTACCAATACCAACGCCGTTACCGGGATTGTGCTTTGTACCGCGCTGGCGAACAATAATGTTGCCTGCTTCTACTTTCTGGCCACCCCAGATCTTAACGCCAAGTCGCTGAGCAGCACTCTCGCGACCGTTCTTAGAACTACCTACACCTTTTTTATGTGCCATTTTCTGTTCCTCCTACGTTTTAAGCGACTACCTGCTTGATTACTACTTCTGTGAACTGTTCGCGGTGACCGTTCTTCTTGCGGAAGTCCTTGCGGCGCTTCATCTTGAAAACGATGACCTTGTCGCCCTTAACGAGCGGGTTCACTACTTCTACTACTACCTTTGCACCTTCTACGGTGGGTGCGCCAACCTTGACAGCGCCGTCGGTATCAACGAGCAGCACCTTGTCAAATTCAACAGTCTTGCCTGCCTCTACATCCTTGATGTGATGCACGAAGAGCTTTTTGCCCTCCTCAGCCTTGAACTGCTGACCCTGAATTTCTACAATTGCGTACATTATGTTTTTATTTGTAAATAGGGGTTTTTCCGCAAGGCGGTGTACGTTCGTACACACTTCACCCAGCCTCCACGGACTCTTTCGGGGTGCAAAGGTACTGCTTTTATTCCATTATACAAGGTGTGTAATTGATATTTTTTATTAGTATTAGTATTATTTAACTTAAAATCCATATATAAAGCGAAAGCGATGGACTTCACAGTCAATCGCTTTATCTTCAATAGGTATTAGCTCTTTTAAGGTAAAAAGATTGTTTTCAGGATAACGTTGACAAAGGTATGTTTTTTTTTTGAAGTCTCCAAACTTTTCTTTAATTATTTTTTGTTTTTTTTATTGTGTGGGAACACAATATCTTGATTTATGATTTGGAGACGTGAAAAAAATTATTTTTTGTTTTTATTGAGCTTTTTGAGTCTGCGTTGGGCATCCCCGCACTCAGGATAGAGCTCTAATGCTTTCTGGTAATTACGTATAGCAGCCTCTGTCATGTGCTCCTGTTCGCACTCTTTACCCAGTAGTGTATATTCTGCGGCTAAGCGTCTCAAGATGGCCTGTTGGGCATCTAGTTGTGACTTAAGCGTCGCTATTTCATCTTTCTGTTTATTAATGATTTCCAGCTTATGGCGTATATATCGCTGTGCAGTGGGTTTCTCTATGTCGTAGCGACTATGGATAGCTTTGAAAAAGTTGTCCAAAAAACGTTTGAAATCACCGCGGTCAAATGCATGGATGGCATCGCGATATTCTCGATCGGCCTTTCCTGCCTGTAGGGCTTGGTTGATCAATGTCTGATTGTTGTATTGTCGAGCAAACTGTACGACTTCGGCTCTGACGAAGATGTCTTGTTGACGAATAGGGGCCACCAGTGAAATGCCTTGTAATGATGTGCATCGCGACAAGGCTACATAGGTTTGTCCCCCAGCGAAGGCGCCACTAGTGAAGTCGATAGATACTCTGTTGAAAGTGAGGCCCTGACTCTTATGGACGGTGATGGCCCATGCCAAGCGAATGGGAAACTGTTCGTAGGTGCCCAGCAGTTGCTCTTCAATCTTCTGCTCTTTTTCATTGAAAGTATAGCGCATGTTCTCCCATATCTCGCGTTCTACATCGAAGTCGTGTCCTTCTTCGTCAGCAATGCTGATGATGCCTGTTTCCTCATCGATACCAGTGATGATGCCAAGAGTGCCATTGACCCATCGTTTTTCCTTGTCGTTCTTGATAAAGATAATTTGAGCCCCAAGTTTTAGTTGTAGTTCCATGGGGGTGGGGAGGGACGACTCAGGGAAGTCTCCCTTGATATTGCCATAGAACACGCTTGGCAGGCCCTCTAGTTTGCTAAGATGTTGCTCGTTGATGTAGTCAACAGTATCTCTGCGTGTAGCCAATGTAATGGATAGACGATGCTCTTGAGCTGTATTTTCTTCTTCTGCATACTTAACTCTTTCATTAAGTGCTGCCAGATCTTGTCTTGTCGTCTGGTTCTGCCTAATGCGGTCCAGCATTGCAATAAAGTTGCTATCTTTTTGTCTATAGACCTTGATAAGTTCTATGCTAACAAGTTGAATGTTTTGCCATACTTTTGCATTGAAGAAATAGGCCGAAGGATAGAAGGGATACATCAATTGGCGTTCCTCTTCCTTAAGAACGGGCTCCAACTGATAGATGTCGCCTACAAGTAAAAGTTGCTTGCCTCCAAATGGATCGTTATTTCGGGTGTAGATACGTAGCACTTTGTCAATGAAGTCGATGATGTCTGCACGTACCATTGAAATTTCATCGATGATGATGAGTTCTATCTCGCGAATGAGTTTCCTTTGTTCACTTGTATATTTCAATGTCTCTTTGATGTGCCGACGGTCGTATCTGGTATCGTTTGGTAGCAATGGATGAAACGGTAGCTTAAAGAAACTATGTAATGTGGATCCACCAGCATTAATGGCAGCAATACCTGTTGGCGCAAGAATAACATTCTTTTTCTTTGTATGTTTGGCTACGTAACGCAAGAACGTAGATTTACCGGTGCCCGCTTTTCCTGTGAGAAAAAGAGAGCACCGGGTATGATTGATAATTTGAAGGGCATCCTGCCACTCCTTATTGTCTAAGTCAAGTTCTTCCATGTAGCGGTGTTATTCCGTTGTTGATGGGGTGTTTCCTTCGTTTGCAGATGCTTTGGCGGCATCAATATCCTCATTTATTTGTTCGTCGACAGCAGTCGAGTCTTCTTGAAGGCTATCGGGTACTTCGTAGTAGTAGCCTCCCTCGTACATACTTGGAGTTATATTTTTATCGTGACAAGGATTAAACTTGGTTCGATAATCTTTGAAAGCAGGATCGCTGAGAACAGCTTTGTAAAACTTGCCGCAAATTGGTAGAGCCGTGACTCCACCTTGGCCAAGTGCACCAGTGCGGAAGTGAATGGCGCGATATTCGCCACCAACCCAAGCACCGCAAACAAGTTTTGGACTGACGCCTACAAACCATGCATCAGAATGATTGTTGGAAGTTCCGGTCTTGCCACCAAAATCGGTGTCTGTAAATTGGCTGACATACTGATTCAAAGCCCAACTGGTTCCGTGCAAGCCTCCCATCAACATTTGTTGCATGAAGAAGGAACTGCGATAGCTTACAGCCTCTTGAGTCTTCTCTTTTGACTTGTATATCTCGTTGCCATCACGATCCAGAATGCGTGTAACAAAGACAGGTTCGTGCATTTGTCCGTCGTTGGCGATGGTGGCATACGAATTTACCAGTTCCAGTAGGTTTACGTCGCTAGCACCCAGAGCTAAGGCTGGTACTACCTGAAGATTGCTCTTGATTCCCATTCGATGAGCCGTTTTTGCAACTTTGTCAATGCCAACCTCCTGTCCCAGTCTTGCAGCAATCGTATTGATACTCTTGGCAAAAGCTGCTTTCAGCGGCATGTCAGCTCCAGAGGTGATGCCATCGGCATTGTGTGGCATCCAGTTAACCTCTTGATTTTTCTCTTTGTCCCATACTTTGATGCTGAGATACGTGTCTGTACGTGTATCGACGGGGGTGAGCCCCTGGTTCATAGCTTCTGTATAAACAAAGAGTTTAAAGGTTGAGCCAGGTTGACGCATAGCGGTAACCTTGTCGTATTTCCAGGATTTAAAATCCAAGTCGCCAACCCATGCTTTGATATGTCCGGTGTGTGGCTCCATTGCCACAAATCCACAATGCATGAAATGTACCATGTAGCGGATGCTATCCAGGGTGCTCATTTCGCGTTCAATCTCTCCATCGTAGCTAAACAGCTTTACGGGGTGAGGTTGATTCAAATAGTATTCAATTGAGTCAGGGTCATTGGGAAATTTGTTTTTCAGAGCCTTGTAATGTGAGGTTCTCTTTGCAATATTCTCAATGAAATTGGGTATTTCCCTATTTTGTTCGTCGCGCCAAGGATTGGTGTTGCCCCAGTGATTGTTAAAGCTGGTCTGCACATGTTTCATTTGTTCCAAGGCAGCATCCTCAGCATATTTCTGCATGCGGGTGTCAATGGTGGTATAGATTTTCAAACCATCGGTGTAGAGATCATATCCATTTTCGTTGCACCAATCTTTCAGATGGCTTGCCAATGCTTCGCGGAAATAGTTCGCCTGTCCGTCATAGGCATTTTCAACTGAATAGTCCAGATCAATGTTTTTTACGCTTAACGTGTCGAACTGTTCTTTGGTCAGATGTCCATGCTGAAGCATGTTGTCAAGTACTACATTTCTGCGATTCAAACTATTTTGTGGGTTCAGTCTGGGATTGTAGTAAGTTGTGGCTTTCAGCATACCAACCAGGATGGCAGCTTGTTCTGGCTTCAGATTTTTAGGCGTAATGCCAAAGTAAGTCTTACATGCCGTCTTAATACCATAGGCGTTTGAGCCAAAATCTACCGTATTGGCATACATGGTAAGTATTTCGTTCTTGTCGAAATAGACCTCTAATTTAACAGCAGTAATCCATTCCTTTGTCTTCATTATCAGCATCTTAACGCCAGGAATGTTTCCCAGTAATCCAGTAGAGTATTCGGTGCGAACACGGAAGAGGTTCTTGGCCAACTGTTGGGTGATGGTTGAAGCACCGCGTGCTTCACCATGGATGACATAGTCTTTTAGTGCAGCGCCAAAAGCAGGGAAGTCGATGCCGAAGTGATGGTAGTAGCGCTCGTCCTCGGTGTCAATCAGAGCTTGCCAGAATACAGGATTGACATCTTCAAATGTGACGGGGGTTCTATTCTCGCTAAAGAATTTACCAATCAACACATCATCAGCACTGTAAATCTCAGATGCTTGCGCAGGACGAGTGTTTATGATCGTTGACATGCTTGGCGATTTGCCGAACAGCCAGAATAAATTGATATCCACAGCTCCCATGTATAACAGCATAAGAACGATGAAGGATCCAATGGTCGATACCATTTTGATATACCAGGGGCGTCCCTTGAATATACCAATGTACCAAGAGATAAATTTTTTAGAGTAGAACTTCCCCTTTTCTATGATCTGTTTTGTCTTGTTCACGACTTCTGTTCTATTCATGATTGCTGAATGATATAATTATAAATGTCGTCTTCTATGTTTTGAATTTGTTTGTTGCTGTCGAGTGTGAACCACTTCATCTCTGGATCTTTCTTGTACCAGGTGAGTTGCTTGCGGGCATATCTTCGGGTATTGCCTTTAATGCGTTCTACGGCTTCATCTAGTGACCAAGTGCCTTCCAAATATGTAAATAGCTCTTTGTAGCCAACGGTATTTAGCGCGTTAAGGTCTCTCTCTGCGTATAGCATTTTAGCCTCCTCTAGAAAACCGTCTTGCATCATGTTATCTACACGCTGATTGATGCGACTATACAACTCCTCACGATCTCTTGTTAGACCGATCTTTATAATTTTAAATGGGCGCTCTCGTTTCTGATTTGTGCGGAATGAAGAATAAGTACGTCCCGTCATGTGACATATCTCCAGAGCATGTACAACACGTCGTGGATTCTGTTTGTCCACGATGGCATAATGCTCTGGGTCTAAACTCTTCAACTCCTCACAGAGCTTTTCCAACCCCTCCTCTGCCAGACGTCGCTTCAATAGATTACGTGTCTCGTCGTCAACAGTAGGGATGTCGTCAATGCCATTGCATACGGCATCAATATACATCATGCTGCCACCTGTGAGTAGGGCATAATCAGATGTTTTAAAGAGTTCTTGAAGAAGTTTTAAAACATCTTCTTCGTACATAGAAGCGCTGTAGTAATCCTCTAGGTTTAGTTGGCCAACAAAATAATGTCGCACCTGCTGAAGTTGTGCTTCAGTAGGTGCGGCAGTGCCAATAGATAGCTTGCGGAATATTTGTCGAGAGTCAGCATTGATAATAGGAATGCCAAATCTTTTGGCAATTTCAATGCACAACTCAGTCTTTCCGACAGCTGTTGGGCCAGTGATGACTATCAGCGTTTTTGCCAAAGTCTTCTTATCTAATTACGCCTCGTTTTGAATTTTCAAAGAATGAGCAGATATAATCCACTTCTTTAGAGTCGGGATATTTTGCTCGGGCCTCAGCAATACCTTCTTTCAGGATACCCTGAGAGTAGATGATGCGATACGTGTCGTGAATCATATCGATAGTCTCATTAGAGAAACCGCGACGACGCAGACCGATAAGGTTCAAGCCGGCATAGCGGATAGGTTCCTTGCCTGCAATAATATAGGGAGGAATATCCTGGCTCGTACGGCTACCGCCTTGTATCATGACATATCCTCCAACACGGCAGAACTGGTGGAACAAGACTTCTGCAGAAACAATAGCGCAGTCATCAACCTCAACTTCACCGGCAAACTTTGTGGAATTGCCAATGATACAGCCGTTGCCAATGATACAATCATGAGCAATGTGCATGTTTTCCATCAGCAGGTTGTTTGAACCGACTACGGTTTTACCACGACTAGCAGTACCGCGACTGATTGTAACATTCTCACGGATAGAGTTGTTGTCTCCAACTTCGCATGTTGTTTCCTCGCCTTTGAACTTCAAATCCTGTGGCTTAGTTGAAATTGATGCACCTGGGAAGAACTCGTTACCGCTGCCGATACGTGCACCAGTGTGTATGGTAACATTGTTCAGCAGGTGATTATTGTCGCCCATCACTACGTTCTTGTCAATCACGCAGAAAGGACCAATGATATTATTGTCTCCCAATTTTGCCTCAGGATCGACAACAGCTAGGGGATGTATTTGATTTGCCATTATTTAAATTGTTCTATTATTAAATATCTTCAAATCTTCACTTGTTCTTAACAATTTGAGCAGTGAAAGTTGCTTCTGACACAATCTTGTCGCCAACGAAAGCATAGCCGTGCATAGTAGAAATACCATGACGGAGTGGGGCCATCAAATCAACTTTAAAGATCAGGGTGTCTCCAGGTACTACCTTTTGGCGGAACTTCACACCGTCAATCTTCATAAAGTATGTTGACCAACGCTCAGGTTCTTCCACACTGTTGAGAACTAACAGACCACCGCACTGTGCCATGGCTTCAATCTGCAGTACACCAGGCATGACGGGCTCCTGTGGGAAGTGACCAGTGAAGAAGGGCTCATTAGATGTGATATTCTTAACACCAACAATGCTATTGGGACCAATCTCAATCACTTTATCAACCAGCTGCATGGGGTAGCGGTGTGGCAACAGTTCGCGGATGCGGTTGACATCCATTACCGGCTCTTCGTTTGGATCGTAGGCAGGCGCTTGAATCTCGTGCTTGCGAATCTCCTTACGCATTTCGCGTGCGAACTTATTATTAATGGTATGGCCAGGACGTGTAGCAACGATACGTCCCTTTACAGGCTTTCCAATCAGGGCCATGTCACCAATGACATCGAGCAGTTTATGACGTGTACACTCGTTGTCCCAAACCAGTGGCTTGTGCTGGATATAACCCAATTCGTTGGCATCACGATGCTCTACGTGCAGCATATCTGCCAGTGTGTCAAGGCGCTCCTGAGTGGTCTGGCGCTCATAGATGACAATGGCATTGTCAAGGTCTCCACCTTTAATTAAGTTGGCTTGAAGCAGGGGCTCAATGTCGCGTACAAATACGAATGTGCGAGCAGCTGCAATATCCTCGGGATACTTCTTGATGTCATCGAGTGTGGCAAACTGACTGTGGATGAACTTTGATTCAAACGAACACATCGCTGTCAGCGTGAAGTCATCATCGGGAAGGATGGTGATGCACGAGCCAGTGGCTTCGTCTTTAACTTCTATTTTCTTACGAATGACATAGTAGTCTTTGGGGGCATTTTGCTCCTCAATACCTATCTCGTTAATCTTCTCTACATATTTGATGGCAGAGCCGTCAAGAATAGGAAACTCAGGACCGTTAACCTGTATCAAGCAGTTGTCAACGCCCAAAGCGTAAAGAGCAGAAAGAGCATGCTCAATGGTAGAAACTTTAATATCGCCTTTGCCCAATACCGTACCACGTTGTGTATCAACAACATTTTCTGCAATGGCATCGATGATAGGCATGCCATCGAGGTCAATACGCTGTATTTTATAGCCGTGGTTCTCTGGTGCGGGGTTGAATGTTACAGTCAGGCTAAGACCTGTGTGAAGACCTTTTCCGCAAAGCGAGAAACTACCTTTAAGAGTTTTCTGTTTCATACTTTATTTGTTTGCTTTAAGTTCTGCTAATTCTTTCTTAAGTTGATTAAGTTCCCGATACATATCAGGGAGTTTCTTCATTACGGCAGAAGCCTTGAAGAATACTTTGGGATCCATGGCGGGCGAACCGATAAGTTGCTCGTTGCCCTTGGTGTTGCTGATGACACCACACTGAGCACCAACGAAAGTTTTGTCAGCCACGTGGATATGTCCGGCAAAGCCAGCCTGTCCACCAACCATACACCAAGAACCAATCTTTGTGCTACCAGCCATACCGACCTGTGCCGACATAACGGTGTTCTCGCCAATCTCACAGTTGTGAGCCACCTGAATCAGGTTGTCTAGTTTTACTCCTTTATGAACTACTGTAGCACCCATTGTAGAGCGGTCGATACATGTGTTAGCACCAATCTCTACATTGTCCTCAATGATGACGATACCAATCTGTGGAATCTTGTCGTAGCCCTCTGTACTTGGAGCAAAGCCAAAGCCATCCGCACCAATCACGCTACCGGCATGGATGGTTACGTTATTGCCGATACGGCAACCTTGGTATACGGTTACATTGGGGTAGAAGAGACATTTTTCTCCAACTTTCACGCCGTCGCCAATGACTACGTGTGGGTAAATCTGGGCACCATCGCCAATCACCGCACCATCACCGATGCAAGCAAAGGCTCCGATATATACATCCTTACCGATAGTTGCCTTGGGCGAAACGAAAGCCAAAGAGTCAATGCCAGTCTTCTTAGGCTTGATAGACTCGTAAATCTGCAGCAACTTTGCTACGGCCTCGTAGGCATTCTTCACACGGATAAGCGTGGCAGAAACCTCCTGCTCCAGTTCCAAGTCTTCGTTGACCAATACGATGGTTGACTTAGTCTCGTAAAGATAATGAGTGTATTTGGGATTTGATAGGAATGAAATAGCTCCTTCCTGTCCTTCTTCAATCTTTGCAAAAGTGTGGACGGCTGCTGCTTCATTGCCTTCTACTCGTCCTCCAATTAGATCAGCTATTTGTTTAGCAGTAAATTCCATAATATCTACTAGTTTTTCAAATTAGACTGCAAATATAAACATTTTTATTGAATTCGCTGATAACAGAGATAATATTTTCGTATTTTTTTAGAAAGAAGTGCTACATTTAGTATCTCAGAGGCCTCTGAGATGTCTTTTATACTGCCGTCTTTGTATAAAATATCTATAGAATCATCATCAACCGAATACATATCTTTTTGTATTTCGCTGACGTTAAACATATAGTGTGTATCCTCTTTTGGAATACCCATTTCCAAGGCAATACTCGTACGTAGTTCTTCTAGTCTTTCTTCAGATATGGGTTCTTCGTGAACCTCAACTTTGAAGACACATCTGTCGAGCATGTCTTTCGCCAATGTTGACAGTATTTTGTCTTCGTGATATTTCCAAGCTTTCATGGCACTCCAGATGTCGGAGTCGTCTAGATCCTCGTACATCAACAATGCCTCACTATGATTTTCAAACCACTGACGGTCCACGTTGTTGTTTAGGAAATAGGCGAGGGCAGGCGATGCAAACACCTCTTTACCCTGGCGCACCAAATCTTTGGCTCGCGTCAGCATGCTTACCAACACTTTCTCATAAGCCACAGTGGTTTTGTGAAGATAAACTTGCCAGTACATCAGTCTTCTTGTGGTGAGGTAGTTCTCGAGCGAGTAAATGCCTTTTTGCTCGATGACCAAACGATCGTCAACCACATTCAGCATCTTGATGATTCGTGCCGAACCGATATTGCCTTCTGTGACGCCTGTGAAGAAAGAGTCGCGGCGCAGATAGTCCAATCGGTCCATGTCCAGTTGGCTGGATATTAGCTGATGAAGAAATTTCTTCGGATATTCGTTTTTGAAAATAGAAATGGCCAAATTAAGCTGACCGCCCATGTCGCGATTGATTTGCTCCATCATCATCAGTGAGATGTCCTCGTGCGATATACCTGAGATAAGCGTGTTTTCCAATACGTGCGAAAAGGGGGCGTGGCCGATGTCGTGCATCAAAATAGCCGCTTTTACGGCTTCGGCTTCTGAATCAAAGATAAAATGACCTTTCTGTTGGAGCGACAGAATGGCTTCACTCATCAGGTGGAAGGCACCAAGTGAATGCTGAAATCGCGTATGCCGTGCACCAGGATAAACTACCGATGTTAGCCCCAACTGGTTGATCCTGTTTAAGCGTTGAAACAGAGGATGCTTTACGATGCCGTAAAGCAATCCTCTAGGTATTTGGATAAACCCGAATACGGGGTCATTAATGATCTTTGTTTCGTTCATTCATCTGTTTTTTACATGCCGATCTTTGCAAGTTCTAAAGCCATCTCCTGCTGAAGTTCTTTAGCTTTCTGACCTGCTACTTCGGCATAGTTCTCGTCCTGAGAAGCATAGATGATGCCACGAGAAGAGTTGACCAGCAGACCGCAGTCCTTATTCATGCCGTATTTGCATACTTCCTGCAGGCTGCCACCTTGTGCACCAACGCCAGGTACCAACAGAAAGTGGCTGGGAGCCACCTTACGGATATCCTCAAACATCTGTCCCTGTGTGGCACCTACCACATACATCATGTTCTCGTCATTGCCCCATTTCTGTGAGGTCTTCAGCACTTTTTCGAAGAGGCGCTCGCCCTGCTCATCTGCTGTCAACTGGAAGTCATGTGAGCCCTTGTTGCTTGTCAAGGCCAGCAGAATCACCCACTTGCCCTCATAACCCAAGAAAGGCGTAACAGAGTCTTCACCCATATAAGGAGCAACGGTCAGAGAATCTACGTCATATTCTTCAAAGAAAGTGCGCGCATACATGGCAGATGTGTTGCCAATATCACCACGTTTAGCATCTGCTACAATAAAATGATGAGGATAATTCTCTTTGAGGAAAGAAATGGTTTTCTCAAAGGAAATCATACCTTTCACGCCGAAGGCCTCATAAAATGCCAAATTGGGCTTGTAGGCCACGCAGTAGGGGGCGGTAGCTTCGATGATGGCCTTGTTGAAGGCGAAGATAGGGTCTTCGTCTTTTAGCAAGTGCTGTGGGATTTTCTTTAGGTCTGTGTCAAGACCAACGCACAGAAAAGACTGTTTCTCTTTTATTTGCTGGATAAGTTCCTGTCTAGTCATATTCTTTTTATAATTCGTTTTCTTTCATTCGTTCTGCATTCTCAGCTACGGTCAGCGCATCAATCATGGCCTGAATGTCGCCACCCAGGAATCCCTGCAAATCGTGTGTGGTATAGCCGATACGATGATCGGTGACACGACCTTGAGGGAAGTTGTAGGTGCGGATTTTGGCTGAGCGGTCACCCGTGCTCACCAATGTCTTACGGCGACTTGCAATGTCGTCCATATATTTCTGGTGCTCTTTGTCGTAGATGAATGTATAAAGACGAGACAGGGCGCGCTCTTTATTCTTGGGCTGGTCACGTGTCTCAGTACATTCTATCAGGATTTCCTCGGTTTCGCCCGTGTTGGGATTCTTCCACATATAGCGCAGACGTACACCAGATTCTACCTTGTTTACGTTCTGACCACCGGCACCGCTCGAACGGAAGGTGTCCCATTTAATCTCACCTTCGTTGATGTGTACTTCGAATTTGTCTGCTTCAGGCAGAACGGCCACAGTGGCAGCACTTGTCTGCATACGTCCATTAGACTCGGTGACGGGTACACGCTGTACGCGGTGAACACCCGATTCGTATTTCAGTGTACCATAAACGTCGGCACCACTCACGGCGAAGTCAATTTCCTTGTAGCCACCCACAGCACCCTCGTTGAAGTCTGTGACGCTGAGTTGCCAGCCTTTAGCCTCGCAGTAGTTCTTGTACATCTTAAACAAGTCGCCAGCGAATAGGCAGGCTTCGTCGCCACCGGTTCCTGCGCGAATCTCCATCTGAACGTTTTTGGCATCTTCAGGATCCTTTGGAATCAGTGCAATCTTAATCTCCTCCTCAAGTTGTGGCTGTAACGCCTCGTTGGTAGAAAGCTCTTCGCGAGCCATCTCTTTCATCTCGGGGTCGTCTTCATTGGCCAGTATGTCCTTTGCCTCCTTGATGCTGTTCAGACAGTTGATGTAGCGCTTGCGTGCATCCATAATGTCGCCCAGGTCTTTGTACTCCTTCGTCAGTTTCACGAATCGCTGTTGGTCTGCAATCACTGCAGGGTCAGTAATCAGAGTAGATACCTCTTCGAAGCGACTTTCCAGTCCGTCCAGCTTTTGCAAAATGCTGTTTGTTGTTTCTGCCATTTTTATCTTTAAACTTTAATTTGGGTGCAAAGTTACGAAAAAAAAGCAGACTAACCAAAGGCTAGCCTACTTTCTTTAATATTGAGGAGTTTTCCTATTTAGTAATTAAATTCTCCGAATTCGCTCTTGATGGTGAGGCTCTTCTTTCCTTCCTCGATGTGGCCCACAATCTGAGCATCGATGTTGAATGACTTTGAAATCTCGATGACCTTGTCTGCAACCTCAGGACGTACGTAGATCTCCATGCGGTGACCCATGTTGAATACCTGATACATTTCCTTCCAGTCGGTGCCTGAGCATTCGTGGATAGCACGGAAAAGTGGGGGAACGGGGAACATGTTGTCCTTGATGACGCGACAGTTGTCGTTGACAAAGTGCAGTACCTTGGTTTGTGCACCACCAGTGCAGTGCACCATACCGTGAATCTCAGGACGCAGTTCGTCGAGCAACTTCTTGATCACAGGCGCATAGGTGCGGGTAGGTGAGAGAACCAGCTGACCTGCATTGACAGGCGAACCCTCTACGCTGTCTGTGAGCTTATACTTACCACTGTAAACCAGTTCGTCGGGTACTGCATGGTCAAAACTCTCGGGGTAGTTTTCTGCCAGATATTTTGCAAACACATCATGACGAGCCGAGGTAAGGCCATTGCTGCCCATACCACCGTTGTAGCGCTTCTCGTAAGTAGCCTGACCGGTTGAAGACAGACCCACGATGACGTCACCAGGACGGATGTTGGCGTTGTCGATGACGTCGCTGCGTTTCATGCGGCAAGTCACCGTAGAATCTACGATGATTGTGCGTACCAGGTCGCCTACATCAGCTGTCTCACCACCAGTGGGGTAGATGCCAATGCACATCTCGCGCAGTTCCGAAAGCAATTCGTCGGTACCATTGATAATAGCCGAAATAACCTCGCCAGGTATCAGCATCTTGTTGCGTCCGATGGTGGAAGACACGAGGATATTATCTACGGCACCTACACAGAGCAGGTCATCGGTGTTCATCACGATGGCATCCTGTGCAATGCCTTTCCATACGGACAGGTCGCCCGTCTCCTTCCAGTACATATATGCCAGCGAAGACTTGGTGCCAGCGCCATCGGCATGCATGATGTTACAGTACTCGGGGTCACCACCCAGAATATCTGGGATAATCTTACAGAAAGCTTGAGGAAAAATACCCTTATCAATGTTCTTGATAGCGTTGTGTACGTCCTCTTTTGCGGCACTCACTCCGCGTTGCATGTAGCGATTGTTCATTGAATCTATTGATGATGATTTAGAATTTAACTTCTGGTGCTTTCTCTGCCCCTGCGGCAGCTTCAAATTTGTCCATCTTCTCAAAACCAAACATACCGGCAAAGATATTGTTGGGGAAACGACGGATGTTTATATTGTATGCCTGAACAGCATTATTGTACTTGTTGCGGGCTTCGTTGATGCGGTTCTCAGTTCCCTCCAGTTGCTTCTGTAGTTCGCGGAAGTTGTCGTTGGCCTTCAAGTCAGGATAAGCCTCGTGAACGGCCAGCAGGCGACTCAGCGCACTCGACAGTTCGCCCTGTGCCTGCTGATATGCTTTGATGTTATCTGCATCAAGGGTGATGCTGGTGGCCTTCGAGCGCGCATTTACTACGCCCTCAAGTGTTTCCTTTTCGTGTGCGGCATAGCCTTTTACCACCTCAACGAGGTTGGGAATCAAGTCGGCTCTGCGCTGATAGGCAGACTGGATGTATGCCAACTCTGTAGTAGCTTGTTCTTCTGCAGAGACCATGCCGTTGTATGTTCCTTTTACCCATGCAAAGAGCATTAGTGCTGCTGCGGCAACGATGATGAGAATAACATAATTCTTTTTCATAATTGTTATTATTTAAGATGATTTATTTACCAACTTGATGTGGCGCCACCGCCACCAGAGCTTCCTCCGCTGAAGCCACCTCCGCTGAAGCCACCACCGCCACTGAATCCACCTCCGCCAAAGCCTCCTCGTCCACTACCTGGGATGAAAACGATCTGGCTTGTTTGTTTGACAAAGGGGTTTGCCAGTATGTGGTGGTATGCATAGCTCTTGATGTTCCAGCCATGACGCGCTTGAAGGATGTAATATAGTATGAGCCATCCGGAAAACAATACGAAGTAGAGCGTAAAGATAATCGATATGGGATCTGACTCTGCCTCCTTGTATTGCTCCCTCAGTATGCCCATGTTGGGCAGTTCCTTCTTTTGCAGTAGATTGTAAACTGCTTCCGACCAATAGAGCATGCCGCTATCAGGTTGCTCGGCCTTCATGCTGGGTATGATGTAGCGTTCCTGAAGCTGGAAACACTCTATGTCTGTTAAATCGGCTTCCAGCGAGCGACCTGTATGGGTTCGCATCAAATGGTCCTGATAGGCTAAAACAAAAACCAGTCCTCGGTCCTCTTTTCCTACCTTATATATATCAAATATATCCTGTGCAAAGCGGAATATATCCTGGTCTTTCAGATGCTTGACAATGATAACGGCCGACTCAATGCCCAGTTCGTCATCCAACTTCTTCAGTTGCTTGTTCATCAAAGCCTCTGTTTGTGGCGAGATGATGCCATCTGGGTTTGATACATATCTGCTGCCATCGGTCATGTGTGGCATGGGTATGCTTTGTGCCGTCCATGCCTCATCAACCGGCTTGTTGGCTTCTTGTGCTATCTCCGTATTGATGATGCTGTAGCTACATGCCGCCATCTGGGCGATAAGTCCTACGACAATGACAAGCTTCCATGTTTTTGAGATGGAGCGATTGACAACATTTTGAGCATCCCAACCACTTAATACTTCTTTCACCTGGAGCGCGAAATCAGCCCTGTCTCTCATGTACTGAGCTTCATAACTGCGTCTGATGTCTTCCTTGGATGAATTAGTAAGTCGGCTGAAAATGGTCGGTTGATGATAATGGGAGTCTAACTCCAGTTTATACGATCTCTCCAGCGATTTTACCTTGCTGTTGAAACGTGAAGCGCAGAGAAGAAGCTCTTGTTTCTTTTGCTTTATTAAGGCAGCAACATTCGTGCCCGTTTTCAGGTCGGCCATATAGCAACCTAAAATGGCAACAGCGAACGTGCTGGTATAAATCCAAAAGACACTCCAAACTTCTTCCATCGTTCAATTATTCTATTTTTCGCGTCCTGTCCAGAACTCCCAGCTGGCAAAGGCCTGCAGTAGCAGCATCTCCAAACCATTCTTCACGGTGGCACCTCTTTCTGCGCCTTTTTTCATGAAGAGTGTTTCGTCGGGGTTGTAGATCAGGTCATAGAGGATGTTGTGCTCGTCCAGGGCCTCGTATGGCAGATCAGGACATTCGTCGGTTTTGGGATACATGCCTAGTGGCGTGCAATTCACAATGACGTTGTATTCCTTGACTACATCGGGTGTGATGTTTTCGTATTGAATAGTGTCAGGACGCTGATATCTGCTTACAAAGACGGACTCCAGACCAAGTGATTTCAGACCATAAGCAATTGCCTTTGAGGCACCGCCAGTGCCCAGGATAAGTGCTTTCGAGTGGTAGTTCTCCAAAAGAGGCTCGATGCTTTGGGTGAAGCCTATCACATCCGAGTTGTAGCCTTTCAGGATGGTCTTCTTTCCTTCGTGCAGGATTCGTATCACGTTGACGGCACCGATGGCACGTGCCTCAGGACTGATATAGTCCAGGAACTCCATGACCTTTTCTTTGTAGGGGATGGTCACATTAAGGCCTTTAAGGTCGGGATTGGAATTCAGAACTTCCGCCAAATCGTCGATGGTAGGGATTTCGAAGTTGAAATACTTGGCGTTGATACCTTCGTCAGCAAACCGCTGGTTGTGGTAACTGATAGAGAACGAATGTCCCAAGGGGTAACCTATAAGTCCGTACTTATCCATGATTGTTGTCTTGTTTTACTTAGTTGCTGTGTATAGTGTGCAAATGCCGAATGTGAGTCGCCTGAAGGAGGCATTGGCAAATCCAGCCTGTTGCAGAATGTCCACCATGCGCTCGCCTTGCGGAAAAGCCTCAATCGTTTTTATCAAGTAAGAGTAGGCATTGGTGTCTTTGGAGATTAAACGTCCGTAGAAGGGTAGCACAGAGTGCGAGTAGATGTGGAACAGCTGTTTCATGGGGAAGCTCACTGGCGTTGTCAGTTCTACGATGCACAGGTGTCCGCCAGGTTTCAATACGCGGCACATCTCCTTGAGACCTTTGTCCAGGTCGGCAAAATTGCGGATTCCGAAGGCTGCAGTGACAGCATCAAATGAGTTGTCCTCATAGCTGAGGTGCAGACAGTCTTCTTTTTCAAACGAGATGATTTGACTGAGCCCCATCCGTTCCACTTTCTCCTTGCCAATTTTCATCATGCCCTCGCTGATGTCTGTGCCAATCAGTTTGGCGGGCTTCAACATGAGTGCCGATAGTATGGCGAAGTCTCCTGTTCCAGTGGCAATGTCAAGGATAGATTGAGGGTGGTGGGGGGCCAGCGTCTTGATGGCTTTCTTACGCCAACCTCTGTCTATATCCCATGATAGGCGGTGGTTTAAAGTATCATAGGTAGGGGCAATGTTGTCGAACATCGCCTCTACCTGTGTAGTTTTTTCTCCCTCGTGATAGGGTTTTATCGTTTCTTGTTGGTACATAACCATTCAGTTACGTTCTTTTCGATGCGCTGAGCGATGTCGCCAGTCTCTGCAGCACGGTCGAACTTCTCGCCTACGATGTGCTCGAAGAGCTCGATGTAGCGCTCAGAAACGCTCTCTGCATACTCGTCGGTAATCTCGGGCATCTGCTGTCCAGGCTCGTTCATGAAGTTATGCTCAATCAGCCACTGGCGCACAAACTCCTTTGAGAGCTGACGCTGAGGCTCACCTTTTTCCAGCTTCTCCTCGTAGCCATCGGCATAGAAGTAACGGCTTGAGTCGGGGGTGTGGATCTCGTCGATGAGATATACCTTGCCGTCTCTCTTACCAAACTCGTATTTGGTGTCAACCAAAATCAAGCCCTGCTTGGCTGCAATCTGCTGTCCGCGAGCAAAAAGCTTGCGTGTGTAGTCCTCCATGATGGCATAGTCTTCGGCTGAAACGATGCCCTGGGCAATGATTTCTTCCTTAGAGATGTTCATGTCGTGACCCTCGTCAGCCTTGGTTGTTGGAGTGATGATGGGCTCAGGGAAACGTTCGTTCTCGCGCATGCCGTCGGGCAACTTCACGCCGCACAACTCGCGACAGCCATTCTTGTACTCGCGCCATGCAGAACCTGTAAGGATAGAACGGATGATCATCTCAACGCGGAAGCCTTCACACTTGAGACCTACGGTCACCATGGGGTCGGGAGTGGCCAACTTCCAGTTGGGACAGATGTCGGTAGTGGCATCCAGGAACTTAGCTGCAATCTGGTTCAGCACCTGACCTTTGAAAGGGATACCCTTGGGGAGCACCACATCGAAAGCCGAGATACGGTCGGTTGCAACCATAATCATAAGGTCGTCGTTGATGTCATAAACATCGCGAACTTTTCCGTGATAAACACTCTTTTGTCCATCGAAATGGAAGTCAGTACTTGTTAACGCTTTCATTTTTTTACCTAATTTAGTTACCTATTGTCTCAATAAATTGCTTGCAAAGTTACAAAAAATTATGGATTCCATCACTATATATAGTGAAAAATCGTATCATTCGCCTTTAGATTCCTTGTCGAAGGCTTCATAGGCGTTCACAATTCTGGTCACCAGTTTATGTCGTACGATGTCTTTCTGGTCGAGATTGACCACTCCGATGCCTTCCACACCGTTCAGAATATGTAGGGCTTCGATGAGACCGCTCTTCTGAGAGTGGGGGAGGTCTATCTGGGTCATATCGCCAGTGATAATCATCTTGGTGTTCCAACCCATGCGTGTCAAGAACATACGGATCTGTGCAGGGGTGGTATTCTGGGCCTCGTCGAGGATCACAATGGCATCGTTGAGAGTGCGTCCGCGCATAAAGGCTAGAGGCGCTATTTGAATAACTCGCTTTTCCATCATGTCCTGCAATTTTACTTGCGGTATCATGTCTTCCAGTGCGTCGTAGAGAGGTTGTAGATAAGGATCAATTTTGTCTTTCATGTCGCCTGGCAGGAATCCTAGTTTCTCTCCGGCTTCAACGGCTGGACGACTGAGTATAATCTTCTTTGCTGCCTTATCTTTTAATGCCTTGACAGCCAGTGCGATTGATAGGTAAGTCTTACCTGTTCCTGCAGGTCCAACGGCAAAGACCATATCGTTCTCGTTGTAGGCGTTAATCAGTTTCTGTTGGTTCTCGCTTCTGGCCTTGATGGCTCTGCCAGACAGGGCGTAAACGACCACGCCTTCAGGTATTTCGTCGCGTGTTCTTTTGCCTTTTACAATGTCGATAATGTCTTCTTCTTTCAGTGAGTTAAAGCGCAGTACGTGAAGTCTGATTTTCTCGGCACTCTCTTCGAATGATGCCATTTGTTCTTCATCGCCCATGATGCGCAACACGTTGTCGCGTGCCACAATGCGCAGTTTTGGATAGAGCGCTTTCAACATTTGCAAATGAGCGTTGCCGACGCCGTAAAAGACTACTGGATCAATGTCCTCTAAAACAATATGCTTCTCTGTCAAGGTTGTAAATGTTTAGAATTTGCGTGCAAAGTTAATAACTTTCGTTGACTCTTGCAAACATAAAGCTAAAATATTCTTGTTCAAACGCATTGATATAGGTGTCGTTTTGTGTGGTCAAAGTGTTGCTACTATTGCGTAATACTGGCGCTTTTAAAATTCAAAAGAAAAGCTCTTGATTTGAATGCAGACCCTAGAAAGTCTGTTTCTAGACCCTAGAATGATCTGTTCTAGGGTCTGCATCAACCAGTTCTAGGGTCTAGAAATGACTCTTCTAGACTCTAGATTGAGATCAAAAGTGCCACTATTGCAACTCAAAAGTGGCACTTTTGCACTTTAAAAGGGTAACTATTGCGTGCTTAAAGTGCCACTTTTATAGAGCCAGATTTATTATTTGCCTTTTGACATTGATCGATCATGAAATTCTTTATGGTATGCCGAGATAATTCTTCTTGTTTTTTCTTTTGTTTCATTGTTTTTTATTAACTTTGCGCTCAAATTCTACAAGGTAATGAATAGCAGAAGAAAAACTCATAGGAATAGCAAAAGATATATACAGTGGTTTGGTGTGACAGTCATTGTTTTGGCGTTGTTTCGATGCGCTTTTTTAGGTGATTCGACCACCCAAACTAATGCTGAAGAACAAGTATGTCTGGCTGATGATGACTCAATAGCAAATCAGGAAATTGTCGATGTGCAGGAAAGTCAGGATGCTCAAGAGCAGTTAAACGCTCAGTCGCCTAGCATATCTTCGGCTCCGTCTGCTATAGACTGGTCGAAGCCTCATCGCATAAAAGGTGTTGCTAACTTCGATAAAGCCTTTCCCGATAGTAATCATGTGCAGCTGATATCCGCCCATCGCTGGGGCGTTTCGCCAGTGAAAGATCGTGAGGATGCAGAAAGACGCAAGTGCGAGTTGGTCTATATAGGTTCTTCACCTTATTATATTATTAAGCCACTCACATCCAGTATTCCTTATCTTGTACCCCATGCTGCACTTCTCCTGGAGGATATAGGGCGCAGTTTTATGGATAGTCTTCAGGCCAAAGGACTGCCTTTGCATTATGCCGTAGTGACCAGTGTGCTGCGTTCTGAATACGATGTCAAGCGCTTGCGCCGCCACAATGGTAATGCCACCGAACAGTCGTGTCACCTTTATGGCACCACCTTTGATATTAATTACAACCTTTTTGCTAAGGTTGGCGACCCAGAAGTGTGTCCGAAGCCAGACTATGGAGAGGCTCGCTACAAGCAGGTGCTCAGTGAGGTACTTAATGATTTGCGTCAGCAAGGACGTTGCTATGTGAAATACGAACGTAAGCAACCGTGTTTTCATATTACGGTCAGATAGCCTTAAAATTGCTTAAAACTTTCTTGTATTCAAGAAAAAGTTGTACCTTTGTTCGCTGAAAGTAAGTAGGCAAAACGCGTCAGCGGGCCTTAAAATGCCCTTCTCGTTGATTTTAGCCTAAAAATAAATAAGTAAAATTTGATAAAAAGTGGATCAGACTTTTGACAACGACAGAATTTTAAAGATTAACATCGAGGAAGAGATGAAGTCGTCTTATATCGACTACTCCATGTCGGTTATTGTGGCTCGTGCCCTTCCTGATGTTCGTGACGGATTCAAGCCAGTTCACCGCCGTATCCTCTACGGTATGTTGGGAATTGGAAATACCAGTGATAAACCACATAAGAAATGTGCACGTGTCGTAGGTGAGGTGCTTGGTAAGTATCACCCCCACGGCGACTCGTCTGTATATGGAGCCTTGGTACGTATGGGACAGGAATGGAACATGCGTTATACACTTGTTGACGGCCAAGGTAACTTCGGTTCTGTTGACGGTGACTCGCCTGCAGCCATGCGTTACACAGAGTGCCGCCTTTCAAAGATGGGTGAGCATATCATGGACGACCTGGAGAAGGATACCGTGGATATGGACCCCAACTTCGATAACACCCTCGATGAGCCTAGCGTAATGCCTACCAAGGTGCCCAACCTTTTGGTCAACGGTGGTAATGGTATCGCCGTTGGTATGGCTACCAATATGCCTACTCATAATCTCGGTGAGGTCATCGATGGTTGCTGTGCTTATATCGACAATCCCGATATCGACACTGAGGGACTGATGCAGTATATCCCAGGTCCCGACTTCCCTACAGGTGCATATATCTATGGTCTGCAGGGCGTAAAGGATGCCTATGAGACCGGTCGTGGTCGTATCGTGATGCGTGCCAAGGCCGAGATTGAAAGCGGCGAAATGCACGACAAGATCGTTGTGACCGAGATTCCTTATGGTGTAAACAAGGCTGATCTCGTGGCATATATTGCCGATCTGGCCAACCAGCATAAGATTGAGGGTATCTCGAACGTCAACGATGAGTCTGGTCGTCAGGGTATGCGTATCGTGGTTGATTGCAAGCGCGATGCTAATGCCAATGTTATACTGAATAAGTTGTTCAAGATGACAGCCCTGCAGAGTTCTTTCTCTGTGAACAACATTGCTCTGGTGCCCATTCCTGGCACTCATGGCAAGATGCGTCCAAAGTTGCTGTCGCTGAAAGAGTGCGTGCGCTACTTCATTGAGCATCGTCATGAGGTGACCATTCGTCGTACGAAGTTCGACTTGAAGAAAGCCCAGGAGCGTGCTCATATCCTCGAAGGCTTGATCATCGCCGTTAACAATATCGACGAGGTTGTACATATCATCCGTCAGTCAGCTACTCCTTCAGATGCTCAGCGCAACTTGGAGAAGCGCTTCGATCTGGACGAGCTGCAGTCAAAGGCTATCGTAGATATGCGCTTGAGCCAGCTCACCGGCTTGCGTGTTGATCAGTTGCATCAGGAGTATGACGAGCTGATGAAGCTGATTGCCGACTTGGAGGAAATCCTGAACAACCCCGAGCGTTGTAAGGAGGTGATGAAGAACGACCTGCTGGAGGTGAAGGAAAAGTATGGCGATGAGCGTAAGACCGAGATCATTCCTTTCGATCATGAGTTCAACGCAGAGGACTTCTATCCCAATGATCCCGTTGTGATTACCATCAGTCATATGGGTTATATTAAGCGCACTCCATTGAGCGAGTTCCATGAGCAGAGTCGTGGTGGAGTAGGTGCTAAGGCAGCCCGTCATCGTGACAATGACTTCACCGAGTATATCTATCCTGCCACCATGCACAACACATTGCTGTTCTTCACTCAGAAAGGTCGTTGCTACTGGCAGAAGTGCTATGAGATTCCCGAGGGTGACAAGAACTCGAAGGGCCGTGCTATCCAGAATATGCTGAACATTGAGCCCGACGATGCTATCAATGCCGTACTGCGCATCAGCAAGTTCGACGACGAGGAATTCCTGAACAGTCACTACGTGATGTTTGCTACCAAGCAGGGTATCGTCAAGAAGACCTGTCTGAACCAGTATAAGAATGTACGTTCTGCCGGTGTGATTGCTATCAACATCAACGAAGGCGACCAGGTAGTCAGCGTGCGTCTGACCAATGGTAACAACGAGATTATCCTGGCCAACCGCAACGGACGTGCTGTTCGTTTCAACGAGAACACTGTTCGTACCATGGGACGTGTGTCAACAGGTGTTATCGGTATGCGTCTTGATGATGGCGATGATGAGGTAGTAGGCATGGTATGTGTCAACGATCCCCAGACAGAGACCATTATGGTTGTTTCGGAGAATGGTTACGGTAAGCGTTCGGACATCGAGGATTATCGCATCACTAACCGTGGCACCAAGGGTGTTAAGACTCTTGCCATCACCGAGAAGACTGGTCGTTTGGTAGCCATCAAGGTGGTGACCGACGAGAATGACCTGATGATCATTAATAAGAGTGGTATCCTGATTCGTCTGAACGTCAGTGAGGTTCGTGTCATGGGTCGTGCCACACAGGGCGTTCGCCTGATCAATCTTACGAAGAAGAACGACACCATCGCCAGCGTTTGCAAGGTGCAGAAGTCTGAAGACGACCTGATTGAGGAAGACGTAGAGGATGTTGATGCCTCTGAAGTTTCTGAGACACAGGAGACGCCAGATAATAATAATGAATAAACCATTTAACTAATAATTATTATGATGATGAAAAAGTTAATGACGATGGCCCTGATGGCAGCAGCTGCCACCACAGCCTTTGCTCAGGATGCCGTAGTAAAAGAGGCTAAGAAGCTCCTCTCTAGTAAGGACTTTGATGCTGCTATAGCTAAGTTGGCACCAGCTCTCACATCCGACGAGACTCTTGATAAGGAGGCAGCTTGGAAACTGCAGTCGGATATTAACTATGATAAGTTTATAGCTATTCAGACTATCGATGCTCAGAACCAGCTCACTAAGCAAAACACTCCTTACGATACCCTCGGTATGTATAAGGCTGCTGTTGCTACCTGGGAGGCAGCTCTGAAGTGCGATGAGTTCGACCAGTTGCCCGATGCTAAGGGTAAGGTGAAGTTGAAGTATCGCAGTGCTTCACAGGGTCGTTTCAAGAACCACGGTATCGCTCTGGTACAGGCTGGTCAGTTCTTCTACAACCAAAAGGATCAGGATGAGGCTCTTAAGGACTGGGAACTCTATCTGAACATGCGTAACACCTCTATCTTTGAGGGCGTGAAGGACTTCCCCCAGGATCCTTTCTTCTATGACATTGCCTACTATGCAGCATTCCTTTCTTATCAGAATAAGGATTATGTGAAAGCCGAGCGTTATGCTCGTCTCACAGCTCAGGATCCTGCTAAGGCTGATGAGGCCAAGGAGATTCTGCTCTTCTCTCAGAAGGAGAACTGCAAGACTGCTGCCGACACACTGGCATTCATCAACCACCTGAAGGATTTGCACAAGGCAGAACCCGCTGAGCAGCGCTACTTCAACCTGCTGGTTGAGTTCTATGCTAAGGCAGGAAATGAAGAGATGCGTGCTTTCGCTGAAGAAGAGATTGCTGCTGATGCAAACAACAAGACCGCTTGGTTCCTGAAGGGCTATGCCGACATGCAGGACGAGAAGTGGGATGCCGCTATCGAGGACTATAAGAAGACCATCGAGATTGATCCCGCTTATATCGAGGGTAACTTCAACCTGGGTGTCTGCTACAACTCAAAGGCACGTGCTTTGCAGGATGAGTTGGCCGACAAGCGTACCGGTACTATCACTGTGGCTAACTTCGAGAAGGTAAAAGAGGTACTCGCTGTATCTAAGGTTTATCTGGAGAAGGCACGTGAACTCGACCCACTGCGCGAGAAGTGCAATTGGGCTTATCCCCTCTGGCAGGTTTACTATGCCTTGAAGATGGATAAAGAAGCTGCCGAGATGGAAGCACTGAACAAGTAAAGAATAAAAACACACTAAATGACGAAGCAAATCATTTCGACGTTGCTTCTCTTACTATCAATAACACCGTGCCTGATGGCTCAGAAGAAAGAGCTCAGTCAGGCACGGTCTTATATCAAGAGCGGCAACTATGACGGAGCAGATCAGCTGATGATGAATCTGCTCAAAGACACGGCAAATAGGGCCAACGAGAAGGTCTATTTGACGTTGTACGACGCAGTGCGCGGAAAATACAATCAGGGTAACGAAAAATTTTATCTGAAACAGTCCTTGGACACAGCGGCCTTTTTCGGCAATGTAAACCGCATGTTCATGGTCCTTGAGACGCTTGACAGTATTGATGCCCGTCCTGATAAGAAGGGACGTGTGGCACCTTCATATCGTAAGCGTCATGCTTCGCAGATGGATGCACAGCGCTCCAACCTCTTTAATGGTGGCGTGTTTCATGTGCGGAAAGGCAATTGGAAAGATGCCTACAAATTCTTTCAGACCTACATCGACTGTAGGAAGCAACCTCTTTTCACTGGCTATGATTATAATACCCGCGACAAGAGAATGCCTGAGGCTGCCTATTGGGCCACGTTCAGTGCCTACAAGCAGCACGACCCTGAGTTGACTCTACGCTATCAGAACACGGCTCTTCTAGACTCTTCACGTGCTGCGTTCACACTGCAGTATGTAGCCGAGGCTTACCTTTGGCAAAACGACCGCGACCTTTATCTGACCACTCTTCAGGAGGGCTTCCGCCGTTTTCCTCAGTTCGCTTACTTCTTTCCTCGTCTAATAGATGAATATACCCGTCTGGGACAACATGAAAAGGCGTTGGCTGCAGCAGATAGTGCCATCGCAGTGAACGACAGCAGTCAGCTATTCCTCTTTGCTAAGTCTTCTGCTCTGCTGCGTCTTGAGCGCAACGAGGCTTGTATAGAGGTGTGTCAGCGCCTGATACAGTTGAACGATAGTCTGTCTGAGGTCTACTTCAATGCCGGAACGGCTCATATGAACATTGCTATGATGGCTAGTGAGGACAATGATAAAAAGACTGCTAGTCAGCACTATCAGAGTGCTCGCACCTATATGGAGACCTACCGCAAGATGTGTCCCGATGAGAAGAGCAAGTGGGCACCTGCCCTTTATCGCATCTATCTCAATTTGAATATGGGACGTCAGTTTGACGAGATTGACGAGTTGTTGAAAAAATAAATAACCTTGAATAGTTATGAAGAAACAAATCTGCATCGTAGCTGGTGCACGTCCAAATTTTGTTAAGGTGGCACCACTCATTCGTGCCATAGAAAAGAGTGGGGCAGCAAGCTATCAGCTGATCTACACTGGTTGTGAGGATGATCCCACACTTGAACCCACGCTTTTTGAGGATTTGCAGATGCCACGTCCCACAATCTATCTGAATGTGGACAGTGTCAAACTGAACGAGATAACAAGTCGTGTCATGGCCGAGTTCGATCAGTATCTGGATCAGCATCATCCCGATGTGGTTATTGTGGTCGATGATTTGGCCTCTACGATGGCTGCTGCCATTGTTACCAAAAAGCGAGGCGTGCGCTTGGCTCATCTAGTGGCAGGCACCCGTTCGTTTGACATCAACATGCCTAAAGAGATTAATCGTCTGGTGATTGACGCATTGAGCGACTATCTTTTCACAGCAGGCGTGAAGAGCAACAGTGTAGCAACTCGTGAACAGGGGGATATAGGCCAAACCTATATGGTTGGTAATATACTGATGGACTCGCTCCGTTTCAACCACGACCGTCTGCGTCGTCCGGCTCTCAATGTTCAAGAGGGTGCTTATCTGGTGTTTACGCTGAACCGCAAGGCCTTGATGGCTGATCAGGATAATCTGAAGAAAATGCTTGATGCGCTCGTGCAGTCGGCTGGCGATATGCCTATCATAGCACCTCTGCGCGGTCAGGCAGCCAAGGTTGTGGCCTCGGTGTCTAACTGTATTCAAATTATCGATTCGCTGAGCTATTTGGAGTTTGGCTGGCTTACAGCCCATGCCCGCGGTATTATCACCGATAGTGGTAATGTCTCGGAGGAAGCTACCTTCAATGGTGTGCCATGTATCACGCTGAATAGTTATACCGAACACCAGGAAACAGTTACCGTGGGTTCTAACGTATTGGTGGGCGAAGATGCTGATCGTTTGCAAGAGGAGGTCAGCAAGATGATAGCTGGCAATTGGAAGAAGAGTGCATTGCCCGATCGTTGGGATGGACGTACGGCTGAGCGCATTGTTAGAATCTTAACTGAAGTATAACGCGTGAATCGTTTCATATAAAGAGCTCCCCTGATTTTGGATTATCAAAGTCCGTGGGAGCTTTTTTTTTCTTATTTCTTTTGATATGCCACCATTTTCATGATTACTCATTTTTAGGTATCTCGTGTTGAAACTTATATTTCTATATTCATCTTTTGGAAAATATTTGTAACTTTGCAAACCGAAAGAGAATAGAACTATGAGATTATCAGAACTGAATACAGGCGAAAAGGGTGTTATTGTAAAGGTATTGGGACACGGTGGCTTCCGTAAGCGTATTATAGAAATGGGTTTTGTAAAGGGGAAAACCGTCGAGGTTCTTCTAAATGCACCTTTGCAAGATCCCGTGAAGTATAAAGTGATGGGCTACGAGGTAAGCCTGCGCCGCCATGAAGCCGAACAGATAGAAGTGGTTCAAGACCAATTGCCAGCTGCCGTTGCCAGTTCTGTTAGCGAAAGTCAGGAAAGCGTCAGTGAGGAACGACGTGATGTCCATCACGAGGCGCTCCGAAAACGCCGTCATTTGAATGTGGCGCTAGTGGGTAATCCCAACTGTGGCAAGACCTCTCTGTTTAACTATGCCAGCGGAGCCCATGCCCATGTGGGTAACTATAGTGGCGTTACAGTAGATGCAACCATAGCTAAGACCGAGATGTACGGCTACGAGTTTGAACTTACCGACCTGCCTGGTACTTATTCGCTCTCATGCTATTCACCCGAAGAATTGTACGTCAGAAAACACTTGGCAGAGGCCATGCCTGATGTCGTTATCAACGTTATTGATGCGTCAAATCTAGAGCGTAATCTCTACCTCACCACTCAATTGGTGGATATGAATGTACCTATGGTGGGAGCGCTCAATATGTACGACGAATTCGAACGTCGTGGCGATAGTCTGGATATCGACACACTCTCTCATCTCTTTGGAGTCCCCATGATTCCAACTTCCTTTAAGAGTGGCATGGGGGTCAAGGAACTTTTTAAGGCTGTCATCCAAGTGTACGAAGGTAACTTGGGACCTTCGCGTCATATTCATATCAACTATGGTCATGAATTGGAAAACGGTATTAGCGATATTCAGGCCTATCTGAAGGCCGACGAGCATATCCGTCAGCGCTATTCTACACGCTACCTGGCCATTAAATTACTGGAACACGACAGTGATGTGCTGCAGTATGTTGGCAATCACTTGGAAGGTGAGAGCAAAAAGACACAGCGCCGCTTGTTGCTGGCTGCACGTGATAAGGCCGATACACGTATTAAAGAAGAAACAGGAACCGACGCGGAAACGGCTATTATGGATGCGAAGTATGGCTTCATCAATGGCGCACTTACTGAGTCAAAGTTTCGTACTGGCGAGAAAGAAGACACCTATCGTACAACGCACCTCATAGACCGTGTGATGTCCAACCGCTTTTTGGGATTGCCCATTTTCTTCTTCATCCTTTTTGTGATGTTCCAAACCACCTTTGTGCTGGGCCAGTATCCCATGGATTGGATTGATCAGATGGTAGAGTGGGCCAGCGATTGGGTGGGGCAGACCATGAGTGAAGGCCCGTTGCGGTCAATGCTGGTTGATGGCGTAATAGGGGGTGTGGGAGCCGTTATCGTCTTCCTGCCACAGATATTGATTCTCTATTTCTTCATCTCGTTGATGGAAGATTCTGGCTATATGGCTCGTGCTGCTTTTATTATGGACCGTCTGATGCATGTCATGGGACTACACGGCAAATCGTTCATTCCCCTCATTATGGGCTTCGGTTGCAATGTGCCGGCTGTCATGGCAACCCGCACCATTGAGAGTCGTCGTTCGCGCATCATTACGATGATGATTATTCCGCTTATGTCGTGCTCGGCGCGTTTGCCTATTTATATTATGATAATAGGAACTTTCTTTGCTGTGGAGTATCAGTCGTGGATTATGCTTAGTCTCTATGCCATTGGCATCATTATCGCCGTAGTGATGAGCAAGTTGTTTTCACGCTTCCTCGTCAAAGGTGAGGACACCCCGTTCGTGATGGAACTGCCTCCATACCGTTGGCCTACAGCCAAGGCTATTGGACGTCATACGTGGGAGAAAGGAAAAGAATACCTCAAGAAAATGGGTGGTATCATCTTGGTGGCTTCTATCATTGTATGGGCATTAGGCTATTTTGGTCCTAATGGCGTGGCTGCTGATATGTCTAGCAGTTTTATTGGTGCATTAGGTCGTTTTATTGCTCCAGTATTCTATCTTCAAGGGTTCAACTGGCAGATGGATGTGTCGCTGTTGGCCGGTGTTGGTGCCAAGGAAATTGTGGCATCGACCATCGGAATTTTGGGCGGACTGGATGCGGTTTCTTCCCTTGCAGCTTATAGCTATCTGCTCTTTGTGCTTATCTATTTCCCCTGTATTGCCACCGTCGTAGCAGTGAAGCATGAAACAGGGTCATGGAGATGGGCTGGTTTTATGGCTCTATACACGACGATACTAGCTTGGGTCGTTTCTATGCTGGCATATCAGATAGGTCTTCTCTTCGTTTGAAAAAGAATACAAAAAAATGCACGCGCATGATAGTTTTCTCACTGAAATTGATTACCTTTGCAGTCGAATTTCAATAGAACATTTTATTCATTAAAATATAAGTAAGAAAAAGATTATGGAAAAAAGTGCATTGCAGATTGCAAGAGCTGCTTACCAGCCCAAACTGCCTCTGGGACTTCAGGGTGCAGTAAAGGTGCAGGAAGGTGCTCCCACTCAGAGTGTTGACAATCAGGAAGAGATTAAGGCTCTCTTCCCCAATACCTATGGCATGCCTCTCGTAGAGTTCGTTCCTGGACAGGAGACTGCTCACGAGAAAATGAACGTTGGTATCATCCTCAGCGGTGGTCAGGCTCCTGGTGGTCACAACGTGATTACCGGTCTCTTTGATGCTGTTAAGAAGTTGAATCCAGAGAACCGCCTGTTCGGTTTTATCCTGGGTCCTGGCGGTCTTGTTGACCACAACTACATGGAACTTACTGCAGACATCATTGATGAGTATCGCAATACTGGTGGTTTTGATATGATCGGTTCTGGTCGTACCAAGCTTGAGAAGGTAGATCAATTCGAGAAGGGTCTTGAGATCATTCGCGAGTTGGGAATCAAGGCCATTGTTATTATCGGTGGTGATGACTCTAATACCAACGCTTGTGTATTGGCAGAGTACTATGCAGCCAAGAACTATGGCGTACAGGTAATCGGCTGTCCTAAGACTATCGATGGTGACCTGAAGAACGATCAGATTGAGACTTCATTCGGTTTTGATACTGCATGTAAGACATACTCTGAGCTCATTGGTAACATTGAGCGCGACTGTAACTCTGCACGTAAATACTGGCACTTCATCAAGGTGATGGGTCGTTCGGCTTCTCACATCGCATTGGAGTGCGCCCTGCAGACTCAGCCTAACATCTGCCTCGTTTCTGAGGAGGTTGAGGCTAAGCAGATGAGCCTCGACGATGTAGTAAGCTATATCGCAGAGACCGTTGCTGCTCGTGCTAAGGACGGCAATAACTTCGGTACCGTGATCATTCCTGAGGGTCTGATTGAGTTTATCCCTGCCATCAAGAAGCTGATTGCTCAGCTTAACGATGTTTTGGCATTGCCCGAAGCAAAGGATATCAGCCGCGACGAGCAGGTTGACTTCGCTAAGAGTCACCTTACTGCCGAGAACCTCGCAGTGTTCAACAGCCTTCCCGAGGGCGTAGCCCGTCAGTTGGCTCTCGACCGTGACCCTCACGGAAACGTACAGGTTTCTCTCATCGAGACAGAGAAACTGCTCTCTGAGATGGTTGCTAAGAAGCTCGACGCCATGAAGGCTGAGGGTAAGTATGTTGGCAAGTTCTCTGCTCAGCACCACTTCTTCGGATATGAGGGACGTTGCGCTGCTCCATCTAACTTCGATGCTGACTATTGCTATGCTCTGGGTACCAGTGCAGCTCAGCTGATTGCAGCTGGCAAGACTGGCTATATGGCTATCGTTAAGAACACTACAGCACCTGCTGCTGAGTGGAAAGCCGGTGGTGTGCCCATCACCATGATGATGAACATGGAGCGTCGTAACGGTGAGATGAAACCTGTTATTCGCAAGGCTCTTGTGGAACTTGATGGCAAGCCCTTCAAGACATTCGCAGCTAGCCGCGAAAAGTGGGCTCGTGAAACTGCTTATATCTATCCTGGTCCAATTCAGTACTGGGGTCCCACTGAGGTTTGCGACCAGCCTACACGTACTCTGGCTTTGGAGCAGAGCAAGTAAATGCCTGCAAAAAAGAGATCAAAGTATAATCACAAACGCAGCAAGACGAAGAGACGTCAAGGTTTCTTTGCCTTGCTGCGTCATCGTTTACCGGGATGGACGTGGGTGCTCGGAGGTGTTGCTATGATGGGTCTCTATATCTGGGGATTCTGGTATTTCTTCGTGTCGCCCTACGGCATCCGTTGGAAGGCTATCTATGGTGAGATTGACTATCCTGCTGGCTATAATATTCACGGCATCGATGTCAGTCATTATCAAGGCACGATAGATTGGGAACTGCTGCGCAATCGCGGAACGATTGACGAGTGTCCCATTCGATTTGTCATGATTAAGGCCACCGAGGGAACCGACCGTTTGGATCCTAAGTTTAAACGCAATTTTCTGAAGGCACATGAATATGGCTTTACGAGGGGTGCCTATCATTTCTACAGCATGCACTCTGATGCTGCTGCTCAAGCCCGCTTCTTTATCAAAAATGTGAATTTGAAAAAGGGCGATTTGCCCCCTGTACTTGACGTGGAACATAAGCCTCAAAACAGAAGTAAACAGCAATTTAAGCACGACGTGCTCAATTGGTTGCGCATCGTAGAGAAACACTATGGTGTCAAGCCAATTCTTTATACATACTATCGTTTCAAACAGGACTATCTAAACGACAGTATCTTCGACCAATATCCCTATTGGATAGCTCACTACTATGTGGATAGTGTCAGCTACAAGGGGCCATGGAAGTTCTGGCAGCATACAGATATGGGACAACTGCCTGGCATCAAAGGAAAAGTGGATTTGAATATCTATAACGGTTCTTATTATGAACTGCGCCAGCTAACCATCGGCAGCCAGGAGACCATTGGAGTAGATGCTTATAAAGACGAATAAAAACTAATTTTAGAAGGTATATGGGAAAGACGAATGATATCAATAAGTTGGTTGAACAAAACCAGGGATTTGTAGTCACCACAGCTCGTCAGTATCAAGGTCGTGGTCTTGATATTGATGATCTTATCAGTGAAGGAAACATCGGGTTGATCAAAGCCGCCCAGAAGTTTGACCCAGAAAGGGGTGTGCCCTTTGTCAATTATGCAGTAGTCTTTATTCGTCAGCAGATAGAAAAATCCTTGAAGCACGAAGAAGAACTGACAAAAGTTGAGAGTAATGGTAAAGGCATGCGCCGTTCGGTAGATGCTCCTCTTGGCTCTAAGGCTAATGTTAGTCTGCTGTCTGTACTTGTGAATCCTAACTCACCTCTTGCTGATGAACGCGTGTATAATGCTAACACGGCGGATGCTGTGGAGTATGCACTCGACAAACTAGACGATCGCTCGCGGATGGTGGTGGATGCCTATTTCGGTATCACACAGGATCACCTCACCATGGCCGAGATTGCGGAAGATATGAATATTAAGCGTGAACGCGTCAGACAGATTCGCGATCATGCCATTCGCCAGATTAAGAAACATTATAAAAATTATCTCAGCAACCTATGAAAAATCTCTTGATAATTGCATTGGCGCTTTGTTCGCTGAATGTCCATGCCGCTAAACCCAATGGCAAGTACTACAGGCTTTTCACTCCTCTAACATTCTTTCATGGCGTTTCTGGCAGTCAGCTTTCTATTGCTTCTAAAGACTCTGATGAGGTGAGTCAAGCCATCAATCAAGCGCTGATGAATGTCTATTTAAAACGTCCTGATCTGGTGAGAATCACTGAGACCGAACAGCAACATGCAGGAACTCTACGACAAGACATTATTGATAAGGAGATTGTTCAGACAGCCACTGTTGTAGAACAGGCAGAGCCCATGCCATCTGCTCCTGAGGTTGAAACTGTACAGGTAGATGTGAGCAAACCTAATTTCTGGAAATTCCGTGGAGATAGCTATCTTCAGTTTATGCAGAACTATGTCAGCGGCAACTGGTATAAGGGTGGCGAAAGTAACTATTCGGCTGTGGGTAGTCTGACGTTGGAGGCTAACTATGATAATAAGCAGAAATTCAAGTGGGAGAACAAATTGGAACTCAAACTTGGTATGCAGACTTCACGAAGCGATAGCTTGCATAAGTTCAAAGCTCACGAGGACCTGATTCGTTATACAGGAAAGGTGGGTCTTCAAGCTGCTAAACGTTGGTACTATACCATGCAGTTGCTGGCATATACTCAGTTTACTCAGGGTTATCGTGCCAATGATAAGAAAACCTACTCAGACTTTATGTCGCCGTTCAACCTCAGTGTCGGTCTTGGTTTGGATTACAAGGTAAATTGGTTGAAAGGACGTATTACTGGCACTGTCAATATGTCGCCACTTGCCATCAACTACCGTTATGTGGATCGTGCTGACCTGGCTGGCAATTTCGGTGTGAAGCTAGACCGTCATACTCATTCGTTGACTGACTTCGGTTCGCAGCTCACTGCATCTATAGAATGGCGAATCAATGATGTGGTGACATGGAAGACACGTCTGTACAGCTTCTCTAGTTTCCACCGCGAGGAACTTGAATGGGAAAATACCTTTGCATTGCGTGTGTCTAAATACATTTCAGCCAACCTATTCCTCTTCCCACGCTTCGATGACAATCGTGAGCGCGATGAGAAGTTAGGCTACTGGCAGTTCAAAGAGTATTCTTCACTAGGATTCTCATATAATTTCTAATTGATAAAAAGCGTATTCTCAAGAAATCCTGAGGATACGCTTTTTTTATATAGACTCTATTATTCTTAGTACGCTTGAACTTATGGGGGAGGTAACTATTATTTCTCCTCAAGTAGGTCAGGGCGTAAACGACGGGTGCGTTCCATAGCCTGTTCCAATTCCCAGTTTCTTATTTTTGCTTCGTTACCGCTCAGCAGTATTTCGGGCACTTTCCAACCTTTATAATCGGCAGGACGCGTATAGATAGGGGCTGCTAACAGGTCATCCTGAAAACAGTCGGATAGGGCGCTCTGCTCATCACCAATCACACCAGGTACTACGCGTACAATAGCATCGGCAATCATCGCAGCCACTAGTTCGCCTCCTGTCAACACAAAATCACCAATAGATATTTCCTTTGTTATCAGATGGTCGCGTACACGCTGATCGATACCTTTGTAATGACCGGCAAGGATAATCAAGTTTCCTTTCAATGACAGCTCGTTGGCCATATGCTGGTCAAAACGTTCACCGTCGGGTGAAGTGAAGATAACCTCGTCGTAGTCGCGCTCGGCTTTCAGTGCAGTGATGCATCGGTCTATAGGTTCACACTGCATCACCATGCCTGCACTGCCACCATAGGGATAGTCGTCAACACGGCGCCACTTGTCTAATGTGTAATCTCTAAGATTGTGTAGCTTGATCTCTGCTAGTCCTTTCTTCTCTGCACGTGCCAAAATTGACTCGTGGACAAAACCTTCTAGCATCTCTGGTAGTACGGAGATGATATCTATTCTCATGTTTATTCCTTTTGATAAAATGCCTTTATTCTTTCAATATATTGTTCTCCAATGCGTGTGCCCATATCATAAACCTCTTTCATTTCATGTGGGTCGTGTGATATGTGACCGATGGGAATCTTGACTTCCGGACGAATCACCAAGCATCTGCCTGCGGCCTCAGCCTGACGAACGTAGGCCAATTGCCCATTGTACATTTCGTGGCGCAGCTCCATAGCTTTAATCATGTTCGGATATTTTCTAAGTGCAATGCGCATGATGGGCATCAGTGGGTTAGGTTGCTTTACGAACCCATCGGGTTGGGTTAGCACTACAACGTTGCGTCGGTAGCCCAACTTTTCAAAATATTCCAATGGTATGGAATCGCTCACACCACCATCCAATAATTTAATACCTTCTAATTCAACAACCTTTGATGCTAGTGGCATAGATGCTGATGCCCGTATCCAGTCGTAAGTATTATCAGTTACCTCGTCTAGACGCTTGTAAACGGGAAATCCTGATTCTACATCTGTGCATACAGCATAGAATTCCATGGGGTTCTCGTTGAAAGACTTGTCGTCGAAGATGTCATAGCGAGTGGGCACCGTGTGGTAGTCAAACTCAGCGTTGAAGTAGTTGCCAGTCTTTAGCCATGAGCCAATTCCGCTGTAACGCTTGTCCTTGGCAAAACGCATATTGTAGCGGATGGCACGTCCTATCTGTCGCGACTTCATGTTGCAACCGAATGCAGCACCTGCTGATACGCCAATCAAACCATCGGGCCATACTTCGTGGCGCATCATCACATCGATGATGCCTGCAGTGAAGAGTCCTCTCATGGCTCCACCTTCCAGTACAAGTCCTGTTTTGCTCATATTTTAATGCAAAGGTAATATATATTTTCGAATCATGCAAATTAGAATGTGCAAATATGTCTTCATTCTGAAGAGGTACTGCTGTTTTGCCATCTTAAAGTACTTGTTTTGTGAATTAATAGTGGCAGTTTTATGATCTAATAGTGGCTGTTTTGTGGTCTTAAAGTAACTGTTTTTGTAGTTGCAACTGCCAAAAATAGATGATTTTATTTTGTTCTGCTCTCCTTTTTTAGTACCTTTGCAACCAAATACTAAACGGGAAAGCAATGGACGATACACAGCGTATCATGGAATTGCGGCAGCAGTTGCATGAACACAATTATAAATATTATGTACTGAACCAGCCGGAAATCAGTGATCAGGAATTTGATTTCATGATGCACGAGTTGCAGGAGTTGGAGGCTAAACACCCAGAACTCTTCGATGCTAATTCGCCCACTCAGCGTGTTGGCAGCGACCTGCAGTCAGAATTCCATCAGGTGGCGCACAAATATCCTATGTTATCGCTGGCAAATACCTATAGTGAACAAGATGTTCGTGAGTGGTATGAGAGTGTTCGCAAGGGACTTGGAGGCGAGGATTTTGAGGTTTGCTGCGAAATGAAGTACGACGGATTGAGCATCTCGTTGACTTATGTAGATGGGCGACTGACGCAAGCTGTCACGCGTGGTGATGGTGTGCAGGGCGACGATGTGACGCAAAACGTGAGAACGATTTCCTGTATTCCGCTGATATTGCCTGGCAGTGGCTATCCCCGTGAGTTTGAAATTCGTGGCGAGATTCTAATGCCATGGTCTTCATTTGAACGATTGAATCGCGAACGTGAAGCTGCTGAGGAACCTTTGTTCGCAAATCCACGTAATGCTGCAAGTGGAACACTGAAGAGCCTAGATTCGAGGGTGGTGGCTAAGCGTGGCTTAGATGCATATCTTTACTATCTCCTGGGCGAAAATTTGCCAGATGAAGGACATTTCGAAAATCTACAGACGGCTCGTTCCTGGGGATTTAAGATATCAGAGGGTATGCGTAAGGTGAAGACGGTAGAAGAAATTCTAGACTTCATTAACTATTGGGACACTGAGCGCAAGAATCTGCCTGTGGCTACCGATGGCATTGTGCTGAAGGTGAACTCTCTGCGTCAACAGCGTTCGTTGGGCTATACAGCCAAGAGCCCTCGATGGGCCATCGCATATAAGTTCAAGGCAGAACGAGCTTGTACTCGTTTGCTGGAAGTAACCTATCAGGTGGGACGTACTGGTGCTGTGACGCCTGTTGCTAATATGGAGCCTGTGCAACTGGCAGGTACAACAGTGAAACGAGCAACGCTGAATAATGAGGATTTTATCAAGAGCTTTGACCTTCATATTGGCGATGCTGTCTATGTAGAGAAGGGTGGCGAAATAATCCCCAAGATTGTGGGAGTCGATGTAGAACAGCGCCCAATCATCGCCATGCCAGTTCAGTTTGTTAAACGCTGTCCTGAATGTGGCACACCGCTAGTGCGCTATGAGGGAGAGGCTGCATGGTATTGCCCGAATGATACTGGTTGCCCGCCGCAGATTAAAGGTCGTATTGAGCACTTCATAGCACGTAAAGCCATGAACATAGATTCTTTAGGTCCTGAGACCATTGATGAATACTATCGTCGAGGATTGGTGAAAAACGTGGCTGATCTCTATTTGATAGATGTGCAACAAATCAATGGCGATGGCAGTAGAACGAAGTCAGCACAGCGCATCGTGAATGGAATCTTGAAATCTAAAGAGGTGCCCTTCGAACGTGTCGTCTTTGCGCTGGGCATTCGTTTTGTTGGCGAGACTTCTGCTCGTCTGTTAGCCCGTCATTTCAAGTCGATGGATGCACTGATGGCTGCTGGTTTAGACGAACTTCAAGAAGTGGAAGGTATCGGCGAGGTGATGGCAAAGAGCATCATCGGTTTCTTCCATGATGAAAAGAATCAGGAGATTGTCAGCCGCCTGCGTTCGTATGGGTTACAGATGGAATTGCAAGCTAGCCAAACGGCTCAAACCAGCGATAAACTCGCAGGGCAGAGCGTGGTGATAAGTGGCGTGTTTGCTCATCATTCGCGCGACGAGTATAAACTCATCATTGAGCAGAATGGCGGAAAGAACGTAGGCAGCATCAGCGGAAAGACCTCGTTCATTCTGGCAGGTGAGAATATGGGCCCATCGAAGTTGGAAAAGGCGCAGAAACTTGGTATCAAGATATTAAACGAGGATGAGTTCCTTGAATTGCTAAAATGAAGATCATTGTATCCAAAGAGATAGCATCTGTATGCCCAGAGTTCGTAGGAGCAGCAGTTGAGGCACAGGTGAAGAATACAGCATATTGTGAAGCCCTGTGGGATGAAATAAAAGTCTTGCAGGCTGAGGTAACTCAGACTCTGTCAAATGAACTTTTGAAAGAATTGCCTGGAATTGCTGCTACCCGACGAGTCTATAAGGCCTGCGGAAAAGATCCCTCCCGCTATCGTCCTGCTAGTGAACAGCTGATGCGCCGTCTGCTGCAAGGTAAAGACCTTTATCAAATTGATACCTTGGTTGACTTGGTAAACTTGGCCAGCATAAAGTTTGGCTATAGCATTGGCGGCTTCGATGCTGACAAACTGGTTGGTCAGACGATAACGCTGGGGGTAGGGCGTGATGGTGAACCCTATGAAGGTATTGGTCGTGGAGTTTTGAGTATTGCTGGTCTGCCTGTCTATCGCGATGAGGTAGGGGGATTCGGCACACCAACCAGTGACCATGAACGAACGAAGATGACCATTGAAACTACTCATCTGCTGGTGCTTATCAATGGCTACGATGGCAACGAACAGCGCGTGGCTGATAATGCCCGCTATATACAAGAACTACTTAAACGTTATGCCGACAGTGATGGCGGCTCAGTTACTATTTACAAATAATTAATCGACTAAGACAATGAAGAAAACTACTATTTGCCTCTTGCTAGGGGCTGTGATGACGATGTCTGTTCATGCCCAGTCGTGGACGGCTGATAATGGGAATGGAACATTTACAAATCCGCTGTTCTACGATGAGTTCAGCGACCCAGATATTTTGCGTGTTGGTGATGATTACTATTTAGCCGGTACAACAATGCACGCAGTGCCTGGACTTGTCATCCTGCACTCAAAGGATTTGGTGAACTGGGAAAATATATCGTACTGTTTCGATCGCTTTGATTTTGACGATGATGCATTCTCATTAAAAAACCATAAAGAGATTTATGGTCAGGGTATTTGGGCTCCTTGTATCCGCTATGCCAATGGTCAGTTTTATGTTTTCTCAAACGTTAATGGCAAGGGCTTGCAATGCTACACGGCTAAGGATATACGTGGCCCATGGACGCATCATAATATGAAAGGCAACATCTACGACCTTGGTGTACTGTTCGATGATGATGGAAAGGTTTATGCTATCCATGGATATGGAATGGTGAAATGTACAGAATTGAAACCCGATATGAGTGGGCCTGTAGAGGGAACCGAGCGCGTTATTATTCCTGAAGGTAATGGCGTGGGTGAAGGGCATCATATGTATAAGATTGATGGAATGTATTATCTCATCTCTACCGACTACAAACCCAATGGACGCACCCTTTGCTCGCGTTCAAAGAGTATTTGGGGCCCCTATGAGACACGTGTCATTACGGCCGATGAGACCTATGGTTATCATGCTGCCTCGCTCACGCAAGTACCAGGTGGTGAGAAATATCGTATAGGTCATGATGGTACAAAGTTTAAGTTGGGACCTGTGGATCAAAATGCTACTGCCTGTTCCAATGCTCATCAGGGTGGCATCGTACAGGCTGCAGATGGCTCGTGGTGGGCACTGTTTATGCAAGACTTTCACTCGATAGGTCGCACCGTTTGCCTGATGCCTATGACATGGAAGGATGGGTGGCCAATGGTAGGCTTGGAGGGTAACTTAGGACGTGCACCTCGCACGTGGTTCAAGCCTGGTACTCGCTCCGAGGTGTCCACGAAGGTTTGCGCTCCCTATGATAGAAACGAGAATTTTAATGGCAAGACATTAGGACGTGTGTGGCAGTGGAACCACAATCCAGACGATAGTAAATGGCAGTTGAAGAACGGCCGTCTGCGCTTACAGTCGATGCCCGCAGAACAACTGATGTGGGCGCGCAATACGCTGACACAGCGCGTCATTGGGCCTAAGTCCGTGACTACCGTAGAACTGTTTGTAAAGGGAATGAAAGAAGGAGATGTTTGTGGTCTTGGAAATATCAATGTGCCTTGCTCGTGGATTGGCGTGGTGAAGGAGAATGGAAAAATGATTCTGCGCTGTTTTGAGCAGTTGACCAACGATACTGTAGATAAAGTTGTTTCATTGCCTCAGGAAAAAATATGGTTGCGTTGCAATGGTGAGTATGACGATGATAGGGCACAGTATGCTTATAGTGTGGATGGACTTCATTTCCAGACCCTTGGTCGTGTGATGCCCCTCAGCTATCAGCTCATCTCTTTTCAGGGATCACGTCATGCCCTCTTTGCTTTCAATAAAGATGGGAAGAATGGTGGCTATGCAGAGTTTGATAACTTTACTGTAGAGGAGCCTTGTGCTGACCGTAGTGAGAATATTCCTTTTGGTAAGACGTTTCGTATTATCAACAAGTCTACGGGGCTTCCTGCCATTTGCACACCTCACGGCGTTCTCTATGATACCCGTGTGAGCGACAAGAGTCTAAACACGCGGTTTCGCCTTGTTGATAAGGGGCAAGGTCAGGTGTTGTTGCAGTGCGTGGATGGCCGATATGTCAAGGTCTATGGCGAGGGCCTACCTGGTGATGTGCGCTTCACGCATTATGCAGATGATGCAGAAATGTTCCTTTGGCAAGATTACCTGAATGGCGACTTTATGCTGTTTTCTGTGCGCAATCATCAGTATATAGGCAAGAGTCCTACTACAGGTAGTCCTTATAGTATGGATTATAAAGGTGCAGATCCAGCTCGCAAGAATGGGGCTGTGTTGCACTGGGAAATAGTGGAATAAAATGATTTCTGTTGAGAATTTAAAAGTAGAATTTGGCGTCAAGCCATTGTTTTCAGATGTAAGTTTTGTGGTCAACGATCGCGACCGCATTGCCTTGGTGGGTAAGAATGGCGCAGGTAAATCGACCATGTTGAAAATGCTGTGTGGGCTGGAACATCCCACGGCAGGACAGGTTAGTGTACCTACAGATACTACCATTGGATATCTGCCTCAGGTCATGGTGCTTCAGGATAATACGACTGTTAGGGAAGAGGCTCAGAAAGCCTTTGCCGACATTCAGAAAATAGCAGCTCGTATAGAACGTATGGAAAAACAACTCAACGAACGCACTGATTATGAGAGCGAAGAATACATGGCGCTCGTTGAGAAATTTTCCAGTGAACATGAGCGCTATCAAATGTTGGGGGCCGAGGGATACGAGGCTGAGATAGAACGAACGCTGATGGGACTTGGCTTTGAGCGTTCGGATTTAGATCGTCCTACGCGTGAGTTCTCGGGTGGTTGGCGAATGCGTATAGAATTGGCCAAGATACTGCTTCGACGTCCTGATGTGTTGTTGCTTGATGAGCCAACTAACCATCTGGATATTAATTCTATCCAGTGGCTGGAACAATTCCTCACTCAGTCGTCGAGTGCAGTTGTGCTGGTTAGTCACGACCGTGCCTTTATTAACAATGTAACAAACCGTACGCTAGAGATTTCTTGTGGTAAAGTAGTAGATTATCGTGTAAAGTATAACGAGTACGTCACGCTGCGCAAGGAACGTCGTGAACAGCAGATGCGTGCCTACGAAAACCAACAGAAGGAAATCAGTGAAATGAAAGCCTTCATTGAGCGTTTCCGTTACCAGGCAACTAAAGCTGTACAGGTGCAGCAGAAGGTGAAACAGCTAGAAAAAATAGTCCCTATTGAGATAGATGAGGTCGATAATTCGGCCTTACACTTGAAGTTCCCCCCCTGCCTACGCAGTGGTGACTATCCCGTCATTTGTGAGGACGTAAAGAAAGCATATGACCACGTGGTCTTTGACCATGTTAATCTCACAATAAAACGTGGGGAAAAGGTGGCTTTTGTAGGTAAGAACGGAGAAGGTAAATCAACGCTTGTGAAATGTATCATGGGCGAGATTCCCTTTGAAGGAAACTTGAAGGTGGGGCATAATGTGCAAATCGGTTATTTTGCTCAGAACCAAGCACAGTTACTGGATGAATCGTTGACGGTGTTCCAGACCATTGATTATGTGGCTAAGGGTGAAGTTCGTCTCAAGATTAACGATATACTGGGCGCCTTCATGTTTGGTGGTGAGGCTAGTGATAAGCGCGTAAAGGTGTTGAGTGGTGGTGAGCGTAGTCGACTAGCTATGATTCGCCTCTTACTTGAACCTGTCAATCTGCTTATTCTTGATGAGCCTACCAACCACTTGGATATGGCCTCAAAAGATGTTTTGAAAGAAGCAATCAAGGCATTTGATGGTACGGCTATTGTGGTTAGTCACGATAGAGAGTTCCTAGATGGCTTAGTGGATAAGGTCTATGAGTTTGGCGGTGGTAAGGTGCGTGAACACTTGGGCGGTATTTATGATTTCTTGCGATCAAAGGATCTTCAGACAGAGGCAAAGGGCGACACAATAGACGCTTATTTTGAAAAAGGAAAGAAAACTAAGGAAACAGCGAAGACCACCGAGATTCCATCGACAACGGTAAAGTCCGTTTCGTATGCAGCACATAAGGAACTGCAAAAACAATTAAAGAAAGCCGAACGTGCCGTGGAAGATAGCGAAAAGAAAATCAGTAAGTTTGAGCAGCGCCTAAAGGAATTAGATACTCTTTTGTGTGATCCCAAGAACGCCGCCGATATGACTCTAGTTACGGAATATACCGATATTAAGAAAGGATTGGACGAAGAGGTGGAGCGCTGGGAAAGACTCTCTGAAGAACTAGAACAATTACAAGCTAATCAATCATAAAGAGTTATTATTTATATTTTTAAAAAACATGGAATTTAAAAGTTTATTTACTATGATGACATTGACGCTAATGTCAATGACATGTAGCGCACAGGGCTCTCTAAGCTCTGGTATTGATCCCGGGAATATGGATAAGAGTGTGAAACCTGTAGACGATTTCTATCAGTATGCATGCGGTGGTTGGATGACTAAGAATCCGCTGCCTGCCGCCTATTCACGATTTGGTTCTTTTGACATGATCGGTGAAGAGAATAACAAACGTGTGAATGGTATTCTGGATGAGTTGTTAAAGGGTAATTATAAGAAGGGCTCAATCGAGCAGAAGCTAAGTGATCTGTACAAGTTGGCAATGGATGCTGAGCGTCGCAATAAGGAGGGTGTGACACCTGCCATGGCTCTTATTGAACAACTCGAGAAGGCAAAAACCGTGGCTCAACTCTTTCAGGTTCAACTCTCTATGGCACCTTATGGTGATTCAGAATTTTTCAATGCTTACATAGGCGCTGACGAAAAGAATGCGGCTCAGAATATTCTGCAGCTTTCACAGGGTGGCATCTCACTTGGTGATAAGAGCTATTACCTGGAGAATGATGCTGAGACAGTTAAAATTAGAGAGGCTTATAAGAATCATATAACCAGAATGTTCCAACTTTTTGGCTTTAGTAAGTCTACTGCCAGAAAGAAGATGAACAACGTGATTCGAATTGAGACTGCACTAGCCAAGGTGTCACGTTCAAAGACGGATTTGCGTAATCCTCAGTTGAACTATCATAAAATGTCATTAAAAACGTTCAATGAGAATTATCCAAATCTTAAATTAGAAAAAGTGGTAAATGCCAGTGGACTTGATTCTAAGTATTGTCAGGAACTGGTGGTAGGTCAGCCTGAATTCTTTGCCGGTGTTAATGCCCTGTTGGGAACAATAAAGGCTGCTGAATATCGTGACTATATGGAGTGGGGGTATATCCTTGCTGCATCAAACTATCTGGACGACAAAACACAGCAGGAGAGCTTTGAGTTCTTCGGAAAGGTGATGTCTGGTCGAAAGGAAGATCATCCTTTATGGCGTCGTGCAACCCAGCAGTTGCAGAGTCAGATGGGACAGGCACTGGGTCGTATTTATGTCGAGAAGTACTTCCCCGCTTCGTCTAAAGAGCGTATGGTTCGTCTGATTAAGAATCTGCAGATTGCCCTTGGTGAGCGTATTGCAGCACAGGATTGGATGAGTGATGCTACCAAGGTGAACGCAATGCTGAAGCTGAACACGTTCTATGTTAAAGTCGGTTATCCCGATAAGTGGATTGATATGAGTCAACTGACTATCGATCCTGCTAAGTCTTATTTCGATAATATCTTGGCTTGCCGTAAGTTCTGGAATAGCTACCAGATAGAGCATTCTGCAGGTAAACCAGTTGATCGCGATGACTGGCATATGTTCCCGCAGACAGTTAATGCCTATTATAATCCCACTACCAATGAGATTTGTTTCCCAGCAGGTATCTTGCAGGGTTGCTTCTTCGATCCTGAAGCTGATGATGCCTTTAACTATGGCGCCATTGGTGTGGTGATTGGTCATGAGATGACTCACGGATTTGACGATCAGGGTCGCCAATATGATAAAGACGGTAATATGAACGACTGGTGGGCCGAGAAAGATGGTGATCTCTTTAAGGAGCGTGCCAATCAGTATGCTAATTTCTTTTCTTCAATCAAGGTGCTGCCCGACCTGAATGCCAATGGCCAGTTTACATTGGGCGAGAACTTAGCTGATCATGGTGGTTTGCAAGTTGCTTATGCAGCATTTAAGAATGCAACCAAGAATAATCCACTTCCTGTGATTGATGGTCTTACACCAGACCAGCGATTCTTTATAGCTTATGCAGGTGTATGGGCTGGTAATATCACTGAGGCTGAGATCAGAAACCGTACAAAGAATGACCCTCATTCACTGGGTAGATGGCGCGTGAATGGTGCTTTGAAACACATTGATGCATGGTACGAGGTCTTTGGCGTGAAGCCTGGTGACGCTATGTTTATTCCAAAGGAGCAGCGTTTGCAACTGTGGTAATTAGAAACTTAAATTAAGTAAAGTCCTTAAACTTTGAATTTTTTTGAAAGTTTAAGGACTTTATTTTTGGTAATATAAAATATACTACGTATCTTTGCAGAAGATTTTAACTAAGATACAAAAACCATGATTACAAACGATCAGACGCAAGGTGGTGAAAGACCCATGCGTGAACAATCTATGAGTTGGGAAACGTCTGGTGGTATGCAAATGCAGCAGAATACCATTCAGGGTGTTCCTTGTCCAAAATGTGGAACCATAAACGAGCCCGATGCTATGTATTGCGCTTCGTGCGGAGCACTGATGCGCATGGATATCTGTCCAAACTGTGGCGCACAGATTGATCCCGAAGCAGACTATTGTGAGGCGTGTCATCACTATATACGTACCGATGTGTGTTCCTTCTGTGGCGCACACCTTTCTGAGTTTGAGGGCTATTGTCCTGAGTGCGGTTCGCCAAGAGGCGGTATCGTATGTCCTACTTGCCATACGATGAACGATTTCGCATTTTGCAAACAGTGTGGAATGCCACTTACGGAAGAGGCTCGTCAACTTGTCGCCCAATTAAAAGATATCCCAGAATATAAAGAGTTAATGTCGTTGGCTCGTGAATATAGCGAATTGGAAATGAGGTTGCCATATAACACTGAGCGTGACGCTTTGCGTGATAAGGAGTGCCAGGAATTGCGTGATAGAATATTGCGCTTGCTGGCGCAAGACGATGGTATCCAAAATCCAGTTATACCCGAGCCTAAAAATCAGCGCATGAGTAAAGAGGAGCTGACTGCGATGAAGCGTCGTAAGCTTGAACAGATTGCCGAGATGCTTGACCAAATGTCGATCCCTCCCCAGCAATCACCTGCTAAAGTGCGCAATTTCGCTATGGCGCAGAAACCCTCGGGTGTACGTTTGGCATGGCGCTGCAATTATAAGAATGCCATGCACTCAAGTCCTTGTGGATGCGCAAAGCCTCAGATGGGCGGTAAGTGGATTGTATTGGGACACAATTCTAAGCAGGAAATCAAAGACGACAAATGATGACAGACAATCAGTGGGATAAAACAACCCGAATGATCGATAATACAGCAAGTGCGAGCAATGATGCCGACTATGCTGGAGATAGAACCTTAAAAGCGCCGTCATCCATGATGGCGGCAGCTCAGAGTAATGACGAGCCAGACTACGAAAGTACGAGACGCTCGGACATGTCGTTTGCACCTCAGGAATCCGAAGAGTCGCTTGCTGGACATGTGTTCATGTTGAAAGGCGAGGGCTATCGCGAGGTGAAGTGCTTGAGCGATAACTCAGGTGAGGCTCAGGTGTTTCTGGTTGAGAAAGACGGCAAAGAGTTTGTGCTGAAGGTCTATTATCCAAATTTTGATGTTGATAAGAAATTGCTGCAGACCATTCGCTCATTTCATTTTGAGATGATTGTTCGGCTCTTTGACTATGGTAAGACCTATGTTGAAGGTAAAAACCGAAATTATGAGTTGATGGAGTATCTGCGTGGCGGCACACTGAAAGACCTTCGTATAGAGGGTAATTTTAATCGTTTCCGTCGTCTCGTATTGCAGGCTGCAGGTGCTTTGGCCTATTGTCATAAGAATAATATACTGCACAAAGATATTAAGCCCACTAACTTCTTTTTCCGTGATGAGTCTCAGCAGGAACTTGTGTTGGGTGACTTTGGTATCTCTTCATTGCAGACCAACGGCAGCAATACGTTTCGCACAACCCAGGCACGTACGCCAATTTACGCTGCACCAGAGATGTATACAGACGTGATAGACGGTGAAGTGGAGATTACTCCTGCTGCCGATTTCTATTCGTTGGGTATGACACTCTTTGCTGCTTGGCTCGGTGAGAACCCTATGAGTTCTAATGAGCGACTGATGATGCGCCAGAAGAATGAAGGACGTCTGCCGCGTATGGACGAGCTACCTGATCAGGTCAAGAAGTTGATTCAAGGTCTAACGTCTGTCAACAAGATGACACGCTGGGGATACGATGAGGTGGAGCGATGGTTCCTAGGCGAGGATGTAGCAGTGGACATCTCTTCTCCTTTCTTGCGCTATAAGAGCTTTATCGTTGATCCTGACCGCAACTTGGTGGCTGAGAATGTACATGAGTTGGTGCCAATGTTGCTGGAGAACGAACAACTTGGTAAAAACTATCTCTATAATGGGCGTATCGTGCAATGGCTCGAGGCATGCGGAAATACCAAGTTGTCGGCAGTAGTCAATGAGATAGTGACTCAGCGTTATCCCACTGATCAGCGTGCTGGACTTTATGCTTCGGCTTTTACCATGGACTCATCACAGCCTTACCGCGATATAAAGGGTGTTGCATGTGAGGATGTGCATAGCGTGGCTTTGTCGCTGTTATCTCATCGTGAGGAGTATTCTTTGATTTTGAAGAATGCAAATGATCCAGTGTTCATTTGGTTGGAGTCGCGTACGAAATGTCATGTGGACCGCTTGCGCTCTTATTTCAATGAGGATTGTGAGCCGCGCATTTCGTTGATGCGACTCGTTCTGGAGATTGATCCTGATATTCCATTCCTGACCCATCGGTCAACACTTAATATACAAGATATTGTTCAATACTTTGGCAATGCCGAACCAACTGAAGACGAGTGGCACTCGCTTTGCGACGGTCGATTGCTTTCATGGCTTTATGTTCATGAGGACATGGTTAAGTGTGACAATGTCATGAAAATGACAGCGGGTAAAGAATTCTCAATGGATTTGGCCTATAAGGTACTATACAGCGCTGATCGTACTGCAGCCTATGACCTGCGTGAGGCTCAGACGCCACAAGCTGTAGGTGATATACTGGCCAATCAGTTGAAACAATTGGAACATGTATCTGCAGATGAACTAGCTAACCAAATGTCAGCTTTTTCTAATACAGAAGATGGACGATTCTATTTCTTTGCAGAGATTCATGGATGGTATGACCTGCTCAACGAGGCTAAGCGTTGTTTTGACATGAACTCGGAAGAAAACCGTGAACGTTTAGGTGCTTACGACCTTCGCACTGCGCTGTACCGCTTCTGCCGTTCGTTAGGAGTTATTCCAACCTATCTGCTACCAAATGGAACTCTGTTGTCCGATGGAAAACAGTTGGATGCGAACCAAGTACCACAGATGCGCACCGAGATACGTAATGGAGCCTTGTCTCAGTGGCTGTCGGTGTTCTTCCACGAAGATCCTACTCGCGACTTCCAGGAAGAGTATAGCTATGAGCGTGAACTGGAGGCTTGGTTGATGGCAATAGGAAGCATCGATCCACAACAGTTCCATTATCGCCGTTTTGCAAAGGCTCGTGAAGATACTAAGGCTCGTATAGCAGAAGTGCGTCGTGAATGGAATGGTGCTCAATCACGCGAGAAGACGTTCATGGCCATTTATTATATTGTTTGTTTTATATGGGTTGTCATGGTTTTGTTTGTTGGTTTCTCGAACAAAGACTATGTGATGGCTCATCCTTATGTTACGATAGGATTACCCGTAGGCGGTATGACGGCTATTATAGTGGCTACGCGTTCCTATTTTAATGGTTATGGCTCAACGATTGCAGCCTTGTGGGGCATCGTAGGAGCTTTGACCGTGCTTATACCTATTTATACATTAAGATTCGTATATACATCATTCCCTCAGCTTTTCACTGTTGCAGTGTTACTGTTGACGGCTGGATATATGGTGGTGTGTCATTACACAGATTTCCGCAAGGCACAACAGACTGACGCGAAGTTTGTGAACGACGTTTTGAAGCATGAAGATTTAAAGTCGGTGCTGATAGACCCACTTTACTATACCTTCAAAACACGATCCCATCGTTATAAAGGTTCAAAGTTTGGTTTGTTGGATAATGTGGCTGATCAGGTACACTCACTATCGGGTGAGACTGTGTTGCATTATATCCAATGGGCCATCATGATTCTTTTGTTGGTGGGTGAGTTTGTATTGTATAGTCCCTCGCTGATGAATATGAAGAATCCGGACCTTGGTAAAGGGTATATCAGCAATTTTGAGAATGTTGTTGGTACAGGCGACTTTAAAACAAAGTCAGAATCTGAAGAAGTACAACAACAAGAAGGGGAGGTTACAGAGAATAATGAATTATCAGAAAGCGAAGGAAACGAATAACTATGAAGTGCGAACATTGTCAAACTGAAAATAGAAGTAGCGCCAAGTTCTGTAAGCGCTGCGGACAGCCGCTCGTGGTGCAGAACGCACTCGACAAGCTGGTTGGCCTTGACGAGGTGAAGTCTCAGCTGAAGACGATTGTGGACACTTATTCCTTCTTACGAACTCGTAAGGATATTGCCAGTGTGCGACTTTCGGTCAATGCAATCATCATTGGTGAGACAGGTACCGGTAAGACCATGCTTGCTAGCACTATTTGTGACTACTTCTGTCAGCATAAGATTATACAGTCGCCCAAGTTAACAATGGTAGATGCTGTCGATTTCCAGCGTTTCGTTGATCATTGGGACGAGAATATACAGAAAGCACAAGGAGGAATCTTATTCTTCGACAACGTGCAGAAGCTGCTGCCAGATAAGTATTCTAATCAGGTGAACCCGCTTGACAAGCTCTTTGTGGAGATGGATCATTGGAATGATGATCCTATTGTGGTAATGGCAGGTCTTCCTAAAGGATTAGATGACTTTTTGGAGAGTAATCCTGCGGTAAAGAACCGTTTCAAGTACACATTCAGACTTCCAACGCCAGGCTATCAAGAGCTTTGCGACATCGCACGTCAGGAGCTGCGTGTTAAGTATGGTATCGGTGTGTTCTCGGTTGAGGCAGAAAAACACCTCACGCGTTTCTTTAAGTATCAAATTAAGATTAAGGATGATACTTTCGGTAATGCGCATGTAGCCATGAAGACGGCCGAAGATATCTTTACTTCGTTTATAAGTAGAGGTGCTCAGGCTGCCTGTGTCGAGCGCGATGATATTAAGGGTTATGTGCCCGAAGAGCGGTCATTAGATGATATCCTCCACGACCTTGATACGTTCATTGGTATGGACGAAGTGAAACAGACCGTCAAAGAGATTGCCTATTCTGTTCAAAACAATATGCAGCGTGTTGAGCGTGGCTTAGGGCTGCAAGACAAGATGTCTATGCATATTGTCTTGACGGGTAATCCTGGTACTGGTAAGACAACCATAGCGCGTAAGTTGGGCGAGATTCTAGCATCAATTGGCTATCTCGATTCTGGACATGTTGTCGAAGTGGATCGTTCAAAGATGGTGTCACAGTATCAGGGCGAGACGCCCAAGGTGGTCAACCATCTCTGTGACAAGGCTATGGGTGGAATCTTGTTTGTGGATGAAGCTTATACGTTGGCACCGGTCAGTCAGTCTGGAGAACGCGACAACCAAGGCGCACAGGCTCTGGAGACGCTGATGAAACGCATGGAGGACGACCGTGGCAAGTTTGTGGTCATCGCTGCCGGCTATCGCACCGAGATGGAGAACCTGTTCCGTGTGAACCCAGGTATGCGTAGTCGTTTCACCTACTTCCTCAATATTGAAGACTATACCCCCGAGGAACTGTTCAGTATATTATCTGTTTTTGCCAAGGACAAACAGTATATATTTAACCCTGAGGCCGAGGAACTGACACGCAAGGTTATCAGCGATATGTACCAACAGCGTGACAAGGACTTTGCTAATGGTCGTACGATGCGTTCACTCTTCGATCAAATCTGTAAACGTCAAGCTAAGCGATTGCAGACGGGCGATATCATTACGATGTCAAACGAAGAATTAATAACCATCTGTAAGGAGGATATCCCATACGAAGCACCTAAGGAGGTTGACTACACCGAGTGCCTTAAGAAATTTGAAGGTATGGTGGGTCTTGATGCTGTTAAGAAGGAGATTACCAACTTGGCATCATACCTGAATTTGCAGGTGAAACGTGGCGAAGGCAATACTTTCCAAGGAAAGCACTATGTCTTCACGGGTAATCCCGGTACGGGTAAGACCACAGTAGCCAGAATTATGGCTGATGTGTTCCGCTCGCTGGGTATCCTGACCCGCGGACAGCTGGTAGAAGCTGACCGTTCGAAACTGGTGGCTGGTTATAGTGGTCAGACGGCCATTAAGACTAATCAGTTGATAGATTCTGCCATTGGTGGTGTGCTGTTTATAGATGAGGCTTATACACTTAAATCGTCAGATGGCGACACCTTTGGTTCAGAAGCCATTGATACCTTGTTGAAACGTTTGGAGGATGATCGTGGCAAATTTATCTGTATTGTGGCTGGATATACCGACCAAATGCACGACTTTATTGATTCGAACCCAGGTTTGAAGAGTCGATTCACACAGACCATTCACTTCGATGATTATAAGCCAGAGGAATTGACACAGATATTCGGACATCTGGCTGCAGAGAAGCAATTCACCATCGACGAGGAGACACAAGGTGCTATTCAGCGAATGTTCGAACAGCTATACTTGCGACGCGACAAAAACTTCGGCAACGCTCGTGAGGCACGCCGCGTGTTTAATGAGGCCGTGGAGAAACAAAGTCAGCGCCTAGTGCAGCAGATGAACACACCTGGCTTCCAAGAGGAAGATATGTTCAAGTTGACCATTGCGGATCTACCAATGACGCAGAGTCAGGCAGCACGTCCGCTCGACGAGGTACTCAACGAGTTGGATATGTTTATCGGCATGCGTTCTGTTAAGGATAACATTCGCCGCTTGGCCGTGCAGAGCATGTTCATGAAGCAGCGTGCGGCTATGGGAGCTGGCAAGGTGCAGCAGATGGCCATGAACTTCGTGTTGACAGGTAACCCTGGTACCGGTAAGACCTCTATTGCTCGTAAGATGGGTGAGATCCTCCAAGCTATGGATATCCTAAGTACTTCTCATGTAGTTGAAGCTAGTCGAGCAACACTGGTGGGAAAGTATATGGGAGAAACTCCTAAGATTGTAAATGCCATGTGTGACAAGGCGATGGGTGGTATCTTGTTTATCGATGAGGCCTACACGCTGAGCGACCAAAACGACCAATATGGTAAGGAAGCCGTTGAGACACTGATGAAGCGCATGGAGGATGACCGTGGTAAATTTGTGGTCATTGCTGCAGGATATAAAAACAAGATGGACGAGTTCTTGATGTTGAACGCAGGACTTGCAAGTCGTTTCACTCACCGTTTGCACATCGATGACTATACGAATGACGAGCTGCTGGAAATCTTCAAGAAGATGGCAGAGAAGGATCAGTACATCTTGTCGCCAGCAGCAGAGTTCAAGGCGTTAGATATTATCAGTCGCATGGTGATGTCAAAGGACGAAACCTTTGGTAATGCGCGCGAAATGCGCAATATGCTAGATGAAACCATTCAGCAGCTATCTATGCGTGTGTCGCAGATGCCGCCTGAGCAGATTACAAAGGAAACATATCAGTTAATTTTACCTGAAGATATTAAAGAAAGATGATTATTTGCCCAAATTGCAAGGAAGAAATAGATGATGATTCCCACTACTGTGATCAGTGCGGACAGCCTTTGGCTTACTGTGAGCGTTGTGGTAGAGTGGGGATGGGACGTCGTTGTACGGCCTGTGGTGGACTGATGATATCAGCCGATGAATATCAGCGCCGCATTACGAACAATGGTCTTTTTACATCGTCAACGTCTATTAGCTATATGTCGATGTCAATACCATCGAACAATGGTGGTGCTGGAGCTCATCCCTATGTGGCACCAGCTGCAGGCATATCGTCACGACCAGTGGCAGGTGTACCGCAGATGGTTCTTTTTAATGATTCGCTAAACATACGTATCATAGCAGAGGATGGAGCTATAATTGGTCGTCGAGAAGGTCCTTATGCCCAGCTTCTTAAGCAACATAAGTATGTGTCGGGCGTTCATGCACAGTTGCGTTATAAGCCTGGCATGGGCTGGTGTGTAGCAGACCGTAACTCGTCTAACGGTACAAAGTTGAATGATCATCAGCTTCAGCCTGATGTCGAGATGTCATTGAAAAACGATGATATTTTGACTATTGCTAATGTTAGTTTACAAGTAAAGATTTATTAATTAAATACATGACCATGAGACATTTGTTTATAACAGCTGCCAGTCATACAGGCTGTGTCAGAAGCAAGAATGAGGATATGGTTCTTGTTGGCGATTGGTGTGCGCGCAATGCCAAAGTGAGAAAAATTGTAACCCTTGAAAAAACCGATCGCTACCTCTGTTCTGTAGCCGATGGTATGGGTGGTTATAGTGGTGGAGATATTGCGAGTAAAGAGGTGCTAAATAATCTGCAGTTCTTTTACAGCGATATTCCTACCGGACTTAGTGATGAGGAGTTTCGTAAACTCTTTGACGATTGGTTGCGTAGCATCTCCATACAAATTAGTTCGCAGGGCCTGTCTAATAAAGAGTGTTCAGATATGGGAACCACTCTTGTGGCTTTCGCATATTATCAGGGGCAGTTTTATTGGATTAACTGTGGTGATAGTCGCTTGTATTTGCTCCATGATGGTCATCTACAGCAACTGACCACCGATCATACACTTAATTCTGCTCAGCATTCGGGCTATGTGACAAACTGTATTGGTGGCGGCAATAAGCACAGCTATATCGATATGGAAAACTTCACTAAGCTGTTTCGCGATGGTGACACCCTGCTTCTTTGCAGCGATGGCCTTTCGGAAATGGTCAACGAAGAGAGTATTGCTCAGCTACTCAACGATGGTTTTGATGCAGATGCCTTGTGTATGGCTGCAGAAGATGCCGGTGGTATAGACAATGTCTCTGCCATCGTCATAAGAACACAAGATATATAATAGTAAGTAAAAAACTATGCCTCTTAAATTACCAGATAGACTTCCTGCCATAGACCTACTTAAGCAGGAAAATATTTTCGTGATGGATAACTCAAGGGCGCATGCACAGGATATTCGTCCGCTGCGTATTGTGATATTGAATCTGATGCCCTTGAAGATAACGACAGAAACCGATCTGATTCGTTTGCTATCAAATACCCCTTTGCAGATTGAAGTTAGCTTTATGAAACTGCGTAGTCATACGCCAAAGAACACCCCCATCGAACATATGATGATGTTCTATCGCGATTTTGAACTACTGCGCCACGAGAAGTTCGACGGCATGATTATCACTGGTGCTCCAGTAGAAGGTATGCCATTTGAGGAAGTAGGGTATTGGGATGAGATAACAGAAATCTTTAATTGGGCTCGCACACACGTGACGAGTACCTTATATATATGTTGGGCAGCTCAGGCAGGTTTGTATCACTATTATGGTGTACCAAAGTATCCTCTGCCCAAGAAAATGTTTGGTATCTTCGAACAGCATATTCTAGAACCACATCTTCCCATATTCCGTGGTTTCGATGATGTGTTCATGATGCCCCACAGCCGACATACAGAGATTCACCTCTCCGACATTCAGAAGCACGAGGAACTGCATGTGGTGGCTAACTCAGAAGATAGTGGTGTCAGCATCGTTATGGCACGTGGAGGCCGTGAGTTCTTCATCACAGGTCACATGGAGTATTCTCCCAATACGCTTGATAATGAATATAAACGTGACTTGGGCGTACGTGATGATGTAGATCTGCCTCGCAATTATTATCGCCATGATGATCCTTCGCAGGATCCTCTGGTAACATGGCGTGCGCATGCCAATCTTTTCTATAACAATTGGATCAACTATTACGTCTATCAAGAGACGCCATACGACATTAATCAAATTAAATAATGAGAGCACTTGAACTATTGGCTCCTGCCAAGAATCTGGAATACGGAAAAGCCGCCATAGATCATGGCGCTGATGCCGTTTATATTGGAGCTAGTCGTTTTGGCGCGCGTGTGGCTGCTGGTAATAGTTTGGAAGACATTGCTGAGCTTTGTCGATATGCTCACTTGTATGGCGCCAAGGTCTATGTAACGGTCAATACGATTCTTTTCGACCAGGAAATCGAAGATACTCGACTTTTGCTGCATGGTCTTGAGCAGGCTCGTGTTGATGCCATCCTGGTACAGGATATGGCCGTGTTGCAGATCATGCACGATGAGGCAATTAAGGTGGCTGTACATGCCTCTACGCAGACCGACAACCGAACGGTAGAGAAGGTACAGTGGCTTAGTGATCTTGGCTTTCGTCGCGTGGTGCTGGCGCGTGAGTCGTCGCTTCGCGATATAGAAAACATTCATCAGAAGTTGCCTGATACAGAACTCGAAGTTTTTGTTCATGGTGCCCTGTGTGTAAGTTACTCAGGTCTCTGCTATGCGTCGCAGTACTGCTTCGACCGCAGTGCAAATCGTGGCGCATGTGCACAGTTTTGCAGGATGAAGTTCGATTTGGTCGATGCCAATGGGGTGGAGTGGGAGCATCAGCGCCACTTGCTATCATTGAAGGATATGAACCAACTGTCTAACCTTGAGGCCTTGGCTGATGCAGGTGCTACGTCGTTTAAGATTGAAGGTCGATTGAAGGATCTGTCGTATGTCAAGAATGTTACGGCTGCCTATAGTGAGGCCCTCAATCAGTTGGTGACGCGTCATCCAGAGCGCTATCAGCGAGCATCAAAAGGGCGCTGTACCTATACTTTCCGCCCCGACTTGAACCGCACGTTCAATCGTGGCTATACTACTTATTTCCTTGGTGACAAACGTCAACCCGTATGGTCGCCAAATACCCCCAAGGCACTTGGTGAATATGTCGGGAAGGTGAAGGAACTGCGCGGCAATTCATTTAATGTAGCAAGTGTTGCTGCCTTTGCCAATGGTGATGGACTCTGTTTCATCAACGAGCAGCGCGAGTTGGAAGGCTTTCGTGTTAACCGTGCCGAAGGCAACCGCCTCTATCCGCTCAAGATGCCTCGTGGCTTGAAGCCAGGAAGTGCGCTCTATCGTAGTAATGATCAGCAGATGGAACGCCTTTTGGCAAAGCCTAGTGCCGAACGCAAGATACCTGTGGTGATGTCGCTCCATGCGACTGATAGTGGCTTCTCTTTGTCGATGGATGAAGTCGTTTCTTTTAATGAAAACGGTCATGTTTTGTCGAAAGAAGAAGTGGTGGCTACTATCGAAGCAGAACTCCAAGTGGCACAGAAACCACAACGTGAGAATATTGTCCGACAACTGGAAAAACTAGGTGGCACACCCTATGAGTGTGTAGAGGTACGATTGCCTGATGACTTCAACTATTTCATTCCAAGTAGTTTGTTGGCCAATCTGCGTCGTCAGGCAGTAACCCTGTTGCAACAACGTAGTGAGAACACAGCAGCTGCCACACCGTTGAAAGAGCTGCCCTTGCTGCCACCGCCGCCCTATAAGCGTAGCTACTCTTATAATGTATCTAACAGTTTATCTCGTTCGTTCTACGAACAGCGCGGTGTAAAGCCGGAGCCAGCCTTCGAGCTCCGTCAGCCTGCTGATGCCCAACTGATGCAATGTCGTCATTGCATTCGATTCTCGATGGGATATTGTGTCAAGCATGGTGGTAAGCGTCCCGAGTGGAAAGAGCCCCTGCGATTACGCTTGTCCGACGGCCGTGAGTTCCGATTGGAGTTTGATTGTGTACAATGTCAAATGAATGTTTATGCCGATGCGTAAGGTTGTATATCTTCTTCTAGTTCTATCTTTGACGTTCACTAGTTGTTATCGTCAAGAGGTGGAAACCTCTGATGCGTGGGAGTTGACCGACGATCAGTTGGACTCCATCTCCTTCTATACAACTCATCATTATACACGCAACTACAATTTCTTCGTGAAGGCCGATTCTGTGCAGCTTATCAATCAGCAGCCATCTGAGTATCTGAGTGGCATGCTGATAGATACATTCTCTGTGAAGAGAGGTGATCGCTTGGTTGTAGCCGATATTATGACAATGCCTTCAGATTCTATCGATTCAGTGTGGGTTCAGGTGGCTCGCGACCAGCTGACCATGGGGTGGACACACGAGAGTGAGCTGCTGAAGGGAGTGGAGCCTGATAATCCTATCTCGCAGTTTATTGATTCCTTCTCCGACACCCACCTGCTCATCTTTATGGCATTTCTTTCCTTGGTGGTAGCCACGTTCATTATTCGCCATCTTTATCGCAAACGTGCGCGTTTGGTGCATTTCAATGACATAGGTTCGTTCTATCCCACCGCTCTTGCACTCCTGGTGGCGTCGTCGGCCGTATTCTATAGTACCATACAATTAGCCGATCCCGATTCATGGCGCCACTACTACTATCATCCCACGCTCAATCCCTTTGCCGTTCCTCTTCACCTTGGACTTTTCCTGGCTTCAGTTTGGGCCATGCTGCTCATTGGTTTAGCTACGCTCGATGATATTCGTAGACATCTGTCCACCACAGAAGCATTTTTCTACTGCCTAGGTTTGGCTGGAGTTTGTGCCATTGATTATGTCGTGTTCAGCATCTCCACCTTATATTATATAGGATACCCATTGCTTGTAGTATATTATGTTTATGCTATCAGGTGCTATATTCACACCAGCAGGGCAAAGTACTTCTGTGGCCGTTGTGGTGCAGGACTGCAAGAAAAGGGCGTCTGTCCGCATTGTGGTGCGATGAATACCTAAATAATCCCAATTAAAAGTGCCGCTATTTGTTCTGAATAGTGGCACTTTTGTTTGCCGATAGTGCCACTATTCCGTCTTAATAGTGGCACTATAGCGTCTTTCGACTTAAGTCAACAGACCTTTCGACTTAAGTCGTGAACTCTGTTGACTAGAGTCGAAAGGTCTGTTGACTTAAGTCGTGAATTACCGAAGTGGTGCTTTTATGTCAGTAAAGTGTCATTATTAGGTTGGAAAAGAACTCATCTCAAGTCATGATACTTCTGGAAACTTCAACGGACAGCATGGCTTGCCGCTCCAACTAGGTGAAGATGTTTGCATGAAATTCCAAAGCGTAAAAAAGAGACACTTTAATTTGCATATTCAGATGTAAATGCTTATTTTTGCAAACAGAAATACGCACTTACTTTTATTCAGAATGTAATTTCGTATGTTTGAAAAGCCAGCAAAACTGGACGAAGAGTATTTATATAAACTTTACTATTAACATTATGAAGAAACTATTTATGTTGATCCTGATGACTGTGGCATGTTGCACGGTTCAGGCCCAAAACGTAGTAACAGTTAAAGATGCTTCGAATATGACTGCCAAGGAACTGAAACAGGCAGCCAAAGAACAGAAGAAGAAAGAAAATGCCATCAAGGCAGAAGTGAAGGCAAAGGCTGCAGTTTTGAAGGCACAGAAGAAGTATCAAGCAGCACAAAAGGCAGCTGAAAAGGCAGCCAAGAAAGCTGAACAAGCTCAGAAGGCTGCTGAGAAAGCTTCTAATAAAGCCGAGAGTGCTCGTAAAGCTTACGAGAAGGCACAGGATAAACATGCCGATGCTGCTAAGGTCGTAGAATAACGTTTGCGCATCTCCTTATAGAATATCATGAAATATGCAATCATAGGAACAGGGGCCATTGGTGGTTACTATGGCGCCAAATTAGCATATAGTGGACAGGATGTTCACTTTCTGTTGCATAGTGACTATCAGTTCGTACGTGAACACGGTTTGCGTGTTCAGTCTTGCGACGGCTCTTTCCATTTACCTCATGTAAATGTATATCAGCGTACGGCAGATATGCCCCAGGTTGATGTGGTAATTGTGGGACTAAAGACCACTAATAATCATTTACTAGCAGAGATGTTGCCACCATTGCTTCATGAAAATACTATCGTAGTGCTTATACAGAATGGCGTTGGTGTGGAGCAAGATGTTGAGCAAACCTTTCCTGGCATACAACTCGTTGCTGGTCTGGCTTTTATTTGTTCTGCTAAGACAGAGCCGGGTGTGGTCAATCATCAATGCTATGGACAGATAAACTTTGGCAACTATTCTTGTCGCGATGCACAAATGTTTAATAACCTGGTGGAGGAGTTTTGCTCGGCAGGTATCAAAGCCGGTGTGGTGGATTATACTGAAGCCCGTTGGCGTAAAGCCGTGTGGAATATGCCGTTCAACGGCATGACAGTTGCCCTCAATACGCAAACCGACTGCTTGTTGAAGAACCCTTCTACGCGTGTACTCATCCGCGACTTGATGATGGAGGTTATTAGCGTCCCTAAGGCTCTAGGTATCAATGCCATCGGTGAAGACTTTGTAGATAAGATGATACAGATGACCGACGAGATGACACCCTATTCGCCCTCTATGAAACTCGATTTCGATTTCCATCGTCCTATGGAGATACAGTATCTTTATACGCGACCTATCGAAATAGCGCATAAGGCTGGCGTCCGATTGCCAAAGTTGGAAATGCTCGAGGCAGAACTCCGATTCATAGATTCACAACGATAAAAGGAAGAACCGATAGGGCTCTTCCTTTTATCGATATTGTCGTATAGAACTATAGTTTCAATTAGAAGGGCAGGTCATCAGCCGTGCCTTCACCTGCGGGTTCCTGAGCAGGGGGGAAGGGAGCTGTAGCTGCAGAGTCAGCTCCGGGAGCTGCCTGAGGTGCGAATGGTGTTGCGGCGGGAATTTGGCCGGCTGCACCACGCTGTATGCTGTAAGCACGAATCTCGTTGAACCAGCGTCCGTTATACTCGTGAGCATCAATGTCAAACGATACGGTAATTTCCTCACCAGCCTGAATGTTGAACTGTTTGATGCGGTCCTCGCCAAATACGCGGAACATCATTTTGCGAGGATATTGTCCGGGTACTTCAATGACGTACTCCTGGCTCATCCAAGAGTTACCTGTACGAGCAGATACACCGCTGTTTGCCTGAAGAATGGCAATCACTTTTCCTGTTAAATCCATTTCTATTGTTGATTATTTTAATTGGTTTTTTGCAAATTCGTTTGCGAAATTACTAAAAAAGATTGAAATCTCACAATTAATTAGCAATTATTTTGCTACTGACTAACTTTTTTTGTATTTTTGTAGTCCGAAACTGTAAACATCAAACATTATTATTTATAGTATGAGATTTACCATATCAAGTACAGCATTGAGCAGCCGACTGGTAGCTCTTTCAAGAGTAATCAATAGTAAAAACTCTTTGCCTATTCTGGGTGATTTCCTCTTCGAAATTGTTGATGGAAAACTGAACCTGACGGCATCAGATAGCGAGGTGATGATGAAGACCTCGCTCGACTTGGTAGATACCGATGGCGACGGACGCTTCTGCGTGGGCAACCACGATCTGCTTGAGGCCGTTAAGGGTATCTCTGAGCAACCTATCACTTTCGATGTTAATCAGACAGAGAAATTGGCTAAGATCAGCTATCAGAACGGTATGTTCTCGCTGCCCGTTGAGAATGCTGACGAATTCCCCCAGGCACAACAGGTAAGCGACAGCGCTACTACAATCAATATCCCCACATCTTTACTGGCAGAAAATATCAACCGTTCTATCTTTGCCACAGCTCAAGACGAGTTGCGCCCAGTGATGAATGGTATCTATTTTGACCTTACACCTGATTGTTTGGCAGTAGTGGCTAGCGATGGCCACAAGCTGGTGCGCAATAAGATTATGACCATCAGCAGTGACCAACCTGCTGCTTTCATTCTGCCTAAGAAGCCAGCTTCGCTTCTGAAGGGCGTGCTGGGCAAGCAGGGTGGAGACGTTGTCATTCGTTTCGACGAGCGTAATGCCGAGATCAATTTTGAGGATGGCGTCATTCTGTGCCGCCTGATTGAAGGTCGTTATCCTAATTACAACTCAGTGATTCCTCAGAGCAACCCCAATCAGCTCACTGTCGATCGTCTGGGATTGCTGGCTGCTCTGCGTCGCGTACAGCCTTTCTCTAACGACTCTAGCAATCTGATTCGCTTCCACGTGGAGAATGGCGTGCTGCAGCTCGATGCCGAGGATTATGACTTCTCGAAGACAGCTACAGAGAAAATGTCGTGCGACTACAACGGCATGCCTATGAGCATTGGTTTCAAGGGATCTTCATTCATTGAGATTCTGAATAACTTCGACTGCGAGCAGGTCATCATACAGTTGGCCGATCCTAGTCGCGCAGGTTTGGTTATTCCTTCCGAACAGCCCGAGAACCAGGACGTGCTGATGCTCATGATGCCCATGTTGATAAATGATTAATCTAGCCCCCTAAGTTAGGGGGATGGGGGTCTGAACAAACGCAGACCCCCATATTCTTGTTATATATTGTGTCTGATTGTCGTTTGTTCAGACCCCTAATCCCCTATCTTAGGGGACTTATTTAAAATGAAACTGAATCTAACAAAACCATTGATAGTCTTCGATTTGGAGACGACCGGTCTTGATTTAGTCAAGGACCGCATCATCCAGATTTCCTTTATCAAGGTGATGCCTAATGGCGAAGAGGAACGTGGCGACTATCTGATCAATCCCGAGTGCCACATCCTGCCTGTCATTACCGAGTTGACTGGCATCTCGGATGATGATGTTAAGGATAAGCCCACCTTCAAGCAGGTGGCAAAGACCCTGAGCGATAAGTTTACGGGTTGCGACTTTGCAGGTTTCAATTCAAATCATTTCGATATACCTTTGCTGGCAGAGGAGTTTCTGCGTGCAGGCATCGACTTCGACTTTTCAAAATGTCGCCTGATTGATGCTTGCAACATTTTTAAGAAGATGGAACGTCGCAACCTGGCTTCTGCTTATAAGTTCTATTGTGGTCGTCGCATGGAGGATGACTTCGAAGCGCATCGTGCCGATCAAGATACCGAGGCTACCTATCGTGTTCTGATGGGACAGCTCGACTACTACACAGAGGAGCATCAGCGCGAGTTAGGCGAGGACACCGAAGGACGAGTGCTTGCCAACGATATGGATTGTCTGGCAGAGTATTCTAAGACGAATAATAATGTTGATTTCGCCGGTCGTGTTGTGTGGGGCGAGGCTAAGGATGCACAGGGAAACACCATCTTAGACAAAGATGGAAAGCCTGTACTCGTAGAGTGTTTCAACTTCGGAAAGTACAAGGGACGCACCGTGGTCGATGTTCTGCAGCATGATCCCGGCTACTACTCTTGGATTATGGGTGGCGACTTCACCTATAATACTAAGCAGGTACTCACGCGCATTCGCATGCGTTCCATTTAGACAATAGTTCATGTTACAAGGAAAGAAAATAGTTCTAGGTATCACTGGGTCAATTGCGGCCTATAAGTCGTGTCTCATCATTCGCGAACTGGTGAAGCGTGGCGCCGAGGTTCAGGTGGTTATCACACCGGCAGGAAAGGAGTTTATCACGCCTATCACTTTGTCGGCCTTGACACAGAAACCTGTGGTCAGCGAGTTTTTCTCTCAGCGTGATGGAACATGGAACTCTCACGTGAAGTTGGGCTTGTGGGCCGATGCGATGCTTATTGCGCCTTGCACAGCTTCTACGTTGGGCAAGATGGCTCATGGCGTAGCTGACAACATGCTGATAACTACATATCTGTCGATGAAGGCTCCCGTATTTGTGGCTCCAGCTATGGATCTTGATATGTATGCTCATCCCACCACTCAGCAGAATATGGAAACGCTGAAAAGTTTCGGTAACCACATCATTGAACCGCAGAGTGGTTTCTTGGCTTCCGGTCTTGAGGGTAAGGGACGAATGGAGGATCCCGAGAAGATAGTTTCATATCTTGATAATTATTTCTCTGCAACACCTTCTAATGCCGCCTCTTCTGGTGCCACGCATACGGCAGAACTTTCTGGTAAGAAGATTCTTATTACGGCAGGTCCTACTTATGAGAAGATAGATCCAGTGCGTTTTATTGGAAATTACTCTAGTGGAAAGATGGGTTATGCCCTCGCTGAGGAGTGTGCCAACAGAGGTGCAGAGGTCGTTCTTGTTTCAGGCCCTGTGTCGCTTACAACGTCTCATCCTCGTATTAAGGTGGTATCAGTCGAGAGTTGTCAGCAGATGTATGCGGCAGCTACCGAGTCATTCCCATCATGTCAGGCAGCCATTCTGTGTGCTGCTGTTGCCGATTTCCGTCCTGCTGAAGTGGCAGAACAGAAGATCAAACGAGTGGGGCAGACAATGGATATACATCTGGTGCCCAATCCCGATATTGCTGCCCAGTTAGGTAAGATGAAGAAGCCTGATCAGGTGCTGGTAGGTTTTGCTTTGGAAACCAACGATGAGCAACAAAATGCCCAGCACAAACTTGAGAAGAAGAATCTGGATTTTATAGTTCTTAATTCACTTCGTAATGCTGGCACTTGTTTCCAAAGTGACCAGAATCAGGTGTCTATCATCTCTCGTGATGGCAAGCGTGATTACGATCGTAAGCCTAAGAATGCTGTGGCCAGCGATATCGTTGATGAATTATGTAACCGTATTCACTAATTCGTTTCGTTTATGAAGTGCTTCATATTGCAGTCTTTCAGATCTGTCTGCTCCGTCATCGTTGCCTTGTTTCTGCTCTCCGTACCAGCTGCGGCACAGGAGTTGCAGGTGCGCATCAATATCAACTCGCAGCAGGTGCAGGGCACAGATAAATCTGTGTTTGATAATCTGAAACAGACGTTGGAGCAATTCATGAACGAACGCCAGTGGACAGACCTTCAGTTTCAAGAGAATGAGCGTATTGATTGCACGTTCAATATCTCTGTCACCAAGTATGACGCCTCAAATAATCGTTTTACTTGTACGGCCATGATACAAGCCAATCGACCGGTATATAATTCGGCATATACCACCACGCTTTATAGTAACCGCGACAAGAACTTCGACTTCGACTTTGTTCAGTTCGACCAGTTGAACTTCAACGAGGAGGTGATCGACAATCAGCTGGTGGCGCTGATGGGCTACTATGCCTTCCTGATCATTGGCATCGACCTCGACAGCTTCTCGCCTATGGGTGGTACCGATGTGCTGCAGCGCTGTATGAACTTGGTCAATAATGCACAGGATTTGGGCTTTGCTGGATGGAAGTCGTTTGAGGATTCACGCAATCGTTTTGCTATTGTAAACGATTATTTGGACGAAGCGCTCAAGCCTTTCCGCCAACTTCAGTACGACTACTATCGTATGGGCCTCGACGAAATGGCATCCAACGTAGAGCGTGGTCGTGGCAATGTGACCACTGCTCTTGCAAACTGCTTAAAGAAGGCTCACGACAACAAGCCTCTTAGCTTGTTACCTCAGATATGGACCGACTATAAGAAGGATGAGTTGGCCAATATCTATAAGGGTAAAGGCACTCAGAAGGAGAAGGAAAGTGTCTATGATATCCTTTTTGGTATCAATGCTTCTCAGAATAATTCTTGGGAGAAGATTAAGCAATAAGGCAGACGTTTTTGTGTTGACACAAAATAAAATGGGTCTCGATTCTCATCGGGACCCATCACAACACAAACACAAAATCAGTGTCCTTTTATAGACGACTGTTTCTTTTATTGAATGCCGTCTTCGCGCAACTTCTGCTGCCAGCGCCAAGCGGTCTTCAGTACCTCTTCTGTTGGGGTGTCGGCCTTCCAACCAAGCACCTTGTTGGCCTTATCTACATTGCCCCATACCTTTTCGATGTCACCTTCGCGACGTGGTGCATAGGTCCAATTCAGTTTCACGCCAGTGGCCTTCTCAAAGCCCTGTACAACCTCAAGTGTTGACAATCCCTTGCCGGTACCGATGTTGAACACCTCTACGGCGTCTGTCTCGGGCTTGTCGAGTACGCGCTCCATAGCCTTAACGTGTGCCTTAGCCAGGTCAACCACGTAGATGTAGTCGCGGATGCAGGTGCCGTCGGGTGTGCCGTAGTCGTTGCCGAAGATCTTCAGCTGCTGGCGGATGCCGATAGCTGTCTGTGTGACAAAGGGAATGAGGTTCATGGGTACTCCATTGGGCAGTTCACCGATCAGAGCTGATGGGTGTGCACCGATGGGGTTGAAGTAGCGCAGGATGATGCTCTTGATGGGCGCGCCGCTGTGAATATAGTCTTGTATAATCTCCTCGTTGATTTGCTTGGTGTTGCCGTAGGGTGACAGCGCTTTTTGGATAGGAGCATTCTCTGTCACGGGAAGGTTCTCTTCTGAAGGCTGACCATAGACGGTGCATGATGAAGAGAAGATGATGCCCTTCACGTTGTACTTTGGCATCAGTTCCAGCAGGTTGATTAAGCTACTCAAGTTGTTGCGATAGTAGAGTAGGGGCTTCTCTACGCTTTCGCCCACGGCTTTCGATGCAGCAAAGTGGATGATACCCTCGATGTTGGGGTATTTCTTGAATACGCCTTCCAGTGCTTCCATATCGCAGCAATCTACCTTCTCGAAGACAGGGCGCTTGCCTGTGATCTTTTCGATGCCGTCAACGACATTAGCATTAGAGTTCGACAGGTTGTCGATGATAACTACTTCGTAGCCTGCTTCTTGCAGCTCTACGGTGGTGTGGCTACCGATGAATCCGGTTCCGCCAGTAACGAGGATGGTCTGTTTCATGTATGTTTCCTAAAACTATAGTTTATTAAGTTTAGTGCAAAGGTACAAAAACTTTTGTTTTCCACCAAATTTTTGGGTGATATATGAAGTCTGTGCCCCGCCTTCCCCTCGGTGGGGAGGATGATGTGTGGCTTATAAGACTTCCAATGCCTTTTTTTTCTATTTTGGTACTTCGATGACGAAGCGGCATCCTTCGGTATAGGTGGTGTCGAGTGTCAGGTCGCCACCTAGGTTCTGGGCATGTCGCTTAGCAAGGGGCAGCCCCAGTCCAAGACCTTCGGACAGTACGTCAACTTTGGTGAAGAACTTGAACATCTGCTCGCGTATTTCTTCGCTGATGCCTTTTCCTATGTCTTCTACGATGAATTTGACGGTGGTGTCGGTTTGCTCTATAATCAATTTGATGTGCTGACCATCGGAGTATTTTGCTGAGTTATAGATAATCTCTCGTAAGGTGCGCATCATAAACAGGTGATTTGTGCGAATGGTCTGATTTTGTGGCACATTCATCACAATGTCGATGTGAGACTCTGGGAATGAGCGTGAGATATACTTGATTGTTTCCTGTGCCAGGGTGTAGCAGTTCACGGTTTCATGACGTGCGGTGGTCATCAATTCTTGAGACATACCGGTGTCTGAGCTGTCGTAGAGCATTAATACCATACGATAGAGCATTACGGCGTTGTGAAACATGGTGTTGATGATGCTTTTGGCGTCTTCTTCCGATATGTCGTCGTTCAAGGGACTGTCGCTTGTGTTGATGGTCGTATCGCTCAACACCTGAATGAAACCTACGATGATGTTCAGTGGCGTGCGTATCTGATGTGTCACGTTCTGTATGAAGATGGTTTTCTGTTTTTCGGCCTCCTGTGCTTGTTCGATGGCTTTCGACAGTTCTTCGTTTCGTTTGGCGGTTTGTTCTATGGTGTATTGTTCGATGCCCATGTGTATGTTCATTGATTGCACCATCGTGGCGAAGCTGTTTTGCAATTGGCCAATGACGTCGGTTGACTTGCTCTTCGACACAAATACCTCCATATTGCCGTCGGCAATGCATTGTGTTTTCTCCAGCAATGCATGCAGGGGCTTCATGGCTTCGGATGCTGTCTTGTAGCTCAGTGTCATGATGATGATGAGCCCGAAGATAATCAGTGCGATGACGATGGCTGTCAATTGGTGATAGCCTGCCAGAATTTCGTTGTTTGGACAAACGATGGCGAGACTCCATGTGGTGCCCGGCACGGGCTTATAGCACACCAGGCAACGCTCACCGTCGATAGTCACGTTCATGTTGCCTTCCTTGCCGTTGGTCATTTTGTAGGCCAATGCAATGATGTCGGCATGCTCTTCTTTGTCGGTATTCTCGAAGATGGTGTGTTTGAACAGCAGCCACGTGTTGGGATGCACGAAGTAGCGTCCGTCCTCGTCTATCATCATCACGTAGGAGTTGGGGTAGGGCTTCTCTTTCTGCATCATGATAGACAACCTGAGCAGCGACAGGTCGCTGGAGATGATGCCCCAAATGGTGCTGTCGTTGTCGTAGAGCGGCATGCCGTAGGATGCTATCATGCCGTCGAGTGTCAATCCCAGTGTGTCGTCTTGATCGGAGTAAGCCACCCAGCGAGGCCCTTTTGTCTTAGGAGAGGAGTACCATTTCTGGCTGTGGTAGTCGTAGTCTTCTTCATAAACCGACTGTATGGTGTCGTTTTTCCTGATGGTGTAAACGGACATGTATTTCCCAAAATTGCTGTATTCATAGGGCTCAGCACTGATGGAACATCCGTCCACGCGTGGGTTCAGTGTTACCACGCGGTTGGTGATGGCCAGCAGTGAGTCGGTGTTCGAGTGGCGTTTCACCATCCATTGATAGGCGTGTGTGGCGGTCTCGATGGCCATCAGCTGGCGTTCCAGTTTTTGCACCGTGGCCGACAGGATACTGTTGGCGCGTCCGATGGCCTCGTTGCGTACCATGTTGTGTGATTTGGTGAACAGCACGCCAAGTGTGGTCAAGAAGATAGGCACACCCAGCAGCAGCAGTGTGATGCAGAGTTTGGCCGAGAAGGATTTGCGTATTCTATTCATCGGGGGCCTCCTTTCTTCTGTCGTTTTCCGACTTATAGAGCAGGTTACTCAGCAGTTCGGTAATGACTTGGCTGTTGTGTTCTATGTCGCTAGCCATTTCGTCTAGGCTTTTACTTCCCTTGTTCTGTCGGAAGTCAGATAGTTCTTTCACGTCGTTGAAGATGGCGTGTGCCGGCGGAATCATCTGGTTGGTCATGTTGTGCATGAAGTCCGTCATTGTTTGATCGGCCTTTTTAGCTCGGTCGTAGGCGTCGCTCAGTTCTTCACCGTGTTTACGATAGTTGTTGGTCAGCTGTTCCACCTCTTCTGTATGCATAGCCAGTCGTTTCTGCATTTGCTGGAAGTTGCTCTGCAGTCGTCCTATCTCGTCGTGATGATGCGTGTCGGGTATGGGTTCGTCGTATTTTCCCTTTGCCAGACTTTCGGCTCTCTCCGTCAGCATCTGCAGCGGCTTCAATTGTTGGTTGATGATGGCGTAGCAGAAGAGGAACATCATGATAAGTCCTATGATGGCGATGGCTATTGTCTCGATTTTCAGCGTGTCGTATTCGCCATAGATGTCTTCTTCGGGATAGATGATGCCTGCGCTCCAGTTCATATCGTCGTTGTAGAGGTGTGGCAGATAGCTGCGTTCAAAGGGTTTGTAGAATACAAAAAAGCGTGTGCCGTCGATGCTGAAGGGCATGTATCCGCTTTCGCCCGTCACCATCTTGTGGGCCGCCTCGCTGATATGTTTGTCTGCCGAATGTTCGTAGATGTCGAATACCGTCTCGTTGTTCAGTAACTGGTTGTTGGGGTGCACGATAAATGAGCCGTCGCTATCCAGGAGGATGCAGTACGAGTGTTCTGAGGGCTTGGCTTCCAGCACGATTTTCGACAGGAGATTGAGAGACATGTCCACCGTGATCACGCCCTGACGGTCTGTCATAGGCATGATATAGGTGATGATGGGTTCTTTGTTTTCGTCTCGCTCGGTGCGGCGGTTTTTCCATGTAGGCAGTCCTGTCTGCAAGGGCACGCTGAGCCAGTCTTGTTGCAGATAGTCTTTGTCGAACGTGATGTTGCAACTGATGACGCAAGGATTGGTGTCCACGATTTTCTGTGCGTATTCGCGCACCTTCTCTGGGTTGTCAATGAAGGGTTGTAGGGCGATGTAGATGTTGCCAGTGGTTTGTTCCACTGTCAGCATCACGTTGTCTATGCTTGAGATGGTGGCATCGAGTGTCTGAGAAGCCTTCTGTATGGTGTCGTTTCTGACTTCTCTTTTTGAGTAATGCAGAATCAAAACTAGTGATGCCATGAGCAGTATACCCATAGATAACACGCTTATCACACTTATCTTAAGTGATAAGTTTTTTTTCACAAGGTTAGTAATTCTTTGCATATTTCAATGGCAAATATACAAAGATTCTACTTTTCTACCAAATAAAAAGGCAATTATTTTTCTCTTCGATGGTGTTGGCGTGTGTGGCTTTGCGCTGACTACAAGGGCATTTCGAGGATGAAACGGCATCCATCGGTGTAGTTGGTATCCAGCCAGAAGTCGCCTCCCATTTGTTTGGCGTGCATCTTGATTAGTGGCAGACCTAAGCCCAATCCATCGGTGAACTCGTCCACCTTGTCGAAGAATTTGAAGATGCGCTGCTGGTCGTCTGCCGAGATGCCTTTGCCGGTGTCTTGCACGATGAATTGCACGTGCTCATTCACCAAGCGTATGTCCATTAGGATGTTCTTTCCGTCTGAGTGTCGTATGGCGTTCTGCAGCATCTCAGACACGCTGTATCTCAGTTTCATCTCGTTGGCCTTGATATAGAACTTGGCTGGCAACTCGGTCTTGAAGGCGATGGGCACGTAGTCGTAGACCTTTCGTACAAAGTCTATAATCTCGTGGCACATCTCGTTGGGGTTCACCATCTCATCGATGGTCGTGTTCTTCAGGGCTTCTTTGCCGGTGTCAGAACTGTCGAAGAGCATCAGCATCATGCGGATCAAGCACTTCGAGTTTTTATACATCGTGTCGGCTATCTTTCTGATTTCATCGGGGGTGATGGTAGGCTGTTTGTGGTTGGTCTCAGTGTTGAGCACCTGTGCAAATCCCATGATGATGTTCAGCGGCGTGCGCACCTGGTGTGTCATGTTCTGTATGAACTTTGTCTTCTGGCGGTCGGCCTCCAGCACCTTTTCGGTGGCCTTCTCCAGTTCCTTGTTGCGCTTTTCGGTTTGTTCGGTGGTATAGCGCACGCTGCCCATATAGAAATTCAGCGAGTTCAGCATCTTGCTGTAGCTGTTTTGCAGTTCGCCAATGATGTCTGTGCGGTTGCTCTTGCCGATGTGCACCTCCATGTTGCCATTGGTGATCTCGTTGACTTTCTTCAGCATTTTCTTTAGTGGTCGCATGCTGCGCTTGGCCACACGGTGGCAGGTCAGTGCTGTGATGAAGAGGCCCACGAGCAGCAGCAGTGTCACGATGTGTTTCAACTGTGTGTAGCTCTTTAGTATGTCGCGCTCGGGGCACACCACGGCCAATGTCCACGTGGTGCCGGGCACAGGTTGATAGCACACCAGTGCTTTTTCGCCGTCTATCTCGATGTTCATGCGCCCTGTGGCCCCTTTGGTCATTTCGTGTCCCAGTGCGATGATATCGGCGTCATTTTCAGGCGTCTTTTCGCTGAAAATGGTCTTGTTCATCAGTCGGGTAGAGTCGGGGTGTATGAGGTAGTGTCCGTCCTCGTCGAGTATCATGAAGTACGAGTGTGGATAGGGCTTGATCTTGGCAATCTTCTCCGAGAGCAGATTCATGGATAGGTCTGTAGAGATGATGCCGGCAAAGCGCTTTTTGGTGTTGTCGTAGAGTGGCTTATGATACGAAGCCACCATGCCGTCCAGCGTGTAGGGCAGTGAGTCTGCGGGGTTGTAGTACACCTCCCAACAGGGTTTCTTCAGGTAGCGTGGTATCTTGTATTTGATGACGTTCGTCTGCTCGCATTCTTTGCCCACCACGGTTTGTAGCTCTTTGCCGTTGCGCCCGGTATAGACGGAGTAGGGCTTTATGCTTGTGTCTATCACATCGGGTTCCATGGATATGGAGCATCCGCCCAGATCGGGGTTCATCCATACGATGCGCTGCGAGAAGGCTAGCAGCGAGTCGGGTTTCAGCGCCTCTTCCACCATCCAACTGTTTGAGTTGGTGGCCGACTCGGCGGTTATCAGATAGCGTTTCAGCAGTTGCATGGTGGTGTAGAGTGTGCCGTTGGCTCGCTCCACCGATTGGTCTTTCACGATTCTTCGTGTTTGCACGAACAGCACACCAACCGAGGCTAGGAATAGCGGAAGCGACAATATGAGCAGGCTCAGGCTGATCTTTGCCGAGAATGATTTCTTTAGGAAGTTATTCATGGCTCTCCACCTCCCTTCTCATATCTTCTTCAGACAGGCTCAGTATGTGGTTCAGTGTCTTGGTGATGCTGTAGCCGTTTTCCTGTATGCTGTCGGCCAGTGTGGCAGCCGTTTGTCCCTCGGTGTTGCCGTCCATCTGCCTCAGTTGCTCCACGTAGTTGTCAATATCTTGTGCGGGTTTTATCATCTGGTTGGTGACGTTGTGCAGGAAGGCCACCTTCAGCAGATCGGCCTTTCGTGCCTGATTGTATGCCTTGTGCAACACCTTATTGCGCTCATGCAACATGTTGATTTGCTGTTCCAGTTCGCCAATGTGCTTGGCCAGTGCCAGCTGCATGCGCTCCACGCCGTTGTGCAGTCGGCCCACCTCGTCGTGGCGTTTGTTCTTAGGCAGTTGGCGGTCGTAGTGGCCCAGTGCTATTCGCTTTGCCTGGTTGCTGAGGGTGCTTAGCGGCTTCAGCTGGTGGCGCAGGATGATGAGTGCAAAGACGAACATCAGCACCAGTCCCATGAAGCCCAGCGTCACGGCCATCTTGAACACGCTGTTGTACTCGCTGTAGATGTCGTCCACCGAGTAGGCTATGCCGATGCTCCATCCCGAGTTCTCATTCACGCGATAAGGCGCTTTGGCGTGCATAAAAGGCTTATAGAAAGCATAATACTGGTTGTCGTTGAAGTTTAGGATGTTGTGCGACGACTTGCCGCTTTTCATGTCGTCCACCACTTTCTTGAGCGACTCGCCCTGCAGCTTGTCGGCCGTGTGCGGTATCAAGTGGCTACCATTGGGGTGCACGATGAACGAGCCGTCTTTGTCGAGTACGGCGCAGAAAGAGTGAGTAGAGGGCTTGGCAGCAGCCACAATGTTGGACAGCAGCCCCATGGACACATCCATGCGCACCACGCCGATGGTCTTCATGTTGGCATCGGGAATGGGCATGCAGTACGATATGAATGGTTCATCGCCCGTTTCGCTGTCTTCCTGTGGGTTCAGCCAGATGGCATGTCGCTCGTTGTGTGCTTTTCTCCACCATGTTTGTTCGAAGTAGGGGCGTGTGGGCAGTCGGTTGTCGCGGATGATGGGCGAGTCAGATCCAGGTTGATCGCTGGTCTCCAGTCGGTGCATATACACCATGAAGTAGGGTTCCTGCTTGTAGTAGCCCGGCTGCATGGCGATGACGCATCCCGTCACGTAGGGGTTGGCCTCAATCAGCTGCTGGCAGTAGGTATACATTCTCTCAGGACGTCCCAGATAGTACACCATGTTGAAAAGCATGTTGCCCGCAGTTTCTTCCACGCTGAGCAGTATGTTGTCAATGTTTTCCGAAGTTCCCTGCAGCGTGTTTTCTGCTCGTTTTTCGGCGTCTTCCATGATGGCCTCTTTTGTTTTTACCAGCATGACAGATAGCGATAGCACAAGCAATGTTGTCATAGACAGCACCGCCAGCAGGCTAATTCTCAGCGACAGATCTCTATTTATCTTTTCTAACACTATAGTTTGTTTGCTTTCTTATATGGTTTCTCGAAAGTTTGTTTACTTTCTTATGTGGTTTCTCGAATCTTCCGTGTGTCGTTCGTTCTGTTCTTTTTGCTAATAAGCGAATCTCGGATTTGCTTTTTAATTACTATGTTTTCATATCGTTTGCAAAGATACAAATTTTTTCGGAGTTTGACAATTATTTTAGTTTTATTATGAAAAACTTTTCTTTCTAACATCAGTGTACACGGGGCTTTCGAGATTTTTTCAGCATATGGGTCATTTGGCACAGAGATTGTAGTTGTGCAGCATTGATGTAGGAGTGCCGCTATTGGCTGCTTATAGTGGCACTATGAGGTGGTAATAACGTTACTCTTGTATCTTAATTGTTGTCCTTTTAGATAGGGAGATACCTGTCGTTGTGTTTTAGTAAAAAAGTGACACTTTGTCACGATGTTACGTTGTCTTAGCCTGAAATACGTTGACTCCTGCCAAACCTTTTAAAGTTAAAAAGAGTTATGAGAAAAGGTCAACGTTTTGCACGCGCTTTCAAGCGTGCCGTAGCAGTGGAATATCTGCAAAGTGGTGAGGAACGTAAGGTGATAGCCATGAAATATGGTCTTCCTAACGTCCAAACTGTCAGTAATTGGGTAAGTTTATACCTAACTCCGCACGAAATTGAAACAAAATGTGTAAATTTGCCGCGGGTTAATGTTAATGCAGTAGAGATGGCAAAGGTAGAAACTCCTCAGCCTCAGGTTCCCTTGGAGAGCCAGCAGGCCGTGATA
>NZ_JHXM01000007.1 GCF_000621725.1 Xylanibacter brevis ATCC 19188
CGATGCCCTGGAAGTTGTTCTTACCTGTGACGGTCAGCTGGTAGTCTCCCAGGTCGGTCTGCGTATCATCGCTTACGGTGTAGTCGGTGGCGGGAACGATCAGTTCGCCAGCCTTCACCACGTCAACCTCAGCCGTCTGCGGCTCCGGACCGAAGGGGTTGAAGATGAACAGCGTATCCTTCAGTGTAGCCTCCGTCAGCGGGGCGGGATTGATGGTGAACGTCTTCTGTGCCTGTCCGCTGTAGTTACCCTGACCGGTGCAGGTCACGGTGGCGGTGCCAGCGTTCGTGTTGTTGCTGTAAGCCACGGTGTAGTCGGTGCCGGCTACGAGCGTCATCTCGTGGAATGTCAGTACGGGAGCAGGGGTCTGAGCCTCGCTGGTGTATGTCAGCGCGTCGATGTCGGCGATGAAGCCGTTCTCCAGCGCCTTCTCACCTACGGTCAGTGTGCCGTTGGCGAAGGTGATGGCATAGTTGTCAGAGGTGTATCCGCTGGGCGTGATGGTGTAATTACCCACGCCGCTCTGGTCCTTCACATAGTCGCAGGCCAGTGCCAGCTCGCCGCCCAGGACAGCGTTCGTCTCGTTGTTCACGAAGCCGTCGTAAGAAACGGTGTACTGAGGAGCATCGTCGCCATAGGTCACCTGCTTATTGTCGGCAGTGACGGTCAGCGGCTTCTTCGTGATGCTGAAGGTCTTCGATGCCGTGTCGCTATACTTCGTGCTGTTGGCAAGCGCGGTGACGGTAGCGGTGGCAGTGCCCACGTTCACGTTGTTCTCGTAGCTCACGCTGTAGTCCGTGCCCTTCACGAGCGTCATGCCGTTGAAGGTCACCACGGGAGCGGGCTCCTGTGCCACGCCGTTATAAACCAGCGATGCGATGTTAGCGATGAAGCCGTCCTCCAGGGCCTTCTTGCCCACGGTCAGCGTACCCTTCGTAAAGGTGATGTCGTAGTTGCTTGAGGTTAGTCCGCTGGGCGTGATGTCGTAGTTGCCGGCGCCGCTCTGGTTCTTCACGTAGCTGCAGGCCAGAGCCAGCGTGCCACCCAGGACAGCCTTCGTCTCGTTGTTCACGAAGCCGTCGTAGCTCTCGGTGTAGGTGGGAGCATCGTCGCCGAAGGTCACGCTCTTGTTGTCGGCAGTGACGGTCAGTGCCTTCTTGTTGATGGTGAACTTCTTCGTGGTCTCGCCGCTGTACTTCTCGCTGGTGCTGACGGCGGTGATGGTCACGGTCGGAGCATTCTCAGTAGCGGTAGCGAGGGCAGCGTTGGTGTTGTTGCTGTAAGCCACGGTGTAATCCACATCCTTGGTAAGAACGGTCTGACCGTCCTTCACAGTGACGACGGGCTCCTGTGCCTGGCCGGTATAGGTCAGGGCGGTGATGTCCTCGATGGTGATGTCCTGATTGGTGAGCAGCTTCTTGTACGTCACGCTGATCTCAGCGTTGGCGCGCTGCATGACGAACGACCAGGTGTTGTCCTGGCCCAGCAGCTTGGTGAGCTCGAAGTCCTGCAGCAGGCCGATGCCGGCCTGTGCGCGGCGGGGAGCCTTGGCAATGGCTGCGCCCCACTGTCCGCTGGTCTGGTTGACCACCCAGCCCGTGTTGGGCGTAACGACGACAGTGACGGTCTCGCCTTCCTTGGCCTTTGTCACCTCGTTCTCGCCCACGTAGAACTTCACGCTACCCTGAGCGTTCGTGCCTACACTCAGCGCATAGTTCACACCGTCGCCAGTGGGAGCGGCAGGTTCATCTCCACCGGTGCAGACAACATGCAGGTACTTCTGACCTTCATACTTAGAAACGTCCGTAGCTGATGCTTCATTGTCGCCGGCTTTGAACAATGTAGGAGTCACGCCTTCGGCAAAAACCAGTGCATCGCCACCAGAGTTCTTTATGCCTTTCGAATATCCATACGCTTCGAGTTCTCCGCTTTTGATTGTTACATTATTCTTGACATTAACGCCGCGACTTTCACTTGTCGTGCTACCGGAAGCCTTCAGCGTACAACCGTCAATGGTTAATGTGCCCTGCGGAACCGATACACCTAAACTTTTAAATTCAGCTCCTGCACTGCCTGCATTCGCTGTCACAGTTCCACCGGCTAATACGAGATCGGCCTGCTGAACAAAAATGCCATTCGATAAATTGCCATCTCCCACTGTAACAGTCAGGCTGCCAGAGCCAGTGATGGTGAAAACATGATCACCATTACCGCCATATAAAAAGAGGCCGTAAAGAGATTTATCTGTGCCACCGGGTAATGTAATTTCGTTGTCACCTTCTATCTTGATGATAAGAGGGGTGTTTCCGTTTGCATCACTTTGATAATAAATGCCACTGTCGTTATAGCCGCAACCATTAAACTTGAAGTTGTTCAGCGTGAGCACCATGCTACCGTTTTCAATGGCTACCGATGCCGTACCTTCAGTGGCACCTGTGCCAGTAATAGTGCCTTCGCTCGTTACTTCTTCAGAGTTGCCGACCCAGAGCTTAGCAATCGTGGCATCGGCCCACGCGCCCGTCACTGCGGTTAGCAGCAGCACAAGCAAACTAAATAATTTCCTTTTCATATTCATAGTTTCTTTATTGTTATTTCTCATTAACTGTTTTCTGTAACAAAAACCTTGAAAACCCCTTGCTGAGAAAGATACTCTTGTCAGCGTATTAACGCCATCTGTCGTAATTCTGCTTGTGTGCAAGGGTTTCACCCCCTCCGTCGCAAATGGTGATTTGCTCCCCTTTGTGGGGCCGTAGACACATTTGGTGTCTACTCTGAAGACCCCAGTCGCCCAGCAGCCTTCCACCAAATACCGTTATCCCTTTCAGGGACTCTTTTCTCATCAAGGAAAAACCGAGAAAACCGGCTGCGCAACCACTCATAACAGCAATGTACTGAGAAAAATGGTTTTTCAGCGAAGCGGGGTTTTTCCACTCGTGATGACCAAGTTTGGGAACCAAACCGTGGTGGGCTTCCACGTTGTGCGAGAGCTCGCTCTCAGGCACAAACGCGGAAGGACAACACGTAAGGTCGAAGACCGTGGTCATCATGAGTGGGGTTTTTCTTGTTTTTGTTTTCATCTTTCTAATTACTCCCCTCCCTCCACAGGGAGGGGTTGGGGGTGGGTCTTTACTTAACCACGACCTTTTTACCATTGAAGAGGTAAACGCCCTTCTTGGTCGGAACACTCTGCAGCTTACGTCCGTTCAGGTCGTACCACTCGCCATTCGTGAGATTCGTGAGATTCGTGTTCGCAATCTTCGTTGCATCCTCGAATACGAGCGTGATTCGTGCGCTGGGCTCGCCAGTGTTGACGCTCAGCCATGCCTTGTTGGCACCGATGGCGAGGTCGTTCTTCACGAATACGAAGGCCTTGCCGTTGAAGGCGTAGTTGGTCTGGCCCTCGGTGCTGGCGGCGATGGTGGTGGCGGTGAGGGTGCCCTGGAACTCAGGTGCTACGGTGATAGCCATGTCGGGCTCGGCGCATGGGATGAGGAGGATGACCTTCGTCTCATTGCTCTTGTTATAAACCAGCATTGGAGTGTTGCTTGGCATGGCGTCGCTCCTGTCGCTGAGCACGGCCTGGTCGCCGTTTACGCTGCTGATGGTGTAGAGCTCGGCGGCCTCGTCCTCCACGTAGAGGGGCTCGTCCTTATAGTAGGTGATGAACTCCTTGGCGGCCACTTCTACCTCGTAGCCCATGAAGAGCTTAAAGGTGTTGCTGAAGGCGGTCTCGCCGGCGTAGTCGCTGTCGTCCTGGGCGAAGGCCTTGAGGGCGTAGAGGCCGGGGGCGAAGTCGAAGTCGTAGAGCATGACGCCGTCGCCTTCGGGCTGGAGTGTCTGCTCGTCGAGCTTATAGATGCGGCAGTAGTAGTCCTGATCCTGTGTGAGGGCTTTCTGCTCGATGCCGTCGTTCACGGCTACGAGTGCCAGCACCTGCATCATGTCCAGGCCGGCGGGCTCATAGCCGCCGCCCTGCTGTGCCTTCTTCACGCGGTAGCGCACGCCGTCGGTGCCGTCGCCCATGGTGGCGGTCATCTGGATGCTCATGTCGCGCACCAGCTCGTACTCGGCCGTGGCGTCGAAGGCGGGCATGTTGAACCAAGCCTCGGTGAAGACGGTATCGTTCTCAGCCTTGTTGGTGGTCACCTCGATGGTGGAGGTAGCCAGCGGCTGCAGGTCGCCCACGAAGGTGACGTTGGCGCTGCTGAATTTGTTCTGATAGGTGCTCAGGTGCTCGGCGAGCACGTGGCACTGGGTGGCCTTGCCTGACTTGAAGTCCATGCCGGAATCGCCCCAAGTCAGGTTGTCCGGGTTGGCGTAGAGATTGACGTCCGATATGGCTGAGCAGAACAAGAAGGCATTATTGCCGATGCTCGTCACCGTCGAGGGGATGGTGACTGATGTCAGGCTGCTGCAGCTTATGAAGGCACCAGCGCCGATGGCCGTCAAACCTGAGGGCAGGGTGATTGATGGCAGGCTGCTGCAGTAGCTGAAGGCAATACCGCCGATGGCCGTCAAACCTTCGGGCAGGGTGACGGAGGTCATGGTTGAGAAGCTGCTGAAGGCATTAAAGCCCAAGGATGTTACGCCGCTCTCCACCACCACGCTGGTGATGTCTCCACTGTTGCCGTCCCATGGCCGGTCGGAATTGTCAAGGTAGTCCGCCATGGTACCGTTGCCGCTGACGGTCATCGTGCCGTTGTTGAGTGTTACGGTGCAGTCGCCGCTTTCCCACTGCGTCTGCGCCCATGCGCCCGTGACTGCCGTGATGAGCAGTGCGAGCGTCATTATATATCTTGATATTGTTTTCATATATTGTATTTCTTTATGTTGTTTATACCTTTTATATTATATACGCGCGAGAGAGGGCGCTCTGACGAATCAGAGAGCCGTCGCCTGATCAGCGCTAAATGCTGCCATTGCTGTATGACGCGTTGGGGTCAATCTTAGCGGTGCCGAGAACAAAATCATCGTTTTGGAACAGGTATCCTAAGTTTTCATGGGTCACATCGCCATCGAATATCTCCCAGCCCTGGTTCTCGGTGGGGTGGTTCTGGATGGCCTCGGCCCATGTCTCGCCCTCGGCGTAGTAGATGGTCTTGCCGCAGACGGTGAGGGTCTTCAGTGCTGACCCCTTCTTCACCTCCACCTTGCGGAACTTGTAGCCGGTGTTGGCCTTGACCTTCACCTCGCTGCCCATCTTCACGCCCTGGAGCTTGCCCTCGGTGACGGTGGCGGCTGTGCCACCTACAGTGACGGTGGCCTTGCCGGCCTCGATGGTGTTGGCGTTGGCAGCGTTGAACTGGATGTCGAACTTGTTGGTGAGCACGGTGACCTTGATTGGGGTCTCGCAGATTTCCGAGTCGTTAAAGGTGTTCTCGGCAGTAGCCTCCTGGCCGTCGGGAGTACCAGCACCCTTGATGTAGTACCATATCAGGACGTCTGCGCCCTCGTCAGCGATATCCTTAGCTGTGGGCACTGTGGCGCTGAAGGCGGTGAGTGCGGGGGCCTCGGTGGCTGAGGTGCCGATGGCGTACATCAGCGTGCCCTGCGTAACCTCGGTGCTCGTTCCGGCGAAGGCCACGATGCCGGTGCCCTCGGCGATGAGCGATGCGTCGGTGCCGGCGATGACGCCTTCAGCGGCTTCGGGCAGCAGCGTCTTCACTTCGGGCTCGGTGCCCGTGGTGGCGAATGCGGCTGCCTTGGCGTAGATGGGTGTCAGCACGACGTCGCTGCCGGGCATTGTGAAGGTTGCAGTCTTCGTTGCTGCGTCCCATTTCACCTCAGGGGCGGCAGAGGCTATGTTGAATTCGAGGCAGGCACGAACATAACAACTACTGTTGTTAGTCTTAGGGTCAGTGCTAAAACCAAATTGGCTTCCACTGTAGGGTATGTAGTAATATGCGTTATTGGAATCGTACTCGTCCTCCGTATTTACCCAATAGCGTTGGGTCAAGTTCGCCATATTTTTAAAGGTACTGTGGCCATTATGTTCGTCGTTTTGATAGTTTTTCGCTGCTTCTCTCATATTGGTCCACTCGTCCATGGTGGCCAACTTCCATGTGCCACCGGTGACGGCCGGAGTGTGAGCGGCTGCGGTTGTTTTGGCCGTACTCCAATCCATAGCGCCTGATTCATCTGCCAGCGCCAGGGCGAGGCCTTTCTTATTCACATTGTCGATGAAAAATATCTTGGCCGCAGCGGTCTTGCTGGCTGCAGTTGCTTCACCTTCCGTAGCGTAGATACTGCCGTCGGTGCAGATCACCTTTCCGAAGTCTTCAGTGGTGACGGAAATGCCGTCCGCCCACGCGCCCGTGACTGCCGTGAGTAGCAGCGCGAGTGTCATTATTATCTTATATTTGGCTTGCAGCCGAAAATTCTTCCGTTCGGCAAAGTTCAAGCAAGCTTGACTTTGCTCTCTCTTAATCGAATTTTTCATATATTGTATTTCTTTATGTTGTTTATACCTTTTATATTATATACGCGCGAGAGGGGTTAGAACGCGAGGCAGGCACGGACATAGTCAGTGGTATAGTCGTCCGCATAGTCGTCAGTCCAATTGCCGGTGGAGAAAGTGCAGCTCCACGCGCAGTCATAACCAGTTGTCGTAGACGACCAGTAGTAATTCGACCCCGACAGCATATTCGTGCCGCCGACACTGCTGAATCCATCGCGCAGGGCGCTGAAACCGCCTGCAGCGTTAATCATATTATTCCACTCGTCCTTGGTGGCCAGTTTCCATGTGCAGCCAGTAACGGCCGGTGTCTTGCCAGAGCATGTGGAATTGGCTGATTTCCAAGTCATTTTTTCACTCTCGTCGGCCAGAGCGAGTGCTAGGCCGTGACCGTCACTAACGTAGCATACCAAAGCCACGGCGGTCACGCCTTCGGGCAGGTTGTTCTTGTCGGCGGCTGCGTAAGTCTTGCCGTCGGAGCCTACTAACATGCCAACCGTTGCCTCGGCCAGGGTCTTGCCTTCAGTAACAGACTTCTTCTTCTCGGCCTTCACGCCGATGACTTTCTTCGTGCCGGTGTAGGTGACGGTGACGTTGGTGCCCATCTTGGCCTTTTCGGCAGGAGTGGTGCTCCAGAGTTCGAGCTCGGGAGTTTCATCAGAGAAGCGAACGCCGTAGATGTTCTTCAGCACGGTGACTTCGATGCACTGGGGCTCGCTGTCGGCATAACCTTCGCCAGCCTGGATGTAGTACCATACATAAACGGTGAAGTCCTCTGTGTCGGCATAGCCGGCTGCGGTGGGCACGGTAGCGGTCCATCCCTCAGCGGTGGTGGCAGGAGCCTGCTCGAGCTGAGCGGTGGTAGCGAAATACTTCACGGTGCCCTGCTCGGTCTGACCGGCAGTGACGATGGCCTTGTCCTCGCCAGCGATGATGCCTTCAGCGGCTGCGGGAGCTGTAGCGAACTGTGCCACGGGGATATAGTTGGCGCTGATCTTTGCACTGGATGCAGGCATGGTGAAGGTCCATGTGTTAGCGGCCTGACCAGCTGTCAACTCGATGCCGTTGACCACAGGGATGCTGCTGGGAGCCCTTTTTGAGGCTGCCGACCATGTGGTGTAAGCCTTGGCAGCAACGCCGTTAACAGCCCAGCCATCCTGTGGGGTGACGATGACGGTTATCACGTCGCCCTCTTCGGCACGGGTCGCGGTGTTCTCGCCTTTCTTGAAGGCTATGTCACCATGAGCGTTGTCGCCGACGGTAAGGTCGAAAAAGGTTTTCAATACCAGATGGAGTGTTGACTCCTTCTGGATGTTGTAGTCGGCCAGTGTCTTGTTGTCCTCGAGGACTTGGCTTGCAAAGATGAGTTTCTGCATTTCTACAGGGATGCCTTCCTTGTCCTCGATCTTGGCTTTGACGTTCTCGAAGCTGTCACTGGGTTCCACCTCAACGGTGATGGTCTTTCCCGTCACTGTCTTGACGAATATCTGCATGGCGCTCATGCTCATGGCAATCATGAGTAGGGTGAGCAATGAAAATATCTTTTGTTTCATATTCATATATAAATTTTAAGGACCCACCCCGTCCCTCCCTGTTGAGGGAGGGGGAAGTCACTCTGTACGTATTTTATTTACTATCAATCACGCATTATTCTTTTCTAATTACTCCCCTCCCTCAACAGGGAGGGGTTGGGGGTGGGTCTTTACTTCACCACGACCTTACGTCCGTTGTTCATGTAGATGCCCTTCTTCGTAGGCATGCCATTGATCTTGCGACCGTTCAGGTCATACCAGTTGCCATTCAATTCTTCAATTCTTGAATTCTTCAATTTTTCAACAGCGGTTGTCTCGTCGTCGAACACGAGGTTGATGCTGCGGGCACCTGACGTCAGCTCGTGGTTGAACTGCAGCCAGCACTGGTTAGCGGCAAGTGTGCCCTCGTCCTCTACCTGTACGAAGATCTTGCCGCCAGAGAGAGCGTAGAAGTCGGCAGCTTCCATGTCGGCAGCGGTGAACTCCTTGTCGATGGCGGTGCCACGGAACTGCTCAGCGAATGAAGGAGTAGCCTCTGCAGTCTCTGTAGTAGGAACGATGGTCACCAGCAGTACTGTTTCGGTGCCGTTGTAAACCAGCAGAGGAGTCTGACCAGCCACAACGCCCTCGAGAGCTGTGCTCAGCACGGCGGTCTCGCCGCTAACGCTGGCGATGGTGTAGAAGTTCACACCCTCAGGCGTGTCCTCGTCGAGCTTCACGTTCCAGTCCTCATAGAAGGTAGCGAACTCGCCGGCGCCGATAACTAACTGGTATGTGTTAGGCATGAAGGAAGCGACGAGGATCTTGTTCTCGGCAGTCATGGTGAAGGTGTTAGTGTTCTGCTCGTTAAGCTCGGCACCATCGCTCCAAGACTGCAGATGACATTTCTCTGCAGGTGTTGCAGTTACGGTCACTTCGGTGCCGGGAGCCACAGTGTAGATGCCAGCCTCTGCGTTAATTGCTACAACGCCATCAGGCAGCACTGTGCCGTTGCCGTAGATCTCGATGCGTGTCACGCCGCCCTTCCACAGCAGCTGGGTGCAATTCCCGTCTCTGTAGGTGTTGCCATCCTTGAGATAGACTCTGCCGCCCATGGCAGATATTCTGCGGGGAGCCGCCTGGGGTTCCATCGTGCGTGAGGTATACATATCGTTGTCACACTTCGAAACATAGCGGCCGTTGCGACCGTAGAAGACGACGCTAGAAACCTTTTGGTCCTTGATTGAGATTTGATCTGGATAATCAGTGGCACCGATTGTCCATTCCGTTTGTTCAGCTGCAATGTAGGGCGCATGTATGTCGATACCTTCTACATTAACAGATCCTTCCACGTTGGCAGCCACGACTTCTGCTATCAGGCCTTCGCCCTCAACAGTCTGTATGCTTACGGTACCCATCTCAGCACTGTTTGGGGCAATGGTGAGCACTGGGTTAGCCACGAAGCTGGCGGTGAGGATCGTTGTCTCGTTGACGGTCAGTTCAAAGGCAGCCTTCGTCTCGCTGTTGCTCCAACCGCTGAAACTATATTGTACGAAAGGAGCAGCCTCTACAGGCACCTTCGAACCGGGAACGACGTAGTATGAGCCAGGTGTGGTTGTCTCGCTCACGCCTTCTGGAAGAGCATACTCAGTAGCATAGACATCGAGCTTGCGAACGCCACCCGTCCACAGCAGCTCGGTGCAATCCCTGTCCTTATAGGTATTGCCGTTCTTGAGATAAATCATTACTTCATAGCCACTGACACTGGCCTCGTAGCTGTTATCGCCAGAGCCATAGAATATGACACGGCTCACATTTAAGTTATTACTCTTACAATAAACACCAATATAATTATAATTATCATTGTTGTTGACCCAGTAACCATTAACAATGTCGTTATAATTATCGAAATAAGTCACAGTTCCATTGGTATGTTCAGTATCGAACGTATCAACGAGCTTTTCTTGTGCGTTGACAATATAAGCCACACCCATGCTGGCGTCGTTGGCAGCGATGGTCAGGACGGCACAATTATCGAAGATGGCTGTGAGCGTTGTGTCGCTTTCCATAGTGATGGTGCGGATGGCCTCATTGTTGGTCTCGTCGTCGCTCCAGTTCTTCAGGTAGTAGCCCTCGGCAGGAGTAGCCTTGACTGTAATCTGTGCGCCGGGTTCCACCTCATACGTGCCGTCGCCATTGTCCTTGATATTAGGATCGTCATAGGCGAAGGTGACCTTAGGCAGGAATCCCTGCTTATTATAATTGTCACCATGGCCTCCCATCGAAGCATTTTCTGCTTCGATGCCAAAGAAGCTTAAACCGATATAGTTACCTTTTTCAAGGTTCTCAAGACCCACGAGCAGGTTGCCGCCGTTGTAGGTGTAGGGCGTAGCGAAGGTGATAATCGCCTCGCCGTTAGCAACCGTCAGCTTGCCGGTATAGAGCGTGGTGCAGTTGGCCTTGTCCTCCAAGGCTGTCATCGTGGTATAGTCCACCTCTTTCACATAGACGTCGATGTCCTTTTCAGAAGTCCAACTGCGGTTTTCGCTGACATAGTACTTCATGCTCTTGATTTTGCAGCCGTTAAGCGTGCTCAACTTAGCAGCGGGAATGACATATTGCGATTTGGTCATTGCATCGAACCAGCCAGTGTAGGCAGGAACAACATTGTTGACAATTGTTCCGTCGTTGACGGTCAGCTCATTGATGACCTCCACGGTACCCTTCTCGTTAGCATTTGCACCCAGGGTCAGGGCAAAGGTGTTGAAGTATTCCACCTGCAGCTCGATGTCAGAGCCGGGCATCGCAGCCAGCGTCCATATCTTACCCGTTGCGTCGGGGGTGAGGTCGATTGGAGTTGGGTCTTGTGCCCACGCTCCCGTGACTGCTGTGAGCAGCAGTGCGAGCGTCATTATATATCTTGATATTGTTTTCATATATTGTATTTCTTTATGTTGTTTATACCTTTTGTATTATATACGCGCGCGAGGGGGCGTTAGTTGCTCGGCTGGTAGGTGTATGGGCTAGTGGTAATAGCACCCACATTGCCGCCGATGGTTACTGTGCCGCAAGTGCCGTAATAGCCTGCGCCGATACTGTTGGTAGCATCACTTCCTTTTGTAGCAGTCACTTCGGTTACGCCTGTAGTAATCGTGATGTCGCCGCAACTGCTAAAGTTTTTGTTATTGTTACCTCTACCTCCGCCAATACCGGCCGCATTATCACCGCCTGTAGCAGTGACGGTTCCACCGCTGATGATAATATTACCACAAGAGAAACTCGCTGGACCTCTTTTACCGCCTCCGATTCCAGCACCATATTGTCCGCCTGTAGCAGTGACGGTTCCACCGCTGATGGTAATATTGCCCCAACTAGCGTTGTATCCGCCACCGATGCCAGCACTATTATTTCCGCCTGTAGCAATGACGGTTCCACCGCTGATGGTAATATTGCCGCAACTAGCGTTGTATCCGCCACCGATGCCGGCACCAAGTCCTCCACTAGTTGCGGTGATTGTGCCGCCCTGGATCTCAATATCGCCGCAAGCAACACCACTTCCGCCACCGATGGCGGTAGCGTAGCCGTAGCTGCTGGCCGTGAGAGAACCTGTGCCATTGATGATGAGCGTCTTGCCAGCAGCAGCCTGGATGCCAGGATAATCCTCATAGAATCCCTTCACAGTATTCGTACCGCTGAGGATAATGGTGGCATCGCCAAGACAAGTGATGCCGGCCCACTCGTAGTTGATGTCGTTCACGCCGTTGATGGTCACGCCGTCCAGTGTCACGGTGGCTCCGTCGGCAATCGAAATCTTGTAGTTGCCAGCGAGCGTGCCCGTCAGCACTTCGCCGTTCTGCGCCTCGTAGTTGCCCGTCAGCGTCGACAGGTCAACGATGTTGCCAGTCGGAGCCGACTGCTCGACGGTGAACGCGAGGCAGGCACGAACTCGGAATGCGTTGCCCTCGTTGGGGGCGTAGAATTCAGCATTGCCGCCGCCATAAATGTACACGCCCCAGGCGTGGGAGCCGGGATTGCTCTCCGTAGACGACCAGTAGTAGCATTCAGCCTGCAAGGCATCACCCTGAGCCGTAGTGAGCTTAGATGCCAACCCACTGTAGCTCTTCTTCATACCTTCTGTCGGAGCACTGTATGATTCGCTTGATCCACAGCCGATGAATATATACTGCCAATCTTTCTCGGACGGCAAGCGCCATGTGCCACCTGTAACGGCTTCCTTGCCGCTGCAAGCTGTACCTGCATCCCCATATTTTTTCGTGTCACTCTCGTCGGCCAGTGCGATAGCCAGACCGTGGGTGCAGTCGCTTGCTGTGCCAACGTAGGCAATCATGGCCACGGCATTTCCTGTAGCCACAGCCTCGGCATCGGCCTTCGTGGCGTAGATTTTGCCGTCCTTTCCGACTATCTTGCCAATATCACCTGCAGTAACCTCAGCAAGAGTTTTAGCAGCACTCTTCTTCACAGCCTTCACGCTCTTCACTCTCCTGGTGCCGCTGTAGGTGGCGGTGACGGTCTGACCTTCCGCAGCAGGATTAGGATTGATGGTCCACTTGTCGGCATCCTCGGTGCCTTCCTTCATGGAAACGGTGTAGCCGGCAGAGGCGGAAGAGGCTGAGCCAGGTGCGAAGACGTAAGGATCGGCCAGTGTTCCGCTGCCGCTTGCTACATGCACTACGGTTGCATCTCCGGTGCTTTCGCCGACACAAGGAATAGCCCCTGCAGAACCTCCTGTTGCAACACCATCAGGCAGATAATACACGGCGTCATCACCGTTAAATTCAAAGGAATCGTCGAATATCATAGAGATTGTCAGCGGCTGTGTGCTGGTAATCTTGACACCCATCTTTTTGAGAGTGCCTGATTGTTCACCATAGTAGACGTAAACATCAGTGGTGCTGGTAATCTCGTCGCCAACTTCATACTCCACGTTCAGGCCGATTGGCTTCGACTCTGCCCACGCGCCCGTCACCGCCGTCATCAGCAGCACGAGCATGGTTAGAATTCTTTTTTTCATAAGCAATTGATTTAATTATGTTATTATTGTTGTTGTTTCGTTTTTGTTTGGTCGCCTCCGGCGATGCGGTGACGATACGTGAGACAGTGACGGAGCAGAGTAATCGACGAAGTCGCTTGCCAAAGCAAGAAGGTTTAGCTCGACGACCCGCAGGGGGAAGTCCGCTCGGCTCTGCCGCTTGCCTAAAGCAAGAGCCGTCCACGGATTCTTTTGTTATACGATTTTTATGATGTTTTGCTTGATTTTTGTGATTTGTTGTAATACAAATACAATAATCAGGACTGTCATCCCGATAAATGGGATGGCAGTCCTGAGAAAGTTATTCATTGGTGAAACATTCATAGGAAGTGGTTAAAATGATAAAGATAAAAACTATGTTATATATTTGTTTCCTCAGCAGAATCTCAGGTTTTGTCTAAGATGTCAGCATCGGTTAGTTACGCTATTCATGATTCTGCTGCAAATATAAATAACATTTTTTAAATATGCAACATTTTATTTAGTTTTTTTTAGATTTAACCAAAAAAGTTATTTCACCATAGAAACAGGCTCTACCTGAGGCGCATCTATCTGGACTTCAGCATGTTCTTGGGATCGAGTGCCTCGTTGAGCGCCTCTTGGGTCATCAGGCCCCCTTTGTCTTTCGTTCGTTGAGACCAAACGGATATCGCCCCGCCGCTCCGCGCGCCGGGTAGAATACGCAATCCGCCGAGTTCATCTTTCGATGTCTCGGCGGATATTCGGCATAGCTCAAGCAAGATTGGCTCTGCTCTCGCTGCTACCTCATGTTTTGAGCATGGCATGCATCGACCACCTTGATAGTGTCGCCCTCAATGATGTAGGCGTAGATAGCCTTGATGTCCTTCATCGTCAGTTCGTAGGCCTCCTCGGGTGTGTACAGTTCCTTGTCCATGTCCTTCAACAAGTTGCGGTAGTAGCTCATGGGGTGCGCACTGCGTCTTCTTGCGGTTGTTGTTGCCATATTCGTTATTATTTATATTGCTTCACGGCTACAAAGATACAACTTTTTCCGAAATTAACGCAAATTCCCTCGGTTTTTTGATATCCGTTCGTCTCAGTAAGTCAAAGAACGATGGGGCGATATACATCTATCTGGACTTCAGCATGTTCTTGGGATCGAGTGCCTCGTTGAGCGCCTCTTGGGTCATCAGGCCCTTCTCCAGCACGATGTCATAGACGGAGCGGTTGGTTTCAAGTGCCTCCTTGGCCACCTTTGTCGATGTCTTGTAGCCGATGTAGGGGTTCAGGGCTGTGACGATGCCAATGGAGTTCTTCACCATCTCCATGCAGCGCTCCTTGTTCACCGTGATGCCCAGCACGCACTCTTCGGTCAGGGTCTCGATGGCGTTCTTCAGCCATATCAGACTCTCGAAGAGCGACTCGGTGATGATGGGCTCCATGACGTTGAGCTGCAGCTGACCGGCTTCGGCGGCAAACGATACGGTGGTGTCGTTGCCGATGACCTTGAAGCACACCTGGTTGACCACCTCGGGGATGACGGGGTTCACCTTGCCAGGCATGATGCTGGAACCAGGCGCCTTGGGCGGCAGGTTGATTTCGTTGAGGCCGCAGCGCGGACCCGATGCCATGAGGCGCAGGTCGTTGCAAATCTTAGACAGCTTCACGGCCAAGCGCTTCAGGGCTGATGAGTAGCTGACATAGGCGCCCGTGTCGGGGGTGGCCTCTACGAGGTCGGCAGCTGATACGAAGGCCTCGCCCGTGAGCTTCGACAGGTTGGCAGCACAGAGCTTGGCAAAGCCCGGCACGGCATTCAGACCTGTGCCGATGGCGGTGCCGCCCATGTTGATCTCGTGCAGCAGCTTCACGTTGCGCTCCAGGTTCAGTATCTCTTCCTCCAGATTGTTGGCATAGGCATTGAACTCCTGGCCGCTGGTCATGGGCACGGCATCCTGCAGCTGCGTGCGACCCATCTTGATGCAGTCGCTGAACTCGTCGCCCTTGTAGCGGAAGGCGCTTATGAGGCCCGTCAGTGCACCTATCAGACTCTTGTTCATATGGATCAGTGCCAGACGGATGGTGGTGGGATAGACATCGTTGGTGGATTGACCGCAGTTGCAGTGGTCGTTGGGCAAACAGTACTGGTAGTCGCCCTTCTCGTGGCCCATGATCTCGAGCGCCCGGTTGGCTATCACCTCGTTGGCATTCATGTTGACCGATGTGCCGGCACCGCCCTGCACCATGTCGATGGGGAAGTTGTCGTGGTGCTGGCCGTCGATCAGTTCGCGACAGGCTTGCGAGATGGCTCCCGCTATCTCGTCGTTGATGACGCCCAACGTATGGTTAGTCTCTACGGCAGCCAGCTTGACGTAGGCAATGGCCTTGATGAAGTCGGGATACATAGACATGGTCTTGCGCGAGATGTGATAGTTGTTGATGCCGCGCTGTGTCTGTACGCCATACAAAGCATTGGCAGGTACGTTGAGTTCGCCTAAGAGGTCAGACTCGGTTCTGAATTTCTGGTTAGTCATAAGTATTTTCGTTTTGAGTTAATAATTTAAGTTCGGCGTGTGTAAAGCCAAGATGTTGGCAGTCTTCATTTCACAAAGATACAATGATTATCTGACACGCTGGCTGTTGGACAACAGGCATTTTTGTACATGGTATAGGCATTTTTGCACAGAGACGATGAATTATGGACGGTTTTTCCTATCTTTGCAGCAAACTTTTCGAATAGACGAAAGCAGACATGAATAATAACAATACTGCCCCCCCCCCCTGCCCCTCCCCTACAAGGGAGGGGAGAACCTCAGAGGAAGCCGCCTCTCTCCCCTCCCTTCAAGGGGAGAACCGCAGAGGAAGCCGCCTCTCTCCCCTCCCTTCCGCTCGAGCTCTGCTCGCTTGCTACCGAAGGGACGCAAGAAGGGGAGAACCGCAGAGGAAGCCGCCTCTCTCCCCTCCCTTGTAGGGGAGGGGCAGGGGGTGGGGTCAGTAACCTTAGTTATATAGAAGTCAACAATCTATTAATACGCAAATAAAAAAACGGAACCTGATGCGCAAGACGATTTTCAAGATACTGGCATGGAGCATTGCGCTGGTTGTGGCTTTGGTGCTGACGGCAGTGCTGCTGCTCAACACCCGTGCTGTGCAACAACACATCTGCCGACGCGCCACTGCTATGCTGAGCGAGCGGCTGCAGGCTCGCGTCGGCATTGACAGCATCGACGTGAGTCTGGCGCACCAGAACCTGCGATTGTTCGGACTGCACATCGACGACCAGCAGCAGCGCCCGCTGCTGATCATCGCCGAGGCTGGCGTCAGCATGGACCTGTGGGCTTTGTTGAAGAACAGGGTGGTGGTGCATGGACTGGACATGAGAGGCGCCCACGCACAGCTCTTGAAACCTGGGAAGGACGAGCCTGCCAACTTCCAGTTCCTGATAGATGCCTTCAAGCCTGGGAAGCCACAGACGGATGCCGAGAAGGACAGCCTGAAGAAGAAAGAAAAGCTGGCGTTCGATGTCCGCCGGTTGACCATGAGCGACATCTTGGTGCGTTATAACAACGCCACGCTACAGCTGGCCTCGCTCAGCGCCAGCGGCAGCAATCGGCACTACCAGGCCAAGGCCCAGCTGCACATCAAGACCGACAACCACCGCCCGCGGAAAAATACGGGTAAGCCGCACCGCGGCTACTTCGACGTAGGCCATTTCGACGTGAGCACGCAACTGCAGCTGCAACTGGACCTGAGCCATCCTGACACCATCTGTGCCGACCTGGTCAGACTGAATGCCACCGACTCGGTCATGGGCATCGACATCGACACCGTGCGCGCATATATTAAATATGTGGATCATAGGCTGCTGCTGAGCAACATACGCATCAAGCAGAAACGCACCGTGCTCGACATTGACAGTGCCACCATGGTGCTGCCACGGAAAAAGGGCAGGGGAGGGAATGCCGATGAAAAACAACAGTTTGGTTTTCAGACGGGCACCATCGTTGGTACGGCCTATCTGCAAGACATCTCGCGAGCCTTTGCACCTGTGCTGAGCCGCTTCTCGATGCCGCTGCAGCTGACCTGCACCATGAGTGGCAACGACAGCACCATGGCATTTCGCAACGTCAGGGTGAACACACGAGACAAGCGACTGACCATTGCCGCTAAGGGCGACATGGTGGGACTGAAACACAAGGAGACCTTCAACCTGACCTTTCGCGTGGGCAGTATGAAGGCGCGAAACGGCGTCGCGGAAGAAATCATCAGGCAGTTTCCTGTGAAGAAGATGATGATGAAACAGCTGCGCAACCTGGGCGACATCAGCTATAAGGGACATTTCCGCGTGGTGAGGAAAAAGCAACGGTTCTGGGGACGACTCAACACGGCGGCCGGCGCACTGGACTTCGACTTTTGGCTGGATGGCCGCCAGAAATATGTGGAGGGAACGGCTTCTGCCGACAGCCTGCTGTTTGGACAGGTGATGGACTTGCCACACTTCGGACCCCTGAAAGCACGGGCCGAGTTCAAAATAGACATCAGCAAGCCTCGCACACGGGCCATGCGCCAGAAACTGGGTGGCAAGTTGCCCATAGGAAAAATAGAAGCCACCGTCGTTGACTGCAAATATCGCGGTGTGCGACTGCGCAATTTGTCAACAACGGTGGCAAGCAACGGTGCCGTGGCCACTGGTAAGCTGTTTCATCATGGTAAGCGTCATGAGCTATTTTTCTCGTACTCGTTTACCAATACCGACGAAATGCGGAAAATGAAAATCACCAAGCCTGGCTTCCGATTCCGTAAGAAGAAAGACGATTACTCTTCATAGACGTCGCCTATGGTATGGGTATGTCTTCATCATCGCCGCCTACGGTCTGGGTCTCACCCACTTTGTATTCGGTGACGCTGTAAGACAACAGATGGGCATTGCTCTCGCAGGCGATGACCACTACTGCTGGGGCGATATATGTTTTCTTCATAACTGTTATTTGATGTTGCTTGTTCCTAATTTAATGTCGATGGTGTAGGATACGCCTGCCTCCCAATTGATGTTGAGTGGAATCACGGCAGTCTTGCTTTCGCCATTGTTGTAGTTGACCTCCAGATGGACGTTATCGGTGCCGTTGGCTAGGTGTGTCTGAGGAATCATGAAGAGGTAGCCACACGACAGCGGTTGGGGGGTGGTGGTGACATTGATAGCGCTATTGCTCAGAGCGTAGGCTTCAGAGCCGCTCACACCAGACCAAGAGTGGGTGTTATAATTGTAGTTGCCCTGGTTGTTGACATTCTTGAGCTGAATGCCGGTGACGGTCAGTGAACCTTTCAGTTGGGCGTACAGCGTGTTCGACAGGTAAACGTTGAAGCGTACGGCAGCACAGGCATGGTCGAAGCGCAGGCTGACGTGACCAGCAGCATCGCTGTAGGAGATGTTCTGATGCTCGGCCACCAGCAGGTCGTGATGGTAGGTGGGATTGCTCTCAACGGTGAATGATACACAGGGGTCGTCGTTGTCGTTGTAGTAGAACGTGCCACGCGTGTAGGCATAGAAGTCTATGGGCTCGTTGTTGACCCCCGATGGCCATTCGTTGGTGTTCCAGACATTATTAGTCTTCGTGAAGTCGTACTTGTAAGCGCCAAGACAGTTCATCGAGAAACTGCTCAGTGAGGATGTTGTGGTCACGGCAGCAGCACGGCTGTTGGCTGTGGGGGCGTCCATGGGGTTCTCTGTCACGTCAACGATCATCATTCTGGGAGCCTCGCTCTCTGTCTCTTCGTCTGATGAGCATCCTGCCAGACAGGCTACCACCAGTAAGAAAATTAATTTTAATGGTTTCATTTCTTTTGTTTATAAATTAAAAGGATATATACACTTCTTGCGGTTTGCCCGTCAGCTGGATGCTTTCCTGGATGACAAAGATGCCACGCTTCTCGGCACTATAATAGTGGATGTGGGCCGTCTCGCCAGTCTCAACTCCGCAGGCGGTGATGGTCCACTGGTCGGGATTGTCGGCATCACGTTGCCCCACACCGCGACACTCGTTATCAACGAATACGGCCATCATGTCGTGGCTATCGACGGTGAATGGCAACTGACGAGGGAGCGAGACGGTGAGCGGACTGACAACGGGATACTTCGTGCTGCCATCGCAGATGGCGAGGTCTTGCTTGTAGGGCTGGAAAAAGTTGTTGGGCGTGAAGGGTACCTCCAACTGCATCTTGTTCAAGTGGTGAATTCCGCCGCAGTAGTAGCGCAGCTCCATGGGTTGGCCGTTCTCCTCGCTGGTGGCCTTGACGTGAAGCAGGAAGGCCGCACGGCCATTGGAGAGCAGGTTGCGCGAACTGGCACCACGACATTCGTCGCCGATGAATACGGCCATCTGGTCGTCGTCGGTGGAGTGGGCAGACAACTCCTCGCTGAGTCTTATCAGCAGGTACATGCTACACTCGAACATGGTGGGGTCGGGGGACTGCCAGTTGGGCTTGCCCACATCCGATGACCAGTCTATTGACCACGTGGGTTTGACAGACTGTGTGAAGACCGAACCAGTCCACTTGTTGTCGTCACTGTCGGATGAGCAGCCCCACGCCAGGGTGAGGGCTGCCATCAGTATCATTGTCTTGAATGTTTTCATATCGCTTGTCATTTACTTAATCACCTGTTTACGACCATTAAAGATATACACGCCAGCGCGCGTTGGCTTGGTGCTGAGCTTGATGCCCTGCACGGTGTACCAACCATGCTGTGGCCACTGCTCGGCAGCGACGAAGCCAATCTTGGTGGGCTCGTTGTAAGAGCCACTGATGGCGTTCACTTCGAAGTTCATCACCTGTCCTGTGGCGGCAATGATCTCGCCATCACGCTCGACGGCAAACGAGAGAGGCATTCGGCGGTCGCCTGCAATGGTCATGTAGATGCGGTCGCCCTGAATGGTGGCCTCGCCCACATTCTCAGCATCGGCATAAGCTATCAGCTTGTCGCCCTCCTGCAGCTCGATGCCCTCGGCAACGGCTGTCAGCGACATGTTGCTGCTGTAGGCATACTGCCTGCTGCTTGTCTCTTCGAAGAACGTGGTGTTGGGTTCGAAGTAGGGATAGATGAACGTAGCCTCGCCAGCACGTTTGCGATAGAGCATGTAGCCCTCGCCGGGAATCATGTACTGCAGGTCGCCCTTCCATTTCCTTGAACCGTTGGCATCCACGGTGAACATGGCAAAGGCGGTCTTGCTCTTCACCACATCGCCATCCTCGGCCTCGTCCAGATAGTCGGCAAGAGCCGTGGCTACGGGCAGGTTGAGAACGGGCGTGTAGCCAATGGAGTTCCAGCCATGCTTGACGGTGATGGTGCGGTCGCCCTCGTTCTTCAAGATGGCACCCGTGATATCGAAGGATGCTGGACGGCTTACCTTGATGCGGTAGCTCTCGCTCACAGAGGCCTTCATGTTGTCGAACGATGCTGTGCCCTTGTTCGACAGCCATTCGCCATACTTATAGAGCAGCGAGGTGCTGCTGTTCTCGTTGGTCAGCATGTCGCCCTCCTGCCAATTGAAACTGTTCAGCAGGGTTTTCACATCGCGGAAGCTATCGTTCAGCACGTTCAGTGATACCCAGTTCCAACCTCCCATCAGGTTGATACGCTGGATATACAGGTCGCCAGCTTGCAGGACGAGTGGCTCCTTGGTGGTGCCTACCGAGCCCTCGGGATGGAAGGCCACATCCTGCAGTGACTTCAGGGCCATGATCTTGCCCGTCTCGTGGTGCCATAGGCGGAACGAGAGTGGCGTGGATACCGTGGTGCTGTCATAGACCGACATAAACACCAGGCTCTCGGAAGAGTTCTGGTCGTAGGTGATGTTGCTGACACCCATGCAGCGTCCCTTCGCATCGAAGGCTGCAACCTTGTCTTCCGTGTCGGTCACAATGTCGTCGTCGATCTCTACGCGCGCCACGATGCTCATGGAGAATTGCTTCATGTTGTTGGGAACCGTCCATAGAGGTTGTGTTCCCTCCACACTGATGTCCAGAGCCAGAGGTTCGGTCAGACCATTCTCGTCGGTGAGATAGATGACGTTGTCGTAGGTGCCGACGTTGGTGTCGCGACTGATGGTGAACGTCAGCGTCTTCTCGCTTCTGGCATCGATGACACCAGTCCCGTTGTTGACGACGAGCCACTTAGGCAGGTTCTCCACGGTGTAGGTGTGAGACACACCGCTATTGTTGACAATGTTGACGTCGAACGTGACATCTACGACAGAACTGCTGCGGATGGTCTTCTTGAAAGTCTTCTTGGCCCAGCGCAGAGGATTGAGGTCAACGAAGACGGCCACCGTGGCAGGCGAAGCCATGAAGTTGCCGTTCAGGTCGGGAATGTCGCGAACGGTGGCATAGACGGTGCGCTTGTTGATGCGCTTCTGCAGCTCGTCAATGTTGATGAGGATGCGGTTGTCGCGGCCAACGAAGCTGAAGTTCAGGTTGCGCAGTTCCTCGTAGGCATGTACGGGCGCACCCATATTGAGGTCGATGCGGCTGATGATGTCCAGTACGGGGTTGACGAAGACACTGTCGGCCTGTTCGCGTGGGTTGCCCTTGTCATCGTGCGTGATCGTCTTGTTCATGGCGTAAGGCTGCAGCTCGATGGCATTGTTCTGCTGGCGTTCCTGACGCTCAAAGTCAATATAGGTGAGGAGGCCCATCTCAGAACCACCAAGTGCCTTGCTTGCATAGCGCTTGATGAGGCTGAAGGGCAGTGCCTGCTCAAAGAGTGTCAGACCGTCGATATGGCCAGAGAAGGCATTCTCCTGATGAATCTTGTCGTTCTCCTTGCCCGTTTCTTTCCATACCATGTTGCCCATGTAGAAGTCGCCGGTCATGCCTCCCAATGAGTCGGTGGCAAACTGTGCCTTCATTTCTTCATCCACATAGATGCTGGCCACCTGTGACGAGCGGTTCACGGTCATCACATAGTGGTGCCAACGGTCGTCGCTATAGTCATCGCCCAGACTGAACTCCTGTCCGTAGGAGCGGTATTTCAGCGTGGGGCCTTCGAAACCGATGAAGAACTTGTTGATGGCAGCGACGTCGGTCTTACGGCCTGAGCCATTGCTGAGCAGGGCACCACGACCGCTCTCGTTGGTCTTGAACCAGAACATCAGCGTGTAGTCTTGCTCTGCGGTGCGCATAAGAGCTTTCTCCAACAGCTGCAGACCCTTGATGGGTTTCTCTTCGTTCTTGTCGAGTTTCAGCGACATGCTGTTGGGGTGTGACCAGTCAACGCCCTTGAGCGTCAGGTGGGCACCCTGTGCCAGGTCGGTGGCGTAGTCGCCCTTGCCCTCGTTCATGGGATAGTAGTCGGCCAGTCCCATCTCGTAGCCCGTCAACATCTGTTCGCTATAGCTATTGAGGGTGACGATATCCATGGCGCGATTCCATATGCGACCTTGGATCATACGGCCTTTGAAGAAAGACCGCTTGCTGATGTCGATCTGATTGGTGGCACCGAAGATGAGTGGGCCGTAGCCGCTATATGTCACGTTGCTCAGAGAGCCCTCTTCCTTGTTGGTGTAGAGGGTCAGCTTCTGGCGGTCGTTGTCGAGCACGAATGCCACACGCTGGAAGGACTTGCAGTCGAGCACACTCGTTCCGAGCAGTTCGCGGCCGTCAATCAGCATGCGCAGACGCCTGTCGGCCGTCAGCCACAGTTGCAGCTGCTTGCCGTCGCGGCCATGCGAGAAGATAGGCATGGCTTGCGCGGTGGAGTCGGGCTGGATCATCACTTCAACGGTGATGTTCTTGTCGGTGAAGTTGCGACGAGCTTCACTCTGGGCGTAGCCTTGACCATTGAACTGCAGTGAGGATGCCTCCTGGAGGTTGGTCTCGTTGGTCTCGCCTTTCACCTCGAAGTTGGTGGCCTCGCGCAGGTAGTTGTGCTCGATAGCCTCTGAGAAGTGGAAGATGATGTTGTCGCCCATCACCAGTACACCGTCTTTCGGATCGGGATTGCCGAACAGTTGAGGACGGCGCGTATCCTTGACGCCTGAGAGCACCTTCGACTCGTGTGTCAGGAAGGCGTTGCCGTTGCGGCAGAAGAGCACGGCTCTAAGGTCGTAGGCCTTCTCCATGATATCGCTTTCACCGAAGAAGCGAGTGGTGATGTTGCCGTTCTCAGGTATCATCTCCTTGGTGCCGCTGGCAGCGGCATAGAGTGTAGAGTCGGCATAATAGCCGCAGAGGTTCGTCCAGTAGTCGTCGCCACGCGTCGTCTCCTTATACTGGAACTCGATGTGGTCGAAGTTATGCTGGTTCTTGTCGAAACCGGCGATGACGACAGGCAGATACCAGCCCTTGTCGCCATCCTGCGGAGCATCGCAGTTCATGATCCACTTGTCGCCAGGCGTCGTGATGGAGACGGGGCCTGCCGTTTGCAGATAGTGAACATCGAAGGAAACCTCCTGGTACACCGTCATGTCGCCCACCGAGATGATGCCTATCTTCATATCCTGATAGTCGAACTTCTCACTGGCATATACCTCCAGGGTCTTCTCAGTGATCTGGCCCGGACGAACCTCTACCGTACGGCCGTCGCCTGTCAGAGGAACGCCGTCCACCACCAACTTGGCACCGTCGGGATTGGACATCTCCGACTGGTAGATCTTGAAGTAGTTGTAGGCAGCCTCGGGCGCCTCGCTCTCGTTGGCAAGATAGAGCTTGAAGCGGGCGGCCTCGCCGAAGGGCACACCGCTGACGCTCTGCTTGTCCATCTTGATGATGGGATTCTCAATCTTCTTCGTGCGTTCGTCGATGACGGTTTCGGGATTATAGAACAGCGACTTGCGCTCATCCTCGTAAGGACGGCAGGTGGCTCCGCCGCGGGTGCGATAGACAAAGCTACGTGGCTGACGGTAATTCTTCAGGTCCAGGTCGCGCTTCAGATAGTTGTAGTCGTGGGCTGCCTGTTCGTTGAAGTTGCTGCCTACAAAGACGTCGAGCACGTCGTTGCAGGTCACATCGTCGGTGCTGGTCTCCACACGATAGACATCGAAGTTCAGATGACTCTTGCGGTCCATGCCGATGGCGAAACTCTCTTTGCGGCTGAATGCCTTGCTCTCCGTGTCTCGGGGCTTCACGTTGAAGCTGATGGCTGGCTTGAGGTCAATTTTCGTCTCAAAGCCGGGAGCCTTGATTTCGACGGTGGTACCCTTGCCTTCCTGGCTTCCTTTATCTTCGCCAGTTTTTTTGGAGAGTATTTGGGAAAGAATCTTAGCCACCATAGGTCCAACAGTGCCTGCAAGACCTGCCAGTCCGCTACCGGCCTCGCTGTCGAAGTAGCCTTCGGTTAATGGGGTCATGGGATTGACAAACGAGTTGGTGTTGGAATAGTCGCTAGTGAACGTCTCGCCATAGTTAATAGCGGAGCCACCGTCCACGTCGAAGTTCTGCACCAGGTCGCGGGCAGTCAGCTTCTCGCGCTCGTTCTGGGCTATCATCTCCATCCACTTCACGATGTTTTCGTGATAGTGGGCCACCTCGTCGATCTTATTGCCCGTGTATCCGTCGGGCGCTACCAATTCGTATTCTGCGCCAAAAGTCTTGGCTTCCTTTTCCACCTTCGACCAGTACACCAGTTCGCCCGTAGCGTTGGCACGCTCCTTGGCCTGCTCTTTGCTGCCAGTGAACATCATCGATCGACATTGATCTTCCAACGACGGGATCAGTTGTTTGACGATGTAGTATTGAGAGTGTACGAAATTAGAGTTGATGACAGGTCCATAGGTCACCACCTCATCGCGTACCAGGTGCAGCAGTTTGCCCTCACCATCGCTGCCCTGAGCAATCTCTACCATGCGTCCAGCCATCTGCTGACCGCCCATCTGCTGGAATATGCTGTCGGGGATGACACGGATGGCGGTGGCGGGCTTGACGACGATGTTCTGGTCGATACCAATATACAAGTCGGCATCGGCACCTACCATGGTGGCTGCAGAACTGGTCGAGATATCCTCGGTGGCAGTCATCGTGTAGTTGAAGGCACGGTTGCCGCTACCTGAGAACATCAGGTCGATAGAGAAAGACAGATCGTTCTTGGAACTGAAGTTGAAACCGCCCACGCCACCGGCGCCCATCGGCGCTGCCACGACACCGGTGAAGGTAGCCATCTGGCCACCCATGGTGATACCGATATCCATTCCAAAGTTCCAGGTCATGTCCATCTGGTAGCTATACTTCAGCGTGGAGCCCTTGCTCAGCGTAGCCTTTGAGGCACCTCCAGGCGGGTCGCGCAGTACATCGACCAACAACGGAGTGGAGTAGTTCAGAATGTCCTTGGCACCCTTCAGCTGCTGTATATTTAATATGTATGCGCGAAGTGGCTGTGCCTCGTAGTGCGTGCCGTCCAGCAACAGCGTCATCGTCACCGTGCGCAGGGCGTCTTTGCTTGTCAGCAAGTAGGGCACCTGTGCGGCTTCCAGGTTGTAGGTAGCCTCGCCCACACTGTCAAGTTCGACAACGTCACGATGCGTCGAACTTACCATGCCGTTGTGGATGGTTACCTCGCCACCCGACAGACGGATGATATCGATGGTGTCGCTCTTGATATTGTTATTATAGTAGTAGCGCTCTGTGGCCGAGATCTTCACGGGGTACTTGCGCTCAATACTGAAGACGGGATAACCGAAGGTATAAAGGGTCTCCAGCGAGTCACGCTTGCCCTGCGGCCAGTTCTTCTTCTTCACGCCATAGGCCAGCGTCAACTTTTGTTTGCCGCCGCTGACGTCCTTGTAGCTGTAGTACTGGTCGCCGAAGAAGTCAAACTTATCGTAACCTATCTGCTTGTAGTCGATAATCACCGGTGAGTGATAGATGCGGCTGTACTGGGCGTTATACTCTACAACAGCTTCGTGTATCGGCGCCTTTTCGGCGTTCATCCACGAACCCTCGATGGTGTCGGTGTGCAGGGTCAGCGAGTCGGTGAGGTCTAGCACGTCGCCCACCTGTCCGCTCTGGAACAGCGTAGCATAACCCTTGGCGGTGATCTGCTGTATCTTCCACTTCACGGGTGGCAGTAGCACTTCGTACTCGCCGGTATGGACATCGGGCGTCACCACCATGCGGTTCAGCGTGGTGTGTACGGTGGTCTGGTATTCATACCTCGTGTCGTGGGCTTTGTGGGTGAAGACCTCATTGCGCTCCTTCAGGTCCGTATTCTGAACATCCCATACCAGGCGTGAGGCATTGTCACCCTCCAAAGCGAAGACCAACTGCAGGTTGTCACCCAGGTTGTTGCGTGACAGCGAGTTGCCCAGAGGAATAGCCCCCTGCTCCTTACCACCGGCCACACGGCCGATGAGCTTCACGCGGGTCTCGTCGTAGAAGTAGATGCCTGCCTGGTCGCTGGTAAAGTTGTATTCAATAGCCTGATCCTTGTCTTTGTGGTAGAAGCCATCCTGAGAGAACACGTGTCCGTCCTTGACGGCCTGGATGGTATGTTTATCCGCCAGCATGCGGAAGGAATACTTACCATCGTGGTCGGTCACCACCTTGCTGCTGCCGTTGTGCACCTCGCGACCGTCAACCAGGAACGACACACCCTGCACGGGGATACTCGTGCCTTTATATAGCACCAAACCTGAGAATTTGACGCTCTCCTTGGCGGTAAATATCACGCCCGTCACGACGTTGCCGCCTGGCGTGGTCTTGAGGGTGGCTGGCTGCACATCGCTGAAATTCTTCAGTTGGGGCGCCACATTAAAGGTCGTCTCTGTGCCATCCACGTAGGGCAGGTCACTGATGCGGAAGAAGCCACTCTCGTCGGTAGTGGTCTTCCACGAGTTGTTGTCTGCCGAGGTGATGTTGATGTCAATACCTGGGATGCCCGTGCCGTCGTCAAAGCGCAGATAGCCTTCTATGCTACCGGTTTGAGTACAGTTGGCGGCAACGGTCTTCGTGTCCTCGAACTTCAGACCCTCACAGCTGTTCACGCCGCGTACATAGTATTTATATTGGTGGACAGGACTGGTGGTCTTGTCCTCAAACTGCATCTCCGTCAGTTCGCCGGCAATGAGTTCGAATGTATTACTATTGGCATCGCATCTCCATACCTCGTAATAGTCAACGGGCTCTTCGTCCACGTTAGACCACGTCAGCAGGACGGAGCTCTGCAGTTCGCGGGCCACCAGCGACTCCTGGTCGATGCGACCCATATTCTCGTGGTAGAACTTGTCGGCAGGCACCTGAACATCGATGTGTGTGGTGTCCTTGCCTAGTGCCGTCTTGCTGGCATCGACAAGCAGTGTGATCTGGTAATCGACACACGAGCGGTTTAACAGCAACTCTGCCTCTCCAGCACGCAGCTGTTCGGCCGTGATAGCCGTCATCGTGTTGTCCACAGACTTCTTGTCGCGGTTGTAGGTATTCACCTGGAGCATCATGCTGACGCGGTCGTCCCACACATAGCGATGGCTGTCGTCGTTCTCCTTATAGCTCCATGTCACCTTGGCCAGATGTTCCTCCTGGTTGCTCCAGGTGGCCTTCACGTCCGTAGGCTGCACCAGGGCAAGCTTATCCAGCGTGGGCTGAACGGTAGCCACCGTGGGGTTCTTGCTGGCATCCAATCCCCATAGCTGCTGGGCGGAAGCACGTACCACCCAATAGGCCACCTGTGCCGTACCCGTCGCGAGGTCTATCTGCTCAGCCGTGAGGGTGCTCATCAGCGTGGAGTCCTTATATTCATAGTTCGTCACCTCGCCGTCGAACATCACAGCACCGATAGATGACGCGTCTTCCAACTTGCCCGTCAGTGAGCGCAGCACCACAAACTGGTCGCCCTCCACTGCGTCGTTAAAGGCAGGATCCTTGGTCTCCCATTGCAGGCGCACGGCACCGGCATCCGTCAGACTCTGTTTCGAGTGGGTCAGCACGTCGCACTTCAGGTTGCGCGGATTGTGTAACACGGCATCGTTCTTAGCATCATGGTCGTAGATGATGATGTCGGGCGTCAGCCTGACAACCATCCGCAGATCGCGGTGAATCTCGCTCGCTGGTAGCTTTAGGAAGCCCGAATAGCTATTGTCGGGCAGCGTCAGCCGCGGCAAGTCTTTCCGGTTGCCGTTCTCGTCTGTGTACCACATATCTATCCATTTCACCATCTGGTCGCACGAGAACGGAATCTTCAACATGCCTTCCTCGCCGCTCTCCGTGCCAGGAACGATGTCGTAGCACTCAAAGGTGGGGTTGGCCGTAATAACAGGCACCGCCTTACCATCGACAAGCTGCCATGAACCGTTTTCGTTTTCATTCATTTTGTTCATCAAAGCAGCCTGGTCAGTGAAATTCTTATGGTCTCCACACTCGCTCCAGTCGTGAATGGTGTAAATGCAAGGATGGTCATAGCCTCCCCAGGCATCGCCATCGTAGTAGCAAATGCTGTAACGGTCTATCTTTTCTCTGGAACCTTTCTCGTAAAGGCGACTAAGATCGAATGAGGCCCCTTTTTCACCCCATCCGACAAAGGCACCCGCAAAACTTTCTTTTTTCTTGTTTTTAGGGGCATAGACAATCTTACCATCAAACAGACAGTCTCTCATCACAATCGCGTTCTGACGCGCATGTCCGATGAAACCGCCGAGAATCTCACCTGTAGTAACGATTTTTCCGCCTTCTTCTTTATCATAGCCTGTGATGGTAGCGGAAACCCACACCCTCTCTACGGTGAGGCTATAGTCCTTATATTCTTTTCCGACAAAGCCCACCAGTCCGGCAGAGTGCTTTCCGCCAGATATATTACCCGTGACGTGCAGGTTGCGGATGGTGGCGTTGGACGCAAAGACGAATGGCGCCATGTAGTTATCATTGTAGGGATTGGCAATCTCTGCATTCAGCGTATGTCCATTACCGTTGAATGTTCCATGGAAAGGTGCATCCAAGTTCAGGCCTACCCAGTTTGTCACCGTGAAGTCAGCATCCATAATGGCATTGACCTCCTGACCACCGGCCTGGTCAACCAGCAGTCTGAAGCGCTCCCAGTCGCTCTCATTACGCAATACGTGGTAGCTGACTCCATCTACGATGATAACATCGTCATTAGGATTGTCTGCCCATGTCGATGTAGGTGACACCCACATGATGGCGGACAACAAGGCTGCCAACAGGAAAGACAGGCGTCTTCCCTTCATGATCTGGCGCAACTTGTTGCACATCTGTTCTTTCTGAAATTGTTTCATAATGATTGTTATTTATTAGGTTTTCTTTTCTCGTTTTTAGTCAGTCAATCGTTGATAGGAGTGTTAATAGTTCTCTAGACATGTATATTTTTTCTTTTTTTAAGATTGCTTTTAATTTGCAAAGTTATATAAATAATGTGTATGTTGTATATTGTTGTATAGGCATTTTTGCACCGCGTATGGGCATTTTTGCACATACAGATGCCTGTTTTGTCAACTTCCTGTGATGCGAAGAAATGCAGAACTTGCTCTGTTTCAGTAAAAAAAGTGATGAGTTTGCTTGTTCGTATGGTAATTTTTTGTAATTTTGCGACGGAAAGTTATAGTGACAACTTCGCAGAAGTAAATAGAATGGAAATTTTGTTTTATACTTGGCTTTCTGTGTCTTTACCGTTAAAAGAAATTTGAAATGAAACTACGCTACCAACAGATATTAACCGCCGTCATTGTTGTACTGACGACTACGGCCTGTGAGAATCAGATGTCTGATAGACAGATTGTCCTGCGGCATAGTCATATCGTCTTGCAATGGCTCGTGCTGGTGCTGTTTCTTAGTGTTATAGCTATATTGATCTTTTTTCTTTGTCGGATTCAAAAGCAAAACTATCAACTGCATCGTGCCATCAAATCGTTGAAGCAGTTGCAGCCACTGTCAGATATAAAGACAGCTTCGGCAACTGAACCACAGCAGCTCACTGACGATGAGGACCTGCAGAACTATCTGAAGATGGAAAGCCTGATAAACGAACAAAAGGTGTTTCTCAACCCGTTGGCAAACATCGATATGGTGATGGAGAAAGCAGGCTATAGCCGTAGGACTTCAACAAGACTTATTCAGCAGTTTGGCAATAGCAACACACGTTTGGACTACTTGAACCAAAAGCGCGTGGTATATGCCGCGCAACAACTGTTGGCAGACCTGTCGGCATCGACGAAGGAAGTGGGCGCTCGCTCGGGGTTCTATGATGACAGCACGTTTCGTCGTAATTTTAAGAAGTACTACGGCGTGACGCCGGCTGCCTTTCGGACCTTGCATGGCGCTGGCGGTGCAGAGGCACCTGACTGAAGAAAAAAAAGCTATCACCGTTGAGATGATAGCTTTTTTTATGTTGTATCGAAACAATACTTATTTCTTGATTCTGTAGAGACGGAACGACATGGCGGGAAGCTGGTCGTTAAGCAGTACGGACTTCTTGGCAGCTTCGCACTGCACACTGCCTGCCACCGGTGTGATCTTGGTGGGGTTGTCCAGTGTGTTCTCATCGTCCATCGAACCATTGTGGCTCAGCGTCAGTGTGGTGGCTACGGGGGCGCCCGTCATGCCCTGCAGGTTGAGGGTGATGTCCTGCGCCTGCTTGGCGGTGTTGATGACCTTCACGATGACCTCGCCAGTGGTCTTGTCGAAGACAGATGAAGCAAACAGGCCGTCCTGACCGTCAAGACCTGCCACGGGCTGTGTCTTCTTGCCCTTGGCATCGCTGGGATCCTTCATGGTGAGCTTCAGCACGTTGGTGCCTTTGTTCATGGCATACATCTGCTGCACGTAGTAGCTTACCGACTTGAACGAACGCAGGTTGTCGTACCAGATCATGTCGGGACGCCACTGCCAACCGTCAACGTGGGCGAAGAGGGGAGCGTAGGTGGCCATCTCTACGATGTCGGCATTGCGCTCGATGCCCGTCATGAAGGCTGCCTCGTAGAGCGATGTCTCGTAGTGGTTCCACTTCTTTCCCTTGCCGTGGCAGGCATATTCGCCAGCAAACACCTTGGGACCCTTGCGGTCGTAGCTGTCGTAGCGCATGGCACCGCAGTTGCCATATTTCTTCTTTGCTTCGGGGGTGGCCAGGAACCACTCCTCGGGACGATAGAAGTGCTCATCGACCAGGTCGGCCTTCTGGGCTTTCATAGCCTCCCAGCCCTTCTCAAACATCTTGCCCTCGGAGTCGGGACCACTGGTGCCGATGATCTTGATATTGGGATATTTGGCTCGGATGGCCTCTACGAAGGGCTTCAGACGCTCGAAGTAGGGCGTGTCCCACTGTTCATTGCCCACACCGATATATTTCATGTTGAATGGTGCGGGGTGGCCCATCTCGGCGCGAATCTTTGCCCACTTAGAAGTGGCGGGGTCGCCATTGGCAAACTCGATGAGATCCAGACAATCATCAATGAAAGGCTGCAGCTCGTCCATCTTGGCATGAGCCTCCAAGCGATTCTGGAACTGACAAGCCAGACCAACGCTGAGCACGGGCAGTGGCTCAGCACCAATGTCCTCGCAGAGCTGGAAGAACTCGAAGAAGCCAAGGCCATAGCTCTGGTAGTAGTCAGCATAATAGCGGTAGTCGAAGGTGTCCTCCCAACGGTTGCGGTTCAGCGGACGGTTCTCAACGGGACCGATGGTGTTCTTCCACTGGTAGCGGGTGTCCAGTGTGGTGCCCTCGACGATGCAACCGCCAGGGAAGCGGAATACGCCGGGATGCATGTCCTGAAGTGCCTCGGCCAGGTCGCGGCGCATGCCGTTCGTACGACCTTTATAGGTGTCAACGGGGAATAGTGAGATGTGCTCCAGCGCTACGGGGTTACCGTTGCTCAGGAAAATGCGCAACTGGGCCTTGGCATTGGTGCGCGTTGACTTCAGAACGATTTCGTATTTCTGCCACTCGGATGAGGTGATGTCCAGCTTCTGTTCAACAAACTGCTGGCGCTCCTCCATGGTGTTCTGGTCTATCAGCTGTACGCGAATCTGCGACTTGCCCTTGGGTGCCTTGGCCCACACGCTGAAACGGTATTCCTTGTCCTTCTCCACGCCGATGCCAAAGAAGCCTTCGTTCTGCAGACCGGTGCGGCGCTCGCGGTGACCAGGGTCAGAGAGTACGACGTAGTGTGGACAACGCTCGAAGGGACCATCGTCCTTCAGAGCCACATTGCCAAACACGCGCCAGCCCATGAACGACTGCGGAAATTCGAACGAACGGTTTTTTACCAGTTCGCCATACAGGCCGCCGTCGGCAGCAAAGTTGATGTCTTCAAAGAAGATGCCGTACATGGTCGGCGACACAGAAGCACCCATTTTCTTGGTGTTTACGTCCATCACATGGCCCGCATGGGCAGCCAGCGATGCAGCAAGCAGCATGGTGCAGGAGATTAGTTTTAGTTTCATATAAATAGTTAGTTGTATGAATAGTTCGATTGTCTTTTGGCCATTTTAGGCCCTTTATCGTGCAAAATTAGTTAAAAAAAGACAAAGAAACAAATCATTTACGGAAAAATGACTACTTTTGTAACACTTTAACGAACACACTAACGAATATGAAAACAATTCTCGTAGCTGAAGACAACGACAGTAACTACCTTCTGATGACTTATATCCTGAAAAGAGACTATCAGGTTGTACGTGCAGCCAACGGACTGGAGGCCGTAGAGAAGGTGAATGCTGGTGGCATCGATCTGGTGCTGATGGACATTAAGATGCCTGTGATGGATGGATTGGAGGCTACCAAGAAAATTAAGGAAACGCATCCAGAACTTCCTGTTATTGCACTGACGGCAAATGCTTTCGAAACCGATAAGCAGCTGGCACTTGACGCGGGAAGCAATGACTTCCTGACGAAGCCTGTCAACAGCAGGAAGTGTCTGGATACGATTGCAAAGTTTATTTAATCAGAAGAAGCACTCTTGACAAAGAATGCGCAGTAGGTGAGATAGAGCACGCAGCACAGTGTGACCATGATGCCACCTACAATACCTACCGTACCTATAGCGAAGCCTATGGCAGGGGTGACAACGCCACCGCCTGCTACTGCTGTAATCATAAGGCCGGAAATCTGATTGGCCTTATCGGGCTTTGCTTGTAATGCCATGGAATAAATAATCGAGAAAACGGATGAGGCGAAAAAGCCTACAGTACCGATGCACACCATGTTGACCGTGGCATGGTGCCAGAAGGTCATGACCAGTAGTGAGGCGATGCAGCAAAGAATGTTGACTCTGAAATAGCGGATGCTGGACATGCGCGCCAGGGCGAACACGCCAATGAAGGCACCAACGGTGCGACAGAAGAAGTAGATCTGGGGCGCAAACTTCACCTGACTCTCGCTCCAACCGAAACGTATGGCCATCAGTTTGGAACTAATGAAATTGGTGGCTACATCGACACCCACAATAAAGAAGATGCCAAGGAAGAGCAGCAGGATGGTGTTGTCCTTTAGCAGCGCAAACGAGCTGGACAGCGAAACCTGCTGTTCGGTGCTTGGTGTCTCGCGCTGAATGGGCGTGAGCATCAGCCATAGGGCCGACAATAGTGTGATGAGTCCCAACAGGGGGAAACAGTAGTACCACTTGTCTTCGCCGCCATAGTTGACTGCAAGCAAAACAATCTCTGGACCTACCAACGACGAGAGGGCCTTGATAACCTGGCCAGCAGTCAGACTACTGGTCAGGAGTCTGCCATCGCTCACAACATTGTTTAATAATGGATTTAAAGACACTTGAAGGATGGCATTACCAATGCCCAGCAGGGCGTAGGCCAGCATACAGGTGATGCTATTGTAGGTGAGCAGTGGCAACAGCATGCCTACCACGGTGATGCCCATACTGAGCAGTACGGTGTTCTTGCGGCCCCATTTGTTCATCTGGTTGCCAATGGGGATGCCGAGGAACAAGAACCAGATGAATACCAGCGAGGGCACAAAGCCTGTCATGACGGGCGACCAGCCGAAGCTGCGCTGCACGTAGTCGGACGAGATGCCGACAATGTCGCAAAAACCCATCACGAAGAAGGCAAATAATACGGGGAGGGATTTTTTCATCTTTTATTCTACTGAAAGTTAAAATGGGAGTTCTTGGACAAGCCAAGCAACTCCCAATTCTTTTTTTTGTTCTGTTATTTTAACTGAGGACATGGCACGGGTGCCGCGGTGCCCCATGTCTGATTGGGCTTTGATCCCATTTGGAACTTCAGGGTGCCTCCCTTGTAGAGTTCGTCGCGGAACAGCCAGCACTGGTTCAGGGGCTTGCCGTTTAGTTGAGCCGACTGTACATAGTAGGCATCGCTGCCGTTGCCCTCGGTCTCGATGACGAAGGTCTTGCCCGAGGCATAGCGGTCGCTGAGCTGTATCTCGATGCGGTCGAACAGCGGACTGCCCAACTGATAGGTGGGACGCTGACAGGCACCGCCTTGCACGTCGAACAGGCCCATGGATGACATGACGAACCATGCACCCAACTGTCCCTGGTCTTCGTCCTGACCATAGCCATAGCCATGTTCGCCGGTGGTGCCGTAGAACTCCTCGCAGATGAGGCGTGTCCACTTCTGGGTGAGGTAGGGCTTACCCGAGAAGTTGAACAACCAAGGGATGTGTAGGCTGGGCTGGTTGCCATGGTTGTAGGGACTCGATACGCCCGAGAAGGCGTTGGTCACCTTACCGCCACCAAAGACGGTCTTGCGGGCCACGGTGAAAATAGAGTCAAGACGATGGTTGAACATGTCCTTGCCTACACGGGTCACCAGCCCTTCGGGGTTCTGGGGTACAAAGAAGGTGTACTGGAAGGCGTTGCCCTCCTGGAAACCGCGCCATGACTCTAGCGGATTGAAATGGTCGATAAAGTCGCCATTTGCCACGCGTGGACGAACCATCTTCAGATCATCGTCGAACACCTTGGCCCAACCGTCAGACAGTGACATCAGCTTCTGGTAGTCGGCCTCCTTGCCTAGTGCCTTGGCCAGTTGTGCCACGGCATAGGCGCTGAAACTATATTCAAGCGTGTGAGACACAGAGAACTGTGAGCCACCGGCGTGGGTGCCATAGAAGACACTGTCGTCGAAAGGCACATAACCTTTGGCCACAAACTGGCCTACGTCCATCTTGCCTGCACCCTCGATACGGTGGTCGGCACCCAACTCGTTTTTCAAGGCTGCCTCATAGGCCGTGGCAATGTCGAAGTCGCGGATGCCGCTATTATAAGCACCGGCAATGGCAATGCTGGTCATGTTGGTTCCTACGCCAGAGACGTACTTGCTGTTGGCAACGCCGTCGCCCAACCAGCCGGCATCCTGATAGATGCGCAACTGACTGTTCACCCAGTCGTTGTAGTACTCGGGAAAGACCATCGCCCACAGTGGTGTGAGGTTCCAGTAGCCACCCCAGATGGCGTCGGTATTATAAAAGTTGAAGGCAGGTTTGCCGTTTTTGTCCTTGGGAAGGGTGCCCACGGTGCCGTCGTTCTTGGGATAGGCACCATTGACGTCGTTGGCCAGACCGCGACCCAGCAATACGTGGTAGAGACCAGTATAGAACTTGACTTTGTTCTCTTCGCTGCCGCCCGACACCTTGATGCGGTTCAGAGCCTGATGCCACTTCTTGGTGGTGGCGGCCAGCGCTTGGTCGAAGGTCAGCTGCTTTGCCTCGGTCTGCAGGTTCAGTTTGGCATTGGCGATAGAGGTATAGGAAAGACCTATCTTCACAGTCACCTGCTCGTTCTGCTTGGTGGCGTAGTTCAGACTCATGATGGCACCTGGACCGTGTATTTCGGTGCCACTCTGAAGCTGACCTCCCTGGTGGAATACTTCTACCGAGGCAGGGGCTTTGTCGAGCACGGCATAGAAATACATCGACACAGTGGCACCAGCCTGATACTTCTTAACATATTCGGGCTCGGTGATGACAAAGCCCTCGATGGTCTTGTCGTCCACCTGACGGATATAGGCATCCTTGACGGCTCCGCTCTCACCTTGGCGGTTGCCGATGTTGAACAGGATGTGCGACTGCTCGGAAGCTGGGAACGTGTAGCGCTGGAAGCCCACACGGGCGGTGGCAGTGAGCTCGGCACGTACTTGATAGTCTTTCAACAAGACGGAGTAGTAGCCGGGATGGGCGCTCTCGTCAACCTTGTCGAAACGTGAACGGAAACCTTCGTCGGGCGTTTCCATCTTGCCTGGAATGGTCTTGACCGTACCCGTGACGGGCATCAGTGCGATGCCGCCCACCTGAAACTCGTGCAGACAGGGAAAACCGTCGATAGAGGTGTGCCCGTCCTCATAGCCCACGGCCTCCCAGCCCTGATTGTTGCCGTAGGTGCCATTGGTTGAGGCACTCAGCTTGGCCAAGCCGAAGGGTTCGGCAGCGGGGGTGTAGAAGAACCAACGGCTGTGGACGGTGCCCAGGTTGGGTTTGACGTAGCCTAACAAGGTGGTGTCGAGTTGCGACTTCTGCTGTGTAGAACAGCCTGTCAGACAGGCAATCGACAGAATGCCAAAGATGAATCTGATTTTTCTCATTATTACTATACTATATATACTTATATCGGTTTTTCGATGTCTTTATTGTCCTACCACCTCACCTTTGTAGAGTGCGATGAGGCTCAGACCGTCGAGCGCAGCAGCCTGCATGAGCAGACTCTCAATGCGCTTGGGCGAACCGCCGGTCCAGTCTTCGTAGAAGAAGCCTGTCTGGTTGCGTGCCTTCTCGTAGGCATGGTCGGTGAAGTTGATAAAGGTGTCGATATAGTTCTGAGCGGTCTTGTAATAGGGACGGATATCGACGAATGCGTTGATGAGCTTGATGGTGAACCAAGGGTCGTTGGCAGGATAGGCCAGTGCCATACCATTGGCTGGACGTACGAAGTAATTATAGGCCCCCTCGGCCGATGCTTTGGCATGGTTGAGGTACTTCTCGTCGCCAGTGATCTGGTAGAGGCGCACGCCATTAGAGATCATGGCACCGGTGTTGTAGGTCCACTTGGTCTTGTTGATAGCCCCCGTGGCCTGTTTGTCGTTCCAGTAGTTGTTGTCCTCAGGGTCGCGCAGGTTTGTGTAGAGCCAATTGTAGAGTCGTTTGGCAAAGCTCAAAACGTCGGCTTTCTCTTCTGACGTGCAAACACTGTAGTATTCCAACAAGAACAGTGTGCCGAAGCCATTGGCACAGGCCGGCTTGTTGGAGTCGCCCACACCAGCCTGGTTCTTCTGTGATTCGTTCCACCACATGGCACCTCCATGGACATTGTCCTCGCCCGACTTCAGGAAACTGACGATGCGCTTGGCGCGCTCCAGATAGATCTTGTCGCCCGTCAACTTATAGGCATGTACCAAGTCGATACCCACAATAGAGTTGTCGTCGTAGTAGCGCGTGCCGCCACCGCTCACGCCATTGGTCTGAGAGCCGTAGCCGCCGATGTTGACATCGCCAGAGGTGCGCCAGTAGCATTCAAACTTGTCAACCATGCTCTTGTAGTCGATGTCGTAGCCCAAAGCATAGAGGTTGGCTGCAGCCGAAACCAGTCCGTCGTAGGGCCAGAGGAACGAGGCCGACAGGTCGCCAGCGGCCTTGGGATAGTTCTCGTTGTAGAGTCCACTGGTGGGACCGTTCTTCACCTGATAATACTGGTTGATGAGGTCGAACAGCTCTTTGGCACGTTCGTGATAGACAATCTTCTCTGCGGGCTCGTCGGGAACGGATGGAGAGGCGGGAGGAGTGAACTCCTCCACGCCTGATCCACCGCAGGAAACTAATACCATTGTTAAAGTCACTAACAGGACCTTGATTCTCAACATATTGCTGCGTGTTTAGATAGATGTGATGTTTGTAAATGTGTGCATAAACAGGTTATCCTTGTTGGTCTCGATGGTGATGGTGGCATGCTTGTAGTCCAGGCTGCCAGACATCTTCCACAGGTGATCCCACTGACTCCAGCCGAACTCATAGAGTGAGTAGAACGAGGGATCCTCGCCACCAACGGGACGTTCGGGGCTGACGCTGTCATGACGCCCCCAGCACATATCGCCGCCATTGACGTTGGCAATGAAGTAGTAGCGCTCTTCGGTCCAGCTCAACCAGCTTGGTGGATTGGTGTCGGGACGCGACTGGTCGATGAAGACAATGTCGCCTTCGCCCTGGAAGCGGCCGTTGCCGATATAGTCGAGCACGGCGATGTTGTTGAACGTAGCACCCCAGATGCAGCGCACCTGCGAACCGATGGCGTCCACCTTCATGCTCATGGTGTTGAAGTCCACTGTGATGCGCGAAACCCCGGTAGAGGCATTGGCTGCGGTGGTAGAGGAACCTTCTTTCAGTTTGCCGGTGGTGTCGATGTAGTAGGCAAAGGCATCATCCGTAGTGCCCGACTTGAAGTAGATGGCACCATCCTTCAGTTGGGTGAAGATCTGGTAAACACCCTCTTCGACGGTGCGGAAAGCCTGACCCTCAGCCTCGGCAGCAGAGCCATAGAGGTACAGTTTGGTGGGGATGTTGTCGATGCCTTCACCACGTGTCACGGTGAGATGTCCCACCTGCTGACAGGTCTTGACGTTGCCACCCTTAGACGCTCTGACGGTCCAGAGTAGGGTGCCGGTGGCTTCAGGCTTGATGCCGGCGTTGCGTGCCATCGTGTTGATGGCAGCCTGTGTCAGCGTGAGGGTGGGCAGGGCGCCTTGGTCGCTCTTCATGACGGCCAAAGGATTGGTGAAGTCGCCTCCCTGCTTGTCGAAAAGCACCTCGTAGAGCACGATGCCGCCATCGGCAGCGCCGCCACCCGTCCACGACAGTTCGACGGGGGTAGGTGAAGTGACATCTAATACGAGGTCGGAAGGACCACTGAGTTCGGTGGGAACCGTGAAGTCGGTGTTCAGCTCGTAGGATTCCTGACAGCTCACCAAGGCAAGCAGGAGAGCGCCAGCAAGAAATATCTTTTTCATAGATTTTTTATTTTATTCTTCCTTTTAAAAATTCCAGTTAATTAATCACTACCAATTAGGATTCTGATCCAGGTTTTTGTTCAGGTCTCTCTCTTTCTGTGGGATGGGCCATAGGTAGTGCTTCTTGGCGTCGAACTTACGCTGTTCTACGCGGATGAAACCATTGTCGGCACCCACAATGTCGCCTGTCTGAAGACCGTGGCACCAGCCGTTGAGCACGTTCTCGGCAATCTTCCAGCGGATAATGTCCTTATAGCGGAGACCCTCCATGGCCAATTCAGATCGACGCTCTTGGCGCACGATGTTGATCAGCTCGTCCTTGGAGGCAGTGGGGAAGGCTGTACCATCAGCAGTGAAACCAGCACGGCTGCGGATTGCACCGATGGTGTTGTTCCATACGGTCTCGTTGAGTGTGCCAAGTTCTGCGTGAGCCTCGGCATTCATCAACAGGATGTCGGCATAGCGAATCAGGATGGTGTTGAGGCTTGATGTGCCTACTGAAGAGCGATACTGGTTGTCCCAATACTTCTTGACGTAGAAACCAGTGGCAGAGCAGTCGGAACTGAAGCCGTAGCCGTCTTTGTCGGCTCCTTTCTCGCAATTGATGGTGACCTCTGAGCCATCGGCCATCTTGTAGCTGTTGCCAGTGTACATGACCGTGGCAGCCAGGCGGGGATCACGGTTCTCATAGGGCTTGGCGGGATTAAAGCCCGAGCCAGCCTCGTCGGTGGCCTTACCGTTGTTCATGAGGTAGCTGTCAACCAGTTCCTGCAGGGGCGAAAGCTGTGAATATCCACCGAGGCTGGGAGGCAGAAAACTGTACTGCGTGCCCTGTTCACGGGTAGAAGGAGCATATTGCACGTCGAGGATCACCTCGCAGTTGCCTTCGTTGGCTACCTCAAACAGACCTGCATAGCTGGGGAACAACTGGTAGGTCTTCGTATTGATGATGTCCTGAGTGAGTTGTTCCACCTTGTCCCACTGACCTTCGAACAGATAGACTTTGGCCAGGATGGCTTTGGCAGCGCCGCTGGTGATGCGACCTTTGTTGTCGGCATCGTAGCTGGCGGGCAGGCTGTTGCTCTCGATAACCTCCTTGAGGTCAGTCACGATGTTGTTGACAACGGTCTCGCGTGGAGTGCGCTTCATGGTCTGACTCTCAGCGATACTGATGACGTGCTCGGGGTAAGGAATAGCGCCAAAACGCGTGTAGAGCTCGTAGAAGTGATAGGCACGGATGGTCTTGGCCTCGGCAATATAGCGCTGCTTCAGTTCGGGTGTCAAGGATGACACCTTGTCGATGTTGTCCAACAGTTGGTTGCAACTGCGGATGGCAGAGTAGCGCCCGTCCCAGATGGCAGCCACATAGCGGTCGGCGGTAGAGAACGAGCCATTGCCGATGTTCTGCGTGTAGTCGTTGGGCTGCTTGGTATAGGCATTATCCGACATGCACTCGGCGTAAAGTTGCTCATCCATGCTGGAAAGTTGCGTGTAGCAGGTGTTGAGCGCGGCGATGGCCGCATTCTTGTTGTCTTTCCAGAAAGTCAGGTCTGTCTCTCTGTCGTATGGTGCAGTGTCCAAGTCAATGCACGAGGCATTAACCATGGCTATGGACGCCATGAACACGATATGTTTGATGGTGTATTTCATTGTTTTACGGATTTTAGAATTTAACATTAAGACCAAATGAGTAAACGCGGGCAACGGGATAAGCACGACCACTGCCGTCGGCGTTGTATTCGGGATCCCAACCGCCCTTCATCTTGGTGAAGGTCAATGGGTTCTGAACGGTGGCAAACACTCTGAGGTGGTTGATGAAGGTGTGCTTCAACAGTTTGTCAGAGAAGGTATAGCCGATCTGCACGTTCTTCAGACGCAGGTACTTGGTGTCCTGAATCCAGAAGTCAGACTTAGCGGCGTTGTTGGCCGACTCGGCACCCATGGTCAGACGGGGATAAGAGGCGTTGGTGTTGGTGGGCGTCCAGCGGTCCAGATGGAAGTTCATCACAGGACCCTCGTTGTTGTTGTGGAAAGCCTCTACCGACTCACCGCGCATCCAGTGGTTGCGCTTGCCCACACCCTGCCACATCATAGAGAAGTCAAAACCTTTATACGTGGCACCATAGGTGAAGCCGAAGGTGTAGCGGGGGAAGCTGTTGCCTACCACGAAACGGTCATCATCGGGCTTGATCACATTATCACCATTCTTATCTACATAACGGATGTCACCGGGTTTAGGCGTGATGCCCTCGAGGTGAGGACCTTTGGCGCACTCCTCCTCGTTCTGGAAGAAACCGTCCGACTTGTAGGCATAGTAAGAATACAGGGGATAACCCTCCTTGATGATGGTGTTTACATCATATCCGCCGATGATCTCTTCGCCATGGGTGTTGACCACCTCATTGTAGCTGTCGGAGATGTTGCCGGCGATGTGATGCTGCACGGGACCGGTAGCGAAGTGATAGTCCAGCGAGAGTTCCCAACCACGGGTCTCAACCTCGCCGGCATTCTGGATAGGAGCACCATTGCCAAACAATCCGGGCACGGGCAGGTTAACCAGGATATCCTTCGTGCGGTTGTTGAAGATATCGAACGTCAGTTTCAGGTTGTCGTTGAGAATGCCCATCTCAATACCAAGGTTCAGCATGCGGGTGGTCTCCCACTTGATGTCGGGGTTGGCAGATGCGAAATAGGCCGTCTGTGCCAGTTTATTGCCAAAAGAGATGCCGTTGGTCACCGACACGGTCTGCATGTACTGGTAGGCACCGATGCGGTTGTTGCCCACCAGACCCCAAGAACCGCGCACCTTCATGGACTGCACGTAGGGTTTTACGTAGTCCCAGAACTTCTCCTCAGACAGGCGCCAGCCAGCAGAGAATGAAGGGAAGAGACCCGAGCGGTTGCCCTTGGCAAAGTAGGAAGAGTAGTCGTTACGCATATTGAACTCGAAGAGGTACTTCTCATCGTAGTTGTAGGTGGCACGTCCGAAGACAGAATAGATAGACCAGTCGCCGGCACCACCGCTGTTGCTGACGTCGTTGCCGCTCTGACCGCCTACGAAGATGTCGTACTTGCTGTCGGGCGTGATGCGGGCCGTGTTGAAGCTATGATCCGAAAACCCTTCATAGGTATAACCCAGCAGGGCACCGATGGCGTGCTTGCCAATCTGGGTGTTGTAGGTGCTCATCACGTTGGTGGTGATGTTCTTCGAGCGGTAGAAGTTCTCGGTGAGCTTGTTCTCTGCATCACCAGTGCCCTCGAAGGCCTTGCGGTTCTCGTGCATGTGGTTGTTCCACACACGTCCGCCCACGCTACCGATGAGTTTCAAGCCTTTGATAATCTCCCATTCGGCCTGCAGGGTGCCCAACAACTCCTCGTTGGCGTTCTTGCGATAGCCTCCTTCTTCCAGGCGCTGCAGAGAGTTAGAGTTACTGCCCGAGGGATAGGTGTAGGTGCCATCCTCGTTCTTGATATTATAGATTGGTGGCATACGGTTGGCCTGCTCAATGATCCAGTCTGTCCAGTAGGCGTGCTCTTTGATATCGTTGCGGGCATACTGTGAGGTGAGGTTCAGGGTGAAGTTGTTGCTCAGCTTATGGCTCACGTTCAGACGGGCGTTGTAGCGCTGGTAACCATAGTCAGGGCCCTTGAACATGCTTTCCTGGTCGGTATATCCCAGTGAAGCCAGATAAGATAACTGCGCATTGCCGCCAGTGACCGACAGGTTGTGAGAGCTCTGAGGAGCAGACTCCTTATACAGCTCGTCCATCCAGTTGACATTGGGACCCTCGCTTCTGAATCTGGCGATGTCCTCGGCGGTGAACTTAGTAGAGCGGCCCGAGTTGACAGCAGCCTCGTTGTACATCTCAGCATACTTCCACGAGTCGGCAATGTCGGCCAACTGTGTGGGCTGCTGAACACCCATCAGGAAGTCGTAGGCCACCTCTACACGACCGGCCTTACCCTTCTTAGTGGTGACCAGCACAACACCATTAGAAGCACGCGAACCGTAGATGGCGGTAGAAGAGGCGTCCTTCAGGATGGAGATCTGCTCGATGTCGTTAGGGTTGAGGTTGGCCAGCGAACCCTCGATACCATCGATGATGACCAGAGGGTCGTTGTTGTTCATGGTGTTCAGACCACGGATGTTGATAGAAGGTGCACTACCAGGAGTGGAAGAACCCTGCTGGATGATAAGACCGGCGGCGGTACCCTGCATAGCCTCCAGAACATTGGATACGGGCTTACCGGCCAAGTCATCGGTGGATACGGAAGAAACAGCACCGGTGAGGTTGATTTTCTTCTGGACGCCATAGCCCACAACCACAACATCCTTCAGCAGGATGCCCGACTGCATGGTGACGTCGATCTGGCGCTGGTTGCTGATCTTTACTTCCTGCGTCTCGTAACCTACATACGAGAAAACAAGAGTACTGCCCGTTGGGGCTTGCAGAGAGTAGTTGCCGTCAAGATCGGTGACGGTACCGTTGCTGGTGCCCTTCACCAATACGGTGACACCAATCACGGGTTCGCCTTCGGCTGTCACATGGCCAGTCACAGTTCTCGTCTGTGCAAATGCCGTCATGCCAACCAGATTCATTACTACAATCATGATGGCTGCTAATAGATGTGATGCAAACGGGTGTTTGCCTACAAGCAAGTTACATAATTGTTCTTTTGTTTGCTTGGTCCTTTTCATAAAATAAGGTTTTTAAGTTATTAATAAGTTAATATCAAAGAGGTTATGCTAAAGCTTAGGGGGCATCTTGGAAAAAGATGCTGTGCGCGGGTTCTTCACCTTGGATGCAGAAAGAAGCGATCGGCCTCTCCTGCATCCTGGGTTACTTATAATTAACTGTAATGATGAAACTATTTTTTAGGTGGAGAACGACATCACTAACAACGCACGTAGGCCTTGATAGTGACACACTGCTGGTGCTCGGCTAGTCCGTAGGGGCGAATGGTGTATTCACCTACGCAGGCCGGGATGATAAAGGTCTCGGCATAGTGCACCACGAAGGGCTCAAAGGCGTTGGTGGGACTCTCGATGATGGCTTCCTCGCCTTCCAGCAGGTTGAACACGTTGACACCGTTGTCGGTGTGGTGGGTAACGGGTTTGGTGAAGGTGTGACGGCGCGTCTCAATAAACTCGTTGCGGTGAAGGCCGGTGCGCTCTTCTACCCAACCGTCGCCTTCGGCTACCACCTCAAACTGGTTGCGCAGGTGTTCATAGACATACTTGGTGTCTCGCCCCCAGTCGATGACGTCCTTGCCGCGCTCCACGTTGATGGGGCGGGGTTTGCCGTCGAGACCCAGGCGCTGCCAGTCCCACAACTTAAAGGTAAAGATGTTGGGCGTAGAGCTGATTTCGAGTACCATGCTCTCGGAACCGGAACAATGGACGGTGCCGCCGGGTATCAGGAAATGATCGTGCTTCTTGGCGGGAATCTTGTTGACATACTTCTCGGCATCGAACACAAAACCGCCCTTTTGGGCTTTGCGCAGGTCGGCAATCATGGCATCCTTGTCGATGCCCTCTTTCAGTCCCAGGTAAACAACGGCCTTTTCGCCTGCATCCAGCAGGTAGTAGCTCTCGTCCTGGGTGTAGTACATGCCAAAGTTCTCGCGGATGAACTGTGTGGTGGGGTGTACCTGCAGACTGAGGTTGCCGCCGCCCATCGTGTCGAGGAAGTCGAAACGGATGGGGAAGTCCTTGCCAAAACGGGCTTCAACGGGTTCGCCCAGCAGCTGGCGACTCTTCAGCAATACCAGGTCAACAGAGGGAAGCTCGAAGCGGATGCCGTTGACCTCGAACAACAAGCTGTTTTCCTCGGGCACACAGTCGAAACACCAACCGAAGTTGGCCTTGCTGCGGTCGAGGTCGCAGACTTCTTTCATCCACTGACCACCCCAGGGGGCTGGGTCGAAGAAAGGCACCACGCGGAAGGGTGTCTGCGATGTGCGCTCAATACCGTCGAAGAACGTGGCCTTGTCTATCATCTTCGGTTCGCCGGCCACGTTAGTGTCTATCCACCAGTCGATGCGGTCGAAGAGCTTGTCCTTGTACTTGTCGAGCACGCGCCAGTCGATAAACAGGCCGCGCTTGTACTGGATAGAGACGGCATCATCGCGGTTGTCAACGCCCAGTGCCATCACTTCATGGCGACGGAAGCGCTGCTGTATCTCCCAGCGAGCCATATCTACATAGACCTTCAGGGCATCGACCGTGGCCAACTGACATGCGCCAATACCTATTATTATAATGGTATCGGTTGTTGTACTCAGTTGCTCGCTGACTGCCTGCAACTTCTCCTGACAGAAGAAGTCGGCCATCTTGAGGTTGGTGACATAGCCGAAGAGCACATCGTCGGTCATGAAAGAGTCGGTCATCTGTCTGATCTCCGACTCGGACTTCATCAGGTCACGCGTGTTGATGACGGTGCCCATGCCAGAAAAGGCATTGATAATCTCGGTTTCATAAACGCCGGTGTATGTGTCAATGCACAACACATGACCTTGCATCGAACGCTTTAGTTGGGCCAAAATGGCGTCCCACCCTTGTATGATAGTTCCGCTGAATTTGGTAGAGGGGAACTTATCATAATTTGCTTTTCTCATTATTACTACTATTAGTGTATATGTATGAACATATTGATTTATGTGCAAAAGTATGATGAAGGGCTGAATTAACAAAATAAATTTGCATTTTTTAAAATAAAAGTGATGTTTATTTGTGTTTTTCGGAAAAATGGCTACCTTTGCAGTGTAAAAAGGACTGTAGAAAGATGAAATTAGATCCAAAAAGCACCAAGCCGCTTCATGTGCAGGCAGAGGAACTGCTTCGTGAACTGATAGAGGATGAGGCTTATCAGAATGGTAAGCTATTGCCCAGTGAGGTTGAATTGTCTGAACAATTGCATATCTCAAGGAATACGCTGCGTCAGGCCATCAATAAGCTTGTCTTTGAAGGAAGACTGGTGCGAAAGAAGGGCTTTGGCACACGTGTAGTGAAAAAGGCTATTGTGGGCGGCGTGAAAAACTGGTTGAGTTTTTCGCAGGAGATGAAGATGCTGGGCATTCAGATCCGCAACTTCGAACTTCATATTTCCTTGAAACTGCCCAATACTGAGATTGCCAACTTCTTCGAGTTGGAAGATGAGAATCCCCGTCGCTGCGTGGTATTGGAGCGCTTGAGGGGCAACAAGGAGTATCCCTTTGTCTATTTTGTGTCTTATTTCAATCCTGATATTCCGCTGACTGGCGAGGAGGACTTTACCAAACCGCTTTACGAACTGCTCGAGACGCAATTTGATATCGTGGTGAAGACCAGTAAGGAGGAAATCTCTGCACGTCTGGCAGGCGATGCACTGGCTGAGAAACTTGAAATAGATGCCACGGATCCTATCCTGGTGCGCAAGCGTTTTGTGTATGATGTGGATGGGAAACCCGTAGAATATAATATAGGTTATTATAGAGCAGATAGCTTTACTTATAGGATCGAAGCGGAGAGATAATGTTCATACATAATGTGGGGACCCCCTCCTGACCTCCCCAAGGGGGAGGAAATAATGGGGGGAGTCGTGCGTTTCTTTTTGTGGTTTGGGCTGAATGGATGGGGTATTCTTTCTGTTTGGAAAGATAAGAGTATAGCTTTTGACTTCCAATAGTTACTGTTTTGGTCTGAATCTAGACTCTAGAATTGTGAGTTCTAGACTCTAGATTGCACGTACGTAGACTCTAGAATGATGGAATCTAGACTTTAGATTTTGTGTTTCTAGAGTCTAGTTCAGGTGCAATACTTACTGAATTGCTTGGTAAAACGGCCACTATTGTGGAGCGAAAGGGTTGCTTTTAGGTTGCAAAATCGTTACTTCAGGGTTGTAATACCACTGTTTTTTTGTTTGTAAACCGTTCTTTTTTCAAAGCGTTGTCCCTAGTTTCTGTGCTCTATGTATAGATGACGGAAGCGATGATGAGGGCAATGGCAATGAGGGTGATGAAGACGATGCAGGTGATGACTGCCGCTGCGAGAACTTTTGCGGTGGTGCGAGCGGCGGTGCAACCAGAGAACTGCTTGAGGGTGATGACGAACATCACGAGGGCAAAAAACTGGATGACGGACTCGTGCGTGATGTCTCCGACAATAGAAAAGATGGTGTATGCATTTGCGGTATAAACAAGGGCAACGGCAAATTCGGCATATCTCAGGTCGGCTAGGCGAGGAGAATGGCGGAATAATAAATATAAAGGTATAGAGAAGAAAGCGAGCATCGTCAGCGCAAAGATGGCGGGGTTGGCTTCGCTGAGCCTGTAAAGAAAGTCTGATACTTCCGCTGCTTTCTGTATTATGATCTCGTTGACGTCGGAAGTGTTGGCGGAGAACTTGACGGGGGCTGACGGAGCAGAAGGGGTGGCGGTGAGGTGGATGCCGTGCTCTACGACGAAAGAGAGTGCTGTGAGCAGGAAGAACATCTTGAAAGGTGGGAAGTAGGCCGACTGCATGCCGTGCAGGTAGTCGTGGATCATGTGGCCAGGGCGCAGTATCAGGTCGCGGATGGTGCGGAACATGCTGCGATTGCCGATGCCCCACACATCGAGAAACAGCAGGAAGGCGTTCTTGAAAGAGAAACGACCGATGCTGGCCGACTGTCCACAGCGCGGACAGTAGTTGCCTTGATAGGAGGTGCCGCATGAGCAACACTGGTGGATGTCGGCTGTGATGGGTCTTACCTGGTGTGGACGACGCTGCCAGATGCGAAAGGTACGAAGCAGGATGGGGCGCTTCTTGCTGTCAGATAAGTATGTCCACGTTCTCTTGATGTCAATCATGTTAGCTTGTTTTAGGGTTGAAAAAACAAAAACGAGACTGATAGGATGACCTATAGTCTCGTTGCTTGTAGCGGGAGCCGGGATTGAACCGGCGACCTCATGATTATGAATCTTATCCATATACATTTCATAAAATTGCATGAAATCGTAAATATCTGAAAATTAAAGCTTTAAAAATTTGGCCATTTGCAGGAAATTGCGTAATTTTGCACCAGTTTTCGGTCGCGAATTTCACCTGAATTTCACCGAATTGATGTCAAAACACCTTTAAATAGGAGGTTTTTATATGAAAAGAAAGAACGCGAATTTCACCGATGAGGCAAAAACCGAGGCAAGGAAGTACTCCAGCCGTGGTTCATCGAGCCTTGCCAAGTTTACATCCTCTAATGGCAGTGCATACGGAACACTGGCACTCGATACCAGACGAGCTACCGATGACGACACACAAGCACTGCCTGTAGCTGTCAGAGTTGCCTATAACGGCAAGTCCATCTATCTGCGTATTGGAAAGAAGTATACCAAGGATGAGTGGATGGATCTTTGCGAATGCGAAAGACAGGCAAGAAACAAAAAAGCTGGTGAACGAAAGGAGCTAAAGACTCTGATGCAACGGGTTGAGAAGATGATCAATGAGATGATTGATAACGAATCATTCAGTTTAAACAAACTACAAGAGCGATTTACAGGGTTTGCTCCTGAAGGAAAGACCATTTATTCTGTCTGGGAGAAATACATCGAGGAAAGGGCTGAGACGAGCCTTGGCACTGCAAAGACCAACAAAGATGTGATGAACAGTTTTATCAAAGACATGGGAAGTAACGTGTCTTTCGCCGACATCAATCGCTCATTTATCATGAAATGGGTGAAGAAGATGAAGAATCGGGAACTGAGGGATTCTACCATTGGCATCCGTCTGAGGACTTTCAGGGCAATAGTCAACGTATGTATAGACGAGGGACTGATCAAAGGCGACACGAAGGAAATGTTCAAAGACAGTGGCTACAACAAGTCGAACAGCAGGAAACACGAATTTCTCGATGTGCCTACGATGAAGCGCCTATATGACTTCTGGGAAAAAGGAGAAGCAAAGGATGATGATGGCAAAGAGCTATTCTATCCACAAGAGAAGGAGGCTATGTTTCGTGATCTTGGCTTATTCTTGTTCATGTATCTTGGCGACGGCCAGAATCTGGCAGATACACTACGACTGGAATACGATGAGTGGTATTTCGCCACGCATGGTCAACAATTCCGTTTTTTAAGGCACAAGACGGAAGGTCGCAGTGAAGATGACAGTGAGGTGATATTCCCCATCACGCCAGAGATAAAAAAGATACTGGACAAATACGCAAATCCTCCCCTATTGGGCAGTCGTGTATTTCCGATCATGAAAGAAGGCATACCAGCAGAAACGGAGTTGTGGACGATACAGCGATACAATAAATATATAGGTAAGCATATGGCAAAAGTGGCCGAAATTCTTAAAATGGATCAGGAACCAACCTCAACATGGGCCAGACATAGTTTTGCCACTAATCTGAACAACTCAGGAAAGGTGCCACATAAGTACATTAGCGACAGCATGGGCCATAGTGGTGGAGGCGATATTACGTCAATCTACATTGGCACCTACCCGTATGAGAAGATGACAGAATACAATGCCTACTTGCTCTACGAACATGGTCTAAAGAGCGAAGACGATGTTATACTGGAGATACTGAAAGGGCTGAGTGCTGAAGAGAGAAAAAGAATTATAAAAGCGGCCTCTAAATTAAATAAGTCATAAAACTGATACGGAATGCCACTGCATAAACAATATTCTCCAAGAAATTGATTAACTTTGCACAAAATTTTAGAAAGATGAGCAAACTTATACATATGAATAATGAATATGCTGAGTGGGTTAAGTCTCTCAGCCAGCGTTTCCGCCAGAGCCAGATAAAAGCATCGGTAAAGGTAAACAGTGAGATGTTAAGATTCTACTGGTCACTGGGCAGAGACATTGCAGAGAACAGCATGGATAACAAATATGGATCGGGATTCTTCAACAATCTAAGTAACGATTTGAAGGACTCGCTTCCTGGGGTTAAGGGCTTCTCGCCAAGAAATCTGGCCTACATGAAGAGTTTTTATGTTCTTTACAGCCCTCTTATAAGCCAGCAGCCACAAGAAGCAGGTGGAAATGAGTTTTTGCAACAAGTTGTTGCAAAATTCAAAACGCTTGATTCAGGTCGTGATAAATTGCCACAAGTCGCTGATAATTCTAGCGACTCACAGATTTTGCAACAGGTTGTTGCAAAATTAGCAGAATCAATCTTTAGTATTCCCTGGGGACACCACACCCTTATAATAAATAGGTGTATGAACCAGCCAGAGAAAGCACTCTTCTTTACCCAAAAGACCATTGAGAATGGATGGAGCCGGAATGTCCTGTTGAATTTCCTTGATACAGACCTCTATGAACGGCAGGGTAAGGCCATTACAAATTTCACCAAGACGTTGCCATCGCCATTAAGCGATCTTGCACAGGAACTGACACGTGATCCCTATGTATTTGATTATGCACAAGTGAGAGAGAAATACGATGAGGCAGAGCTGAAGGAGGCATTGATGGCTAATATTCAGAAGTTGCTACTTGAACTAGGGAACGGCTTCGCCTTTATGGGAAAAGAGTATCGTATGGTTGTGGGAGGCGATGAACTATATTGCGATATGCTTTTCTATAATACCCACATCCATAGTTATATCATTACGGAGGTCAAGACCCAGAAATTCGAGCCTTCTTTCCTTGGCCAATTGAGCGGTTATGTTTCCTGTGCCAATCACATATTGAAGAGAGAGGGCGATAATGACACGATAGGATTACTCATTTGCAAGAGCAAGAATGAAGTAATGGCTCGTTATTCGTTGGAGGGGTTCAACCAACCACTTGGTATCTCTGAATATGAACTATCAAAAGTGTTCCCTAAAGACTTCAAAGGTTCACTCCCTTCAATCGAAGATATTGAGAACGAGCTAAAGTAGAAACAGGCGTTATGAAATTTATTCAAAAGCTGAGGGCTTTCTATAGGTCATGGAAACTCATCAGACTAATAGATCCAAAAAAACTTGAGGAAATTAACGACATTCTGGAGAATATCTACCCAGGAATCAGGAATGAAATACAAAAACTTGTTGAGCGTTATGATATTCACGCTATAAGCAAGACCCTCCAGTATATCAATACCCACGGTGGCCCACAGAAGATGGCAGACTATTACAATGTTGCCGACAAAAACGGTAAGGATGCTATGCTGTCTGCATTCAACAAGGCATTCAAACCTGGTGCCCCTTTTGAAGATGCTGTTCTAACATTGGATGGCATTGCAAAACAGAAGAGGTTAGGTCTTTATACGCAGCTGATTGGCGATGTGAAGGACAGTATTGTTACAACCAGTATCCAACTCCATTATCGGACAATTGATGATTGGCGGACATTCGTTCGAAGACAACATGAGGCCAATAAGGATGTACTTCTTGGTATCCTTGATGAGATACAAGAGAATGATGCAGCAGTTCAGGACACATATATAGAAGAGGAAAACTCTGTGCAACCAGATGATTTGCCAGACAATAATGCTGGCAAAGAAGCTGAATATGCTTTCCCCATGGATCTTTTTGCAGAACTATATAAATATGACAATAAGGTCTTCAAGCATATCTCTTCTGAATATGAACTATTAAGCATCATTATGAGGAAACCCCACAAGGAGAAACTGGCAGAGTGTACTGGCAAAAAGGTATTGGTTTACCATATCTTGTGGAGATTGCGCAACTTGCTACCAGATGACCAGAAAGAGGTCTGGATAGAAGACATTGCTGCCGAATGCGACTATAAAGTCGAAACCATCAGCAAGAAATACAAAGACGAAACAAACATGAAAAAAGATAATAAAGAGTTGTTGGATGAGTTAAGCTCATTATTCGATGACTACGATACCAAGAAATAGTATCAGCCTTCTTCAACGCAAAACGGCGTATATTCACATCGAATATGCGCCATTTTTCATTTCATGCAATACCATGCAAACACGTTTCCACGCATTTCCACGCAAATGACCTAAGATTTAACGATGCTATGGGATAGTGCTTTTACGGAAAGTCTTGAAACACAACAGATTCCGTGCTTTTGATAACTTTGCTATTATTTTGCGTGCCACTTGCAAGCACTTTTCCACGCATGACCTTTGCAGCCGTTAAACCAATAAAAATACGTTTATGACAGGAAATTTTATTATGTTGCAAAAGGAAGATCTCAAGGAGGTCGTTGCAGAAATGGTTCAGGAGGTGATTAGTAACGGTGTGTTCAAAGAGCAACGCGTTACTGAAGACAATGTTTATTACGACAGAGATGAGGCATGTGCACGCCTGCACATTACGCCTACTACTTTATGGAGAATGGAGAAAGCAGGCAAAATCAAGGTCCATAAAGTAGGACGGCGTAATCTATACTCCAAGCAGGATATTGATGAACTTATCAAGAAAGGTTAATTGCGATGGAAAAGGACATTATTAAACAATCATTCAAGGAACTCCAAGAGGCTGAGCCTGTGAATGAAGGCGGGTTCATAATTGAGCCGATGAACAAGTGCATTGACGAGGCCCACAAACTGCCACCGCTCATATCACTTTATCCAGAAGTCGTGCTCGAAGGTGATCTTTGTATCATCTTCGGGCAGTCCGGTATCGGCAAGACGATCTACGCTATGCAGATAGCCCGCTATATCGCAGAAAATGGTAAGCGACTGTTATACGTTGATTGCGAGATGACGCCTCGCCAACTTGGTAATCGCTATGAAACAGCCAACTTCCCTCCCACTTTCTTACGTGCTGAGATGGATAGGGAGCATCCTGACGAGGATGTACTTAAAGGGATAGAGAAAGCGGGAGCAAAAAATAATGTGGATGTTGTATTCATCGACAACATCACCGCCCTGGGACAGTCGCTTGACAGAAGTGCTGATGCTGGTACACTAATGGCATCGCTAAATACCTTGAAGAAGAAATACAACTGGACGTTAGTGGTTCTCAACCATGTCCCCAAGATGTTCTCAGGCAATGTCCCTCTTTCCCTTTCGGCCATGCAGGGATCTGCCAAGATAAACCAACTCATTGATGACGCTATAGGAATAGCACAATCCAGTATTGACCCAAACCTCGTTTATGTCAAACAGTGCAAGTGGCGAAATGGTGAGTTGACGATGGGCGCTGACCATGTGGCTATCTATGAGCGTTGCAAGGATAAATATGGCAATCTTGGCTTTGTCAGTCGTGGCTTTGGAACAGAGCAGGAGCACCTTAGTATTGAGAGTGGAAACGATAGGGATGAGATGAAGATTCGTGTAAGGGAACTCTCTGGCAAGGGGATGACGCAGACAGCCATTGCCGAACAGCTCAGGATCTCGCAGAGTAAGGTTTCAAGACTTCTAAAAGAGTAATCCAAGATTATTCATTATTCACATTATTCATGCTGCATAATTGCATAATCTGCATAAATTGAATAAAGAAATGGATAAACAAGAATTGAAACAGATACTCGCAACCAAGGCTCCAGCCTATCAAAGGTCTCTCATAGAGATTCCAAAAGACAGCTTTGTTACCTGGCATTCCTCCTTGACCGACTATCTGGACAGCGTGCTAGGAGACAGCCCGAAGATGCAAAACAGGATTGATCATCTTGTCATGCGTTATCGGTTGGGAGCGACTGATGAAGTGAAGGGGGAGCATTATGGCACTGTGCTGCCTCGGATTAACCGCAAGGGTATGATTGTTGGAGGTAATGTCTTACACTTCAATGTAGATGACGGATCAATCCTCAATCATGATGCACTTGTCAATCATCTCTATTCTTGGTATGCCTTCGACTATTATGTTGACCCTGACGTGTTCTTTGGTGAACACCTGTTGTATGGCAGACAGGCTGTCATTGTTCAAGAAGAGAAGACTGCCCTGCTTGGCAAGTTGGCCTATCCTGAAATCGAATGGTTGGCAGTAGGTGTCGGCAATAATCTGACGGACGGGATGATGAAAAAACTCATGGGCCGACAAGTAATCCTGTTCCCTGATGACTTCAGTTATGAGTTTTGGTCAGAACACTTCGGCAAAAAGTTTAAGGTGGATGACAGCTTTACCCATTGCGACATCAACCAGTATTTGATAGACTTCATCCATAGTCAGCAAGTGCCGTAAGCCGTAACGAGGGTGCGGAGAGAGATGAAGGGCTTGCCCTTGATATAGCCCACTATAACTACACGCTACGCTTTCGTAGTTAGTGGGCTCTTCCGAGGGACTCAGGACTTTGTCCTAAGAACCTACCAAGGGCTACTTGCCCTATGGAACCTCGCAAGGGGGTGACCCTCCCCCTTGACCGCCCCGCTCAGTGGCATCTGCCCCTAAGAACCCTGAGCAGGAAGTGACTTTCTCCCTGCACCCACCAATCAGGGCTACGCCCCGATACCCCAATGGGAAAATGTAGAAATATATAATTTCATAAAATCATAATAATATAAAATCGTAAATTGATATGGAAACAATAGCAAAAGCATCTGACCACGTAAAGCCGTGCAACATTGAGCAGAGCGAACGTCACAACAGACGGGATGCTGAATATATCGCCTCGCTCAATCCCCGAATATTGTATGTCCGTACCGATCTAAGTCCGGACAATGAATCGTATGTCGCACCCGACATGCAGGGGATCACACTCCAGCAGCACTATGATGCTATCAAGGCGATGGTGAAGCAGAAGACAGGCCGAGCCATGCAAGAGAAGAAGATCATGGTGACTGGCAAGAACGGCAAGCAGAAGGAACGCAATGGCAGCAGCCCCATCCGTGAGAGTGTTGTCAACATCAAGCCAGACACGACAATGAATGATCTCTTGAAGTACACAAAGAAAGTACAAGAGAGGTGGGGCATAAGAGCTATCCAAATCCACATCCATCGGGACGAAGGCCACTACGAAAACCCTGACGATCCATCCACATGGAAGCCGAACCTTCACGCACACATCATCTGGGACTGGATGAACCATGACACGGGCAAATCCTATAAACTCGGTAAGAAGGATATGGAAGAGTTACAAGACATGGCAGCTGATACATTGGAAATGGAACGGGGCCAGCGAAAGTCCAAAACAGGTCGCGAACACCTGGAGCATAATGACTTTATCCTATTCCAGCAGAAAAAGCAATGTGCCGAGCTGGATATCGAGATTGCCGAAAAGAGAGATAGACTCAACGCAGAGAACGGCAATGCTATCAAGTCTGGTGTGGCCAACCTCTTTGGAAAGGGTAAGTATGCTGACATGGAGAAAGAGAACAAACGACTAAAAGAAGAACTGCCAAAGCAAAAAGCGACCCTACAACGGAAATATCAGCAAGCCTTGGAAGCTGAACGAGACAGACAGAGCCAACAACTCGCAGAGAAGGACAAGATAATCGAAGAACTTCAGGCCAAGTATAAAGGCGAGGTATTTCAACATCAGCAAGATAATCAGGAAAAAGACAGGATCATCAGACAAAAAGATAGCATCATCAATGATTATCGCGAACGGCTTGGCCATTATCTGTCAACCCTCTCTGAACTTCTTCGAGGTGCAGTAAAAGCAGTTATCGATTATGTTCAGGCTGGCTATCGCAGTTTCAATTATCGTCAGGATTGCGATGTTAGGCGCTATATGAACGGTCAGACAGATAAGGATGAAGCCGCAAACACGGTGCTTAATGCCTCTCGCCCCTTTTTGAAAGCCAATGAATGTGAGCGGGTAAAAGGACAGCTCTCCTATATCGTTAATGACATGAAAGAAGAACAACAGCAAAGCCGAAGTCGTGGATTCCACATGTAAGTATGGCTAAACTTAAAAAAAGAACCAGCTGGTAAGGTTATCAGCAGGTTTATACTACTTGGCTAAGAGGGCATCATCTATTTGTACTCCTTCACGGAAAATGTCAATGTCTACATTCTTTGGTATTCCCGATAGCTTCCCCGTTTGAGATTTCTGCCATATTGTGTATGTTCCCTTGCCTTTAATAAAAGGTTCGTCACTTCCGTACCGGCCAATCATAAGATGGAAATTATTAAACCTTGGGGCGCAATATCTGTTGTAGAAAGTATTAACGGAGTAAATCATTGGAGCCTTGCCATAGTAAGACTTGACAAGTTGGATGAATCGCATGAGACTATCTTGGAATTGAACAGTTGACCATTTCCTACATTCCTCCACGTCCACCATTGGTATCAGGTCTATATCATTCTTCTTAACATGCTTCTTATAGTTCTCAAATTGCTTTTGGACTGAACTTGTTGTTCTGAAATAGTGATATGCTCCCACTCGAAACCTTTTTGCTCTGGCTCCTTTTATGTTTCGTTGGCACATTGGATCCACATAAGTTGCTCCTTCAGTTGCCTTGATATAGACGAACTCCACATCTGGAACTTTTTCCCAACAAATTATCCCATTATGATGCGACACGTCAATGCCAAAAGGATTTTGCTTCTTGTCTTGTCCCCATCCATGTACCAACAAAGTTACAGCAACAATAAATAGTAAACATCTTCTCATAACATACCCCTTATTTCTTCTCTCAATTCTGTATTTCTTGGTTGATCCAAACAAACATAGGGTGTATGCTCCATTAGGTCTAATATATCTTTTAAGTTCACATAACTATGCTTTTCTGTCAAGAATCTAACTTTTGCTAGATTATAGTTGGCCCATGTTTTCAAATTCACTTTCAGAGAATTATCGTACTCTATCGCCTTCATGTCGTCTTTCAATATCAACGACATCATTCGCTGATACAATTGTTTTGCTTTATCAATATCCTTTTCACGCCCCATATAACCAAAGTGATATGCTAATGCACAATTATACATGCCAAGTGGATTACCTTTTCCTGCAAGCTTCTCAACATAATAGAATTGCCTTTCAGCATCCCCTCTTGAGCCATAATAGCCCATAAGGTTCGTCAAACCAGAAACTTGCCCAGCGTCAGCTGCACCTTCAAACCACGGAATTGCTTCCTCAATCCTGTCTGTCATTCCAAGGTACACACCTATATTATTATATGCTTCCATCACCCCTTCTTGTGCAGCATAACGATAACAGTCCATCAGAAAATCTACTACGTTAGGAAAAGCTTCGTAATTTACCTGCATTGTATAGATATCGAAGTCAAGTACGCATTTCCTTGCCTCCTGATAGGTAAATAATTCGTGGCTGAATGGTGTTAGTTCCTTTCCATTGAACAATATATCCTCAATGGGTTTCAAGTGAGAAGTATTCAACGGTTTCTCATAATAGAACGATAGCAAGCGGTCATGAATCAGATCACAATAGAACTGTTCTTTGTTATAAACTTCTTCCATAGCCTTCACTTTTGTCAGAACGGTAATTCACTTCCATCATCCATCTTGAATGGATCTTCCACATCCGATGTTGGCGCATCAAACGGCAAATCACTAATAGGCGTTGTCCCCCCTATTTGCACTGGTTGTGGAATCTGCAGACCTCGGATTACGTTATATGCTCTGAAGTCATTATACCAGCGTCCATTATATTCCCTCGCGTCGATGTCAAATTGAATGGTAAGATCTTCACCATTCTGGATATTCAACTGTTTAATCTTATCCTCGCCAAACACTGTGAAAGCACAACGCCTTGGGTATTGCCCAGGCACCTCAATTACATACCCCTGCATCATCCACGGATTGCCCGTTTTTGATGATGTCCCACTCTTTGCCTCCAATACGGCAATAATTCTTCCTGTTAGTTCCATACTCATTCACGTTAATCTTCTAAACAATAGAGTCCTTGGTTTTCAAGTTCACCACCACATTCAGGACATTTGTCTGCTGGTTTCCAGTTTTCAGTACTGAAGCCCTTGCAGTTCGGACATGATATAGGCCCCTCTACGATGGTACCCAAGTCATAATAGCGACTAAAAACACTCTTGCAATCGTGACACACAAAGTATGCCACTATACTATCCATTAACATATCTGACCCATCTGACGGAGCAGCTATTTCCCATCCGCATTTCTTGCATTTATATAATAGGTATTCTGCCATAATCAACATTTCTTTGTCAGTTAAGCATCATATAAAACCAATGCCCTATCTTTTCTAATGAACAATCTCTCCTTATAGAATTCATATTCATTACCATATTTGCGAGTCAAATGGTATAATAGTTTTCCGGAATGACACTCGCCGACCATGATTGCTTTCTCAATATTCAATGAACTCTCGAAGGACCAGTCTTTCTTGTCAAACTTACTCAAATAACTTGGTTCTGACAGAAGTTCAGCCTTTTTCTTTATCCTTATTGTATTATATGTGTTGACTTTCTTGGGATTAACTTCATCATATTCATCATAATATATGGTGGTGAATGCTTCTTCTCCGTCAAGCGGAGTAAATTTGTTCTCACTGCTATAATATGTGCTCAGAATATGTAGAATGTGTTCTACACCTTTAGCTGTTTTAATCACCATAGCATTGAGCAATCTTTTGTCATACTGTACTTTGTTGTCCTTGTCTCGACCAGCATAATATCCGAGAAATTCAGAATCTCTGTGTACCTTTATAACAGATACGTAACGTCTATAAACCTTTGTCTCCATAACACCAATACTTTTATTCAATAATGCAATGTTGAGGCAAAGATACGACAAAAAACAATACTCACCAAGCGTTTTCCATTTGCAAGGCTTGCAAATGTTACATATAATTGCGCCAAATGCTTATCCTCTATAGTTCAGATGATCATTCCATCTTTCGATATCATCTCTCTTGTCATTATTCCTATCAGGAACAATCTTGTTGAGAATCTTATATAATACAACTAAGAGAAACGCAAATAAAAGTCCAAATAGTTCCATAATTATTCATCAATAGTTACTTACCTAAGAATTCAAAATCTGTATCGGTATTTGGATAATCTCCATGCATACCATCTGTCATAGCATACCACGACTCTCTATCATAATCCTCACCATATATTGGACCACATTTAGCCTGGTATAATTCATGATTAATAAAATAGAGTTTCTTTCTTATGCCTTTTTCATCAATATATACACAGAAGTCTTCTCCCATTATGACTTTGGGATATATTATAGGTAGTATTATAGCACCATCAGTTCTTATCACTCCCCACTTGTTTCCTTTTCTAACTCTTAATGCTCTCCATCTACTGGAATAATTCCCCAAATAGTCATATTGGCCATACCTCAATACGTATACTTTTTCATCTATATCATATAGAGCATGAAGATTCCATCCTTTTTCTATAATCAAATATCTATTGTCGAGCAGTTTTATAGGCTTTCCTTCAATATCTATAGAGATTTGATACCCCGTTTTATCTACGGCAAACCATTGGTTACATTTCTTTGCAACAATTCTTGGCGTATTATCATTAAAATCTCCAATAATACTATCAAAATCTGCAGTTATAACTATTTCGCCAAAATCATTTATGAAGCCAATCTTCTTATTGTAATGGACAGCATACATTTGGCATGAATGTTTTTTGGTGCATTGCTCTTTATCTAAAGGAATATCTATAGGTATATATTTGCTCTTTTCGATAAGACAATCTGGATAATGAGACATAGCAATAGCAAAACTGTTTTTCGATCCATCTGGAATAATAACATTAATCAAACCGCTGTATGCAAAAGCATCAGGATGAATTTTGCTAGGAATACCGCAAAATTCGATAACTTGCAGTTTTCCACAACATGCAAAGGCTCTGTCACAAACTTCATCAACAGTATATGGAATAACAATTCTCTCTAAATTCATGTTTTTATAGAAAGAATAAGCTTCGATTATAGAAACCTGGGGAGTAACAAGAAACGACTCGTTACTTATAAATAGTTCTTTTTCTATACAAATTGTAGGTTGAGCATCTTTATCGAAGTATCGTATCAATGAGAATTTTTCCAAATTTAATATATCTACAAGTTTCTCTGAGGTACAGCCATCTTGAGAATATTCATTTTCGGCATTCACAAGAATCTCAGTATCGCTATATATCAATTGATATAATGCACCCTTGGAAATTACAAAGTGGTCGTTGTCGCATTCAACATCATAGATTCTCCCGTCTTTACAAATCGCTTTCCCGACCCCTTCTAAAGTCACGAAATGTATGTTATAATGTGTTTCTCTTATTATTGAAAACACATAGTCTTTCTCATGTAGACAGGTCTTTTCTGATGAATTGTAGTATGCATAGAATCCAACAAAGCCTGTTGCTATTTCTCGATAGAACTGAATACAAATCTTCTCTTTGTCAATAACATCTAGCCAATTTTTAAGTTCCAAATCTAAGAGGGGTTTAACTACAGTCTTATCCAATATAACTATCGCTTTATCTGGAAATACCATACAAAAGAAAGTCCCATTTTCATCATCTTCATGACAGATTGAAGGAATGCCATGTATTGTAATCATCTCATTCATGGTACTAGGAGTTTCTTCCCATCTACCAATTATGTTTGGCCAATTCTGGTTAAACAAACTATTGTAATATTCCATATTTTGATACTTATATAAGTAAACCTTTCACTTCTTAGAAAAAAATCATTCCCAAATTACATATTCTCTATCAACTTTGATTACATATACTTCACCTTTACTGCCAATGGGGATAAAGGCATCGATAGAATCGTCGCAATCCTCGATAGCATCCCTAAAAGCCTTGCCAATACGGGATATCTTCTCATTGGCAGAGTTATTGGTGGGATCAGTCAGATCGTCTATGCTCTTGTCTAGTTTATTACGATTTGAGAGTTTACGGTACCATGATAAAAGTTCCTCACGATAGTCGATGAGGTGTTTTAAGGGGAAACCTTCCAGATGGCTTAGAAACACAAAGTAAAGTGCTTTTGGCAGAGCCTTTAATTTTATCTCTGCGATATCCAAGCCATTACTATCCTTCAGGAATATACGATACTCCTTATTAATATATAAGGTGGTACTGGGTGGTAGTGACCGTTTCCTTTGAGTCTCAACGAATGGGATGCCAGCCACATAATCAAGGAAAGCCGAGAAAGCTTTTTCCCAATTAGTGCCAGAACGATGAGGGAATTGGATATACTTATAGTGTGACCTCTCCGAATGTCCTTCAGGATCAGGGAAATACCGCAAGAACCCCGCACAATCATAAGAAAGATCCTTATCCATTTCGAAAAAGGCGTTCCAATAATCCGACTGCGTAGCAAAATAGGCCCTATGAAAAACTTCATAAACATCCTCACCAAACACATTGAAATAATAAGTCTTATCCGCAATTTCATTCAGATTGCCGGCATGGGATGGTAGGTAGCGTAGATTGTAGCCACATTTTTGGAACGCACTGCGTAGTTGTGGCATATGCTGTTGAATATACTCATTCAGTTCTTCGTGCCTATATCTTTCTAAAAACACCAGTTCATGCTGATCTTTGCATGCCATCTCGTCACGAATCATAACACGTATGGATGGAAAAACGAAATCATCTTGCCGGTATTTTGTCCTGAGTCTATCCTTCTCACGCCGTTTGGCTGCCTGTCTTTGTTCCTCGTAGTCGGCAGGATCTACTTTCAGCGGATCATCAGGCTTCCAAGGTTTATTGGTCTCAGGAGATGGATGCTTTAAGATAAGGCGCTTGGGGCGTTCCTCAAAAGGTAATGATAACAGTTGACGACAGGAATCTATGTTTTTAAGCAGAGATAACGAGTCAAAACAGTCCAAATGTGGTCGGATATTATCACGCTTTTTGTGAGCCTCCTCAAACAGACGCAATGCAGTATGCAAATAGTTGGATTCTACATAGAGTACGCCCAGATTGATGTAAGCATAGAAATTTTTGTATCTCTCGATAAGGTTTCGATAGAAGTAAACTGCCATATCCAAGGACAACTCAGTCAAAATACCATATTGGCAGCAGATAGCCATAATAAGCATGGGTCTTTCCGCGTTCAACAAAGCAGCCCTCTTCACTTCAGAAAGATTGAAAGGTTGTTCCCAAGTGATGAATTCAGGACCAAGATTGTTGATTGTATATAGCAACTTTTTCTCCTCCATGCTGCAAAGATACACATTTTTCTCTATATTCACCTTGATAATTCATAAAAATATTATTTGCAAGGCTTGCATATATCCTAAGTCCTCGATTAAATAGGCCAGATGATATCGCATGAAATGCCACAAAATTCGGATATATTGCACTGAATTTCACAAGCTTACTTTTTCGTCGCGAATTTCACCTGAATTTCACCATGCACAAAATAAAAACGAGCCACATCTCTGTAACTCGTTGATTTTCAGTGTAGCGGGAGCCGGGATTGAACCGGCGACCTCATGATTATGAATCATGCGCTCTAACCAGCTGAGCTATCCCGCCATCATCTTTCGTTAAGCGGGTGCAAAGGTACAAACTTTATTTCAAAATAATGAAAGGAATGTGAATATTTTCGCTCTGCTTAACATTTTTTATTAAAATAAGAAAAAAATGAGTGATGTCTTCGTCGAAATCTAATCTTTTTAGTAACTTTGCGGCTGTAAAACGGAACCTGAAACCGATAGTAAACTAACCATAATTTATGCGTAAAAAGAAACTGGCTCTTGAATACCCTTTGCGTGCTGGCAAGCAAGAACTGCTCTGGCAATTATTGAGCACGGATCACGGCTTGGAGCGATGGCTGGCAGATAAGGTTGAAGAAGAAGATGGCGTGATGCACCTCACGTGGGGTGATCCTTGGGGAGAACATCACACAATGCATGCCAACATACTTGAGAGAAATAGAAATAACAATATACGTCTGAGGTGGAGCGACGAAGATGATCCCGATGCCTTTTGGGAAATGCGTATCGTGAGGAGCGAACTGACAAATGAACTCTGTCTGTGTGTGGTTGATTATGCTTATGCCGACGATATAGACGACCTTCAAGAACTCTGGGACGGAAACCTGGAACGACTGCATCAGTCAAGCGGTTTTTAGCTGCTTTATAATATATAATGTGTAATTGGGAATTGATAATTTATGTAAAAAGTATAGGTAATTATTAATTCTCAATTACTTATTATCGATTTTTATCACTACCTTTGCAGCCAAATTTGTATGTTTCGGATTAGAAAATTAGATATATTCGTAGCAAAACAGTTTGGTGTGCTGTTCGCTGGCGCTTTCTTCATTTGCCTTTTTGTGCTGATGATGCAATTCTTGTGGCGCTATGTGGACGAGCTGATCGGAAAAGGTTTGTCGGTGGATATATTGGCACAGTTCTTCTGGTATATGGGACTGATGCTGATTCCACAGGCGTTGCCTCTGGCCATCCTGTTGTCTTCGCTGATCACCTATGGCAACTTGGGTGAGAGCAGCGAGCTGACTGCTATTAAGGCTGCGGGTATCTCTCTGATGCAATCGATGCGTTCTCTGATTGTTATTACGCTGATGATTGCAGGCATCTCATTCTATTTTCAAGATGTGATAGGCCCCTCTACGAACAGGGCTTTCGCACAACTGCTCGTCTCGATGAAGCAGAAAAGTCCGGAGCTGGAGATTCCTGAAGGTGTTTTCTACGATGGTATTCCCAATGCGAATATTTATGTGCATAGGAAAAACCTGGATACGGGCAAGCTTTACGGTATCATGATCTACCGTCAGACGGGCTCTTACGAGGATCAGGCCATCATCCTGGCCGATTCGGGCATGATGCAGACCACCGCCGAGAAGAAACATCTGCTGCTCACGTTGTGGAGTGGCGAGTGGTTCGAGAACATGCGTTCGCAGGAGCTGGGCGGGTCGGCAGAGGTGCCTTACCGCCGCGAGACATTTGGTAACAAGCGCATTCTGCTGGATTTCGATAGTGGCTTTAACCTGGCCGATGCTGCCGAGATTGGTGGTCGTGCTGTAGAGAAGTCGGAGCGACAGATCCTGCACGACATTGACTCTATCCGTCAGTATAACGATTCTGTAGGTCGGCAGTTCTATGAGGAGGCCAAAACCTATATTCTCAATATTCCTCGTCTGGCCCCCAAAGACTCTGTTCGCTTAAAGAGACTGGCGGCTCAGCCGATGCCACAGCCTGACAGTATCTATGAGAAGTTGAGCGATGAGAAGAAGTTGGAGGTGGTGAAGCATGCCGCTCGAGCTGCTCAGAATGTGACCAGCGATCTGGCGATGAAAAGCGATTATGCCCGTTGGATGAACAGACAGGTGAGAAGTCACCAGATTGAAGCCATCAACAAGTTCACCTTGTCGCTGTCGTGCGTCATCTTCTTCTTTATTGGCGCTCCCTTGGGTGCTATCATCCGTAAGGGCGGCTTGGGTGTGCCGGTCATTATCTCGGTAGTCGTCTTCATCGTCTATTACATCTTCGAGAACTCAGGCATGCGTATGGCGCGCGATGGCAACTGGACCATCTGGTTTGGTAAGTTGATCTCCACAGCCGTGCTGTCGCCCCTGGCTGTGTTCTTCACGTATAAGGCCAACGGCGATTCTACGGTGTTCAATATGGATGCCTATCGCATGGTGGCCATGCGTATGTTGGGACTGCGCCTGAAACGAAACATCACGCGTAAGGAAGTGATTATTGAGGATCCTAACTATACCGAGGATGCTCAGATGTTGACACGCGTCTCGCAAGAGATTCAGCAATATACAGAGCAACATAAGCTGCTGCGCTGGCCTTCACCCATCCGGGTGTTCTTCAGACGTGGAGATGACCATGCTATTGCGCATATCAACGACGAACTCGAGGCAGTCATAGAAAACCTGTCTTATACGCGTGATAAAGTCATTCTGCATCAATTGAATAACTATCCCATCATGGCTACACATGCTCACACCCGACCCTTCGAACGTCGCTGGCTGAACATCGTAGTCGGTTTGTTCCTGCCGCTGGGCATCTTCTTCTATGTCAGAATGTTGCGCTTCAGAGTGCGCCTCTATCGCGACTTGAAGGCCGTGGAGCAGACCAATGTGAAAATTTTAAAACAGATTAAAACTAAGTATTATGGAATATAAGCTGTCAAGTATAGAAGAAGCCATTGCCGATTTTCGTGATGGTAAGTTTGTGATTGTGGTCGATGATGAAGACCGTGAGAACGAAGGTGACCTGATCTGTGCTGCCGAGAAGATAACGCCAGAGATGGTGAACTTCATGTTGAAGGAAGCCCGCGGCGTGCTTTGCGCACCTATCACCATCAGTCGCAGTGAAGAGCTGGATTTGCCTCGTCAGGTGAGTGATAATACCTCCATGCTTGGCACACCCTTTACGGTGACTGTTGATAAGTTGGAAGGTTGCACAACAGGTGTGAGTGCCCATGATCGTGCTGCCACGATTAATGCGCTGGCCGATCCCAACTCAAAGCCCGAGACCTTCGGTCGTCCCGGCCATATCAATCCTCTCTATGCGCAGGACAACGGTGTGCTGCGTCGTAGTGGTCATACCGAGGCCGCTGTCGATCTGTGTAAGTTGGCAGGACTCTATCCCGCAGGTGCACTGATGGAGATTATGAATGACGACGGTACGATGGCGCGTATGCCCGAGCTCCATGCGTTCTCAGTAAAGCATGGCCTGAAGATTATCACTATCAAGGATCTGATCAGCTATCGCTTGCGCCAGGAGTCGCTTATCGAAGTTGGTGTCGAGGCCGATATGCCCACTGAATACGGTCATTTCCGTATCATTCCTTTCCGTCAGAAGAGCAATGGTCAGGAGCATTTCGCACTTATCAAGGGTGAATGGAAGGAGGACGAGCCAATCCTCGTACGAGTACATTCCTCTTGCATGACGGGAGATATCCTCGGTTCGCGCCGTTGTGACTGTGGCGAACAGCTGCATCGCGCCATGCAGAAAATCGATGAGGAAGGAAAGGGCGTTATCGTCTATATGCAACAAGAGGGTAGGGGTATCGGCTTGATGAATAAGCTGGCAGCCTATAAGTTGCAGGAAGAAGGCTATGACACCGTAGATGCTAACCTTTGTCTTGGTTTTAAGGCCGACGAGCGCGATTATGGTTGTGGCGCTCAGATGCTTCGCCATCTCGGTGTACACAAGATGCGCCTGATGACTAACAATCCCGTGAAGCGTGTTGGCCTCGAGGCTTACGGCCTTGAAATTGTAGAGAATGTACCTATCGAGATTACCCCCAACGAGTATAATCTTCGCTATCTCAGAACCAAGCAGCAGCGCATGGGACATACCCTTCACCTTTGATGGTAATCCGCAACTATCAAAATAATGTGAAAATCCATGGATTTTATGAAAAAGTGAAGTGATTTTTTTCGCTGTCACGAAATAAATGATTAATTTTGCACGTTGATACAAACAAACTGACAAAATTTATGGCACAATTATCCAACCGTTTGCAACGCCTCGCTCCATCAGCAACACTGGCTATGTCGCAGAAAAGCTCTGAGATGAAAGCGCAAGGCATTGACGTTATTAACTTGAGTGTGGGCGAACCAGACTTCAATACTCCCGACCACATCAAAGAAGCAGCTAAAAAGGCTATTGACGAGAATTTCTCTCGTTATTCACCTGTAGCAGGCTATGCAGACCTGCGTCAGGCTATTGTTGATAAACTCAAGCGCGAGAATCAACTCGATTATACCGTCAATGAAATCTGTGTTTCTAATGGTGCAAAACAGAGCGTTTGCAATACTGTGATGGCATTGGTCAACCCCGGTGAGGAGGTGATTATCCCCACACCTTATTGGGTCAGCTATCCTCAAATGGCACTGTTGGCTGGTGGTGTGCCTGTCTTTGTGCAGGCTGGCTTCGAGCAGAACTTCAAAATGACGGCCGAGCAGTTGGAAGCTGCTATCACGCCCAAGACCCGTCTGCTGATTCTCTGTTCACCCAGCAACCCCACAGGTTCTGTCTATAGCAAGGAGGAACTCAAGGCGCTTGCCGAGGTGATTCTACGTCACGAAGACCTCTATGTGCTGGCCGACGAGATCTACGAGCACATCAACTATACGGGTCGTCATGAGTCTATCGCTCAGTTCCCCGGCATGAAAGAGCGCGCCATCGTTGTTAATGGCGTTTCTAAGGCTTACGCCATGACCGGCTGGCGTATCGGTTATATCGCTGCTCCCGAGTGGATTGTTAAAGGTTGCAATAAGCTCCAGGGTCAGTACACCAGCGGTCCTTGCTCAGTGAGCCAGAAGGCTGCCGAGTTCGCTTACACCGAGAGTCAGGCTTGTGTGGAGGAAATGCGTCAGGCCTTCGAGCGTCGTCGCAATCTGATTGTTGACTTGGCTCGTCAGATTCCTGGCCTGGAGGTTAACGTGCCTGAGGGTGCTTTCTACCTCTTCCCCAAGTGCAGCTCGTTCTACGGAAAGAAGGTGGGCGACCGCGTGATCAACAACTCCACCGACCTGGCAATGTACCTGCTCGAGGAGGGTCATGTGGCTACTGTAGGCGGCGATGCATTCGGCGATCCAGAGTGTTTCCGCATGAGTTATGCCACCAGCGATGACAACATTCGCGAGTCGATGAAACGCATTGCTGAGGCGTTAGGAAAACTGAAATAAAAACGCATATAGTTACGTTAAAAGTAGTTAATCGATATTGAAATATACAATTATTTGCTACCTTTGCGAGTTGAACGGCCTGGCGAGTTCTGCTCGTTTTGCAGTGTTCTGTTCGCTAAGTAAGCATTAAATTGGAATAAAATCAACTTAATTTATAACTTAAAACTAAATTTTAAAATTATGGCAACAACAACAAATGCTGCTACAGCAGCTAAGAAAAATTCAGGCTTCAAAGGCGTAAAGGATGCATGGATCATTCTCGTACTCTGCTGCGCAATCGCTTATTGCTTCTACTTCTTTGTACTCGGTGATCCCAGTCACTTCCAGGGTGGCGACCGCACTGGTCATCCCGCTGACCTGATGGGTACCGTATATAAAGGTGGTTTCGTAGTAGGTTTGATCATCACCTTGCTGCTCACCGTTATCGTACTCGGTGTAGAGCGTTTCTTCGCTATCAAGAGCGCTTCTGGTAAGATGAACCTGGCTAAGTTCACCGCTCAGGTTAAGGAGGCTATCAAGGCTCAGAAGTTCGACGAGGCTAAGGCTCTCTGCGACAAGATGCAGGGTTCTGTAGCTAACGTAGTATTGGCTTCTATCAATATGTATCAGACTGTTGAGAGCGACTCTACTCTGAAGAAGGCTCAGAAGATCTCTAAGATCCAGCAGGCTCACGAGGAGGCTACTCAGCTGGAGATGCCTACTCTGACCATGAACCTTCCTATGGTTGCAACTATCGTATCTCTGGGTACTCTGACCGCTCTGTTCGGTACTGTGCTCGGTATGATCGGATCATTCCAGGCTCTGTCTGCTGGTGGTGGTGCTGACTCTATGGCTCTGTCTGCAGGTATTTCTGAGGCCCTGGTTAACACCGCATCAGGTATCTTGACTTCTTGGGTTGCTACTGTTGTTTACAACTACTTCTCAAACAAGATCGATAAGCTGACTTTTGCTCTTGACGAGGTAGGTTACACAATCGCTGCTACATACGATTCTAATCACGTCGAGGCATAATTTGTTTTACCTTTTAATTCCTTAAACGATTATGGGTAAAATAAAAATTGAGAAAAAAGACATCTGGATTGACATGACACCAATGTCAGACGTGATGACTTTGTTGCTCTGCTTCTTTATGTTGACATCAACATTCTTGACGCCAGAGCCTATCAAAGTCAACACGCCTAGTTCGGTGTCCGAGGTCAAGATTCCCGAGAATGTCCTCAATATCCTTGTCAGCCCTGAAGGCAAGATATTTGTGGGCACCGAGAATAAGAACACCATGGTGGCCATGATGCAGGAAGTTACCTCTAAGTTTGACATCGCGCTTACTGCTAAGCAGATGAAGAACTTCAAAGAGGATGCCATGATTGGCGCTGCATTGAGCCAGTTTGATGCTTATTACAATCTTGATCCCGAGAAAATGTCTGAAGCTGTCCAGAAGCTCGGTATCCCCACCGATAGTATCGATGGCGGTATGAGCGAGTTCCAGGAGTGGATCAAGGCTGCACATCAGGTTGATCCCGATATGAAGCTGGCTATCAAATGTGATGCCACAACTCCATACCGTGTGATCAGAACCATGATGTCTGAGCTCCAGGATATGAACGAGAACCGTTACCAACTGATTACCAATCTTAAAACATCATCGGAGGATTAGTATATGGCTAAAAAGAAAGCTAGCAAGCAGAAAAAAATGGATACCCGCGTGAACTTCACGCCGATGGTAGATATGATGATGCTTCTGATCACCTTCTTCATGCTCTGTACTACACTGAGTAAGCCTCAGGCTATGCAGTTGACCATGCCTAGCAACGATGAGAACATGCAAGAACAGGATAAGTCGGTAACGAAAGCTGACCAGACTATCACCGTTTATCTGGCTGCCGACAACAAGCTTTATTATATTGAGGGCCTGCCCAAATATGATGATCCTACTTGTCTGAAGGAGACCAACTACGGCCGTGATGGCTTCCGCAACGTGCTGATTCACCACACCACTGGTGCTGGTATCGCTCCTGTTGCTCGCATCATGAAGGCTAAGCAGGCTCTTGACGAGAAGAAGACGGCTTATGGTAGCACGATGACGGAAGAAGAGTATCAGAAACAACTGAGCGAAATCCGTAATGGTGTGATTGACGGTGAGAAGATTCCTACTGTCACCGTTATTATCAAGCCACTTGACACTGCTACCTACGACAACATGGTAGGTGCTCTGGACGAGATGCAGATTTGTACTATTGGTAAGTATGTCATCGACAAGATTAATCCCGACGACGAGAAGCTTCTCGCTTTGAAGGGTGTTAAGTAATGATGACTAACAATTTAAAAACAGAAAAAGAACTATGTCAAAAGTAGATCTAATAGACAATAGCTGGGTCGACCTCGTCTTTGAAGGTAAAAACCAGTCTTACGGTGCCTACAAGCTCCGCAAACAAACTGGTGCACGAAATGTAAAGGCTCTGGTGACGGTGATCACCGTTATCGCCCTGATTTTTGTGATTGCCATTGCCAAGGTTGCTATCGAGAACGCCCTGCCTAAAGCCTCTGTCAACACTGCCGATGTAGAGCTCTCTAAGATCGAGCAGAAGAAGGAGACCAAGGTTGAGCGTAAGGAGCAAGTTAAGGTTGAGCAACAGCAGGTTGTTGAGAAAGTAAAAAGCTCTGTGAAGTTTACAGCTCCTGTCATTAAGGAGGAGGTTACACCTGAGGAAGAGATGAAATCGCAAGAGGAACTCGCTCAGAATAACACCGCCATCGGTGTGTTCGACGTTCAAGGTAATGACGATGCAGAAGGTGAGGTGCTGAAGGCTAACCAGCAGACTGTGGAAGAGGCCAAGGTTGAGGACACCAAGGTGTTCACCGTGGTTGAGCAGATGCCATCATTCCCTGGTGGTGATGCAGCTCTGATGGCTTACCTGAGCAAGAATATCCAGTATCCTCCTATTGCTGAGGAGAATGGTATTCAGGGTCGTGTAGTTGCTACCTTCGTAGTAGAGCGCGACGGTTCTATCACCGATGTACAGGTGATGCGTGGTGTTGACCCCTCACTGGACCGTGAGGCTATCCGCGTGCTGAAGGGAATGCCCCGTTGGATTCCTGGTAAGCAGAATGGTTCTGCCGTACGTGTGAAGTACACCGTACCTGTAACCTTCAAACTTCAGTAAGCTAAAACGCTAAGTATGAACAGAACTCAATTCAATATAATTGGATTATCTCTTATTTTAGGCTTGTTCCTCGCTTGTGGGAACAAGCCTAAAACTGATTATAACTATGAATCGGCTGCCATGGTCTTTGCGGCCGACGAAAGCTTCTTCCCCATTCTGGATGAAGAACTGGAGATTTTCGAAGCCCTCCATTCACAAGGCGTGCTGAAACCCATCTACACCAATCAGGAGGAAGCGATCACAAAATTGATGAAGAACGAGACTTGGCTTGCTTTCACCACGCGTCGCCTGAGCGATCGTGAGATGGAGAACTTGAAAGCACGTAAGTTTGTTCCCCGCATCATCCCCATTGCTTACGATGGTCTGGCGATTATCGTCAACAACAGCAATCCTGACACATGTATCACCGTGAAGGACTTTGCACGTATTCTCTCGGGCGAGGTCTCTCAGTGGAAAGACATCTATCCCACCTCTAAGTTGGGCGAGATTGATGTTGTGTTCGATCATGCCAAGTCGAGCACAGTGACTTGGTGTGTGGACTCTATCTTGGGTGGAAAACCCATTAACAGCAAGAACATCGGTGCCGTGAAGAAGAGCAGCGAGGTAATTGACTGGGTAGAGAAACACCAAAACGCTATTGGCATCATCGGGTCTAACTGGCTCAATGACAAACGCGACACTACCAATGTGACATTCAATAAGAACGTCACTGTCATGAAGGTATCACGTATGGACACTGCTACACCGCAAAACAGCTGGCGTCCTTATCAATACTACCTATATAACGGCAACTATCCCCTCATTCGTACAATCTATGCACTGCTCAACGAGCCACGCAATGGTGTGCCTTCCGGCTTTGCTCATTTCTGCCGTTTGCCCAAGGGCCAGCTGGTCATTCTGAAGGCCGGTCTTCTGCCCATTCAGGCCAATATGAATGTACGTGAGGTATCGGTGAAATAAACCAATAGCCGTTTGATGCGTCAAATAGATTAAAAACAGGATATTCATTATATAAATTAAGAAGATTATGATGACAATTAAATATTTAGCAATGAGCCTTGTGCTGGCAGGTTTCAGCACAACGGCAATGGCACAGGACGGCACTAAGGCCGACGTTGCTGCCGTGAAGGAGATTATCAAGAGCAACCCCGCAGACCTCGACAAGCAGTTGAAGGCCTATCTGGGTAAGAACAAGAAGAATGCAGACAATCTGGTTGACTTCGGTCGTGCATTCTACGAGGTGAAGGACTATGATCATGCTGCCAGCATGGCTGCCATGGCACTGTCTGCCAAGAAGAATGCTTTCGGTCCTGCCTACCTGTTGTTAGGTGATATCGCTGCCATGAAGGATGATCCAGGTGCAGCAGCTCAGAACTACGAGCAGGCCATCCTCTTCAATCGCGAGGATCCAGAGCCCTACCGTCGTTATGCTTCTGTTTATCGTGTTGTTGACCCCGTTGGTGCTGTCAACAAGCTCGAGGAGCTCCGCAGCGTGCGTCCCGACTTCCCTGTTGATGCCCTCATCGCTCACATCAACTACCTGTCTAATCGTTACCCCGAGGCTATCGAGGCTTTCGAGAAGGTGCCTGCTGACCAGATGACAAAGATGGACATCATCGAGTATGGTTTCTCAGCTTATGTATCTCAGAAGTATGCTCAGGGTATCAACATGTTGAACCGCGGTTTGCAGCTGGAGCCCAAGAATGCCACACTGAACCGTCTGGCTATGTACTGCTACACCGAGAGTGGCCAGTTTGACCAGGCTCTCGAGCGTGCCGATATGATGTTCAATCAGATTGATAAGGACAGCGTGAAGCTGAACTATCGTGACTATGTTTATTATGGTAACGCCCTGAATGGTGCCAAGAAGCACCAGGAGGCTATCGACGTTTATAAGCTCGCTCTCGATCAGGAGTTCGACTCACAGGACAAGCGTGCCGGTGTGATCAAGCAGTTGGCCGATGCTTACAAAGGCATTGGTGACTTTGAGAATGCGTTGAAGTACTACGATGATTATCTGACTGCCGTTTCATCTCCTTCTTTGAATGATTTCGCAGACCTCGGTCGTCTTTATGTACAGTATGCTTCTAAGCTCCAGGGTGATGCTAAGACTACCAACCTGCAGAAGGCCGACAAGATCTATGCAGAGCTGGCCGAGAAGAACCCCGATGCCCTTGAATATTCACTCTTCTGGCGTGGTCGTGTAGGCACCATGCTCGACCCCGATGCTTCTCAGGGTTTGGCACAGCCTTACTATGAGCAGTTGTGGGACATCATCGTTGCCAAGGCTGAGCAGGACAAGAGCGATGTCGCTCGTCTGAAGGAGTCTGGTAACTTCCTGATGGTTTACTACCTGAAGATCAAGGACGATGTAGAGAAATCTAAGGTCTTTGCAACCAAACTCGTGGAGGTTGATCCTACCAACGAGACTGCTGCACAGATCGTCGCAATTTGATTTATTTTTTTTAGGTTTATGGTTGAGGCTGCAGTGATGCAGTTAAAAACACTTTGAGAAATATCTCTGCAGAGTATGCGCAGTGATTGCGCGTACTCTTTTTTTTGTTTAGTAAAAACCAAGAAAAGAGACCCCCTCCCAACCCCCCCCTGTGATGGGGAGGAATGAATAGTAAACGGAGGTGGAGAGGGCTGGGTTTTTATTTGGTTTTTGTCAAATCATGGGAGAGTGAATTAGGATAATTTTATCACTATATTTATAATAGACTAAAACAAATTGTTCAACAGAGGAAAAATTCTAGTCAAATATTATAGTTGTGTTATCAAAAAACACAGAATTGACATTTCTGTTGCTCCTTTTTTAATAACTTTGCATGCGTTGATAATAACAAAAACCTAACTCATGTCAAAGCGTTTATACTTACTTTTACTAGCATTCCTATCTTGTGGCCCAATTCTGTCACAAGACTATAGTGTTTATCATGAGGGACTTATCCAAAGCATCTCGCCCAAGGGATGGTTGCAAGAGTTTCTGTTCAGACAGCGTGATGGTCTCACAGGTCATCCCGAAGCCATGGCCTATCCTTATAACTCCTGTCTCTGGGCCGGCGACATCCCTCGTGTCAACGAGAACCCCGATGCCAAAGACTGGTGGCGCTACGAGCAGACGGCCTATTATACCGATGGCTTGTTGCGTCTGGGCTACCTCATTGACGACCCCACTTTCATCGAGAAAGGTGAGAGTGGTATCAGTTATACCATAGAACATGCCCAGTCTAATGGACGTCTTGGCAACAGTAAGATAGAGTCCCTTTGGCCTATGGCCGTTTTCTTCCGTGCTATGCAGGCCGACTATTGGGCCACGGGCAATCAGGATATTATCACGGCCCTCGAGCGTAACTATCTCAGTTTGAGCACCGACCTGCTCGTCAATGGCCGTCGCCACATCTGTAATGTGGAGGGTATGCTGTGGGTCTATGGCCACACTGGCAATAGTCAGTTGCTACAGATGGCAGAAGACGCCTATAACCGCGGCGGTTTCGAGCTCGATGCCCCTGTGGCATCTTCGGCCGATGTCATCACCATGCACGGTGTCACCTATGCCGAGATGCTTAAGATTCCCTTGCTTCTCTACGCCTATACCGGTAAACAGCAATACCTGGATATCGCCATGAATGCCGAGCGCAAGTTGGAGCGCGACCATCTCTTGCCCGATGGTCTCTATTCCAGTTCTGAGTTTACTGCCGGTCTCGATGTGGACAATGCCCACGAGACCTGCGACATCACCGACTACACCTGGTCGTTGGGTCACTTCCTGCAAGTCACCGGTCAGGCCGAGTGGGCCGATCGCATCGAGCGTGCCGTCTTCAATGCCGGTCTGGGTGCCATCACCAAGGACTTCAAGGCCCTGCAGTATTTCTCTTCCGTGAACCAGCTCATCTGCACCGGCACGTCAGATAATAATGCCTTCAAGCGCGGCAGCACCTGGATGGCCTATCGCCCTGTCCACGAGACCGAGTGCTGCGTGGGTAATGTCAACCGCCTGATGCCCAACTTCGCGTCGCGTCTGTGGATGCGTGGTAAAGACGATGCCGTTGTCGCTGCCCTCTATTCGCCCAGCGACATCACCGTCGAGGTCAATGGCCAGTCTGTCACCATCAGCGAGCAGACCGCCTATCCCTTCTCCGATGTCATTCGTTTTGTCATCACTTCCCAGTCGGCTGTCACCTTCCCCTTGTCACTCCGCATCCCCGGCTGGTGCCAGCAGGCCAGTCTCAAGGTTAATGGCGCTGCTATCGATATGCCTTTGACCCCATCCACCTTCGTCACCCTGAATCGCACCTTCCACAATGGCGATGTCATCGAACTGCGCCTGCCCATGGAGGTGCTGGTTTGTCAGGCCGCCAATCAACAAGGATGGTATGTCGAGCGTGGTCCACTGCTATTCACCTATGCCATCCCGCAGACCAAAGTCGAGGATACCCAGGTCTATGGCAACATGAATGGCAAGCATTCCGACAATGCCGACTTCAAGTGCTGGAGTATCACCCCCAGCGGTCCCTATAACTACGGTTTCGACCCCACACTGCTCACCGATGAGTCCTCGCTCACCGTCACCACCAAAACGATCCCCGAAGGCGCCTATCCTTTCGATCTACAGGAAGCCCCCGTCACCATCAGTATGCCCGTGCGCCAGATCCACTGGTCCATTCAGAATGGTCGCAACCCCTTCCTGCCCGGTGCTGGCAATGTGATTGCTACCGACAAGACCACTACCATCACCCTGGTGCCCTATGGATGCACCGAACTGCGCCTCACCGTGTTTCCCGAGGCACATGCCGACGACATTCCCGATGAGACGCTGCTTGTGAATCCCGACTTCGAAATGGTCGATGCCGAGACCTATAATGCCGGCGGTTCCGAGAAAAAGAAATGGGTGCCCTATGGCTGGAGCGTGCAAGGACAGATAAATGGCGAGTCGTATGGCATCAACAGCGATGCCCAGAATCCTCATGGCGATAACATCTGCTGGTTTCGCATGCTGCCATTCTCACAGAACTTCGAACTCTATCAGGTGGTGCCAGCCTCGAAACTGGGTGCTGGCACCTATCGTGTGAGGTGTAAGTTGTGGAATAACCACAACCAGAAAGGCAACTGCCGACTGTTTGCCAATCAGAATGTGCAGTATTTCGGTTGTAAAGACGAGTATGCCAACAATCAGGTAGACGGCGAATCGGCTACCTATGCAGGCTATGGCGGAACACCCGATGGCATGTTTCTTCTCAAGGATATGCAGGTTTATGTCACCCTTGCCGATGGCGAGGATCTGCGTTTAGGCATTCGCTCCGACGGGCGTAAGTCAAATGGTACGCGTGCCAGCGATGGCACAGGCTGGTTCAAGGTCGATTATTTTCGTTTGGACAAGGTCGATGGTATTCCTGCCGACAATGGCGATGATGACCTGTCGCTGACCGAGTCACTGATCATCAATCCTGATTTCGAACTGGCTGTCGATGGAACCCCGAACCCTCAGGGCTCTACCTCTCGCGGTTGTCCTTACGGTTGGCAACTGGCCACCGAATTCAAAGGCACGTCGTTTGGCGTCAACGGCGATGCACTTAACCGCCACCAGAATAATGTTTGTTGGTTTAACAACCAGCAGGGTCCCATGCCCAACAACTTTGAACTCTATCAGGAGATACCTGCCGAGAAGCTTGTTCCCGGTTGCTATCAGATTCGTTGTCAGCTATGGAACGAGAGTGGCCTGTTTGGCAAGTGTCGTCTCTTTGCCAATCAGTCGGTGCAGTATTTCGGTACTGCCGCCGACTATCTTTCCAATCAGACCGAAGGTGAGACGGCCACCTTTGCCGGTTATAGCGGTACGGGAACCAACAATCTGGTGATGCACGACATGGTGGTCTATGTCGATGTGGCCAAAGACGAGAACCTGCGTTTCGGCATTCGTTCGGGCAATCAGCGCGGCAATGGCACTTCCGACGGCAGCAATTCCGGTTGGTTCAAGTGCGACAACTTCCGCATCAAGCGTGTCAGTGAGTCGGCCGATGTCCCTATGGCCGTCATCCCGAGTTCCATTTTGCATCCTTGTGCAGCGGCCTCTCCGGCCTATTCCTTGTCGGGCCGCAGTGAAGTCGCCCGTCAGGGCATCCGCATTCACCGCTTCCCTGATGGCACCTACCGCAAAGTCATCGTGAAGTAACACTACTTTTTCGATCCCTAACCAAAGACTAACGGCAACATAGAAACATAACCTAACAATCATTATAATTTATGTCAAAACCAATTATTACTTTTTTAGCGGCATTGTTGTTGTCAGCAACGATGTCTGCACAGAACGTCACGCTCAGTAAAACCGTTGTTGACGATGGCTTCCCCATCGTTACAGCCGATGCTGCGGCTCCCATCGTTGTGTCCGACAATGATGCCGATGTCGTGAAGACCGTGGCCCAGTGTCTCTCCGACGATGCGAAGGCTGTCACCGGAAAATCACTTCCCGTCAAGAACCAGTTGGATGCTGGCGACCTGCCTATCATCGCTGGCACCCTGGGACAGTCCACCATTATCGATCAGTTGGCTGCCAGTGGCAAGATCAGCGCTACCGAGGTAGCTGGCCAGTGGGAGGTCTATGGACTCCAGTTGGTAGAGCAACCTGCCGAGGGCATCGCCCGTGCACTGGTGGTCTATGGCTCTACGCCTCGTGGCACCGCCTACGGTCTGTTTGAACTCTCTCGCCAGATGGGCGTGTCGCCCTATATCTGGTGGGCCGATGTGTCGCCAGCAAAGGCCGACGTGCTCTATGCCACTGGCCTGCAGACCATCTCGAAGGAACCCTCGGTGAAGTATCGCGGCATCTTCATCAACGACGAAGACTTCGCCCTGTTTCCCTGGGCCGCCAAGGGCATCGACAAGAAGTACAACAACATCGGTCCCAACACCTATGCCCGCGTCATGGAACTACTGTTGCGCCTGCGTGCCAACACGCTATGGCCAGCCATGCACCTGTGTTCTGAAGCCTTCTGGGCCAACAAGGACAACCTGCCCGTGGCGCGCAAGTACGACATCATGTTGGGTTCCAGCCACTGCGAACAGATGCTGCGCGACAACGAGTGGGAGTGGCGTCATGCCCCCTGGAATGGCAACAACGAAGACTGGAACTACGTCACCAACAAAGCCAAAATCCAACAGTACTGGGAAGAGCGCGTAGCAGAGAGTGCCGACTACGACGGCATGTACACCCTCGGCATGCGCGGTGTGCACGACTGGGGCATCTCGGGCTATCCTTCTACAGAGGACAAGGTGCGCGGACTCACCGACATCATCGGCTATCAGCGCGACCTGCTGGCAAAATACTTCGACGATGTGACCAAGGTGCCACAGCTCTTTATTCCTTATAAAGAGGTGCTCGACGCCTACAACGCCGGTTTGCAGGTGCCTGAGGATGTGACCCTCTGTTGGGTGGACGACAACCACGGCTACATCCGCCAGTTGCCCAAACCTGCCGAACAGGCTCGCTCGGGCGGTAATGGTGTCTATTACCACCTCAGCTATTGGGGTTCGCCTCACGACTACCTGTGGATTGCTTCCCACTCACCCTCGCTCATCAGTTACGAACTGTCGCGTGCCTACGACCAGGGCGTGCAGACACTGTGGGTGATCAACGTGGGCGACATCAAGCCTGCCGAGGCCGAACTGGAGTTCTGCATGGACCTGGCATGGGACATCAACGCCTGGAAACCCGAAGAGGCTTACCGCTACAACCGCCATTGGGCTGCCGAGACCTTCGGCGAGGACCTGGCCGACCGTATTGCCGATATCAAGTTGGAGTACTACCGACTGGCTGCCGGTGGTAAGCCCGAACATGTGTTCGACGTGTCGTTCACCAATGCCGAGAAAGACCAGCGCATAGCCGATTATCAGGCCCTCATGGCCCGTGTCGATGAGGTGAAGGGTGCTGTGCCTGCTGCCTTGCAGGATGCCTACTTCCAACTGATAGAATATCCCGTCAAGGGCGCTGGAAATATGAACATCAAGACCTTCCGCGCTGCCCAGAGTCTGCAGTTGGCCAAGCAGGGCAACCGCGACAAGGCGCTGGCTTATGCCGCCGAAGCTCGTCAGGCCTTCCGCCAGATTGTGGATCTCACCACCTATTATAATAAGTCACTGGCTGGTGGCAAGTGGGACGGTATGATGAGCTATAAGCCCCGTGACCTGATGCAGTTCGGTATGCCCGAGACGGCCACACTGTCAAACATCAACAGTGTGGAGGTCAGCGCTAAGCTCGAAGCCCCCGTCACGGTGATTCCCGCCACGCAATACACTGCCAGCAACGGCACCTTCACCACCCTGAAAGGTGTGGGCGTCAGCGATGAAAGCGTCACCGTATGGCCCCTCGATATGAACAAGTATAGTGCTGCTCAGGCACCCTATTTAGAGTATGAGGTCCCCGTGAAGGCCGGCAAGAACAGCATCTCGGTGCGCTGCCTACCCACGTTCCCCATCAACACCACCTACGACCTGCGTGTGGCTTTGAGCATCGATGGCGGTTCAGCACAGGTCAAGTCGCTGAAGACCACCGCCATGGAGGGCAAGTGGAACCAGACCGTGCTGCAAGGTTATAACGATGCCACCGAGGAGTATGTGGCCGATGCCGACAAGACCGTCAAGGTGCGTGTGTCGCTGCTCGACCCCGGTGTGGTGGTCAGCGATATCTATGTCACACTGCCCGTGGTGGAGGACAACAGCCTGACTGAATCACTGATAGCCAACTACGACTTCGAGTATAATCACGACTGTCAGCAGAATGCCGCAGGCCAGATCGGTCGTGGTGTGCCCTGTGGCTGGAACCAGAAAGGCACATTGAAAAAGGGTGCCAATGGTCTCGACTCGTTCGGCGTCAACCAAGATGCCACCAATTATCACGGCAACAACGTATGCTGGTTTAACTCGGTGCCCATGCCCGAGGAATTCGAACTCTCACAGACCATTCCTGCCGAGAAACTGGAGCCCGGCGTCTATCGTGTCACCTGCATGCTGTGGGTCGAGAATTCGAAGAAGACCACCTGTCGCCTCTTTGCCAATCAGAATGTGCAGTACTATGGCAGCGAGAGCGACTATACCAACCTGCTCGTGCCTGGCGAGATCAATACCTATGCAGGCTATGCCGGTGGCACCACCGAGAATATCGTGCTGCGCGACATGGAGGTCTATGTCACCGTGGGACAGGGCGAGTCGCTCACCCTGGGCATCAAGACCAGCAACCGCAAGAATGATGGCACCCATGCCAGCGATAACGCCGGCTGGTTCAAGGTCGATTACTTCCACATTGAGCGCGTCAGTAAGGCACCCAATCCAACGACAGAAGATCTGACGCTCACCAAGTCGCTCATTGAGAACTACGACTTCGAACTCTATCGCGATGGTGGCACCGTGAAGCAGAACACCACGGGCGACACCCGTCGCTATACGCCCTACGGCTGGAACATCGTAGGACAGTTTCCCGGCCAGAGCTATGGCATCAATAAGGATGCGGCCAATGCCCATGGCACCAACATCTCCTGGTGTCTGCCCCAGGGTGGTCATTTCCCCGCAGACTTCGAACTCTATCAGGAGATTCCCGCCGAGAAACTTACCCCTGGCCGCTATTTGGTAGCGTGCAAACTGTGGGTAGAGGAGGGCTATCTGGGCACCACCCGCCTGTTTGCCAACGACCAGGTGCAGTACTACGGCATGGAACAGGACTACAGCAACAACCTCACCGCTGGCGAAAACAACACCTTTGCCGGCTATGTCGGTGGCATCAACGGCAACTTCCTGTTGCAAGACATGTTCGTGTATGTCGATGTGGCCGAGGGTCAGAGCCTGCGTCTGGGCATCCGTGCCGACGGGCGTCAGGGCGACGGCACCATGCATCCCGAACAAAAGAACGGCTGGTTCAAGGTCGATTATTTCCGCATTCATCAAGTTGACAAAGACAATAACATCATCAATACCATTCATCATACAAAGTCTGCCGTGATGGCCGACACCAAAAGCTATACCCTTGGCGGACGCTGTGTTCAGCGTCTGCAAAAGGGTATCTTTATTCAGAGAGGACGTAAAGTCTTGAAATAATTCCTAATCTACATATATATAATCAGAGGGCAGTATGTGCGGCATTCGTGCATACTGCTTTTTGTTTGCTCATTCGGCCACTTTTACGAGGTCAAAGTGCTCCTATGACGGCCTTATAGTGGCGCTATTGCTTGCCAATACTTATCCTTTTGTCTCAATTCTAGACTCTAGAAACGATAATTCTAGACTCTAGAAGTGGTAAATCTAGACTCTAGAACCGACAAATCTAGACTCTAGAAAAGGTAATTCTAGACTCTAGATGAGCACCAAAACGGTTACTCTTGCATCACAAAACCTCTTTTCTTGGTTGTTTAAAGTGTCACTCTTCAGTGGTTAAAGTTCAGCTTTTGCAGCATGCCTCTTTGACCCTTATTCTACAATTATGCGCAAATTGTTTGCTTGTTTAATCAAAAATATATACTTTTGTGGAACAATTATTAATCAAACTAACTAATCATCTTATGAAAAAAACAGATTTTAGAACGTGGGGCTTGTTGGCTCTAGTAGGTGTCGTGGTATTGTCTTTGTCTTCGTGTGCTACAATCGTTTCTGGTGGTAGTCCTAAAATCATCCTGGACGGCGATGTTGATGAACATGTAACCATTGTAACAGAAAAGCAAGTCTATAATGATGTAACCCTGCCTTATCAGGTGAAGGTTAATCGACATGCTATTGACGGACAACGTATTACGATTAAGTCTGATAACTATGAGTACAAAGATGTCATGCTCGAGAAGAAAGTCAACGAGTGGGCCTTTGGCAACATTATCTTTGGTGGTCTGATAGGATGGGGTGTTGACCTCTTGACCAACTGTGTCAGCAAACCCTCACATACAAGATATTCGGTGATAAAGACTGAAAAACAAAAATAGTCAGCGAGTATCATTAAATATAATGTTGTAAAGACGCCCATTCTCACCGGTGGAGGGCGTCTTTTTTTATATAGAATTCATTCCGCTTAATTCTGATTTTTTTTATATCTTTGCAACGGAAATTAAATGAACGATAGGAATATGAAAAAAAGAACATTGATGTTGACCGTGATGGCATGTCTGCTGACATTGACCTCATGGGCCAAGAAACCATCAACCCCCGTGGTTTATTTCACCAAAGAGATAACCCCCGAGGCATTAGTGAAGATTTACAAGGCGCTTGGTGTTGAGCCACAAGGACGCGTAGCCGTGAAGATATCTACTGGCGAAGGCGGCAACACCCACTACCTGAAGCCCACGCTGATACGCAATCTGGTGGAGCAGGTCAACGGCACCATCGTAGAGTGCTGCACGGCCTATGGCGGTACACGTCAGGACCCTAAGCGCCACTGGCAGACCATCCACGAGCATGGTTTCGACTCTATCTTTGCCGTCGATCTGATGGACGAGTTCGGACAGATACGTATTCCCATGAAAGACCAGAAACACCTGCACTATGACATCGTGGGCGAGCATCTGGCCAACTACGACTTCATGATCAACCTGGCCCACTTCAAGGGTCATGCCATGGGCGGCTTTGGCGGTGTGCTGAAGAATGCCAGCATCGGTGTGGCTTCTACCTCAGGCAAAGCCTATATCCACTCTGCCGGTAAGACCGACGATGCCAAGCTGGCATGGAACAAAGAGTATCTGGCAGCCGGTCCTACACAGGACGACTTCCTCGAGTCGATGGCTGCTGCCGCACAGGCCGTGCACAACTATTTCGGTGGTAAGATTATCTACATCAACGTGATGAATAACATGTCGGTGGACTGCGACTGCGATGGCCATCCAGCCAAACCCGAGCTGCAGGACATGGGCATCATGGCTTCGCTCGACCCCGTGGCACTGGATCAGGCCTGTCTGGACAAGGTGTTCAACTACAAAGGTAAGCCCGGCGACGACAACAAACCGCTGATCAAGCGCATCAACCGTCAGCATGGCACCTATATCACCGACTATGCCGAGAAGATAGGACTGGGTAAGAAAACATACACATTGATAAATATAGACTAATGAAAAAGCAAGTCTCTATGGTGCTGGCAGCCCTGGCTGTGAGCACGGCAATGATGGCCCAGACAGACAGTCTGGCGCTGCAGGAAGTAGTGGTGACAGGCACCCGCCAGGCCGCAGATGTGCGTCATCTGCCCATGACGGTGACCGTGATAGATCGTAAGACCCTGACGCAGAACCAGCAGCAAAACGTGCTGCCCACGGTGATGCAGCAGGTGCCCGGCGTCTTTGTGACCAGCCGTGGCGTGATGGGCTATGGCGTCAGTGGTGGTGCTGCTGGCGGCATCAGCGTGCGTGGCCTCAGTGGCGGCATAGGACAGATGCTGGTGCTGGTGGACGGACACCCACAGTATAACGGCGTGTATGGCCATCCCATCAGCGATAGCTATCAGACGTTGATGGCCGACCGCGTGGAAGTGCTGCGTGGCCCTGCCTCTGTGCTCTATGGTAATAACGCCATGGGCGGTGTGATCAACATTGTGACCCGCGGCATGCACCAGGATGGTGTGAAAAACAATGTGAGTCTGGGTGCCGGCAGCTATGGTACAGTGCAGGCCGACGTAGCTAATCAGGTGCGCAGCGGTCGCTTCAGCTCTACCGTGGCCCTGCAGTATAGTCGCTCGGACAACCACCGTCCCAATATGGGCTTCGAGCAGTATGGCGGTTATGTGAAACTGGCCTACGACCTCAACGAGCACTGGAATGCCTATGCCGACCTGGATCTGACGCACTTCAACGCCAGCAACCCTGGCAGCACCGACAAGCTGAAGATTGAGGCCGATCAGTATATCACCCGTGGCGTGGCCAGTCTGGTTCTGGAGAACCATTATGGCAACACCAGTGGTGCGCTGAGCGTCTATGATAACTTCGGTCGTCATAAGATCAACGATGGCTACAATGCCGTGGGCGGCACACCGCAGAGCGACTATTTCCGTTCGAAAGACGCCGTGGCTGGTGCATCGTGGTATCAGACCATGAGCCTCTTCGCAGGCAACCGCCTGACCGTGGGTGCCGACTATCAGCACATCTACGGACGTGCCTATTATACCAACCGCATCACTGGCGATGTTAACATGAGTGGCAACCGCAAGAAGCAGAGTGCCCATGCTCACGAGAATGAGGTGGCTGGCTATGTGGACTTCCGTCAGGACCTTTCTGCCTATGTCACCGTGGATGTAGGCTTGCGCTATGATCATCATTCTCAGGCTGGTGGCGAATGGGTGCCCCAGTTGGGTCTGGTTCACCGTTCGCTGGAAGGTGGTGAGCTCAGACTGTCGGTGGCTAAGGGCTTCCGCAATCCCAATGCCAAGGATATGTACCTCTATGGCACGGCCAACGACGAACTGGAACAGGAGCGCCTGTGGAACTATGAGCTGTCATGGCGCAAGCGTGTTGGCGATTTCCGCTATGGTATCAACGTGTTCTATGCCAAGGGTGACAATCTGATTCAGACCGTGGCAGGTAAGAATATCAACACCGGTGAGATAGAAAACTGTGGTGCTGAGCTGGAAGCCAGCTATCGCCTGAACCAGCACTGGGCCATCAACACCAACCACTCGTTGCTTCACATGGAGAACAAGGTAGTGGCAGCCCCCACCTACAAGGGCTTCCTGGGTGCCGACTATCGTCAGGATAAGTGGACGGTGACTGCCGGTCTGCAGTACTTAGACCACCTCTACACGGCTGTTGGTGCCAACGAGCAGAGCGAGAACGTGACACTGCTGAATGCCACTATCAACTATGCGCTGACCAAGTGCACAGCCCTCTGGGTGCGCGGCGAGAACCTGTTGGCACAGAGCTACGAGCTCAATGCCGGCTTTCCCATGCCTCGTGCCACCTTTATGGGTGGTGTGAACATCCAGTTCTAAAGGACGGGCAACCCCTAAAAAACATACAGAAGGAAGCATCAGACGTGTGTCTTGTTGTTTCCTTCTTTTTCTTTTGTGGTATTCTACGGTGGTCTTTCAGGTCCTTCAGCATGGTGTCAGGACCATTAAGATTGTAAGATTTGTTAATTCCTTTTCGAATTACAGCAGTAATTTGTAACTTTGCAGTCCCACAGTATGCGAACTGCGGGCACGTGCGTAAATAATAATGATTATACAATATCAAGAATGAAGAACAATTACCTTAACTGCTGTGTGACATTGCTGTTGGCTTGTCTCACAGGTGCTGCTATGGCACAAAAACCGAAAACCGCTGCCGCCACGCAGCGTTCTAAAGTAGATTATGTGAACCCCTTTATTGGTACCGAGGGCATGGGACACACGTTCCCAGGTGCTTGTGCGCCCTTCGGCATCGTGCAACTGTCGCCCGAGACAGACACCATCCCTCACAACGTGAACGGGCGCTACCAGGGAAAGGTGTACGAATATTGCGCAGGCTACCAGCACACCGACCAGACCATCGTGGGCTTCAGTCATACACACCTCAGCGGCACAGGTCATTCGGACCTGGGCGACGTGCTGATCATGCCCCAGACCGGACAATTGCAACTGAACCCAGGAACAAAGGAACAGCCCGACGGCGGCTATCGCCAGCGCTTCGACCATGCCACCGAACAGGCCCGTGCCGGCTACTACGAGGTGACACTGGCCGACAATGGCGTGCGGGCGCAGCTCACCGCCACTCAGCGCGTGGGCGTTCATCGCTATACCTTCCCTGAGAAGGCCGACCAGCAGCGACTCATCGTGGACTTGCTGCATGGCATCTATAACTACGACGGCAAGGTGCTGTGGTCGCAGTTGCGCGTGGAGAACGACACACTGGTGACGGGCTATCGCCTCACCAACGGTTGGGCGCGCGCCAACTATACCTACTTCGCCATCTCGTTCAGCAAGCGCATCAAGGACTATGGCTATCGCGACCGTAAGGCAGAGCGCTACCAGGGCTTCTGGGGCAAGTTCGACAAGCATCACCGTTTTCCCGATATGGGTGGCCGGTCGATGGTGGCCTACTTCGAGTTTGACACCGACGACAACCAGCTGGAGGTGCAGGTGGCCCTCTCGGCCGTCTCTACCGAGGGCGCCAAGGCCAACTTGAAGGCTGAGGCCAGCGGACGAAACTTCGACGAGATTGCTGCTGCTACCCGTCAGCAGTGGGAGAAAGAGCTGTCGGTCATCGACTGTCAGGGCACCGAGGCCCAGAAGACCATGGTCTATACCTCGCTCTACCACACCATGATCAACCCCTCTATCTATATGGATGTGGACCGCAAGTACCGCGGACTGGACGGCAATATTCATGTGGCCAGCGACTTTGATAACTATACCGTGTTCTCTGTATGGGACACCTATCGTGCTGAGCACCCCTTGCTGGGACTGCTCAAACCTTCGCGCAACACCAACATGATTCGCTCGATGATCAAGCATCAGCAGCAGAACATTGTAGGTATGCTGCCCGTGTGGAGCCTGATGGGCAACGAGGGTTGGTGCATGACGGGCTATCACGCCGTCAGCGTGCTGGCCGATGCGCTGGCCAAGGGTGCTAAGGTGGATGGCGAGGAAGCCTTGAATGCTATGGTGGCCACAGCCAACAATAAGTACTTCCCCAGCATCAGCGACTACCGTCGTTATGGCTATGCACTCTACGATAAAGATGCAACGGCTGCCTCAAACACCCTGGAGTATGCCTACGACGACTGGACCATCTATCATGCTGCCCAGCAGTTGGGCCGCGATGATATCGCCATCCAGTTCCAAACCCGTGCCACCAACTACCAGAACGTGTTCGATCCCACCCGTGGCTTTGCCTCTCCACGCTATCGCAATGGTAAGTTCAAGGCCGACATGGATCCCTACCAGACCTATGGCGAGGGCTTCATCGAGGGTAACAGCTGGAACTTCTCGTTCCATGTGCCTCACGACGTGCGCGGACTGATGAAGAGCATGGGCGGTGAGAAGGCCTTTGTAGAGAAACTGGACGCTCTCTTCGGTATGAGTCTGCCCGAGAAATACTATGCTGACAACGAGGATATCACGGCCGAGTGTCTGGTGGGCGGCTATGTGCATGGCAACGAGCCCAGTCACCACGTGCCCTATCTCTATGCCTGGACTTCACAGCCCTGGAAGACCCAGCAATGGCTGCGCACCATCATGAACAAGATGTACCGCAGTGAGATTCGCGGCTTGGGCGGTAACGATGACTGTGGACAGATGTCAGCATGGTATCTGTTCTCTGCCATGGGCTTCTATCCCGTATGTCCTGGTTCCGACCAGTATGTGTTTGGCGCGCCCTACCTGCCTGAGATGAAGGTGACACTGGAGAACGGACGTACCATCGAGATTCGTGCGCCGAAGGTGAGCGACAAGAACCGCTACGTGAAGTCGGTGCGTGTGAATGGAAAACCTTACAGCAAGTTGTATATCACCCACGATCAGCTGGTCAATGGCTGCGTCATCGAGTTTGAGATGGCTTCAAAGCCCAATAAGAGCCGTGGGCTATCGGCTTCCGACAAACCATACTCACTGACCGACGAGATGCAGTCGGCCAGCTCTTCAATTGCCAGTCGCATGAGCAATAAACTGACGGAGGAGGATAAGCGCTGGAACAGTCATCTGCGTGATATCACCTTCGTGGATATGAACCCCGAGACCAAGGGCTCGAAGATCTATCATGCCCTGATCTCGCAGCCCGACCCCTACATACGTAGTGTGGCTCGCGAGGTGATGAAATGCCTGTACTTCACGCCCGAGGACAGCATCCCTATGCTGAAACGTCTGGACTACATCGTCCGCAAAGCCGATGGCGTGTCGTGGAAAGGTGGCGGCAATGGTTTTGTGAACATCACATATACAACTGGACACATAGAACGCTCGTTTGAGAATAACGACACAGCATGTGTGGACTTCGAGACCCGCGGCGTGCTGCTCCATGAGTTGACCCATGCGTTCCAGTTGGAGCCACAGGGCATTGGCCCTTATGGCGGTCCCAACAAGGCTGTGTGGGAAATGGTTGAGGGCACAGCCGATGCCGTGCGTGTGGCCTGTGGCGGTTTCCACGGCGAGAAAGACCGTCCGAAGGGTGGTAGCTATCACGATGGCTATCGCTACATCGGCTATTTCTTCAACTGGGTGCGCGAGACGAAGGATGCCGACTTTATCCGCAAGATGAACCGCTCGTGTCTGGAGGTGGTGCCCTGGTCGTGGAACGGTGCTGTGACCTATGCTCTGGGTAAGGGCTACACCATCGACTCGCTCTGGGATGAGTACATGCGAGCCATGGGCGACAAGTAAGTATGTATAAAAACAGTTTGGCGGCGCTATTCCTTGAGAATAACGCCGCCAAACGCATTGTATAGGGCCACTAAACGTGGCGCATGATGCCGCCAAAAGTGGCGGATGCGGTTGCTTATTTCGGCTGTTCGGCCTCCAGACGCTCCACGGCACCCGTCAGACGGTTCAGCCAGAGGTGTGTGGTGTAGCGCTTGTTGAACAGTTCGCCGCTGAGCAGTTCTACGTTGCCAAACTGCGGTGCGGGGTGCTCCTCGGTCTGAATAGGGGTGATGCCATCGAAGAGTGTGACGCGCATGCGACCAGGCACGTTCACGTAGATGCCTGCTTCGAAAGGCTTTTTCTTGGCCTTGGCAGCGGCCTCTTCGTCAACAGGAGGCACGGTGTTGAGGTCTTCAACGCTCAGATAGAATGGAGCGCCAGAGAGATCGTCCTTCTCCACCACACCATTGAGGTCGGAAAGACGGAACAACAGCTGATGGCTGAAAGGACCGTCGGGGGTGGCGGTGACCACATACTCGGTGGTGTCCTTGCGGGTGGTGCCCACAAACAGAGAACTGAGCGCACGGTCCTGTTCCTCCAGCTGGTTGAGCATCAGTCGGAGCTGGACACCGTCTTTCGGCATGAAGTCGGCCTGACCCTTGATGAGCAGGTTGCGGTTCTCGCGCAGGTCGTAGATTTCGCGGGCGGTGAGCTCGGCCATCTTTGATGTGCTTCCTGCTGCCAGAATCTCTTCGTTGAGCAGCGTGCGGGCATTGATGGGCGCCTGACGGGGAGCAGCCTCGAAGGGTACAAAGTCATCTTCTGGCTTGGCGGGAGCTGCGTTGATGGCCAGCAGACAACCGTCTTGCGAGAGGGCTACATTGGCAGCCACGGTCTTGGCGTTGAACTTAACGGCATAGGCCTTGGTGGTGTCGGCAATAGCCACGGCTTCCTGGCGCACGCTGAGCAGGCGACTGCTGACGCTGGGCTCCTGAGCCACATCGACCAAGCGCAGGTAACGATGGGCATAAGCCGCGAAATCGCCTGGCTGGAAGGTGGTCTTCTCTACTAAGATATGAAATTTAATAGCAGTCTTAGGGAGAAAATAAACGGCTCCCTCGGGCGTGACGCCTGGCTGATAGCTGCTCAGTTGTGTCTGTGCCAAAGCTGCTACCACGCAACAGTGGAGCAGGGCAAGAAAGAAGTATCTTTTCATGTGTGAGATATGTTTTCGTTAACCTTTTAGTCTTAAGAATGCTTTGGGCAGATACTGGATGATGTCGCTGGCAATGAGACTCTCTTCACCCAGGTCCTTGGCGGCCAAATCGCCGGCCAGTCCGTGGAGATAGACACCCAGCACGGTGGCCTCCTGTGGCGTATAGCCGCGAGCCAGCAGACCGGTCAGGATGCCCGTGAGCACATCGCCGCTGCCTGCAGTGGCCATGCCGGCATTGCCAGTGGGGTTGAACACCACATGACCGTCGGGCATGCAGATGGCTGTATAGTGACCTTTCAGCACGACATAGCCTCCGATACGCTCTGCCAACTGGCGAGCCTTGCTCAGTCGTTCGTAGCTATCTACGCACTGTCCCTCCAGTCGTTCCAGTTCTTTGGGGTGGGGCGTCAGGATGGCTCCCTTGGGCAACTGCTGCAACCAGGCACGGCGCGTGGACAGGATGTTGAGTGCATCAGCATCAATCACGACGGGACATTGCGCACGGCGCAACTGAGCTATCATGGCAATGCTGGTCTGTTCGGTGGTGCCTATGCCGGGACCGATGCCCAGAGCCTGGAAATCTTCGGTGGCAACCGCCTCCGAGAAGATGGTCTCCTCGCGGTCCATATGCAGGATGGCCTCGGGAACGGCCGTCTGCAGAATCATGGCGTTGCGCTTGGGTGTGTGAATGGTCACCTTGCCAGCACCACTTCGCATACAGGCTCTTGAGGTCAGCACGGCTGCACCTGCCATGCCATAGCTGCCAGCTATGACCAGGGCGTGGCCCATGGTGCCTTTATGTACGAAGGCATCGCGGTTGTGCAACAGTTGGCGCACGTCGTTCTCCTCAACGATGCGATAGGGGGCATCGGTCTTGCTGATGGCCTCCTGACTGAGGCGGATGTCCAGGATGCGAACCTCGCCCAGGAACTGCTGGTGCTCGGCGAAGAGAAACGATAGTTTGGTCTGCTGGAGTGTCAACGTCATGGTGGCACGAATGATGTTGGCACGGACGTTATAGGTGTTGTCCTCGGTCATCAGTCCTGAAGGGACGTCGAGGCTGACAATATCTGCTTGAGAGGCGTTGATATACTTCACCAATGATGCAAAACCGCCTGCAAGGGGCCTGTTGAGACCAGCTCCGAAGAGACCGTCGATGACCAGCATGCCCTTCTCCAACTTAGGCGGGTCAAATTCTTGAGTGACCTCGGTGAACAGCGAAAAGCCCTTCTTGGAAATCAGACGCTGCTTGTTCTCGGCACAATCGGCTGAAAGGCTGCCAGTGATGTTAAACAGGTAAGTCTGTACCTGGTAGCCCATGTCGGTCAGCATGCGTGCAACAGCCAGCGCATCGCCACCATTGTTGCCCGGTCCAGCAAAGACCACGACGGGATAGATGGTGGGCCATTTCTCGGCGATGACACGTGTGAAAGTATGTGCAGCGCGTTCCATCAAATCAATAGATTTAATGGGCTCGTGTTCGATAGTATATTTGTCAAGTTCGCGAATTTGCGCGCTAGTGAATATTTTCATAACGCTGCAAAAATACTAATTTATTGTTAATAAGTGGTCGGTTTTCCCAAATTTTTTGTATTTTTGCATCAAAATTCAAATAAATCATTCGAATGAGTAGAGTAACTATCAAGGATAAGACGTTCGAAACGTCTATTCCTGAGGCAGAAATCCACGAGCGCGTGAAGGCTGTTGCTGCCCAAATCAACAAAGATATGGCTGGTAAGAACCCTTTGTTCCTGGCCGTATTGAACGGGGCTTTTGTCTTTGCAGCCGACCTGCTGCGTGAGATTACAATTCCTTGTGAGATATCGTTCGTGAAGCTGGCTTCCTATCAGGGAACCACTTCTACGGGTAAGGTGCATGAGGTGCTGGGCGTCAACGAAGACCTGGCAGGACGTCACATCGTGATTGTCGAGGATATCGTGGATACGGGTCTGACCATGAAGCAGATGGTGGAGTCGCTGGGCACACGCAATCCCGCCTCTATTCATATCTGCACGCTGCTGCTGAAGCCCGACAAACTGAAGGAAAACCTGAACGTGGAGTACGTGGCACTGCGCATCCCCAACGACTTTATCGTGGGTTATGGACTGGACTACGACCAGCAGGGACGTAATCTGCGTGACATCTACACCGTGGTAGAAGAATAATCAATTGTAAACACACATAAGCTAGAAAAATTTATTCAGGAAATGAAGAACATTGTAATTTTTGGAGCCCCTGGCTCAGGTAAAGGAACACAGAGTGACAAACTGATTGAGAAGTACGGACTGGAGCATATCTCTACAGGTGACGTACTGCGTGCTGAGATTAAGAACGGCACCGAGCTGGGCAACACTGCCAAGCAGTTTATTGACAACGGACAGCTGATCCCCGACGAGCTGATGATCAGCATCCTGGCATCGGTATATGACTCATTCGGTCGTGAGCATAAGGGTGTAATCTTTGATGGTTTCCCTCGCACCATTCCACAGGCTGACGCCCTGAAGAAGATGTTGGCTGAGCGTGGCGACAAGGTGGCTGCCATGATCGAGCTGGACGTTCCCGAGGACGAACTGATGAAGCGTCTGATTCTGCGTGGACAGCAGAGCGGTCGCGCTGATGATAATGAAGAGACAATCAAGAAGCGCCTGGTGGTTTATCACAACCAGACACAGCCACTGATCGAGTGGTACAAGCAGGAAGGTCTGCACCACCACATCAATGGTCTGGGCGAGCTGGATCGTATCTTCGCAGATATTTGTGATGTGATAGATGGAATCTAATTTTGTAGACTACGTAAAAATCATGTGCCGCTCGGGTAAGGGCGGCAAAGGGTCGATGCACCTGCGCCACGTGAAGTACAACCCTAACGGGGGACCTGACGGTGGCGACGGGGGTAAAGGCGGTAGCATTATCCTGCGCGGTAATCATAACTACTGGACGCTGTTGCACCTGAAGTACGAGAGACATATCTTCGCAGAGCATGGTGGCAACGGTGGTCGTGACAAGTGTCATGGCACCGACGGAAAGGACATCTATATCGATGTGCCTTGCGGTACGGTGGTGTATAATGCCGAAACGGGAAAATATATTTGCGACGTGACCTACGACGGACAGGAGGTGATGTTGCTGAAAGGTGGTCGCGGCGGACTGGGTAACTTCCAGTTCCGCACGGCGACGAACCAGGCTCCGCGCTATGCGCAACCTGGAGAACCCATGCAGGAGATGACCATCATCCTGGAACTGAAGCTGCTGGCTGACGTGGGACTGGTGGGATTTCCTAATGCAGGTAAATCAACGTTGGTGTCGGCTTTGTCTAATGCGAAGCCGAAGATTGCTAACTATCCGTTTACGACGATGGAGCCTTCGTTGGGCATTGTGGGCTATCGCGACGGCAAGTCGTTTGTGATGGCCGATATTCCCGGTATTATCGAGGGCGCCTCCGAGGGTAAAGGACTGGGACTGCGCTTCCTGCGCCATATTGAGCGCAACTCACTGTTGCTCTTTATGGTGCCTGGCGATACCGACGACATCAAGCGCGAGTACGAGATTCTGCTCAACGAGTTGCAGCAGTTCAACCCCGAGATGCTGGACAAGCACCGTGTGCTGGCAGTGACCAAGTCCGACCTGCTGGACGAGGAACTGATAGAGATGTTGCGCGAGACGTTGCCTCAGGATCTGCCTGTGGTGTTCATCTCGGCCGTGACAGGCTACGGACTCGACGAACTGAAAGATGTGCTGTGGCGCGAACTGAATGCTGAAAGCAACAAGATTCAGGGCATCATGGCAGAGGATTCGTTGGTGCACCGCGACAAGGATATGTCGATGTTTGCACAAGAGCTGGCCGATGAAGGCGAGGATGAAGACATCGAATATGTGGATGTAGAAGATGTCGATGACTTGGAAGATTTTGAATACGAAGACGACGAAGAAGTTTAGTTGATCAGTTTTCTACTAACATGAATAAGAGATTTTTGATGATGCTTGCAACGCTGCTCACCTTTACGGTGGCAGTTGTTGCTCAGATTACCAATTCAACTTTAGCAGGTACAGTGACGTATGTGGGCAGTACGGAGACGGTCATTGGTGCCACAGTGCAGGCTATGCACGAACCTTCGGGAACGCGCTACACGGCCATCACCAACGTCAACGGATTGTTTACCATCCAGGGCATGCGCCCCGGTGGACCGTATGTGGTGACGGTCAGCTACATCGGGTGTAAACCTTCTGTGTCAAAAGACATCACCCTGGTGCTGGGCGAGACAACCAAGCTGGACACCAAGCTCGCTGAGAGCACTACCGAGTTGAGTGAGGTGCTGGTGAGCGGCAAGGCTACGAAGTTTACGACGCAGAAGACGGGACCTTCTACGAACGTCTCTGCCCGGCAGATTGAGAACATGCCTACAACGAACCGTTTGATTACGGACATCGTCAGACTGTCGCCCTATGGTGGTAGTGGTATGATACTGGCTGGACGTGACGGACGTACGTCAAACTTTACCATTGATGGTGCCAACTTCAATAACGATTTTGGTACGACCATGGATCTGCCTGGTGGCGGTAATCCTATTTCAATAGATGCCATCGAGGAGATGCAGATTCTGATATCGCCCTTCGATGTGCGTCAAACGGGCTTTATCGGTGGTGGCGTGAATGCCATTACGAAGTCGGGTACAAACACGTACAAGGGAACGGCTTATGTGTATCACCGCAATGAGAATATGCATGGTGATGCCGTGAACCGCGAGCAGTTGACTGGCACACGCGAAAAGGACCAGAACACCATCTATGGTTTTACGCTGGGCGGACCTATCATTAAGAATAAACTGTTCTTCTTTGCCAATGGCGAGATGGCCAAGACACCGACGGTGGTGAATCGCTGGCGCGGTTCGGAAGACGGCGTGGCTGATCCTACGAACTATATCTCGCGCGTAAAACTGAGTGACCTGGAACAGGTGTCGCAGTATGTGGCCGACAAGTACGGCTATAACACGGGCTCGTGGACGAACTACCCGGCTGTGGACAACAACTATAAGTTTCTGGCACGAATAGACTGGAACATCACGGACCGCCATCATCTGGCACTGCGCTACAACTTTACGGACAACGCTTTGTGGAAGGCCACCAACGTGAACTCTATGGACGGCGCTAAGCGTTCGTCATACGGTCGTTTGTCGCAATATGCCTTGTCTTATGCGAACTCGCTCTACCAGATGAAGAACAAGGTGCACTCTTTCTCTATTGATCTGAACAGCAGATTGACGGAGAATATCTCGAACCAGTTCCTGGCCACGTTTACGAAGAAAGATGATGTGCGCGAGACGGACTCTTCCGACTTCCCGTTTATTGATATCATGGACGGTGCTGGTGGTAACTATATGTCACTGGGACATGAACTGTTCTCGTGGAAAACGGGTATTCATAATGACGTGTGGAATGTCAAGGATGACGTGACCTACTATCTTGGCACACACAAGATTATGGCGGGCATCAGCTATGAATATAAGATGGCCGACAATATCTATATGCGTAATGGTGCGGGATACTATCGCTATAAGTCGTTGGACGATTTCCTGACGGGGGCAACTCCCGAAGTGGTGGCATTGACTTATGGCTATAATGGTGAGATGGAGCCTGCCGTCAGAGTGCGCAACCATCGTCTGGGCGTTTATCTGCAGGATGAATGGGAACTGCTGTCAAACGTGAAGCTGACCTACGGTCTCAGACTAGACAACTTGATCTTCGATGATAAGGATATAATGACCAATAATGCCATCGCGGCCATTGATTATAACGGTCGTTCGCTGGATACTGGTCGTTGGCCTAGCAGTAGTTTGACGGTGTCACCTCGTTTAGGCGTGATATGGGATGTGTTTGGCGACAAGAGCCTGAAGGTGCGTGGAGGTACGGGCCTGTTTCAGGGTCGTCTGCCTTTGGTGTTCTTTACCAACATGCCGTCGAGCTCGAACATGTTGCAGTATAATGGCATCTGGAATGCAACAGGCCTGAACAAGGGTATGAACATCACTGAAGAAGGCATGAAGCAGCATTTTGCCGGCGACATCAAGACACGCACAGAATTGTATAACTATGTGACAACTCATGGACTGGGTCCTGTGAATATCACACCTGCAGACGGACAGGCGGGTTCTACCATCAGTGGCGTGGTGACCAACTTTAAACTGCCACAGGTGTGGAAGACGTCGCTGGCTGTTGACTATCAGGTGCCCGTGGCATTCCCTATGACGGTGACCGTTGAGGGTGTCGTGAACAAGAATATCAACGATGTGTATATCTCAGACTGGAGCTATTACAGTTCCAGCGAACAGCCTCGGTTCAAAGGGGCTGACTGTCGTCCTGAGTTTGTCAACGTGAAATATAAGGATGCTAACGGAAAGGCGCTGCCAAATGCTTACGTGCTGTCAAACACCAGCAAGGGCTATGGATGGCTGGGTAATATTACCGTGACGGCTCAGCCTTTCGAGTGGCTTGACGTGATGGCTGCTTATACGCACATGGTACAGAAAGAGGTGTCGGGCATGCCTGGCAACGATCCTTCTTCTACGTTTGCGAACATTCCTTCGTATAAGGGTCCTAATGAGGTCGGACTTCACAACTCATTGTTCGTGATTCCAGACCGCTTCGTGGCTTCGGCATCGTTGCACGATAAGTCGGGCAACCATTATAGCTTTATCTATGAGGCCTATCATGGCGGTGTGCGCATAGATGCTTCTACGGGCTATACGATGACTAACAATGTGTCGTATATGCTGACCAACGACATGAACCAGGATGGTTATAATTATGACCTGGTCTATATACCAAAAGACGATCAGGTGGGCGTAGGTAAAGGTGAGTTCCGCTTCGCCTCTGAAGATGATATGAAGCGCTTCATGGATTTCGTGCATAACAACGACTACCTGAAGAAACACCAAGGTCAGTATGCAGGAACCTATGCCGATCCTTCTCCCTGGGTGCATCGCATTGACTTCAGCTATAAGCACGACTACAACTTCAACGTCAAGGACACGAAGCATAAGTTGCAGCTGAGCTTCGACATGAAAAATGTACTGAACTTCTTTGATTCTACGTGGGGCGTGGCAAAGTATCTGAATCCTGCCATCGGAAATGATGCCCGCATCCTGACTTATAATGGTAAGGATGGTGACGGCTATCCCACATTCTCTACGCCTGCTAGTATTAATGGCAAGACAGAGACGTGGACGTACAGCTATGACGTAGGACAGTGCTGGTACGCAAGCATCGGAATAAAATACTTCTTCAACTAAGAGATAGGAACCCGCCGGTTTGACGGGTTCTTTTTTTGCAACTTGGTTGCAAACGAAAGTTCTTACCTTTGCAACCAGAAAAGATAACATATATAATATAATAAGGTAAGAACAATGGCACACAATCATCATCATGAACAAACGTGTTGTTCGCACGAACATCATCACGAGCCTTCTTGTTGCTCACATGAACATCAACATGAACACCATCATGACCATCATCATGAAGGACATGACCACCATCATGAGCATCATCACGGATTGAAAGGACAGTTGGCGTTGATCGTTACAACGGCAGCATTGCTGGTTGTCGCTTATGTGATGGAACAGCACTTGGCATGGCCGCAGTGGCAGTTGTTGCTGGTCTATCTAGTCCCTTACTTGCTCGTAGGCTATGGCACTTTGCGAGAAGCGGTAGAAGGACTGGCACATTGTGATGCTTTCAACGAGCACTTCCTGATGTCGATAGCTACCATTGGTGCACTTTGTATTGGTGAATATCCTGAGGCCGTCTTCGTGATGCTGTTCTTCCAGGTAGGCGAGTTGTTTGAGGGCTATGCCGAAGGGAAGAGCAGAGAGAGCATAGCACACCTGATGGATATACGTCCTGACGTGGCCCATGTGGAGCGCGACGGTGCAGTGCTTGATGTGATGCCCGATGAAGTGGGGGTAGGTGAGATCATCTTGGTGCGCCCCGGTGAGAAGGTACCCTTGGATGGCGTCGTCGTAGAAGGCTCTTCTGCCTTGAATACCGTGGCGCTGACAGGCGAGAGCGTGCCTCGTGATGTAGCAGTGCAGGATGAGGTAATATCTGGTTGTATCAACCTGCAGGGAGTGATTCGAGTGCGTACCACTAAGGCCTTTGGCGAGAGTACGGTCTCGAAGATTATCAATCTGGTGGAGAATGCGGGTGAGAGCAAGTCGAAGAGCGAGACCTTTATCACGCGTTTTGCGCGTATCTATACGCCGGTAGTTGTGTTCCTAGCCATAGGTATTGCTGTCTTGCCACCACTGTTGGGCGCAGGCAGCTTCACGACATGGCTCTATCGCGCCCTGATGTTCTTGGTAGTCTCTTGTCCTTGTGCATTGGTCATCAGCGTCCCATTGACGTTCTTTGGCGGTCTTGGTGGCGCCTCGCGTAGGGGAATTTTGATTAAGGGAGCCAACTATATCGATGTGTTGTCGCGACTGGACACGGTGGTCTTCGATAAGACTGGCACGCTGACCCATGGCCAGTTTGCTGTCACGGCTGTTCATCCCGAGCAATACGATGCCCAGCAGTTGCTGCATCTAGCTGCTCATGTGGAGCACTTCTCTACGCATCCTATTGGAGCGGCTCTGCGTGATGCCTTCCCCGATGAGGCTACTGATGGCTGCAGCGTCAGCGATGTGCAGGAGATATCGGGCCACGGTGTGAAGGCTAAGATTGGTGAACTGGAGGTATCTGTTGGTAACACGAAGATGATGGATAGCGTCGGTGCCAAGTGGCACGACTGCCATCATGTGGGTACCATCATCCATGTGGCCATCGACGGACAATATGCAGGTCATATCGTGATCAACGACCAGGTGAAGGCAGATAGCGCTGAGGCGATTGTACGATTGCGTGAGTTGGGCATCAAACAACTGGTGATGCTCACTGGCGATAGAGAAGAGGTGGCTGCAGATGTAGCTGAGAAACTTGGGCTGACAACATATCACGCCGAACTTCTTCCAGAAGATAAAGTGAAGATTGTTGAGGCTTTGGCACCCGGTCACCAACTGGCTTTCGTGGGCGATGGTATCAATGATGCGCCTGTGCTGGCACGTGCAGATGTCGGTATTGCGATGGGAGGACTGGGTAGCGATGCGGCTATCGAGGCAGCCGATGTGGTGTTGATGGATGATCAACCTTCAAAGATTGCTCTGGCCATACGCATTGCTCGCCGAACCATTGGCATCGCTCGTCAGAATGTGCTGTTTGCCATTGGTGTAAAGACGCTCGTACTGATATTGGCAACCTTCGGTCTTGCCACGATGTGGATGGCTGTCTTCGCTGATGTGGGTGTGACGGTATTAGCTGTTCTCAATGCGATGCGCGCATTGAGACAGCATTAGTTGTCGTGATATTCAAAGACACCTCCGAAGTCGGGGTTCTCTCCAAATACCTCACCTTCGTCCGTTTCTTCAGTTCCTTCCTGATTGGCGTTAGGGTTGTTTTCGATGATAGGCTGATTATAGTCTTTACGGAGTGAGCCTACCACAAGCAGGAAGTCGTTGTAGTGGATGGTGGGAATAACAACGCCGAGGATGCCGATGCCACAACGAACACCGTCAGGACGGAAGTTGTTGCACAGACTCATGGTGGCAAAGATGGTGTGGTCGTTGTATTCCAAGCGGTTGTTCTTCTTAAACAGCTTGTACATCTCTACCTCACTGATGGTGTCGGCAGTGGTGAACATATAGCTGAAGTTGTTGAGCGCATTGTCCATCCAGTCGCCATTGATACTGTCATGAGCGTTGATACACTGACGGATGTCGTCTTCCATGACAGTGCGCATGCGTTCTTCCGACGGGCAGAAGATGGCCAGAATGATAGACAAGACACCAAGGATGGCACCTAAGATGACGAGTCGACCGAAACAGCTGTGGGTGAACTCGTAACTGAGTGATTCTCGCTTGCGGAATGAACCGCCACCTGACTGATACATATGCGTTGTTTGTTAATTGGTTTGTCTTAATGATGAATCAGGTTCATGAACTCCTGACGAGTCTTTGCCTGTTCGAAAGCACCGCTGAACTCGCTGGTGGTAGTCACCGAGTTCTGCTTCTCTACGCCACGCATCTGCATGCACATATGCTTGGCTTCCACCACTACCATGACACCTAAGGGGTGCAGTGTCTCTTCGATACATTTGCGAATCTGCAGCGTCATGCGCTCTTGCACTTGCAGGCGGTGACTGTAGATATCTACCACACGGGCAATCTTTGAGAGGCCGGTGATGTAGCCATTGGGGATGTAAGCCACGTGTACCTTGCCGTACATGGGCAGCATGTGATGTTCGCACAGTGAGAAGAAGTCGATGTCCTTGACAATGACCATCTGACTGTAGTCCTCCTTGAAGAGGGCATCTGTCAGCACCTTGTGCGCATCCATTTCATAACCGCGTGTCAACACCTGCATAGCCTTGGCTACTCGGGTGGGCGTCTTCAGCAGACCTTCGCGCTCTGTGTTCTCGCCCAGCAGTTCTATGATACTTTTATAGTGTGATGCAAGTTCTTCTGTTTTCTTTTCTAGTTCCATGATAACATGTTTAATCTGCAACGCTGATTTTGCCTTTCACGATAGTGGCAGACTCATATCCCAGTTTGCGTACTTCTTCTACTTTTGCTTTGGCATCCTCGTAGTTGCGATAGTTGCCCATACGGCAGATCCATCGGGGAGAGTAGAAGTGCACATACACCTCTTCTCCTGGGAACAACTGTTTGAGTGCGTTGCCTGTTTTCTCTGCTTTCTGGCGATCACTGCGTGTGTTGCCTCCAGCAAATACCTGAATACGATAGCCTATGGCTTTGTGATAATGTTTGGGTGCAGCAACGGTATCGGCTGATGGTGTTGCTGAGTTGTTACCGACCTCGTTTTGTGTGCCATTGCTGGCTGAAGTCGTCTTTGTGGCGGCTGCAGCCGTCTTGGTTGTTGCAGCCGGTTTGGTGGCTGGCTTAGTGGCAGGCTTGGTTATAGTCTTTGTCGGTTTGGCCGACGAATGCGTGCCGTTCACCAGGTCTTCAATCTCTTTGTCCTGATGGATGGTCACGGTACCTCCACCCGCTGTGGTCTGCTGAACACGTTGGGTAAAAGTCTGTGCGTCGGCATTGATAGCAATGCCGGCACACAGAGTTAGTATAGTGATGAATAGCTTCATCATATATTCATTTCTTATTTGAAGGCGTCGATGATGCCCTTGAAGTCTGCGCACTTCAGTGAAGCACCGCCAATCAGACCACCGTCGATGTCGGGCTTAGCGAACAGCTCAGGAGCGTTAGAAGCCTTGCATGAACCGCCATAGAGGATGGTGGTGTCGTCGGCAACAGCCTGACCATACTTCTCAGCGATGATAGAACGGATGTAAGCGTGGATCTCCTCAGCCTGCTCAGCAGTAGCGGTCTTACCAGTACCGATAGCCCAGATTGGCTCGTAGGCGATCACGATCTTGCGGAAGTCCTCCTCAGAGAGGTTGAATACGCTGCCCTCGAGCTCGGCCTTAACCACCTCGTTCTGCTTGCCAGCCTCGCGCTCCTCGAGTGACTCACCGATACAGAAGATCACCTTCAGATCGTTCTTCTGTGCCAGCAGCACCTTCTCCTTCAGGATCTCGGGAGTCTCCTTATAGTACTCACGACGCTCTGAGTGACCCAGGATCACGTACTGAGCACCAGTGCTCTTTACCATCTCGGCAGAAACCTCACCAGTGAAAGCGCCCTTCTCCTTGTCTGCGCAGTTCTCTGCACCCAGACCGATGATAGACTGATCGAGGAACTGAGCGATAGAAGCTAAGTGAATGAATGGGGTGCAGATTACTACACCGCAGTTGGGCTTCTCTGCCTTCAGTGTCTCGTTCAGCTCTTTTGCAAGAGCAATACCATCCTGGAGATTCATGTTCATCTTCCAGTTACCTGCTACAATTTTCTTTCTCATTTTCTTTTCTTTTTTTATTGTTGGTGTTAAACGATTGGTTTTAATTCTAATCCATTTTGTCCACATCCACATGCGGTCGGCCAGGCTGAGCAGCGTCAGTGGCAACACGAACCATAACATGAGCATGGCGATGCGGCGTGCCACCGAGTCTTCCTGTATACTGCCTTCCTGCAGCTCATGCAGTGGCTTGCTGCTGTCCAGTTCAGGCAGGCGGTTGTGGCTCCATTTCTGTATGATGACGCCATCGTGCAGCAGCAGAAGTCCTGGGTTGCTGCGTATGACGGTCTTCAGCAGCACATCGTCGGTCTGGTAGAATGCATATTCCGCACCAGTTCTGTCTCTCCACTGGTTCACGGCTTTCTCGCCGCTTGCTGTGAGTCCATAGAAAGCATAGCCGTTGTCTTTGGTGTACTCATAGAGCTCGTTGATGACGTCCAGCTGTGAGTCGTCGGCTTGCTCCAGGTGGGGCGAGATGAGCAACATGGTGTAGCTACTGTCGTTCAGTACCTGTTCGGTGATGTCTTCGCCGTCGCGCTCCATGAACAAGTCGGCGTAGGGCGAGTCCTCACCTTCCATCATCCGTTGCCAGCCCGCTCTCAGGTCTGTGCCTATGCGATAGGGTCGGAAGTCGAACAGCGGTTTGTCATAAAGACACCATGTTGAGGTGATGAGTATGAACAGCGCCGTGTAGTTGATCACCAGCCACTGGTTGGGCTCGCTGATGAAGCGAAACATCCGTGTGGGCTTGTGGGCCACGATGATGGCAGCCGACAGCAGGACCACGTTTTTCCAGAATGTCTGCCAGTTGGTGAGAATGATGGCGTCGCCAAAGCATCCGCAGTCTCTGATGGGGTTGCTGATGGCCAGCCACAGTGTCAGGGGTGTCATCACCAGCATGATGGCTAATGCCAGTCGTGAAGACAACTTCCTTCTGATTGCAAACAACAGAAAGATGCCTAAGCAAAATTCCGTGGCGCCCAGCAGCACCGACAGCCCCAGTGTTGCCATGTCGGGCAGCCAACCTCCCAGATGCATGGCTGTCAGGTAGTCCTGTATCTTGTATTGCGTGCCGAGCGGATCGATGGCCTTAACAAATCCAGAGAGGATAAAGACCAGCGCCAGCACCATGCGGGCTATGTTTACAATCAGTATTCTCACTTCTCCAACTTAATCAGTCCGAAGACTGCATAGTTGATAATATCCATATAGTTGGCATCAATGCCTTCGCTCACCAGCGTGGCTCCGCCTAAGTCTTCTATTTCCTTGATGCGCTCAATCTTGGTCAGGATGAGGTCCGTGTAGCTGCTCACGCGCATGTCGCGCCACGCTTCGTCGTAGTCGTGGTTCTTGCGTTTCATCAGTTCCAGGGCCTCTTTGGTATAGTGATCGTAGAGCGTCATGGCTTTGTCGTTGTTCATATCCACGCAGTCGGCAAAGCCTTTCTCCAGTTGAATCAGTCCCACGATGCCATAGTTGATCAGCGCCATGAACTCCGGGCGTATGCCTTCGCCCACCAGCGACTCCTGTTTAATCTCCAGCGAACGGATGCGCTTGGCTTTGATAAACAACTGGTCGGTCAGCGATGAGGGTCGCAGGATGCGCCACGAGGCACCGTAGTCGTGCAACTTCTTCGAAAAGATGTCGCGACATTCGGCTATGGCAGCCTCAAACTGTGCATTAGTTTTTTCAAATTTGTTCATATTTCGGGTGCAAAGTTACTAAATAAATATGAATTACACATTAATAATAAGGATTATGAACCTCGAATTATGAAATATTAATCATTTTGTTTTTTGCGGATATACTTGATTTTTGCACCAAGTGTGTTCCATTGCACCTGCAGCGAGTCGCGCTTCATGCGTAGCAGTGTCAGCTCGGTCAGTTCCTCGGCGGTGGCTTTCAGTGCTCGCTTGTGCTCCTCCACGATGGTCTTCTTCTGCTCATATTCAGCCTTCGTCGCCTCCAGTGCTTCATCGACGCGTGCCAGTTCCTCTTGTGAGGCCAGTAGGGTGGAGTCTTGCTTGTTCTTGAGGGCAGCCCGGCGCTGTTCTATTTCGTCTCTTCTTGAGTTGCTACAGGCGGTGGCGACCAGTGCTAAAGCGATAGTAGCAATGAGTAATCGCTGTTGTTTCATACTTCAATCATTTAGGGACAGTCCGCGTAAAATCAGGACTGCATATTTGGGTACAAAGTTAATCAAAAAAAGACTAAATGCCAAAAATAACTTGTTTTTTTGTCTGAAAGTTCGTAACTTTGCACCCTCAAAAGAGTTATATACGTAAATGAAGTTGTATTCTGACGAAGAACTGGCCAAGATTCTTGACCAGGATATTTTCCACAAAATTAGCGATGTGGCCGATCATCTGGGCGTAGAGTGCTACGTGGTGGGTGGCTATGTTCGCGATATCTTCCTCGAGCGCCCCAGCAACGACATCGATGTGGTGGTGGTTGGTAGTGGTATCGAGGTGGCCAAGGCCCTGAAGAAGGTGCTTGGTCGCCATGCTCATCTCTCTGTTTTCAGGAATTTCGGCACGGCTCAGGTGAAGTTCAACGACACCGAGGTCGAGTTCGTAGGTGCCCGCCGCGAGAGCTATAGTCACGACTCGCGCAAGCCCATCGTGGAAGATGGTACGCTGGAAGACGATCAGAACCGCCGCGACTTCACCATCAATGCGATGGCCATCTGCTTGAACCGTAGCCGTTTTGGTGAACTCGTCGATCCTTTCAATGGATTGGCCGACCTGGAAGATGGTATCATCGCCACCCCTCTTGATCCCGATATCACATTCAGTGACGACCCGCTTCGCATGATGCGTTGCATACGTTTCGCTACGCAGCTCAACTTCCAGATAGAGGAAGCTACCTTCGATGCCCTTCAGCGCATGGCCGATCGCATCAAGATTGTCAGTGGCGAGCGTATCGAAGTGGAACTGAATAAAATTATGATGGCTCCCCATCCCAGCAAGGGCCTGGTTGACCTGCAGCGCTGTGGCCTGCTGAACATCATCCTCCCCGAGGTGGCAGCGCTCGACATCGTGGAGCAGAAGAATGGCCGTGCCCATAAGAATAACTTCTATCATACGCTTGAGGTGCTGGAGAATGTGGTGAAAGCGACTCACGAGACCCACCCCCAACCCCTCCCTGTGAGGGAGGGGAGTGAACGCTCTCAAGATGGAGTAGGTGTTGAGGGGAGTGAATGCTCTCAGACGAATGCTTCTGCTTCCCGTACCGATGGACTGGGTGAAAACCGAATTCTTTATTTGCGCTGGGCTGCTTTGCTTCATGATATTGGTAAGACGAAGACCAAACGATGGGATGCTTCCATAGGTTGGACGTTCCATAATCACAACTATGTGGGCGCCAAGATGGTGGCCGATCTGTTCCGTCGCTTGAAGTTGCCCCTCGGTGCCGAGATGAAATACGTTCAGAAGCTGGTTGATCTGCACATGCGTCCTCAGGTGATTGCCGATAGCGAGGTGACAGACTCGGCCGTTCGTCGCTTGTTGAACGATGCCGGTGATGACATCGACGACCTGATGACCCTCTGCGAAGCCGATATCACCTCGAAGAATGAAGTTAGGAAAAAGATGTTCCTCGAGAACTTCCGTATGGTACGCGAAAAGCTGGCAGACCTTAAGGAGAAAGACTATAAGCGTCTGTTGCAGCCTGTTATCGATGGCAACGAAATCATGGAGCTCTTCCATCTCTCGCCTTCGCGCGAGGTGGGCACCCTGAAACAATGCTTGAAAGACGCCGTATTAGATAATAAGGTAGAAAACGAGCGCGAACCTCTGATGCAGCTCCTCATGGAGAAAGCGCGCGAGATGGGAATCGCCTAATATGAGCGTTATATTCTAAAAGTGCCACTTTTCCACAAGAAGAGTGGCACTTTTGTTGTCATCGCCCTTTGTTAATAGCTTTTCTATGAGGATAGCTCCCCTCCCTTTGGAGGGGCTGGGGGAGGCTCCCCCTGTTGTTTTTTGTTAAAGTATCACTTTGTCTTGGGGTAAAATCGTGTTGTTATCGCAAACAGACGTTTTGTTTATTTGATAATTTTATCATTTCGGTGGTAAAAAAGTCCGTTTTTAATAGCAAAAATGGATATAAATTAAGAAAATGCAATTAAAAAATGAATTTTTTTTGTAATTTTATTGATTATTCCGTTTTTATTGTTAATTTTGCACCCCGAAACCAAACTACACCGAATTGACATCGGTTTGTAAGTGAGAAAGCAGATGAAGTGACAATTTGTAATTCATTCTATTTAATTTTATATTGGTTATACACAAACATTTATTTAATATTAACTTAATAGAAGTCTTATGAGCAAAAGACTAGCATTGCTTCTGATGACCCTTTTCCTCGTAGTAGGTGGGGCATTCTCTCAGACGAGAGTCAATGGTACCGTCATGTCAAAGGACGATGGTGAGCCCGTTATCGGCGCATCAGTTTTAGTTGTTGGCACCAATGTCGGTACAGTTACTAACAGTGAAGGACAGTTCTCTCTGAATGTTCCTGCAGGTAAGAAGACACTTCGTATTTCTTACATTGGTATGGAAACTCTGGAATTGCCCGCAAGCGCAAACATGCGCATTTTGTTGACCAGCGATCACAATTCTCTGGACGAGGTGATTGTTGTTGCTTACGGTACAGCAAAGAAATCTTCATTCACAGGTTCGGCTACTGCCATGAAGGAGAAAGACATGTCAGCCCAGAAGGGTTCGCTTGTTAAGTCTCTCGAAGGTAAGGTGGCTGGTGTACGTGTAGGTTCATCTATTGGTGACCCAGGTGCTGACCAGAACATCCAGATCCGTGGTATCGGTTCTATCAATGGTTCTACTCAGCCTCTGTATGTTATCGACGGTGTGCCCGTACTGGCTAACTCAGACGGTTACATGTCATCAAGCATCAAGTCTCAGTCTATTTTGGCTACCCTCAACCCCAACGATATCGAGAGCATGACCATCCTGAAGGATGCTGCTGCAGCATCACTTTATGGTTCACGTGCTGCCAATGGTGTTGTTATCATCACCACTAAGAAGGGTGCTAAGGGTAAGACCAACGTACACTACGATATGCAGATTGGTACTCAGCAGATTGCTAAGAAGAGCGCCATGAACACCATGAATGCTGCTCAGCTGAAGGAGTACTATACAGACGCTTTGACACACTTCTTTGAGTTGAATTATACTGAAGACGATCTGTTCGCTGATTATGGTACAAGAGATTTTGCTGAAGCCGGTAAGTTAGAGGCTGCTTCTGGTTGGTTCCATGACTATGATGGCACTACAAGCACAGACTGGTTTGATCAGGTTTATCACAATGCTCTGACTCAGGACCATCAGCTCTCTATCGATGGTGGTAACGACAAGACCAAGTTCTATGTTGGTTTGGGTTACAATGATTCTGAGGGTGTCGTAAAGGGCACTCAGTTCCAGCGCTACAGTGGTCGTGTGAACTTGGATCACCAGGTTAACGACTGGTTGAAGATTGGCGTTAAGCAGATGATTTCTTTCTCTGACACCAAGGGTCTTCGTGACCAGGGCGATCAGGAGCAGGGTTTCGGTACAACTACACCTTGGTCTGTACTGTACTCTTTGGACCCCACAGCTGTGAATAAGAATGCTGATGGTTCATATAATAATGATGTTGCTTTCGGTAAGGTTGCTAACCCCAACAACATGTTTGGTGTTGAGAGCGGTGAGTATGCCGAGTTCGTGAAGTCAAACATGATGCGTAGCATGAGCAACCTCGAGGCTGAGGTTAAGCTGCCTTACGACCTCGTTGCTCGTACCATCTTCGGTTATGACTACACCAACAATAAGTTGCAGGAGTTCTGGTCTCCTCTGAGCGTTAACGGTGAGTCACTTGGTGGCTTGGGTCAGCGTTGGGACTTCACCAGCAAGACTCTGACCTCTTCTACCACTCTGGGTTACAACCATCAGTTTGGTAAGCACTCGGTAAGCGCACTGGGCGGTTACGAGTACGAGAAGCGCCAGATGCCTTATCTGACAGCATCTGCAAAGGGTTATGGTACTTACAAACTGCCAGAGCTTTCTAACGGTCAGTCTTATCAAACTGGTAGCGCTATCTATGAGGCTATGCTTTCTTCTTGGCTCGGTAAGGCCGACTATAACTATGACAACAAGTACTATGCTGGCTTGAGCTTCCGTCGTGACGGTTCTTCTCGTCTGGCTAAGGACAATCGCTGGTCTAACTTCTGGTCAGTATCTGCTGCATGGCGTATCTCTCAGGAGTCTTTCCTGCAGGACAATCCTCTCTTCTCTGACTTGAAGCTGCGTGCTTCTTACGGTACCAATGGTAACCTGCCCACCGGTATGTATCAGTACATGCCTCAGTATGCTACCAGCGGTGGTTATGGTGCAAACGGTGCTTACTACTGGTCAACTCCAGGTAACGAAGCCCTGACATGGGAGAAGTCTAAGAACTTCAACGTTGGTTTCGACTGGACACTCTTCAACCGTGTATCACTCACTCTCGAGTATTACAAGAAGATGACCGATGATCTGATCTTCTCTACCCCTGTATCTTACGTAACTGGTTTCGGTTCTAACATCAACAATATTGGTAAGCTGGAGAACAGCGGTCTCGAGTTCAGCGTTTCTTCTCAGAACATCCGTACTAAGGACTTCAGCTGGACCACCGACTTCAACCTGACATGGCAGAAGATTGAGGTGAAGGAGCTGCCTGGCGGCGATGACGTTCAGTATGGTGATGGTAACATGTACCTGCTCCGCGAGGGCGAGTCTATGCACACCTTCTACCTCCCCGAATGGAAGGGCGTTGATCCTGAGACCGGTCTTGGTGAGTTCTGGCTCGATCCCTCTGATCACTCAAAGGGCACAACCAACTACTACGCAAAGGCTGGTAAGGGTAAGGTTGGTAAGGCAGTTCCCGATGTACTCGGTGGTATGACCAACACCTTCCGCTACAAGGACTTCGATCTGTCGTTCATGATTTCTTATCAGTTCGGTGCCGATATGTTCGACTATCCCGGATACTTCCTTACCTTCAGTGACGGTGTACGCGTTGGTTCATTCAACGTTCACGAGTCTGTTGCTGGCAACTACTGGAAGCAGCCTGGTGATGTAGTTGAATTCCCCAAACCTATCTATGGCAACCCCTATCGTTCAGATAGGTTCTCTTCACGTACCATCCGTTCTACCGACAATATCCGTGTTCGTGATATCACTCTGGGCTACAACGTGCCTCTGTTCAAGCAGTACATCAACAGCCTGCGTGTGTACTTCCGTACCACCAACCCATTCATGATCTACTGCGCAACTAAGGACGTAGATCCCGACGTTGATGTAAACGGTTATCGTCAGACCGATACACCTCCTACACGTCAGTTCCTGTTTGGTCTGAACCTGACTTTCTAATATTCAATACATCAATAATAGAATCATAACATATGAAAAAGATATATTTAGTTTTAGGTCTGGTTGCTGGACTGAGCCTTTCATCTTGCAGCCTCGACTCAGAGCCAACAACTTCGCTTGGCGAAGGCGTGGCTATCACGACAGAGTCTGATTTGCAGTACGCTGTCAATGGTATCGGTTATCTGATGTCTGAAGATCGTATGCTCTACGGTTCTGAGTTCGGACTCTATGCCGACCTTCTTACCAACGAGTTTAAGTATGTTGATGACTACGGTCAGAGCACTGCTATTGCTCGTTACACTTTGACCAAGTACGATGAGCTGCCCGATTATGCTTATGCTGATATGTATGGTGCTATCGCCAACTGTAACAAGGCACTCGAGTTGTCTGAGGCACTCGAGCAGACCGAGACTGTTGACAAACTGCGTGGTCAGCTTTATGCATGGCGCGCACTGCTGCACTTCGACTTGGCTCGCCTTTTCGCTCACATTCCAACAGCTGTTGATGATGTGAACGCAGCTAACTCTGGTATCGTTCTCTCTGACCATGTCGTAGCTCCCGACTTCAAGGGCGATCGTGCTACTCTGGCACAGACCTACAAGCAGATCACCGACGACTTCACACAGGCTATGAATCTGCTTGAGGCTTCTAAGGACGAGAAGAAGGAGACTGGTTACTTCAACTACTATGCAGCTTTGGCTCTGCGTGCACGTGCCAACCTCTATGCTGGCAACTATGCAGAAGCTCTGGCTGATGCTAAAGAGGTAATCAAGAATGGTGGCTACGAACTCTACACACCTTCTAACTATGTAAAGGCTTGGGAGCAGGAGGGTACTTCAGAGTCAATCTTCGAACTTCTGATCACCGCCAACTACAATGCTCAGCGTAACTCGCTTGGTTATTACACCGATGCTTCTGGTTACCCCGAGGCTGCCCTGGATGAAGATGGAAATATTCTGACCTACCTGAAGGCTAATCCCGCTGACGTTCGCTCTAAGATGATCAAGGAGCAGGCAGTTAAGGGCGTTGCAGGCACTCATTTCTTCCCCGCTAAGTATCCCGGTCGTGATGGTCTCTACGTTAACAACCCCAAAATCATCCGTCTCTCTGAGGTTTACCTCATCGCTGCAGAGGCTGAGCTGAAGGGCAACAACGATGGCGCTAAGGCTGCTTTCTACATCAACGAGATTGAGAAGAACCGTGTAACTGGTTACACCGATGTTGCTACTGTTACTATCGACGACGTGATTGCTGAGTACGAGAAGGAGTTCTTCGCTGAGAACCAGATTGCATTTGCTTACTGGCGTAACAAGAAGAGCATCACCAACCAGGTTAACAATGTTATCAACTGCAATGATAACCAGACCATCCTGCCTATCCCACAGCGTGAGATTGACTTCTATCCTGGACTGGTTCAGAACACAGGTTATTAATCCTATGAGTTTATATTGCAAGTTTCCTTGTTGATAGATTCTTGCAATCATCATAAGACACTCCGCACTGTTTGTGTGCGGGGTGTCTTTTTTTTTATATAAACTTTTGATAGATTAGAAATTATTTTATATCTTTGCATTATAAAACAATTAATTATTAATCTCTTTTTAACTAAATTGCGATGAAGCCTTTTTTATTATCAGTAAGTTTGTTGTTCATCATAGGTTTGTTCTATGGTTGCAGTAGTAATGATGAAATCGATATCAAAGACAGGAATATTCTGGGCTACTGGGAAAGTACAGAAATTTTTGAAAGAAGAGGAGGCTTGTTGTTTACTGCAGATGGTAAAGTCAAATGGTGGGAATTGCAGCCGACATTTGATACAAAATCAAAAAAAATTGATGAAGTGTACTCCGAAAGCCTTTGGGGGTATTTCTGGTTCGAGGATAATGGTGCGATGCATATGCAAAAACGCCCCAAAGACAGTGCCCCCAATCCAGATGAACTGTATTACAAAGTTGTGAGTCTAACAAGTGATTGTATGGTTATTCGTACTTTTGGTGGCATTATGGGAACTTCGTTAAAAGATGGTTATGACCGCACGTACAGGAAATTGCTAAGCCGCTGAGACCATCCTTTTAGCTAATCATGGGTTCACTTCAGTTCCTTCTGTCGCTTCGCATTCTTGCTTTGCAAGCGTCCATCTGGAAGACGTGGTCGTGGTGGCAGATTCCGGACTGATGACCAAGAAGAATGTGCAGTTACTGCAGACCGGGAAATACAAGTACATTCTCGGGGCGAGAATCCGCAATGAGGCCAAGGAAATCAGGGAGTGGATTCTGTCTCAGGAGAAGGAGGAGAATACATATCCGGAATATGAGAAGACGCACATCTTGATGATTTACGTCTCAAAAACGCTAGTTCGAGCATTTTCGTTGATGTCGTTTTGTTAAGAATTTCATTGTTTTTGTGTGAAAAAGGGAAAGGGATGTTAATGATATCATCTTTCACCTAATACCATAACCCTTGCAACCTAAGAAGTTGAGTGCATGCGAAACTTCAGTCAATTAATATATACAGGTCCAAATTTCATTTTCTTATAAGTAGTCTTGACGTGGGTGTTAGACCAATAATAGTATGTTTCAAACACGAGGTAACGATCATTAATACTGATTATACCGAAGCCTGTATCACTGATAGAGGGTCTGAGATGATAGCCTTTGTCGGTAACTTCCCATTTCCCCATAGGCATTTCTTCGAATTTTTCTGGTGTGACAGACCATTCGCCAAAGGTTCCATTTGCCCAAAATGCCATTCCATGCTGATGTTGCATGTCTTCCTCATCACATTCTATGCTTAGCCAATAACCTACGGGATTGATGGGATTGTTCTCGTCATCTTTGCTGCATCCTACTAATATGAGAGCAATGACGCTCATCCACAACACTTTTTTTGATGATTGTAATAAGAATGTTGTTAACTCCATAATTACTTGTTTTTGATTTCGTCTGCTATTATAATGCAAAAAAGAGAAAATCTTGCATGGAAAAGCGTTAAAGAATACAAAAAACACACATTTCCATGCAAGGTTTACGTATTTTTGAATTATTAAAATAGGAACGCGATAATAAAATGGTCGGAAAACTTATAGAGCGTGTACGGAAGAATGACCGACGAGCGATGAATCAGTTATACCAAATGTATGTTGAGGAGCTTTCATCGGTCTGCTACCGCTATGTGCCTAATAGGAACGACGCGAAAGACGTGCTACAAAATAGTTTCGTGAAAATATTCACGTCAATCCCGACCATTAGTTACCGCGACGAACCAAGCTTTAAGGCATGGATGAAACGATTGGTAGTGAACGAGACTCTCTATTTCCTAAGAGAACGAAAGAAACTCTTGTTCGTAGAACTTGATGAGTCAAACCTTCAGTTGTCTGATGAAGAAGAGCCTCAACCAGAATACTTGTCTCCTAACGAACTCCATCGACTCATCAGCGAATTGCCAGACGGCTATCGTACCGTGATAAACCTGTTTGTTTTTGAGGGGTACACCCACCAACAAATTGCAGAGATGCTGGATATCAAGGAGACAACTTCCGCTTCGCAACTCTATCATGCAAAACTGACATTGGCAAGGAAAATCAAGGAATTAATGAACGAGAAACAATGAAAGAGGATTGGACAAAAGAAATGAAACGAAAGTTGGAGGAACATCGGATGGATCCGCCTTCTGGGTTATGGGAAGACATCTGTGAACAGATGGACCTCTCGACGAGCCCTGTCCAAAAGCCAACTCTTATCAAGCGATGGCACTTAGCTTTTGCCGCTGGATTGTTGGCACTTGTTGGGTTCTTCACGTTCTATCATCAAGATAACAGCCTACCGCTTTCACAACCAAGTGCGACAACACAGGTTTTGGAAGAAATTAGCCATGAATCGATTCCTTCTGCCTCCACGCCATCAAAACCGTTCTCTTCAAACCCCGCGAATCTAATCGCCCAGAAACGACAGACCAACATATCTGTCAGGGAAGTGGCACATAACGATACGATAATTGAATCCATTCATGAAAAAGAAAAGGAGACAGAACAAGTTGCCGTTGAGAAAGCAGAAAACAAACCTTCTGTTGAGCATCCAACAACATCTGTAATAGAGAATGACTTCATGACATCCGAACGCCCTATCAAACGTTCCACAAATTCCGATAATTGGTCTTTGGGCATCAACGCTTCTGGCGGATTGTTTGCCTCCAACAACATTGTTAACGGTACTTCATACGGCTCATCCCCAAATAACTTCTACTATGTTGGAATCATTGGAAAATACCCAAACTCAGGCTATGAAACACCACTCGGTGATTACGTATGGAAGCATCAGCTTCCCTTGCGCATCGGATTGAGTTTGCAATATCAACTGAACCAACATGTGGCAGTGGTGAGTGGCATCAACTACACATATCTCTCTTCTGAGTTCTCCATCCCGTCTATTCAGAACGCCAACTATGAACAGAAGTTGCACTACCTTGGTATTCCACTCGGCATCTCATGGCAACTGTGGGCAAATCGTCACTTCCACGTCTATCTCTCTGGAGGGGGAATGTTGGAAAAATGTATTCGCTCAACGTTATCACTGGAACATCGTCAAGAAATCGAAAAACCGTGGCAGTGGTCTGTCTATGCAGCTGCTGGTGCAGAATATACCTTCACCAACCAATTCGGTATTTACTTCGAGCCCTCACTCAATTATTTCTTCAACGATAATACTTCCTTAGAACATTACTATAAGGAGCATCCACTCACACCTGCCATCGAGTTTGGCATTCGCTTACATTTGAAGAAATAATACCGTCTTTCATTCCACTTTTATGGAATGTTACATTATGGTGCGTAGAAAGCACCGTGTCTCTATTCACTCAGAATAGTTGCACTGTTTTTTTTGTTTGTTCTTTCTGTCGTTTGCAAGACAAACTAAAGCCCGATAGCTATTTTAAAAGTATGTTCGTTATTAAAAAGTATGTCCGTCTGTTCTTTCAGTCGCTCCGCTTTGTGAAAGCGGCAGAGCCGAGCGATTCTGTCTTTCCCTCTGTTATTCTGTCTGTATCAATGCACGTCTCCTTATGCTTAATATACAACTAATTTACTAATAAAATGTTAAATAAGTGAGCCGTATTTATTGTATATTTGTCTTTTTTTGTAATTTTGCATTTTGAAAACTAAGTATGGCTAATTAAGTTTTCCTCAACAAAGGAAATAAAGGAATAAGAAATATAACAATTTAAGCTTAAAGAATAATTATGAGTAAGAACAAAATGATGCTGGCTGCGGCTGTTGCAGCCATGTTGGTTTCATGTGGCGGAGGCGGTGGCCGTCCGACTTTTGGCGATAATGAGTTTCCCGTGGAGACCGTTTCTTCGCAGTCGGCTGCTCTGCAAACAAACTATCCCGCTACGATTAATGGTATTCAGGATGTAGAGATTAGACCAAAGACTTCAGGCTTTCTGACACAGGTCTGCGTTAAGGAGGGACAGACCGTCTCTGCCGGTCAGTTGTTGTTTGTTATCGACAACGAGACATTCCAGGCACAGGTGCGCCAGGCACAGGCAGCTGTCAATACGGCACAGAGCGGTGTGAACACTGCTAAACTTACTTTTGAGAACTCAAAGCAGTTGCATGCCAATAAAGTGATTGGCGACTACGAGTTGCAGACTGCCGAGAATACATATCTGAGCGCACAGGCACAGCTGGCCCAGGCAAAGGCTGCGCTGGCTTCAGCCAAAGAGGCGCTGAGCTACTGCTACGTGAAGAGCCCTGTCAAGGGCGTTGTGGGCACCCTGCCTTTCAAAAAGGGCGCCTTGGTGAGCGCATCAAACGTGCTGACCCACGTGGCCGACATCAGTCAGATGGACGTTTATTTCTCAGTCACCGAGAAAGACCTGCTGTTGCTCTCAAAGGCTGAGGGCGGTGTCAGCGGTGCCATCGATGCCTTCCCTCCAGTGAAGCTCTTGCTGGCCGACGGTAGCGAGTACGGCTATCCCGGCAAGGTAGCTACCGTCAGTGGTGTCATCGACAAGAGCACCGGTTCTGTTCAGTTGAAGGCCCAGTTCCCCAACCCCGACAAGCTGTTGAAGAGCGGCGGTTCTGGTACTATCGTTGTTCCCCAATCAGCCAACGATGCCATTGTCATCCCCCAGTCGGTGGTTGTAGAGGTACAGAACAAGAAGTTCGTCTATCTGCTCAACGACAGCAACAAGGTGGCCTACACCGAGATTACTGTCAACCCTCAGAACGATGGCAACAACTATATCGTGACCAGTGGTCTGAAGATTGGCGATAAGTACGTGACCAACGGTGTCACCAAGCTGACCGACGGTCAGGAGATTGTGCCCATCACTCCTCAGCGCTACCAAGAGAAGATCCAGGAGCAGGCTAAGGCCATGAGCGCTGGCGACATCGTGGGTGCCATGAAGAAATAAGTAGAATTGAAAAATTGAAAAATTGAAAAGTTGAAGTCTGAGAAAAACTTTAATTCTTCAATTCTTAAATTCTTAAATTTTTAAAGATAAGTAGAATTGAAAAATTGAAAAATTGAAAAGTTGAAGTCTGAGAAAAACTTTAATTCTTCAATTCTTAAATTCTTAAATTTTTAAAGAAATGACATTTACAAACTTTATCAAGCGCCCAGTACTCTCTACGGTGATCTCTATCCTCATCGTGCTGCTGGGTGTCATCGGACTGACCTCGCTGCCTATCGAGCAGTATCCCGATATTGCACCGCCTACCGTGGTGGTTTACACCAGCTATCCTGGTGCCGATGCTGAGACCGTCAAGAACTCAGTCATTACTCCTCTGGAGGAGAGCATCAACGGTGTAGAAGGTATGGACTACATCTCTTCTACCGCTTCGTCGGGTTCGGCACAGATCAGCGTGCTGTTCCGTCAGGGCATGAATGCCGACATGTGTGCCGTCAACGTGCAGAACCGCGTACAGCAGGCTCAGGCCTTGCTGCCTGCCGAGGTGACCCGTATTGGTGTGACCGTCATGAAGCGCCAGACCTCTCAGGTTATCATGTACACCCTGACCAGCGACGGTCGCTACGACGACGAGTTCCTGACCAACTATAGTAATATCAATATCGTGCCCGCCATCAAGCGTATCCAGGGCGTGGGCGACGTGCAGAGCCCAGGTCTGAAGACCTACTCTATGCGTATCTGGCTGAAACCCGATGTGATGAAGCAGTACAACCTGATGCCTTCCGACATCAGTGGCGTGCTGGCCGAACAGAACATCGAGGCTGCACCTGGTACCTTCGGCGAACTCTCTGACGTGGCCTACGAGTATGCCATGCGCTACACCGGTCGCTTCAAGACCGCCGAGGAGTTTGGCAACATCATCATCCAGAGCAATGCCGACGGCACCACGCTGAAACTGAAGGACGTGGCAAAGATCGAGCTGGGTGGTCAGCAGTATTCCGTTGCCATGAAGAACAACAACGTGCCTTCGGTGCTGGGTATGGTGCAGCAGATTGCAGGCTCTAACGCCAACGAGATTGCCAAGAACGTGAAGAAAGAGCTGGAAGAACAGTCCAAGCTGTTCCCTCCAGGCATGACCTATAAGATCAACTACGACGTCACCGAGTTCCTCTATGCTTCTATCGAAGAGGTAGTGTTCACCCTCGTGTTCACCCTTCTGCTCGTGTTCTTCGTTATCTACATCTTCTTGCAGGACTGGCGTTCTACGCTCATTCCTCTGATTGCCGTGCCTGTGTCGTTGGTAGGTACTTTCTTCTTCCTCGAACTGTTTGGCTTCTCTATCAACCTGCTCACGCTGTCGGCCTTGCTGCTGGCCATCGCCATCGTGGTCGATGATGCCATTGTGGTGGTCGAAGCCGTGCATGCCAAGTTGGACCAGGGCTATAAGTCAACCCTGACAGCCTCTATCGATGCCATGAACGAGATCTCTGGCGCCATCATCTCCATCACGCTGGTGATGTCGGCCGTGTTCATCCCTGTATCGTTCATTGGCGGCACCAGCGGTACCTTCTACCGTGAGTTCGGTGTCACCATGGCTGTCAGCATCTTCATCTCGGCACTGAACGCTCTGACGTTGTCGCCTGCGCTTTGTGCCATCTTCCTGAAGGCCCACGACGAGAATGGTCATGAGAAGAAACTCTCACGCATCGACAAGTTCCACATGGCCTTCAATACCGCCTACGACGGCATTCTGGGCAAGTATAAGTCGCGTATTGAAAAGCTGGTACATCGTCCTGTTGCCATCCTGGTGACGGTGGTCATCGGTATTGCCGTGCTCGTTGTCTCGCTGGTTACCAGCAAGACCGGCCTGGTTCCCGACGAGGATACCGGCACCATCTTCTGTACTATCTCTATGCCACCTGCCACCTCTGTGGCCCGCACCCAGCAGGTCATCGCCGAGGTTGACAGCATCTTGGCAGCCGACCCGGCAGTACAGAACCGCGAGCAAATCCAGGGTTACAACTTCATCGCCGGTTCTGGTTCCGACCAGGCCACGTTCATCGTGAAGCTGAAGCCCTTCAGCGAGCGCCAGAAAGGACTGTGGTGGAAGATCTCTGGCCTGTGGCAGGGCGACGGCATCTACCGTTTCTTCCTCAACCCCTACGAGTCTAACGGTGTGCTGGCTCAAATCTATCTGAAGACGGCCCACATCAAGGATGCCCAGATTCTGGCTTTCGCACCGCCTATGATTCCTGGCTTCTCGGCCAACAGCGGTGTGTCTATCGTCATGCAGGACCGCACCGGCGGTTCGCTGGATAAGTTCTTTGGCGTGGTCAAAGACTATCTGGCTGAGCTCAACAAGCGTCCTGAATTCCAGATGGCACAGACCTCATACAATCCTAACTATCCACAGTATATGGTGCATGTAGATGTGGCCAAGTGTAAGCAGAGCGGCATCTCGCCTGCCACCGTCCTCTCTACGTTGCAGGGTTACTACGGTGGACTCTACGCCTCTAACTTCAATGCCTATGGTAAACTCTACCGTGTCATGGTGCAGGGCTCGCCCGAGACCCGCATGACGCCCGAGTCGCTCAACAGCGTCTATGTGCGCACCGCCGCAGGCATGGCACCCGTCAAGGAGTTCTGCCAGCTGGAGCGCGTCTATGGTCCTTCAAACATCAACCGCTTCAACCTGTTCACGTCTATCAACGTGACTGCCACCGTGGCTGATGGCTATTCCACCGGTGAGGCCATCAAGGCCGCCCAGGAAGTGGCTGCGCAGGTGCTGCCCACGGGCTACACCTACGACTATCAGGGTCTGACGCGTGAAGAGGCCAAGGCTTCAAACACCACTGGCATCATCTTCCTGCTGTGTATCATCTTTATCTATCTGATTCTTTCGGCCCAGTACGAGTCTTATCTGCTGCCGCTGGCCGTTATCCTCTCCGTACCGTTCGGTCTGGCAGGCTGCTTCCTGTTCACCATGTTGTTCGGCCATGCCAACGATATCTACATGCAGATCTCGCTCATCATGCTGATTGGTCTGTTGGCCAAGAACGCCATCCTGATTGTACAGTTCGCCCTTGAGCGCCGCAGCACCGGTATGGCCATCACATGGTCGGCAGTGTTGGGTTCTGCAGCGCGTCTGCGTCCTATCCTGATGACCTCTCTGGCCATGATTATCGGTCTGCTGCCTCTGATGTTTGCCAGCGGTGTAGGCAAGAACGGTAACCAGACGCTGGGTGCAGCAGCCGTGGGCGGTATGCTTATCGGTACGCTCTGTCAGCTCTTCGTTGTGCCTACGCTGTTCGTCATCTTCCAGACGCTGCAAGAGAAGTTCAGACCGATGAAGTTCGAAGGCGACGACGAGAATCCTGATGTGGCCACCGAGCTGCAGCAGTATGCTAATCGCCCCGTTGATTATACGCTTGAAAAATAGCAGTCCCTGCCTCCATTCCCCAATCGGGGAGGGGAGGCAGATACCCAAAAACCAGAAGATAAAAGATTATGATGAAAAGTAATTTTCTAACGAGAATATTAAAGCCCTTCCCTTCGGGAGGGGTTGGGGTAGGCCTCCTGTTCAGCCTGCTGCTCTCCAGCTGTGGCCTCTATAATAAATACGAGCGCCCTGAGAGCATCAACACATCCGGACTGGTTCGCGATATCGTGAGCGATGGCGATACACTCGTGGTCAACAGCGACGAGAATTTTGGCAACCTGCCCTGGCGACAGGTGTTCACAGACCCCCAGTTGCAAGGACTCATCGAGACTGCTCTCGAGAACAATACCGACCTGCGCAATGCAGCCCTCAACGTGAAGATGATGGAGACGGCCCTCACCGTGTCTAAGCTGGCCTTCCTGCCCTCGCTGGCCATTGCCCCTCAGGGCACCATCAGCCAGGTGCAGATGGACGGTGCCTCGGTGTCGAAGACCTATCAGTTGCCCGTCTCTGCTTCGTGGAACCTCGACCTCTTCGGCAACCTGCTCTCGCAGAAGCGCTCGGCACAGATGAAGCTGCTGGCCACGAAAGACTATCAGGTGGTGGTGCAGACCAATATCATCTGTGGTGTGGCCAACCTCTACTACACGCTCATGATGCTCGACGAGCAGATGCGCATCGTCACCGACATGGAGCAGCTCACCAAAGAGACCTGGGACATGATGAAACTGCAAATGGAACTGGGCCGTGCACGTTCTACCAGTGTGCAGAGCGCCGAGGCCAGCTACTACAGCGTGCAGGCACAGAAGGCCACGCTGCGCCAGCAGATCCGACAGATGGAAAACTCTATGGCACTGCTGCTCAACGAGGCCGGCCATCAGATACCCCGTGGCTCGTTCTACAACCAGTCGCTGCCCTCTGAGTTTGCAACAGGTGTAGGCATCCAGCTGCTTTCTAACCGTGCCGATGTTCATGCTGCCGAGATGGCGCTGGCTCAGTGCTTCTACGACACCGAGACGGCTCGCTCGCGCTTCTATCCAAACATCACCATCACGGGCAATGCCATGTTCACCAACTCGCTGGGCTCGGCCATCGTCAACCCTGGCAAGTGGATCCTCTCGGCTGTAGGTTCGCTCACACAGCCAATCTTCGCCCACGGACAGATCGTGGCCGGACTGAAAGTGGCCAAGTATCAGCAGGAACAGGCCCTCAACACCTTCCAGAACACCATCCTGAAGGCTGGCAACGAGGTGAGCAATGCCCTGGTGGCATATGCCACCTGCGATGAGCTGAGCCAGATCGACGACAAGCAGGTGAAGCTCTACGAGCAGAACGTGGAGGACACCCGTCAGCTCTACACCTCTAAGGGCAGTAGTTATCTCGAGGTCATCCAGGCACAGAGCGGACTGCTCAACGCCCGCATCTCGAAGGTCACCAACGACTTCAACAAGATGCAGGCTGTGGTCAACCTCTATCAGGCTCTGGGAGGCGGAAGCCATTAACCCATTAACCCCCTAAGTTAGGGGGTAGGGGGTCTGAACAGGCGCAGGTCCCCTAATAAAAAAGTCTAATTAAATGGTCTGATAAACGCTTGTTCAGACCCCCATCCCCCTAACTTAGGGGGCTTAGATTATGGCAAGTGAAATTAGTCCAAAAGCCGAGATCAGCCCAAAGGCGAAGATTGGCGACAACTGTAAGATATTCCCCTTCGTGTATATCGAGGACGACGTGGAGATTGGCGACAACTGTATCATCTTCCCCTTCGTCAGCATACTCAGCGGCACACGCATGGGGCGCAATAACAAGGTGCACCAGGGTGCCGTGATCGGTGCGCTGCCTCAGGACTTCAACTTCCGTGGCGAGAAGTCTGAGTGCATCATCGGCGACAACAATATCATTCGCGAGAACGTGGTCATCAACCGTGCCACGCATACTGGCGGACAAACCCGACTGGGCAACGACAACGTGTTGATGGAGGGTGCCCACATCTCGCACGACACCAAGGTGGGCAACCGCTGTGTCTTTGGCTATGGCACCAAGATTGCTGGCGACTGCATCATCGAGGATGGCGTCATCTTCTCGTCGTCGGTCATTGAGAATGCTAAAACACGCGTAGGCCAGGGCGCCATGATTCAGGCTGGCACCACCTTCTCTAAGGATGTGCCTCCCTACATCATCTGCACCAAGCGTGCTGAGTATGGCGGTGTCAACTTCACCATGGGTCGTTCCTATGGCGTTGACGAGAAGGTGCTCAAGCACATTGCCAACGCCTACCGTCTGGTGTTCCATGGTCAGACCTCGCTCTTCGATGCCATCCTGCAGATCGAACAACAGGTGCCCGACAGTGCCGAGATTCGCCACATCATCGAATTCCTGAAGACCACCGAACTGGGAATCATCACGAAGTTGTAAGAAATAGTATCTCTCTCTCTCTCACAGAAGTGCCGCTATTCATCTCGAATGGCGGCACTTCTTTTTGTCACTATGTAGAATTGTGTATTCTTGTTTTTCCTTGTTTTTTTTTCTTTTTGATGGATCATTTCTATTTCATTTTCAATTAAAAGTTATATCTTTGCACAACGAAAACCAAAACAATAACCATTATGAGCAAGACCATACAATTTAGCGTACACCGCAACCCACTGAAAGATGCCGATGGAAAAGTCACCTTCCAGGTGAGACACGAGAACTTCTATACGGCACGAAGAAAAGACCTGATGCAACACCTGCAGGTGCACAACACCATGAACCCGGAAGTCATGGAACTGGCTCTGAACGTGCTGGCCACAGAGATTGTTGATTTCCTGACCGACAACAAGCGACTGCACCTGGAGGGCATCGGCACGTTCTCGCTGAAGGTGGGATTCAGAAAGCGTCCAGATGAGGACGGCAACCTGCAGAAATTGCAGTTCACCAACGCTGCCGACATCACTGGCAACGATGTGGCCATAGAGACCATCAACTTCGCACCCGATAAGGCGCTGCTCGATAAACTGAACAACAACGGTTATCATTTCATCAATAAGACCGGTCGCGGCAACGTGGGCCATTCTGCCTCCTACACCAAGGCACAGGTCGTCAACCAATTGAATGCCTATCTCGACGAACATTCATTCATCACCCGTTCGCAGATGAAGAGCCTCTTCGGCATGACGCAACACATGGCGTTGAAATGGCTTGACGAGCTCGTCGCCGGCCCAGAACCTATGCTTGTGTGCTCTAAGGTGGGTAATTCTTTGGTGTATAAGCGTAAGTAATGCGACCTAATACTTACGCTTTCGTAACTTACGACTTAAGTCAACAGATCTTTCGACTTAAGTCAACAGTTCTCACGACTTAAGTCAATAGATCTCACGACTTAAGTCGAAAGATCTCACGACTTAAGTCGAAAGATACCAAACTGCCACTTTTCAGTTGGTAAAGTACTATCATTACTTCATGATAGCGCCACTGTCAGATACCAATCACGTCGTTTTTGAAACTTAAAAAACGTCGGTTTCATCGAAGATTTTGCTGAATGTTCGTTTTTCATGTTCAAAAATGTTCGTTTTCTGTGTTCGGAAATGTTCGGAAATGTTCAAAAATGTTCAAAAATGTTCGGAAATGTTCGATTTTTAACAGGGAAGTTTTTTTGGCGGAATCAAAGTGCTGCTATTGTTTTGACTAGCGAATTAAATGATATGGGTACGAAAAAACAAAAATATTGAGTATGAGAATGCAAAATATTGGTCAAAAGGGTTCTTTGACTTATTTTGACTTATACATTCGTTTTAATTTTTTGACTTGCGTATTCTCTTTTTTGCTATATTTGCACCGAAAAATTACTCATAGCATATAAACCTATAACTATAAAAAATAAATGAACAAGAAACTGTTTTTGCTTTGTTTTGTTTGTTTGCCGTGTCAGAAGCAAGCATATGGGCATGTAGTATGGTTGGCGCGAAATATTGTGCATTAGCAGGATGTTCTTTCGGACCCGTTGGCGGTTTAGTTGGAGGAGTTGTTGGTGCGGTGGCAGGTCCTGCAGCAGTTGACTATCTAATAATAAAATAGCAAATTAGGAAACAAGTGGACGGATATCTTATAATCTACAATCAGTTAAATTGAAAATGAGATTCGATATTTTTTATAATAGAATATATTATTGTACTTATGTGATATCATTATTCTTACATAATTATGTTATTGGGAAAATTTACGAATGGTTCTTGTTTCGGCCGTTATACAAATTCCGATTTGTGCGTAGAAGATACCAAAAACTATATGGATGGAATAGTTTGGATGAGTTTATTAAAGGACTAAATTGTCCTCATGCAGATTTTAATTCGGTATTTTTGAATAATCATTCAAATATGCTAATGGGTTATATAGAAATTGTTACTCTGTTATTTCTTATAAATATAGTGATGATGACGCCAAGAGTCGGAACATGGTTGAGAAATATAGTTTTCAATCACGTTTTTCTTTTTCTTATGATTCTTGGTAGCTTTGTTTTAATTATTGATTATAATTTTTTATGGAGTAACAATAAACACAAAAAATACTTTGAAGTATTTGACAAGGAAAGTTCTTTGAAGAGAAAGGTTTGGAGCCTTGGGGTATTCCTATACTGTGTCATTATATTTATTGGTTCATTATGGACTTTTGGAAAGCTACTTTCTTAAGTGATGATGCTGTTATTAATGTTGCTCGCATAGGTGGTGAACTGAGAATAGACGAGATTATTCGGAAAGAAAATGAAACTAAGTAAATGACTATAAATATGAACAAGAAACTGTTTTTGATATGCTTGCTGTGTATGGCTGTGTGTCGTGGTTATGCTCAAGAGGTGACGATGGACCTTTTGAAGTCCAGTTCGTGGCTCTGGAAACGACTCGACCTTAGATATGCATTCACTGATGATAGTATTTATAGGGTCTATAACTCAGCATGCTATGGCACAATGTCCCAAGCTTATTATCTTTCATCTGAACCACATCGCAGGTTCCGTGATGAATTGGTTGGGAAAAACAAAAAAGGAAACTATGTCATTGTAAAGAGTTTTAGTACGGGTGATACTTACAGCTATAGGATAATGTCTGTTTCTGATAAAGAAATTATTTTTGATTTTGAATATCCTAAAATGACTCTCTCGAAAAACGTTAGTGAGAAATATGATACACTGTGTCTTTCTAGCTCCTATAAAGAATTGTCCTATAAGCATGGCAAACAATATCAGCAGGCCTACTTTAATAGGTTCCCATCCACATGGTATGACTTTGAGCGCACGTTCAATGGCGCTTTTTTCAAAAAGGAGATGGAGGCAATCTATAAACAGGACTTCTCGCACGAATACAAGAAATATCTTGATGCATTTAGCAATCTAAAGGACATCGACACCAAGGAGTACTATCGTAAACTCATTGACGTCACCATTGGAATGCCGATACAAAGCACACCGGCATCGGACATGTGGCAGAAAATAGTGGCAGCAAAGGTGGCTCGTAACAAGAATCTGGTTTCGTTGTTGCTGAAAGAAAAGACAGAACTCCAACAGGCTCGTTTCTGGCAGTTCGTACAGAAAGATAATGAACATTTAAAGAAAGGTCGTGTAGTCAGTGAAAAGCATAGTTGCATCAAAGAAGTCTGGAGGTATGGCATGTCCATTGATAAGGAATGTATCTATTTCACAGACTCTCTTTGCTATATCATCAAGAATTGCGTGCCTACTAGAACACCGGAAATCATTATCATTGCTCCTTACCAGATGTCGGATAGTGGAAACAAAGTTGATGGCGCCATTGCGTTTTCTCATGTTCAGGTTGGAGAACATACAAAACTTCAGATGCACCTCCCTGCAAATGATGGTAAGTTTCCTACTTACTACAAGAAGGAACCTTCACTTGTTACAGACACCCTTCTCATGGCAGCAACATATCGTTGCTTGTTTAGACATAGCCCGACACTGGAGATACATGAGCGTCCGTTCTTTGATACGTTCCCATCGACGTGGAGTGAATTCTATGCCGTGATGATATCAGATGAGTATGGAAATAACGGTTTTCGTAGCAAAGCCGATGCATACATTCATGCTTTCGAGTTGTTGAGTTGTATTCCTGTACGTGAGAAGCTCCGCAAGATGGTAGGTATCTCTATTGGTGCGATGGCGCAAGACCCCACCTCAGAACTGTGGCGTACGGTAGTAATTAATCTCAGCAATAAATACAAGGATGAACTGAACAGTGTGCTTCGGGAATTCGAGCCTTGGCAACAAACCTCATTCCGACAATTCGTGGAGAATAAGGAGTGATCGAATGAATGAAAGGGGATGGCTCTTCAGACCTCTGCAAGAGCCATCCGTTATAAAAACATTAATTAAATAATTCATTATCTTGTAACTATGAAACGAAAACTAACCAAAGCAACGCTCTCCGAATTGGAGTTGCATGCAGAGATCATGAAACTGTTTGAACAGAAAAGAATTGTGGGTGGTGGAAATGGCACCTACCAGGATCCATTTACGTATTCTGAATGGCTGCAATATAGTGCAAGGGATGAGGTTTATTATTATGACCAAATGGGTCATCTCTGCTGGTCTGGTGTAATATATTCTGGTTATATTCCTGGTAAAGATTATGGTTATAGTTCAGGTTATGATTCTGGTTGTTGGGGGTGTTCGTATAGTTGTGTAATTACCCATGAACCGACTTGCTTGGAGTCTGATGTCATACATAGTGGAGGTAGTACTTGCGATACGCAGGAGAAAAGAGGTACTTGCGTACCACACGTGATGTCATGGGCCGCAACAATACTTGGACAAGATTGGAGGGATGAAGGATGGTTCGTAAAGGAATACCGGAATTGTTTTAACAAAAACTTTGATATAAAAAAAGGAATTGACCGTAATGAATTAGACCCTTATTTAAAAGCATATTTTAGTGTTGAAGAATTGAATAATAGTGCAAATTCCATTCAGCAGGCACTAACCTCAAAATTGCCCGTTATTGGAACTTTAAAAGATGGTGTTTGTCCATCAGTCAATGGACTACACGAGGTTCTGATTAACGATTGTGATGCATCTGGAAAGATAGTGTGTACAAATCCTGGCAACGACAAAAAAGAAACTTACTCTTTAGATGATTTCGAAGGAAACTATTTTTATAGGATAAATAGTATATTGCCGTATTATGGTATGTGATAAACAATTAGATTAGTTTTCTTTTAATCGTTATATTGACTATGAAAAAGAAATATTGTATTTTGTTTTTAGCACTGATAATTTCTTCAGTAAATAATGCTCAGGAAGTAACCATGGATTTCCTAAAGTCCAGTTCGTGGCTCTGGAAACGACTCGACCTTAGATATGCATTCACTGATGATAGTATATACAGGGACTATAACTCCGTGAGTTATGGCACAATGTCCCAAGCTTATTATCTTGCATCTGAGCCACATCGCAGGTTCCGTGATGAATTGGTTGGGAAAAACAAAGAAGGAAACTATGTCATTGTAAAGAGTTTTAGTACGGGTGAGCCTTACAGCTATAGGATATTGTCTGTTTCTAATAAAGAAATTATTTTCGATTTTGAATATCCTAAAATGACTCTCTCGAAAAACGATAGTGAGAAATATGATACACTGTGTCTTTCTAGCTCTTATAAGGAACTGGCTTATAAGCATGGCAAACAATATCAGCAAGCGTTCTTTGATAGGTTCCCATCTACATGGTATGATTTTGAGCGCACGTTCAATGGTGCTTTCTTCAAAAACGATATAAAGGCGATCTACAAACAGGACTTCTCGCACGACTTTGAGAAGTATCTCAATGCGTTTAGCAACCTAAAGGACATTGATGCCAAGGAGTATTATCGTAAACTCATTGGCATCACCATTGGTATGCCGATACAAAACACCCCGGCATCGGACATGTGGCAGAAGATAGTGGCAACCAAGATTTCCGAAAACAACGAACTGGTTTTGCAATTGTTGAAAGAGAAGAGCGAACTCCAACAGGCTCGTTTCTGGCAGTTCGTAAAGAAAGACAACATGCGATTAAAGGCGGGTAGTGTAACCGGTGAAAAGCGAAGTTGTATAAAGGAGATATGGAGAGTACCAGCTTCCTATATAGATATAGAACGTATTTACTTGACAGACTCTCTTTGCTATGTCATCAAAAATTGCGTACCTCGTAAGACACCGGAAATCACGATCATAGCTCCTTACCAGATGTCAGATAGTGGAAACAAAGTTGATGGTGCCATTGTGTTTTCTCATATTCAGGATGGGAAGCATACGAAACTACAGATGCACCTACCTGGAGCCGATGGTAAATTTCCTACTTACTTCAAGAAGGAACCTTCACTTGTTACTGACACCCTTCTCATGGCAGCAACATATCGTTGCATATTCAGACAGAGTCAAGCACTGGAGATACATGAGCGCCCATTCTTCGATACGTTCCCATCGACTTGGAGTGAATTCTATGCCGTGATGATATCAGATGAGTATGGCAATAACGGTTTTCGTAGCAATGCCGATAGATACATTTATACTTTCAAGCATTTGAGTTGTATTCCTGTACGCGAGAAGCTCCGTAAGATGGTAGGTATCTCTATTGGTGCCATGGCCCAAGACCCCACCTCTGAACTGTGGCGTACGGTAGTAAGCGATCTCTCTACTCGTTACAAAGAGGAACTGAACAGCGTGCTTCAGGAATTCGAGCCTTGGCAGCAAACCTCATTCCGACAATTCGTGGAGAATAAGGAGTGACGATGAATAGACATAATAACCTCTTTTTAAAGACATACAAACAAACGAACATACCTGATTTTACAAACAGACTTATTATATGAAACGAAAGTTAACACGTGCAACGCTCTCCGAATTGGAGTTGCATGCAGAGATCATGAAACTGTTTGAACAGAAAAGAATTGTGGGAGGGGGAGATGGTTCGATTAATAACCCCTATACCTATGAACAATTCCTTGGGACATTAAATTTCCCTGGAGGATGGGTAGATATTGGGGGTGAATTAACATATTGTTATCCAGAAGTTGTTGTTGTGCCAAATGGATCAGATTGTGGCAGCGGTACGTGGGATGACGAAGGTTATCTCTCTGGTGGAAATAATTATGGATCTCCAGCTCAAGATTATACACTAACAGATAGCACTTATATCTCAACAGGAAGTGTTGGCTCTTCAACATATTCTAGCAGTGGCTCGTCGCTATCAGGCTCGATAATTCTTGAAAATGCACGAAAATATGAGGGAACGAAGTATGTTTATGGTGGTATTTCTGCTACTGGTATAGATTGTAGTGGACTCATCATGAGGGCTTGTAATCTAAATATAAGATGGACAACTTCTTCGAGGCTCCCTTCTGAACAGTTTGAGATTATAAAACCAAGCACATCTTCACATGATTCTTTTGTTTCATCATTACACAAAGGTGATATTTTAGTTTGGCCTGGTCAGCATGCAGTTATATATGTGGATGGTTATAATATATATCACGCACATTCATCTGGAGTTAATCAGACGGGAGATTTATCCTCATATTGGATAAAGACAAAAGGTTATCCAGTTGTTTATAGAGTAAAATAAGATATCTATGATTAGATTATTAATAAGTGTTCTTCTCTTACAATTATCATTTTCGGCTTTTGCAGGTGATGATATTATAAGACGATGGGAGTTTGAGATAAATACACAAGATGGTGTGTCTTGTACTTATGATTCTGAGAGCAACAAATTGTTACTATCGGGTTTTGAGGCTTCGGATGACAGCTTGTTCTATTTCGCAGGGGGAACCCCGCTTCGCCTTGTTTGTTTCGATGGTACGAAAATAGTGTTCAGTAGAACCATTGGTGATATAAATTCTGCTTCTGCTTTCCTAAAGCTAAGAGGCGATAGTATCTACTTATTCAATAATGAAACTGTAAGCCTTCTTCGAGTTCATAAAACAGGTACGGGACCTGTGAACAGACTGCCTATCATGATATCTGAGAGTCATTCTTCGACTGAAACCGCATTTGTTCCTACTGACTGTTATATGAGTGATGACGATGTCGTCTTGCTGAGACAGCGAAACACCATAACGGTAAATGATACTTATGTATTTCCTGGGTATGATGTCATACATGTTGGCTATGATGGTCGTTTTGTCAAATGGAAGTGGGTGGGGGATAATGAAAGTACTATTGGTAACTGTTATTTCAACAACGACATCCTTAATCAGTATCTATATCCATCGAAAACACTAAAGTTGAAGGATTTCGTAGGTCTTTATAAGGGCGACTGGAATGGATATGGCATTTATTGGGGGGAAACTCTTCATGCTGATAAGGCTTCGTGGACCGTTGTTTTTACGAACAAAGACAATGATGTAATTGACTCCTATCATATTTCATATCATGTTGATGATAAGTATGCAGTTATTCCCCTGCCTGTATTAACCCATCGGATAGATGACGAGACGGCATACACATCCCCCTCTTATTGTATCCTTCGTGGACGCTATCTGTACATGGTGGGCTATCAGGGCGAAAAAGGAAGAATCATAGTTTGCAGAGTAGATTTGCAAAAAATAAAGGAAGGGAATTAAGTGACACTAGTAAACAAATAATCGTAGGTCGATAAGAAAAAAACTAAATGACTATAAATATGAAAAAATTTCTTTTAGCATCGTTGCTTGCATTGCCATTAACAGTGAGCGCAGATAATGAAAAGGTAATAGCCCAAACAAAGGGTAGCATTACTTTTGTGGTCGATGAGAATCTGGAGGCTATTCCGGATTGTGATCCGTATGATACCGGTGAAATGTCTGCCAGCTTCTTGCTTGGTAATAAAAATATAAAACTAGAGGACCGACATATCATTGCCACCAGCTTTGCTGATGCCCAATGCATGAGAAATGCTTTCGAGGATGCCTTCTATTGTAGTGTTGTTGATGCATACGCTAAACACAAGTCGCTGACGCTTTCACCCGATATGATGTGGCTGCTCATCAGCCAAGGCTTCGCTCGCTATGTGAACGCTCATCCAGAGGAGTTGCGCCATCAGCTGGTTAATCATAAAAAAAAGAAGACGCTGGTGGTGATAACTTCTGAGGACCTGCTCACAGGCCATCCCGACTGGCCAGAGCTTATAGATAACTTTGCATCGCAGATTGACCAATGTACCAAGGGTGACATTGCAAAGACCATTACGGCCGACTTTTCAACAACAGGTTCTGCAGAGCGGGTGGCTTCGCAGATTACACTGATGGAGAGTGTGAAGTCTTACTTCAACTATCTGATTATCTACATGAGTTGTGGCATTCCGACAATCACACTGAAAGGAACGCCCGATGACTGGCGTCAGGTGATGGAAAAGAGCAAGAGATTAGAAAAGTACGGCCTTGGCGAGTGGACCAAGAGTCTGGAGCCCATACTCGCAGAGTTCGTTTGTGCAGCGGAAGGCCGACCTAACCAGAGCTTTTGGCAGGACATCCTGAAGAAGAATAGGTTGAAAGAACTACAGAGTGGTGGTGGTTGTATTCCTGGAGAACCAACACATTTTGATGGTTGGATACTCAAATTCTTTCCCGATGAGAACGGAAAGACGCTCGATGTGATTGATTATGGAGAAAGAATGCCTGCAGAACAGGTGAGCGTGGGCTTCAAATACCAAGTTGTTGATCCATTTAATAATTCTGTAGTGAGTGAGACTCCCATGGAATTATGGGCAGGATTCGTTGGTGTAGATGTAGATACGCTCACCAATACCTATACACCAAAAATTGGCTGGCTCGTGCGCAAGTCTCCTAGCGATGAGGATCAGATTAAAGAACTACGAAAGCAGGATGATGCATATGCTATTAATCTCACTGTTGATGAGGTTCCCGAGATACTTTCTCGCATGGAACACATTAAGAGATTAGGCCTTTCTTTCAAAGGTGATGTAAAGCTGCCAGACTGGTTCTTTAAATTGAAGATTGACAGATTGACTATCGATGGAAAAATGACCGATAAGCAGAGAGCTCTTATCAAGAAGCACTTCCCACAAGTGGCATTCGAAGCTGTCTATTAGTTTCGAAGTGACAGACTGTATTTAAATGATAGCGATTATGAAAAAGAAAACGATTATTATCACATTGTGTTTAATTGTGGCTGTAGTCACTGGCGCCGCCTGTATGCTGTACGTCCATTCAGTTGTTAAGTCCGATGAGGAGGTGGTGACACTCTTGTCCAAGCTAAAGGCCGACGAGATGTTTCCTCTGTATGCCATTCATTCAGAATGTGACAGCGTGTTTGTTATTAAGCCTTATGCTACGGACTTTGCAGAACGCCATGCTCATATTGTGATGTCTGATAAATTGAAGAACCAAATAATAAATGTAGCAATAGGTAATGAGGAGTGTTGTCAGCTTCTGTTTGTCAGAAACAATGAGGTGGTGTCTTATGCTAAAGTAGAAAGAGCGGTTGCAGACTTTGCGCATTTGGAATCTGATGCGTATGGTGTGGAGGATAAGCTGTTTCTTGACCAGAAAAGGGATGTAAAAGAGAATAAACCAGAGGCACCCATTTCAGCGGAGCGTCAAGCAGCTATAGATTTTAAGAATAAGAACGCTGGTCGCTTGCGTAGCTATCTGGGAACCGGGAATTATGTTCATGCCAAGCAATTGTTGGATTCCATTCTGGTGAACTATCCCAACGACCCCCAGTCAAATTTCGCGTATGGCTATATAGCGGAGATGGAAGGAGACGACAGTAGTGCCAAGAGGTACTATCAGAAATCTATTTCGATCTATGATTCCATTATCGTTTCAAAACTTGATGTATGGAATGATATTAATCGTGCATATACCATTCTGTATATGTCTGGAAGGAATGCATACTTAGCAACGTTGGATTCCGTCAGCGAACTGAGAAAGTACTCCTCTGATAGAAGAAATTGGGAAGTCATCGAAAATATGAGGCAACTGGGGCTCTCTATAGAACACAAAGGTGTAAGCTTCGGTGCAGAAGAGGGTAAGCCATTCGACTGAAATCCCATAAAACATGAATTTTGTTAATAGGCTATATAGCTTAATAACTTATAATTAACCAAAACAACGTTATTTTGTAAAACCGCATCAAGAACGATATACTGAGCTATCTAGTGTTCAGATATTATAATTATACTTTTATGAATAAAAAGAGAGTGTTTGTTATTGGTCTTTTAGCCTTCTTGTGCATACCTTTATCTGGCCTTGCTCTGGATTTGACGCAGCCGATACCAGAGTCTAAGGCAGTGAAGAAAGGGGTGTTGAAGAATGGCATGACGTATTATATCTGTAAGACGGCAAAGAACGAAAAGGCCAGCTTCTACATCATACAACCAACGGGATCGTTGGCGGAGCGGGAAGGCGAATACGGTCTTGCCCATTTCGTGGAACATCTTGTGTTTTGCGGCACAAAACACTATAAGAATAACGAAATCGTAAATCGGATTCAAAGAATGGGTCTGCAATTTGGACCAGACCTCAATGCCGGGACTAGTTTCGAGATGACATTCTTTAGCTTCAAGAATATTCCTTCAGGAAACGATCGGATGACAACAGACTGTCTGCTGATGTTACGCGACATGATGTATGATGCGGAGCTCAATGATAGTGACATAGAGAAAGAACGGAATGTCATCATTGAAGAAGGACTGCTGCGTCAGGAAAGCAATGAGGAACTTGCAGGCACTCCGTTCTCCCGACCTATCATAGGCGACACCAGTACGATTCTTCATTGCTCGCCACAGACCATACGTGATTTCTATCATCGCTGGTATCAGCCACAGATGCAGGCTGTTGTGGTAGTGGGGCCTTTCGACGTGGAACGGATGTATGAAAAGATACGGGCTATCTTTGAACCAGTTCCGGCTGGGACAAGTGTGGTTCCTGCACGAGCCGTGATTCCACCCTACAGTGAGCCAAGAGTATTTGTCGAGCGTCTGGATAAAACAGATGAAACGATGAATATCGAATTGACTATCCGTCAGAAAATGCTGGCGGATAGTCTGAAAAACACGGTTGAAAGCGTTCTGCCGAGTACTGCTGTTTTAAGCCTGATCAGCCCTATCGTTGAAACATTTAAAAGACTGTATGGCAAAGATATCAGTTGCTTTACCTCTTATAGGAAAGATATAGATAATGTGCCAATTCTGCATTTTGATATCAGGTCAGATAAATATGGTCCCAAAGAGCTGCTGTCAAAATCAATAAAAACGATTAGAAGTATTGCCGATTATGGATTTCCAGAGGAAATAGCCGATGAATATCGTGCGGAGATGACGGACACATTGGAGATGACGGGCTCACAGGTATGGGAGTCTAATGATTCCGTGGTTGTATATCCTTCCAGTATATTTAAATATTGCTTATCAAACTTTCTCTACGGAACTCCGATTGTGGACAATGATGTGAATGTCAAAATGAGCCAGATATTAACGAATGACTGTGGCTTTGATGGATTCGCCAAGCAGTTCAGACAGTTGTTCCATGCTTCCGCCCCGAGCTTTCAACTCTCTGTCTCGAAAAGATGCGAGATTACCAAGGACGAGCTTCAAGAAGTAATTGACAATACTTATCAAGCGGCTGTAGAGCCGATACGTTTGCCATTAAAGAAAGATAGCACAGAGAAAGTCAAGGAATCTCTGACACTTAACGTTGATCCCATACCAGGAAGGGTTGTGAAAGAGAAAAAGTTGAAAGATAGTGATGTATGGAAACTTACTCTTTCAAATGGTGTCACTGTGTTGATGCATGAGGTTGATAGTTTGGAGCGAAAAGAGATGGGGAAAAACAACAGAATTGAGTATAGCCTTTTGTCTGCTTACCGTGTGGGTGGAGATAGTAAACTGGACGAATTACAGCATGAGGGACTTTCCTGTATTACGAAATATGATTTTGCTTATCCAATCGGTTATTCTTGTGATGGGGCTAATGCGGAGTGGACTAAGCATGATGATGTTGAGGGGAAGTTCAAAGAGATCTACCACGAATTAACCAATTATGAAATTAATAGTGAAGATTCTATTCAGCTTGATAAGAAATGGAGAGAAAACTATAACGCTAAGCATAACAACGCTAGTCAACTATTTAGAAAGACAATCTTTGCGCCCCAAATGAACCCTAATAAATATGTACCTGACAGTATAATAACTGCCGATGAATATAAAAAAATATGTGAAGGGTTGAAAATATATAAGTCGAATTATAATGGTATGGTCGTTGCCATAGACTATGTGGATAAGAAGGACTCAATCATGCCGCTTGTTCTGAAATACATTGGTGGCTTGCCTTCAAAGAACGAGCCGACGAAGCAGAACAATAAGAATTATTACATTAATAAGGATTCCATATTGGTAGAGCCTTCTGTTGACCCCGAAAGTGATTATTACTCCATGATTCTGTTCCAAGAACATGGCTTGGCATTCACGGCAGAGAACTATATGCTGCATAAGGCACTCGAAGCGGCATTCAGTACTGCCGTAATCAATAGAATACGCCTGGAGAATGGTGATGTCTATTCACCATATGTACGTGCAAACATTGAGCTTCTTCCAGTAACTCATCAGACGTATTGTATCTTCTTCTCGTGTGCTCATGGAAAGAGCAACAAAATAGAGAATGATATGAAACAGCTCTTGCAGGAAATGGCTTATGGTAATGCCATCACCCAACAGATGATTGATGATTACATTAAGTCGGTCTATGTCAGCGGTGGAATATATCCGCAGGGTGGGGCAGCTTCTCTGGAGTTGGAGAAGATAATAAATAAAGGTGTAGTCGTTGACACGCGAACAATGAAACTGGAGAAGGTCATCACGCTGAACCGTGTGAGAAAGTATCTTCGTTCGTTGTTGAAGCATGGTCATCGCTATGAATATAAAAATGTATAATGAATGCAGTCAATTAAACGTAAATCAATTACAGCAATGATAATTATGAAAAAACTATTATTTGCAGCGATGCTGCTTCTTTCAACTGTGGCTAATGCCCAGAAGATTTGTGGCGTGTATGTCAATCAGGTGGAAGATATGTATGAAGACCAGTATCTGGTAATAGAGCAAGATGAGAAAGGAAAATTGTCTGGCTACTATTATGGTACCACTGATGATTTCGATGAAGTGCGTGAAGGTTATAGACCAGGTTTCTTCGTGGCAGAATTAAAAGATATAAAGTCAGATGCGAAGTCGCTGGATTTCTCAGTAGAAGTTCAAACGGAAGACCTCTTTTCTTTACCAGTTCCACTTAATGTACGATCTTCCAGAGTGGCAAGTAAATTTTTGAAGCCATGGACGGTTTATCTAAGTGGGGTAAAGAAGCGTATTTCGTTTCATTGCTTATTTAACAACGGCAGCTTGATTTATCAAGCAGGAGATAAATATTCATCAAAAACGTTTGTGAAGGTAACAGATGTCCGCATCTTGAACGTTGTGTCTGAAGGTAAGGTGATTAACTGGAACAACAATTAAATAATTCATTATTTTGTAACTATGAAACGAAAGTTAACACGCGCAACGCTCAAATTTTTTGGTTAGAGAAGATACAAAAGAAATGGCGAGTCTCCATAAGGATGACTCGCCATTAGTGGTTTATGAAAAGCTAAATTGAATTAGCCCAGGTGGATGGCCTCAGAAGGACAAACACTAGCGCAAGTACCGCACTCGGTGCAAGCATCAGCATCGATTGAATACTTCTCGCCCTCAGAGATTGCCTCTACGGGGCACTCACCCTGACATGTACCGCATGCGATACAGTCGTCACCAATTACATATGCCATAATCTTTCTAAATTTTGATTAGTTAATACTCAAATATTGTGATGCAAAGATACATAGTTTTTCCGAATAATACCAAACTTTTGGTATCTTTTTTCTCCAATTTATACGGTGTCGAAATTGTGATTTGCAAGCGGGATATATAATAATAGCGCGCATTCTGCGTTATAAATAAACAATGAAACGACTATTCTTGATACTCATCATACTGGCCGTGGCCGTGGCCAATGGCGCCGCCCAGAAGCGCAAAGTGCAGAACAGACCCTATGTGGATCTGCGACCCATGCACTTTGGCATCAGCATAGGCATGAACATGCAGGATGTGAAGATGAAGAACGTGGGGCCGCAACTGGTGTCGCTGCCCGACGTGGGCGACACGGAGCGCACGGTGTATTGCGATGCCGACACGTGGAATCCGGGCTTCAGCGTGGGTGTGGTGGGCGATCTCAGACTGAACCAGTACCTCTCGTTGCGCGTCACGCCTTCGATGCACTTCGGTTCGAAGCGCCTGGTGTTTCGCGACATGGACAACCTGAGCGAGAACGGTACGCCGCGCGAGACGACACAGGACATGAAGAATACCTATGTGTCGGTGCCCGTGGATGTGAAGTTTGCTGCCGAGCGCTTCAACAACTACCGCCCTTACATGCTGGCTGGCGTGAGCCCCATGCTGAACCTCTCGGGCAAGGATCAGGACTATAGTCATCTGAAGCCATTCGACGTGATGGTAGAGGTGGGCATGGGCTGCGACCTCTATCTGCCTTTCTTCAAACTGATACCCGAGATTAAGTTCTGCTACGGCCTGACCAACGCCTACGACAAGAGCCACGCCAGCGAGTTGCGCGACGTGGGACAGCGCGTATTCTCCAATGCCGTGCAGTCGGCACGTAGCAGTATGTTTGTGTTTACGCTTTACTTCGAGTAGCCGCATTCTCGGCTCTCTCTTGCCATTTGTGCCAGAAAAACATCATTTTGGCACAAACGGAAAGCCCTTTTTAAAATATAATGGCTATCTTTGCACCGCGTTTCTGCCGCTGTGGTAGCGACAGGGCGTGATTGAGACATTACCATCAACTAAAAATAGTAATAATGATTATGAGACGAAAACTTTTAATGCTTGTTGCAAGTACCTGTATGGCATTTGCTGCACAGGCCAAAGGCAACTATGCCGACTACGTGAGTACGCTGGTGGGAACAGACTCGAACTTCGAGCTTTCTACCGGTAACACCTATCCCGCCACAGCCATGCCGTGGGGCATGAACTTCTGGACACCGCAGACCGGAAATATGGGTGACGGATGGGTGTATAGCTACAGGGCCAACCGCATTCGCGGTTTTAAGCAGACGCATCAGCCTAGCCCGTGGATGAACGACTACGGACAGTTTGCGCTGATGCCTACCACCGGCACCCCTGTGTTTGCCGAGGCCGACCGCGCCAGCTTCTTCAACCACAAGGCTGAGACCGCCCTGCCTTACTACTACCAGGTGTATCTGGCCGACTACGACATCAACACCGAACTGGTGCCGACGGAACGTGCCGCCATGTTTCGCTTCACGTTCCCCGAGAACGAGCAGTCGTGCGTGGTCATCGATGCGCTGGACCGCGGTTCGGCCGTGACCATCATCCCCGCTGAACGTAAGATCGTGGGCTACTCGACCAAGAACAGTGGGGGCGTGCCGGGCAACTTCAAGAACTATTTCGTGATTGTCTTCGACAAGCCGTTCACCTATACCGCTGCCGTTCCTAATGGCGACATCCGCCAAGGCGAACTGGAAGCCAGCGGCAACCATGCCGGTGCCATCATTGGCTTTGCCACGAAGAAGGGCGAGCAGGTGCATGCACGCGTGGCGTCATCGTTTATCAGCACCGAACAGGCCGAGCTGAACCTGAAAGAGCTGGGCAAGCTGTCGTTCGACCAGCTGAAACAGAAAGGACGCGAGCGCTGGAACGAGGTGCTGGGACGCATTGAAGTAGAGAGCAGCGATGTGAACGAGTTGCGCACATTCTATAGTTGTCTGTATCGCAGCACACTGTTCCCACGCATGTTCCACGAGAAGAATGCCAAGGGACAGATTGTGCACTACAGCCCCCACACGGGCGAGGTGCTGCCAGGCTATCTGTTCACCGATACCGGCTTCTGGGACTCGTTTCGCGGACTGATGCCACTGGTGAACCTGATCTATCCCGAGATGAGCGCACAGATGGAAGAGGGCTTTTATAATTCCTATAAGGAGAGCGGCTTCTATCCCGAGTGGGCTACGCCCGGTCACCGCGGTTGCATGGTGGGCAACAACTCAGCCTCGGTGGTGGCCGACGCCTTTGTAAAGGGCAATATCAAGAAGGATGCCCTCGAGATGTATCAGGGACTGCTGAAGGGCGCCAATGCCGTTCACCCCACGGTGTCGTCGTCGGGCCGACTGGCTTTCAAGGAATACAACGAGCTGGGCTATGTGCCTTCTGACGTGGTGGGGCAGAGTGCCTCGCGCACGCTGGAGTATGCCTACGACGACTGGTGCATCTACCAGATGGGCAAGAAGTTGGGCCGCCCTGCCAGCGAGACAGACATCTACAAGCAGCGCTGCCTGAACTACAAGAATATCTATCATCCCAAATACGGCATGATGAGCGGACGCGACTCGAAGGGCAACTTCCCCGACGACTTCAAGGCTGATGAGTGGTGGGGCCCCTTCACCGAGGGCAACAGCTGGCACTGGACCTGGTGTGTGTTCCACGACATTCGCGGACTCATCTCGCTGATGGGTGGCGACCAGGCCTTCATCAACAAGCTAGACGCTGTATTCACCACACCTCCCACCTTTGGCGGCGCGGTGGACACACGCAAGCAGCTGATTCACGAGATGCGCGAAATGCAGGTGGTCAACATGGGACAGTATGCCCACGGCAACCAGCCCATACAGCACATGATCTACCTCTATAACTATGCCGGCGAGCCCTGGAAGACGCAGTACTGGGTGCGCGAGGCCATGCGCCGCCTCTACTTCGCCACGCCCGACGGCTACTGCGGCGACGAAGACAACGGACAGACCTCGGCATGGTATATCATGTCGGCACTGGGCTTCTACTCCGTTTGCCCCGCCACCGACCAGTATGTGCTGGGTGCCCCCCTGTTTAAGAAAGCCCGCGTGAACCTGGCCAACGGCAAGACCATCGACCTGTCGGCCCCCGCCAACAGCGACGCCAACCGCTACGTGCAGAAGCTCACGGTGAACGGCAAGGCGTACGACAAGAACTACTTCACCCACGAGCAGCTGATGCGCGGCGTGAAGCTGAACTACCAGATGGGCAGCACTCCCAACAAGCGTCGTGGCACCACCCCCTCTGCCTATCCCTATTCATTCTCAGATAACAACGAGTAACTCCAAAGGCTCCGCCCTTTGCCCCATAACAAAACCAATGCCGGTTTGAACCATCACATAGTTCAAACCGGCATTCTTTACCTCTCGCCTCTCAGTTCTCACCTTCAAAGTTTGTCTTCTTGTCTTTCATTTCTAAGCAAAAAGAATCTTATTCAACATGCTGATGCTTTCATCTACCCAGTCGGAAACGCCATCCAAATCGTTGCCGCTAAGCATAGGAATATCGTTATCCATGATGTTCTGGAAAGTACCTTTCTCATCGATAAAGTATCCAGAGATGTTCTTCGAGGGGATAATGTATTCCTTGCTGATAATATCCTGCTTCAGCTTTTTCTCCTCTATTATGGCAGCTGCCAGTAAGACATTCACCACTGACATTACATACGGACTGTGGGTAGTTACGACGATCATGCTTTGTTCAGAACCGTTCTCCAACGCCTTCTTCAGCGAACGAACAAGGCTCATGACTACAAGCTTCTGTGATTCGGGATATAGATTCTGCTCGGGCTCTTCAATAAACAACTGAGCAGACTGATATTCGAGCCTTCTGTGTGAGTGACCGTTATCAGTATTGCTTATCTCATTACGTTCACGCATAGACAGTGAAGCATTCTTTCCGACACGTTCTGTGATGTAGTTGACCATCACATCCAGGGGCATCACACTCTGCATACCACTAGAGGCATAGAAGGCTGGCGTCTCTGTACCGTCCTCACGTAAGAGAACATCGGCACCTGACCTGTTAACATAGCTAAAGCCACCGGTTGCTGACAACCGGAATGGGTGTTCGCTGGTATAAGGACTCTTGGCTTCGTCCCACTCGTAAATGAAATTAAACAAGACGTCCCTTTCTGTGGCCTTATAGGTCTGGTCCACATTCTGAATAGCTGAAATCAGATTTCTCTCGGCAGGGATGTAGCTCAACTTGGTGTTAAACCTATTCTCTGCAAATGATTTCTTTCGCACAATCTTTACGTTGCCATTCTCGCCTTTGTACTCTATAGTCAGGTTGTCGCCATCATACAGCAACTCTGTCTCTTGGGTAAAGTACTCGTCGTTTAAGCGATGGAATTGCTTCAATTCTTTAATAAACCGATTGTCGTGAGTGAACAAGTCTATCATGTCGTCGGTAGAGACCATGATCTTCTTCTCTAGCCAGCGGCAAAAACAAAGCACCTTCATGAAAGTACTCTTACCGGCACTCTGACGGCCTATAAGAACAATCAGGGGTGTCAGCTCAATTTTTGTCGAGTCCACTATCGGACCAAAAGATTTAATATGCAACGACGTCATACGATAGTATCGCTTGATGTGAGATCTTTGAGAATTAGAAATATGTTTTGCAAAAATACTAATTTTATTTAGATATGAAAGAAAAAGATTGTGACATTCTCTTTATTTTATGCATTTTTAGCGGAAATGGTGGCTTCGGTTTTCAAAAAGAAGTATATCGTGGGAACAGAGGTATAGAGCAATAAAGTTGCGACTTACTCAGCACTTGGAAGAAAAACTCTCATCTTGCGGCAAAGCCGCACCCCTCTCACTTTTCCTTCTCTCCCGATAGCTCTTTGGTGTCTCATCGAAATGTTTGCGAAACTCCTTGTAGAAGGTGGACTGCGTATCATAGCCCGTTTTGTACATCACCTCAGAGATGGTCATGTGGGTAGAGGCGAGCAGGCGTGCCGCCGTTTTGACACGATAGTCCTTGATGAACTCCTTGACGGGTGGCAACTGGGCTGTCTCAAACTTGCGGTAGAGGTTGCGACGACTAATCTTTAGGATGTTGGCCAGCATCTCGGCATCCAGGTGCGAGTTGCCGATATGCTTATCGACGGCCTCGGTGACCTCTTCGAGGAAATCGTGTTGCTCTTTTTCGATGAGTGATTCCGTAAAACTGCCGTTGACCATTTGCGACTTTTCGCTGTTGATGATCATCTGCTGCAGTTGTGCTGCTTCCACCTCTTGCTTGCGACGCTGCTGTTGCCACCAGCGATGCAGCAGATAGCCGACGACAGCTGCACAACACAAATAGAGGGCGTAGGCCCACCACGTGCGGTACCAGGGTGGGGTGATGATGATATGAAGCAGAGCTTCGCCACTTTCCTTGCCGGTGCTGATGTTGCGTGTCTTCACATACAGCGTGTAGTGGCCCGGTTGCATATCGCTAAAGGTAAACTGGTTGCTATGGCCGTTGGCTGTCCACTCGTCGCTGGCAGACAGACGATAATAGTAGTCTAGCATGGAACCGCCCAGATAGTCGTAGGTAGCTACGCCAATGGTGAAGAAGTTCTGCCGATGGTCCAGACGTAGGGTGCTGACCGCTGCTTCTGGATCCATAAAGTCGTTGATGTCCTGTTGGATGCCTTGAATGCTCAGGCGGTTGAAGTCTATCTGCAACTTGTTGGCGCAGGGCGTTGCATGGGCATTGTAGCTAATGGCTGCAAGACCATTGATGGAGCCGAAAAGCAGCGTGTTGCCTGCATGGTAGGCTGCGCCGTCGCAATATTCCTTGAACCCTGGGATGGTGTTGCTGTCAACGACCTTGATAACGTCGCCTTGCAGACTAAGGGCAGCCAGACCAGCACTTGTTGAGGCCCACACCTCGCCATGACTGCTCAATGTGAAGGCATGGATGGTGTTGGAGGGGAGACCGTGGCTGGTGTCTATATGTTTGACGGTGCCTTTATGGTCCAGGATGATGATGCCGGCACTGGTGCCTATCCATAGGTTGTTGGCAATGTTTCTCAGAGCGAAGACGTCGTTGATGTTGGGTGTCTTCTCGGTATCGCCGAAGGGCACATGCTCCAAGATGTCGCCCTTCAGTTTGTAGAGTCCCTTTCCGCGATTGCCGAAAAGCAGATAGCCCTGTGGCCCTTCGGCCATGCAGAAGAAGTAGTTGGACGACATGCTGCCGCCGTCAAGACGGTAGGACTTCACATCGCTGAGTTCCGGTTGTCCGTTCTTCTCGTCGATGTGTGCACTCACGATGCCGTTGCCCAGTGCTGCCAGCCATAGCCTACCGTCGCGCTCGGCCATGGCCATCACGTTGGCGGCATAGCCCGGCAGTGACATTCTGATAAAACGCTGGCTCTTTCTGTCGTAGCAACTCACGCCACGGTCGTGACCTATCCAGATGTGCTGTCCGTCTTTGCTGTCCAGTATGCTGAAGATGTTGCGACTCTCCAAGCCCGGCGTAGCGTCGTTGAAGTGGGTGCCCTGTGGCAGCGACTGACTGTTGGCGGTGCTGAAGTGCGGAACACGGAGCAGACCATCGCCCTTAGAACCAACCCACAGCGTGTTGTCGGCATCGAGCAGCAGGGCGCGGATGGCCTGTTGCTGCTTGGTGAAGATGCTTTTGCCCGTGTAGGTGCAGTAGGTATATGCCTCGTCGCTCAGCATCATGGCGCCTTCGCCATCGGTGCCTATCCAGACGATGTCGTTATAGCGGTCTTTGGTCAGGCAGAACACGCCTGTGTTGATGTTCAGGTCGGTGATCTTCGGTGTGTCGTCAGGACCTTTCGGCAGCACAACGCTGATCATGCCGCCCGTGCCAAAGGCCATCAGCAGTTCGCCGTTGAACTCCACAATGTCGTTGATGCTGCCTCGCGTGGCCAGTTCGTGGCTCAGTGAGAACAGTTTCTGAAAGCGTCGGGTGGCGTAAGAGTAGGTCAACAGCATGCCCTGATCGTCGATGATATACTCTCTGTCGCCAACCTCTACGGCAGTACGGATGTTGGCAGCCCGCTGGTGGTATCGCCCTATCTGATACGTGCCGTCGGCATGGCGCAGCAGTTCGTAGGTCATGATACGGTTGTTTTGGAATACCAGCACTTGGTGGTTGGTCACCACATAGTCGCATGGCCAGGGTACATTGTCGCCCAATCCTAAAGAAAGAGAGTGGAAGTTGCCGTCGGATCCCATGTAGCAAAGACGTCCGTTGTCAAGAATGAAGCCGTCGCCCTTGGGGTTGCGCTTCATCTTTCTCAGTCCGGCAAACTGAGAGAAGAATTTATTCTCCTTCTTGTATCGTGTGAACACGTTAAGACCATAGTTGGTCAGCACCCATGTCTGGTTGCCATTGACGCACATCACGTTCTCGACAACACGTCCACGGATGCTATTCTTGCCATGGGTGTCGGCACTCCACACGCGTACACCATCGTAGCCATCGAGCCCGTCGAGGGTGCCAAAGAGCATCTCGCCACAGGGTTTTTGTTCTACGGACAATACAAAACTATTGGTCAGTCCTTGGATGTGCTTGATATTATAGGCACAGGTTGACTTTAGGACGCATGCCAATAGGAATAAACCATACAGCCTTCGTCGCATCTTACTATTTAGTTCAAGCTTTATGTATTTAGCTTTGCAAAATTAAACATTGTTTTTCGGTTGTACGAATACTCCGGGTTTATTTAACTTTATTTAGATTGCTATCAGTCCTACAGGCCGTTCTTTGTCATATAAAGATGTCAAAGGATGATAGACCTGTGTTGAAGACGTATGGCGCATGACCACCAGAAGAGCGGTGGGACATAAAGAAAGAGCGTGCACCGCTAACAAATGCGGCACACGCTCTTGATATAGGATTATGGATGATGATTACTGTTTGTTGTGCTCGTCAACCGTGCTCTCCCAACCCTTGTTCTGAACACAGAGATGGTTGCGGTTCAGCTCCTCCTGAGGAATGGGCAGCAGCGACATGCGCTTAGCAAAGATACGGTGCTGCTGTACTACGCGCTTGTAGAACTTTAGGTCGGTAGCGGTGTTGCTGCCATAGAGGTTGTAGCCATACAGGTCGCCACCTTCACCACCCTTGTGGTAAGGAGCGTAGATCCAACCGTCGGTGAGTTCCTCGCCATTGGTGCGCCACTTACCTTCGGCCACACCCCAACGACGAACGTCGTAGTAGTACTTGTTCTCGAATGCCATCTCGATGAGGCGCTCGCGATAGACTGCCTTCAGCACCGTGGTCTGGTCGTAGGCAGGCAGCGCGATGCGGTCTTCGCCACGAGCACCCTTGGTGTCGTCGCTGGCATTGACCTTATACTCTGCCACACCGGCACGTGCACGGATGGCATTGACGGCCGTCAGTGCTTCCTCCAGTTCGCCCAGCTCGGCGCAAGCCTCGGCATAGTTCAGGTAAACTTCGCCCAGACGCAGCAGCACACAGTAGCTCCAGCCGCCCAGTGCGCTACCATACTGACAGCTCTTGCGGCAGATGGTACCGAAGACGGGATAGTCGTGTGTACCAGATGAGTTAGGACCAGAGTTGCCCGAGTAGTTCATCTCGCTGGGAGCGTTTTTACCATTGCCAATGTTCCAAGGACGATTCTGGAAGGTGATGCCCAGATAGAAACGAGCCTCACGGTCGTAGAACTGCTTCATGATAGGATGTGCGTTCTGCATGGTGAAGTAGTTGTAGCCAGAATAGGGATCGTTGTAGGTGGTCTTACGCAGGTTCACCAGTGCGTTGGTGTATTGAGTCTCGTCGCCATACTCGTCATACGTGAAGTAGTCGGGGTCTTCCTCGATGCGCAGACCCTTGTTGGTGAAGTAGAGGTCCACGAACTCCAGGGGCACGGTGTAGGCACCGGCACCGCCGTCAACAGTTCCGTAGGGAGCGGGCAGCGAACCACCATTGTTGCGCGGCACCATGGGATAGGTGTCGGTAGAGTTCTTGGTGGTGCCTACGATCATCTCCTCGTTGTCGCTGTTGCCGATGCAGGCATAGAGAACAGAGTTGTAGGGACATGACTGATCAACCGAGTTGACCAGCTCGCCACTGCTGTTGCGCAGCACCAGTCGCCACTGGCCGTCGTCGATCAGTTCCTTGGCAGCATCGCGGGCGTCAATCCATTTCTGGTTGTCGCGAGCTTGGGGGAACAGCTTCTTGCCGTCGGGATTAGTAACGTCGGCATAGAAGGGATCGCCATTGAACAGATAGCTGGCGCGGAACAACAGCACCTCAGAACGGATACCGCGAACAGTCTCTTCGGTGAAGTTGCCGGCATACTGACGAATGAAGGTGTTCTCGCTGTCGTACTTGGTCAGCAGGTCGCCACTGCTCAGCACATCGTCGAACTCGCTGAGAATGTAGTCGAAGCACTCGTCCACGGTGCTACGCTCTTCCATCATGTTGCCCAGGTCGTCTTCTACACCGTTCACACGGTCGCCAATGATTGCCACAGGACCGAAGTGCTTCATCAGACAGAAGTAGAAATAAGCTCTCAGTGCACGGCACTCGGCTTTGGTGGTAGCCTTCTCAGCATCGCTCAGAGGGTCGCACTCGTCCACATGCTGCAGGTACACGTTGGCATACTGAATGCCACGATAATAGTTGGTGAACATGTCGGCCACCCAACCAGTAGAAGGCGACAGCGTACCGTTGATGATGTTCAGATGCTTACCATTACCACCATCGCTCCAAGGCTGATAGCCCGAGAGTGAGGCATGTAGCATCATACCGTTGCTGGTACCTCCCTGATAGCGGGTCTGCAGGGTGTTGGGGATATAAGAATAAACGTTGGACAACCAACTGAGAGTCTGCCCACGGTTAGAGAAGACATCCTCGAGCGAAGTGGCGTTGTTGGGCACGTCGTCGAAGTAGTCGTCGCATGAGCTGAGTGTGAACGCAGTCATGGCGGTCAGCAAGACTCCAAAGCAATATTTCTTTGTTTTATTAATCATGATTATCTATATTATACTGTTAGAGGTTGAAGTTGACACCAATAGAGAATGTGCGTACGTTGGGATAAGAGATACCATTGTCGGTATTCAACTCGGGATCCCACAGCTTGAATTTGCTGAAGGTGAGCACGTTCTCGCCCATCAGGTAGAAACGACCACCGCTGATGAAGGTGTTGCGAGTCCATGACTTGGGGAAGTAGTACGAAATGGTGAACTGCTTCAGGCGCATGAAGCTGAAATCGCGTTTCCACCAGGTGCTGGTCTTGAAGTTGTTGATGTTGTGAGGGTCATTCTCACCCCATGCCAGTAATGGATAGAAGACATCAGTATTCTCGGGATCGTCTGCACTCCAGCGGTCGGCAATGTTTGAGTAGAGTGTACCACCGCCCGAGGTAGAGGTGAACGGACGGATACCGTTGCCGCGCAAGATGCGTTCGGCGTCAGCCACACCCTGGAACAGGATGCCAAGACCAACGTTCTTCCAGCGCAGGTCGCCACCGAAACCGTAGTAGATGCGTGGCACGTCGCCACGGCTGATGCATACCTGGTCGTATTCGTCAATGTGGCCATCGCCGTTCATATCCTTATACATGATGTCGCCAGGAGCCACCAGCTCGCCGGGATAGGTCTCACCGAACTGGGTGATGTTGCGATCCTTGATCTGCTGGTCGCTGGTGTAAAGACCTTCGGCTACGTAGCCCCATTCAGCCAGCACGTTGTGACCGCGGCGGTCCAGCCAGGGATGTGCGGGATCGGCCTGAGCATTCTCGATGACTTTGTCGTCGTTCATGGCCATGTTGCCACGCAATGACATGTACAGGTCCTTGCCAAACTGATGGTGGTATTCGAACGATGCCTCCATACCCTTATTCTCTACCTTACCTACGTTGGCCGAGATATTGGTGGCGAAACCTGCAGAGAGGGGCACGTTGTCGCGCGATACGAAGATCTTAGAACGGTTCTCCTTGAAGAGGTCCACGATGAAGGTCAGCTCATTGTCCAGGAAGTTGATCTCGATACCCAGGTCCTGCTTGTGAACCACAGACCACTGTGGGGTGTAGCCGTAGCGGTTGAAGCCCAGACCATCGTTGCCCCAGTAGCTGCTATACTTACCGCCGTCGCCCGTTCCACCAATCTGTGTGAAGTAGGTGAAGCGACCGTCGGTAGAAGAGTTACCTACTTTACCGTTAGAATAACGAATCTTGAAGAACGAGATGTACTTAGAGATGGGATCCCACCATTTCTCGTTAGAGGGTACCCAACCGAATGCCACAGCAGGGAAGAAGCCGAAGCGATGGCCTGGCTCGAAGTTCTCAGAACCGGTGTAACCACCGTTGAGCTCTACGAAGTAACGGTTGTCGTAGTCGTAGGTCAGACGTGTAGAAAGGCTCTGCTGTTTGTAGGGCAGAGTCTGCAACAGGTCGTTGTTGTTGGCATCCAGATAGCTGCGCATGTTGAACAGCAATAGACCGGTGACGTTGTGGTAGCGGTTGAATGTGCGACGATAGTCGAGAGCACCTTCAAAGTAGAATGTACGATACACCCACTTGTCGGCTGTCACGTTCATGGAGTTGTTACCACGATATTGCTCGGTGAGCAGCAGCATCTCTGGACGAGTGTCCAGCAGTGGCGTGGTGGTATCGTTGCCGTTGCCATCTTTCACCCACAACAGGTTGCCGTTCTCGTCGGTAAGCTGAGGATAGAGGCTGGTGTCTTCAACCCACACACCATTCTGCTGACGACCGGTGGGCTTCCAGCTTGAGTTGCGCACCTGGTACTTCAATGCCTGAGTGGCACGGAAGTCGAAGGCCACCAGTGCACGGGCTGTCAGACCCTTGCTCCAGTCAAAGAAGCCTAAGTCTTGCGTCAGCTTCAGGTTGGTGTTAATCTGTGTTTGGTGCTGCGTCTGATAACCACGGCGCGTCAGTGTCTCCCAAGGAGAGTCCAGGCTGTAGTCGTGGGGTGACGAGCCAGGGCTGCGACCATCGGCATACTGCACGGGGAAGATGACGGGGTTGGTGGTCATGGCACGGCTGAAGATGTCTTTCAGCGACTCGTGAGGATAGTTGCCGCTGGCCAACCATCCGCTGACACCCACGTCCAGATTGGTGGTCTTGGTGGCCTTCAGGTTGACGTTGGTCAGGAAGTTATAACGGTTGTAGTCAATCTCAGAGCTGAAGTCCTGTGAAGGATCGTCTTTGGTCAGACCCTTCTCGGTATAGTACGACAGAGAGATGTAGTAGCTGGCGTTGGGCGCACCACCACGGATGTTGACGTTGGCACGACGGTTCCATCCATACTTGTGATACATCTCGCGCATCCAGTCCACATTAGGATACAGGTACTTGTTGATAGAAGCGGGCAGCTTGCCGCCATTGCCGTCAATCAGTCCCTGTTTGTAGGTCAGCTCATCGGCAGTCAGAGGCATGCCGTTGGCAATCTTTGTGTTGATAATCTGGTTAGCACCATAGTAGTCGTAGCCACGGCTGGTCTGATAGGCCTCGTTCACGGCATGCATGTATTCAATACCATCGACCAGGTCGGGCACCTTGGTCAGCGAGGTGATACCCTGGAACACGTCGAAAGAGAACTTAGGCTTGCTCACCTCACCAGGCTTCGTGGTGATGATGATGACACCGTTACCACCACGTACACCATAGACAGCCGTAGAGGCTGCGTCCTTCAGCACGGTGATAGACTCGATGTCCTCGGGCGACAGGTTGTTCCAGCTACGCTCGATACCGTCCACCAGCACCAGAGGACCCTCGTTGCGGTTGGTCAGCGTAGAGATACCACGAATCCAGATGTCTGAGTCGTCTTGTCCGGGCACACCGGTACGCTGTACCGATACCACACCAGCCACACGACCGGCCAGCACAGAGGTCATGTTGGCAACAGGTGCCTTCACATCGTCCATCTTCAGTGTGGTCTGTGCACCCAGCACCGAGATCTTCTTACGCGTAGAGTAACCTACTACGGTTACCTCGTCGATGTCGTTGACTTGCTCGTGAAGGATGATATCAATCAGGGTCTTGTTGGCCTTGCGCTCTTCAGCCTTATAGCCCACATAGGTGGTGGTAATGATGTCACCCTCAGAACAATTGATGGTGTACTGGCCGTTGACGTCGGTCATTACACCATTTGATGTGCCTTTCACTTGTACGGTGACGCCAATGAGCGGTTCGCCGTTGACGTCTTGTACGCGTCCCGTCACTTTGATGGGACCTGCGAGTGCGCAGGTCACCATCATTGTGGCAAAGAACGATAGCAGCGTTTTTTTGATACAATCTGCTGTTATTCTCATATTTACTTACTGTTTTTCAAGTATAAATTATTATTTAATCACTACCTTGTTGCCATTCACAACATAGACACCCTTCTTCAGGTTGCCCTTCATCTGGCGTCCGTTCAGGTCGTAGATGTGCTTCTTGGCAACAGTTGTTTGCTGTCCGTTCAGTTCAACAATGCCGTCGGGGTTGTTGTTCTCCTCTGACAGGGTGAAAGGAACGTAGCCGATGTTCTTCAGAACAGGATACTTGTAACCAGATTTGGTGTCGAAGGTCCAGATGTTCTCGAAGTCCCATCCAATGTTTGTGTAGGTGCTCTGCTCCTCCAACGTCTGTGTGGGAACGTCGGTCTGATATTCTACAAAACCACCCTCGGCAGTCTCGTTGCTGAAGGGCCAAGGATTCTCGGGTACACCTACGAGGTCCTGGAACTGGTTGGCAATGTTGTTGGTGAAGGTAATCTTACCGTTAGGCGTGTCGCCAGCACCATTCTTTCCGATGAACGAACCAGCGTGGCTCCAGTTGTTGGAAGAAGACCAGATGTCGCCGATAGATACACAACCCTCGATGGTGATTTCGCTGTTGGCTACATCGACCAAACCAATGAAACCACCGGCGCAACCGCGGAACACGGCATCCATCTTACCATTGTAGTATGTGTTGCGGATGGTTGCACCCTTGTCAAGTGTACATCCGAAGATACCGCCAATCTGCTGGTTAGCAGTCACCTCACCCCATACATAGCAGTTCTCAACGGTAGCATTCACACCGTCGCCGGCCAGCAGAGCAACGTGGTCGTTACCCATAACCTTACCAGTCAGTGCTACGTTCTCGATGGTGCAGTTCTCTGCACGGCCGATGAAGCCGATGTGGTTGGCACTCTTATTGGGCGAGATAACCTGGAAGTCCTCGAAGGCTACGTTTTTGATGATACCACCGTTCACGTTGCCAAAGATACCCTTGTTGTCGCCGCTGGCTACGTTTACGGTAGCGTTCTTGATGCGGTGTCCCTGTCCGTCGAAGGTACCAGAGAAGGCATTGCCATCGTTGAAGAGACCCTCGAACTCAACGTCCTTCATGTCTATGTCGGCAGTCAGGAGAAACTTGCCTGAAGGCATCTTCTTCATGTCCTTCAGATCTTCTACTGTAGAGATCTCGGTAACAATATCGTTGGCAGTTACGGGGATAGAGAAGCTGTTCTCACCAACCACGGTGAACAGTTCGGCCAGGCCGCTAGGCATGTTGGCCTGGATGGTCAGTGTACCCATGCCGAGGAATACGCCATTCTCGTCAGAGCAGTAGAGCTTGGTGCCGTCAACCACGTCAACCAGGTTCTCACCTTCAGTGATTTTGATGTCAAGAGCCTGACCCCATGAGGCGTGAACCTTGGTCAGATCCTTGAACTCAGAACCGGCCTCATAGACCAGTGCAGAGTTGAACTCGTCGTCGATGATGCGAGTCTTCAGTGGGGTCTTCATGATCTTCAGTATGGGGAACATCTTTCCTTCGGCGTTAGGCAGGAAGGTCCAGGTGTTCTCGAAGTCCCATCCCAGTGTAGTGGTATAGAAAGCCTTGGTGCGTGCGGTGTTGTCGTCGATCATTGCGCCCTGCTCGTTGTCTGCGCTGCCGGAAACAGTGCTGAACGAACCGTTGCAAACGGTAGAAGCCATCACGTAGTTGTTAGAGAGCACGGTGTTGTTGCGCTTAGACTGTGCAATACGTGGGGTGTTGGGATCGCCACCATTGATGTGGGCAGCTCCAGAGAAGCAGTTCGTGATGGTGGTGGGATAGGTGTCAGAGTCGATCAGAGAGATGAAGCCATTATTGCAAGAGTTGTTTCGCAAGTCTTCGGCGGTACCGCTGAACAGACAGTTCTTCAGTACGCCACCGTTGGCCACACCAACCATACCGCCCGACTGGTACTGACGGGTCTTTACCTGTGCATCAGAGATACAGTCAGAGATTTCGCTCAGAGCGCCGAAGTCGTTGCTCATGTCGCCGGTGAAAGAACCTACGTGGTCGCGACCTTCGATGTATGAGTTCATGACGAAGATGCGACGAACGATACCGCCATAGACGTGACCGGCTACGGCACCTACGTTCTCGTTACCTACCAAGTAGGCATCCTCGAAGCCCAGGTCCTCGACAAGGGCGCTGCGGGTGGTAGAGAAGAGACCCACGTTGGCCTGACCGGAATTGTCGAAGCGCATGCCACGAATCACGTGACCGTTACCATGCAGCTTACCGGTGAACTCGGGCAGTGGGGTGAACTCAACGTCTGTCAGGTCGATGTCGGCCACGATGTCGAACTCGCCACTGGGGTTCTGTTTCAGTTTGGTCAGCAGGTCGTCGGCCGTCTTGATGTCGGTATCCATGCTGTTGACAGTGATGGTGTAGCTCTTGCTGAAGCCTTTGATGTAGTCGTCGCCCTCGGTAGAGATGGTAACGACGGCCTCGCCGGTGGTCAGAGCTGTTATTTTTGTACCATCAACGGCAATCACATTGGGGTTGCTGCTGCTGATGGTCACCTGACGGTCTAAGGTAGAGAAGGGAGCCAGATCCACAGAGGTGCCCTTGAAGAACTCAGGCAGGCTGTTGTGAACCACGTAGTCTCCATCGAAAGGCACTGACATACCCTGCAGTATAGGGAAGCGGCCGTCGGCCATATCCCAGGCGTCCTCGTTCCAACCAATGGCTGTGTAAGTGGCTTTTTGCTTCAGTTCAGCCTCGGTCTTGGGAATACCATTATATTGACTCTGCTTGATGGTGTCCAGTTTGCCACCGGTGATGTCTGCACCTGTGCGGATACTACCAACATAGTAGCGTGTGGGCTCAAGAACCAAGCAGTTGTTCAATACTGATTTGGGGTCTGGGTCATTGTTACCAACAATGGCATGAATGTGATAGTTGGCAACACCGTCAGCTACACCCAGAGAGACAGGTGCAGCCACACAGCCATTGATAGTACAGCTGCCAGGACCTTCCTGCAGACCAACGATGGCGCCGCAACCATTCCAGCTGTTGCCGGCATACACCTGACCCAGGAACAGGTTGTTGGTGTAGCTACCATCGTAGTTGTCGCCAGCAATACCGCCAGCCTGATAGCCTGAGCTATAGACCGCCATGGTGCTCAGACAGTTGATGATCTCTGTGCCGTTGCGCACGTCACCAGCGATACCACCCACGTGGTCGTGGCCATAGGCTACACCCGACGTGAAGCAGCTTTTGATGGTGACGCCCTGGGCGTTACCCACGATGGTACCTACGGCCTTGCCGTTGCCGTATTGTCCAACTTCAGCGTTGGTCAGTCGAACATTCTCGATGATGGCACCGCTAGCCGTACCGAACAGGCCAAGGTTCTCACCGCCGCCGATACGGAGACCGTTGATGGTGTGGCCCTGTCCGTTGAATGTTCCGCAGAATGGATTTTGGGCATTGCCGATAGGTGTCCATTCTTCACTCAGGGTGATGTCGCTTGTCAGCACGTATTCACCCGTTAAATCATTAGCCATTGCCTTCAGACCTTCAGCGGTGCTGATTTCGGTCTGTGCGCTGGTTCCCAGTGATGCCAGCAAGACAAGTGCTAAACCAAAGGATTTTTTTAGTCCATGTAATGATTTACACATAGTTTAAAGATTAATAATTAATTAATGATATGAAGCAAAAAGTCGCTTTGCGTTGGTATGTAATGTTCCGTTCTTGCTTTGAGCGGTCAGGTAGTAGAGATAGATGCCTTCTGGCAGCATGCCTCGCCAAGTGAGCTGTTGGTCGCCGGGGCCGACGCAGTAGTCTTGTTGACAGACCTGCCTACCGTCTATGGTGGTCAGGTGCAGCGTCAGCTTGTCAACGCCTGGCGGCACCTGACAGTGGATGTGTGTCATGCCGGCGCAGGGGTTGGGGGTGTTGCCATATAGCAATAGGGAGCGGCGGTGGTTGGTGTCCGCCACTGTTAAGTCTTCTATGCTGAGTGTGCTTGCGGGTGTGCCAAAAACGGCAAACTCGTTGATGCGTGTGGTAAAGTTCTGCTGTTCGCCCTGTGTAATCTGCAGGCGCACGCGACTGGTGGTGAATGGTGTCACGCCGCGCACTATCTTGTTCTCGCGGTTGGCCGTCACTACATCCACGTCTACCCATCTGCCGCCCTCGTAGCGCTGCAACTTGCAGGCCTTGGTGATGTAGTCGCCAGCCTCGTTGCCGGCATTCAGCACCATCCATTGGCAGATCTGCATGGGTTCACTGAATCGATATTCCAGATAGGGCGTTTGATTCTGGTTGCCGCTGACGCACCATTTGGTCATCTCGTCGTTGTCGGCAGCCATCTTGCCTGCTTCGTTGTTGTTGATTTGCTGACTGGCTGCAATGGTCTGTGGCTCCAGTCGTTGACCACAGTGACCTTCTTCCAAGTAGTCCAGCTCCTGATAATTAATATAGGTGTTGAGTGCTGTCAGCGGTGTGATGTCGTCGCTGGGGTTGTCTGACGTGGTGGCAGCCAACAAGTAGAGGGTGTTGTTGGTGGGCAACTGCAGTGTCTGGGCGTGTTCGGACAGGGCCAGTGCGTACTTGTAGATGTATAGGAAACGATAGGCCTCGTTGCTGTTGCCGCTTATGTTGTGGCTGTGTGTGGTGCAGAGGGCTACGTCTTGTTGGCGATAGTGGGTGCCGGTATTGTAGGGCGAAGCCAGCTGACCTGTCACGCCACCATAGTAGGGCACTTCGATGTGGTAGGTTTGACCGTCAATCTTTATCTCGGCCATTGCACCGTTCTTGTTGGTTGAGGCCATGAGCAGGTATAGCTTGCGCCCTTTAGCCGTTGTGAGGTCGATGGTCTGCTGGTTGCAGCGCACCGCATTCTTATCGCCACCTGCGCGACTGCCCATGGTGAATGCCACACCACCCGTGGTCAGCACATCGGGTATCTGCTCGGCAGGATAGGCCTGGTCGCTGATGCCCAGCACGTCGTTCTTCTTCGAGTCGTAGCTCATCACGTCGGCATTGTAGGGCAGGGCGATGGCTGTTGAGGTCTCGTCGGTTGACGAGGGCTGCACGCTGGTCGTCTGCAACTTCACGGCAAAGGTCTTAGGTTGGTATTTCTCGATGTTGAAGACCAGCGTACGACCGTCGTAGGTGGCTTCGCCAAGTGATTCTTCCAGTCCGTTGACCTCACGAGCCGAGAGGATGTCGGCGGGGAATGTCATGCTGACGCGGTCGTGGTGCTGTCCGCTCCATTCATAGACGCGTACAATCAGCTCGTCGCTCTCCTCGGCTTTCTTCACAGCCTTCACCGATACCTGGTCGGTGCTCAGCGAGACGAGGCTGGCCTCGGTATTCAGCGTACCGTCGTGTTTCGGCGCAGTGAACGCCAGCAATGGCTGGTTGAGCTGTGCAGCCGCCATCTGTGTCTGCTGGCTCCATGCCCCGTCGTGGGGGAAAAGGGCGTAGGTGAATAGGTTCACACCTAAGTCCTGATCGGCCTGGTAGGTGTAGTTGTTGCCTGTAGATGGCGTGTGAATCAGGGTCAGTCGAAGGGTGTAGTCGTCGGGCTTGTCCCAACCATATTTACAGTCGTTGAGAATAGACAGGCCATAACTGCCGTCGGTGGTCGAAAGGTCGGCCCACTGGTGGCCTTGCACCTCGTATTGGTTGCTGTTGCGGTTGCCACGCTCGATGGTGCCCAGCGAGAGGTCGTAGGTGGCTTTCGGGGTGCCGAAGGGTGTCTTGAAACAGGCTTTCAGCATACGTCCACGCGACTGCCAGTCGGCCTCGGTGTCGATGTCTATGCGGTTGTTCAGCGCGTTCATGCGCACATACTGCACAAACGTAGAACCGTTTTTCTCTCTGACCACGCGGAAACTCTTGCGCAGCGGACCGTCTTCGGCCAGTTCGATGGTGACATTCTCGTCGACAAGCTCTGGTTGGCGCTGTATGTCGGTATAGGAGATTTCCCACGAGGGCCATGCGTCTTCATGGTCGTAGATCATCTGCAATTGCGAGCTGGCGAGCAGGTTGGTGCCTGTGGCCATGTTGATAAGCTGCATGGGGTTGCCCGTGCTAGAGAGTGTCAAGCGGTATTGGCCGTTGGACAACTGGCGGGTGCGCTTGCTGGCCTGCAGGTCGGATGTCATGGACGAGGCTTCGCCCAGTCTGACGTCGTAGGTGGCGTAGCCCAGCGAAGGTACGGTGGCGGCAAAGATGAACGTCAGTTCGCCGGTGGTCTCGTCGTAGTGGCTTATCTGTGAAAGAACCTCGGTGCCGTCTTTGCAGAAAACGGCGATTCCATCGGGTTTCTCGTCGGTTTTTAGCTTGCCTTCCACAATGTCTGTACGGGCGAACGACAGAGGGTTGAAGACAACCACTGGTAGTCCTTCTGTCTGTGTGTTCATCCTGCTGACGATGCTGCCTGCTGTTGTGGCCATGGTCTGTGCCAGCGATTTGTTGACCAGCACGTAGTCGCCTACGGAGTAATAGTAGGCGTTGGGGATGCTGGTGCCCGTGATGCCGTCGTGGTGCGACTGCCATAGATTGCGCACCCAAGCCTCGTTGATCTCTGTCTGTGGGTAGGCTTGAACGCCCAACCACTGGGCCAGCGAGGCAGCCTTTTCACAGGCGTCAGCCAACAGCTCGTTCTTGCGGTTCCAACGTTTCAGCATGGTGCGCGAGGTATAGGCACCTACACCGTGCGTGCGCATGGGCAACTCACCATTCTTTACGTGATATTTACTGTTTTTGTGCAGGTCAAGGAAGTCGAAGATCTCATCGGGTGTAGCCATCTTGACGGTGGTGGCACCCTCGGTCTTGGCGCTGAGGTTCAGCCAATAGGGGGTGTTCTCACCTTGCTGCGAGGCATTGTCTTGCAGACCGCCGCCACGGTCGCTTCGCGGACCGACATAGCGAATCTCGGCAGCCACACCATATTTATTATAGTTGTTGGCAATGATGCTTGCCATCTCGCTGTCGGTGGCCATGTTCTTGTTGTATTGCTCGTGACTATCGTAGGCACCGGGCTTATAGATGGCATACACCTGCGAGCCATCCACGCCTTGCCAGATGCCGAAGGGCGGCAGCTGGTCGTAGTCGGCCGAGCCCCATGCCAGCTTAGCGGTGTGGAAACCTTTGAAGCCACAGTGGTGCATCAGCGAGGGTAGGGCGTATGAGAAACCGAAACAGTCGGGCAGCATCACGTCGTAGCCACCGCGCACGCCAAACTCTTTCTTAAAGAATTGGTTGGCATAGAGCCAGTTGCGCATCACGGACTCGGCCGACGGCACCATCACGTCGTTGGCATCCACCGCGCAACCGCTGATGTGCCAGCGCCCTTGGGCCACCTGCTCTTTCAGTTGTGCATAGAGATCGGGGTAGTATTCTTTCATCCACATGTAGCGGATGGCTCCTTCGTGATTGAAAACAAGATTGGGATATTTGTCTAGTAGTGTGAAGTTCTGTTGCAACGTGTTGCGCACGTACTCATTAATAGTGGTTCGCACGTCCCAGTTCCACTGCGTATCTAGGTGCGCATTGGAAATGAAGAAGAGCGTGCCATTAGTAGTCTGACCCAACATGCCTTGGGGTATGGCCAATAGAAACAATAATAACCTAATTAAGGTTTTGTGTTGACTCATTATTACTATTTAGCGATTTTTAGTTTTTTTTCGACCGCAAAGTTATGCGATTAGGAATTAATTCGACTTTCCGTTTGTGCCAAAGTTGTTTCCGTTTGTGCCAAACGCGAAAAATTGCGATATTTCTGACCTGTAATTTTTGTTTTTCGCCCATTTTATCGCTAAATTTCCATTTTCCATTTCTAACGTCTTTGTTGAGGAAAATAGCCCTTTTGGTGGGCTTAAACCTACACTTTTCCTCACTTAAAGCATCCGTTTTATCTTGCAATACCTTTACTTTTAGTTTGATTCTAGACCCTAGATTACCCAATTCTAGGCCCTAGATGAGTCCATTCTAGCCCCTAGATCAATCATTTCTAAACTCTAGAATGGTCAATTCTAGACTCTAGAATCATTTCATCTAGACTCTAGATTTATCATTTCTAGACTCTAGATTGCCACCAAAAGTAATACTATTGCACGCCTATTCCTTAACTCTTATCTAATAATAGTTGTCCTTTTATGCCTTAAAACTGCCACTTTTTCCTATTATTTCTTTTGTTCTTCACTTCTTTTTTTTCGTCGCTTGGCCTTTTTGAATAAATTCAAGCGAATGAATAGTGGCCCACTGACGGAAACGAGTAGCCCGGATGCTATTGACACGATATCCCACACTTATGATGGCATCGAGGTTGTAAAACTGAGTCATATAGTTCTTCCCATCAGAGGCAGTTGCCGAGATTTTCTCGGTAACTGAATCCTTAACCAGTTCACCGCTTTTAAATATGTTCTTCAGATGAAGTCCCACATTGTCCGTTGAGCAGTCAAACAGCATACCCATTGTTTTCTGGGTACACCACACTGTTTTGTCCTTATAGTACACCTCTACGCCTTGTCCCTTCCCTTCTATCTGAAAGATAAGGAACTCAGCCGTGCTATTTCTTATTTCCTTACGTTTTGCCATATTTACATAACGTGTTATTCCTATTCTAAAGTTTTTCAAACATAATCAGCAGAAATCCCCATGATTTAGAAAGGCATCTAATGTCTCCGGAGGTAATTCGTCCGTTGTCAATGGACGAATTTCGATATGTTCTTTGCCGCCTACAGGAATGATGCTGTTTTGTAAATCGTCCGCTGACAATGGACGATTCTCGAACATACTGCACCATGCCTCATAGAAGATGCGCATACGTTTGATGCTGGTCTCAGAGAAACCCCTTAGTCCAGGTAGTTCCTGTTGCAGCAATTCTGAGATAGTGCCAATAGCATTGCTGCCCCATCTTGCAGCTCTGCTTTGGGCGGAAATATACCCGCCAATAGCATAGTAAAGAGCCAACACTTCCTTGTTTACTAAGCGTGCTGCACGATAGCGACTTTCCAATATCGCCTCTTTAATTGCTTTTACTGCCTCAGCATACGTCACTGTTATTTGTTTGTATTTCTCTCGACTTTTCGTAACTTTGCAAGAATTCTCAGCTTTTCTTTATATAAAGGCAATTTGGTGGATTGAAGAAAATCTGGGTTACGAATTGGCAACCGTACTCAACTCCACATTTTGCTACTTGCTTAACACATTTGAACTGACTGCGGCATCTTTTGTGGCACCTGCCAAAAAGGTGCGTATTAGGCTACGTTCTATTACCCAATGACAATGTGGTTTCAAGTTTTCTTCTATCCTAAATTATCCCATTCTCCTTTGTCACCACCCTTGCGACGTATCCTTTTATCACGCAAGACATCGATAGCCTTTCTCACCAGACGCCCACTTCTTCCAAGTGCCTTAGCCAGTGCTGCCCTGGATATAGAATGATTCTCTTGCCGCTCCAAAAGTATGGATTTTCCTTAAAACATGCAAATAATTCAATGATTTCTTTGGAAGTTCGGAAATTATTCGTATCTTTGCACTCAACAAGCTCACCCCGCTTCTCGTCAGATCAGCGCGCTCAGGGTGAGCCTTTTTATTTAATAGAATTATGCCCAAGGTTCCCTATCCGAAACAAATCCAGACTTTTGTCAGTCAGATTGGCATCCTGAAGCAACGTGGTTTGGCGTTCGCTGACGAGGCGGCAGCCGAAACATGGCTGCACCGTGTGAGCTACTATCGCATGAGCGGTTACTGGTATCCATTGTTAGCTGATCGTGTAAACCACACTTTTAAGCCGGGTGCTACATTTGAGCAGGCCGTTAGCCTCTATGAGTTTGATAGTCGTTTGCGCGAGCTTGTATTTCGAAATATCGGACGGATTGAGGTGGCAGTGCGTACGCAGATGGCTTATGTGATGTCGATGGCTAAAGGCGGCACGTGGTTCGCTGATGCATCACTATTTAACAATACCGCGCAACACGCCAAAATGCTTCAAAGCATCGCTGATGAATACCATCGCAGTGACGAGCAATTTGTACGGGCCTTCAAACGGAAATACAGTGACCCCTTGCCACCAAGTTGGATGACGCTCGAAGTGACATCGTTTGGTACCATGTCTATACTCTATCAGTATTTGAAGCCAGGTATTCCCAAGCGCGACGTGGCGGCTGTTTTTGGTGTAAGCGATACGGTGTTTGCCTCGTGGCTTCATACTCTGGTCTATGTACGTAACATTTGTGCTCACCATGCGCGTCTGTGGAACCGCACACTTGGCATTCGTCCACTGATGCCGCGTCATCCTCATGGAACCTTTATTGCGCAGCCTGCAACAGGTACACAGCGTGTCTATTTTGTACTTGCCATCATTCGCTATTGGCTGAACGTCATAGACCCTCAGAATACGCTGACGCAGGATTTGCAGCTACTCTTCTCCAAATTCCCGAGTGTTCATGCGGGCGCCCTTGGTTTCCCGCAGAACTGGGAGCAGGAACCATTATGGCAATAATCTCCATTTAGGGCGGAAGGTAATACAATAATTAGGCGGCGTTTGGCTCTCAAATGCCGCCTATTTGACTCTAAATGTTTAAAAATTCTTAAAAAGTTCCACCTTATTATTTATCATTAAGAAAGATTTCTTAATTTTACAGAAGACTATGCCAGTCCATGCAGCCTTGGTTATACAATGACTGGGGCAGAAAGGACAAGGGCGGGTCGAAATAACATCGATGGAATCCTGAGGCCGACGATGCCGTTTCTTGCTTAGGCAAGCGACCATAGGTCGAGCGGTAGGGCAGGCTGATGGGAAAGGACGTTTTCTGAACGTTACCTGTTTGTGATCTTCAAACTTCGCAACTTTGAAACCACTTCACAGAGGTAATGCAACGAAGCGTTCGCGTGGGTGTATTATATCCCGGCTATTCGTTGCTATCATTTTATTTTTGATGGAAACGTCTACGCTGAACTATATAATCACTCGGCGTGGGCTGGCTTGCGTTGCTTATCCTTGAAGTGGGGGCAATGCGAAGGCCTGAAGATCAGGGATAGGCGCGGAGGAACAAACTCCCACGTCTTTTTTTGTTTCCAAACCTAAACATAAGTATTAACGCTGAATTGGGGATGTTATAGGCTTACAATTAAAGGCTTGTGCAATGTGGGCACTCTATGACATTCTTTATTACTCTTTTAGTAGTGTAATCTGGGGATTACTGATAGCTATTGCTTGTATGGCTTTATTTGTATTCCTCATCAAGGGTTGGTATAAGGATGCCACATTCTCACCTGTCAGTTACATCGTAGGTACAGTCTTATTCCTGCTCCTTAGCTTCCAGTGCGTCTTGATTGTTGGCTCACTAAAGATACTCGACACTACAGACGTTTATGAACAGGAGATTTCGAACATTGTGAATAGTACTTATGATGCAACAGACGAAATCACCATGGGACAGGCCGACGATATCATTCAAGTATTCATCGAGCGTTTTCCTCTCCTACAATATTATATAGGCGGAGGCGAGTTCTCTGGCTATACAGCCAAAGAACTGCCCCATGCTATGGCAGATACTCTCCGCTCTTTTATGCGATGGTACATTTTCCGTCGCATACTGTGGTGTCTTGGCTTTGTAATTGTGGGTGCCATTTGTGTCATTCGTAGCATGTCAAAACAATATAAGGGCATTCGCTCAAGGCCTGCTATCAGCACAGAGAGGAGACGTGTTAGTAGGAGACCAAGAAGATAATAATACTAAAACAAAAATCAATATGAGTACAACAAGTTTTTGCAACAGCAACCACATTTTGGTTGGATTAGGTGGAACGGGAGGTAAAATACTCCGTGCCTTCAAGATGAGAATGTTCGAAGAGTTCCCTACAGATGAAGAGCGTAAGAAGCAACCAGTAGCTCTTCTCTATGTTGACTCTACTGAAGAGATGATGCCACAAGATGGCAAAGCACGTCCTGACTTCCGCGTAATGGGCCAGGATGCTTCATTTACTCGAAATGAGTTTTTGAACATTAAGGCAGTAGACGTAGAGCACATCTTAGATCATATAGGAAACTACCCCTCTGTAAAGGGTATCGTTAACAATGTGTCGGCCGTGAAGTCTGCTATCGGCTCTTTGGGTCAGGCTGCAGGTCAGAAGCGTAGGGCTGGTCGTTTGCTTTTTGCAGCAAATGCTGTAGGCTATGTAAACAGCCTTCGCGACGCATACGCACGTTGTGAGAAGATATCAGGCGATGCCAGCAACACCAATGTCCACATCTTTGCAGGACTTTGTGGTGGTACAGGTTCTGGTTCTATCATAGACGTGATAGTTCAGAGTCGTAAGGCATTCCCCGATGCCAAGATTTCTGTGTATGCCATGATTCCTGAGATGAATCTCCCCAAGAGCGATATGGATCAGGGACGCTATTACCAGAATGGTTATGCTGCTATGAATGAACTGAATGCCTTACAGGCTGGACGTTGGTTCCCGCAGGATGTTACCGGTGGTGGAGAGGCCAACTATTACAATGATCGCGTAAAGGGCGTAGCTGATGGATTGACAATTTATAGTAATGTTAACGAGAATGGCCTTACAATAAACTCTCTTCAGGAACTGCCTAAAATTGTAAGTGATTACATATTCGCTCGTTTATTCTTCATCAACGAAGAGGATCAGGTGAACAGTGATATGATTCGAGCTTACAATTTTGAGAATATGGATGATTTCGCACTAGAATATGACGAAACCGCCAATCCCGGGCCTGATGGTCGTATTCCTGTGGCTCGTACGAAGAAGGTTAATTCCTTTGGAATTAAGCGAGTCATGTATCCTGAGCTTCGTGTTTTAAAGCATATCACATATACTGTAGGAGAAAGTGTGCTATATCAGTTCAAATATAACAACTGGCGTGAGAATCAAGGTTATATTAACGAAGAACGCAACAAGGACTATCGTAAAGACTATCTGAACAGTGATAATATTCAGAAATGGATGCTTGATGATCTTCATCTCACCTATGAACTGAAAGTACTGGAGTCGGACACAGACTATCCTCGTTTCAATGATTACTGGCATGATAAGGCTATAGGCTATGCTGAAGAAGCCAAGAAGGCTGACAATCCGCTCAACGAGCTTGACAATATCATGGGAGAGTTCTATACAAATCATTTCCGTGAAGAAGGTGTGGAAACATTCTTTACTGGCAAGGAAAGAGCAATACCCGAAATTGCCAAAGAGATTCGCCATAACGTTGAGAACGAACTCTATGAAAAATGGAAGGTTGGTGATGTTTCTATTGTGGAACTTCAGAAAGTATCAAAGCTCTTACTAGAGAAAGTAACAGAGATTCGTGCCGATTTAGAGTCAAAATCCAAGGAAGAGAAAGAGAATTTCGAGGCTGTTGATCAAGACAGAAGCGACAACGTAACAGAATGGAGCCGCTTAGGCATCCTTCAAAGAATGGTGGGTGCAGGTGCTCGCAGATATGCAGAGCATCAGGAGATTTTGACAGACTACTACACTTCGAAGACAATGCTTGTCGCTTGGGAGTTCGCCAAGAAACTGGCAGCCCGTATTTATGTGGAATTAGGCAAGATGGATGCAGACATCTCGGCATTTGGCCAGAAGATTAACGATGCCATCGATGAAACTGAGCGTTTGGTGACTGCACAGCGAAAGTTCAACAAAGGTTTGGAAGACATGAAGGGAGCCATCATCGAAGTAAGTGAGGATGAGACTATGAGCGAATTTGAGGTTGAACTCAAGGTGGATAAAGTTGATATGCCAAATATTGCCCGTCAGATTCGCGAGAGTGTTTTGCCAGAAGGTGATTTTGTTAATTTTGGAAGACTGGCTACTGATATTAGCGTAGATGATATCAAGGATGCATTCGACATCAAGTTATCACAGATAGTTAAGACAAAGCATGATGAGAAAGCTGAAAGCGACAAGAAGGTGCTTGGTCTCAACATCCTTACTCAATTGCAGCAGAAGTTAAAGACTGAGGATGATATTAAAGCATTTGCATCCAAGATTGTTAATCAGAGCGGTGTATATCTGAAACTTAACAACGACCAGATCCAGCTCCATCTCCGTAATAATGAAGGCAATCTGAGTCCTACCAACCCGGCAAGTATCAATAAGAAGACCATACTGGTTTCTATCCCATCACCAGATGACAATGAAGGACTCAAGAAATTTGCAGATAAGCTTGAAGACGCATTTAAGAACTCGTTTAATCAGAGCACAGCGCGTACAACGATTGTTGTTAATCGTAAAAGTCCACGAAAAGATGAGTTATCTATTATAACGGTAGCATATTGCTTCCCAATCCGAGCCATTGATTGGATGAAACCATACAAAGAGCGTTATGAAAGATTCCTGAATACGGGTAACCCTGCAACAGATGCAGGCAATGCCATCCTTCTTCACAGTGAAGGCGACGGTTCACAACTCCCATCGTTGTTTGCAGTTGATAATGCAGAAGAGATTGCAGCTAAAGCTGCACAAGAGGCAATGGCTGCACAGGCTGCAACAACTCAGCCCCAGGCTGGCCCTGCCGTACCGCCACCAATGCCTGGTGCTGCCCCTGTACCACCACCCATTGCACCACAGCCCGAAATAAAACTCTTCATCGCAGTTGCAGGACAGCAGTATGGTCCTTATAATATGGATATGTGTAAACAGATGGTTCAAGGTGGTCAACTGACGCCTCAGAGTATGGTATGGATGGAAGGAATGCCTGCATGGGCTCCCGCAAACCAGGTTCCTGCATTGCAAGCTCTATTTGCTCCTGCTGCCCCAGCCATGCCACCATTGCCTCCAACAGGTGGCCCGACCCCTCCACCAATGATGTAATAAAGTATAATGTATAACAGAATAAAAAGAATACGATTATGGCAGAAAGAAATACAGACCGTATACGTTACAGATATGGTATTTGTCTGAACGACAATTGTGAGAAATGTAAGTCAAAAGAAGTACAGGAAATACCTGCACGTAAGGAATTCGTTTGCCCTGAGTGCGGTAAGCCTTTGCGCGAATGTCCTCCTCCAAAGAAAGGCGGCAACACTAAACTTATCGGCATCATTGTAGGTGTCGTAATCTTGCTGGCTATCATTGGGTGTATTATCGCCTTTAGCGGAGGTAGTGAGGAAAAGCCTGTTCCAGCACCTGTACCTGAGGTAAAGGAGAATACTGACAGCATCAAGGCTGCTCAGGAAGCTGCAGAACAGCAGCGCATCAAGGACAGCCTCGACGCAGTTGCTGCAGCAGAAGCTGCTAAGAAGCAGGAGGCGGAGAAGAAAACCGAGCCCGCCCCTGCAACACAAAAGCCAGCTAAATCTGCTTCAGGTTCAAAGAACCTTGGCTATGCAACCTTCAAGGGTTCTTGGCCTAATGATGTGAATGGCCGCATGGTGTTCACCTCTTCACATGTCATTGACAGCAAAGACCCCAAAAAGCGTGTGGCAGAGGCTGGTGACTATGTGATTGGCGAATGGGCTGACGGGCACCTGGTTCAGGGTATCTGGTATGGCTCCGACAATCAGGTAAAGGGTAGTGTAATTATAGGAAGATAATAATATGCAAGTCTTAAACCGCAGCATCATAGTATTTGTTATGACAGCGTGGACAATGTTCTCGCCTGCTCAACAATTGAAGTTGTTCAATCCGGAAATACGTGATGCTGCGGCCTATCCTCATCGGGTTGTAATGGATTTCGTAGAACGATATTTTAACATAGACCTTCCTAATCAGCGACAGACAACGCGAGAACACAAGATGGCTGATGACAAAGTCTATTTTAGGAAAGGCAAACCTGCCGACTTGTATCAAGTCACAGATAGCATGCCTTTCTCGATAAATCTACTTGATCGTTACTACGAGATACAGTGGATGAAGAATGAAGAACCTATTATAACATTAGTATTTCCTGCCCAGTATGATTTGCTGATGGGAATGCAGCAGAATGAATCGCAACTAAAACTAAAGGAGAGAATTCTGGCAGCACCAGAGCGTCTAGACTCCATTGAAGAACCTGTGAATTTGACGATACTTGAAGATAGTATCTACATGATGAAGACAGACATGTTTGAATTGGAAAGTCTGAATGATGCTACATATTATAGTAAGGTACGCGAAGATTACATCCCTGTTTTCAATGATTCACTCTTGGACTATTCGGCAGCCAATCTGTTTCATGGATTGATCGCAGATGCCAACTATCGTATGTACATTGAGCAGTCTGTCTATGGCATGAAGACGATTAATTATTCTATTACGTTGAAACAATGGCTCAATTACTGTTCAAGATGCAACATGAATATATTCTTTGCCGTTGAGGAGGAACGTGAGGATGGTATTTTGGCAATTGTTGTTGCCCAATGTAAAGAACTGGGCTTCAATCATTTGCTGTCAGTGGTGATTCCTGATAAGTTCGTAAACGATCAGAATGCAGTCCTGAAAGTTCGACTGACGCCCTACATACCCACACATAACGTGAAAACGCTTTATCAGCAAGAGACAGAGAATCATAAAAAAGTAATCTGGCAATGAAGAAAATATTTCTTACTCTGTTTTTGACCTTTTCTCTTGTAACCATTTCTAATGCCCAAACGGCAGCAGAAGTTAACAAGAGTATTAACAAGGTGAAACGAGATACGATGTATATCTACGCAGAGTCCACCACCAAGGATTTAAACGAGGCATACACTAATGCTCGCGCTATTTTGGAAATGCAGGTTGGAGAATGGGTGCAGAAGCAACATCCTTCAGATGGCATTGAATTGTGTATCGTAAAAGCTAAAGAGCATTTCATGCAACTTGACACTCGTAGAGGTGAGCTGTATCGTGCCTTTGTCTATGTCAAGAAGAGCGATATTATGCCTGTTACAGACAAAAGTGAAGTGACCGTTTTCGAGGTGGCTCCTTCCACACGTCAGAGTCAAGTTGAAGTTGCTCCAGCCATCATTGTGACAGAAGAAGCTCCTAAAGAGGAAAAAGCTATTGTTCAATTGACATCTGAGGAAATACAGATGAAACAGGTAAAAAGCTTCTACGAAGTGGAGCCATATATCAAAGGACTGAAGAGTAAAGGAAAACTGAATGGCTATGGTAAATATGCCACAATGCCTCAAGGGCAAGACTGCCACCTCTTTGTATATGACAAACAAGGAAACATTTCCGCATTGATTCGAAAAAGCGGTAATTTGCAGTACAATTTGAATACACTCAAAGAAGATAACGTTAAGAATTACAAGAATTGTGGAGCCATCTGGTTCCAGCTAAAATAATAAAGGAATGAGAAAGCTACTTTTATTTGTTATAGTGGCTCTGTTTGCCATTCAGAGTCAAGCAGACAATGTTAAATTTACAGTTTCTGACGGCATCGACAATGCAGGCATCAAATCCAAGATTGAGAGTGGAGTTAGTCGTATGCTGACAGAAATTAATGCAGCCCAAGACGCTGGTCGCAGTCTCAATTTCTCTGCTATGGGCAATATTGGTACTCGTGTTCAGCAATCAATGGCGATGTTGTGGGAAAATTGTCCTTTTGAGTGTACAGACGAAGAGATTATCGAACATTGTATCACAACAGGTTCTGGCTATCAGGTCCGTAATATCCCCCTGATGATGAAGCCAACTGGCGAACGTGAGTTTGGCGAAGATGAATATCAGGAGGCTGTTATCAGTTTTGATAAACAGGGTAATGTGGAGAGCTTCTATCTTAGTATCTCCATGAACCTCTACATGAACGTTATCAAAAGTAATCTGGAACTGACAGACCTCCGCCGTCGTCAGCTGATTCTTGACTATGTGGAGCAATTCCGCACGGCCTATAATCAGAAAGACATCAACTTCCTCAATCAGGTGTTTAGTGAAGATGCTCTGATTATCACAGGTAAGGTCATCACCACAAAGCATGCAGAGGGCTTCACTTCTCAGAAAATCCTGTATAACAAGCAGAGCAAGGAACAGTACATCAAGAATCTTCGTGGAGTATTCCAGCGTAACAGCTATATCAAGGTGACATTTGATGAGATTGAAGTGATGCGCCATCCTGTCAATCCTAATTTCTATGGTGTTACCCTTCTGCAAGGTTGGACCAGCGGTAAGTATCATGATGACGGTTATTTGTTCCTCCTGTGGGACTTTACCAATGAAAGTTCTCCTCAGATTCACGTTCGTACTTGGCAGCCAGACAAAATTGGTGGCAAACCTTTACCAAAGGATGAAGTCTTTAGTTTAAGTGATTTTGATATCTAATAACAAGAAACATGAAAAAAAAAATATTAATCTTTTTGATGATTTGTGCATCTTTATCAACATATGCACAGCAGTTAACTGTAAAGAGTGTTAATTTGAGGCCTCAGGATGCACGAGCAAGAACGAATCCTCGCGATGATGCTAAAGGTAAAAAATGCGCAATCATTCGTGTAGGAGTTGTGGGAGTTGAGAATCTGGTTTTTCCTGATGCTGTAGGAAATGTAGAACGTTCTCTGAGTGAATATGTAGTATATGTTCCTGATGGACTTAAATCTTTGAATTACAAAAATAAATCTGGACAAGAACAAGGTTCAATAAACTTTGATGACTATGGGCTTGAAATAAACTCTTTAGCATCATATGATGTAGTTTTTGAATCTGAAGATCGACTCCGTTCTGCTATTTTCTCCATACAACCGGCAAATGCAACTCTGGCGTTTGATGGTAAGAAAGTCGATGTCAATAAAGATGGAATCGCGATGATCAACAAGCCTGTTGGAGAGTATTCATATATGGTAATGGCTGACGGCTATTTAGGTCAAAGTGGCACGGTAACGTTAACAGAGGATGATATTTCAACTGTCACCGATATTATTCTGGAACAACAGTTATACCCTGTCACAATTAATGTATTTCCACAAGAATCAACTGTGTTTATTGATAATGTTCCATATTCGAATGAGCTACTATCTAATTTAAAATTGTCTGAAGGGAAACATTCTGTTAGAGTGACTGCATCGAACTATCAGGATGACGAACGCTCTATTACAGTCAAATCTTCAATGGATCCTGTCTATGTGGTACTGAAAGAGGCCAAACATGAGGTCATAAAGCATAAGGAAGAAAGGTCAAGAACCAATATAAGTATCCGAAATGCATTTTATATTACTGGTGGTTTTGCTTTTACGAGTGCATCAAATGTTGGTAATTTGTTTGATGGAAAGAATGCTTTTGATTTTGGATTAGAGTTTTCTGCTGTCCAGCATTTTGGTGGAATCTTTGCCCTTCGTGAAGGTGCAAGCATAGGAGCAATCAAATCAAATAAGAATGAAAGCTATATAGATTTTGCATATGATATTGAATCAGATAGTTTAAAATGGATGTGGCGAGTAGATGTACCTCTGCAATTTGGAGTAAGTTTGCCTTTTGGCTCATATAATAAACATTTATTCAGTATATTTGGTGGAGGATATGCTAGGTATATTGGGCTGACCGATATCTCTGAGTCTGAATATAAATTTCCTGATGGATATGCAAAGAGAGGAGATGTTGATGATTATATTTTCGATTATGGTATCCGGTTAAGTGCTAAATTAGATTTTTCATCTTTTACCATTGGAGCCGATTTTAGCCAAAGTTTAAATGACTTGGGATTTTCTGCGGGAGTTAATGTAGGCGTAAAATTGTATTCATTAGGAAAGAAAGATTAGAGATATGAAAAAAAAACAATTGAATCTCCAACTGGTATTGACAGCACTCTTTTGCTCTTGTTTTCTTATTTCTAAAGGGCAGAACATGACAGTAAAGAGTGTCGCACTACAGCCAAGCGATCAGACTGCGATACAATATCCATGTCTAGACAATAATGGTGATACCTGTGTCTTATTGAAAATAAAGACCGATCGTTTAGAAGGCATTGAATTCTCAAATCCGAATCAGTATATTAAGGTGGACTACAGTGAAGGAATTTATTCTGTATACGTGCCGACAGTAACTCGGAAATTGGATTTTCTGCATAAGGATTTCATGCCTGTTCAACTTGATATGGCAGAATATGGATACAGAAGACTTAGGGCGGGCAGGACTTATCTGATAACTCTTGATGCTCATCGCATTAGTGAGCTAAAAAGTTCTGTTCTTATTAAAGTGGAGCCGAAAAGCTCTAAAATCATTATAGATGAACAAAATTATAATCCCAATTCAAACGGTACCATAGAGTTGCCTATTGCCTTTGGAAAACATCATTATACTGTTTTAGCAGATAATTATTCATCGCAAAAAGGTGACTTTACAATAGGCAAATCAGAAGCGAAGACTTTAACAATCAAGTTACAACCTATCATACATGAAGTGTTGGTGGGTAGTAATGTTGGAAATGCACGTGTTTTTGTAGACAATTTGGATTATGGAGGGGTTGGTAAATTGTTGATCCCACAGGGTAATCATACCATACGCGTGCAGGCAGAAGGATATGTTGATGAAGAAAAAGAAGTGAGTATTAACTCCTATACTGGTAGCCTTTCTTTTATTCTTAAAGAAAACAAGCGAATTACTCATATTCATGCGACTCCTGTTACCATTCGTTCTTCTTCATCATGTATATACAAAGATAACAAAAAGATTAAGGAATGGGAAGATGGCGCAACCATTATGTTCATGCCTGGTAAATATTTGCTTTCAGATGATGACGGGAATACAAAGAAAATTGTAGTGGGAAGAGAGCCAATGGAAGTGCGACTATAGATGATGACATTTTCTTTAGATTTACGTCCGCACCTAGCAGCCCGACAAAATCGGTGGCAAGCCATTACCAAAGGATGAAGTGTTTAATTTAAGTGATTTTGATATTTAATAGTTTGGTTATGACTTTTGAAAGATTTATGCGTGCCATCCTAACAGCAATACCATATATTGGTAGTCCTTTAGAACAATTGTTATTCGGCACAAAAGATGATGAAAAAGCAAGTAAAATAGTGAATAACATTGAAAAGAGTGACAAAGCTTTACGTATTAAAAGAGATAAAGAAGGTAATGTGATAAATAACCCATACGATTTTGGTGAAATATGAATGAAATAAGAAAGATTGTGCTAAGTCTTTTGCATAACTCCGTTGAGGATGTATATACACTCGATGAAGTCAATTTGAATGATGGGGTTTCTGAATGGAATATTTGTGCACGTGTGGCTATGTATATGGAAAAAAGAATGAGGGCTTATGATTTTGTGCACAGGACTTCATTGTTTAAGGATTATTATGTTGATGTTGAATATAATAGAAGTTATGGAGGAAATCCGAAAATTGTAGATGGGCATAATGTTAGGGTTGATTTAATAGTTCAAACGCGTGAAGAAACAAAGCCTAATTATTTGGTGTTAGAAATGAAGAAACCAGAAAATCCAGAGAAACGAGTTGATGATGAAAGAGAATTAAATAGAATGGTAAGACCACGAGAAGAAGGAACTCCAGATTGTTATAATTGTGGTTCGTATGTAGGTGTGTTTATTGATTACAATAAAGATAAATATTGGGGGAAGTTCTTTTGGTACGATGATCTAAAGAAAGATGTCGAAATTAGGGACTTCGATAGAAATGATATGTTAAATATAATTGAAGAGTTGTTCGGATGAAAACAGGTTTCTTTTTGACAATACTCATTTTTTGCACAGTTTCAATGTATGCCCAAGACATTGAGGTAAAGAAGTTCGAGCCGTTGGAGAAAGACCAGACGGCGGCATTGAGTCCTCGAAAGGATATCAATGGAGTGACATGTGGGTTGGTGAAGGTCGCTTTGAAGGAGCCTGGAGCCAGGTTTGAAAGAAGTATGATGGGCGATGTGTAGTTCAGGGAGAGTCAGTATTTGGTATATAGATGAAGAGATCATTATTGGTGCTCATGACATTGCAAATGTCTTGCATGGCAAGTTACTCACAGGACTTGCGGAATAGTTCGAATATGCTCATTGGTAAGATTGAGTCAGATGGTATTGTGCGTGACCAATCAAACATGATGATTGGGAATATTCGTTCGGATGGTACCATTGCGAACCGGAACAACATGACAGTGGGGAAGATTGAAAAAGACGGTTCTATAAGAGACCGCTCGAACATGAAGATAGGGAAGGTGGATAGTGATGGAGAAGTGAAGGACAGTAACAATATGCAGATAGGACGGGTGAAAGCCGATGGAACGGTTGTTGACCGCAATAATATGACTATCAGCTATGCTAAAGGCATTCCGACGACTTATGCTGCCGTGTTTTTCTTCTTCAAACTATTTGAATAAAAAAGTGATAGTCATATTTGGAAATAAGTAATAAAAAAGGTTATGAATACAGTAAAATCAGAAGAACAGTCGCAACTGATTGTGCCAGAGAGTGTTTTGCCAAAAGTAATGAATATCATAAACGGCTATAATAAGAAAGCTGCGAAATGGGGTTATGAGCTATTGACATACAATGCCAGCAATCACACTATTTCGGGCAAGTTCACACCTAAGGATGATTCTATTGGAGACTTTATGAAGCAAATGAAAGATGCCTATAAGAAAGGTGATTTAGGTGAAGGGTGGAAGAAAATACTCAAACTGTGCGGCAAAGATTAGACATACTCTTTTTATGCGACGATTGAAGATTATGTCTGACGACGTGCCGATGGCATGTGGGGATGTTTTTGGAATAAATGACATGCTGGACAGACTGAAGGTGTTTTGCAGGGCACAGGGGATAGAGGTGCCTATCATGAGATTGATAGAGGTGGATGGTGTCCTCATACCATACGCCGTGGCGCTGCATTTAATAAGGAATGACCAGATGTGTCAGTATGATGTAGAGGTTGTTTTCTTGTTGGTTGATTTTCCCGACAAAGAGGACAGGGAGGCGGAAGCGTGTCGGTTGAGGGTGATGGCAGAGGAATTCGAAATGCCTTGCCTGCTGACGACGAGGGCGGCTTTCTCGCCTCGGCAGGATAGCTTCTACAAGAATCTGGGTTTCATGAAGATGCCTGTCACATGGTCGGACGAGGCGCAACGTGACTACGAGGTGTATGTGAAGGGCGACATCCTGATGGACACCTTTGCTTACGCGATGGAACAAATGAAGTATATCGGACGGGAAATTGTATATCTGGAAGATGGTGGAAAGTGACCAGTTGTGGATGGACAGTTATGGCTTCATTTATTCAGCAGACGGGAAACGGTTGCTGAAAGGGGCCAATGTGGAGGGAGCTTATTGGATACCTGAGGGTGTGGAGGAGATTGAAGATGGTGCATTGATAGGATGCCGGATAGGTACACTACACATTCCTTGGACGGCTCATGTACATGAATATGATCAGTTGAAGTTTAGCAAGGATCCAGAAGAAAATGAGAATCTGATGCCTTGTGTATATTTCTGGCAGAAAGACTATTCCTGTCGCGATGAGCAGACGGATGCCTTTGAGGATGATGGAGAGTACCGCATGGATGAACATGACATTGCTTATAGTCTCGACAGGCATCGGTTATTGTTCGCAAGGGCTGGATTCAAAGATAACGAATACCATGTACCGGAAGGTGTAGTGACGATATGTTCTATGGCATTCGCTACATGCCGCCAATTTGTTACGCTGTATATCCCTCGATCAGTCCGTCTGATTGGCGACTATATTTTTGGTCCAGGTGGAGGAAAGATAATTATAAGAGATTAATGCTTTCGAGACAATGAGAGAAGAATTTATAAGATAGATGTGATGGACTGACGATCGTGATGTCGTAATGAATAAAGCTAAGGTGCTTGCAGCATGTTACAATAGAGGGAAGTTGTCTACCCCAGATAGCTTGCAAAACCACAAATAGATTCCGTAGAAAGGTGTAGCCTAATACACAGTTTTCTGTGGAGTGCCACACAAAGATGCTTGTCTGCTTTCTGATGAGCAAGTTCGGCAGACATTAGGTCTTCGTTTCCTTGAATTGAGCGCAGTGCCTACGAGGTAATCGGCTTGCCGCTTCGCTCGTCGAAGAACTGCTGACAAGTTTCAACAGTTTCGTCACAAAGATGAAGGAGATGGCTAAATGAGGTTACGATTTAGAAGCCTAACTTCTTCACCGATTCTCCCCAATTTGCATATCCCTGCATTATAGCCGCCCCTTATCAAGGGGCTCTAAATCCCTGTCTTTCCTATATTTTAGGCCGAATTCTTGCTTTGGCAAGCGTTTCTTAGAAACGGTTAGCGTTAATCTTCCAAAATCGCTTCGCTTTTACAAGTTTTTTTCGTAACTTTGCACCAAAATGTGCTAAGAATAACAAAGAATGGCAGTAGCAAAGATTATCAACCAGGAAAGCCAACAGCGGCAGTTCTCATTCGAGGTGCTTCCACCACTGAAAGGAACAGGCACCGATAAGCTGTTTGGGGACATCGCTAAACTGTGCGAGCTGAACCCCGCCTTTATCAATATCACTACACATCATAGTGAATATGTATATAAAGAACTGAGCGATGGACGCTTCGAGCGTCAGAGACAGCGTCGACGTCCCGGAACGATAGCTGTTGCAGCCGCCATTCAACAGCGCTTTAATGTGCCCGTACAGCCACACGTGATCTGTAGCGGTGCGACGATAGAGGATATTGAATATGAGTTGCTGGACCTGCAGTTCTTGGGTATCACAGACCTGCTGTTGTTGCGTGGAGATAAGGCTAAAGAGGATAGTATCTTTAAGCCAACACCCGGTGGACATGCACATACCACAGACCTGATACAGCAGGTGATGCGCTTCAACGAGGGTTTCTTTGCAGACGGGACGCCTATCAAGAACCCCGGAAAGAGGTTTGATATTGGTGTGGCTTGCTACCCCGAGAAGCATGAAGAGGCTCCCAACCTGGAGATGGATATGCAGTATCTGAAGCAGAAGCAGGACCTGGGCGCACAGTATGCGGTGACGCAGCTGTTCTACGACAACGAGAAATACTTCCAGTTTGTGGAGAAGGCCAGAACCATGGGTATCACCATACCCATCATCCCCGGTATTAAGCCACTGGCCAAGTTGACGCAGTTGACCGTGGTGCCACGCACCTTCCACTGCGACATCCCCGAGGCGCTGGCCCGCGAGATAGTGAAATGTAAGACCGACGAGGACGCCCGACAGTTGGGTATAGAATGGACCACCCAGCAATGTCGAGAGTTGTATGCACACGGTGTGAACGACATTCATTTCTACACCATCAGTGCCGTTGACTCGGTCGTGGAGATAGTTAAGCAGTTGGCATAATGAGACTGAGTGAGGTCATAGGACAACAGGAGTGCAAGGCGCGCTTGAAACAGATGGTGGCAGAAGACCGTCTGCCGCATGCCATCATGCTGTGCGGTCCGCAAGGTGTGGGCAAGCTGGCGCTGGCCGTGGCCTTTGGCTGTTACCTGTTGGAAGGCAATGACGACGACAGCGTCGCAGAGCCACCGATGCTAGCAAAGCTGGAGCACCCCGACCTGCACTTCACCTTCCCCACCATCAAGTTGCCCTCGATGAGTAGTGATCACAAGCCCGTGAGCGATGACTTTGCACGCGAGTGGCACGAGCTAATCATGCAGGGACCCTACTTCTCGATGGACCAATGGATGACGGCCATGGGCGGCGAGAACCAGCAGGCTATCATCACGGCAGGCGAGAGTGACGAACTGGTGCGCAAACTCAGTTTGAAGTCAAGTCAGGGCGGCTATAAGGTGTCTGTCATCTGGTTGCCTGAGCGTATGAACATTGAGTGTGCCAACAAGTTGCTGAAACTTATTGAGGAACCACCCACGCAGACGGTGTTCCTGATGGTGTGCGAAGAGCCCGACAAGCTGTTGGAGACCATCCGCAGTCGTGTGCAGCGCATCGACGTGAAGCGACTGGCCAACGAAGATGTGCAGCAGGCACTGGCCGAGCGATATGGCATGGATGCCGATAAGGCCACACGCATCAGCCGACTGTGTGGCGGCTCGTGGCTGAAAGCCCTGCAGGAGATGCAGGTGGGCACAGAGAATGAGCAGTTTCTGGACCTCTTCAAGATGCTGATGCGACTGGCATATAAGCGCAATGTGAAGGACTTGCGCAAATGGAGCGAGACGCTGAGCGCCTTCGGACGCGAGAAGCAAAAGCGCTTCCTGCAGTTCTTTATGCGCATGCTGCGCGAGAACTTTATGTATAACTTCCAACAGCAAGAGCTATGCTACATGACGCAGGAAGAGGAAGAGTTTGCCCGCAACTTTGCACGTTTTATCAACGAAAACAATATATTACAGCTTTACGACCTGGCCAACGTGGCCATCCGTGACATCGGACAGAATGCCAATGCGAAGATTGTGTTCTTCGACTTCGTGCTGAGAATCATCGTACTGCTGATACCGCCTAAACAATAGAAAGTGAAATGGAAAAAGAATTAGAAATACGTACAGGCTGTGACCGCGGACTCTGTCATCAGGCTATCGGCCGACAGGATCGCCAGTTGAACACCTATGACTGGCTGGCCGACGTGCCAGGCAATGCCGACTCGACCGATCTGGTGGAGGTGCAGTTCAAACATACACGTAAGGGCTACTACCACAACATCAACCGTCTGCCCCTGAAGAAAGGCGACATCGTGGCTGTTGAGGCTAGTCCTGGTCATGACATCGGCGTGGTGACACTGACAGGACGACTGGTGGCACTGCAGATCAAGAAGGCTAACCTGAAGTCGGCCGACGACATCAAGCGCATCTATCGCTTGGCTCGCCAGGTGGACATGGACAAGTATCATGAGGCAAAGGCCCTGGAGCATCAGACCATGATTGAGAGTCGTAAGATAGCGAAGGGACTGGGACTTGACATGAAAATCGGTGATGTGGAGTATCAGGGCGATGGCAACAAGGCCATCTTCTACTATATCGCTGACGAGCGTGTGGACTTCCGCCAGCTGATTAAGGACTTGGCTGCCGCTTTCCACGTGCGCATCGAGATGAAGCAGATTGGTGCCCGTCAGGAAGCCGGACGTATCGGTGGTACGGGACCCTGCGGACGTGAGCTGTGCTGCGCCACATGGATGAAGAACTTCATCAGCGTGTCAACGGGTGCTGCGCGTCATCAGGATATCTCGCTGAACCCACAGAAGCTGGCCGGCATGTGCGCCAAGCTGAAATGCTGCCTGAACTACGAGGTGGACGAGTATATGGAGGCAGGACGTCAGTTGCCTAGTCGTGAGATAGTGCTGCAGACGCTCGATTCGGACTACTATTACTTCAAGGCCGACATCCTGGCCGGACTGGTCACTTACTCTACCGATAAGCGCATCGCTGCCAACCTAGAGACGATCACGGCGGCACGCGCCAAGGAGGTGATAGAGATGAACCGACGTGGTGAGAAGCCTGAAAGCTTGCAGGAGGCCGGCAACCAGAAGAAGGAGAACGGACCTGTTGACCTGTTGGCAGGCGACAGCATCACGCGCTTTGACAAGTCTAAGAAGAAAAAGAAGAAAAAGAAGAAGCCGTCTGACAGACGCAACAACAATAATGAGCAACAGCAATAAAGGGCTCATCCTGATAATGCTTACGATTGCGCTGACACTTGTCGGGTGCAATCGTAAGACTGTTTTCAGCCATTACGAACATGTGGAACTGGATGGCTGGGAACAGGCAGACACATTGTTTTTCAAGATTGCGGGCATACCTGCCGGTACCTATGAGGAGGAGCTGGGCATACGCAACAGCGTGGAGTATCCGTATATGCAGTTGACAGTGGTGGCCTATCAACAGTCGGTGTCGGGCATGCAGCGCACCGACACGCTGGAAGTGGACATGGCCAACCGTGCCGGTAAACTGACGGGTACGGGCATCAGCCGCTATTACCACGCCTTGCCGCTGGGACAGGTGACGCTGTGTGACAGCGATACACTATATGTACGCGTACACCATTATATGATAAATAATGATTTGCCCGGTATCTCGGATATCGGTGTCACGCTGAAGAAACTGAAGTAGGATTAACGATGGGCCATGTTTCTGCCGGCATCAATACGTAGGAAGATGAACAGCAGGAAGGTGAAGCCCCATAGCGACGAACCGCCGTAAGAGAAGAAGGGCAGGGGAATGCCAATGACAGGGGTCAGTCCTAACACCATGCCCACGTTGATGAACACGTGGAAAAGGAATATAGATACCACACAATAGCCATAGACACGACCATAGGCTGTTGATTGACGTTCGGCCAATTGTATCAAACGTAGAATCAACGCCAGAAACAGAAGCAGCACGCTGGCTGCACCAACAAAACCTTCCTCTTCACCCACTGTGCAGAAAATGAAGTCGGTGTCTTGTTCGGGCACATACTTCAGCTTGGTCTGCGTGCCGTTCAGGAACCCCTTGCCTCGCAGTCCGCCAGAACCAATAGCAATCTCACTCTGATGCACGTTGTAGCCCGCACCCTTGAGGTCTTCTTCAAGGCCTAGCAGCACATTGATACGTGTGCGCTGATGAGGCTCGAGGATATTGTTGAGCGCATAGTCGGCCGAGCTAAAGAACAGAATGGAACCCATGGCAAACAGGGCTATCCAAAGGTAGTTCTGAAAACGGGTGAACAGTGCCTGCCACAACAGATAACCCACGAGAATGAGGCTGAGAGCCATCTGAACCCAGAAAAGGTCGAAGGGAATGACGTAAACAGAGAACAGCAGACAGATCAGGGTGGTGCCCAGGCACAGTCCCAGACAGTGAAGGGCTTGTTTCTGATTGCGACAGTAGATGCCAATGAGGGCAGAGGAGAATATCTGGATGAGCAGCAGGACAATGAACCTGCCAATGGATGTGGGTGTATCGAACAGCAACGGTTCGGCATAGCGGATGCCAATGACAAAGTAGATCACCATTGCAGCACCGGTGAACAAGACGCTGCCGGTCATGCCTTCACGATAGAGCATGAGGAAGAATGACAGATAGACCAGGGCGGAACCCGTCTCGCGCTGCATGATGATGAAGAACATGGGCACGAAGATGATGGTCAGCGTCAGCAGGAAGTCCTTGGTGTCGTGGATGTTATAGCGGAAGCGCCCCATGAACTTGGCCAGCGCCAGTGCTGTGGCAAACTTGGCAAACTCTGCTGGTTGCAGTCGTAGCGGACCTAACACGAGCCAGGAATGCGAGCCTTTGATGCTATGCGGATTGAAGATGGTGCCAAACAGCAGGAGTAGTAAGACACCATAGATGACAAAGGCAAAGGTGTCGTAGAACCTGTCGTCGAGCAGCAGCAGTACCAGACCCAGAAACAGTGAGGTGCCAATCCACACAATCTGCATGCCGGAACGAGCGGACAACGAGAAGAGGTTGGGTTCTTCAAAGCTGTAGCTGGCACCACAGACACTCAGCCAACCAAAGGTGAGCAGCGCCATGTAGATGGCGATGGTCCACCAGTCAATAGACCGCAATACACCGGGATGTTTATCTGTCGCCTGCTCCATAGTCAATACGTTTATGTTGTATCTCGTTGGCTTTGCTCTGAGATGCAGCCGAGAGCTCGCCATTGATAAATTGTTCCATGATAAGTCCGCCGATGGGCACACCATAAGTGGCACCCCATCCACCATTCTCTACATAGACAGCCACGGCTATCTTAGGCTCGTCCATCGGTGCAAAGCCCATAAACACGGAGTGGTCGTGGCCACGGTTCTGGGCTGTACCTGTTTTACCGCATGCCATGAAGTCGTAGCCGGCTAAGGCCTTACATGTACCTCCGAGAACGGCAGAGCGCATACCCTGTACCACATAGTCGTAGGCTTGCTTGTTGGCCTTGGTGTAGCGCTTGTTGGTATAGAGCGTGTCCAGCTTTTCGCCCTTGATCTTCTTGACCACGTGGGGGGTGATGAAATAGCCACGGTTGGCAATTGTGGCACCCAGATTTGCAATCTGCAGTGGCGTGGCGTTCACCTCGCCCTGACCAATGGAGATACTGATGATGGTGAGTCCGTTCCACGAGCCCTTATAGGCTTTGTCGTAGAACTGTGCGTTGGGGATGAGGCCTCGTTTCTCGCCGGGGAGGTCGATGCCCAGTTGATAGCCAAAGCCCATAGACACCATATAGTCGCGCCAGGTGTTCATGGCATCCTGTACGGTGTGGTATTTCTGGCGGTTGCCTATCATGTGATAGAGTCCCCAACAGAAATAGCCGTTGCACGAGGTGGAGATGGCTGGCACCAGGGGTAGGGGAGATGCATGACCATGACAACCCACGCGAAGACCCTTGAAGACAAATCCGTGGTAGCAGGGGTAGGCTGTCTGGGCGGTGATGATGCCCTCGCTCAAGAAGGTGAGTGCCTGGGTGGTCTTGAAGGTAGAACCGGGAGGATACTGCCCCATGATACTGCGGTTGAGCAGGGGTTTCCAAGTATTTCGACTCAGTTGGTTGTGACTCTTGGAACGCTTGCGACCTACCATCATGCGTGGGTCATAGCTGGGAGAGCTGACCATACAGAGCACCTCGCCCGTTTTGGGCTCGATGGCTACGATAGAGCCGATCTTGCCTTCCAACAGTCTTTCGCCCAGTTCCTGCAACTTATAGTCGATGCTGAGCGTTAGGTTCTTGCCGGCCACAGGCTTTCGGTCGTAAAGACCGTTTTGATAGCTGCCTTGGATGCGTCCATGAGCATCGCGCAGCAGAATCTGCACGCCTTTCTTGCCACGCAGCTGCTGTTCGTAGGAGCGTTCCACGCCTAACTTGCCAATATAGTCGCCAGGCTGATAATAGTCGTCGTTCTCGATATCGGCAGGCGATACCTCGGCAACGTCGCCCAAGACATGGGCGGCGAAGGGATAGCGATACTGGCGGATGCTACGTTTCTGTACGTAGAAGCCAGGGAAACGATATTTCTTTTCCTGGAAGATGCTGAACTCCTGATCGGACAGCTGACTCATGAACATCTGTTGGGTGAAACGTGAGTAACCGGGGTTCTTGTTGCGGTCTTTCATCATCTCCATGCGCTGGTCGAACTCTTCGCGGGTGATGTTCAGCGACTGGCAGAGCTCCAGTGTGTCGAACTGATCCTTGGCTTCGTTGACCACCACCATAATATCATAGGCGGGCTGATTGTAAACCAGCAGTTCGCCATTGCGGTCGGTGATGATGCCGCGAGCGGGATATTCGATACGTTTCAGAAAGGCGTTAGAGTCGGCATTCTTCTTATAGTCGTCGCTCATCAGCTGAAGTGAAAACAGACGAAGGATATAGATGGTGACGATTGCGACGGCCACCATAGCAATGACAAGCTTTCTATATTCGGCTGAGTTATCTTTCACTTTACTCTCCTTTTATTTCTTTCTGAGACTCTCTAAGGCCAGAATCAACATGGTCGTCAGTATGCTGCTTCCAAAGATGCACATGAGCCAATGGAAGAAGTTGAAGAAGCTGAATGCTTCGATGGTGTAGAATGCCACACAGTAGATGAGCAGCAGGATGTATGTCAGCGATAGGAACTTACCAAAGCCTAGTGTGCGGCTGGAAGTCTTGATGTAGTCGTCGGCATTGCGGGGCAAGAACAGCTCCAGCAGGTAGGGCTGCAGTGCGCCAATCAGCGTGAGTGACATGGCAGCCACACCGGGCGTGTTGGTGAACATGTCCATGGTGAGGCCCATGGCAAAGCTCCACAGCAAGATGGCCCATTTAGGGTAGTTGCGTGGAAACATGATGACGAAGTAAACATAGATAAGGGGAATGGCGCCATAAAGAATGTCCATGCCGTTGAATACCAGAACCTGTGACAGCCCCAGCAGCACGAATTGCATCACCCGTTTTAATAGATCGTATATCATAGCTTACTTCAGTTTTGATAGTGAGTCAGTGGCTGCCGTGTTCAGGCGTGCACGCTCGGCGATTGAAGGGTCGTCGAACACGCAGACATCGCGCAGCTTACCAAAATCTGTAGAGAGACGGACTTTCACTCGATAAGAAAGACCGTCGGGCGAGTTATAGATGGCCAGAATCCTGCCCACAGAGATGCCTGGAGGGAAGATGGTAGAGAAACCACTGGTCTCTACCCAATAGCCTTTCTTGATGATGGCATGACGAGGCACATCTTCCAGATAGGCAATGGCAGGATCCGTACCGTCCCATACCAGATAACCGAAATAGTCGCTCTCGCGGATGGTGCAGCTGATGTGTGAATGGCGGTTCAATACAGGCAGTACCACAGAATAGTGGTCGTTGACCATATAGACAACACCCACTATGCCTTTACCACAGATTACACCCATATCGCGTTTAATGCCATCGGCACTGCCACGATCAATGGTTATCAAGTTGTCGGGATTGTTTATGGAATTGTCAACCACCTTGGCGGGAATCCATCTTACCTGGCTCAACACTTGTTTTTCGTCGGGCAAGAACATGGTGGTATCTCCTCGTAGTCTGGCATTCTCCTTTCTGAGTTCGTGCAGTTTTTCTTCCAAGTAGATGTTGCGCTGCGTCAATTGTTCGCTGCGCTGGGTTAGAGAGAAAAACTGCCAGAAGCTGGACTGCCATTCATATACTTTTCCTGCTATAGCATTCGACGAGGATACCCACATGCTACCCTGGTAGTTGTTGTATCCAAACAACATCACACCACTGACGATTTCCAATATGAGGAAAATCAGCCAGTGGTAGTATTTGATGATGAATGCGAGCAGGTTATTCACTATCGCATCAGGAACGAGAATCGGTCAACATTCTTAAGTGCAATACCTGCACCCTTAGCAACAGAGCGGAGAGGATCTTCAGGAACGTGGAACTGAATGTTCATCTTGTCCGTCAGACGCTGGTCAAGACCGCGCAGCAATGCGCCACCGCCGCTGAGGTAGATACCGTTCTTGACGATATCTGCATACAACTCGGGAGGTGTGCTCTCCAGTGCAGAGAGAACGGCATTCTCAATTTTGGCAATGGTCTTGTCCAAGCAGTGAGCAATCTCCTGATAGCATACGGGCACTTCCATAGGCAGTGCAGTGATACGGTTAGGACCGCGTACGATGTAGTCCTCGGGAGCCTCATCGCCAAGGTCGGTCAGTGCAGAACCTACGTGAATCTTGATACGCTCGGCCATGCGCTCAGAAACCTTGATGTTGTGCTGGCGAAGCATGTATTCCTGAATATCGGTAGTCAGATCGTCACCAGCCGTGCGAATGGAGTTGTTGGATACGATGCCACCCAGTGAGATGACGGCAATCTCGGTAGAACCACCACCGATGTCAACAATCATGTTTCCTTCGGGGGCTTCAACGTCAACGCCAATACCGATGGCTGCAGCCATGGGCTCGAAAATCAGATAGACATCGCGGCCGTTAGCATGCTCGGCAGAGTCGCGTACGGCACGCAACTCAACTTCGGTAGAACCAGAAGGAACGCCGATGACCATGCGAAGAGAAGGCGAGAAGAAATGATGTCCTGTGTGAACCATGTTGATGAGTCCACGCATCATTTGTTCGCAAGCAGAGAAGTCGGCAATCACGCCATCGCGCAAAGGACGGATGGTACGAATGCTATCGTGTGTCTTTTCGTACATCAACTTGGCCTTTTGTCCTACGGCAATCATCTTGTCCGTACGACGGTCGAGCGCTACGACAGAAGGCTCGTCTACCACAATCTTGTCATCACTGATGATAATTGTGTTTGCTGTGCCAAGGTCCATGGCCAGCTCTTGTCTAAAACTGAAAAAACCCATTAATGTTATTAATCAATTATTATTTTTCAAACCAGCTGTGGATGGCTGTGTCGTAATGACTGCTGACGCCGAAGGCACGTGTGGCAAACATCTTACGGTCCTCGATGTCGGTCTGAGCACCCTTCTTGTTCAGGATGTCGAGCAATACGCTGTACTCTGCCTTTGAGGGAACGATAACGACGTCCTTGAAGTTCTTGGCAGCTGCGCGGATCAGTGAGATACCGCCAATGTCAATCTTCTCGATGATGTCGGCTTCGCTAGCACCGCTTGCAACGGTCTGCTCGAAGGGATAGAGGTCAACAATGACCAGGTCAATCTCGGGAATCTCGTACTGAGCCATCTGCTCACGGTCGCCTTCGTTGTCGCGACGTGCCAGAATACCTCCGAATACTTTTGGATGTAATGTCTTTACGCGTCCACCCAGAATAGAAGGGTAGGTGGTAACATCTTCTACCTTCTGACAATTGTAACCCAGTTCTTCAATGAACTTCTGTGTGCCACCTGTTGACAGGAAGCTAACTCCCTCTGCATTAAGCTTTTTTAGCAACTCGTCGAGTCCGTCTTTGTGGAAAACCGAAATCAAGGCAGTCTTAATCTTTTTTACTTCAGCCATAGTATTTTTATGTGATATATTATAACGAGCTGCAAAGGTACAAAATAATTCGTAAAACGCGGGTCTTTCTTTTCAATAATTAACGGTGCTTACTCTTTTTTTTATTCAAAGTCAAGTGTTTAGCTTCTTGCGGAAGTAATCGATGATATAATCAAGTCCTTCGTCAAGCTTGACCTTGGGCTCCCAGCCAAGCTTTTCTTTGGCTAATGTGATGTCTGGACGGCGCATCTTTGGGTCGTCGCTGGGCAGGGGCTGGAAGACAATCTTGCTCTTGCCGCCAACCTTTTTCAGCACTTTCTCTGCCAGTTCCAGCATGGTAAATTCGCCTGGATTGCCCAAATTCACAGGGCCTAAGAACGAATCGTCGGTGGCCATGACTCTGATCATGCCTTCAATGAGGTCACTGACATATTGGAAAGAGCGTGTCTGCTGACCATCACCATAGATGGTAATGTCTTCTCCACGCAGCGCTTGAACCACGAAGTTGGAAACGACACGTCCGTCATTGGCGGCCATGCGGGGGCCGTAAGTGTTGAAGATGCGTATCACCTTTGACCTCACACCATGCAAACGGTGATAGTCAAAGAATAATGTTTCAGCACAACGCTTGCCTTCGTCATAACAAGAGCGTCGGCCTATTGGGTTCACGTTGCCCCAATAGCTTTCTGGCTGTGGGTGCACATTGGGATCACCATAGACTTCACTTGTTGACGATTGCAATATCTTGCAGTGCGTTCGGCGAGCCAGGCCAAGCATGTGGTAGGCGCCGAATACAGATGTCTTGGTCGTTTGTATTGGATCGTTTTGGTAGTAGATGGGGGATGCAGGACATGCTAGGTTGTAGATCTCGTCGACTTCTGCCCAATATGGATTAACGACATCGTGGCGTACTAATTCGAAGTTGGGCTTGCCAATCAGGTGCCACACGTTTTCTTTTGAACCAGAATAGAAGTTGTCTAGGCATATTACATCATTTCCTTCATTCACCAGACGTTCGCAGAGATGTGAGCCGATAAAGCCTGCACCTCCAGTAACTAGAATTTTCTTCATAGTTTAATAGAACATTATTATATTATAGTATTTTCGCCTACAAAGGTAAGAAAAAAATAGGTTATCACAAAGAAAAAAGCTAACGAAAATAAAATGCGATAATAATTTGTGTTTATAAACTTTTTTTTTGTACCTTTGCGCTCGAATTTTAATAATCAAACTATAAAAATTACAAAAACAGTTAAACAAAATGGTACACCAACACATAGGTACTCATCTCGTTGACGTGGCCAGAAGATGGCGACATGAACGTAAATATCACCCTGGTAATAAATGTAAGATAGCGGCAAAGATAGCCATCGTGGCTATCGTTACGCTGTTGCTTTGGTTTATGCCAGCCGACTGGTTCGGAATTGCGGGATTAACAGTTATACAGCAGCGCATTATTGCTATCTTTGCTTTTGCAACGCTGATGTGGATTTTAGAGATTGTTTCTTCGTGGGCAACATCTATTGCTATCATCGTGTTGATGCTGCTATTCTGCTCTGACAGTGGTATTGCGCCGCTGGTAAATCCAGACGAAGTTGGTAGTGTTCTCTCTCACAAAGGTGTGATGGCTTCGTTTGCCGATCCTATTATCATGCTGTTTATCGGTGGTTTCGTTTTGGCTATTGCTGCCACAAAGACTGGTCTCGATGCACAGCTGGCAAAAGTGCTGCTCCGTCCATTCGGCACACGTAGTGAGATGGTGCTTCTGGGTTTTCTGCTCATCACCGGTCTGTTCTCAATGTTCGTATCTAACACTGCTACGGCAGCTATGATGCTTACATTCCTTGCACCTGTATTCCATCAGCTTCCTCCCGAGGGTAAGGGCCGTATTGCACTTGCAATGTCTATTCCTGTAGCAGCCAACCTTGGTGGTATGGGTACACCTATTGGTACGCCTCCTAACTCTATTGCCCTGAAGTACCTTAACGATCCAGAGGGACTGAATTTGGGTCTTGGTTTCGGACAGTGGATGATGTTCATGTTCCCACTTGTTATGTTGCTGCTGTTCATCAGCTGGCGTCTGTTGCTTAAGTTCTTCCCATTCAGTCAGAAAACGGTAGAGCTGAAGATTGATGGTGGTATGCAGAAGGGATTCCATTCGTGGGTAGTCATCATTACATTCATTATTACTGTAGTTCTTTGGCTTTCTGACCGTTTTACCGGTATCAATGCCAACACAGTGGCCATGATTCCTTTCTGTATCTTCGCCCTCACAGGTGTTATCAATAAGCGCGACCTTGAACAGATCAACTGGAGCGTGATTTGGATGGTAGCCGGCGGTTTCGCACTTGGTTATGGTCTTAACTCGTCTGGTCTGGCAGCTAATGCCGTAGAGAGCATCCCCTTCGGTGAGTTCTCACCGCTGCTTATCCTGCTCATCGGTGGTGCTATCTGCTATCTGCTGTCTAACTTCATCTCAAACTCTGCTACAGCAGCTCTGCTGATGCCTATTCTGGCAATGGTCTGCGGTGCAATGGGCGACAAGCTTGCACCTATCGGAGGTACACCAACCGTTCTTATCGGTGTGGCTATCGCAGCCTCATCAGCAATGATTCTGCCTATCTCAACCCCACCAAATGCTCTTGCTTTTGCTACGGGCTATGTCAAGCAGAAGGAAATGTCGAAGATAGGTATCATCATGGGTGTCATTTCTATGGTATTGGGTTTCGGCTTGGTTTACATGATGGGTACACTTCATCTCATTTAATGAAGCAAGCTTTCGTATCGTAAGTCCTTAAAGAGATAAAATAAATAGCGACCTCACTTCGAAGATGAGGTCGCTATTCTTTTTGTTGTTATCTATGTGAAAGCTTAGAACAGCTTGTTGGGATATACACCATCGTCAACCAACTTCTTGATGCGTGCTACGGTAGCATCACGGTCGGCAGCATAAGTGACGCCAAACCATACGCTGGTGGTGTCGAGTACCTCGCAGGTAGCGGTGCCTTCGTTGATGAGTTTGTTGACCATCAGAGGGATGAAGAACTCAGCCTTCAGGTTCTCCATGTTCTTTGGATCGCTGAGGAATTCCTTGAAGTAAGCCTCAGAGTGCTCGAAGTAGTCGGGAGTGAAGCCCCACATGTTCATAGACACGGGTACGTTCTCGCCGAGTGCCACCCACTTGCCGTTCTCGTCCTTGTAGCGGATGGGCTGGTTGGCATCGCCAGCATTAGAACCGTCTTCTGCGCAACGAACAATCTCTGTGCGCTCAACAACGTCAGTCAGGTGACGCTTGTCGTTATAAGCACATACGCCACGAGCTACAGTACCATTCTCAGAAAGTGTGTTGCTCACGCGGAAGCCAACCATGGCATACTGGTTCTTGGCGCCCTCGGGCAGGTTGCTCAGGTATTTGCCAATCTGCATGAAAGCATCACGGCCATAGAAGTCGTCGCAGTTGATAACGCAGAAAGGCTCCTTGATAACGTCCTTACCCATCAACACTGCGTGGTTGGTACCCCAAGGCTTTACGCGTCCTTCGGGTACTTTGAAACCTTCGGGCAGTGCGTCGAGGGCCTGGAAACAAAGTTCGCAAGGTACCTGTCCTTCATATTTAGCCAGAATCTGTGTGCGGAACTGCTCTTCGAAATCTTTACGGATGACCCATACGATTTTGCCGAATCCAGCCTGGATGGCATCGTAGATACTATAGTCCATGATAGTCTCACCATTGGGGCCCAGACCATCGAGCTGCTTCAGGCCACCGTAGCGGCTGCCCATGCCAGCAGCGAGCAAGAATAAAGTTGGCTTCATTGTTTCTTTTCTTTTTATAAAGTTGGAATTTTTAATGCTGCAAAGGTACTATTTATTGTTGAAGTAACCAAATGATTTTTTGGAAAAGTGTCATATGCGTCTCTGTCTCACGCCTTTAGAATGGGTATCCAATGGCAAAATGCAGTGAGTGCATGTCCTTGAAACGTGGGATGTTGAAATAGCCCCCTTTCGATGTCTCGTAGGGCACGTGCAAACCGAATCCCCAGTCAATGCGTACCACCAGGAAGTCCAGGTCATAGCGTAAGCCCAGACCTGTGCCTGTGGCCAGTTGCTTCAGCAGGTTCTTCGCCTCGAATTTCGTCTCGCTGGTAGCCTTGTTCCATGTCTCAATGAATGATTCTTCCTCACTGGTTGTGGCAGCGCTTTTGTCAAGACTGTAGTCCGAACTGCTCCACACGTTGCCGGCGTCCAGGAAGACAGCGCCATAGAGGCTGCCGAACAGTTGACAACGGTATTCCAGGTTCATGACCAGTTTCGTATTACCGTTCTGCAGTAAGTATGACATCTGCTTGTTGACATTACCTCCAAAGCCACCAGGACCGATGCTGCGCACCGTGAAAGCACGGATGCTGTTAGCACCGCCCACGTAGAAGCGCTCGCTGAAAGGAGCTTCGTTCGAATTGCCAAAGCACCACATGTGGCCAGCGTTCAGATGACCCACCAACTGTGATTTGTTGTCTATCTTCCATGTCTTGGTCAGGTCTGTCTCTATTTTGACATACTGTGAATATGGATTTTTGAAGAGCTTTTTCCCCTTCTCGTTCCAGCTATGCCCTTTTACCAGCACGTCATAAAGAGCCACCGCATTACCTGATTCCTCGACGACGGTTTCCCAATGCACTGGTGAACGGTGCTTTTTCGACGACCCTTGATAGATGTGCGTATAGCGCATCTTCGGGATGAAGTAGTCATCCATCGAGGTCATCAAGTACGGATTCTGGCTCAGCATGTCGTCGAATCGCTGGGTACGCGTGTTGATAAACTGATATTTCAGTGTCAGGGGCGAGAACTCATGTCGGGTGCTCTCTCTCTTCTGCCATCGATAGGTCCATTCGCCGCTGACGATGTGCATCTTGTAGTAGTCAGGACGGTTCACAATGTCGGTAGAAATCTTGGCGATGGTCCATGGTGTGGCAAAGAAGCGGCGAGGGCGCTTGAAACGTCCGTTCTTGTCGCGCTTCAGTCGTTCGCTGACAAATGGCGCCACAATGCGTGGAAACTCGACCGAGGCATCGGCACCATATTGATACGTGTTCATGTTGCTTTCCTGCGAACTTGTCTGCCATTCATACGAGCCATGCACGTTGATGTCTAGCTTTTCTCCGCCACGGAAGGCGTTTCTTCTCACAATACCAGCTTTTATGCCAGGTCCCATGCGCCCGATGGTGCGGTTGACGAAGTTACCTTCCACGTACACATCCCATGGCTGGTCGAAAGTGCAGTTCAATGTCATGTCCAGCGTGTCGCGGTCGCGCGGTGCAAACTGAAGATCCACCGACGAGAAAACACCTGTGGCATTCAACTTCTGCACCGTTTGTATGTAGTCGTCGTAACTGAAAGCCTTGCGCGAACGCAGTTTCATGTCGCGGAAGATGACGCGCGGTCTGATGGGTGCATGCTTCTTGTCGCCGCCCCAAAACACCTTCAGAAAACTACGTCCTATGCTGTCTGTCATCTCCTCGCGGAAAGATTTCTTAAGGTTCACCCTCACATTACCCACATACCAAGGGCGCAGGGCCTGTTGTGGCAGCGAGTCGGCCAGCTGCAGACGCAGCTTCGCACGGTTCGCGATGTCAAAAGTGTCTGCCAGATACGAGGCATATCCCGGTTGGTAGTAATAGTAGCCATTGTTTCTAAACAGCTGACTCAGTCTGCTTCTCTCGCCATCGAGTGATGCCACCGAGAAAGGCGAGCCCTTCACAATCTTTGCCTCGCTTTTAGTCGAGTCGATAAGTGCTTGCATTCCTTTCGGAAAGTTGACGTATTGCAGCGTGTCTATCGTGTAGAGCGTGTCGAGCACCACGGTGTAGCCAATTTCCATCTTCTTCCTGTTGCGCTGAGGCACCTCCTGATAATAGACGTCGCCATGCATGAAGCCGTTCTTTCTCAACACCGAACGAGCCACCGAGGCGCGCAGAGCCGGGTTCACCTGGCTCATCAATACCGGTGCCTTGCCAAACGATTTGTTCAGCCACTGTTTGAATTTTCCACTAGAGCCATGTGCGTAGTTGTATATCCACAGTCTGTAGGGGAACGGCGTGCGGTAGTAGCTCGAGCCAAACAGCGCACCGTTAGGCGCTGTGGCCAAGGCCGCTTCTATCTCCTCTTGTGTCTCGATGAAGTAGTCATCGTCCACATAGTTCTTATATTCAATCTTTGTGAGTCCTGTGAACAGTTTGTCGTCCTCAGGTACCATTTTCGTGGTGGAGCAAGCACCGGCAAGCACCATCAACAGTAAGCATGCTATATAGTTATTTCTTCTTTTCATATGGTTGTGGTGTCTTGATGCTGTCGTTGCTCTCTTTGCGTGGCAACAGCGAGTCCAGTTTGCGTTTCCAGATATAGCCACCGCCATATTCACCGGTGTAACCCTCTAGCCAGTCGTAGATGTTCTGATTGTAGAACAGCTTCACATACTGGTTGGATGTCGGCGTCAGTCGGTATTCCATGGACACGTTGTCAAAGAACGACTGGTTCTGGCCATTCTGCTGTGCCTCGCTTCCCGAAGAAACCTTTCCGCCAATCTGCACTTTCAGACGGTTGTTCCAGAATCGCTTTGCAAACTTAAACGAGTAGTCTGTGTGCATCTGTCCCGTGGCATCTGTGCTGTTGTCCAGACCAACGCTCAGGTCAACGGTCTTTAGGGCGTTGCCCGTGATGTTGTTGATCTCACTTTCCAGGAACGAGCTCAGTGCCGAGTTCATCGAGAAACCGCTGGTGTTTCCGTCGGCCAGATACATGCCTGTGGTCAGCATGGTGACTGCCAGCTTGCCGCGCTGTTCGGGCGTCATGGCCTGCAGTTCGCTGGAGATGCTCATGTCTTCAGGTGCGTTGATGATGAATTGCAGTCCCATGTTGTTCAGTGTCTGTGTGATCACTACGCCGCAGTCGAACAGCACACTTCTCGACGCCTGTCCCTCGCTGCCCACACTGGCACGGTTGCGCTCTGTTGCTGTGATGTTCAGCGTGGGGTTCATGGCATCGCCGGTGAATTCCACGTAGCTACCGTCTTGTATGGTGAAGGTCTTCAGCGGTATGACTGGCAGCGAGTATTTCATCTCGCCGCTAGTCAGTGTGTATCTGCCGTTCAGCGTCAGGCTCTCTGTGTTGTTGAATCGCATGCGCAGGTCGCCGCCGCCAAACAGATCCACATAGTTGCTGAGGTCTGCGTTGAGGCCGCACTTTACGTGTGCACCCGGGTCAATGCTGATGCGCAGGTCCATGTCCATGCCCTCGGGAGCCGGACGCTCAATGACCATCTGCGTGGAATCGCTGAAGTCGGTGAACTTCACCAGCTCGTCCAACTGGTTGTCTGTGGATAGTGGAGAGTCTAATAATAAATAGGTGAGGTCTGTGGTGCCCAGCACGTCGAGCTTGCCCAGCACCTTCAGACGGTCTATCGGACCACGCATCACGGCAAAGAAGTTCACGAAAGCCTTGCCGAAAGCCAGTGACTTGGCGGTCTGTTTAGCGTTGATAAGCTGATAGTTTGTGGCCCTCATGCGCACATCCATGCTCATGTTGTCCATGTCGCCAAAGTCGATGAAACCCTGGATGTTCAGCGGGTTGTCGTTGTAGGCATACATGGTGAAGTTCTCCAGCAGCAGTTTCGAGTCCTGTATCAGCACAGGGTCGTTGTCGAATCGCAGACGAATGCCGTAGGGGATGCTGATCAGGTAGGCCGAGTCGAGCATCACCTCACCGTCCATGTCGAGTTTATCCAGTGAGCCGTTCACGCTGATATCTCCTTCGGCATATCCCTCCAGACCAATCAGCTGGTCGGGTATGAATCCGTTGATGAGCGACAGTGGCGCATGCATCAGCGACAGGTTGGCATCCAACTGCTCTTTTCCACCCGTCTCCTTCTTGTTGCGGTAGTTACCCTTCAACTGGGCCACCTCTCGGCCGTTCTGCATCATGGTGCCTTCCACGGCATGCGTCTGGTCCTCACGTTGCAGATACACAAACTCCGTGGCGATGGTGCCCATCGGACTTCCTTCGTAGGTCATCTGTTTCACCTGCATGTCGCTGGCCACAGAGATCTGTCGTTGCTGGTCCATCATCAGGTGATAGTCGCCATCCAGCTGACCGGTGATGCGTGGTACGTAGGGTAGGGCTGCCGTGAGCTGTGCCAGGTTGATGTGGTGCAGACTGACGGTCAGGTCCTGCAGCAGTGTGGAGTCCTGACTCTCCGAATAGACCTTGATACCTGTTCCGTCGTCGGCTAGCAGGTCCACCTTTGCCTGCAGCTTGAAGTCGTTGCGCAGGAACAGGAAGTTATCTTTGTTCAGTGCAAACTCCTTGTAGCCGATGGTCGGGCGGCTAGGCATCAGTGTGAAGCGCAGACCGTCGCTCTCCATCTCTACCTTCGTGCCCAGTCGCAGGCCCATGTCGCCATTACTGTCGTAAAAGCGCACGCCCAGGCTCAGACCGTGCTCCTGCAGCAGTCCGTCGGCTGTGGCGGTGAAGACAAACTGCGGGTTGCGGCGGTTGTTGGCCACTCGGCTTTGGAAGGTCAGTCCGTGGTCGCTGTCTTTCAGCGTCACCATGATGGTGTCTATGCGGGTAGAGTCGGCATTCAGTCCGTAGATATGTGCCTGTCCGTTGATGCCATGCTCGGCAGAGGTGGTCAGGTCGATGCCCAGGTCTTTGAAATCAATGTTTTGCGACACGCGCAGAATATCGGCGAAGGGATTCTCGCGGCCACTGCTCACGTACAGGCGCATCGTGGGCAACAGGCGTTTGATGGCCTGCTGGTCTATCGCCCTGCGATTGTTCAGCTCCATGATGGTGTCGCCGAGTATGGTCAGCTTGTCTATCAGCTTCTCGTAGTTGCCGCTGGCATCAAACTTCACGATGAGGTTGCCGTTCTGCAGTCGGGCATAGGTGGTGTCGGGTTGTGCGCTGATCAGCACACCCAGGTTTTCCGGATGGAACGTGTTGGCCGAGTCGCGCAGGTAGATATCGCTGAACAGTCCGCTCAGCTTATGACTCTGCTTCAGGTCACTGTTCACGTTGAAGTTGCCCGCCAGTCCTATCTGCAGTGGCTCTTCCATGATGCCCAGCGCGTAGAGGTCCAGCAGGTTCAGTTGGGTGCTAACGCCCAGTTGCGAGATAGCCTCTTTCTGTCCGATGCGTGCATCCAGACAGATGTCGCCATCGAACACGCGGTTTCTGCCGTTCACCTCCAGTTGACCGTGACCGTTCTTCAGGTGTCCCATCAGCAGGATGCTGTCCAAGTGTAGCTTGCCGTATTGCAACTTGCTGATCTCGCCCTCGGCATCCATCCACGACTTGCGGTTCTGGAAGTCCAGTCCCTGTCCTTTGGCAAAGAACATAGCACTCAGGTCGTAGAGCGAGTCTTTGGGCAAGAAGGCATGCAGGTCCAGTCGATGTATGTCAATGTCGGCCTGATAAGCCTCAGTATTCTGGTTAAACTGCAGGTCGGCCATCATGCTGCGTTCCCCCGGCCATTGCTGTGCAAACAGGTGCGCATTGTATTGCGGACCGTTGATGTCGGCATCGCCGTTCAGTGTCAGTCCACCTGGGATGCGTATGTTGTTTGGCAGACCGAACATCGGTGTAAGGAAGCCCATGTTGAAGGTCTCGGCCCTCAGGTCGAGCTGTGCCAACAGCTTGTCGGTGTCCATCAGGTTGCCCACTTTTCCGTTGGCTTCCAGGCGGAATGCCGTTGGCAACTCAGCCACCAGCTCGTGTATCTCCGCCTCTTTCATGTTGCCATCCATGCGTCCTCTCAGTGTCAGGGGCATAGCAGGCCAGTGGCGCACCATCGTGGCGTCCAGGTCGGGCGCAAACACCAGCATATCTTTCATGGCCAGATGTGCCAGCATGTCGATGTGCATCTGTCCGGGGTTGACAGAGTCGGCTATGTTGAAGTCCACATCCACGTTGCCGCTGATGTCCGACTGCGGTGTGCAGAGCCTTAGCGAAGCCAGTTTCGCATTCGTGTCGCTCACGCTGACGGCGCCGTGCAGTTCGGTGATTTCCAGTCCGCCTTGCTCCTTCAGGGCCGCCTGTCTGACAATCAGTTTGGTCAGCGGGCTTTTGAAGGCAATCGAGTCGATGCTCACGTTGATGTCGGTCAGTGCTATATGACTGTAGTCCATGCCCCTTTGCTGGCGCGGTTCGTAGGGCAGGTCATAGTAGGCCCGGCCGTTTTTCCAGTCGAAATGACCTATTCTGTAGTCCTCTTTGCCCAGGTCGATGTCGCCATCCAGCATGTTTGCCTCGCCGATATAGCCACCCACGAGCATCGAGTCGCCAGGCATGTGCAGAGCCACCTGCGTGTTTCTCACGGCCAGCTTCTCTATGCCGATGCGCCATAGCAGCGGTTCAGACTCTGTGGTATCTACGGCAGCCGTGTCGCTCATCAGTATCGTCACGTTGGCATCGTCCAGCGCGATGGTGCTCAGGTCCACTTTGCCGGCCAGTAGGTGTATCTTGCTGGGCTCCAGTTGCAGTCGGCCCATCGCGCCCTTAACCTGGATGTCGGGTATCAGGCTCAGCGTGTTCACCTTGGCCTCGCTGATGCTTAGCTCGTCCACCACCACGTTGCCCACCAGCAGTGGCAACAGTCTGACGTCTATCACCACGCGCTTGATGTCGGCTATGGTGTCGGCTGTCTCGCTTTTCACCACCACGCCATCCACACCCAGATCCAGCGGGAAGTCCAGGTCCACATGTTCCACGGAAATATCGTAGCCCGTCTGCTCAGAAGCCACACGCGCCACCTGCTGTACCATCCAGTTTTGTACGGGTGGTACATATAACAAAATAAAGAGCAAAAGAAACAATAAAACCGGAATGAGGATCACTATCCCTATCCGTTTAACCGTTTTACTCATATTATACATATTTATAACGAGTGCAAAAGTAAATGTTTTTTTCGATATACACAAGTATTACAGACCCTTTTTATTGAGGTAATAGGAAGTATATGTCCATTTTTGTCTCTCAATACTTGCTGTTTTGCTCCCCAATACTTACCAAGCAGCATCCTTGTTTCGCCACTCTTGTCATCTCATACTTCCCCTTTTGCTCCGATTCTAGAGTCTAGATCTCATGATTCCAGACTCTAGAACCGTTCAATCTAAACTCTAGATCCGCCCCATCTAGACTCTAGAATCCCCGAATCCAGACTCTAGATCAGCATCAAAACTAAAGGAATTGCAGCGCAATACTGGCACTATTAGAAATCAAAACGCCTCATATTGCTGATGAAAAGTGCCCCTCCTAATTGCTAGTAGCTCAGATTTCCTCCCCTTTGGGGAGGTTAGGAGGGGGTCTGGTACGAAAAAAGCCCGATTAAATCGGGCTTCTGTAGTTGCGGAGGCAGGACTCGCGCTCGGCCCTTTGGGACGCTTCGCTCTGCGAAGAACTGCGACCGGGAGCATGTGAGAGTCTGCCGTAGCATACGAAAAAAGCCCGATTAAATCGGGCTTCTGTAGTTGCGGAGGCAGGACTCGAACATGCGACCTCCAGGTTATGAGCCTGGCGAGCTACCAACTGCTCCACTCCGCGATGTGATTTCTATGCTTTGCTGAGGGGTGTCCCTCATTTGCGGCTGCAAAGGTACGACTATTTTTCGAGATGACCAAATTTTTCTGCATCTTTTTTCATTTTTGGCATCTTTTCCACCCAAAAGCTTGGCTGTTTAAAATAAAAACCGTACTTTTGCACAATACTAAATTAGTGTGCAATGTCAATATCCAAAACCCGACAACTATTGGTTGATGTCGCCAGACAACTGTTTGCAAAGAACGGTCTTGAGAATACGACGATGAACGATATCGCCCAGGCTTCTGGTAAAGGGCGACGTACGCTTTATACCTATTTTAAGTCGAAGGAGGATATCTACTATGCTGTCATCGAGACAGAGCTGGAGCGACTGAGCGATAAGCTCGATGAGGTGGCTGCACGCAAGATTAGTCCGCAGGAGAAGGTCATCGAACTGATCTATACCCATCTGAGCATGATTCGTGAGACGGTGGTGCGCAACGGTAACTTGCGTGCCGAGTTCTTCCGCAATATATGGATGGTGGAGAAGGTGCGCCGCCATTTCGACGATGCCGAGGTGGAGCTGTTCCGCAAGGTGTTTGCCGAAGGAAAGGAAGACGGCGAGTTCGACATCGATAATGTCGATCTGGTGGCCGACATTACCCACTACTGTATCAAGGGCCTGGAGGTACCTTATATATATGGTCGTCTGGCACGAGGCATGACCGAGGAGGCTACGAAGCCTCAGGTGGCCAAGTTCGTGTATGGCGCACTGGGAAAGAAAAACAAGATTTAGTAATTTTAATAATTAAAACAAAAAATGGGATTGTTAGAAGGTAAGACTGCACTCATCACTGGTGCAGCACGCGGTATCGGTAAAGCTATCGCACTGAAGTTCGCCGCTGAAGGCGCAAACATTGCATTCACCGACCTGCAGGTCAACGAAGAGACAGAGCAGGAGATTGCAGCTCTGGGCGTAAAGGCAAAGAGCTATGCTTCTAATGCTGCCGACTTCGCTCAGACCGAGGAAGTGGTGAAAGCCGTTAAGGAGGAATTTGGTTCAATAGATATTCTGGTGAACAATGCTGGTATCACCAAGGACGGACTGATGCTTCGCATGACCGAGCAGCAGTGGGATGCTGTGATTGCCGTTAACCTGAAGTCGGCATTCAACTTCATCCACGCTTGTGTGCCCGTGATGATGCGTCAGCGTGGTGGTTCTATCATCAACATGGCATCAGTAGTAGGTGTGCATGGTAATGCTGGTCAGGCTAACTACGCCGCTTCTAAGGCTGGTCTGATTGCACTGGCTAAGTCAATCGGTCAGGAGATGGGCCCCAAGGGTATCCGTGCTAACGCCATCGCTCCTGGTTTCATCGACACCGCAATGACTCAGGCTCTGCCCGACGAGGTTCGCAAGGAGTGGTGCAACAAGATTCCTTTGCGTCGTGGTGGTACCGTCGAGGATATCGCTAACTGCGCTACCTTCCTGGCTTCCGACATGTCAAGCTACATCAGCGGACAGGTTATCCAGGTTGACGGTGGTATGAACATGTAATTGAAAAATTAACCCAACCCCAACCCCTCCACCATGGAGGGGCTTTTTGATTAATAGGACTATGGACGTAGTTTACGAGGACAATCATATTATCATCGTCAACAAGCAGAGCGGAGAGATCGTGCAGGGCGACAAGACTGGCGACCGGCCTCTTTCTGACATTGTGAAAGACTATATCAAAGAGAAATACCAGAAGCCTGGCGAGGTGTTTCTGGGGGTGGTGCATAGGTTAGACCGTCCTGTGAGCGGACTGGTGGTCTTTGCCCGCACGTCGAAGGCGTTGACGCGTCTGAACAAAATGTTTGCCGAGGGACAGGTGCACAAGACTTACTGGGCACTGGTGCAGGGCTGTCCTGAAAAGGATGAGGACTTGTTGACGCACTGGCTGACGCGCAACGAACAGCAGAACAAGAGTTATGCCTATCAGCGCGAGGTGCCGCGGTCTAAAAAAGCACAGTTGAAGTATCGGGTGCTGAGTCGGGGCGATAACTACTCGCTGGTGGAGGTGCAACTGATGACGGGGCGCCATCATCAGATACGCTGTCAGCTGTCGGCCATCGGCTGTCCTATCAAGGGTGACCTGAAATACGGCGCCAAGCGCAGCAATGCCGACGGCAGCATTTCGCTGCAGTCGCATCGGGTGGAGTTTGTGCATCCTGTGTCTAAACAGACTATCTGCCTGGAGGCTCCGCTGCCGCCTGATCCCCTTTGGAAGAAGTTTTAAGAACTATGATATGAGGAAAGTGGCACTTTACCATGCGTAAAGTGCCACTTTTCTTGTGGAAAAGCGGCACCTTACTGATATGATTCTTAGGTGTTTTTGCAGATAGAGGGGGTGGCGTGCTTAATGATAGCCCGATGTCAACTTCTCGTTGACGATAGCCAGGATTTCCGCCTCGTGAAGGTCGGACCGGCTGATGAGATCCTGTGCCTCTGAAATCAGTTCCTTGGCTTTGGTGTGGTCTTTCAGTTGTCTGGCGTTAAGCTTCACCTTCAGGCCGGCACCGATGACGGCCGCACGAGCAGCCAGTGCACCTATACCGGCATCGCTGGCATTGGCAGGACTGCCCTCTTTGGCCATGGCCTTGCAGATAATGAATGCCTGCATAGCGGATTTCATCGTGCGCAGTGGTACTTGGGCGGCATAGAGGGTGGCCTCCTGGATGGCTTCTGTGCGCAGGGCCTTCTCCTGTTCGTTGACGTTGGGCATGCCAATGGCTGTCCTCAGCCTGTTGTAGGCGATGGCATCTTCGTCTGTCAGGTGGAGCAGCGTTGTTGTCAGGTCTTGTCCCATGGCGGCCCAATCCGAGAATTCTTGCCATCGTTCCTCCCATCCTAGCTTGGCCGACGAGAGATTGGCAACCATCGTGCCTAGGGCGGCAGCCAGTGTTCCCATGTAGGCGGCAATGGTGCCTCCGCCGGGCGCGGGATTCTCGCGTGTGGTGTCTTCGGTGAATGCTTTCACGCTGAGGTCCACAAGTTTGCGAGGCGCCTCTTCTTTTTCTCTCTTCTCGTCCTCCAACAGGTATTCTATCACCTGTTTGCGCATGTTGAACGGCTTCACTGTGTCGAGTCCCATCGACTTGATAGCGATCTTGATGATGTCGTCTTCAGGCACGCCGAGCGAGCGATGCTGCTTCTCCAGGAAGTGTTTGCCGGCATCAATCAGGGTCTTTTTGCTCACGGCTCCCACCAGTTCAGTGCCCGTGATACGGATGCCACGGCTTTGAGCGTAGCGGCATACTTCGTCGAAGGCCTTGTGTATGGGGGTCACGTCCAGGTCGGTGATGGTCATTGTCAGTTCGGCAATGCCATATTCATCGACATATCTTCCGAAGGCTTCGGTACTTTTCAGTGTGCCTGGCTTCATCATGGGTTGTCCTAGGTCATCGTAGATGATGGCGCCCGTGGGTAGGTTGCCTTCGCGCATCGGACGTCCGGCCTCGCGCACATCACCTGCAATAGCGTTGGCACTGCGTGCCGAGGTGGTGTTGAGGTGGAAGTTGATGGTAGCCTTGTGCTGTTCCATGTCATGACAGGAAGCACTTCCGACGTTTCTTTCTTCGATTATCATACTGAATAATTCATTAGGTCCTTCTTATGTGTAGTTAATATCTTGTTGCAAAGATACATACTTTTTTTCTTTTTAACAAATATTTAGTAAAGAAAAAAGCCCCATCGTCAGGTTTTTGGTCTGACCATCGGGCTTGTATGCTAGCATCTTTTAGCAAAATGTTCTTTGTTTGAACGTTTGCGAGGCTTACTTTGTGTCCCGTTGGTGCTTCTGACCTGGATGTGACGGGCGAGCCTACTTCATGCAACGTATCACTTTCTTGTAGTAACTGTTGGTGGCCCTTATGCTGTAGCAGGGACCGCCGTTCCACAAACGTATCGCCTTTTCGATGTTGTTCGTCTTGTTGTGATACGATTGAATCAGGAGGAACATCTCTTTCGACTTTCTGACATCATAACGGTCGTTCATCGAGTACCTCAGTTTGCGGCCCAACTTCTCAAGAATCTTGTTGCACTCCTTGACACAGATGGGCGTGATCTGCATGGCGCCTACCGAGTTCCCACTCACGGCGTTTGGATTTCCTCCGCTCTCTACCTGAATGATGGCCTCCATCACGGGGGTCCAGTCAAACGGGGCTAAGCTTTCGCTTCTAGTTACTGCCTCAGCTCCGAGAGGCATCAGGGTTAGAATCGACAAGCTTAGACAGATTTTCTTCATTAGTCTTGTCATATACTTTATTTCTTTCGCTGGACCCCTGTGATAAGCGCTCTTCACCAACGGGAAGACATCGGCATGGCCTATGTTTTGGGACATGGGTGCTTCGTTTTATTTCGCGTATCAAAAGAGGAGTCCGTGGTTATGTAGTTATAGATCTGGTGCAAAGGTAGTTATAATATTTTGATTATACAAATTTTTCTTAAAAAAAAATCCGATCGTCAGGTTTTATCCTGCCAATCGGACTTGTTTATAGCATGTTTGCAAAATGTTCTCTTTTGAACGTTTGCGGGGCATTTTGAGTTTCCCATTGATGGCCTGTGGTCATCGCTTGTGGGAATGCCTACTTTATGCAACGCATCACTTTCTGATAGTAGCGATTAGTAGCCTTTACGCTGTAGCGGGGTCCGCCATTCCACGAACGTATAGCCTTTTCGACGTTGTTCGTCTTGTTGTGATACGATTGAATCAGGAGGAACATCTCTTTCGACTTCTTGACATCGTAACGGTCGTTCATCGTGTATCGCAAATCGCGTCCTAGCTTCTTCAGAATCTTATTGCATTCCTTCACGCATATAGGAGTGATCTGCATGACGCCTACCGAGTTCCCACTCACGGCGCGTGGATTTCCTCCGCTCTCTACCTGAATGATGGCCTCCATCACGGGGGTCCAGTCAAACGGGGCTGAGCTCTCGTTTCTTGTGGCTGCCCCAACACTAAGGGGCATCAGGGTTAGAATCGATAAGCTCAGACTTACTAGCTTCACAAATCTTTTCATATACTCTATTTTATGGGGCTTTGCCAAGGCCCTCGTTTTTTTGCGTACAGTGCGTATGCCCGTCACGGGGAACGCCTGTTATCCTGAATTGCGATGCAAAGTTAGGTATATTCTTTTGAAGAATAATCAAAAGTGAAAAGTTTTGTGTGCGTGCACAAAGGTTTTATTGACTTACATCAATTATTCGTTAATCCAGTTCGACCACGGTAATACCGGCGCCGCCAAACTGTACATGTTCGTCGCGGAAGTGGTTGATATTCGGAACTGTAGCCAGATATTGGCGGATGAGTTGGCGCAGAATGCCACTGCCTGTACCATGCAGAATGCGTACGCTCGACACGCCCATCAGGATGGCATCATCTATAAAGTAGGTGACGGCATTGATGGCTTCGTCGCCACGCATGCCGCGCACGTCAAGATCCTGGCGGAACTGGGTCTTGCGCTCGTCGATGGTGTTGCGTGTCATGCGCGAAGTCTGTATGGCCAGTCCCTCGTGCTTGTTGGCAGCCTGCTCGGCATGGGCCTTAGCCTTTTCTTTCTCCGAGGCGGTCTCCAGTCGGTCTGTTCGCATCTTGGTCTTCATGCCGCCAAAGATGACGGTGGCCATCTTGCCATCTATCTTTTCTACCTCGCCCAAAGAGGTGAGGCCTTTGATGCGTACCACGCTGCCCACCGTGATGGGGGCAGACGCAGTCGATGGTGCTGCTGCTTGGGGTTTCAGCGACTGTGCGATGCTTTCTGGCGTAGCGTCAGAAAGGGCAGCCTTCTTTTTCTTTTCCTCTTTTCGCTTCTTGCGCTCTTGTATCTGGCGCATCTTGCGTTCTATCATCTCGTCGTTGGCACGTGTGTCAATGTCGGTGACTTGCTGCTTGAAGGTTTCCAGCTCTTCGCGAATACGGCGTGTGGCCTCTTTCTCGGCTTGTTGCTCGCGTATCTCGCGGATGGCATTCTCAATCTTCTTGTTGGTTTGTGCCAACAGCTCTTCGGCTTGTTCCTTGGCGCGGCGCAGAATCTGTTTGCGTTCCTGCTCAATCTCCTCGATGCTCGCCTCCAGTTTCTCGCCCTTCTGCTCCAGGCGCTTCTCGTGCTGGTGGATGGTCTGGCGCTTGCCTTCCCAGTAGCGCTTGTCGCGCACGATGTCCTGCAGGTACTTGTCGCTCTGGATATATTCTGTTCCCACAATCTCTGAGGCATCGTTGATGACCTCCTCGGGCAGTCCGGTGTTGCGGGCAATCTCAATGGCAAACGACGAGCCGGGCTGACCGATGCTCAGTTGGAAGAGTGCTTTCATCTGATGACGGTCGTAGAGCATGGCACCGTTCACCACACCTTTATGGTCGTCGGCAAAGTGCTTCAGGTTCTGATAGTGGGTGGTGATGATGGCAAAGGCGTGCTTCTTCCAGAACTGTCGCAACACGGCTTCGGCTATGGCACCGCCAATCAGTGGCTCCGTACCACCGCCAAACTCGTCGATCAGCAACAGCGTGTGCTCGTTGCAGTTGCGAATCATCTGTTTCATGTTCATCAGATGGCTCGAGTAGGTTGACAGGTCGTCCTCGATACTCTGCTCATCTCCAATGTCTATCATGATGTTTCTGAACAAGCCACATGACGAACGCTCGCTCAAAGGAATACTGAGACCGCACTGCAACATGTATTGCAGCAGTCCAACGGTCTTCAGGCATACCGACTTACCGCCAGCATTAGGACCCGAGATGATGAGGATCGATGCTCCTTCGGCATCCTTCTTGTTGCCCAGTAGGGTGACGTCCAGTGGCACCACCTTCTTGTTTTGCTTCTCCAGCGAGTGGGCTAGCAGTGGGTGTACGGCTTGAATCCAGTCGATATGTGGCGTGTCGCCAACGTGTGGCTCATAGGCTTTCTGTGCTTTGGCCAGTTCTGCCTTGGCCCTGATCAGGTCTATCTGCGCTAAGAACTGGTAGGAGTCCAGGATGTCCTTTACGTGCGGACGAACCTCGTCCGAGAATACCGTCAGTATGCGGATAATCTCACGACGTTCCTCGGCTTCCAGTTCGCGGACGCGGTTGTTGGCCTCAACCACCTCTGTCGGTTCTATAAAGACGGTCTTACCGGTGGCACTCTCATCGTGCACAATACCGCTGATCTTGCGCTTTAGCCCTGGCGCAATAGGAATCATCAGTCGGCCGTCGCGTATGGTTGGTGCGGCATCTTTGTCCACCAGTCCGTCGCGCTGCGCACTGTGTAATATACTATATAATGTACGCGAGATGCTGCCTTCCGTCTTGGCCAACTCATGGCGAATGCTGGCCAGCGTCATGGTGGCACCGTCTTTGATCTTTCCGTATTTGTCAATGATAGAATCGATGCGACGAATCATGGCTGGAAACGTCATGATGTCGGTGGTCAGTCGTTGCAGGGCAGGGTAGGGGTAGATTGTTGTTTCGCCCTTCTCCTCGCCATCCTTGTTCAGGTAGGCCACAATCTTGCTGATGGTCTCCAGCGAGCGGCGCAGGTCGAAGAGCTCCTGCTCTTCAAAGTGTGTGCCAGCCATGCGGATGCGTGCCACGGCTTCGCGCACGTCAAAGAAATATTGTAGTGGGAAATCGTCGGTGGTCTCTTGCAGTCGGCGGAACTCACGAATCTGCTCCAGCCATTCGTTCACTTCGCTGGCAGAATCAGAGAAGTGGACCTCGTCAACTTTCTCGCGTCCCAGTGAGCTGAGACAGTGTCCACGCAAGAGAGAACGAATATCTTCAAAACCAATCTTATACTCGTAATTATTTGGATAAATCATGGTGCAAAGATACAAATTTACCATGATATTGCAAAAAAGTTGCTGAAAAATTTGCAGGAGTGAAAAAATACTCGTACCTTTGCACCCGCTTTGAAGCAGTTCGAGCACTGGAGAGATGGTAGAGTGGTCGATTACAGCGGTCTTGAAAACCGCCGTGCTGAGAGGCACCGGGGGTTCGAATCCCTCTCTCTCCGCAAAGAGCAATCCGAAAGGGTTGCTCTTTTTGCTTTGAGAGGGGATATCTCACCCCCGGTCGGGAGTTCTTGCTCCGTTTCTCTCCGCAAGCGCCCCTTCGGGTCGAGCACGAATCCCTCTCTCTCCGCAAAATAGCACAAATGGGAACCTTACGGGTTCCCATTTTTAGTATCTATTACCAGCACCTTATTAGTTTATGGCGGCCCTGCTTAATGGCTTTACTGATAGCCAGGATAAGGAATACACCGAGTTCAAAGAAGAATTGAAGAAAGTATTCGAGGAATCAGAGGAGACGGAACGGAAGAAACTTTCTATGTTCCATCGTGATTTGGATGAACCCCTGTCGAACGCAGGAATCTGGTTCTCTGCTCGGATTTTCTATCTGATGCTTGGCATATTCCTACCTTGCTTCGCTTTTACGATATTCATGTTGGCTTGGTTCATCGCAAGATAGATATGTAACTGTGTTGACAGCCGTCCTTGTCGCCTCCTATGCGACGGATGCGATTATTCTTTTTCAACTTTTTGGTATTCCAATAGACGCCATCCTCAGTTATTCCACATACTTCAGCCAATTCCTTATTAGTTATATAAGGGTTAGCCTTCATTAATCTTACAATTTTCTCCGTAGTAATCACCGTAGTTTTCTCCGAACTTTTCTCCGAACCAGAACCGTTTTTCTCCGAACCTATGGCACTTTTCTCCGTAGTAATCACCGTAGTTTTTTCCGTAGCGGGTTTATTGCCACATCCAGCATGAATAGGGATATGAATCAGGAAGGTCAAACGGTCTTCGGTAGTCTCAAAGGTGTCAAAGTCGTTGGCAAACGCACAGATACTGTGATAGATGTTACTTCTTCAACGCTTCAAGCATAGCCATGCCCAACTCCGTCACAATCCATTCACCATCCTTGCGGCCACCCTTACGAGTTAAGATACCACTTGACTGTAGGTTCTCTATATCGCGTTTAATAGTCCTTGTCGCAACACCAGTCTTTAGTGACATTTCTGGTATTGTCACAAAAGAATCTTCGGTAATCATTTCTAATATAACTGATTGTCTTTCAGTAAGTTCTTTGGTGACATCTTTGGTGACATTCGGCTCTTTTACGCCACCTTTTACGCCAATTTTACGCCACTTTCGGCATGTTGCTATTGTTCAATACCATTCTCTATCACTTCCCAATAGCCGCCCTTGTCGCCTCCTATGCGGCGAATGACACCATTTTCGCGCAAAGTCTTAATACGTTTTTCCACTGCACGCGAGGACACCCCAAGCTTCATGGCAATTTCAGCCGCAGTGACTTTGGGATTTAGCCTAATAGCAGAGATGATTGCTTGGTTTTTCTCCGAACTTTTCTCCGAACCAGAACCGTTTTTCTCCGAACCTATGGCACTTTTCTCCGTAGTAATCACCGTAGTTTTTTCCGTAGCGGGTTTATTGCCACATCCAGCATGAATAGGGATATGAATCAGGAAGGTCAAACGGTCTTCGGTAGTCTCAAAGGTGTCAAAGTCGTTGGCAAACGCACAGATACTGTGATAGATGTTACTTCTTCAACGCTTCAAGCATAGCCATGCCCAACTCCGTCACAATCCATTCACCATCCTTGCGGCCACCCTTACGAGTTAAGATACCACTTGACTGTAGGTTCTCTATATCGCGTTTAATAGTCCTTGTCGCAACACCAGTCTTTAGTGACATCTCTGGTATTGTCACAAAAGAATCTTCGGTAATCATTTCTAATATAACTGATTGTCTTTCAGTAAGTTATTTGGTGATATCTTTGGTGACATCTTTGGTGACATCTTTGGTGACATTCGGTTCTTTTACGCCACCTTTTACGCCAATTTGTTCTACCGAGAGCGTTTCTTTCATAAATTCTGGATGGCAAGGAATATCAATCAGGAAGTACGTCCTCTCCTCGTCCGTCTCGATAGTCGCTTTGGTTGAACCATTGGCTTCCATCTCTTCCCTGGTTAAAACACCTTGTTCATAGAGCTGTTTAAGCTCCATCAACTTGTCAATATTCGACCTTGCCATAATAAGAGTATTATTATCTTTTTTTGTGGTTTATTCTCATTTTCCTAAAAAATTGCGTATTTGTTCATCTGACAACATCCAGAATTTATACCTTATCAAAAGGTCACCATCTGCATCAATAATTTCATATTTAGTCGGCCAAAAACTTGAATCCAATTCATAGTCAAATGACAGGTCTTTTTTATAATTTTTCAAACCTGACTCATTAAATAATTCATCAATATTTATTTTGTCTGTTTGATTAGGGAAATCTTTCTTCAACTGATTTAATAAGAATTGTTTCCTCTCTTCTTGCGTCATGTCTAGTTTATCTTTAATTCCTATTTTTAAATTATGATTAACATCAAATGAGAGTAATTCAACAGTCCTTAGCATCTTTAAACCATCTTTTGCTTCATAATGATAATGTCGTTCGCTTCCAAATTCTTTACCATTCAGATGAAAAGGAAAGGGCGCTCCGCTCATCCAACTAATAAACCCTTCTTCCGTTAATCCAGAAAAAACAATATTATCTAATGCCAGCTGCGCAGTGAGATTGGGAAATTTATCAGGATATTCTACCCAAAATCTAATATCCCACTCATCTCCTAGAGTTTCTTTCCCTTTTTTCATTACTTCATCAGCATTTAGTAGGCTTGTGATTACACCATCTACATTCGTTTTGAACTTGTATATATTATTTTTTCTTGCCTTTAAGATTGTCCCTACTAAATCTGTTTCATAAGTTCTATGATCGTATTCTAGATCAATTTTTATAATTTCTGCTTCCATCGTAAATCCATTCTTATCTGCACTTAAGACTTTTATCCTCTGCAAAAATAATAAAGTATAATCTGTATCTCCTCCTTTTAATTTAGTACTTCCTAAGAAATATTTCTCTTCGCCAACTTCAAACTTTGGCTGTATTTTTACTATTTGTGCGTTAATCATACACACAAAACAAAGAAAAATGGGGATTAAAATCAACTTCTTCATATGCTCATTCATTTAAAATGTTTTTTGCCTCTTCGGTCATATACGGCTTTATCTTATCATAAGGAATTGTTATGCTGACTTGCCTTAAAGAACCAGGGCCTATTTCGTAATGCTGATAGTCAAATTGTACTCCATCCTTTACCAAATGAATTATACCAGCCACAGGAGATGACTCAAATTCTTCGTTGACACTTTCATAATCTTCTCCTAGTTTATTCTTTACTGCGTTAATAATCAATTTATGTAGTCCTTTATCATTATTAGACCTTATAATATTGATGTGCTTCCCATCTACTTTTCTAAAAGTAGAGGCATCGCAAAATTCGTTACTAACTCCACCGTGAAAATAGTATGAGTGAGCACATAAAGAAACACAATTCTCATTTTCGAAATCTTTTGTGAATTCGATGGTCTATACATAAGCAGAAGCCCCTTCATAAGCGTGTTCTTTCCATTCTCTATCCAATTCATCAAATTTTGCCTTTCCATAACTATTAATAACGGAATTCCCATCATTCAGACTTCCTTTATATTCATATCCTTCAATTTGAAACATATTCGCAATGACCTCTTTTATATATTTCCTCGTGTTCTGCAATAAAGCATCAGCTCCTTTAATAGGATAATCGGCAGATAATTCAACATTTGCACTAGATGTGTTTTTTTTATATACTATTTTAGTTGTCTCGAATTGTTTTTCTTCTTTCTCAATTCTAGCCAACTCGAATTCTGTCACAATATTAGCAGAGAATGGGAAAGTTTTTCCCCTTGAATTAATGAAAGAGCCAGAATAGGAAACTTCTCCTAGATTGCCATTAAAGGAGCCTGCCCTAACACCGCCATCATATTCATCAAGGATCATAACTCCATTGTCATCAATAGTTCCTTTGATTGAAATGGATGCGTCGGACTTTTGACTCTCATAGTGTTCAGTACCTTCTATTTTGCTTCCCATTCGTTGAAGGTGCATAGAGAAGCCTATATTATCTCCAATAACTCCCTTGAGAATAATATTTTGTACAACATCTTTCGTGTCAGAAGATGGAATAGTCACTGATTCTGAATGTGAAATGATTTTTGGTATGATAAAGATTCCTGCAACAACAAATAATAATGCAATACCACCAAAGATATATTTCTTATTCTTTTCAAAAAAAGAATCATCTGATGTTTCTATAGCTTCACTTTCTGACTGTTCAAAAGCCTCTATCTGTTCCTTTTGTGTTGTATGCGACAATGGAACATCAGTTTCTTGGCTCTCTTTAGGTGCCTCACTATTTGTTCCGAGAATTTTTTTCTTCTCGGCTTCCATTTCCTCTTTTGTGAGGACTCCTGCTTCAAAGAGTTGTTTAAGTTCTAATAACTTTTCAATCTGTGAATTGTAGGAATTAGCCATATTAATCACTATTTAAAATATCTATTTTCTGATAATCGAACTCTTTTTGTTCTAAAACACCTTCATCCAGCAGGGCCTTTAGCTCAATTAGGATTTCCACTTTTGTTTTCCCTTGGATCCACATTGGAATAGTTTCAGAGAGGAGAACATCTTGTTTCTGTTTGTCGTACTCTTCTGAAGTCAGAATCTCTGCATCATACAACGTTTTCAAGTTACGAAGCATAACCACCTTGTTTTCGTTGTTCGTCCGGACGGATTGGGGCATTATGTTCTTGACTTCTGTATCATATTCTTCTTCTGTGAGAATACCTGCATGCAAAAGTTCATCAAGTTGCTCAATGGTTGCTCCAATTGCATTTGTTTCTGGTAGCGAAGGCTTTATATACGCTTGGGGGGCAACTGGCATTTGTGGGGATCGAAGATGATGTGGCAACTGTGAAGTTTGCTCTACTGTTGCTAATTCGGGTTGATTGTAAAGGTAATCATCCTCATTCTCAAAATAGCGATTTGCACATTTATAATGGATTAGGTGAATCAATAGTAAAGGAACAACATAAAACGCCGCGGACATCAAGGCTACACCAACACTGTAACCGTCGCTTGTACCCCCTGTTAATGATAATATCCCGTAGGTCTTGGCATCTAATCTTGTTGCAGCAACTCCATATATTATCATTACACCTGAATAAGCAAGAAAACCAACGGCAACAGTAAATGCCAAACGCATGAAAATGAGGAATATCTTGTTGTCAGAACTGCGATTATACAAACAAAATATGTCAATAAAGATAGCTATTAGACTAGCATACATTAAAATCTGAGGCCATTTTCTGTAGTCAATCGCTTTAGCCAAATGTGCCATTACTTCTTCAGAATAGCTCTCATTCAAATGCTCTTCTATGGCTTCGCCAATAAAACTAAATACGCCTAAATTTTCACTCAGATAATGCCCAACAAGTTCTCCTTGATCCATCGTACACTGCATAATAGCTTCATTTGCAATGTCAATGACACAATATGCCGCTATAACATGAGCAATTGGCAAAGACAAAAGACCGAGGATCAGTAGTACATAGCCCGTTTTTGAGATATCCTTGTTAGGCATAGTAGTTATGAATTGAGGATTTTTTTCTTTTCTGATTCAAATTCTTCCTGGGTTAGAACTCCAGCGTCAAGTAAGGCTTTCAAATCTTTCAACTTTTCAGCTTTTGAACTAAAGTCGTTCTTTGGCTGTGCTTGCAGAGTTGGTTGTTGGGGGGCTGTATACTGTTGTTGTGGCTGCTGATAGAACTGCTGCTGTGGTTGTTGGTACTCGTTTGCATGAATATAGTCATAGTTGTATTCCTCATCAAAATCATCCTCGCTCTTGAAAATGAGAATAATAAAGTCAATCAATGATAATATTCCTGTAATAATCAATGGAAAGACAAAGAATAAACCAAGAGCTCCTATGCAGAGGTAAACAGCTCCTTTGGTACTTTTCCCTAAATAAAACCAATGAACGCCCCAACATCCAAGGAAGAACGTCAACAACAATGCAACAGCTTTTGTCTTCATACTCGCATTTAAATGTTGCCGTGTCAAGCCCAAACGTGGCTGTTAATAGCTTTAGGAATTTTGATATATACAAAAAGTGTGGGCTTCAACTTCACTTATCCCACACGCCAGGTCTCGCATTACCTCTCTAGTCAGGATAAGCAATGCGAACACCCACACCGAATATGATAAGTGTCTATAACATCATTAAACATAACGATGAAACACCTATATTCATACCCAGAGTGATGTCACTATTGCTTTTTGACTAGAGATCCAGACCTTAATGGCCAAGACCGTCCAAGTTGCGAGTTTGGCGTGTCAAATCAGCGTCGTAACACCAATCATATATATGCATCCCTCACCTCCCTTACAACGGGGGCTTTCAGTTTGCGGGGGTAAAGGTACGAATTTATTTTGAATTTAGATTCATCATGTATAAAAAATGCAGAAAAAATGTAATTTTGGGCACACAAAGAAAAAAGAAGAGATATAACACCGTTTTTAGTATATACCTCTTCTATTGAAATTAGTCTTCTACAATTGTGAACTCATGGAAGGAATAGAATATGTCTTCATCCTCATGCTCTTCCATATAATCCTCCAGTGTTTCGTCGATAGCTTTTACTGTTAGCTCCACCTCATGCCCGACAATTCCTGATACAAATTTGGCTGCATCTTCGATTTTTCCCCAATAGTACCAATCATCATAGGAGTCAAGAGAATAGCGGTCAGGGAAATACGTACCGCTGGAATCATTTGTATAGAATACGTCACATCCAGGTTCTTGCTCTTGATAGTAAACTTTGATGGATGGGTATTTCTTTTCAATACACTCCCGAAATCCTTCCTGTTCGCACCATGCCGTATTTTGGTTGATGGTGAGGATATTATCTTCAAGATGGTAATCAATTATCTCACCCCCGGTCGGGAGTTCTTGCTCCGTTTCTCTCCGCAAGCGCCCCTTCGGGTCGAGCGCGAATCCCTCTCTCTCCGCAAACTATATAACTTTGTACCCACGTAAGAAGACTACTGCAGAAGTCAAGTGGTGGTCAAATACGACTAACAGAAACGTGTTACATTTTGTGTTCCGCAAGAAAATGGATGTATTTTGTTTCCCATCACGTCTTGCAGAATGGCAAACGCTGCATCACCTGTGCAGTGACTGGTGTAGAAATGTGTCTGAGGATAGGCTTCCGTCAACCTGCTGGAAAGTGCTGTGAGTTTGACTTCGTCCTCATGATTGTCGAGCAGATGAAATCCTCCGACAACCATCTTTACCGGCAACGGACATGCTGCAAGGATGTTTTCCAACCCGCTGTGAGCACATCCCGTAAACAACAAACCTTTTGTGTACAAAGCCAGCTCGTGGCGGAAATCATCATGAACGTACAGCCCCTGCTTGTCTTGAACGAAAAGATGCTGATTGCCTTCTGGCATCGGATGAAGGTGGGGTATGTGTGCTATGACATAGATGTCGTCGCCTATGCTACCACTATGATTAATCTGCAGCAACCGCTCTTGCGGGAATTCCGGCCATTCGGTGGTAATCGAGTGCAGATAGCGGCGTTTAGAATAAAACATGCCGCTGATGGCATCGGGAGAGACAATGACCTTTGCCTTCTTGCTGATGTCCATGAAATGCTTCAGTCCTCCTGCATGGTCGCTATGTCCGTGTGAGATAAATACATAGTCAACACTGCTGAGGTCTTTCCCTAATCGCTCTGCATTGCGGATCAGTATGTCGCTGGCTCCTGTATCGAGCAGGATGCAGTGCTTCTCCGTTTCGAGAAGGATAGAAAGACCATGCTCTGTTTCAAAAGCTGGATTGATGGTCCTGTTATCTGATAATACCGTCCATTCCATGCTTCGATGCAAATCACTTGCCTAATGTCGGCATCACATACACTGGCTTCTCTTCGTGGTTGTTGCAGTCGTGATGATTGCAGGCTTCAAGAGAGTCTTTCAGTTCACCATTCAGATAAGCCTGGAGCACATCCTCAATTGTTCCATGACATCCCCTAACCACAGTGATGCCGTGAGCAGACAGTTTGTTGTAGGCTCCCATCCCCATGTTGCCAGCCAGCATCAGGGTGATGCCCATCTCTTGCATAACTGATGCTATGTTCGACTTGCAGCCACATCCTTCAGGCGAGTTTAGTCGCTCTTGTTTTACTACCTGGTTTTGTTCGTCGAGTGTTACTATGCTATAATAAGCGCAGTGTCCGAAATGGTCGTCAACCATGCCGTCGCGTGTAGGTATTGCTATTAACTTTGTCATTATTTCAACATTACAATTTGTTCAAGTGATAATATTTGTGCAAAGTTACTCACAAATCCTCGTTTACCATATAATTGCAGCTATATTTAACAAAATATGGCACAAACCTCGGCGGAATGCTATTGTGGTTTGGGCGGTTTCGGTTGACAATAGGGCCGCTTTGACAATGCAATAGTGGCAGTTTTGAGATGCAATAGTGGCAGTTTTGAGATGCAATAGTGGCACTATTGAGTTGATTCTAGACTCTAGAATCGTTGTTTCTAGACTTTAGAATTGATGTTTCTAGACTCTGGAATTGATGTTTCTAGACTCTAGAATGGTGCTTTCTAGACTCTAGAATGAAATCAAAAGCGCCACTCTTGCAGTGCAAAAGTGGCGCTATGGGTGTTTGATAGTGGCGCTATTGGGTGGTAATAGTGGCCCAATGACAGAATAGGTCATTGGTTTACGGGGAGCGTGAGCACAAATCTTGCGCCACCGGTATAGGTGGTGTCTAGCATCACGTCGCCATGCATGCTTCTGGCCAGCGAGCGGGCAATAGAAAGACCGATGCCGGTGCCATCGTAGTATTCGTTGAGCTGTACGAACTCTTTGAAGATGTGGGTGGCCTCTTCTGGTGGCACGCCAATGCCGGTGTCTTCTACGATGAAGCAGATCTGTTGGTTGACCACTTCTATCTGCAGCGTGACACGCTGTTTGAGCTTGCCTACCGACATGCCTGTGGCTTCGGCCGGGCGAGTGAACTTGCGTGCATTGTCAAGGATGAGGGTTAGTGCTTTGACTGCATATTCCTTGTTGGTTGTGATGTGCTGCACCTCTGCCTGTTGCGACAATTGGATGTTGAAGTTGAGGTGTGTGGCCTCTTTGATGCCACATTTCTCCACGGCCTGCGTTGCTATATCAATGGGCATCACGTCGTCTTCGCAACAGTTGCCTATCTCGCTGCTGGCGTCGCTGAGGTCCAGCATCTTGTCTATGAGGTCGGTGATGCGCTTGCTGTTTTCTTCAATCTTCTTTTTGGCTTCTTGCAGGTTCTCGCCGCTCAGTTCGATGTTTGGACTAGCCAGCACCTGGGTGAAGCCCGTCAGGATGTTGAGTGGGGTGCGTATCTCGTGTGATATCTGCTGAATGAAGTTGGTCTTCATTCTCGATGACTCCTCAGCACGCTTGTTGGCTTCAATGAGCTGGTGGTTGGTGGTGTCCAGCTTGTCGTAGGCATCCTCCAGTTTCCGATGCTCTTGTTTCAGCTTCTTCAGGTGGTTGCGGTGGTTGATGATGATGACGCCAAAGGAGATGACAATCAAAAACAGACAGACGGCGATGGCCACCAGTCGCATCTGGTAGAGCTTTGACCGCTGTTCGGCAATCTGGCGCTCCTTGCCCTGAATGTCATAGACGGCAGCCACCTCGGCAGCCAGACTCAGTTTCTGCTGGTTGAGTGCCGAGTCGTAGATCTGTGCCACTCGGTTGGCAATGTTCAGGGCCGAGTCGGTCCTGCCGGCCAGCATGTTAGCTTGATATTTCGGGATGTAGTAGCGACCAATATTCTCGAGGTCGTTTTCCAGATTGCCCTCGAGCATATATTGATCCAGCAGACGATAGTTGTCGGCCGCCTCGCTGTAGCGTTGCGTCTGCAACAAGTATTCGTTGTTGTTGATGATGTTGCCTGTCACCTTAGAAGTCTGCGTTGACAGGTAGTCGTTGTAGGCCTTTTCAGCTTCGTCGTTACGGCCTTGTGCATGAGCCAGCAATGCCTTGCAATAGCAGATTTCCGCTTTCATCTCGTCTTGAAAGACGCTATCCCTATGAGGATGCTTGTCGGCCAGGAGATAGAGCGAGTCTTGTCGCTGAATCCATGGTGCAGCCTCGTTGTAGAGCGCTTTCTCGATATAGATGCGAGCAATGGCATTCATCGTTTTCTGGCACTCGCGGTAGTCCAGCGGGTCGCTGTGAATACTCAGTCGGTTGTGTATTCCTTGCAGTGCCCGTTGATAGCTGGCGGCCGCCTTTTGTGTCTGTCCCAGGTTCAGCTGACAGTTGCCAATGATCTGAGCAATGTCGTGGTGGTCGATGAAAGAGTTATGACCAGCCGCCTTCAGCTTCTTATCTACGGTGAATGCCACGTTGAGAGCCTCGTCGTAGCGCTTCATCTCGCAGAGCAGACGTACGTAGTTGTTGTAGGAATAGACATAGCACTCCACGTCGCACAGGTCCGTCAGCTTCTTCACGTTGATGTTGTCTAGCTGTTCGTAGAGTACAAACGATGTGCGATACTCTTCTCTGAGATTATAAGCAACGGTCTTGTAGAAGATGACCCTGACCTTTGATAACTCTCCTTCCTGTTCCAGACTGTCGATGGTTGACAAGATCAGTGGCACGTTGCGCGTGTCGCCGACAGTTTGGATGACGGAGTCGGCATGATGCGGTATGCCTTCCTCCAGCATACATGTAGAATGCTTGTCTTTGGTGCAGGATGCGAGTCCCAGCACCACGATGACGGTTGGTAGCAGAAGTCTTTTTATCATGGCTAAGGTGAAATAATGAAGTTAAAGACTGATACTCTCTATGCGAAGCCGCTGTATGCCTGCCGGCACACGCACTTCGACGATGTCGCCCACCTTCTTGTTGAGCAAAGCCTGTGCTATGGGCGACTTGATAGAAATCTTACCTTCGCGCAGGTTGGCCTCGTGCGGGCTGGCAATGGTGTAGGTCATGCGGGCATTGTTGGCCAGGTTGGTCATCTCCACCTTGTTCAGCAGCCCGATGCCATCGTTGTTCAGCACCGCCTTATCAATGACGCGTGCATTCTCGAGCACCCGCTGGCGGAAGCGAATCTGACTGAGCAGTCGGCCCTGTTCGCGTTTGGCAGCATGGTATTCGAAGTTCTCGCTTAGGTCGCCTTTGTCGCGCGCCTCGGCGATAGCGTCTCGCACTTGCGGCAGCTCCACGTTCTCCAGGTGGCGGAGTTCGGCTACGAGCTTGTCGTAGCCCTCTTGAGACATATATTCCATAACGTACTCTCTCTCCTTAGTGATTAGATGCTTAGCTCGTCGAGCACCTTGATAAGCTTCTTATTGAAAGGCTTGTCTGTGCGGATACACTCAGAGAATGGCACATATACAATTTCATTGTTACGAATGCCCACCATCACGTTGCGCTGTCCCTGCTTGATAGCCTCAATGGCGCCAACGCCTGTGCGCGAAGCCAGGATGCGGTCGTGGGCAGAAGGTGTACCACCGCGCTGCAGGTGACCAAGGATAGATACGCGGACGTCGAATTCTGGGAACTCTTTCTTCACGCGGTCGGCATAATATAGGGCACCGCATTTTGGACTTTCGGAGACAATGACGATGCATGACTTCTTCGACTTGCGAATACCTCGTCCCATGAACTGTGATAACTGGTCCACATCGGTTACGTCCTCAGGGATGATGGCAGCCTCGGCACCGCTGGCAATGGCAGAGTTCTGTGCCAGGAAGCCAGCGTCGCGTCCCATCACCTCGACAAAGAAGATGCGCTCGTGCGAGTTGGCCGTGTCGCGGATGCGGTCCACACACTCCATGATGGTGTTCATGGTGGTGTCGTAGCCAATGGTAGAGTCGGTGCCATAGAGGTCGTTGTCGATGGTGCCAGGCAGACCAATCACGGGGAAGTCGTACTCCATGCCGAAGTTGCGCGCACCCGTCAGCGAGCCGTTGCCACCAATCACCACCAGTGCATCAATCTCTTCCTTCTTACAAGTCTCGTAGGCCTGCTGTTGTCCTTCGGGTGTCATAAACTCCTTTGAGCGGGCCGTCTTCAGGATGGTGCCGCCACGGTTGATGATACCACTCACGTCTTCGGTGGTGAACAACTTGACGTCGCCCTTGATCAGGCCGTCGTAGCCGCGATAGATACCTTTGATGTTGAAGCCATTGTAGATGCCGGCACGTGTTACGGCACGAATAGCAGCGTTCATTCCGGGAGCATCGCCACCAGAAGTCAGGATACCGATAGTCTTTATTTTAGTCATAATAATTGTGCAATAATGTTTAATTTACGTAAATCGGGAGCAAAGTTACACATTTTTTTTCGTTGAAGGGCTGATTAAAGGATTTTTAATGTAACTTTGCTTTGCAAAAAGCTGAAAACCAAAGTAATGAGATCTTAGTTTCATCAACCTAAACAATAGTAATAATGAGAAAATTCTTTTTGACAACGCTTGCTGTGGCAACTGTGATGTGTGCCCAGGCAAGAGGTGGAGCAGTGGCTCCGAAAAACGAGAAAGGACCTACGATGGGCTGGAGTTCATGGAACACGTTTTCTGTTCACATTTCCGAGGACATCATCAAAGGTCAGGCCGACGCTATGGTCAGCCAGGGACTGAAGGATGTGGGCTATGAGTACATCAACATTGACGATGGCTTCCAGTATGGTCGTACGCCCGATGGAAAGGTGTGCATCCATCCCGAGCGTTTCCCCAACGGACTGAAGGTGGTGAGTGACTATATCCACTCGAAAGGCCTGAAGGCTGGCATCTACAGTGATGCCGGAGACTGCACTTGCGGCAGCATCAGTAATGGCGATGTGAAGAACACCAATGTGGGACTTTATGGTTACGAGCAGATAGACTGCGACTACTACTTCAAAGAGTGTGAGTTTGACTTTATCAAAGTGGACTATTGTGGCGGCATCCACCTGGGACTCAATGAGCAGAAACAGTACAGCCGCATTCACGACGCCATCGTCAATACGGGGCGTGACGTGCGCTATAACCTGTGCCGATGGGCCTATCCGGGCACGTGGTGTCATGATGTGTCAACGTCGTGGCGCACCACTGGCGACATCTACGACGGATGGGAGTCGGTGAAAGGCATTTTGAACGAGAACCTCTACATGTCGGCTTACTGCTATGATGGCTGCTATAACGATATGGACATGCTGGAGGTGGGTCGATCGATGACGGCAGAGGAGGACAAGACACATTTCGGCATGTGGTGCATCATGGCCAGTCCGCTGCTGATCGGTTGTAACATGGCAACCATCAACGAGCGTGCGCTGGAGTTGTTGAAGAACCAAGAGCTGATTGCCTTGAACCAGGATCCGCTGTGCTTGCAGGCCTACGTTGTGCAGCATACAGGCGATACCTATGTCTTGGCTAAGGACATCCTGACGCTCCACGGAACGACACGTGCCGTGGCTCTCTATAATCCGTCTGACAAGCCCGTGCAGATGAGCGTCAGCTTCGGCGAACTGGACCTTGGGGGCAAGGTGGCCGTGCGCGATGTGTTTGAACATCAGGATTTGGGAACAATGGAGAAAGCGCTCTCAGTGCTTGTACCAGCCCATGGTACCCGTATCTATACCTTGACTGCCGAGCAGCGCTTGATGCGTTATTTGTATGAGGCAGAGACGGCCTTTCTTGGCGATTATCAGGAGGTGTCGAACAACGAGGCGCTGGGCACCGCCAACTATCAGACGGGCGATGGCGCCAGCGGACGAGCCTTTGCCGGTTGGCTGGGCGGTCGCCGCAGCAACTATCTGGAGTGGAAGGATGTCTATGTGGCTGAGGCCGGCGACTATGTGGTTCACTTCCGTGTCGCTACACAAGACAAGCGCTCGTTTACGGTCGAGGTGAATGGTAACATTGCCGGTGCAATTGAGGCACAAACGCCGGGATGGGGTGATTTCAGAGAGTATGAGATGACCGTCAGTTTGATGGCCGGCTCAAACAGTATCCAGCTGTACAACGAGGATGCCTGGATGCCTAATATTGACCGCATGACAGTGGAGAAGATGGGCGAGACAACAGTCGTGGACCGTAGCTTGGATGAGGCAGCCTCACGGTTGAAGTCGCTGGCCGACGAGAGTAGTCTGCCTGCAGCTTTCATGCAAAAGGTGAATGGACTGGTGGACAGGGCAACTTCCAACGAGCTGACGGCAGATGAGAAGCCCCGCGTGCTGACTGACGTTGACAATATGCTGAAGTCGGTGGTTGCAGTGGTTCCCCTCTGCGAAGAGTTTCAATTGTGGAAAGGCGCTGCCGAGAAGAATGCGGCAGTCAGTATTGAATCTACAGCGCTGAGCACCCTGAACACTTCGATGACTTCTGCCGAGACGAAACTTGCGCAGGCAGAAACACAAGATGCTGTTAATAGCGCACTGAACTCGTTGAAGACCGCTGTAAAAAACTATCTGAAGGCGTTGGATGCTCAGCCCAAAGATGGCGAGTCGCTCGACATGACATTGCTCGTTACTAACTATGACTTTTCATCGACCAGCGGTTGGATGGGTAACCCTACCTACCGTTCGGGCTGTGGCGAGGAGTTCAACAAAGATTTCGATATGTATCAGATGCTCTCTGGTATGAAGCCAGGCATCTATACCGTGAGGTGCAACGCCCTCTACCGTGTGGAAAAGAATGAAGGCGACGGGAAGTATAAGGCTGGAACGGAAGATGTGCAGGCCTATTTCTATGTGAACAACCAAACGCAAAAGGTGAAATCGCTGTACTCGGAGGAATGGCCAGAGGCAGAACAGTATGGCAGGGTGGACAACCTGAATGGTTATCCCAACAGTATGTATGCTGCCGAGATGCGATTTGCCGAAGGACATTATCTGAACGAGATGGAATACACGCAGACTACGAAAGCTTCGTTGCGCATCGGACTGAAGACCAGCGGACATCAGGACGATAGCTGGTGCTGCTTTGATAATTTCTCGCTTAGCTATAAGCCACTGCCCGTTGAAACAGGCATACGGCATAGCGAAATGGGAAAGCAGACTAGTCGGGCTTACACGCTCTCTGGCATGAAAGCCAAGGATAAAAGTTCGGCTCTGGTGATAAAAGATGGAATAAAGGTGCTCGCTCAATGAGCACCTTTTTTTGCGGCTTTTGTATAGAACATTAGCATTTATTTACTACCTTTGCACTTGAAATCAGTAAAATCGTTTACTATGAGACCTATTTATTACATCCGACTGGCAGCGCTTTGGCTCGGCATCTGTGCCGTGACAGCCTGCAATAATAACGATGAAAGCAGGCTGCTGCCCACCGACGACAGTAGCCAGTTTGCAAACCTGACGGACGTGGTGCCCGATGCTATTCTGGAGATACGCTACTATGGTACGTACAACTTCGTGGGCACTCGCATCGACGGCTATGAGCAGCCCACAGCCCTGATGACCAAGGTGGCTGCCGACAGTCTGCGCGCCGTGAGCGACGACGTGATGGTGCTGGGCTACAGACTGAAGATTTATGATGCCTATCGTCCGCAGAAAGGCGTGGACCACTTTGTACGCTGGGCAACAAACGTGGCCGATACGCTGATGAAACAGTACTTCTATCCAGACCTGGACAAGAGTGTGCTGTTCGAACAGGAATATATCTACGAGCGTAGTGGTCACACCCGTGGTAGCACGGTGGACCTGACACTCTTTGATATGAAAACGGAAAAGGAACTTGATATGGGCGGAACGTTCGACTGGTTCGGACCGGAAAGTCACCCAGACTTCTGTGGTAATCCTGAGACGGGCGAATATACCGGTGATAACAGCAAGAGCCCCACTGGGCGCTCTATCACCGAACAGCAGTTTGCCAACCGCATGATACTCCGCCAGGCTATGATGCGTCATGGCTTCAAACCACTTGACTCCGAATGGTGGCACTTCACACTGAAGGATGAGCCATTCCCAGATACTTATTTTACATTCCCTGTTAAACAATTAAACTAAATGAGAAAAACAATTTTGAGCGCGCTGATGATGCTCGCTACGTGCGTGAGTGCACAGAATGTACAGTTGCATTATGATTTCGGTCGTAATATCTACTCTAACGAGGAGGCTGGTCGACAGAAGGTGACAATGACCTTGGAGCAGTTTAAGGCTGACCAGTGGGGTTCGTGGTTCTACTTCGTTGATATCGACTTCAGTCGTAAGTTCACAGAGGCTGCCTATGCCGAGATCTCGCGTGAATTCAATATTGGTAGTAAGGGTTTTGCTGCCCACGTGGAGTATGATGGCGGACTCAACAAGGGAGGCAGTTTCCAGCAGTCGGCTCTGTTGGGTGGTGCCTGGAACGGACATAACGCTGACTTCTCGAAGACTTACTCGGTGCAGCTGATGTACAAGCGCTACTTCAAGAGTTATAATTATACCAACGCTTACCACTCGCTGCAGTTGACTGGCGTTTGGGGACTGAACTTTGCCGACAAATGGCGCTTCGCTGGCTTCATCGACTTCTGGCGTGGCGAGAAGGCCAACGGCCATGGACAGCTGGTTGTGCTGACCGAGCCTCAGTTGTGGTACAACGTGAACGATCATCTGAGCGTTGGTACCGAGGTGGAGATTAGCGATAACTTCGTTTACAACTTGTATAACGACAAGTCGTTCTTCGTGAACCCAACATTAGGTGTGAAATGGAACTTCTAATTCTCTTGCTGTTCTTGTTCCTGCCCTTTGGCAGTGCACAGGCTCAAGGCGACTTTGTGAAGGGTGCTGACATCGGTTGGCTGACCGCACAGGAAAAGAATGGACAGAAATTCTACGACAACCAGGGCCGCCAGCGCGACCTCATGGAACTGCTGAAGACCGACTACCAGATGCGTGCCGTGCGACTGCGTGTGTGGGTGAACCCCAAAGACGGATGGTGCGGACGCGAGGACGTGCTGCAGAAGGCACTGCGCGCTAAGGCGCTGGGCATGGATGTGATGCTCTGTTTCCACTATAGCGACTGGTGGGCAGATCCCGGCAAACAGCCCATTCCCGCTGCGTGGAAGTTCTATGGCTATCGCAAGATGCGCCGGGCGCTGGCCCAGCATACCACCGACGTCATCCAGTTGCTGAAGTCGCATGGCGTCACACCGCGTTGGGTGCAGGTGGGCAACGAGACCAGCAACGGCATGCTGTGGGACATGGGTCACATCAAGAAGCATCCGCGTCACTACGCCGGCTTTATCCGTGCTGGCTATGATGCCGTGAAGAAAGTGTCGCCAGAGACCATCGTCATTGTGCATCTGGATAATGGTTTTGATCCTAAGCTCTACGACGAGAACCTGGGCATCGTGCTGAAATACGGTGGTAAGTTCGACATGATTGGCATGTCGCTCTATCCCTACTGGGCGTTGGAAGCTAAGCGTGAGCCCACCGAGGAGCAGTGCATCATGGACTGTATGGCCAACATCCGCAGGGTCACAGAGAAATTCAATCGCGACGTGATGATCGTCGAGACCGGTTTCCTGGTCGATGAACAGCATCCGGAAGTGATGGAGAAGGGTAGGGAACAGCTCAGGCGCATCATTCGCGAAGCACGCAATGAGTGCAACGGGCGCTGCCGTGGCATCTTCTACTGGGAGCCACAGTGCCTGCCCAGTGCCTATAAGTTGGGTGCCTTCAGCAGTAAAGGTGCACCCACAGCTATCATGGATGGTTTCGTGGAAAAATAGAAACAAAAAGAATAGTGCCGCTAAACCTGCTGTTTGGCGGCACTAAAGTATCGCTTTGGCGGCACTAAACGATGGGTTTGGTGCCGCCAAACTATTTGTCTTGTTTAATAGGATGCTTGACAAGGAATTCCGGCAGCGATGACGCGATCGCGGATGGCATCCAGTTCTTCGTGTGTAGCTTTCTGCAGAAGCTTGTCGGGCGTCTCGCGGTCGATGGTGTAAATCATCACCTGGCGAGGGGCAATGGCCTTGACTGCCTCCAGCCACGGACCCACATATTCCTCTGAGGTGTTGTCGCTGTGGTCGCCATGCATGAACATGGTCTGGATGATGACGTGCCCGTTGAAGCGCTTCAGGTCTTCTATAATCTGCTGCACGTCGTAGTGGCCCGTGGGTCGATCTACCTTATTTATATATATAGGGTCAACAGTGTCCAGTTTCATGATATTGTTGTCCACACGCATCAACGCATCGTGAACGGCCTGACGGTGAATCATGGTCGAATTGCTCAGCACAGATACCTTCGCTTGAGGGAAGTATTTGTCGCGCAGGCGCAGCGTGTCGTCTATAATCTCAGGAAACTCGGGGTTGGCCGTGGGCTCACCATTGCCAGCAAAGGTCAGCACATCGGGGGTAGGGCCGTTCTGCTGCATGTCTTGCAGCTTGGCCTCAAGAGCCTCTGCCACCTGTTGACGATGAGGCATGGGCAGATGAGGACGGTGGTCGGCATTGAAGCCACACTCACAGTAGATGCAGTCGAAGGTGCACACCTTGCCATCGGCTGGCAGTAGGTTGATACCCAGCGATGTACCCAAACGACGACTGTGGATGGGACCGAAAATCGGAGAAGGATAAATAATCGTACTCATAATGGCGGCAAAAGTAAGTTTTTTCTGTCAGCTATGATAAAAAGTAAGGGGCTCTTTAACTCCTTTTAACGTGTTTGTGGTATAAAACTACCAAAAAAGACGTAACTTTGCAGACAATTTGGTGTATTACGCCTTAAAGCGAATGAAGAATAGAAAAAAGAAGACCCGCCGCCGTTATGGCTTGCAGGTCGTAACACTATGCATCAGCACTACTATGGTGTTGGTAATGTTGGGTTTGGTGGTCATGTCTGTCTTGACAGCACGAAACCTTTCTACTTTTGTGCGTGAAAACGTAACGATGAACGTGATGCTGGGCGATACGGTGTCTGTCAGCGAGGGTGTGGAACTGGGAAACATGATTTTGGCGCAGCCTTATGCCAAGCATGTGACCTATATCAGCAAGGAGCATGCGCTGAAGACCATGACCGAGGTGATGGGTGCCGATCCTAAGGAGTTTACGGGTGTGAACCCCTTTGAGGCCGAACTGGAGGTGCAGATGAATGCCGACTATGTGGACACTGATTCCATGCGAAAGATATCCGACCATCTGATGACCAACGAAAAGGTGACGGATGTGGCCTATATGGAGAACCAGATAGACGATGTGAATCGCAACGTGCAGCGCGTCAGTGTTGTTCTTCTTGTCTTGTCGCTATTGCTCATCTTCGTCAGCTACTCACTGATTAGTAGCAGTGTGAGGTTGGGCGTCTATTCCAGTCGTTTCTTGATTCACACGATGAAGCTGGTGGGTGCTTCGTGGGGCTTCATTCGTAGGCCATTCCTTCGCAACTCACTGTGCATCGGTGTGTTGTCGGCCTTTATTGCCTGTCTGGTACTTGGCGGTGTGGTCTATGGTCTGTTCCGCTACGAGCCTGGTATTACCGACATCCTGACGTGGCGCGAGATGGTCATCACGGGCTGCGCTGTGTTCTTGGCCGGTTTCCTGATTATGTTGTTCTGCACACTGTTGTCGGTCAACAAGTTCCTGCGCATGACGGCCAATGAGGTTTATAAGATTTAAGTTAATAGAAATATAGAGTTATCATTTCATGAATAAGAGAGATTTTGCATTTGGAAAGATGAACTACATCCTGCTGGCAGTGGGCATGCTCATTGTCATCATAGGATTTATTCTGATGGGTGGCGACAGTTCTACGGCGGACGCCTTCAATCCTAATATCTTCAGCGCTCGTCGTGTCAAGGTGGCTCCAGTGGTTTGTCTGCTGGGCTTCGTGTCGATGATATATGCCGTTGTCTATAAGTCGAAGGAAGATAAGGAGGAGGCCGAATGACCTGGATTGAGACCATCATCATAGCTATTGTCGAGGGACTCACGGAGTTCCTGCCCGTATCATCTACGGGTCATATGATCATCACGCAGAACCTGCTGGGACTAGACCCTGCATCGCTGAGTGAAAGCGATAAGGCCTTTGTGCATGCCTTCACATTCATCATCCAGTTTGGTGCTATCCTGTCGGTGGTATGCCTCTATTGGAAACAGTTCTTCCAGTTTGACAACAGTCCTGCGCCTGCCGGAAGTAGCTGCTTGCAGAAGCTGAAGCATCGCTTCAATTTCTACTGGTTGCTGGTTGTCGGTGTGCTGCCTGCAGTCGTTATCGGCTTGTTGGCTAAGAAGTCGGGAGTGCTTGACTGGTTGCTCGACAGCGTCGAGGTGGTAGCCGTCATGCTGGTTGTCGGAGGCATTTTCATGTTGTTCTGCGACAAGCTCTTCAACAAGGGTACCGACGAGAATAAGGTGACAGAGAAGCGTGCGTTCAATATTGGTCTTTACCAGTGTATCTCGGTGATTCCAGGCGTGTCGCGCTCTATGGCAACCATCGTGGGCGGTATGACACAGGGACTGACCCGCAAGCGTGCTGCCGAGTTCTCGTTCTTCCTGGCCGTACCTACAATGGCAGGCGCCACCTTGTTGGATTTGCTCGATTTGTTTAAGGAAGACACGGCATGGGCCACAACACACAACATCACCATGCTGCTCTTGGGATGCGTGGTAGCCTTTGTAGTGGCGCTGCTTGCCATGAAGTGGTTCGTGAACTTCCTGTCGAAATATGGCTTTAAGGCTTTCGGAGTGTATCGTATCATCGTTGGCAGCATTATCATCGTGATGCTGTTGACAGGTCATTCACTAGCAATGGTTGACTGATATGAACTTCCACGAAGGAGCTTTTGTTTTTGTCAACAAGCCTTATCGCATGTCGTCGTTCGGCGCATTGGCTTTTGTGCGCACCCGCCTGTCGAAGAAGTTGGGCGTGAAGCGCCTGAAAACCGGTCATGCCGGAACACTTGACCCGCTGGCAACGGGCGTGTTGATACTGTGCACGGGCAAGGCAACAAAGAAGATAGAGAGTCTGCAACTGCAGAGCAAGGAATATACAGCCACACTGCAACTGGGAGCTACGACACCATCGTTCGATCGTGAACATACGGTAGATATGACCTATCCCACCAAGCACATCACCCGCGAGTTGATACTCCAGGTGCTGAAACAGTTCGAGGGCGACATTATGCAGGTGCCTCCTGTCTATTCTGCCGTGATGGTCGATGGACACCGTGCCTATCATCTGGCCCGCAAAGGCGACGAGGTGGAGCTGAAGGCGAAGCCCGTGAGGATTGATGAGATAGAGCTGACCGACTTTAATCCCGACACCATGCAGATGAGCATCCGCGTGGCTTGTGGCAAGGGAACCTACATCCGCTCGCTGGCACGCGACATCGGTAAGGCACTCAATAGCGGTGCTTTCCTCACAGCCCTCTGCCGCACCCGTTTAGGCGATGTACGTATTGAAGACTGCGTCAAGCTTGACGAGTTCAACGAGTGGCTGGAGCAGCAAGATATAGAAGATTTGAAAAGTAAATAAACAGCAAACAATTAACATACACCATAATGAAGTTATCACAATTCAAATTCAAACTACCAGAGAGCCAGGTAGCTCTCTATCCCCCTCATCGCGCATTCGAGAATGAGGATGGTACGATTGATCGCGTTTATAACCGTGACCAGTGTAAACTGATGGTGATACACCGTAAGAGCGAGAAGATCGATATGTTCAAGAAGGATGCCGAGGGCAACGATACCGAAGAACTGATGACCTTCCGCAATATCGTGGACTACTTCGAAGAGGGTGATACGTTTATCTTTAACGATACACAGGTGTTCCCCGCTCGTCTCTATGGTACTAAGGAAAAGACCGATGCTAAGATTGAGGTGTTCTTGTTGCGTGAGCTCAACGAGGAACTGCGTCTTTGGGATGTGCTGGTAGAGCCCGCACGTAAGATAAGAATAGGCAACAAGTTGTTCTTCGATGGTGAAGGTCCTATGGTGGCCGAGGTCATCGACAATACCACGAGTCGTGGACGTACGCTGCGATTCCTATATGACTGTCCTCACGATGAGTTCAAGCGCGAGCTGTTCTCGCTTGGCGAGGCACCATTGCCACGCTATATCGTTGACCGTCGTCCGGCAGAACCTGATGATATGGAACAGTTCCAGACCATCTATGCACGTCATGAAGGTGCTGTGACGGCTCCAGCTACAGGTCTTCACTTCAGTCGCGAGCTGATGAAGATGATGGAGATTCGTGGTTTTAACTTTGCTTACATCACCGTGCACTGCGGCCTGGGCTCTTTCGATCCTATTGAGGTGGAAGACCTGACCAAGCATAAGATGAACTCTGAGCAGATGATTATCAGTGCTGAGGCTTGCGACATTGTGAACAAGACCAAGGCAGAGGGTCACCGCGTATGTGCCGTGGGCATCAGCACAGCACGTGCCACCGAGTCGGCAGTTGGCACCGATGGCATGCTGAAAGAGTTCGAGGGATGGACCAACAAGTTTATCTTCCCTCCCTACGAGTATGGCCTGGCTAATGCAATGATTACCAATTTCTATCATCCCGAGTCAACCATGCTGATGGCTGCCACAGCCTTTGGTGGTTACGACCTCGTGATGGAAGGCTATAAGAAGGCATTGAAGAACGACTATCAGTTCGGCTGCTATGGCGATGCCATGTTGATACTGGATGATTAAACTGCATAATGTATATCTAGGCCTGGGCTCAAACCTCGGACAGCGTGAGGAGAATATTCTTCAGGCCTATGAGCATATAGAAAGGCTGATTGGACATATTGCGTGCCAATCAGCCTTTTTCTATTCCGAACCATGGGGATTTCAGTCGGCCCATGGTTTTGTAAATACGGCTATTCGTGTGGAAACAGCCCTTTCTCCTTTCGAGGTGCTGAAGCAGACGCAGCACATTGAAAAGCTGTTGGGCAAGACGGCAGCTCATGCCACCATTCGTACTTCTTATGAGGAATGCCAGTATCAGGACCGTCCTATCGACATTGATATCCTGCTTTTCGACGACCTGACCATTGACGAACCGGCATTAAAAATCCCTCACCCGCTGATGCAGGAGAGGGAGTTTGTCATGATTCCGCTTCGCGAAGTGCTGCCGATTACTTACGCAGACCGAGAGCCTTCACAATAGCACGATAGCGGTTGATGTCGTTATCGTAGAGATACTTCAGCAACTTACGGCGACGACCTACCATCTTTGTCAGTGAACGAGCGGTACCGAAGTCCTTGTGGTTAGCCTTCAGGTGCTCTGTCAGGTGCTTGATACGATAGGTGAACAGAGCAATCTGGCTCTCTGCAGAACCGGTGTCTGTTGTTGACTTGCCATACTGGCCGAAAATCTCTTGCTTCTTAGCTTGATCGAGATACATAATTGAAATGTGATTAATTACTGTTTTTGCTCATACATTCTTCCGACGTCATGACGCCTTAATCACAGAGTGCAAAACGTCGTCGAATGCTTCGGACTTTCCGAAAAGCGGGTGCAAAGGTACAAAAAAAAGTGAAAAGTGAAAAGTGAAAAGTGAAAAATTTGCTTAAAACTATCATTTTTTGTAACTTTGCACCCGATTTTACGTAAAATAATTATGCAGGATATCAGAAACATTGCGATTATCGCACACGTTGACCACGGCAAAACAACGCTGGTGGACAAGATGATGCTCGCAGGCAATCTTTTCCGCGAGGGACAGAACCTGTCGAACCAAGTACTGGATGCAAACGACTTGGAGCGCGAACGAGGCATCACTATTCTTTCGAAGAATGTTTCCATCAATTGGAAAGGAACAAAAATCAATATCATTGATACTCCGGGACACTCCGACTTCGGTGGTGAAGTGGAGCGTGTTTTGAATATGGCCGATGGATGTCTGTTGCTTGTCGACGCATTCGAGGGCCCCATGCCTCAGACTCGTTTTGTGCTGCAGAAAGCACTCGAGATTGGCTTGAAGCCTATTGTTGTTGTCAACAAGGTGGACAAACCTAACTGTCGTCCAGAGGAAGTCTATGAGATGGTGTTTGATCTCATGTTCTCTCTGAATGCTACCGAAGACCAGCTGGACTTCCCCGTGGTCTATGGCTCGGCCAAGAATGGCTGGATGAGCGAGGACTACAACAAGCCAACAACCGACATTCATTATCTGCTCGATAAGATTATTGAGGTGATTCCCGCTCCTAAAAAGTTGGAGGGCACACCTCAGATGCTGATCACCTCATTGGACTATAGCAGCTATACGGGTCGTATTGCTGTGGGTCGCGTGCATCGTGGCACCCTGAAGGACGGCATGCAGGTCACCATTGCCCATCGTGACGGTTCGATGGAGAAGACCCGCATCAAGGAGCTCCACACTTTCGATGGTATGGGACATCAGCGCATCGACGAAGTGGAGTGTGGCGACATCTGTGCCGTCATCGGTCTTGAAAAGTTCGAGATTGGCGACACCATCTGTGACATGGAGAACCCAGAGCCACTGCCACCAATCGCTATCGACGAGCCTACCATGTCTATGCTCTTTATGATCAACGACTCACCTTTCTTTGGTAAGGAAGGTAAGTTTGTTACTTCACGCCATATCAACGACCGTCTGGAGAAAGAGCTGGAGAAGAACCTTGCCCTTCGTGTAAAACCTTTCGAGGATTATACCGATAAGTGGGTGGTTTCTGGTCGTGGTGTGCTGCACCTCTCTGTGCTCATCGAGACCATGCGTCGCGAGGGCTACGAGCTTCAGGTTGGCCAGCCACAGGTTATCTACAAAGAGATTAACGGTGTGAAGCACGAGCCTGTTGAGGAACTCACCATCAACGTACCCGAGGAGTTCGCCTCTAAGATGATTGATATGGTGACACGCCGCAAGGGCGAGATGACTTCTATGGAGAGTCAGGGCGAGCGCACCAACATCGAGTTCGACATCCCCTCACGTGGTATCATCGGTCTGCGTACTAATGTTCTGACTGCTTCTCAGGGTGAGGCTATCATGGCACACCGTTTCAAGGAGTATCAGCCATACAAGGGTGAGATAGAACGTCGTGTCAATGGTTCAATGATTGCCTTGGAAACAGGTAACTCTTTTGCTTATGCCATTGATAAGCTGCAGGACCGTGGTAAGTTCTTCATCGATCCAGGTGAGGACGTTTACATGGGTGAGGTTGTCGGTGAGCATGTTCACGACAACGACCTGGTGGTGAATGTCTGCAAGGCTAAGCAGTTGACCAACGTGCGTGCATCTGGTACCGATGATAAAGCTCGCATCATTCCAAAGGTTATCATGTCGCTAGAGGAATGTCTGGAGTATATTAAGGAAGACGAGCTGGTGGAGGTGACACCTAAGTCTATGCGTATCCGCAAGGCTATCCTCGATCACGACCAGCGTAAAAAGGCTGCGAAACAGTGAGCGTAATGATGCTTGCATCGATTACCGAACGCAAGCAGGCTCGACCGAAGGTCAAGGCTAACAAGCAGTAATACTGCTCTCCATCGTTCGGATGGCATACATAAAAAAGTGGCACAGAGGATCCATTCCTTTGTGCCACTTCTTTTATTCTGATAGTCTGACCTTTTTGCTACAGTCTTATTCCTGACTATCGTGTTTCTGGTCGAACAGGCCGGCTTGCTCCAGAATGGGGATGATATGGCTGGCCAGCATTCGTTTGTTGTCCTTTTCTTCCGAGTAGTATTTGTTGCAAAGATCGGTGTCCTTTTTCAACATCTTTTCCATTAGTCTGTCGTTTATCAGTCGCAGATCGATGACGCCCTTTTCATTGCTACCGTGCGAGATGAGGTAACATACCTGACGTTTCATGTGGTTGCTGGCACTGATGGCTCCGCCAATGGCGCCAAACATATAGGCAGATACGAATTCTGACTGGGCTATTTTCTTTCCGATTATTTTGTTTACGATCAGCAGACTGTGCTTGCCAATGCGTCTGGCCTTCACATAACCATTGCCAAAGGGTGTTCCCTCGAACCGCAGGTCGCGACAGTTCACGTAGAGTGTATTGTCGATAGCGATGGCAAAGGCTTCTTTTTTCAGTAGTTTGTCAATAGACTTGTTGCCCGTGGTGAAGGCAAAGTCACTGCCACCCCACCACATCTGATGCGACTTACTGTGGGTCTTGATGTGTATAGAGTCCAGTTCTTCCCATTTGTTGTCCATGAAATCTTCATAGGTCATGCAGAACTTCTTCTGTGCGGTGGTTGTCAGTGATACTAATAGCATGGCTATGCTTAGTATCCATCTCGCGTTGTTTTTTCTCATTGTCAGTGTGTTTTTGGTTTATTGTTGTAGTCTTACAAGTGTGTGCGTAGTGTCAGCATCACTGTTGCACATTTAAAGCCATAAGCTTCGTCCTCAGGTTGGTTGAATCCTTCTGGTCGTTTGAATGTGGCCATCTGTATAGCTGCATCAATGCCAACGCTAAAGTGGTTGTTCAGCATCACACCGAGTCCCACCGATTCCCTCATGCCAAATCCCACTTCGTCGGAACCACTGTCGTGATAATACCCCATGCCAATGCCCACGGAAAGGTCTGCATAGAAGTGTTGTGCGAACGTGCCGCCCATAACCAGATTAGGACCGGCATAGAAGAAATTATAACTCACTTTCGACGTGTTGAAGTAGTTGCCTATTGAAAGGTTTGTCTGGCTGCCATACAGGTCAAAGCCATAGCCCCAAAGGTCTCCTATGCTGTGGATAGACAGGTCGAAAGCAGTACCTCTGGCGTTAGAGATGTAGTCTCTACCGTCGTTCGAGAGGTACATTTTCGATAGAGTCCACATCGGCCCACCACTAATCTTAATGACGCCTTTTCGTGATTCTTTCTCTTTCTCGATGCTGAAATAGCTGCTTGCATCTTCAAAAGAGCTCTCTTCTATAGTGGTATCTTGCTGTTCTTCTTTATCTCCTACCTCAGCCAATGTGCTATATTTGCTCATTTCCTGCTGTGCGGCCTCCTCCTGACGCTGCTTCACCATCTGCTCTTGTTCTTTGCTCATGGCCTGTATGGGTGACTGGTTCTGCTGTATGCCCATGGCCAACAGGTTCTTGATACGTTTAGGTGATATCGTCAGGGCGCTGTTTGTTTCGCCGTCGTAGTAGGCCATCGTACCTTTCAACGTGTTCTTCTCCATGTCGCTATGGTCCACCACCAGGATGTTACCTCCCTGTTGTGCCGTCTCTTTCACAGCCAAGTTCAGTATTCGGGTGTAGCTTTTTTGCAGCGAAGAGTGTCGGCTCTTGATTTTTAGTTGTCCAATGCTGCGCGCTTCGTTGGGTATTGTGTCCCTATGGCCCAGTATCATCACTTGGCTGGTTGCTTTCGGTTCCAGCGCCTGTGTAGTCATTTCGGTCGTTATCTTTGGTGCACAGCCTACCATCAGGCTTGCGGCCATGACAACCATTGCGATATTTTTTTTCATGTAGTTATATGGTTAAAGTCGGTACAAAAGTAACGTATTTTGTCTTGATGTGCAAATATATTACTTAAATTTTTACCTCCCCCCAATATTTTTGATATTCTTATTAAGAATAAGAAAAAAGAGACATACTTACTGATGGTTTAAGTATGTCTCTTGTCAATATATTGTTGTGCTATTATGCGTCGGCAAAGATGCGCCCGTCTTTCAGTTTGATTTCCAGTTTAGTGTATTCACAGTGGAAATCGTTCTTCAAACGGTCCAGGTATCGGCGACTCTCCCAGTGACACATGGGCAGGTCGTGCAACAGATAGTTGCCGCAAGCCTCCGGACGGGTGGCGGGCACCTCTTTCTGTGTCAGTATCCACTCCAAGCATTCGATGGTCAGTTGGCGCATGTCCTCCACCGTATAGGTTCCGGTCATGATGATATACATGCCCGTCAGGCAGCCCATCGGACCAACATACACGACGTCGTCTTTTGCCTCGCTGTTGCGAAACCATGTCGCCATCAGGTGTTCCAGGCTGTGCATCGCAGCAGGCGCCACAGCTGGCTCCTGGTTGGGTTCGGTGATGCGCAGGTCGAAGGTCGTAAATCCTTTGTCCTCTCTCGATACATAGATGCCCGGCTTCAGGTGGGTATGGTCTATTGTAAAACTCGTTATAACTTCCATTTCTTTAATGCCCCCTAAGTTAGGGGGGGTGGGGGTCTGAACAAGCGTTTTCAGTTCCCCTATGTAGTTTGACTTGTTTATGGAGTCTGCGCTTGTTCAGACCCCTTTGCCTCTTAAGTTAATGGGCATTTACAGGCTTTCTACGAAAGCACGGGTTGTTTGGAAAGAATGCTCTGCCACTGTGTTCCAGAAGTCATGATACTGCGAGGCATCGGTGTCGCGCAGGGGGATGTCGCTGACCACACGGAACGAGATAAACTTCACTTTATTTATATAACACGTCTGTGCGATGGCACACGACTCCATGTCGATGGCTTTCGCCTCGGGGAAGTGACCCACAATCTCGCGAGCCTTCTCTTTAGAGTCCACAAACCAGTCGCCGGTCACGATGAGACCCCCGTGAATCGTGATGCCTTCGGTCTTCAGACTGAGGGCCTTGCGCAGCAATTCGGGGTCTGTCTGATAGCGGGCGGGCAGACCCTGCACCTGTCCGTAAACGGTGTTGTCGTCGATGGCCGTTCCACAGTACACATCGTGATAGCACAGTTCGGAACTCACCACGATGTCTTGCACGTTGATATCATCCCCATTGCCACCGGCGCATCCGCTGCTGATGATGATGTCGGGGTGAAACTCGTTGATCATGCGCTGGGCGCCCAGTGCGGCATTCACCTTGCCGATACCGCATTTCTCTACTCTGACGTCGCTGTTCTTGAAAACCTGTTGCAGTTGTTGCAACTCTTTGTCCATAGCGACAATAATTCCTATTTTCATTCTTTCTGTTGTATTTTGACGACAAAGATAGTGGAAATATTTTAAATTCACGTGGTAAGTACGAATTTATTTTGTAATTTTGCGGCCAAATAAATAATAACTTGCAAGATTATGAAATCGTTGAAACCATGGCTGCTGGATGCAGTGGCAGTGTTGTTTTTTGTGGTGTTGGCATTTGCCTATTTCTATCCAGCCGACTTCGAGGGTCGTGTGCTGAACCAGGGAGATATCTCTGCTGGCGTAGGTGCAGGCCAGGAACAGGCTGATTACATGGAGCGCACGGGCGACCGTACGCGTTGGACCAACGCTTTGTTCTCGGGCATGCCCACCTATCAGTTGTCGCCATCGTACAATAGCGACAAGGTCATCAGCAAGGTGGCCGATGCCTATCACCTGTGGCTGCCGCTCAACGTGTGGTATCTGTTTGCCTATCTGCTGGGCTTCTACATCCTGTTGCGTGCCTTCGACTTCCGTCAGCAGCTGGCTGCGCTGGGTTCCATCCTGTGGGCCTTCAGCACCTATTTCCTCATTATCATTGCTGCCGGCCATATCTGGAAGGTGATGGCGCTGGCCTACCTGCCACCTATGATTGGTGGTATCGTGCTGGCCTACAGGGGGAAATATCTGTTGGGTGCCGTTGTCACGGGCATCTTTGCGGCCCTCGAGGTGCAGGCCAACCACGTACAGATGACCTATTATTACTTGTTTGTCATCCTGTTTATGCTCATTGCCTATCTCGTTGACGCCGTGCGCAAAAAGCAGATGGCTCATTTCTGCAAGGCTACGGCAATGGTTGCCGTGGGCGGACTGCTCGGCATCTTGGCCAACATATCTAATCTGTATCACACTTGGCAGTATTCGCAGGAGACCATGCGTGGCGGTAGCGAACTGGTAAAGAGCGATGCCGGCAATCAGACCGCCGGCGGATTGGAGCGTTCCTACATCACCGACTATAGCTATGGCATCGGCGAGACCTGGAGTCTGCTCGTGCCCAATGTGAAGGGCGGCACCTCTACCCACGTTATCTGGGAGGACGAGGGTGCTAAGACTATCCTGGAGAATGAACAGGTCGAACTGGGCGGTGGACAGAAAGCACCAGCCCTGGCGGTGGTTGGCGAACTGGCTAATCCCAATGGCTACTTCAAGGATGCCACTGGCGGACAGCCCATCTACTTCACCCAGTACTGGGAAGAGAACCTGGAGCCCGGTGCTCACGGCACCATGGGCCCTGTCTATGTGGGCGCCTTCGTGCTGATGCTCTTCGTGCTCGGCCTCTTCATTGTCAAGGGCCCCATGAAGTGGGCACTGCTGGCAGCCACCATCCTGAGCATCATGCTGGCCTGGGGTAAGAACTTCATGGGCCTCACCGACCTCTTCATCGACTATGTGCCGATGTATGCCAAGTTCCGTGCCGTAGAGTCTATCCTCGTCATTGCCGAGTTCACCATTCCTCTGCTGGCCATGCTGGCCCTCAAGGAAGTCATCGAGAAGCCCGAGGTGCTTGCCGGAAAGAAGATCTACTACCTCTATGGCGCCTTTGCAGCAACGGGCGGCATGTCGCTGCTCTTTGCGCTGATGCCTACGCTGTTCTTCGACTTCTACTCAAATGCTGAGGTCACCGTGGCCAGCCGCATTCTGCCAGCTCCTGCCGATGCGCAGTCGCTGCTCACCGCGCTGAGCCATGCGCGTCAGTCTATTTTCACTGCCGACTGTTGGCGCTCGTTCTTCATCATTGTCGTTGGCACGCTGATGCTGTTGCTCTATCGTGCTAAGAAGCTGAAGGCGCTGCCCGTAGTGGCTGTCCTGTTGGTGCTCTGTCTGGTCGATCTGTGGCAGGTGAACCGCCGCTATCTGAATCCTAACGACGAACATCAGTTCATCAAGAAGGTGGAGCAGCGCTATGTGCGCCCCATGACCGATGCCGACCGTCAAATCCTCAGCGACCCGTCGCTCGACTATCGTGTGCTGAACCTGGCTGGCAACCTGTTCAACGAGAACGAGACGTCCTACTATCATAAGAGCATTGGTGGCTATCATGCCGCCAAGTTGCGCCGCTATCAGGACCTCATCGACTACTACATCAGTCGTGAGCACAATCAGGTATTTGCTGCGCTCCAGCAGTACAATGGCGAGTTGCAGGAGGCTCCAGGCGACAGTCTGTGGCCTGTGCTCAACATGCTGAACACAAAGTATTTCCTCTTGGCACAGCAGAACTTCTACCGTCCTAATCCCTATGCACAGGGCAACGCATGGTTTGTTGATAAGCTGAGCTATGTGGATAATGCCACTGCCGAGATCAACGCGCTGCGCACCATCAACCTCCGTCACGAGGCCGTTGCCGACAAACAGTTTGCCGACGTGCTCGGTCAGGCCTCTGCGCTCGACACGGCTGCCGTGGTGAAGATGACGTCTTACGAGCCCAATCAGCTGAAGTATCAGGTGAAGAGTAGCAAGGGTGGGGTATTGGTGTTCTCTGAAATCTACTATCCCGGTTGGGAGGCTACCGTCGATGGTCAGCCCGTAGAACTGGGACGCGTCAACTATGTACTGCGTGCCCTGCGTATCGAGGGTGGCGAGCACGAGGTTGTGCTCAGCTTCTTCCCGCAGAGCATCACCACCACCGAAGTCATTGCCTACACCTCACTGGTCATCCTTGTCCTTCTGGTTCTGGTACTGTTGTTCTTTACCTATCGTAAGAAACAAAAATAAATATGGAATTCAGAACCAAGGTTCATATTCCCAGCTATCCATTCAGCATTGAGCCCCTCGAAGAGATTCTCTTCGTGGGCTCTTGCTTTGCTGACAGCATCGGCAGTCGTTTCAAGGAGGAGCGCTTTCCGGTCGTTGTCAATCCCTACGGTGTGATGTACAACCCCGTATCGGTGCTTCACACCGTCATGCGCACCGACGCCAAACCGCGTGTGGCGTTTCTTACGTTGGGCACCAACCACGTCTATCGCCTGAAGGAAACGGGCGAGATTGTTGATAACTGTCAGAAGCGTCCGCAGCGTCTTTTCCAGGAAGAGGAACTGTCTGTGCAGCAGTGCGTTGATGCCTTGCAACAGGTGGTCGATGAACTTTCCGCCAGACGTTCAGACGTTCAGGTTGTTCTCACCGTCAGTCCTATCCGTTATCAGAAGTACGGCTTCCACGAGAGCCAGTTGTCTAAGGCCACATTGTTGTTGGCGGTCCACGAGTTGGTGGCTCGCAATCCCGGTGTCGCCTTCTATTTCCCCGCCTACGAGATTGTCCTCGACGAGTTGCGCGACTACCGTTTCTATCAGCCCGATATGATTCATCCATCGGCGCAGGCCGTGGAATATATCTGGGAGAAGCTGGTAGAAACGCTGTTCAGCGACAGCGCCAAGCAGTTTCTCCGTGAGTGGAAACCCATCAAAGAGGCCTTAGGTCATCGTCCTTTCCACCCAGAAAGCGATACCTATCGCGAGTTCCTGGAAAAGGCTCAGCAACAAGAACGTGAATTGCTGGCCCGCTATCAAGACAATCGCCAAAACGAAACAATAAAAGAATAATCATTATTTTCTCCACTATAACAACCAGTACCTTGATACGAGGTGCTGGTTTTTTATTTGCAGAAAAGAAACTTCTATAAAAAAGAAATATAATATTACGAAGAAATGTTTCTGTTTGAAATTTTATATGTATCTTTGCACATAAGTATTGCCGATACATCGTTAAAACGATGCTTGCCTATCATGGCTTGATTCCCTGAGTGCAGGGTGGCGGTACGATTTTTGAGGAAAAACAATAACAGCATTAGCTGATTATTCGGTACATCATGAAACCTAGGAAATTTCGATGATTATTCATACCGTCAATAGTCACTAGTTCTGCACCTTAGGGTGTGGACATGACTTATCTGGTATGAATGGGCAATCCTAGGGCCTCATGGTGTAGATAAGGCGGTTCACGCCTTTTCTATATCCTGAGGCCGCTTTCGTTTTAGCCCATCATTAAATCCCGATAAGTCAGTGATTATGCTACAAACCGAATATTACTATGCTATTTCAAAAGACTATTACCAAGAAATACTTGGGACTAATAGATGATATAGTGGTCAGTGAGGCTTGGAAGCGCTTTCAAGCTTATTTTCTTGATGCCCAGATACAAGCAAACATTCAACAGTCGAAGGAGGAACAATTCCAAGAAGGTTTCCTACGCGAATTGTTTGTGAAGGTATTGGGCTATACGCTCAATCCTTCGCCAAACTATAATTTGATCACTGAAAAGAAGAACGAAACAAACTCGAAGAAAGCTGATGGAGCGATACAGAAAGATGGTAAGGTGATTGGTGTTATTGAGTTGAAAGACCATAAAACAACCGACCTTTCACGCATTGAAGCTCAGGCTTTTGGATATAAAAGTCAGCATCGCGATACTCGGCTTGTTATTATTTCTAATTTCGAAAAGCTACGTCTTTACATTGATAACGCCGTAGATTATCAAGAGTGGCATTTGTTCCACTTGACCGAGAGCGACTTCCGTGAGTTGTATCTATGTTTGGCTTGGGCTCAGGTTGATGCTGGGGTAGCCATAAAGATGAAGCAAGAATCAGTATCTAGTGAAGACCAGATAACCAAGGCGCTCTATCGCGACTATTCAGAGTTCAAGCGAGTGCTATTCGCTGACATCATAGCTAACAATCCTGCTGGCGAAGGCCTTGATGAGAAAGAATGGCAATTGCTGTTGTTCAAGAAGACTCAGAAGCTGCTAGACCGCTTGCTCTTTATTTTCTTTGCTGAGGACTGTGGACTATTGCAGCCAAACTCTATGGTACAGATTATAGAGAATTGGCAGAAGCTTAAGGATCTTGATGCTTACGTGCCTCTGTATGACCGCATTAAGCAGTATTTTGGCTATCTCGACACGGGACATCAAGGTAAACCATTCGATGTGTTTGCCTATAACGGTGGGTTGTTTAAGGCAGACGACGTACTTGATAATCTGCTTATTAATGATGATTTGTTGGCTTCGCATACTCGCAAGCTGTCAACCTATGATTTTGAGAGTGATGTAGATGTAAACATCCTCGGGCATATCTTTGAGAATTCTTTGTCAGAGATTGAAGAGGTCACTCAGCAGATTAATAGTGGCGAGACCCCTCAAACCTCTAAACGCAAACAGGATGGCGTGTTCTATACGCCTCAGTATATCACGAAGTATATCGTCGAAAACACCGTTGGTCGTTTGTGCTCTGAGAAGAAACAAGAGCTGAATATTGTTGAAGAAGAATATTTCTCAGACCAGCGTCGCCAGCTGAAAACCAAGCAACGATTATTGGATCAGTTGCATCAATATCGCGACTGGTTGCTACAGATTACGATTCTCGATCCAGCCTGTGGAAGTGGTGCTTTCCTGAATGCTGCATTACAATTCCTGATGGCTGAGCATAAACTGATTGACGAAATGGAAGCCAAGGTGACAGGTTCTGCTATTGTGTTCCAGGATGTAGAGAACAGTATTTTAGAGCATAACCTCTATGGCGTTGACATCAATGAAGAGAGTGTTGAGATTGCGCAGTTGGCACTATGGCTGCGTACTGCCAAACCCCATCGTAAGCTGAACTCACTCAATGAGAATATCAAGTGTGGGAACTCGCTGATTAGCGACCCTGTCATTGCCGGCGAAAAAGCCTTCAACTGGCAAGAGCAATTCCCCAAGGTATTCGAAAAAGGTGGCTTTGATGTTGTGATTGGTAATCCGCCGTATGTGAGGGCTGAGATAATTGCTCAGAAAGATATAGATTATTATCGCGACAATTACAAGGTGTTTAATCCTGATGGTGATTTATTCTCGTATTTTTATGAGAAAGGTATGAATATGCTAAAGACAAATGGATTGTTTGGTTTTATATCAAACACCTTTGATAAAACAGCTGCAGGAAAGACTCTACGTAACTTCATACAGACCAACACAAAGATTGAAGGTTATGTCGACTTTACAGAAGTCCAGATTTTTGAGGGCGCAACAACATACCCAATAATACTTCTTCTTTCTAAGGAAAAAGAGGAAAAACATACCTTTGAATATACAAAAATACCAAAGGATATGCAAGGTTCTGTGATTATCAGTTCCGCACCAACTAAAGAAGTTAAACAGGATGGGCTTGATAGCGACAACTGGAGTTTCCAGAGCGCAGAAATGTCAAGAGTGATAACAAAAATCTCAAGTTTCAAGTCTGTAAAAGAACAATATGGTAAATGTTATAGAGGACTTCTTACTGGATTAAATGATGCTTTCATCATTAATGAAGAAACCAGAGTGCTATTAAATAAAGAAAACGCAAAATCCGATGAATTAATAAAACCTATTTACGAGGGCAAAGACTTACAGAAGTGGTGTAACCAACAACTACAAAAATACTTGATTTGTACTCATAATGGATATGATGATGTCCCTGCTATTGATATTGACAAGTATCCCGCAATTAAAGATTTTTTAGTTGGTTTCGAACCTCAATTAAGCAAGCGATATGATAAAGGAAATACCCCATACAATCTTCGTAATTGTGCATATCAGTCTTTGTTCTACCAGCCAAAGATTATTTGGGGAAACTTGCAGAATGCAAACAAGTTCAGTTGGGATGATAAAGGAACTATAATCTCAGCCCCAGCATGTATGCTGCCCGCTAACAATAAAGCTCTTCTCGCAGTTCTAAATTCAAAGATTGTTTGGCTTTTTCTTACTTCTATTTGTGTGGTTCGAAATGGCGGGTATATAGAGGTAAAACCGCAATATTTTGAACAGATACCGATACCGCCCTTAGATAATGAGTTAGGAAAAGAGTTGTCAGATATCGTTGATGCTATGTTAGTTCTGAATGAAGAACTTCAAGAGAAACGTACTCGATTCCTTCGTCGTTTGAGCGAGTTTTTTGAGGGTGTCAAGATAACAAGTGCTCTGCAGGTGTTTGACCAGTTGGACTTCAAGGGCTTTGTGGCAGAACTGAAGAAACAGAAGATCAAACTCACACTGGTTCAGCAAGACGAGTGGGAAGACTACTTCAACCAATATCGCCAAGCCTGCCAAGAACTCTCAGAGCAGATAAAAGTCACAGACAACGAGATAGACAACAGGGTGTTCGACCTTTATGGTCTGACCACAGAAGAGCGAGAAATCGTATTGAATTCTTAAAGATTAATCGGTATTAAATAAAACAGGTACCTGGTACATGTTTCATGCATATATTTTACTGCCCACGTCGCTCTTGATGACATACCACATTTCCGTCTTGCCGGCACAGCCGTGGCGCTCCATGGCCAACTTGTCATCGGGGTGCACCTGCACGGAGAGGTCCTGACGTGAGTCGATGAACTTGATGAGCAACGGGAACTGGTTGCCGTATTTCTTATACACCTTCTCTCCCACCAGTCGTCCCTGATATTTGTCGATGAGCTTCGTGAGTGTCAGTCCCACATCCACGTCATCGATGAGTCCGCGCTCAATGGCACGGCTCTCGTGACCCGGCACGCCGCTGATTTCCCAGCTTTCGCCGATATTGGGCTGGGCGGTGAATATGCCCTTGAAGGGTGCAATCTGGTAGCCTCCCCACAGGGTGGTCTTCAGATAAGGTTCAAACTTATATGGCTTCATTATTGTAATAAGTTCTTGTATTTTAGTAATGCCTCAATATAGTAATAGTCGGCATAGACAATGCTGGCATCAATCTCGGAACCGGCGGGATGGTGGCCAGTAGAGTGCATGAGGAATGAGACGTTCTTGTCGCGGCTTTGGTAGCGGGCGGTACTCAGGTCGCGGAGCATCTGTATGGCTGCATCGCGGTAGCGGTCGCCATCTTTCACATATTGGCACAACTCCAGCAGGGCACTGGCAACGACACAAGCCGCTGAGGCGTCCTTAGGGGCCGCTATACCTCTTGAGTCATCCATATCCCAGATAGGCACCATGTCGTCGCTGGTTTCATGCAATCGCTTCAGGTAGATGTCCGTCACCTTTTGAGCGAAGTCGAGGAAACGCTTGTTCTTAGTATAGCGATAGACCATGGTGTAGCCGTAGATGGCCCATGCCTGTCCGCGGCTCCACATTGAGTAGTCAGCATATCCTTGATGCGTCACGCCCTTGATGAACTTTCCCGTCAAGGTGTCATAGACGGCAACGTGATAGCATGAACCATCGGGCCGGAAGTGATTCTTCATCGTTGTATCGGCATGACGAACAGCAATATCGTAAAGGTTTGAGGTTTGGCTGTGCCTTTCTTTGTCCGCCCAAAACAGCAGTTCCAGGTTCATCATGTTGTCCATGATGGTGTTGTGGCCGCCATAGTCCTTCACGTGGCGAGGCCAACTGAGGATGGTGCCCACAGTGGGGGTGAAGAGTGTGATCAGCGAGTCGGCAGCTTGCAAGGCGAGTTGCTTATAGTGCTCGTTCTTTGTTACCTCATAGCCTTTCAGGAACGAGTTGATAGCGATAAATCCCAGATCGTGGTCAAATACGGGACTATTGATGATAGGTGCAATAGCTTCGGTGTAGCCAATAGCGGCTTTATTGACAGCCTCGCTCTTGTTGTAGTCGAATGCCATCCACAAAATGCCCGGCCAGAAGCCCGAGCACCATTCTTCGGGCTTTGCCTTACGGAGGTTCCATGTCCGCCCTTCCCTTAAAATGTTGCGTGGCATCATGGTGAAATCGTAGGGACGCAAACTTTCTAATGCCTTATCCACCTGTGAAGAGCAGTAGGCCAACTGCTGATTCACGTTGAACTGTCCGATCTCCTTCGTGAAGACCACGCCGCTGACGTGATTGCCCACAAACATCGGCACGTAGTCGGCGGTGGCATACCAGCGAGGCTTGCTGGGCATCTCGTCGTAGATTGGCTGTCCGTTGATTTTCATTCCTTTGAAGGTGATGTTGCGGATGCCGTGGTCGGTGTCGTAGCCGTTGATGATGGAGAGATTCGGCGTAGTGCCCGTGTAGCGGACGTTGCGGAAGGTGACATCCTCCACGCCCCTACCTGGTGCCGTGCAATACTTCTGATTATATCCCACCTTCACCTGCGCAATGCTGCCAGCCTCAATCTGTTCAATGCGAATGTTATCGAAGAGTACATCGCGCACGAGGTTGCCGTCGCCGCAGTTAATGGCCAGACAGCCCTGGTAGTCCACCTGTGGCTCTGCCTGTCCCAGAATGTCGATGTTCTCATAAACCAGATGCTCGATGGTGTCGCCCACCTCAGGGTTGCCGTGAATGCCGATGAAGATAGGGTGCGCCACGTCGGCCCAGAGTGTGCTGTTGCGCATCCGCACATTTCGGGTGTTGCCGCTGAAGCCCTTCCGAGTGGCGTAGGCCGTGGTGCAGTCATCGCTGTTACGGCAGAACACGCGGTCGAAAAGGACATTCGAGGAGGCAAAGACATTTAAGCCGTCACCCCATCCAGGATGTGATATGCTCCTGACATCGTGCAGCGTCACACCGTCACTACCACCCACAGGACAGGTGTTGACGATGAGACCGTCAATCAGCACGTTCTTCGAACGGTGAATATGACAGCCTTCATAGCCACTTGCAGGTCGGGCGATGCCACGGCCTAAGATGCTCACGTTCTCAGCATTCTCAATGGCAAAGGTGCCCGAGAAATAACTGCCCCCGTCAAGATAGACCGTGGTATTCGACGGCACCTTGATGACATCTTCCGTGTATATGCCAGGGGCATAGTAGCGGAAGTCACGGCCCTGTGCTTTGGCAGCTTTCCCGGCATCTTCTTTGCTAATAGTGGGCTTCGAAGTAAATACCAACAGATTGTCAGTGATGTCGCCGTCCAGTTCCACGCTCACGTTCTCAGGCTGGAACAGAAGGAACTGCACCGTCGAGTCGTTCTGCACGTTGGCAATCGTGCCGCGATAGTCGGGACGGATGCGGGTCTTCTTGAATTTCTTGTTTTTGCTAACCACCTTCACAAACACATCGCCCGTGAAGTCGAAGAAGGCGTAGGAAATCTCGCTAATGGCGTGCTTGCCGCTGCCAGTCGAGGCATTCACCTTCGCCATATATGTGTCTATTTTCGTCCACTCCTTGCTGCCGCGCGGCTGGATGAACACATCGTAGTCATGCTTCAGAGGCGCACCTTCAGGGGCTGGATACGTAAACACCTGATGCAGTTTCGTACCTTCCTTCACACCCGGCACCCGCACCTCGCGACTCTCCCCCTTGCGCTCTGCCTTGGCTTGCAGTGCCAGCACCTTTTTCGTGTACGGCATCTTCAGCCCCTTCGCCTTCACATAGTGGTCGTAGGGTTTCTGGTAGATGTCCCACAGCTTTCCGCGTCCCATCTGCCCCGGTTCCGTCCAGTCGCAGTAGAGACCAGTCAAGTCTGTCCATGTCTCGAAAGGCACGTCGTTGCCCAGATTGTAGCGGGCCGTGTACTCAAAGCCCTTCATCAGCCGGTTGTCGAGTGCCCCCCAGAGGTCATCGCCCTGCTGCCAAGCCATCTCGCAGATGTCGGCTATCGCCTCTAGTCCCAACTGCGCGTGTCCTTGGTCGCGTCCTGTCTCCTGACACTGTCCCGTCTCACTGATATAGCGCGGCAGTGAGCCGTTGTCATAACCGTGCAGGTAATAGTCGATGGCCTGACGGTACATCACCGTATCCTCCATAACTATCGCCGCCGCCATGCGGAAGCGGTTGACAATCGCACCCCAGTTGCCGTTGGCGTAGGGACTGTCCGCCTCGAATTTGTTCATCGTTGGCACCATCGCCCTTCTCAGCATAGTTTCCCACGCTGGTGTCTTTTGTTCCTTCTCTATTATCATCGCTCTGCATAGCCAGTATCCCTGAATCAGGCACAGCGGTGCATCATGACCATCAATCCTCTGCAACTTCTCCGTGTATGCATTGATGATGCGCAGTGCTTCATCGTGCTTTCCTTCCTTGGCGAAGTCCCATGCCGCTTTCATATCGCGCTCGCTGCCGTTTTTACTTCCTCGGAACTTACCGTCACGAGCCACTACTTCGTAAGGTCCAGCCATCTTATACTCCTGCGCGAGTGCTGAGACCAATGAAAAATGAAAAGTTAAAAATGAAAAATGACTTGCACAAAGGAGCGTGAGAGTAATGACGAAACGTTTCATATAACTATGTTACTTGTTAATCTGTTATTCATTAAAAGGCGTGGCACAAAACTTGAGGTCCACCCATCCTTTGGATTTAGCGTCATGAGTGATGCTGAACACACCATATTTTGCACCTATCCACTTTCCTTCACGGGCTTGGAAGGGAATAGCGACAGGTGTGAATTGGCAACCATCTATACTGTAGCAAAAGTGACAGAGACCCCCTTTGTTACACTGTAAGCGAACGCTGAGGTGACATTCATAATTGGTTTTGGCACCGGCATTGTAAGAGTGTGCTTTGATATTCCCTATGATAGCGGATTCTTCAGCTCCATCTCGGTCTGCATCTTTGCAAATGATACGTTTCAGCACAAAAGCTTCATCCTGCAGCTCGACGGAAAGGCGACAGTAGTCACGTCCCATCACCACGAATCCCGACTGCTGACCTTCATTTGTTGCTGTGATGGTTAGGTGAAGAGTATCTGTAAACGTCTCTCCTTCAAATTTCCTCAGATACAGGTTCGGTACTTCCCATAGGTTTTTGAAGTCAGGTGGCACAGCGTACCCATAAACGCGCACACCGCTATTCGTTGTAAGCCCAAAGGTATCCTGATAATTGGAGTGCCACTGGTATTGATTTTTAATAGGTGATTTGCATTTTTTACTTTTCATTCTATCACTTTTCAATTCTTTCATCATCGGCCACTCTTTCTTCCACTCCACATCAAGCAGGTGTAGAATGCGACCATAAGGGCCTCTGTCCTGAAAGGCAATGAACTTATCCGCCACCCAACCACCTTGATGAATGCCATTCTTATTAAACACAATCTTGCTCTCATACGGGCCATACACGTTACGGCTGCGCAATGCTACCTGCCATCCTTTCTCTACACCGCCCGCAGGAGCAAGGATATAGTAATAGTCATCGCGCTTGTAGAACTTAGGCCCTTCAATCGTGTGATTACCTTCCACTTGACCGTCATAAACGAGGATAGGCTTACCTATAACCTGATTTCCGTCAGCAGACAGTTCGCGCACCGTCAACACACTGTTGAAACCACAACGGCTGGCAGCCCACCCGTTTACGAGATAGCATCGTCCGTCCTCGTCCCATAGCGGGCAAGGATCAATCACACCCTTGCCCTCCACCACCAGCACTGGCTTGCTCCATCGTCCGAGCGGGTCATCACTCTTCACCATGAACACGCCAAAATCCGGGTCGCCCCAATAAATGTAATATGTGTCATTATGCCGACGGATGCTGGGTGCCCATACGCCGCAGCCGTGCTGAACGGTGTTGTAATGCTCAATGGGCAACAATCGTTCCACTGCATAATTCACCAACTCCCAATGTACCAGGTCCGTGCTGTGGAGAATGGGCAGTCCTGGCGTACACTGAAAACTACTTGCCGTCAACCAATAGTCACCCGCCGTACCCTCGCAAACATCCGGATCGCTGTAGTCGGCATAGATGATTTGAGCCGGCATCGTCAATGTGTGTAATAAAAGAAAGAGAAGGATAATCTTTTTCATATATGTTATTCGATTCAATCGCCATCCCAGACAGAGCAACTGCTCAAATCTGTTAGTGGCTTACATACTTTTCCCTTTGGCGATAAATACCCGATTCGGGTATTTGCGATATATTGGTATTCCACACATGTCATATACTGTGCCCGCCTCAAATTGAAAATTGTCTGTTGTCAGTTCATCCACTTCGTGTTCGGGCAACCAGAATATTTCGCCATCGGCTGCTGTAATGACATTCCTTCACCGAGCATGAGGTCGTAGTCGCCCGAACCCATGATGACCTGTGTCTCTGTCATACCATAGGTGACACTGACGATGCCGTGTGTCTGCGTATCTATGCCCAATGGGGAGCGTAATGACTCTACACGCAAATCTGAGGCTTCAAGGGCTGCCATAGCCGTGAGTGGCAGCAATAACAAACCTGCAAGGAGGTATTCTTTCTGTTTCATTTTACGATTACTTTTTTACCCTTAATGATATACACTCCCCTGAGTTGTGATGAATCTGTGACCTTGCGACCACTCAAGTCGTAAATGAATTTACTATTGGTGATTTCATTCTTCAGACTTTTAATTCCAACTGCGTTTCCCATAAGAATCAATTGGAAGGGGAAGGTAGTGGGGGTGGTGGCAGCTGCTGTCTGTACTGTGCCGTCAGCGGCAATATCCCAATACTTCCGTGTCGAAGCTGTAGCTCCTGTGTGTATGGCGATGCGGTCTGTACCTACGGCTTGTTCAAGATAGAAAGGGAAGTATGCCGATGCTGCCAACTTGGCTGCGGTGGTCACCCTCTGGCTGTCTGTATCTGAAAGACTGATGAAGCCGTACTTGGGCGTAGCGGCAGTGGAACGTTCGAGGCACCATAGTTGGCTTGAGTCTCCCTCCTCGCGTGACTTGAAACTGACGGGCTGCCCCTTGCCATTGGCTGTTAGATAGGTATCTGTGGCGACATGGCGCAAGAGGTAGTTCCTTGGCTCGATCAATGTTGTTTCAGCAGCCTTGACGAAGACGTTGAAGGTGAAGTGGTATTCTTCACCAGAGAGGGTGAAGGTGGCTGTGTATTCGCCACTGGTCTGAAGGTTCTCTAAAGTCAGCGTCTTGCTGCCTGTGGTGCCGTCGCTCCACGAGACTTTGGATGCGGTAACAACAGATGGTGTTGTCAGACCAAGTGTCACGCTACCGCCCTGTTCCACGACAGCGTCCTCCCCTTGCGTAGTTGTTTCGCCAATGGTGCTATAAGGAACGGCCATGAGCACATGGATGTGAAACACCTGCGTCGTGATAGTTCCGCCCTGGTTGGTGAAGGTAACTGTGATATCCTGATCTTTTTTGATGGCAGAAGTGGTGATGCTCTGCGTGGTGGCTCCCGTGCTCCATTTGTATGTTCCCCATCCAGCGGTTGGGGTTACGTTCAAAGTAGCCGTTTTTCCATAAAGCACATCAATGGTATTGGTTTCAGCAGTGCTGCCATCGTAGGTAACAGAGGGAATGAGGGCATCGGGTGTGCAGTCTCCCTTAGCAGCGATGGAGAAGCAGAGCTGGCTCTTGATGCCGTTCTGGTTGGTATAGGTGACGCGGTAGATATAGCTCTGGTCGGTGGTGACAGTGATGTCGCGTGTTGCCTCGCCCGTGTTCCATTGCCATAGTCCTGTGTCCTCCTCGCCCTCTGGAAGCTGGGGCATTAGCGTCAATGTCTGACCTGTAGGTACACACGTGTTATTATTTATGGTATAGGTGTTGACCAATCCGCCCAGCTCGTTGTGGAGCAGGGTCTTCCCATTGACGAGTCCGCGTGTTTTCTCCTGTGCGAGGCTCGGAATGAGGTTTGTTGTGAGCGTACCGCTATACTCCATCTTCGGGGTCAGCTCCGTGGGCACTTGTTCGGCAGGACAAAGCTGTTCGTCGCGTGTGTTCATGAGCACGCTATAGCCTAAGTGGTCGTAGCCGCCGCTGGTGCCGCCCTGTCCGCCCTCATCAATGCCCATATTGGTATAGGAAATATCTGAGAATGGCATTTTCACGCCTTTCACGCCCTCATAGATGCCGATGACGGTGCCCCAGTAGGGGCGCATCTGCGCGCCGAGGGCTGGCCCCTCCATGAGCCAGGCACGCGAGTCGGTGTAGTAGTAGCCATTGGAACCGTAGTGGTAGTTCACCCACGGCAATCCCTCCACGCTCTGCGTCTGTGCTGCCACGTATTCGATGCCCGCAGCCAAGCGGTGGTTCATATAGGCAAAGAGGTCATCGCCCTGGTTCCAGCCCTGTTTCGCAATATCCACAGCCAAGCCTAGCGCCATTGCCGAGTGCCCTGTGTCACGTCCGCTCTCATTCATCTGTCCGAGCTCCCCGTAAGCAGCTGTTTCGAGTTCACTCTCGGAAGTTGTCACCACGAGGTTGCCGAGGAATTCGGTGAGACCATCGTTCTTAATAGGTACTTCGGTGCGCGGGTCGCGGAATGTGCCGCACTGGTCGTACTTGAAGTATGACATGCCCTGGTTGTAGATGAACACGTCATCGCACAGCACACCGATACTCAATACACACAACACGTTGCACAGTCCCCAGTTCGACCAGTAGTGACCCGGTGCCTGCCACCACTTGCTCGAGTTCTCCCATGTGCCGTTGCGGGAACGCAGGAAGTTGATGGCTTTTGGATACCACAGCTCAAGCATCCAACGCTGGAACCTGGCAAAGTCCTCGCGGCTCCAACCTTCGTAGTCGCGCATCAGTTCGGCAGCCTGTGCGAACTGATAGCCGTAGAGCCCCACGGCCAGACACTGATCGGAGTTGCCGCTAATAGCCTTTGTCGTGTTACACCATGCCATGAGGATCCTCATGGCAGCCTTGGCATTGGCTTCCGTACCGCCGATTTTCCAGCGCAGAGCGTTCTGGTAGGCCATCGTTGCCCCGCGTGCGGCATTTATATAATTCTCACCGCTTCCACCACCGCGTACAATGGTCTCGACGGGATAGGTCTGTACGCTGCTCTGTGAGTAGGCCGCACTGGTTAGCTTCTGGTAGGCCTGCTTCACCTTGGTGTTACCCTTTTCTAATTGTGTCTTCACACGGTCAAAATCTGCCTGTGTGTGTAGACCACCTGGATGGATGAATCCGCGGTCTTGTGCCATAGCTGGCGCAATGGATAATGAACCTTGAACCGCGAAGAATTGAATTGCGCAGAGAAACGCAAGGCTTAAAAATCTTGTTTTCATACTTTTACTTAGGAATGATGGTGCAAAGATAATACAGCCAGAGAAAACAGTAGGTGTCTGTTTTTCCAAGAATATACGTCTATTACGTATAACGTTGATTTTAGATTTTTCAGACGTACTTTTTAGACAAAAGAAGCGGCTATTTCAATAAAAATATATAACTTTGTCGCCCAATAATGATTGTTTTAGCCTATGAAAGGTAAATTCTGTATCTTGTTGTGCAGCATGTTCGTATGGGTTCTTTGCGTCAGCGGGCAACGTCATTGGATGGTGGCCGATGGGCTTCCGACGGGTGAGGTGCAGCAGATTGTGGAACTCCCCAACGGCCAGATGCTCGTGAACTGCGAAGGAGTATTTTGTCTTTCGAATGGACACTCCTTCGACGTAGTGTCCTGCAACCAAATCCTGGCATATAAGCTTTCCCAATACACCAATCGATATGGCCAATTGTGGGAAGGAGACTCTATTTTATGGCTGCGAGACTTTTATCGAATCTACCGCTTTGACGCCCACCAATACAGATTTGTAAAAACCGACGAGAACGGATTGGGCAGACCCTTCCTGAAAACCATCCTTGCCGACAAAGCTGACACGCCACAGCCAACAGCACAACAACAACACGTCATCGACTCACTCCATATACATGACGCTACCGTTGCCATAACTGACCGTCAGGGCGGCCTATGGATAGGCACTCGCACCAATGGTATCGTCTATCAGCCGCCACATAGGACTAAGCCTATGATACACACTGGGAATGATCCCTTGATCGGACAAACACGAAGTGCTTCCCTGCGCAACGGACAGACTATGTTTGTCATACAACTAGATGATGACAGGCAGTTGCGCTGTGATTCACTTTCCCATTTGGCTTATGCTCAGTCAGACCACACAACCATACCGCTAAACGAGAAACTGCCAGCTTTGAACCAATATCGCCACATGGTAGGAGCCTGTCCTTTGGACGATGAGTGGGTGGCAGTCTATACACAAAATGGTGCTTTCCTGCTTGACACGAAGGCTGACACGCTGGCACCGTTCCCCCATGCCTATGAGATAGAGTGCTACAGCAGTAAATACAACTGTATGCTGAAAGACCACAAGGGAACTTTATGGGTAGGAACTCAGAACGGACTCTTCAAAATGGAAGAAGTGAAAGGCAAAGGAACAAAAAGCAAAAAATACAAAACACCTGATAGAATTGAGGGACTGACGAACAACTGCATACGCAGTTTGGTGACAGATGCTGATGGACACGTGTGGACAGGCACATCGTATGGCATCTCACGTATTACGCCTACCGTTGTCAACCTCGGTGTAGATGACGGCATCCCTGCTAAACCAATGATGGATTGTGCCGCACTGCTCCTTACCGACAAACGATTGGTTTTCGCAGCAGGTGGTGGATTGGCCGTATCTTTCCGCCCCGACGAACAATTAGGTGAGGAAAAGCCACTCCCCGTCGTCATTACCAACATCACAATAAACGGAGAAACGGTTGAAAGTTCGACGCTTTCCCTTTTAGGCAACCTTTCCTACAAACAGAACTACCTCTCATTCCAGTTCTCAACCCTCAATTACGCCACACCCTCGCACGACCGCTACCGTTACCGCATCCGGAATTTGGAAAGTGAATGGAACACTTGCAGTGATGGGGGTGGACAATGTACAGCCATCTATAGGGCGCTACCCCCAGGCGATTACACCTTTGAGGTACAGGCTGCTACGGCATCGAGCGAATGGGGAACTGTCACCACATTCCAATTCGCCATACGTCCACCTTGGTGGCTCACATGGTGGATGAAGACAGCCTATGGCCTGGCTACCATCCTGATGATTGTGGGTCTCATTAGCGTCTATCTGCAGAAAAAGAAAGCAAAATTGAGGCGAGAGAATGATGCACGAGTGAACCACCTCTTTGAGTTGCGCGAGGAAGCCCGACACCAATTTGCTGAGTCGGCTAACATCTCTCCCGACAAGATAGCCATCAATGCCGAAGAGGAAAAGCTTGTATCTCAGATGCTAAAAGCCATTGAAGCACATATCGATAACGAGCAATACAACGCTGACCTGTTGGCACGCGATGTCGCCATGAGCCGCGCTTCGCTATACAAAAAGTTGCAAAACATGCTCGGCATTACACCTACTGATTTCATCCGAAAAGTGCGCCTGAAGCGAGCTGCCCAGTTGCTTACCGAATCCCAGCTCTCCATCAATGAAATTGCCACTCATGTCGGTTTCGCCACTGCTCGCAACTTCTCTTCCTCTTTTAAAAAGATATTCGGTGTTACCCCCTCGGAGTACCGCAATAGAGAAGAAAATGCTAAAAAAACGCATAATTGAAAATTAAAAGAGTTGATTGTTTCCTAATGGCTAACTGAAATATAGCTCGGATAAAAACTCTTTGTAATGTCATTACAAAATGGAGCCTAAATGTAGTTAAATACGTTAAATTTTCATCTTTTCTAATCTCTATAGAATCCACGTCACCACTTTTCTACCGTTTAAGATGTAAATATCTGATAGAAAAAGACTTGCAAATACACTCCAGTAATCTTTATCAGATTCACACCTATGTTACTGAGTATGACGAGAATCATAGTGGTAAAGTAGATGGTATGTTGCTATATGCAAAGACGCAAGAAGAAATTGTTCCTGATGGGCAGCTGAAACGAAAGGATGGTAATTATATCTATTTCAGAACTCTCGATTTGAACACTGATTTCGAGGCTATAAAGAAACGATTAGATAGCTTCGTATTATAAATTGAAAAACTTATTCATCGGCAAAAACACTACTTATTCTTCTTGTTCGGCCACTATTATGGTGTTATAGCGCCACTGTTGCAATGCAATAGTGGTACTTTGGCATCTTACGACTTAAGTCGTGAGATCTTTCGACTCCAGTCGTGAAATCTTTCGACTTAAGTCGTGAGAACTGTTGACTTAAGTCGAAAGATCTGTTGACTTAAGCCGTAAGTTACAAAAGCGTAAGTATTGGGTTGCGAGAGCTGTGCTTTCACACCGCCATCCTTTTCGATCGGTGTCGCGAAGGCACGAATCTGGGGTCGGATGCCAGGTTTCTTTGTTTCTTTTTGGCCCGTGAGTAGCTTCATACTTCGATTTCGATGAAAAATCAAGGTAAAAGCCGTCTCTTTCTCGGGCGGCTCGGTGTAGGGCGTCATTTCGCGCGCATATATAATATAAGGAGAGTGTATAACAACGGTATTGATATACATCAAGACAAACATAAAAAATGCATTATTTCTCAAATTTTTCTCGAAAAAGTTTTGGTGATTCCGAAAAAAGCCGTACCTTTGCATCCGCTTACGAGGAACACCTCCTCACAAGCAAAACAAGAAAGAGTTCTTTGAAAGATTTACATAGACAGAGAAGTAGTACAAGAAGCGAGTACTAATCCTTACGGAGAGGTACTTGGGTAACAGTAACGAACCGTCAATCATATTTTAAAATAGGTTGATAGACTTGATACTTTTTGGATAGTCATTCTGAATCAGATAACAGATAGATTACTTTCAGATTCGTCTGATAATAATCAAATCTAAAGATACAAACATATACAATGAAGAGTTTGATCCTGGCTC
>NZ_JHXM01000008.1 GCF_000621725.1 Xylanibacter brevis ATCC 19188
CCCTCAGAGGCACATACCCAGACAGGTCCGCAGAAGGTGATGTGGAAGTCCGCAGGAAGGCTCTCGGGGGCTGTCTGCCCCCTGCCGCTGGGCACCCCCTGAGTGTTTTTCATGGCGTGGGCTTCGCCAAGGCGAGTCAACGAATCCAGTATGAAGTCATATTCTCAGATGAAAAGGTCAACGTTTCCAGTACGAAGTCCACTAACCCGGGAAAAGAGACAACAAAAACAGGAAAGCAGACAACCTAATCAGAGAGATAAGTCAACAAAATCAGTATAATAAACAGTAATTAACAAAACAGTAACAAATCAAGGCTCTGAGGGAGTCAACACTATACAGGGAAAGACATGGCTTAATGCCCTTGGCATCGTTTTACCAAATGTATTCTTCCCCATAATTGTATCTTATTGAGCGCAAAGTTAAATAAAAATGTTTAATATAATAAACATTTTTAAGAATATTTGTGCTTTAACACATGTTTTTGGTTCTTTTGGTCTGAAAACTGCGCTCCGTCTGTCGATATAGTGGAACTTTTGCTGTTTTTGCTTTCATAATTTGTTAAAAGACTAATATTTTTGCCTCTGTGCTCATATTTTTAGCAAACAAATCATTATCTTTGTAACCTATAATGTAATGATGTGTAACATAGAACGAACACAGGTCACAAGAAAAGATACATGACAGATTTACAAAAGAAATATAGTCAGGCAGACGAGAACAACCGAAAACTATCTGCTTATCGTCCACTGCCACCAGAGACACTAAAGTCGCTGCGTGAATACTATCGTGTGGGGCTGACCTATACCAGTAATGCCCTGGAGGGCAACAGCCTGACTGAATCTGAAACCAAAGTGGTTATCGAGGACGGATTGACGATAGAAGGCAAACCACTACGCGACCATTACGAGGCTGTTGGTCATGCGAAAGCCTACGACTACATTTACAATATCACCGAGAAAGAAGGGTTGGCGGAAGAAGATATCCTCTGTCTGCATCGTCTGTTCTATCAGCAGATTGATTCTGAAAAGGCAGGCCACTACCGCAACGTTAAGGTGTATATCAGCGGCAGTCGCTATGCCGTTGCTGCTGTATCGAAAATCCCTGATGAGATGCAGAAACTTGTCAGGTGGTACAACGAAAACGAGAAGAAACTGCATCCTGTGGAACTGGCCGCAACGTTGCACCAGCGTTTCGTGTTTATTCACCCATTCGTTGATGGTAACGGACGTGTGGCCCGACTGTTGATGAATCTAGCTCTGTTGCGTAATGGCTATACTATCGCAATCATTCCAGCTATCCTTCGTCACGAATATATCTATTCGCTCGAAACAGCTCATACCCGCCCAGAGGTGTTCACCGACTTCATTGCCGACCGTGTGGTAGCCACCCAACTCGACCTGCTAAGGCTGATGAGAGACGATGATACTGTAAATGATACTTTAAATGATACTGTAAATGATACTGTAAAACGCACGAATACCTCTCTGTTGTCCAAAACTGAACAAGCGGTACTGGATGCTATTAGTACGCATCCCGATTACTCTTATGAACAACTGGCGGCAACTTGCGGCGTCTCGCGCCCAACCATTGCCCGAACAGTCAAGTCACTACAGATTCATGGACACATACGTCGTGTCGGTTCTGATAAAACAGGTCATTGGGAGGTGATTAACGAAGTTATACGTGAATCTTGAAACCAAAAGTAGGCTTATACCTTCGGAGTGGGTTCGTAGTAGGTTCGTAGATGGAAGAAGAAAGAACGCTCATTGGAGTATGCAAAGTTAAAAAGTAAAACGATAATAGATAAGAGAATGGACTACGATGGCAGATTTATCATGCAGAAGACGGTGGATTGGTCGCTGTTGAATGACGGAATGACCATTCCTGTGTCAGCATGTGCGCCTATTTCCTGTATCACTCGTTCACAGAACAACGACTCCACGAACATTATTATCATCAGTCCCCGCTCGAGCTCCGCTCGCTTGCTACCATCGGGACGCAAGAACTACCATCGTATTATTCATAAGAACAATCCGCACTTCAACCGCAAGAAGTTCCAGTTTGAATTTGCAAATGGAGAGGTGTTGAGGCTTAAGCTTTATGAGCATTTGAAATTTTGATTGCATAATGGAGATACTTTCACATTTCAGAACGATAGAAGAACTCACGAAAACACTCTCGCGTGAACAAGGACTGCTAAGTGAGATGTTTGAGAAGCGAAAACTGATGAAGTTTCCGTTGGGATTGGCTTTGGAACTCGTTGGCGGAAATGAGACACGCCTCAGAAGACTCGTTGATTATGGTGTATTGGTAGAAACAGGGAATACCATAGAGATAGAAAGCGACTACCTGAACTTCTTCGAGGAGGTACTGAATGTCAACGAAGAAATAAGCGTGTTGAGCGTTCAGGAGTGCATCAATACGCTGAAAGAGTACATCGGCTATTTCCTGCAAGAGACCAATACCAACCGAAAAGCAGGATACCAGGACAGTGTGCGGCAGCTGCTGAAAAAGACTGGATTCAGAACGCTGAAGAATGTTGTAGATTTGAAACGCAATATGGACAATGCGTATAAGCAAGAGCCCAACTACATCATCAAGAAAAAGAAACTTCAGAATCTAGACGAGAAAAGCCACAGTATCCGTTCGATGATACGTGAGTGTGAGAAACTGATGGATAACGAACATGCTTTCTTCTTGATGGCCAACGATCCACACATGGCCAAGACATGTAGCGATGTCAAGCATGACTTTGTGGAGGCTTATCATGCTCTTATGGAGATAGACAGGCAGATTATTGTATATATCAACCAGATAGAGCAGCAGAACCAACTCTATAAGAAGATACGTAAGCTCAAATATTTGCAAGACCAGTTACTCATCAAGACAGACACCAATCTGTTACAGGTGTTAGAGGACAGCAACCCTCTTTGGATGGAATCACGACAATACAGCAAAATTCGTCTTTCATTGGAAATATTGAGAGAGAGTGACCAAATAGTAGCAGTTTTGAGACGAATAGCTGAGCGTAACGGCTTGAAGAAAACAGCCAGGACAGAAGCAGAACCGCTGACAGATGAAGATTTGCAAGAACATACTCAAAGACTGAAGGAGGTGGATCCTGCTGAAGTGTGGAATGCGTTCTCGGCTTCAAGTTATAATCTGTTTGATTTCATCTTGAGATACGACTATAAGGCGAAGCTTGATCTAGAAGATCATACAGCGCTCTTCTGCCAGTTGGTCATCCTTCATCCAGACGAATGTAGGATGACCGGGAAATATGCAACTTATCAAGACATCGAATATCCTATCATCTATGCGAAATAACACTCAAAGAATATACGAGCGACTGAGCCGAGGAGAATTCCTCTCGGTTGATAGTACGGACACCTCTATCCGTCATTTATATGAGGATATAGAGGAAAATACAGAAGATTATACAGACTATTTTAAGGAAATTGGTCTGCAACTGGAATCAGGAAATGGCTATTTCTATTTTTCACGAATAGACGAAGGAAAACAGTCTATTGAACAGAAGTTGGATAGCTTTTCCAAGTGGCTCGACTACTTAGACTTTTTGAAGTGTTATAATCAGTCGTTTACAGCAGGTTATCAGTTCCGTAAGAGTCATCTGATAGAGCAGATAAGCCTGGACATTGAACTGAAAGAGAAAGCTGGACATCTGTTTAAGAAATACGGAGTAGGCTCTTATTTGGAGATAGTAAACAAGCTGCTTCAGGAAATGCTGAGTATGGGCTTTGCAGAGTGCATCAGCGAACAGGATGAGACCTATAAAATTACTTCGGCTTTCCGTTATGCCGAGGAATTGGTTAACATGATTCAAATAGCCAACGAAGATGAAGTACCTGAATAAGATCATATTTATCAATAGTGCTAACATACCGTATGCAGAGATTTCTGTAGATGGCAATGTGCATTTTACTGGAACTCAGGGCGTGGGAAAGAGCACCGTATTGAGGGCGTTGTTGTTTTTCTACAATGCAGACAAGCACCGTTTGGGCATTCAGCAGGGACAGAAGTCTTTCGATGAGTTCTATTTCCGTCAATCAAACTCTCATATACTATACGAGGTGATGCGCGACAATGGGGCCTATACTATTTTGGTAAGCAGATACCAAGGTCGTGCATCGTGGCGATTCATCGATGCACCTTATCAGCGCGAATGGCTCGTTGAGGATGATAAACAGGTTTTAAGCGACTGGGTGAAGATACGTGAGCGTATCGACAAAAATGTGGCTGTTTCTGCAAGAATAGATTCGGGCGTGATGTTCAAGGACATCATCTTTGGCAACACCCATGATCATAAATATACCCGTTATGCTTTGGTGCAGAGTGCTCACTATCAGAACATTCCGCGAAGCATACAGAACGTGTTTCTGAATACCAAACTTGATGCCGATTTCGTGAAGAACACTATCATACAATCGATGGCAGACGAGGACTTGCCTATAGACTTGCAAACCTACAGACGACTGGTGACTGATTTTGACCGCGAGTATGACGAGATAGACTGTTGGTTCAAGCAGACACGTGATGGAAACTACCCTGTGCGTCAACAGGCATTGAAGATAGCCGAACAGGGAAGGCGAATTGTGGCACTCGACCAGCAATTATTGGATGTGTGGCGTATGCTGAATCATGCTGTGGCAGAGAGCGAACAGAAGATTCCATTTTTGGAGGCTGAAGCGGCAGAAATGAAAACGAACATCGAAAAAGAGCGCACACATGAAAAGGAGCTCACAACAGAATATGACAAGGATAGAGATGCGTTAAACCAAGAGTTAGGAGGCAAGAAGGGTAAGCTAAAGGAGATAACACAAACCAGAAAGGACTTCGAGGAACTTGGCATTGAGGAGAAACTGGCATTGGCGGCTCGTGAAGAGAGCATCAAGCAGGAAGCTGCCGACAAACAAATGTTGTTGGATGATCTTTTGAAAACCCATGCATCCATAGAAGAAAAGTACAATATTGCCCGAGGGAAGCTGGAGAATGCCCGGCAGGCGTTCGATATTGCACAAAAGGAGGCTTACTATCAGAAGCAAGAGGCGTTGCAAAAAGAACGCAAACGACTGGAAGAGGAGCGCACAAAAAACAGAAATGTTATAATGGACGCCTTCAATAGTTGGCGACATGAGTCTGACGAGCGATTGCAAATGCTGCTGGCAGAGCAAAACAGGGCCGACAATGCCGTGAAGGAGTTGCGTCTGTGGCATCCAAAGGCCGAGGAATTGTCCCAGATAATGGAACAGCTTAAGCAATTAGAGGTGACAGAAAAGGAGAACGCAGCACAGCAGACAGCCGTCAGAAGCCAGATTGCCCAGGTGGCTGCTGCGTATGAGATGAAGGAGACAGAACTGAAACAGGCCTCTCAGCATGAGCAAGAACGCTTAGAGGAAAGCCGCACTCAATGTAAGGAGCAAATCGCCAAGATAGAAGTGTTGCTGTCACATCTCGATGGTTCGTTGTATCAGTGGCTGACCGAAAATGCGGAAGGATGGGAAAAAACCATTGGTAAAGTGGTTGACGAAGAAAGAATACTGTATGCGGGGGGATTGGAACCGCAGTTGGATACAACTGCTTCCGCCAGTCTGTTCGGCATCAAACTGAACTTAAACGACATTGATGCTGTCCATCACACACCAGATGATTATCGTGAAGAGAAAAAACGTCTGGAAGAGCAATTGCAACAGACAAACCGAGAATTTACACAATTACCCACCACTCTTCAGGAAGACATCTCGAAACTTGGGAAGAAATATGCCATTCAGCTCAATCCTCTCCGTCAGCAGGCAACATTGCTAAAAGTGGAGGAAGAACAGATTCCCATGAAGCGGCAGAATCTGCAAAATCAGCAGCATCAGTTAGAGATGGAAGAGCAAGAACTGATAGCACAAGAAAAGGCTATCCGTGAACGATCCTTCAATGAAGCCCTACTGAAAGTTCAAGCAGAAAAAGACGCCCGCGAAACGAAAGAGATCAAGAACAAAAAGGAACTCAAAGACCTTGACACTGCCTTTAACAAGGCGTCAAAAGCCCTTGACGAAGAATTACGACTGTTCAAGGAATCGCAAGCTAAAGAGGCAACTGTCCGTCATCAAGAGTTCGCTGCTCAAAAGGTTCAATTAAACGAACAACAGAAGGCAGAATTGGCTGGTAAGGGCGTGGACGTAACGCTGCTGGAGCAATATCGAAAGGCTCTGGACGCTCTCAATGAACTGCTGAAACAAATAGAAGCAGAACGCTCAACGGTGATTCGGTTCCGCGATGCAGAGCAAAACCTGTTTGCCAAGGAGCCGGAAATCAAGAAGAGTATCAAGGAAATAGAGCAACAGCTCACGATGATGCGCCAGCGCTATGAAGACAAGCGTGCCCGTATTGAGAAGAAACGGCAGGAGATAGAAGAACGTCAAAAATCGATTCTGAAGGAATTGACACACAGACGCGAGGGACTGAACCAATATCACCAGATGGTGGAGAATGAGCATCTGGTCCCTGATTCATTCGTTACGGATGATAAGGTGGTAGAGAGTCATCAGGACTGCCTGCAACTCATCAGCCAACTGAGAGGAACAGTCAATCAGAAGCGTGAGACGATGGAAAAGCTGAAGGATACAGTTGTTAACTTCAACCGCAATTTCAAGCCTCAGAATGCCTTCCATTTCAACACGATGCCTGTGACGGATAATGACTACCTGCAGATTTCCGTTGATTTGCAGGACTTCATGGATAATAACAAGATAGAAGAGTTCCGCTGTCGCACCAGCGAGCATTATAAGGACATCCTGGGACGTATCTCTACGGAGATTGGAGCACTGATGAAACGCCGCTCAGATGTGGACAGTGTGATACTGGATATCAACAGGGATTTCGTAGAGAAGAACTTTGCAGGAGTCATTAAGAGTATCGAACTGAGGGCGAATGATTCGTCAGACAGGCTCATGCAGTTGCTTATCTCCATACATGACTATACGGTGAAAAATGCTCTATCGATTGGCGAACTTAACCTTTTCTCGAGTGACAATCGTGACGAAGTTAACCGCAAGGTAGTGGACTATCTAAAAAATCTCTCCCATCAGTTGCAAGATGAGCAAACCAGACCAACAGTATCACTTGCTGATGCTTTCCGTCTGCAATTCCGTGTGAAAGAAAACGACAACGACACCAATTGGGTAGAACGTATAAATAATGTAGGATCTGATGGTACGGATATTCTGGTTAAGGCAATGGTGAACATCATGCTCATCAATGTATTCAAGAAGAAAGCTGAGCGAAAGAGCGGTAGCTTCATTGTACATTGCATGATGGACGAGATAGGAAGACTGCACCCCAACAACATCAAGGGCATCCTACAGTTTGCTAATTCGCGCAATATCTATCTCATAAATAGTTCACCCACATCTTATAATCCATACGATTACAAATACACCTATTTGCTCAGCAAACATGGGGTAAAAACTAGAGTGGACAAACTTTTGAAACGGACAAAATAATTATGGCTATAAGTGCATCTATAAAAGCATTGATCTCTGGTGAGCAGGTTGCTGGCTCAAAGTTGAACTGTAAGCTACTTGATGAACTGATGGCAGAAGGTTTACTGCTGGTAGCGACTCGTGGTTCTAGAAAAACATATCGTGCCCGTGATACAGAAGCGCTGAAAAGATACCTCATTGACAAAGATGAGAGTTATCGGATACTTGAAGTGACCGTTACAGATTCTCGCGCTTCATTGGCTGTAGAAACAGGGAATTCTAAACTTCTGAATGTTCGTTCTTGCCCAGGATTTCCCGTGAACAGCTATGAACCCATTACATGCTTGCTTCGTGATAATGTATTTGTGGTCAATCCTCCGGATGGCAGTTTTGTGTTCATCGACGACTGGAAGCATTTTTCCGTTCCAGAGGATATCGTTGTAGTTGGAATAGAGAATATGGAGAACTTCCGTATGATTCGTCAGCAGAGAAAGATGTTTGAGTCTTTATTGGGAGGCAAATCACTATTATTTGTCTCACGCTATCCACAATCGACAGATTTACGTAATTGGCTTAAAAGTATTTCGAATAAGTACGTTCACTTTGGCGATTTCGATATGGCAGGAATTAGTATTTACTTGACTGAATTCCAAAAATATCTTGGTGACCGTGCTTCGTTTCTGATACCGTCTGATTTAGAACAGCGATTGTCACAAGGTTCTTCTGTTCGATACAACGCCCAATACGACAAGTTCCACACACTTCATTGTTCAGACAAAAATATACAGTCATTGCTTGAGTTAATCAATAAATATTGTCGTTGTTACGACCAAGAAGGATATATACAATAGTAGTATGAATAATCATCAAAATCATATTGACATTCTTCCTGTTTCTGAGTGTTTGCTACTAAATCTGTCAATACCAGAATATCAAAGGCCATATAAATGGAGCGTGTTGAGTATAGATACTATGCTTTGGGATATAAACAATGCCATTCAACAAAGTTTTGTATTCTCAGATTACAAGTATCGTATCGGTACAATAATCCTTCATAAGTCGGACCAAATACTTGATGTGGTAGATGGTCAGCAACGATTAATTTCGCTAACATTGATATCCAAATATTTGGATGCCGATTTTGACAATGCTATTCTGCAAACAATGGGTGCCACAGGGACAGGTGACTGACATGTTGATGCTGATGGTAGGGCACAAAGGGGTCTGACCTTATTGTGCCCTTCCGTTCGAGAAAACCTAAAAAGAAAAGAGAAATATGAAAGACAGGTCTTTGAACTTTAGAGTGTTTAAGGCGATTTTGGCATTGCCCGTCACTGTAGGTGTTTTGATCCCCGCAATCCTATTGTACCTTTCTGGTTGGCAGTGGGGCGATGGCTGCCTTTGGAGATTGATGGTAGGGGCGATCTGTCTTCTTGCCGGTTTGACGCTGGCAATATGGACTATCAGACTATTCCAGAATAAGGGTAAAGGAACGCTGGCTCCATGGGACGCCACAAGACATCTAATCACTTCCGGCCCCTATGCCTATGTCAGAAATCCTATGATTACTGGAATCATCCTGATTTTAACTGGCGAAGCGTGCTTGCTGGGCTCTTATGCAATCGGCATCTGGACTGTCCTATTTCTTGTTATCAACTTGATTTATTTCCCTTTGTCGGAGGAGCCGGGGCTGCGTGCACGCTTCGGAAAGGAGTATGACACGTATTGCCAGAACGTGCCTCGATACATCCCACGGCTAACACCATGGAAACGGAGGGAATCATTTGGGACAGGAACTTTGATTCACAGCAATGAAGCTCAGTCAGAAATAATGTGAGAAGTTTGGTGTTCTCAATTTTTTGTGTTTTTTTTGCATCATTGAACAAAACGGAAACGATTATGACTATTGGAGACAAGGCGCCCGAGATTCTGGGTAAGGACGAACAGGGACGGGACATCCGTCTGAGTGATTACAAGGGACGTAAACTAGTGCTATACTTCTACCCGAAGGACAATACGAGTGGATGTACAGCAGAGGCTTGCAGCTTGCGCGACTACTACAGCGAACTGCAGGGTAGGGGCTATGAGGTGGTTGGTGTGAGCAAAGACTCGGCTGCTTCGCACGTGAAGTTTAAGGAGAAGTTCCAGTTGCCGTTCCCCTTGATTGCTGACATCAATCATGAATTGCTGGAGGCGATGGGTGCTTGGGGTGAGAAGAATATGTATGGCAAGAAGACGATGGGTACCATACGCACTACTTTTATCATCAACGAGGAAGGCATCATCGAGAAGATATTTGCAGGGAAGCAGGTGAAGACCAAGGAACACGCTGAGCAAATTTTGCAGAATCACGAGACGGTTCTTTGATTCGCTGAAGATGGCTGATGTAAGAGGGCTGATGTTTGATGTATGAAGGCTGAAAGTATTACGGACTTACGAATCTACGGATACACGGAAATAAGAACGGAATAAATGCGTTATACGAAATATGGACAAAGAGAACAAACTGATATTGTACAAGGATGAGGAAGGCAGGGTGAGTGTGAATACTCGCTTATGGAATTGAGCGAAGAGGAAACTCGAAAGAAATTCTTACAAGTTCATCAAGAGGGCAAAAGACAAGTGCGTCGAAACCCGTGAAACGGTTGAAAAATCTTAATGATAACTCGGATTGTGGCGACAGCAGTGGAACTGGCGCATCTTGAATCTATCAATATGATAGAAAATGGAGTTAAAAAGAAGGGGAAATAATGGATTATAAAAAGCCAAACACATTCATCATCATAAAAGGGCAGCCCAAGGCTTTGCAGATAGAGCAGTTTCGGATGGGCGATAATGGTGTGTACGACGTGAAGTTCAAGTCTTCACCTCGTACATATCATTATAGGTATAGTGATGTGGTTTGGTTGAAGGATGCCGTCTGGCATGATCATCTGCATTGTAAGGTTTACATCGGTGGAAGAGAACAACATAATGTTGAAGACATTCGTTCCTTCCAACATGGTGAACAAACGCATTGGCGTATTACATTCAACAATGGTTATGTTCAAGACTACCTTTATGGTAGTATTCATGTGGTAGAATCGTGTCTGGCAGACGACATCGCAAATAATGCTTTTGAATTCCTAAAGCGTATTGCACAGGTTAATGAACTGGGAAAGGATGAAGAGCATGGTGGCATCCTTCCTGCACTTTATGAAAAGATAGATTTCATTGATAAGGAGTTGGCCGCAGCCCCATATCTTAACCCAAATGTATATCATGTCAAGAGGCATCGTGTATCTGACCTGATTTTCCCTTTTGGCTGTAACTCCAGTCAAGAAAAAGCTGTTACCGCTGCCTTTGAGAACCAAATCAGCGTGATTCAAGGGCCTCCAGGAACTGGAAAGACACAGACGATCCTGAATATCATTGCCAACATCTTGGTACAGGGAAAAACGGTGATGGTGGTCTCTAACAATAACTCTGCAACAGCCAATGTGTTGGAGAAATTGCAGAAGTATGGACTGGACTTCATTGTGGCTCCATTAGGAAAAAGGGAAAACAAGGAGGCCTTTGTCAGTAACCAACCTGTTGTGCCAGATGAATTACAGACTTGGAGTTTGTCGATGACAGATTCGTTCCAAGAGAGACGAAGAGTGGCAGACACCTTGAAACAACTGCGGAAAGTATTTGAGTTGCAGGAGAGTTTGGCTTCTGCGAAGCAAGAGCTGAAGGCAATAGAACTGGAGTGGGAGCATTTCAAGCAGGACAATCAGATAGGCGAAGAAACATATTCGCCTAAAAGAACTGCTAAATCCCAGCGCATTATGAATCTATGGCTTCGCTATCAAGCTTATGTTGAGGGCGATATCGTTTCATTCAGCACATTCGGTCAATTTGTGGAACGTATCAAGTGGGCTTGGATGAATTTTACCAGGAAATATCTTCTTGGCGTAAAGTCACCATTAGATAGAAACAATATTCAACCGACCATTTTGGAGCTTCAGGCATTGTACTACATTGTGAGAATTAAGGAATTAAACGACCTTATATACCACCATACAAGTTTGCTCGCCTCATATGACTCAAAGGCATTGACGTCTGCACTAACAGACCATTCAATGGCCGTTCTAAAAAATGCTCTCAATGGCAGATACTGCAAGGAGCAACGCCGGATGTTTAATGACGTGAAAGAGTTGCGCCTTTACGCAGAAGAATTAGTGAATCAATATCCTGTTGTTTTGAGTACAACGTTTTCTGCAAGAACAGCTGTCCCTGATATGGTTTATGACTACCTTATTATGGATGAAGCTTCGCAGGTCTCTATTGAAACTGGTGCTTTGGCTCTTACTTGTGCTAAGAATGCTGTAATTGTGGGTGACACCCTCCAGCTCCCGAATGTGGTTACGGATGAAGACAAGTTGAAATTGGACAGCATATTCAAAGAATACAAGGTGATGGAAGGGTACAACTGTGCTGAGTACAGCTTTCTGCAGTCTGTCTGTGCAGTCATACCAAACGTCAAGCAAACCTTGCTCAGAGAGCACTACCGCTGTCATCCAAAAATCATCAACTTTTGCAATCAGCGTTTCTATGGTGGGAATCTGTTGATTATGACAGAAGACAATGATGAATCCAATGTACTGACAGCTGTGAAAACAGCTCCAGGACATCATACGCGTGGTCACTATAACCAGCGCGAGATAGATGTGGTAAAGGAAGAAATCATGCCAAACTTGCAAGATGAAACGGATATTGGTATCATTACACCTTATAACCAACAGGTGAATGAATTTAACCATCAGATTCCCACTATAGAGGCCGCCACCATTCATAAGTATCAGGGGCGAGAAAAGGACGCCATCATCATGAGTGTTGTGGATGACGAGATAAGCGATTTCGCAGATGATCCCAATTTGTTGAATGTCGCCATATCAAGAGCGAAGAAACACTTCTGCCTGGTCGTTTCTGGTAACGAACAGGAGCGAGCAGGAAACATCACAGATTTGGTAGACTATATCGCCTACAACAATTTCTCCGTAACGGAGAGTAAGATCAGCTCTATTTTCGATTATCTTTATAGTCAATATACAGCTGAGCGTATGGCTTTTCTTGCAGGTCATCGTAATATTTCTGAATATGATTCAGAGAATCTGACATTCTCATTGATTGAGAACATCATTCATGAGTACCCTGAATACGCTCACTTGGGTGTGTTCTGTCACACTCCGCTAAGGACCGTTGTAAGAGATTGGTCGTTACTCAATGATGAAGAGTGTAAATACATCTCTCATTATTCGACTCATCTTGACTTTCTCATAGTAAATCACGTTACAAAAAAGCCAGTGCTTGCGATTGAGACCGATGGGTATAACTTCCATCATGAAGAAACGGACCAACATCGACGTGACGAAATGAAGAACCACATTCTTGATGTATATGGTTTGCCCTTGCTTCGTCTGTCAACGACTGGTAGTGGAGAAAAGGACAAGATGATAAAAGCATTAAAAGATATAACGAGCTAAAATTGTCCGATGAATATTGATATATATTTATTATCCCCGCTGAATCTACTTTCCCACGCAGAATCTACTTTCCGACGCAGAATGCAAAATCTGCAAATATAAGTCGTTGATAATCAGTATAAACGCCTTTGTTTTAAGGTGTCTAAAGTGACTCCGAGGGACGGTAGGGAGACGCAAAACAGGCAAAAATCTACAAATATGACTGCCGTCAAAAAAAGGAAATGCAAACATCTGCAAAATCGTTTTTCCAGTTCTTTGCACGTTCACACTTTTTAACGCAGATTTTTGCACATTATTGCAATCGCTGTGAAGCGAGCAAGGAATGAATCTGTTGTGCTCTTTAGTGATGCTTATTGTCATTTCTAATCATTTTTTTGGTAGGGAATTTATAGAAGGCTTCGTTGTCGAAAAAAAGGTTTAGTTTGGATTATGGATATATAATATGGGAATAAACTAAACCAAACGGGAGTGCTATCAAACTGAATAATTGGCTTCTCTTTTCTTTTGATGGCAATTGTATCTCTATTTATGGTTTTATGCACGTTTTTTGTTTTTAAATTCGTGAAAAATATGAATTTGGAGATAATATTCTATAAAACAGAGTGATTTTAGACGAAAACAGTACAAAGCTAATATTTTTTATTATATTTGCACCAAAATTACTTAGTTTGACATTACAAAAGTGGATTGAAGATAGAGCTATTCATGGTTTTCCTACGTTTTCTGTTGAGGATGTTAGGGCTGCTGACTTGTGCTCTTCAGAACAGATTCTTCAAAATGAACTTTCCAGACTTAGTTCAAACAGGACTCAAAGATAAAATATTTAATTACTAAGAACTATATGAAGATGAGAAGACTACTATTTTTAGTAACAACCATGTTCTTGATGGTGCAGGGTGCAAGTGCTTGGAACGGCTCGGGATCATCCGGAGACCCATACCTTATCGCAAGTCCTGCCGACTGGGAAACGTTCGCCACGAGTACTAACGCCTATAGCGAAACGTTTTTCAAGTTGACTGCCGATATCACTGTGACCACGATGAGAACCAAAACATTCTCGGGCACGTTCGACGGAGGCGGAAACACGCTGACCTTCAATTACACCGCGACAGGTGATAACGCTGCGCCATTTGCATATATCACTGGCGCAACTATCAAGAACCTTAGGGTGGCAGGTACCATAAATACCGGATATAAGTTTGCCGCCGGTATTGTAGCCATCAGCAACGGAGGTTCTATAGAAAACTGCCAAAGCAGCGTTACCATCGACTCCAGTACAAGTGGAGATGGCACTCACGGCGGATTGGTGGCAGACAGTTACACAGGTACGCTCGACATCAGCAACTGTCTTTTCGACGGCAAGCTGTTGGGAAAAAATACCACAAGTTGTGGTGGTATTGTGGGTTGGCACAAGCAAGGTACTCTCAATATTTCTAACACTCTCTTTGCTCCGGCGGAAGTTACAGTTCAAGGAGGCGCCATCTTCGCCCGCAATGGTGCAACAAGTCTTACCAACTGCTATTATATCTCCGACTGGTCTGCTGCTACCGATCAGGGCACCAATGCCAACAGCATGACTGCGGAAGCTTTAGTGGCAGCGCTGAACAACGGCACCAAGAACTGGTGTGTTTATCGTGGCAATGCCATTCCTATTATGGTGAACCTGGTTATCAGCACTAAGGCCCAGTGGGATACGTTTGCCGCAAATGTGGGCAACTACGACGGCAAATATGTGCAACTAAGCGCCAATATCGGAACGGCCAAAATCCCAGTCACTGCAATGAAAAGTGGTGAATTCAAAGGTGTTTTCGATGGCAACGGATATACACTGACTGTCAACCTTACAAATAGCGGAGGAAATGTAGCGCCTTTCTATTATCTCTATGGAGGTACTATCATGAATTTGACAGTGTCAGGAGGTGTAACCACTGCAGGAAGTTTTAACGCAGGATTGGTAGCAAGAACTCATGGCGGAATAAATTATATTCAAAATTGTATTATTCATACCAATGTTGCAGTAAAAGACTATGGCGGAGGTGTTGTGGGACATGCCGACAATGCTTCATCTCTTACGATAAGTGATTGTATCTATGACGGAACAATTACACATACAGGTGACTATGCTGGTGGATTTATTGGCTGGTATAACAATAACCAAACTTTGGATCTCGTCATGACCAATTGCCTGTTCAAGGGAGACTATACTGGAAATGGCCAGTTCCATCCGATAGGCGTTAAAAAATTGGACGGAATCTTTAAAAGTATCAACTGTACGAACTGCTACTATACGAAGAATCCCGCTAACATAGCCGACACTAGAAGAACTTTCACAGACGGCACCAAAGTATGCGAATTGAGCTTGGGTGATAATATCATTGCGACGGGCAGCTCGTGTACTTTCGATGGCAAAACTTACCACTTGGGTACTGTTTCGCTGTCCTATACCCCCTCTAAGTCCACGCTTTTTTATATGATAGATGGTAACGAAATTAGTGGAAATAGCTTTACGATCAGTAAAGATAATCAAGCCTTTGATGCAGGTGCAGTAACCATAACGGCAGGCGACACCTCAATTACCTATCACTATGGGGGAACTAATAACACCATCTTGTATATTGACGTAAATAACGGAAATAGTAACATGGTTACCCATCCTTGGACGTCAGGAGCCAACTATTCGTCCATTACGAGCGTCGTCATTGGGGATGGTGTCACGAGTATTTGCGGCAATGCATTCAAGCAATGCCCGAATCTGACTTCCGCTTCCATCGCCTCTACGGTGACGAGCATTGACAATCAGGCGTTTTCCGAATGTGGAAAGCTGGAAACGGTAACCTTTACTGATGCAGACAATAGTCATCTGACAATCATCCGACCCAACGCCTTTGCCAATTGCGAGAAACTCTCTTCCATCACAATTCCCGAAGGCGTGGGGGAAATCGGTGAATTTGCGTTTGTTTGCTGCTCCGCTTTGGTTTCCGCCACTCTTCCCAGCACGTTGTCAACAATGGGCGTTCATGTGTTCCGCGACTGTACTAGTCTGGCTTCTGTCTTTTGTTTAGCATCGACTCCTCCAACAGGAGGGTCAAACATGTTCAACAGCAATGCCTCCGGTCGCAAAATCTACGTTCCTGCTGGAAGTGTTGGTGACTATAAGACAGCAGCTTACTGGAGCAGTTATGCCAGTGATATTATAGGCATTCAGTTTCTTACACTCAATGAAAGCACGAGCAACTCGACTGCAATCCAAAACGCCAACGGCCAAATGAGCGAAGTTACACTGAGCGGCCGCACCCTCTACAAGGACGGTAAGTGGAACACGCTGTGCCTGCCCTTCAACTTCTCGGCGGAGCAGATAGCAGCGCACAAGGACTTCGCAGGAGCAAAGCTGATGGAGCTGAATACGAACGGCAAGAACGGCTTCGACGCGACGAACGGCACGCTCTACCTGGCATTCAAGGAGGCCACGGCCATCACTGCCGGAGTGCCCTATCTGGTGAAATGGGACGCTGCTGGAGCCGACTTCACCTCGCCCGTGTTCTTCGGCGTGACGATCAATGCTACGGCTACAACCACGGTGAGCAACGCCGACACGGGGCTGGCGGAAGTACAGATGGTAGGCTGCTACTCGCCCGTATCGGTGGATGCCAACGACAAGAGCATCCTGTTCCTAGGCGACAACAATACGCTCTACTACTCGACCGAGAATCGCAACATCCGCTCGTGCCGCGCCTACTTCTCGGTACCGTACCTCAAACAGAATCCCGGCGCCAAGACCCGCGCCTTTGTATTGAACTTTGACGATGAAGAGGCAACAGGCATTCTGGAAATCTCTGCAGATTCAAAAGAAAAAAAGGATGATGCATGGTATTCACTTGCCGGTGTGCGCCTGAGCGGAAAGCCTGCACAGCGCGGAATATATATCAACAATGGAAATAAGGTCGTAATTAAGTGAAAGATATGAAAAAGGATTATATGAAGCCCGCCATGTGCGTGGTAGAACTACAGCATAAGACACACCTGCTGATAGTCAGCGAGACAAGTAGCATCAGCTCCACCGGCCTCGACAGCGGCGAGGAGATTGGCGTAAGCGATCAGGGCGGCGGCAGCAACATTTGGGACAGGTAAATAGTGAAATATGAGCGGAGGTTTGTAAACATTAGTGCCCTCCGCAGGGCAGCGCTGCTGAGCGTAAGCAGGAGAGACACTGCACGCTCAGCGGCGCTATTGCGCGGCCGCAAGGATGCTTTACTTTCCCACGCAAAACCTACTTTCCGACGCAGAAGTTACTATCTGCAAATATAAGTGGCTGATAATCAACGTAAATGCCTTTGTTTTAGGGTAACTAAAGTGACTCTGAGGGACAGTGGGGGGACGCAAAATAGGCAAAAATCTGCAAATATGACTGCCTTCAAAAAAAGAAAATGCAAACATCTGCAAAATCGATTTTCCAGTTCTTTGCACGTTTACACTTTTTAACGCAGATTTTTGCACATTCTTGCAATCGCTGAGAAGCGAGCAGCGAATGAATCTGTTGCGTCCTTTAGTGATGCTCATTGTTATTTCTAACCCTTTTTATAGTAACGCACTTGGTGACCTTTTATTGCTCCATATAAGACGAATACGTTTTTGTCCCTGGGGGACAAATTCGAGTAGTGATTTGTCCCCCGTCAGTCTTCAGTCGTATTCGAGTTTGTCCCTTGTAAAGTAATGCTGGTTTCATAGCCGGAAGATAAAAGGTTTAGTTTAGGTTATGGATATTTAAAATGGGAATAAACTAAACCGTACCTTATCCAATTAAACCGAGCTACCTCTCTCTCTTTTGGACGGCAAATATAATTATATCCTCAGAATCCTTCGTGCGCGTATGCGTGTATAATAATAAGGACTGCCGTTTCTGCCTTCGTGAGTCGATGAAATTAGGTTGCAAAGGTAACTGTTGTTCCTTCATCTACCCAAGGTGATCCATTAGTATGACTCAAAATCTCCACACCATACGGGTTGTATTTAGAGCCATAACCTTGTGCTGATGGTCACAACACCTTGTGAAGCAACATAATTTCTAATCACTCCCGAAAGTAGAGAAATCTACAGTAGGGAAATAAAAAACATCGAGATTATGGCAAATCAAGCAACGACCACCTACAAGGTAACAGGCACACGCAAAGCAGTGAATGACCTGTGGAGCACACTCCAAAAGATGGAGGTGAACAGTAAGAACATCTGGCTTTACCAGTTGGCAGAGCACTATGGCATCGATTATGAGAAGAAGGGTATCAGCGTCAGAGGTCACATCTATTGGGCAGAATTTGAGGCAGACGAAGCCAATGACTACTATTTGCTATCTTTCGACACAGAAAGTGCGTGGGATGCTTGCTCGGAGTTATTCGAGGAAATAAACCATGTGCTTGGTGACCAACTTTCTATATCATACAGAGTTTGCGAATGTGGCTGTGAAGTCTATTATGTGCATGATGAAGGTGACTTCTTCCCCGAAGAGGTGGCAGTCAGTTCCAGCGGTGAACCATTCGAGGATGCTTGTGATGACATCTACACCACCCTCAAAGATGCTATCAATGATTGGTGTGAGAAGATGAACATCGAGCAAGGTGAACGAACTGACGAGGAAATGATGAACTTCATCAATGAGTATGAGTATGACGATGATGACACCTACTTCTACATCCGTCAATTTACCTTTGAATAACTAACCTGCGGTGGTATGCGGTCGTTACTGATGGCATACCATCGCATAATACATACAACTATGTACACAGACGAAGATAACAGCACCGATTTGATTGGAGCGTTTTGTGAACTCCTATTCCCAAGGAAAGGTCACAGCAACGGCATCATCGTTGATGACTATGGTACTGAATGGCTTGTTCAGTTGACCAACGGCAAAGAAGTCCCTGTTTATAAAGACGAAGTTTTCATTGTATAGATTTTTGAGAGTCCATCTGTCGCATTTGACATTTGGGCTCTCTTTCTTTTGGACGGCAAAAACTGTTGTAGTTCCACATGTGGTTTGGAGAGCAATTCTGCAAATGATGATTCGATGATGATTTCAATCACCATCAAATCATCATAAAAATGACTCATTTAAGCCAGCTTTTCTACCAAAGAAGCTGTTCAAGTTACCCTTATAAGCTTATTTTGGGAATATGATGATTTCGTGATGATTCCAATCACCATCAAATCATAAGTTCTAATATCAGGCTTGACGTACAAATCTACCACATTCTTTCGTTGATGTAGTAGATTTGTACAAGAACCTTTATATGTTGAGTGTTTTCGGTGCAATGCTATCAACCATTGAATTTAGATTTTACCCACAATACTCAATAAACCTCTTATAATCCGTTTGGGAAGAAAACCTTCATTTTCATTGTATATTCGTTCTCTTGGAAAGGAAAGGCTTACTTGACCTTCTTCTTCGAGTTCATTCTTTTCCTCTTTCCTTTCCTGCAGGAGTTCTCATGCTGCTGTCTTACAGACCGCGTTGCTGAACATCCTAATTGCTTTTCCCCTGTCTTCTGTTGTAACCTTCCACTGCATTGCCTCGATAGCATGTCAATGGGCATCCTTCGTTTACCATACTTCCTGATGAATATGAATGATATGCTACATCTTCGCTTTGTCCTTCTCCGTCTGATAACCATTACGTGCCACCAATGAGCAGTTGACTGTCGAGCATCCTCCTTATCATATCTGTTACTGAATTGTTCTTATTCCGACTTCTTCATTTATGCCTTTTCCGGGCGAAGCGAGTCACACTTACTTTTTCCGTCGCAAAGTTAGTGCAAGCCGTATTCTGCAAGTACCAGGTGCCTTATTCCTCGGATTTTTTCAAAAACTTTTTGCCGTCTGTGCCAGCCAATAAAAACTTTTCCTGGCCCAAGGGTGAAATAATTCGGTAATTCCTTGCATTCCCATACTTTCCTTGCCAACTCTTAAAGCAACGTAAAAAATAAATGTTTCACTTCTAAAAATTCAAAAAAATGAAAAAGATCGAGAACAATTTCGCAGTAACAGGTTTCGTAGGTAAGGATGCAGAAATCCGTCAGTTCACAACCGCTTCAGTAGCACGTTTCTCATTGGCCATCGGTCGTAGCGAGAAGAACGGCGAAGAGAACAACCGCGTATCGGCTTTCATCAATGTGGAAGCATGGCGCAAGAACGAGAACGCCGATTCTTTCGACAAGCTCACCAAGGGTTCAATGCTCACCGTGGAGGGTTACTTCAAGCCCGAAGAGTGGAGCGATCAGGAAGGTGTCAAGCACAACCGAGTTCTGCTGGTAGCCACCAAGTTCTATGAGACTCCTGACAAGGAGGAAGCTCCGAAGGAGGAAAAGAAATCTAAGAAGAAGGCCAAGTAAGCCTTCTTCTTCCTCTTATGAGGAATCTCCCTAATGAAAGGGAAAAGTAAACTCGAAGATTATTCACCAACAAACAATTTCATAGTTATGATTTACACTCACACAATCGGTCGTATCGGCAAGGACTGTAAGACCATCACAGGCGCACACGGAACATTTATCGCAGTTGACATGGCTGTCGATGACTACTCCAAAGGTCAGAACATCACCACATGGGTAAGGGTACGCAGCAGCAGAGAGAACCATATCCGTTTGGCTGAATACCTCACCAAGGGCAGACTCATTCTTGTAGAGGGCACAATCTCCACGTCGCAGTGGACTGACCGCCAAGGTGAGAGCCACACGCAAATCTCCATCAATGCTGATAGCATCGCTTTCGTGAACGCTGGAAAGAAAGACGAGCAGGACACTGACCCGAAGAAGGCTGCCAAGAAAGGCGCAAAGGCTAAGAATACACCCCAGCCACCACAGGATGCTCCAGAGCCAGACGAGAAAGATTTGCCATTCTGATAACCCCTTAATCCCTTCAGTTATGGAATATCATATCGTCTATGCTAAGTTTGATGGATGCAAGAGCTTCAAGGCTTTTGATGTCAACGAGGGCAGACAAGTGGGCAATCTCATTTATGCCTCACTGGTTGAGAACACAGAAGATACCAGGGCTAAACTTCAGAAACTCGCAGACATGAACAAGAGTTGCAACCTCGTTCTCCAGTTGAGGAGAAACGGCAAGGTTAAATTTCAAACAACATAATAAGGTAACGGGCAGACCAACCATCTGCCCACAATTTTTATTCTCATGGATATAGTCGACAAAAAGAAGGAGCAGATAAAGACTCTGATTGAAAAGATGAAGCAAGAGGGAAAACCCATTGATTGGGCAACCGCCGTTCTATGCTGAATGTCAGTCCGTCCTGCTGTAAACGGCAGGACGGTCACTTGTTTTACCCTCATTTCATTATCCTTCAGAAAGTGTACTTCATCGGTGGAGCACAGCTGCACTGACCAAGTACACCTACTTCAGGAGAGGCAAACACGGAACAACTTGCTTCAGCTGCCAAGGATGATCGCATTGCGCACATGCTCAGCATCTGAAGCAAGTCCATCCGTTTGGTCGTTTGCCTTTATAATTTCATTTCATATTTCATCTGGACTTCTTATAGCAGCTACGCAGGTTGAATATTCTAATCAGAATACCTTACTCTTTGGTATTATAATGCTTCGCCCCACACCATGAAGCCAACCCCAGTCCCATTAACAGAGTCTTTATTTTCAGTCAGCAGAGCGTGACATGAAAGAAAAGACACAGTTACAGGGATTGGCAATCACGAAAAGGTGTCCAGTCATCTTCAAACAGGGTCGGTGAGATCGCAAGGCGAAAACTCACTGACTCTGTTTTTGCTAACAGTACACCACTTCGTCGGGAAGATTGCTTTTCTGGAATTTGGCTTCACCCCATCCCAAACTGTTATATTCTTACGACTATCCCTTTTCTAACCTGATGTACATAATTCTTATAATCTACGCCCACACCATTGTCTAAACAGCATCCTCAGTTTGTCATAGAGGGAAAACTCTTGTGGTCAAACGAGTTGATCATAAGAGTTTCCTCACTCTGCCAAAGGTATGTCAAGGAGACTCTATCAATCATTGACAGAAGGTATTTGGCAAAACTAAACACTTTGCCAGATACTTTCAGTCTTTTATGCTTGATGGAGACTCCTCTTCCTGACATACTGGCTGATGATTCCTGTTTGGACAATCCCGCCCCACCTTTATAAGTTGTTATACAAGACATTTTCTGTCATATCCTTCAAAGCCCGTGAAAAGGAATTCTTCTGCAAAGGTAGTTTCGCCATTCAAACCGTCAAGAATAGCATGGCTTCGCTTTCAACAATCTTCCTTTTCGCTGAAAAGAGTATTCTTGAAACTATTTTTGCCTTATTGCCTTGCTGTCACCTTGAAAAGCAGAAAAATTCCCAATCACAGGCTGAAAGGCTTGAAAGAAAGGGAAAATAAAAATTTCAGAATATGGCAACAACAAATTTCAACAACCGACTGATAACGCCAGAGCTGACTGAGGCACTGAGCAGTTATCCCCTGTATTCTCAGGACGCGAAGAAGAAGGATGCAATGTGCATCGCAGTGTTTTATCTTGGCAATATCCGCTGGTACATCATGGAAGGTCAGCAGGAGGGCAATGACTTCACGCTCTATGGTATTGTTGCAGGTCTGCAAGAAACCGAGTACGGCTACCAATCCGCAACCGAAATGGCAAGTATCACCTATGATGCAAGCGAGTACGGACTTGGCACATTAAGAATTGAGCAGGACAAGGATTTTAAGCCTTGCAAACTTGCAGACATCAAGGACGAGGAACTGCAACTTTTCCTTTCACGGCTCTATGATAAAGACTAATGTATACCCCCAAATATTGAAGATTATGAAAATTATCGTAATGGACAGCGCAAATGTGCGTATCGAGGTATTAAATGTTCCCGACCACATGATTGAAGAGGACATCGAGCAGTTCTTGGCAGAACATGACTATTCGCTCAATAACATTTCATGGATGGCTGCACCCATCGACTTTGTGCCGGTGCAGTTCCATGAATATGGTATCTGCCATTCGGATGGAGAAGAGTTGCACTTTGTTCGTCAAGGAAAACTCAAAGACTTCTCTATCTATGACAGTGTGCAGGAGGTGAAGCACCGTGAGCAGGAGGAACTTGCCGAAAAGCTCAGACTTCGTGGCGAGAAGGTGGATGATGGCTATGAGTGGCACTTTGAGGGTGAATGTCCCATCGTTGCAGCTTATGACTATGATGAGCCATGTGATGTGGTTATCCTTTCTGTCAGAGTTGACAAGGACGGATATTTCACCATCATTGGCGACGAGAAGAATGACCGAGGTAACGAGCACGAGATTGATATTGACGAAATCTTTGCAGGTCATTTGGACTTCATCATTTCCGAAATAGGAAAGTAAATCACTTTGGGGATAGGTGGCAACTCCGCTGCCTATTCCCAATAATAGCCAACCATTATGAAACAGATTTTTGTAGTTTACGAAACTGACCCCTGGCATAGTACCAGCCATAGAGAGTGCGCTGGAGTCTTCACCAGCAAATGGGCTGCCGTGAATGCCATTGTGAAAAACCACCGCATAGAGCTGGATGAGTTCTTCAGCGAGGAAGAGATAGAAAAGACCTCAAAACGAGTGTTGGAAGCCGAAGTTAGACGCAGACTCCGCAAAGAACTGGAGTTTGCCTATCAGACACAAGGCTATGAAACCAACTATGACATTGAGGTATGGAATATCAATGAATGGTATCTGACATAACACTAAAGATTGTGGAACGATGCCTTGAATGGCTGCTTCGCCCTTCAGATGACGGATCCGAAGGGCGAAATGGCTGTTATAATATCCTTGCAGGTTAATACTCTTGAACTATACATGAACTACAGTTCACTTGATGGTTTCACCAATCTCCATGTCGGACAAGTGACAGCGGAAAGTTTTTTCTGCGAAGTTATCACGTCCGCGTCAAATAGCAAGTCGTACTTTGTGAACAATCTTCCTTTTCGCAGAAAAGAGTATTCTTCACAGCAGACTTGCCTTATTGCCGTTACCGTACTTCTGGAGGCAGAAAAAATCTTCCCTGGTCACGGTCCGAAAGGATTTAATGAAAGGGAAATAAAAAACGAAACGGCAATGAACATGGTCAAGGTTTTCATCAAGGGTCAAGAGGACAAGGAACTCAGCAGTTTCCTCCGTTACTATCCAACTCGCATCAAGAATGTGGGCATAGATGGCGTATTCGACCGACAGACTATCTTTGATTTCAAGGATGGCTGCAATCAGCCCCAAGTGGCTCAGTTCGTAGCAAAGGAACTTGTAAGAAAGTTCGGGCGCAAGATTGGAAAGGTGGTTTTCTCATGTGTCCCTGCAAGTAGCCAAGAGCGCAACGAGACGCGCAACAAGGCTTTCTCTGCACTTGTATGTCAGTTGTCGGGAGCCATCGATGGTTTTTCCCATGTCAAGGTCAATGGAGAGCGGTCTGCAGTTCATGGCACAAAGATGAAGAAAGAGGTTCGTGCCAAGCGACTTGAAGAGAGCAACACCATAGAGGTAGATGCAAGTTTCTTTAAGAACAAAATTGTATGTGTTTGGGATGATGTGGTGACTACGGGAACGTCCTTTTGTGCCTATGCAGCGCAGTTGGAGAGTGTCGGAGCACACGTAACTAATGGCATCTTCCTTGGAAAGACTTCATATAGATATGTACCAACTTATTGATGATTATATGGAACAAAGAAAATTTAGCAGGGCGGCAACAGCCGCCTTTACTGGGCATCGCTTTGTCGATGCTTCACAGAGGGAACACGTCAAGAAGCGGCTTTCAAATGCTGTGCTTGATGCTTATGGGCATGGCATCCGAAATTTCATATCCGGCTTTGCCATTGGGTTTGATATGATGGCGGCAGAAGCGATCGTTTCACTGAAACGTAGCTATCCCGACATCACATTGATAGCTGCAATTCCCTTTAAGGGTCAAGCCAGTCGTTTCGGTTTTTATGACCGAAAGCGATATGACAGGTTGCTGGAGGTTGCTGATGATGTGATTGTGCTCAGTGAGAGTTATTATCCAAGGTGTTTCTTGGACAGGGATGAGTTCATGGTGAACAACTCCTCTAAGCTCATCGGCTATTATGATGGTCGAGAGAAAGGTGGAACGTTCTACACCATTCGTAAGGCAATGGCTCAGAACATCCCTATAGTGAATGTGTTTTGAAATCTAAAAGTTTGATTTATGGGTGATATTGGAAGCATTATTATCATCGTCATAGTCTTCCGCGTCATCTTCCTCGTGCTTAGTGCATGGTGGAGAGGTGATAGCAGGAATGACTTTAGACGTGACAGATAGCAGTCTGGCATATAGCCACACTACTCTTCTTCGATGTCGTCAGGCCACCAGAACTGTTGCAGTTCGTGGATGATGTCATCCCAATCCTTCATGGTGAACGTACCTTCGCTCTTTATCTTTCTTTGGATGACCGTCTTTGGAAATGGAGCCATCTGGATGGATAGAAATGTATTGGGTGGTACACTCAGTAAACTGGTGAATGAACCAGATATTCTGCTATTTGCATTCTTCGAGAGTTTCCCGATGGCTAAGGCTATCTGTGTGATGGCAATTACGATGATTGCTATTTTCTTCGTTACTTCTGCTGACTCAGGTATCCTGGTAATGAACAGTATCTCTACTTCCAATCATCCTCATTCTCCTAAATGGCAGAATGTATTCTGGGGAGTACTCATGGCTGTTATAACCATGGCGTTGATCTCTGCAGGCGGACTGAAATCATTGCAGACAATGACTCTCATATCAGCATTGCCTTTCGGTATCATCATGTTTATACTCTGTCTCTGCCTCTTTAAGGGTTTGCGCACCGACGAACTGTATAATTCGGCGCACATGCCATACGGCAGCCGTAACTGGAATGGTGAGCACTGGAAACTGCGCCTGCAGCAAATCGTCACTTTCCATCAGAAGAGCGACATCAAGCGATTCTTTAAGGAGAAAGTTGAGCCTGCCTTCGCCGAGCTGCAATAGGAGTTTGCTAAGTATGGCATTGAGGCCAATATCCTCAGAGGTAAGAATGGTCCGCTATCTATCGAACTCAATATTCCTCATGATCGCATTCGCAACTTCCGCTATGGCGTGACAACGGAAAAGCTGCAGATGGCCGATGTGCTCCGCGAGTACGACCGTTATATCAGTATCGTAGCCGATGAGCGCAACGCCATGGTATTTGTGGACAAGAATCTGAAGTCTACATAATGGCAGGCACCATGTATTTTGCCATGCAGTAACCCCCACCTATGAGCCATATCCAGAGGATGAAGGCCAGGAGGAAGGGCTTGGCACCTGCCTTCTTGAATTTGTCTATACTGGTCTCTGCACCAAGGGCTGTCATCGCCATGGTGAGGAGGAAGGTATCGAGCGTATTGATAAATTCCACTGCGCTGGCTGGCAAGAGGTTGAGAGAATTGAATCCGATTACCACCAGGAAGAGAATAGCAAACCAAGGGATGGTGATCTTGCCTTTCTCGCCGTCCTCTCTGCCTGCCACATCCTTTGCCACAAAGAAGGCGATGACCAGCAATACTGGTACAAGCATCATCACGCGTATCATTTTTACGATGATGGCATTATCGGATACATCGGCACCCATCGCATTGCCAGCACCCACCACATGAGCCACCTCGTGAATGGTGCTACCTGCAAAGATACCCATCTGCGATGCTGGCAGATCAAATACGCCTGCACGATACAGCATGGGGTAAACAAACATAGAGAGTGTGCCAAATATCACCACCGTAGCAACGGCCACAGCAGTCTTATAAGGTTTGGGCTTGATGGCGCCATCTACACCCATCACTGCAGCTGCACCACAAATGGCACTACCACAGGCTGTAAGCAGGGCGATAGAACGGTCCATTTTGAGCAATCTACCGATAAACACACCCAGCAGGATGGTACAGGTCACCACAATGGCATCTACCACGATGGCGGGCAGTCCTACTGCGATAACATCCTGAAACGAGAGTTTGAAACCATAGAGGATGATACCAAATCGCAGGATTCTCTTGCCGGTAAAAGCGATGCCTGGCACCCATGCATCGGGCAACTGATTGCGCAGACTGTTGGCATACAGCATACCAAGAATAATACCTACTACCAGCGGACTAAAGCTAAGCGCCTTGACCAACTGCATATCACCAATGTAAAAAGCGGCACAAGCAAAGAGTGCCATGAGTAGCACACCATTGAGCATGCTGCCACGTTGTTCTGAAATCTTCATAATTTTGTCGTTTGTTTTTTTTGCCTGCAAAGGTACGAAAAGTTACGAAGAATACAGTCTATATGGTCATACAAAATAACTATCCCTTATAACCAGCAGTTATAAAGCGCTTGAATGATTTAGCGATTTCAGAGGTCTCGCCTTGCTTTTCCACGAGAGATAATTTGCGATTGATGCTCATCCCATCTATCTCCACTATGCGGAAGATATTGCTGTATATTTCCTTGTTGACCGAGCGTATGCTCACGATGCCCAGCGCATCTGATTTCTCTACATAATGCTTGATACCCTCTGTTGTTCCGAAGTTCATTTCTATGTCCAGGTCGGATAAGCTAATGCCCTGACGCTTAAGTGCTTGTTGCATCACGTCAAGAGTACCAGAGCCGAACTCTCTGATCACGATAGGGATAGATTTCAATTCTGCCAGCGAAATGCTTTCCTTCGTCAGTTGGGTGTTGTCTGAGCGAACGATAGCCACCAGTTCATCATCCATGAAGGATGTATATTTCAGTTGTGGCTGACGTATCACGCCCTCCACCATACCTATATCAATTCTGTCTGACGAGAGCGCATATTCTATTTCTCTGCTATTGCCACTCAGCATGGAGATGCGCACATCAGGAAACTGGCGATGAAAAGCTGCAATCATCTCTGGAACCACATATTGCGAGATGGTGGTACTTGCTCCAATACGCAGCTCACCTGTGGTATACTGCTGCAGGGCATTCATGTCGTAATTTAGTTTCTGGTAATTCTTCAGAATCTTGTTGGCATGATCTAGCAGCAACTGACCGGCCTTGGTCAGTTGAATTTTGTTACCCAAGCGCTCGAAAAGTCGCACATTATACTCCTTTTCCAGTTCCTGCACATGCTTGCTGATGGCAGGCTGACTGATAAAAAGCTCTTGAGAAGCCTTGGTAAAGCTCAAGTTTCGAGCCACACTCTGAAATACCTTCAATCGAATATCTATCATATTATTGAGTGTATTGTCATTTCAAAACTATAATGTCACTCCAACGAGTCGTTGGATTTTTACTCTTGAAATCATGCTTGATGGCATTGGCAAAGACGTTGGCCTTACCCTTGCCATCCTTCTGGGTGTATTGCTGACTGCCAAGAACAATGGTCTCAGTTCCATTGACCTTGTTGATGCGGTCGATAACGGCATCCAGTCGCTTCATCTTCTCAAACTGTTCCGCATTTGTGTCAAACAAGTCCTGCTGAATTGGACTGTTAGGCCCAATTCCCATAACGATGACACCTGCTTTCTTATAGTGATAGCCCTGACGGTAGAGTTTCTGAAGAACTTCATTAGCTGCTTTGACAATGGTGACAGTCGAGCTGGAGGGTGTGAGAAGACGCATTTCCTGAAAGTTCCAGTATTGAGGCAGGTCTTCACGGAAAGCATTGGTGTTGAGAAATACGCCTACGATGGACGCGACCGTACCTTGCTGACGTAGTTTCTCTGCACATCTGGCAGCATAGTTCGATACATGAGTACGGAGTCCATCAAGGTCTGTAATCATACCATTGAAAGAACGGCTGGTACAGATAGATTTCTTCTTAGCCATCTCTTCATTGGGCACACAGTCCTCTCCGTTCAGTTCTCGCCAAGTACGCTCAATAACGATGTTGTTGAATGTTGCTCGCACCCAACTCTGGTTATGCTCTGCAAAGTCATAGGCAGTCTTCACGCCAAGAGCTTCAAGACGTGCGGCATAACGTCGGCCAATGCCCCAGACTTCATCTATGGGGTATAGTTTCAATGCTTTGATACGCTTCTCGTCTGAATCGATCATGCAGCAATGGCGGTAGCCCTGGTATTTCTTGGCGAAATGGCTGGCCATCTTCGCAAGGGTCTTATTAGGTGCCAGTCCGATACTGACAGGCATTCCCACGTTTCGCTTGATTTTCTTGTGCAGCTCTTCGCCCCATGCTTTCAAGTCCATATGCTCCATGCCATCAAGATAGACAAAGCATTCATCGATGCTGTAACGGAAGTAGGCAGGTGCCTCCTTGCTGATGATTGAAACCACACGGCTTGTCAATTCACCATACAACTCATAGTTGGATGAGAATACGACAATCTTTTGATTGGGGAACTGCTCTGCCAGTTGGAAATAAGGTGTTCCGGCTTTGATGCCCATCTTTTTGGCTTCATTTGACCGCGCCACCACGCAGCCGTCATTATTCGAGAGCACAACGACAGGCTTGTCTTTCAAGTCTGGTCGAAAGACACGCTCACATGAAACGTAACAGTTATCGCAGTCAATGATGCCGTACATGGTTTCCAAGCATTGAATTATACTACATAAATTAGTCTTTGGCAGTTCTCAGATAGCCAATTACCATATTCATCCATCTACCATATCGAATATGCGGTGGAACACAGAGCAAGTCAGGACTGAGCTGATTATATATAGATTCAGCAAGGACAAGGAAATTTCCTGCTCCTAAGCTTATGCCTTTCCATCCGTTAGGAGTTTTTTCAACCTCGAAGAAACCGAATAAACAGCCTTTTAATGGAGGACAGACTTCATCGCACATTTCGATGGTCATATAGCCATAAGCATAATTCATACTATATTTCCGACCATCCTGAGCAATGACAATAATCTCACCCGGACTGCCTTGTGCGCCTCCATGAGCAAATGAAAATGCTATTACATTAAGATTTAGGAAATCCCTGTAATTTTTCTCATCTATGTATATTAAGTCCTCCATAATACAAATATTCGCATAATATCACTTCCATCTTTTTATAGTCCAAATCACCACACCCCACACTTCAAAGTCATCATCTGCATCGATGCGAATAGGCTTGAAGTCCTTGTTGGCAGGACGTAACTCAATATAGCCGTCCTTACGGTGACGTAAGTCGAGGTATTTGATGGTGAACTCGTCATTGATATATCCAACGACAATATCCCCATCCTGAGCTTCAACGGAACGGTCGATGACGGCAATATCTCCGTCATTGATACCTGCTTCAATCATCGAATCGCCTTCCACCTTGCCATAGAATGTTGCTTCTGGGTTCCGAATCAGATCACGATTGAAATCCAGTGTCTCATGGCTGTAGTCTTCAGCTGGAGAAGGGAATCCGGCTTTTATGCCAGGAGCGAATTGAAGCTTCAGCTTCTTTTCAAAGTCACCTTGTATAACTCGAATGCTTGACATATTATAAACTCTCTATTTGATATAGACACTTTCCTTTTCTATAGTGATTGGGAGATAATCTCTTAATGCTGTCAAAAGCTAATATGTAATCCTTTACACACCATTCCCATGCTTCTTGTATGACATAGTTTTTATCGTAAAGGATCCATACCAATTTGTCCCATTCGTAATTAGAAGCCTTTGGAACCATTGTTACAAAACTGCCTTTTTTCCCGCTTGGACGATTAGCTTTTACTTGATATCTTATATTGTTAAAAACAAAATCTGCACCTTTACTTACAGCTGTTTTGTCCTTCATGTATTCTGAATACTCATTTTCAGACATCCCGACTAACATGGCGGCATCATATTCGGAAAGGGCACTTGTAATTGATGGTGCAACCCCGAAGCTTTCTTGCCATTGCAAAGCAATATCTATAAGTTTATTTCTTAAAGTCATATCACACTCAGATAAATTGGAATTTACCCATTACCCCTCCACAAACGCCTTGATTTCTTGCTCCAAGAGGCGGAATACATTTGCAACCAGATAGCCATCTGCAATCGCATGATTCAGGCGGACTGTCACTGGCATAACAAGCCTACCGTTTTCTTCCCTGTATTTCCCCCAGTTGACAATAGGCGCAAAATACAGATGCCCGTCAGGCAGTTCTATGTTCAGCGAATCGTACGAGAGCCATGATATGAACGATGCATCAAACCAGTTCGGGTGGTTCGCCATATCCAGTCCGTATTCCCTTGTTTTCTTTGCCTCTTCAACATCCCGCAAAGCAGAAGCATAGAACTTTTCATAGTCCTCAAAGTATTCTGTATAGACAGGTGTGCATGTTTCCGTATCTTCATGAAAAACATACTGTGTGGGATTTATCACGTCGTAGCAGATGAGTTCATCCGTCTGCCAGAGATAGCCCATTCTGTAGTCTTCACGTGAATTCATCACATTGGAGAGAATATACAGGAAGTTGATATAAAACTTTGTCCCTGTTTTCTTGGAGTATGAAGCAAGTTCTGTTACGTCTATCCTCGCCGTTATGGAAGTAGAGCATTTACAATCTTCGGAAAAGTGACGGAAGACACCTTTCCTATAGTATTTATCTCTGTCAATTACCTTATAGTTCGTATTCATAATTGTAAATTCCGATTTATCTATCAATTAGCGTATATTCATTCTTGGCTTCCTCATCAGTCGCTTCAGGTTCCTTTATCCAGCCACCACGATAATCAGCAATGGGCGCTATCTGCAGTGGATGACGGTCAGTAATCTCGTAAGTCAGTCCCTGCTGATGCAGCTCGTCAAGGAATGTATCAAGATAGACATCGGTCGTAAACCGCTGCATGAAACTGATGCAGAAAATGCCAGCGGCAGCACTGACTTCCACCACAATCATATAGGCAGAGTCGGTCTCTGTGCGCATCTCCTTTACATACTGTTCGGCTGCGCCCAGACGGGCCTTCCCCACATAACTGAACATACACGAACCGTACTGCTGACTCAGTTGGTTTGTCGGAGCAAAGGCCTGATAGCGGGCTTCAAGCGTGGGCAGCGCCTCCACTCTGTCCATTCTGCCCTGTGTCTGCCAGAAGTAGTCCAGCAGATTGTCTGGATATGTCTGCTCCTTCACCATCTTACGGAATGTGGCTACCTGCGCTTCGAAATTTTTACCTTGTATGTCTTGTCCAAACGAAAGGAACAGTCCGCCGACTTGCGAATGATGTGCCGCATCGGTTCCAAGGGTGTGCCTCAGATCTACCGCTACGGTAACGGTTGGTGCCTGAGGCGCACTCTCTGGATGCAGACGGGCGATGGCTCTTGCAAGGAGCAGAGACAGGAAAGAGGTTGGCGTGGCACCGCAGGCGCGTACACGCTTCATCATCTGTTCCTCAGAGATACGTATCTGCACCACTTCCTTCTTATCAGCAAGGGGTACGATGGCATCGGTTGCCAGATTGATAACCTTGGGACGCTCGGGCAGTTGCTGCGGATGAATGCTCGTTGGTCTTGGTCCTGTGGCAGGATCTGTCCATTCTGTCTCGTCGATGATGTCACCTGCCACCCAGACTCCTGCAGAGTCTAATCCACAATCGTAGCGTCTGCGGCAGTATTCATAAAGCAGTGTCCGAAGGATGCGATAGGCGGCAGTCCCGTCGATGAGCGCATGAAAAAAATCCAATGCCATGCAATCGTCCCACCACGCGAATGCCATCAGATGTTCATTGGCTTCTTCACTACACAAGCATACCGGATGACGACTGTCCGTGACTTTCCAAGGCCGTGGATTGTCGTGATAGACATAGTGCTCGCTGCCATCAGCATCGCGTACTACACCGAGTTTGACGCACAGGTAGGGGTATCTCGTCCGTGTTGCTGCAACTGCTTCTTCGAGCAGATGCCCATCCACACCATCCTTCATCTGCAGAATGATGCGCACAGTCATAGGGTACTCATCATCGGCCCTGTTCAAGTAAAAACGCTCAATATATAATCTTTTCATCTGTCGGTTTGGATTTGTCAAAGTCTATTTACTCTGTTTGAACAGCCAGTCGCGAACTGCGGCAATCTTATATCCATAGTCGAAGGATGCCATGTGCTCCATGCCCTTGCCCGATTCGGGGAGTACGCTTCCTGCCTCCCAACGAATGAAGTTGATATTGCCGTCACGGGCAATCAGTTTTTCTGCCAACTTCTCTTGTTCCGCAGACGGCAATTTTGCACTCCAAGATGCAGAGTCAACCCTTGCATTATTCTCCTTCAGCACCTTCGCCAGGTCTCTCATGCCGCCGGAAGCCTTTTGGTCGCCACCAGCCACGATGTAGAAGAAATGCTTCTTGCCGAAGTCCTGCATCTTCGAGGTGTCCCACTGACTGCTGACGAAGAGTGAGGCAGCAAAGAGGTCTGGATGGGTGATGTTGAAGTAGAACGACATCATGCCGCCCATCGACTGACCGGTGGTGTATAGACGGTTGGTATCTATATTGTATTCCTTGCAGACCTTTTTAAGCAGACGTATGGTCATCTCCACCTCGTCCGTCGTGCTCCAGTCGTCCTGCACCGCCCATTCAGTGTATTGGGGAACCAATACGAACGCTGGATGCTCTTTCTGATCCCTGTCTGAGGCGAACTCCAACGCTCCATATCCCTGAGTGAGCGGAGCCGTCACGTCCTTACCTACGGTACTGGCATCGGCCATGAACAACACTAATGGGAGTTTGTGACCTGCCTCGGCACCTTCGGGAACAAGTAGGTTATAGGACATTATCTTACCCGTCTTGGCATCCTCAAAGGTGAGCTGTCTGAACTTCTTCAGTGTCTCGTTCTTCAAAGCAACAAACGCGCTGTCAGAATCCTTGTTAACACTCATACCGCCACCCATGCGCGGTCCTCTTTCTCCGCCCTTCTTCTGGGCACAGGCAGTCAGGCACATGAGTCCTACTGCCAGCAAAAACATTACTTTATTCATATTTTCTTGGAGTGTTTCGAGTCGCGGCTCTGGTCTCTACCAAGACCTTTTAAAATTAACTATTATTCAGTTCCAACAGATAAATTGGAATTTTTCTGTCTTTTATACTTCTATCTTTTTTATCACTTTGGCTGGAACGCCACCAACAATGGTATTCGGTTCAACGTCCTTTGTCACTACTGCACCAGCAGCTACTACGGCTCCATCGCCGATGGTTACTCCAGCAAGAACGGTGGCATTGGCTCCTATCCAGACATTCTTGCCAATATGGATGGGGCATAGCTCATGCTCTGACGCTTGGCAGGGTCAAGGTCGTGGTTGATGGTTGCCAGCACGACATTGTGACCAATAAGTGCGCCTTCGTCGATGGTGATACCACCCTGATCCTGGAACTTGCAGCCCATGTTGATGAAGACCCGTTCACCAACGACGGTGTTCTTGCCGCAGTCGGTGTGAAACGGTGGAAACATCCCAACCGTCTTGGGAACCTCTCGCCCCCAAAGCTGCTCCAGTAAATCGTGCAGCTGCTCTGGAGTATGATACTTGCCGTTAATCTCAGCCGTTATCTGCAGAGCTTCCTGAGATAGCTGATGAAACATCATGTGGACATCGCCGCCTCCGATGACAGGCTTGCCCGATGCCATGTAGTCACGAAATTCTTGTATTGTCATTGTTCTTTATTTTTCTTTTGTGAATTTGTAAACAGCCCATGTTGGTAGAATAACCAATACCAATAAGCTTATCTCCACCAATGCGTAGGAGCCGAAATAGTCAACCAATGTTTGGAATTTCAAAACTCCATCCACGAGGAATACCAGGAGGGCAAACCAGCAGATAAAGAATATTGCTGAATACTTGATTTTTCGATTCTTTATTTTCATTTTACTACAACTAAATCAATCTAATACAGATAAATAATTGGAGCGAATAGCCTTTGGAAGTTTCAATGCAATGAGTTGGTATGACTCTTTAATCAACCCCTTTACTATTGCTTCGTCCATTTCTTCATAATAGATGTCGCTCCAGTGCGTCTTGTTCCAATGATAGGCAGGTGTTACGGCAGAGAATTGTTCTCTAAGTTCGATATTCCTGTCTGGTGACAGTTTCAAGGCAATTCTTGAAACTCCGTCCTTCATATCATATCGGCCACCGCCTAACCATAGGCAGACGAATATCTTTCCCTCCAAGCGGAAGTTAAGGATGTCTTCACCAAACGCTTGGTCTTCGGTCACTCCTGCGAGGGACAGCGTGTATTCTCTGACTTGCTCGATATTCATACCCACTCAAAATTTACTTCTCCTGCACCAATTTCAAAGTGGTATTTGGCAATGCCCAAGTCCATCTTTGTATAGCCAATCATGGAAAATCCCTTCTTCGCTCTTATCTGATGACAGTTGTTTTTCACTCCAACGTGTTCAAACGAAAACTTCTGTTGGTTTACGGCTGTAGGAGCAAGCAATGCTGCTTCAATGCCTTTCTTAAACCATGATGGAGTGATGTCACTGGCATTGCTCACTTGCTCGACGGTCTTGATTTTATGGCTGACACCTTGTGTCTCACCATAACCGATGGCAATGTAACAAGCAATCTTCTCGTCTTCGCCAAGCTCATACGTTCCTGACACCTTCGAATAGGAGAGACCTACCCAACAGGTGTTTAATCCAAGTGTCTGAGCCTGTAACACCAGATGCTCTCCATAGTAGCCTATGCGTTCATCAAGATCTTCGGCTTTCTTTCCTGCCATGACAATATAGTTGTTGGCATTACGAAACTTCCCATATTTGGCCATTGTCCCTTGGAATGCCTTTGGCTCGTTAAGGATCAACTGCATGTGCAGCTTGCCTTCACAATTCAGAACGGCAATCTGCTCTTCCAGTGCCTTTACTACATCGTCTGTCAATGGCTCGTTTTTGTATGCCCTTACACTATGCCGGGCTTCAATAGCTTCTTGTAGTGTCATTGTTTGTCTTCTTTGATAATCGGGGTCTTCCTTTCGTTCCATTTCTTGATTGGGCCAGAATGTGGGCCACGATTTAGTGTTATGCCATATTTGCGCAGGATCCTGAAGATGGAACTTCTACTCTTGAAACCGCTGACAGCCCAAATATCGTCAATAGCATGGCCTCCATTGTACATGTTTACAATCGTAGCCTCTCGTTCTTGACGGGATTTAGTTGATTTAGTCTTGGTCTTGGCAGTCCGCAAACGCATGATATGGGTTGATGCCTTGCGAAGTGTGGCAACTTCTGCAGGGAGGGAACCAATCATGTCGAGGAAGTCTGATGTCTTCAAAGCTGGGAAGACTTCATCCTTTGAGTCAACCTTGTCGTGAATAGAGATAATGCGTATCACCTTGATACGGCATAGTTCGAGGAAGTAAGAAAGTTCTCTGGTACCACGCAACGCATTGCTGAATTTGCTCAATACCAGTTCATCACCTCGTTCAAGACTCATGAGAAGAGCTTTCCACTCTGGACGCAACTTCTCATCCTCGGCATTCTCTTCGACAATTTTCACGCAGCCGAATTTCTCCATCCAAGCCTTATCAGACTCGACGGATTCGTATGCCTCTGCCAGAAAGATATAACCTACCTTTGCCATATTTGTTTTCAGTTTGTTAGTGGGTGAAACTTGCGTTTTTACCTGTTTTATGATGCAAAGATACACTTTTATTTCCAATAATAATCATACTCAAATGATATTTGTGCATTTTTAATACTTGATACTCGACTGTCTATTTGCTTTCGAGTATGATTATTTCAAACTTCAAGTATCATTTATAACAATACTTAAAGTTACAATCATACTGCTCGCTATTTCGATTATTATACTTACCTTTGCAGCGGATTTCAAACAATTATCAGTATATGTATAGCACTAAACCAAATTGTTACATGAATACTTTAAAGCTTTACTCAATGTTGAAAGTCAACCAAAAGAAAGCAAAGGAAACAAAGTATAATCATACTCGCATTATATTGGCTATTTCTGCCACTATAATTGCCATCCTTTGTATGGCATCATGTGCCACTGACAAGTCGAAGTATCATTTCGATTCAAGTAAAGATGCTCTTACCAGTTATCATGTTTACTTGTCTGAACTACAGAAAAAGGAATCCTTGTCTTCAGATGATTTTGTAACCACCATCAGCAACTGGTCTGAGTTGCGTGATAGTGTTTACGCTTACATCAGCAAGGATTCAGCATTCTATGCTCATACTTATCTGTCTTCAGAGTTCTATAGCATACATGACTCTATCAGAACTGAGATGTTCAGACTTGCCGTTGGACAAGACAGAACACTCAAAGACGTTCTTAGAGTCAAGAAGTCCACCTCACAATATAATAATGAGGAGGACATCAAAACCACTTTTAACTCAGCCAAAGCGTTTTATGCCTCTCTTGACAGCCTTGAAGTTTTCAAAGCAGACAAAGGACAGACGCTTGTCTTATACAGAAAATTCTTTTCCGGCATAAACGATATCGAGTTTAAGAAACTCAACGATCTGAAATCAGTCATCCGTACTGAAGACAGATTATTCCGTACCTTCCTTACTCATATCAATGAATATAGTGATATATCTCTTGCTGATATTACCAAAGGTACAGAACAATTATGTAAGTCCGTCTATGGATATGCGACTGATGGAGAACTTGATGCCAAGGATGTTATGGTATATATGTCTATGCGCACGAACCGACGTTTGGTGCAGAACACCCAATCTTGTATTGAAAGCATCAGGCGCAGAGACAAGCTTACCGACAAGCAGCAGGAAGCTTATTACTGGATGCTCATTCAGCCTTACATAGCCATAGATTCCTTTGGAATGGCTATGCTCACCCCGGAACAGGAGAGGACGCTGCTCTCATACGCTGACGAGATTCAACGTATGGAACAGACTCACAAGCTCGGCAAGAATCACAGGAAACTTTCAGAAATGAGCAACCTCATTCTCAAACTTTACATTTCAGGACTCTAATCAAGACATCACTATGATACAAGAAGAAATCGAACAATTCAAGATGCTTGCGCCAGCCATTTTGCCAGAACTCTTCGATAGCGTAAGCATCGCAGAAACAGACATCGACGAAGAGAGTGCCACAATTTCCTACGCATTGTCTCACCAGTACGACCTGGAAGATGTAATGGACAAATTCGAGGATCAGATGGAACTTACCATCCTCTATCATTTCATCCCCTCTGCTCATACTGATTTCGGACACCAGTGCTGTGCTTACTCAGATACACAGTTCGGCCACATGTTCAAGATACATGCCAGTACGAATGCTTCTGGTAAGGTCGAGACTCTGACAGTCACAGTGTACGATTCCTTGGATGCCATGTGTACAGACCTCATGGAAGACCTTGACCGCCATGAGAATCGAGGAAAGTTCGTTCATAAGGTTCCGAAAGAAGACCTGTTGGTAGAGTTCTGCTAATGTATGGAGCTTGCTTTAATCAGACGAATAGCAGACATCATCAATGAACGAAGGACATGGATAAACGCAGAACTCAGTCCGAAACAGACTCCATATCTCATACCGCACGACGGCACTATTTCTGTATGCTACAGTTGCTCCCTGAACCTTCAGGTCATAGAAGCACGAAATGGCTACAAAAAAAATCAGAAGTGGATAATACCAGAAGTCGTACTGGAGAAATCTGCCAGAAAGATAAAGGCCCACGATGCAGCCTTTTGGGAACGGCTAACCACTGGGCAAATGAACTATCAGGACGTGGAACGTCTCATTCTTGATGCCACTTACGGCATAGTAAAACTCACACTCGATGAATACGGAATTTAATGTTTAACTCTAAAAACGTGTAAGTATGATATTCTCAATGATCCATCTGGTGCTTATCTCCGTGATAATCCTTGCACCTTGGTTTCTTTACAAGAACCCGTCGCGTCGGATGATACTGTTCTATCAGCGGATGTCCTACAGTACCCATTGCCGACTGTTCTATGGCAAGATTCTGCTGCTGACTCTCATCCTTTTCCACTTCGTCTGTTACTGGATGAAGCCAGGAGAATATGGAGTGATGCTGTCCACTGTTCTGGTGTTTTATCTTTTCTCGGCAAAACGTACTCTCTCACTGATCAATGGCATAAGAAACAGCCGTGGGGTCATGGCGTTTGTCTTCACAATAGCACTGGCACTATTGTTCACACCTCACATGTACAGTCTCGGTGTGACTTTGGGCTACATTCTTCTGGCAGCAGGGTTCTATCCATCAAGTCTGCTGGAGGGTGAAAAGCCATCCCATAAGGAGTTTGCCACCTATCAGGAATTTCAGGATGACATTATTCGGAACTACTACTTATAGCACCACTCAAAGTGGACACTCGGTGATTTAATCAACGTCTGCTATAGTCAGACAAGTATTCACAACTAAAGGATTGTAAATGGATAACAAGAATGTAACTTTGTATGGAATGGAGAATGACATGGCTCTTCTCCAATTCCTTCGCTCGAAAAATACTGAACGATTCACCAAACTCGATGCCTTCTGCTATTTGATTGGCAAAATGTCTGGACAAGACAAGGCGCATAAAGGCGACTCATCAAAAGACATTTCACCACTTTGTCATGGCGAATTCACAGGTTCAATCTCAGAGCTTGCCAATGATTGGCATTGGCACCGCGCCACGGTACGCTCATTCCTCGATGGACTGGAAAGCCTTGGTGTCATCAAGCGAGAACTCCAAGGGCGTGACTATACCTTCATATTGCGTACCCACACCAGTCTTTCTATTCCAATCATCACTTACGACACAGTGCTTGAAGTCGCTTACCTTCTTCTCCAACACTGGGACGAATACAATCTGTCTCCAAAGTTCCTGGCTGCTTATTTTGAAGCATACGACGGAACTATGAATGATGAAGATGATTGTTGTGATCCTGACTGGAACAGAGAAGACCATAATGCAAAAATCGTCTTAGAGTGTTTCTCTCATCTGGAATTTTCGGTCATCTTTAACTTACGATCCGATGACTCTCTTGTCCAGATGGTTGCATCCACTTTCAAAGGTGCAGGTCAATGGTCATGGACAAAATGGATGCAAGCTTTGATGTATATGGACTTTGTGCTGATGGGAGAAGATTTCCCAGACATTGATAAGTCTGATGAAGACTCATACAAGCACAATGCTTTTGTCTGTGACTTCTCAAAGCAAGACATGCGTCTGCTACGTGAACTGTTCTACAAGTTGAAGAAGATGGAGAAAGATGATTCCGAACAAACGGACTCAAACCACACTTCTTCTTCCCTTACTTCTCAGGATAACGAATGATGCTTTTAATCTGTAAACAGTCTTTTGATTTTTTCATGTAGTCCGGGAGCAAGCCCGGAGGCTGACCGAAACGTTAGCGCGATGGGCTTGCCCTTATCGGGGCACCAGGCTTGCCTGTTGTCCACTCAACGAAAGGGAGGGGTAGCCTAATACCCCTCGACCTAAAAGGACGAGGGAGAGGTGTCCAGATGAATTAGCAAGCTAAGGACACAGATAGTAACAAAAACAACCATACGAAGCGTATGAATGGAGCTAAACAGGTAATTGATTTCCGTGCCTCTAAAGGCTTTACGGTATCGCAGAGCAACGAGCATCTACGTGTCTATTCAGACAAGACACTGAAACATGCTCTTTCCATAGGCAACTATGATTTGACTCGTGAGCATCTGAATTTCGAGATAACCAAAGGAGGCAAAATACAGCCAGTCGATAAGACCAGGAGCATCCCAGAGCGAATCGCAGCAAATCTTGCAGCTCGTGGTATCAAGGATCCAAATGAGGGACTTGAAGAACCACGGTTCCGAACAGTGGTGAATTTCATCCTTGGAGGAAGCCGTGAGCGAATGCTTGAAATCGCTTTCGGTGACCAGAAGGTGAACCTGGCAAAAGGTGCTGATAATTCACACCTGAAACGTAGCAAGGATATAGAGCAATGGGCGAAGGATATGTACTACTTCGTCAGTGACAGATGGGGTGAGGAAAACATTGCAGCTTTCGTCGTTCACTTGGACGAAATGAATTTTCATGTGCATCTTACTCTTCTGCCTATAGATGAGAATGGTCACTTCGCCTACAAGAAGATTTTCGCAGGAAAGGACAAGTTTGAGTTCAAGGCAAGGACACTGGCCATGCATGATGCTTTTGCCAAGGTGAATGAGAAATGGGGCCTCTATCGTGGCACAAGCATCACTGAGACTGGAGCCCGACACCGCTCAACGGAAGAGTACCGCCGTTTGCTCGATGAGGAGTGTGTCACACTGGAAGACAAGATAGAGAACCATCGTAAGGTGCTGTCAGGTCTTCAACAGGAAATTTCACTGGCAGAACGTCGTGTGAAAGGTCTCACCTCAATGGTGCTCAATCTTGAAAAGGACAAGGAATCAGTTGAGAGAGAACTGGATAGTCTGGCATCTGCTGTTTTGGATAATGCTGATGGCAAGCTTTCCAATGAAGACAAGATAGCTGCTCTTCACAGACAACTCGCAGACATCAATGCTAAACTGGCAGATAAGAAACAGAAGCTGTCAGATGCAGAGGATAAACTTGACAAGCTGAAGAAAGAGGCTGAGAGCATCAAGGAGCGCACAGAAGAATTACGAGGTGAAGCTACACAAGTGGCTACTTCGGTGCAGCAAAAGGTACGTGATGAAGTGACCAAGGCACTCTATGAGAATGTGGTCAGTGATTTCAGATTGAGACTCCCACAGATGCCAAATGACGTTCAGCTTCAACTGGACGAATCAGTACTGATGGACGTTGCTGAACACGGGAACCAGATTGTGGCTTGCGCCATGCTTCTGTTTGCCGGATATGTCGAACAGGCGACAGAGTTTGCCAAAGGTCACGGTGGAGGAGGTGGTGGCCCATCTTCAGGATGGGGACGAGACCCCAAAGATGATGATCGTGAGTGGGCGCGTCGATGTGCGATGATGGCTACCAAGATGATGCGCTCTGGTTCTGGACGTAAACTGAAGCGATAATCCATTGCTGAAGTTGCCACTTGAAAATTCGATTATAGTCAATACATTGCTCAAAGTAAGTAATCTTAAAAAGTAAAACAAGAATGAAAAAAAAGATTGTAATCATGTCCATGTTATGCCTGGCACTAACTGCTTCGGCATCTGGACAATCAAATGAAGTTGACTCTTCCCACATGGAACCTGTCATCACCTCGGATGTCATGCTGCAATCCCTGCAGCCAACCTATCTCAGAAACGTCAGCGAAGGCTCAGGATGGGACAGAAACTGGTTCTTGGAGGTCAAGGGCGGAACATCTGCTTTCCTTGGCTCGCCTGTAGGTTGCGGTGACTTGTTCGATCGTCTCACTCCAGCTGTGCAGGTTGGTATCGGAAAATGGTTCACTCCAGCCGTCGGTGGCCGAATTGAGTTTCAGGGTTGCCAGTTCAAGAACGCAGAGTTTGCCACTATGAAGTACCAGTTCATACATGCTGACTTCATGTATAACCTGACCGCTTTCATTAGCCAGAATGAACTTGGACTATCCCGATGGGATGTAATCCCATTCCTGGGCATAGGCATGGTTCATAACTCAGACTGGTCAAGTGGAAACGGAAGTGGCACTAACCATCCATTCGCCTTTGCCTACGGTCTCGAAGCAAGATACCGAATCACTAACCGTCTGCATCTGCTTGCAGAGCTGAGTGGTATGACTACCATGAAGAATTTTGATGCCATAGGTTCTTCCAGTCGGTTCGGTGACAATATGTTTACACTGTCAGCAGGATTGTCTGTGACCATAGGTAAGGTTGGTCATAAAAGAATCATCGACGCAAAGCCCTACATGAGCCAGAACGAATGGCTGCTGGACTATGCAAATGGCCTTTCATCCCGAAACAGATACTTGACGAAACGTGTCCATGAGGATGAGCTTTGTATGGCAGAATATCGTAAGATTCTGGAGATTGAAGGTCTGCTTGACCTCTACAAGGACAGGCTGACAGACAAGGGACATACGAAAATCAAGTCCCTATATCCTAAGAATGATTATTCTGGCTTGAACAGTCTTCGCGCACGTCTGGCTAACCGAGGATGGGACGGTAATCCTAATACGATGCCAAGAGCTATGCAGAAACGTAATGGCGTGGAAGATACTGAGGATATCTATTCACTCGATAGCCTTTTCAACAACTCAGGCGTTACTGACAATGCTTATCTGAGTGCTATGCTCAACGGGCAGGAATACATTGGTGCTCCCATCTACTTCTTTTTCCATTTAGGTACGGATGTCCTAACCGAAAAGAACCAGGTGATGAACCTCGATGAGATAGCCAGAGTAGCCAACAAACATGGCCTTCAGGTGAAGGTCATTGGAGCTGCAGACAGTGCTACAGGTACGGAGTCCATCAACGATAATCTGAGCCGTCAGCGAGCGGAATATATACGTCGCTTGCTGCTTGACCGAGGCGTTGATGACAGTCGGGTATATACCATCTATGCAGGTGGCATAGACAAGTATTCTCCTGCTGAAGCGAACAGAAACACCTGTGTAGTGCTGTCTTTCTAAAGAATCTTTATAACAACCAATTTACAAACAATTATGATTGATATTGAAACTATTACCCCCCAGCAACTGCTGCTGATGCCCGTCGATGAGTATCTTCGTACCTTTGGCAACAAGAAAGCGTCTAAACGCGCTCTTGCCATCCTGTGTACCAAGTTACTGAAAAATGCAGACCGTCTGCGTATGAATCTGATTGGTGGCCGTCCACTGTCAAAAGACGGTGAACCTCTTTGTGTCGGTGACCTCATTCGTGTTCCACATCCATACCTCTACAAAGCGAGGATTGGACAGGACAGCCTTCACTTTATCTGTGAGGCTCTGGAGAGAAATGAGCTTAGACTGAATATGAACGACAAGGCCATCGAACAGTATATTGAGACTTTCGATATAAACATTACCAAACTCCGCATGGTGCTTGAGCTCCTTTGCCGTCAGTGCCTCCGTGAGAAGAAACGTGATTTCTCACGCATCTTCGACCGTAAGAAGGAAATTATGCCTGGCTTTGACTGCTATGTGCTTGTAACCAGAATTTAGGCGTTTCTTGATGGATATGTGATTTTGTCATAATGGTTTTTAATGAAGAAGGGCACCGCTCGTGATGAGTAGTGCCCTTCAACTTTGTTATAGAGGATGATCAGCGATGAAACCGATAGCCGGTGTTCTCCTCCTGTTTAGGAAGTGCTTTTGCTGCCAGAGGCTCAGACTGCTTTGCCTCTGTCTTGGCTTCCTCCTGTTCATTCTTCTCAGGAGTCTTCACGTCGTTGCTTTCGTCTCTCGTTTCCTGAACACCTTTGTCCAGCTGAAGCTGAATGGCATCAACCTTTTGGGTAATCATCTGTGATGCTTTCTTCACATCCGTCAGGATTGTCTTGATGAAGGTTGGTTCCTCCTTCAGACTCTCCAGCCAGCCTTTGAGATAGGCAGCTGAATCTTCCTTCAGATGCTTGGTCATGCCATAACGCTGAGATACAAGCGCAGCCGTCATTTCTGCCTTCAGTTCTTCGGTACTGTATTCCTTACTGCCGAAAGAGGTTGGTTTGAGCCTGTCCAACTGGTCTTCAGCACCTGTTGAATGAGCCATCTCGTGGAAAAGGTTGCTATAGAAGGACTCACCATCCTTGAACTGTGATTTCTCTGGTATGACGATTTCCTTCTTTGAAATGCTGTAATAGGCATTGTCACCATGAATAGGCTTGATGGGACAAATCCACTCGTTATGCTCAATCATGTGGTCAACTGGCTTGAAAGAGAAATCTTCTCCTTCTGCCACTTGTGGACGCACCTGCTGATTCTGTTCTTCCAGCTTGTGATACAGTTCCGGGCGAGCTTCCTTCAGGTTCGTCTGGTCAACGTTGAAGACGTTATAGACAGACAGTTTCGGATAGACGTTGTATTTTGCCTTTTCCTCTTCTGAAAGTCGCTTGTAGTCATCATACTTAATCTTCTCCTTTGTTTCCTTGTCAACACAGGTGAAGGTGGTGATGAATACAGGGATGGACTTGCTTCCTTTGTTGATGGACACCTTGGGTAGTTCATTGCCCTCTGCATCGGTAAGCTGCACCTTACCACCTTCCTTGTCCTTGCCGTAGTTGAGACCAACCACACGGTCGAAGGTACAGAATACAGGCAACTTGAAGCCTTCTTTCTCGCAGTGCATCATGAGCATCATGGCGTTCATGCCATTGTACTCCCTGCCTGAGAGGTTCTTTGGCCATGTGAGGGCACCCTCCGTAAACCAAGGCTTCTTCCAGTCGCTCTGAAGAGTTGAGATTTTCTCTATCATCATTTCGGCGAACTTTTCCAAAGCTCGGTCTTCGGCTGATGGCCCTGCATGGTTATATTTATTATCCTTACGCATAGGCTTTAGGTGTTAGGATTGTTAGCTGTCTTGTCCCACTTAGACACCTCACTGACACGGCAAGCAATGTCAAGACGGTCGTTATAGACAGACATCTGGAGTTCACCCTTGGCATTGATGCCAGCCTTGGGCTGCATCCAGTCCTTACGGCTCTCGCCAAACTGGAGGAAACGGATCCAGGTATAATCGTAGTTCTCACCGTTCTTCTCGCTGCTGAAGGCTGAGAATACACAGAAGGGATTGCCCTTCTTGTCCTTCTTCTCCTCAATCTTATTGCCGAGAGTGCCGCGAAACTCGATATCACCCTTGATGCTGTCTTCAGAACCTGCGCTGAAGGTGTTGATGCCTGTGGCAGAGAGATTCAGATAGAAAGCTTCTCCTTTCTTGTGGAAAGTGAGAGTGCCAACCACCTCGACACGATTGCCTACAGGATAGTTCGCAAGCTCCTCCTGAGAGCCGCCATCCTTGGCCACGCTGATTTCTACGGTCTTGTTGATGCCAGACTTGGCAGGGATGACCACGTTAATACCTAATGACATGAAGGGCTTACCCTCCTTACCTGTACGCATCTGCGCTGTGCGTGAGATGGTACCACAAACTGTTACATTACATTTAATCATAAAAGCTGAAAATTAGAAGTTAATATTAAGAGAAAAGTTATAGTTGCTGGTCTTCTGTTGCTGCATGTCTGATGTCTTCCGCTATCCAGCACAGTAAGGCAACCATGACAGAACAATAGATAATGCATCCAATCAGACCTAACAGGCAATAAAGTCCATAGATGATGCTGCCGATAATTGCTCCGGCTATCAGCAAGGTCAATACCTTATTGAAGATCCTTTCTTTCATGTTACTTTCTTTGAATGGATTGTTCCTGGTTCTGTTGTGCATCCATGCCTTGCTGATAGTTTTGGGACATCTGCTGTGAAACAACAATGCCGTTCACCACACTGGCTACCGCACGACGTTTGTCATCCTCTGAGAGGCTGCTGTTTCCCAAGGCTTGCTGGAGTCTTGTCATTTCAGCATTGGTGATTTCATGGGTGAAGTTCACCGTGCCGTTATCCACCTGAAGAAGTGGCCTGTTATCGGAAATGATGAGATTGCACACTTTCATCTGGGGGAGGAGAGAAGTCAGGTCTATCTGTCTGTTGGCTGCTGCATCAGTGACAGCTTGCATCTTTTCCTCCTCGCTCTTGTTGTCAATCTGGATTGCCAATGCCATCAGTGAGGTGAAAAGAGTCATGGCCATCTCTATCACTGGGTCACCATTTGGGTTCATGCTCATACCGCTGTCCTCCGAAGACAAGATTTTCTTCATCCATTCGTCAGGTGACATATTCGTGTCAATCTGCTGCTGGGCTGTGACAGTTTCCTGAGCTACAGGATTAGCAGCCTTATAGCTGGCCAACAAGTCTTTTCCGTTATGAAGCAGCTGTTGAGACAATCCACCTTTCTGGCTTATCTCTGCGATATATGCAGCTGGGTCAATATTGCGTTTCGTGCCGTCACTGGCAATGGTCTTGACCTCAAAATGCAAATGTGGCCCTGTTGTCCTGGTTCCTGTATTTCCTGATACGCCAATCTTCTGACCGGCATTGACATTATCTCCAACCTTCACGTCGATGCTCGACATGTGCATGTAGGTCGTCTGATACTTGCTGCCATCTTCACGGTTATACTCAATCGTAACCGACTTGCCGCCGCCAGTGTTGGCATTGTGGTTCACACCAACCACCTTGCCGTTGTTCTCTGTGGCAAGTAGTGCTTCGTTCTTGCAGCTTACGTCAATTCCTTTATGGAACTGCGTCTTGCTGTGATCCATTGGGTCACGACGGTTGCCGAAAGGTGAAGTCACAAGCATAAACTCCTCTCGTTTCAAAGGAAGGGAATAAAGACCATTGGGAGTGGGCTTTGCAGTAACACTATTGGCAGGAGTGGCAGACACATCCCCCTTGCGGTAGTCTGTGGTGCCAATCTTCTTTCCCTCTCTCTTAGCCTGTTCAATCACCATCTGGTCATATTTCTGCAGGTTTGCCCCTTCAATGACTCCAACGATGGTGCTGACATAGTTCTTGGCGGTAGCATAACCACCTGCCTTGATGCCAGCAGCCCATCCTTTGTAGTCATCAGCAGAGAGGTTCCTGGTGTATTTCTGGTAGCGGTCTGCCATGAGGACTTTACTGTGGTCTTCATAGCTCTGCCCAACGTTATCGTACTTCTTGAACTTCTCATTAGGCTTGTCATCATCGGCACGGACGTATGCGCCGTTGAACTCACCCTTTACACCGAAATGGTTATTGGCAGTTCTGGCGAGCATACTCTTTCCTTCTGCTGACTCAATGATGCCTTGGGCAAGAGTGATGGATGCAGGGATGCCATATCTGCGCATCTGCTCCATAGCTTCCGCTGCATGTTCCTCAATATATTTTTGTCTTGATGCTGTCACTTTCTTTATTCTTTTGGGTTATCGATGAAAGGCTTGATGCTTCTCTGGTTCTGCCTTTGCTTCCTTTTCAGAGGCAGCACCAGGTGTCACCAATTCTGAGATACCGCGCTTTGCCGTCTGCTTGGGAGCTTCCAACTGGTCACAGATGGCTACACGCTCTCCGGCACGGATGAGTTTTGGCAGATAAGTGTCAAGGGCATGGTAAGGGAATCCTGCCATTTTTACAGCATTACCATCAGGCCCTTTCTGCTTGGTGCTCTTAGTGAGAGTGATACCGAGTATCTTAGAGGCTTTCTCAGCGTCTTGCTGATAAGTCTCATAGAAATCGCCTGTGCGGAACAGTAGAAGAGCGTCAGGATGCTTGCTCTTTAAGTCCAGGAACTGCTTCATAATCGGAGAAAGGACTACGGCTGCTACGGCTTTGGTCTCTGCTTTGGTGGCTTCTTCCTTGGCTTTTTCCTCCTTACGCTCTTTCTCTTTCTGCTCTGGAGAGTTACGACGCTTTTCTTCTTCCTGCTTCTTCTCAGATTGCGTCTGCTCTTCCTTCTGCTCTTCCTTTTTGTCTTCCTCTTCATGGGCTTCGACATTCTTAGTCTGCTCCTTGGTTTCAGACTGTGCTTCCTGCTCTGTCTTGTCGGTACCAACGGCTACTGCATCGGTACGTTCCTTACGGAGCACGTCGGCAAAAAGGGATGCTGCAAGATGAGTCTTGTAGTCCTGTTTGTCATCAGCCAGCCACATACGCTGCCACTGCTGTTGATTGACCTCACGGGCTTGAAGCCTGTTGCCGTCGATGGTAGGTACGCACAGAATGACACTCGGCTTGTTGTCTGTGGCTTTGGTCTTGAAGATGTTCACACGCTCGATACGTGCCAACTCCTCGGCTGTAGCCTGACTCTTGAAGAGGTCTGTCTTCAACTCAGGCTTCTCCATAGCCATAGCATAGTATCTTGAAGCCATCTCCAGACGCATGTGGTCACTGGCTTCTTCATTGCCTTGCTTCATGGTCACGAAAAAGCGGTTGACATCTGCCTTGTCAGCATATACGGCAAAGGATGGCTCATTCTCTGGCTTCAGGAACATCGCCCACTTGCCAGCGTCATCCCTCAGCATAAGCACTTTGTCGAAAGCAACAGAGTTGGAACGGCTGACGGCTTCTGCAACATCGAGCTTGGCAAGGTCTCTCAGTTCCCAGTTGTTGAGCTTGGAAACGGAAACTTCCTTGCCAGCGAAGAAACTGTCATCAGGACGATAGCCCAATGAACCATCCATGTTGAAGAAGGAAACGGTCTCAAAGCCTTCCTTGCGCAAGGCTTTCTCGATACGTCCTTTGTTCATGCCTGGTATTTCGTTGTCCACCTCTAAGGAAGCACCTGCAGGGAGTACGACATCCGCTTTCTTTGCCTCGGAGTCACGTACTACGACAAATTCCTTGGTGTCTTTGTTGGGCAGGTTCTTCAGCTCATCAGCGACATAGTAGTGCTTGGGCTGTTCTGCCTGAGTTCCCTCTTTTTGCTGTGGGGATGCCAACTCAACCTTCTCACCACGCTCTGCCTTGTGAAGCATATCCAGAGCATTGTTGACATCCATCTCCACGACATCAATGAGACAGGGATTCTCTTTGAGTTCTCGCTGCCAGTAGTCAACCATTTTCATGCTTTCAGCAGAGAGCTTGGCAGGAAGTCCCAATTCAAGCATCTTACTGCCAGCTGCCAACTCGACAATAAGGCGTTCCTGCTTTGCTGCATCTTCAGGAGAGGTGTTTCCGTTGTTCATGCCGTTACGTCCCAGACGCTGTGCATTGCCTGTGGCACTTACCACCTGACGCATGAGTTCGTTGGTGAAGTCCTTGTAAGACTCGAAATCCTTCTCACTGGGCATATACACCGTATCTTTCTTGGAATCGTAATGGGCAACACCGCTGCCATCAAGACGGATGGGAACAAGGTTGTCGCGTGTCTTCAGGATGAAGTCATTGACTGAAATACGCAGGTGGTCACTCTCAGATTTGGAGTGCTCACGATCCTCAGAGGTTCCATGTGCCTTGACTTCCTGCTCATAGCGTTCCTTGTCAACGAAAGGAAGGGTTGTCTGGTCAATATTGAACAGAGCACGGACTTCACGGGTTCTGACTCCCTTGTATTCTGCCTGTTGCTTTTCGTCCAAAGCCTTGTAGTCTTCACGGCTGATGACATCTTCAGGATTATGCCTGTTGACATATTCCTTCCAGTTGTACCAGTTGAAGGGAACTCCCTTTTCCTTGGACTGTACTGACTCGCCGCGTTTCTTGGCTTCGCTGAAAAGCGTGTACTCGTTGGTCTTGTAGTTGTTCTGGTCACTGTGAAGTGCCATTGTCATGGCATTGAAGGCTGAGACATTGACACCTCGTGGATAGAAACGTGGTGCCGTCTTCTCTGATGGGTTCAACCATACACCGCCATTCTCCTTGGCTCTTTCCATTGCATTGATGAGAAGTTCAGCCTGTTTTTCGGCTGCTGCTTTCTCCTGTGGGTTCTTTTCCTGCATATATCTATTGTTTTAATGGGTTTGTTATCGTTGTGCAAGTGTCCTGGTCTGAGCCTGTTGCTCACTGGCTGCATAGTTCTCAGCTGCTATCTGTCGCATCTGGTCGTTCTTGGCAAGTACGGCATTGGCAAGGGTGTTAAGAGGCAGTGCGCCCTGATTGTATGCGTCCACCACTCTGTCCGGCAAAGCGATGGTACATGGAACCTTGTCGATGGTTGCAATCAGACAGTTGCCCTTAATCTGCGGTTGCGAGATTCGGGCATTGAGGGTTTCATCCTCATAGACTTTGTAGTTGCCCCGGACATTGGCATTTCCACCTTGTCCGTAGCTGACTCCATTGTGGTTGTCCAAGGCTTCGTGACCTGCCTTGTTCAAAAGGTTGAGTCCTCCCATACCGATAAGAACCATCTTCAGAATGGGATTCCTGACGAACATACCTGCCACTATACTGGCTAAAGGCAACATATTGTCCTTCAGACCAAGGGATTTGGTCTTACCTGTGAAAATGCCTACAAGCATGTCTGGCAGCATGGCCAGTACATAGCCGAGATTGTGTCCTATGTCGGAAATGCCGTTCAGACCAACAGAACTGAGCAAACCGCTCCAGCCATTCTGATTGGTCTGTTGTGGTTGCTCCTGCTGTGTTTCAGGTTGAGTCTGGGCGACTTCTTTTTGCTCTTTTACAGGCTGCTCCTGTGTTTCCGTTGTCCGTTCCACTGTTGGGGTGTTTTCTTTTGGTTTTGGAGATGACTTGGGTTGTTCCTGATTCCTTTTTGCCTGAGTAGCCTTGTATTCGGCTCTATGTTCGGGTGCAATAATCAAAGGAACATCATCGGTTTCTTTTGCTCCCACCTTGTCGATGGCAGCATTCAAGGCAAGGTCAACGCCAACAAACTTGGCTGCTCCAGACCAACTGCCACCGATACCGCCCATTGTCATATAGTCTGCGGCTGCTCCCAAGACATAACCTGTTCCTTTTTCCAAAGTGGATGGTTTATATCTCTTCTCAGCCTGTGCCGTGATATGGTTCTCCAGTGGTGATTTATTAAGTGCCTGGGGAAGATAGAAGATGGTGTTGGTTGCTGCCTTGCGCATGATATAGTCAATGGATGACTTCGGAATCTCATCCTTGATCATCTTTTCAATCATCATCTTCTCTATCTTTGGAGTGACGGTAATGTGCTGCTTTTTCAGCTCATCCTTCACCATCTGAATGTAGTCTTCAGTATGCTTGGAGTTCCATTTTCCCGTGTATCTGAGAGAGGCAAGACTGGCTGCTTGTGCCGACATTCCTCCGTCAGGCCCTGCTGCTCCAGCCATGATATATGGCAAGCTGCTGGTATGGATGGCCATCTCTTCAGACTGCTTTAACCGAAGGTCTCGCATTACTTTGTCCATTATTGGCAAGACCTTAGTCCTGAATAACTTATCGTTGCTTGTTTCTGCCATTACTTGAAGTGATGTTACAGATTAGTTATGGGGTAGATTACCCGATATTCTCATCAGCTGCTCAAACATGTCATGGTCGATTTGTCCTTGACGATAGGCATTGTGAATGTAGGCAAGAGTACGTCCATAGGAACCTTCACGTCCTGACCCGAAATGATCATAGATGTCCATCAGGTGATTGGCGACTGTCATATTCGTTTCTGGAGGGAAAGTTATCCAGTTTCCAGTTTTGTCATGGAAGGATGGTATTTCCGTGTTGATGCCAGTCTGTGAGATTCCTCCTTGGTCAGAGGCAAGGAAACCGTCTGAAGTTCCACTACCTGTAGATGAACTGCTGCTTCCTTCTGTGGAAGAACCACTGCCATCAACTCCGAAGAACTGAGGTAAGGCGGTAGCCATCAACACGAAGCACATACAGCTGCCTACAGTCATCATCATCCTCTTCCTGATTTGGTTAGGATTGGTCTGCATACTCAGATAGATGCTCATGGCACCTGCAACGGCTATCACGGCAGCTATCACATAACACACTCCCTGAACATAAGGAAGGTAAGAACCTACGCCGTCAGCAGCATCGCTCAAACCAGACAAGCCACTGTCTGCGAATGAGGACACTGCCATAGGCGTAACGAAAATTATGGAAAACAATCTTTTTGTTATCATAAGTTCAATTGGTTTAATATCTGTTCTTTTGTCTGTTCGATGGCGTGATGATAGACTTCCATCTGTTTTGGAAAGTATTCCTCTAACCATTCGTCCTTATCTACATTGTCATTGATGAACTTGATTGCCAGCATACGGTCAATCTCTATGGCTGCTTCTCCAGCCTCGCTGTTGTTGAACCATGCCTTTGTCCACCATCGGATTCCGCTTTTGTCTGGATAGACACTCACAAGTCTTGGTATATCGAAGCTCTGCACGTCAATCTCCAGCTCTGCCAGCGGATCAATGAGTCCGCTACTGGCTACGGCTCTGTCTTCAGCTTTTTTTTTTCGAGTGCGGACATCGTACTGAGAAAGACATGATGCCTCAATGCCAGATAATTGAGGAAATCAGCTATCAGCAGGTTCTGCACTTTCTCAGCCAATGGTATGCTCCTGGCACCCATACCCAAAGGATTTGCCATGCTGGGCAGGGTCTCATAGAAGTAGTTCTTCATCGCTGACATCGTGAAGATGTTGCGAAGCGCAAGTTCCGTATGCTCAGGAATGGAGTACAGGCCATTGCTCATGTCACTCATGTAATCCGGGAAGAAGCGCATCATCAGCTCTTCAATCTCCTTCTGGTCTTTGTCGTACATGGTATGCACGTCCATGTCGATGGTGACGAACTGAGGCACGGCACCTACCTGACCTTGCTGTTCCATTGTTTTGAGGTTGCCGTAAATCATGGTGAGAAATTCCAACGGGTTCATTTCCTCGCCATTGTACTTAACTTCCATGTGGAGCATGTCGGCACTCACAGCGACCACCTGACCTGCCTTTACTACCTGTCCGTAGTTGGCAAAGACATTGCTCAGATGGGAATAGGTCACTTCATAGTTGCCGTAGCGGATGACCTGATAGATGCAGTGAATGGCATCATTTCCCAATCCCGACACCTTACCTGTAGCAACAGCAGAAAGCAGGTAATGCTTAACATCGAAGTCAATCCCATGATGGAAGAATTTCTCTCCTGTCTTAGGGTGCTTCTGCTTGCCGTAGCCGAGCGACATCTCTACATCTTTGTTCTTCTCCTCAAACGGCATACAGTAGCCGCTGTCTGACTGGAGTATCATTTCATGTGTAAACTGCATATTGTTATCCTTGAAAATTAGTCTTTGATTATCTGCCCCTGTGAATCTGTTCCCTTGGCGGTTCATCCACCTGAACGACCTGTGCCTGTGGCTTCGGCAGCTCCCTCTGTGGTGTTTCCTGTGCCAAAGGCTTCTGCTGTCCACCTCCCAGCACCTGACTCATATTGGCATTGTTGCCAATCATCATCATGCCAAGGACTGCTCCGGCTATCTTTCCGAGCCATCCGAAACGTCCGAAAACAAGCAAGGCTGAAAGTACCAGTCCTGCAAGGCTGAGACCTGACACATTGCCTTTGCCAAGGTTGCTGAAGAAGTTACTGAACATATCGCCTCCGTTGCCAGAGAACACACCACGAAGGAAGTTTGACATGCCGCTCCACTTGCTATCCACACTGGTCATGGCATTGTTCATGGTATCGACAGCACCGCCAACGGAATCCTTCAGCTCAGTTACGGTATTGGCTACGCCATCAACCTTGTCACTGACCGTATCAATGGTATCTGAGCCTACGACAGCATCGCCAACAATACGAGCGACACTCTTATCCGTGGTCAGCTTTTCCCAACCGACGTATGCGGCAGCACCGCCGACAGCAGCGGTCTTGGTGGCTGTGCCGAGTCCCTTGATGGTTCTCTGAGGATGGATGACAGCACTGCCAACGGATGAAGCCGTTGCCTTGGCTGCACGGCCACCGTACTTAAATGTTGCTTTGAGTAATGAACTCCAACTCATATTCTATGCTCTTTAAGTTCAACAATCAATTATCTTCTCCCATTTCGCCTCCAGCGTTCCATACATTGCCTTGTGATACTGGCTTTGTCCGCTTCACTCCTGGCACTGTAATCAATCTCTGCCCACACGTCAGCAAGGGATGTATATTTCACCGCCTTGATAAGACGCTGGAGTTTCTTGTTCATGAGTTTGAGCTTGGGACGGATGCCAAAGATGATCTCCAGACGTTCCTTCTCAGTCATCTTGGTATTGGCGAGACAGACCTGACGGATGTCATTGACAATATCCACGCTTCCCATGATAATCTCCCGATAGATTTTGTTACGATTAGCGGAAAGTGCCACTGCAAGGGCATTAGTGGGATGAGCACTTAACTGATGGCTGAAACTTCCAAGGTTGTCAACCATCCTGTCAATCTCATGGTAGAAGCCGTATATCTGTGCTGCATAGGCTATGATGCTGTGAAAGTCATCAAGGTATTTGTTGAACTCCTTCTGAAGGTCTGTGGTAGCATTGACCTCCTCGGTAATCCAGATATGGCCTGTTGCCTCCAGCAGCATCATCTTTTCCTGTTGCTTCAGCTCTTTCTTGGCTTTGTCCGTATAGAGCGCAATCATTCCTGCCAGCACAGGGTCATTGCCCTGAGCATGGAGCATACTCCCACCAACTCCCCCGAAGGGGAGGGCGAGAGTCAGCATGATTATGACAAAGAAAGATTTATTCAACATGATTCATTCCGTTTTAGTATGCAGCTCTGGCACATCTTATCCATCGTCTGTGGGCCTGTAGTGCTATTTCCCCATTGGTACGGTCAAGCATTCCGGCGGTTACACTGTTCCATACATCAGTCATGGTGTAGTAGCGGATGGATAGATAGAGCTTGGTGAGTTTCTTATTGAAAGCATCGAGCCTGTCATTGAGTGCCCAAAGGGTCTTGCTTCTCTCTGCTCCAGTAAGCATATTCTCTGTACCTCCCTTGGCAATGGCATCCCTCAATGTTGTGTAGATGGTCACAAGTTCCGTGGCCGTCTCTATGTAGAGGTTGTTCATCGACATGGTGGCAACGATACCTTGCGGATTGTCGGCCATCGCTTTTCTCAGGTTGCAGAGATTGATGAAGATGCGTACACCGTCATCATATAGTGTGGTACAGGCTTTCAATGTACTGGCATAGCCGTCCACCGTCTTCAGATAGGAGTTGTACTTCTTTTCCCACTTGTGAATCATCGTAAACTCGGCTGCAATGCCGTTCTGAAGCAGTGCGGTCTTCTGCTGGTCATCAATCTGGGTCTTGATCTGACCATTGATGAGTTCATTGCCTTCTGCCAGTGCCACATATTCCAAAGGATTGCTTGAAGTTATCTGGGCATGGGCTTTCCCGAAACTCAACCACAAAAGGACAAATGCCATGAATGCGACTGTCCACCACCGTTGGTCAAAATGCCATCGGTCTTTGTTCATAGGATAGATGTTACCGATTGGTGATTTCATAAATGCCTTTTCTGCGTTTATTGTATTCAACTCTTTCTCTGATGATAGCCACCACATCGAGCTTTTCTTTCACTCCGTAAATGTCGAGCTTTGGATTGGTTCTGTCGCCGCTGTAGATGCTGACGGTCTTTAGTCCGAACAACTGTTCCAGTATATCCCTGCTCTCGCTGAAGTCCACGATGCGGTAAAGCTCAATGTAGTCGCTTGTCCTATGGAAGATGCCATGCTGGATGATAAGCTGCTCAGAGGAAACAATGAACCTAAGCTTGCACAGATACAGACAGCCGTAAAGCATCATAAGGGTTGTGATGGTACCAAGTATCAGGAATGGTGCCTTGAAGGTGATGGCTTCATGTCCGGCAACAAGGAACAGTACCATACTGACAAGGAACATCAATCCCTGACTGATGATATACTGCGCCCAATGTGGGCGAAGCGTGATGATGTTGAAGCGTCTGATTACCTGTTCCATAGTTACCGATGATAATGTCTTCGCTCTTCCTGGTCTGATGTCTCTACCTCCATTGCAACGTTGCCTTGCTCGTCAACACTGGTGGTATAGTCCACGTCATGCTGTATCTTCTTGTCATTGCCAACATCTTCGGATTCCACGTCAAGTGCTGCTGTGTCTTCCTTGATGTCAAGAGCCTTGCAAAGACTCTCCTTGAAAGTCTTCCATGCCTCCGATGCCTGGTTGATAGCTTCCTCTTTGTCGCATGGTGCTACAAGTCTGGAAGAACGCATCTCGTAGGCATCTTCATACAGGGCTTCATATCTGGCATAGAGTTTCTGGACTGACTTCGGAAGAAGGTCAATCTGCTCACTATTCGGATGAAGCACATCTTTCGTGGATGGTATGTCATCCGTTCCTTTTCTGAAGAAATCCACGTAAGCCTTGTATTCTTCAGGGACATTGCCCTTTGCCAGCGGATGATTCTTACGCTCGATCATGGCAAGCAGCTCCTCATTGAAGTCCTTATAGCCGTCATTGGTTTCCTCACGGACGACACGGTTACTTGGGACGTTGGCTTTCTCTGCCAAATCCCTGAACATGTCTGCGAACTTCATTCCGGCATCATCCATGTCAAAGCCCATGTGAAAAGTGGCATCCTTGGCAGTTCTCAATAATCCTTCAAACTGTTTTGCGGATGGATTACCGCCCGTAGAAGCATAGACACCACCAACAAGTTCCTTCTTTTCCTGAGTGGTTAGGTTACTGTCTTTACCTGCCAGCATTTGATAGAAAGCCATTGCATCGTATGCACTCTCAAAGATGAAGACTCGCTTGGCATCCTGTAGCTTGGTGCCAATCGGACTGGCAATCCAAAGCCCTTCACTGGCATTGGAGCCTCTGGCCATGCCTTTGTAAGATGTGCCGTCCTGCTTTCTTCTTCCCCTTTCTTCCAAACCGACAATCTTTCCGTCTGAAGATCCAGGAATGGTCATGGGGAAGGAGAGGTTCTTGTAAGTCTGGTCGCCAACAGTGCGTTCTGCAAGGACAAAATGGTGATGGAAAGCATACTGCGTACTGAGGTTGATACCTCTTGGCTGGAAATAAGGATAGAACGGCTTTTGCGTTTCCCTGTCATTGCCGTCAAAACGATGCAGCTTGTAATCATCTATCTTGAAAGGTGGAAGGTCACGCTGTGGATTGATAATCTTCTTTTCCCTTTCCTCGATAGGATTATTCAAAAGCCTGTTGCAGACAAGGTTGACGAGTCTGTCCTTATCCATGCCAGCCGTGTAGTCAGAGAACATTTCTGGATGCTCCTTGATGAAGCTGATTACGTTGTAATTCTTCCGCGTAGGCGGCTGGAAACAGCAAAGGCCATTAGCAGTGACAATGAACTTGTCACCACGAATACGTCTGCCCTCGCTGTCCAGCCTTACATACGACGGATAGCGCAAGCCGTCACGTCTGTTCAACGTGTAGCCAGCGTCTATCAGCACATCCTGAATACTGAGCTTGTTTTTGAAATCGTCGTAGGTGAGTTCTGCCATTTTGTTATCCTGAATAAATCCTTTTACCTTGTGTGCCCTAATCCTACGCCGTGTTCTCCAGCATTCAGTCCTGCATCAAAAGCCCTTGATGCCAACTCCTGCGGTGAGTCAACACCAGGCTTGAAATACACATGAGGTCTGTCAGGCCCATGATGCTCCATGAAAATGGAAGGCCCACTGTGATGGTGGAAGTCATGGGTCAGCTCATGTGTGATGGCAAGTCCGGCAAGCAAGGCTCCACCGATCTTTGCGCCCAAGCTGGTATTCATACCAGGAATGTTTTTCATATCCACCTCACTGAAGATGTGGGAGAAGAGCTTCATGCGATGGTAGTCATCGATGGCCATGAACTTATCATACTGCTTCTGAGTAATCTCATGGCTGATGCTCTCACCGTTGATGACCGCTGTCATGCGGTACTTGGCTTCGCCCTTGGCATCCTTCTCGATTTCACCCTGCTCATTCCTGACTGGCTCAACCTTGATGTCATCGACATTGACTTCACGACCATGCTTTCCCTCACGATACCATGCCTTGCCCTCATTGAGTTCATAGAGGGCATTGCCGTCAACATGAGCAACGGAACGGTCTTCAGGTTCAAGCTGAACCTGTCTGCCGTCCATAGTCAGGGGAATATTCGCCTGTCCCAGAATCAGTGTCTGACGGTCATTCAGTTCTGCTTCGACCTCTGGCTTCAGCTTAATGCCAATCTGCTCCTTGGAATTGAGCATATCCATCGTAATCTTCTCGCTGAAGTCGCCCTTGATGACATTGTTGAGTATGTCGAGACGCTGCTGAACAGGCACTTCCTTGATGGAGTTGCTTGTCAGCTTCTTGACTTCTTCCTCAGTCAGGTCATAGACGAAATCCTGCTTGGTGGCAGAGGATTGGATGGTGAGAGTCTTCTTTTCTGGATCAATCACGATACCGTGACTGTCCAGACACTCCTTGAACTTCTCATTGGAGAAATAGACCTTCGAGGTGATAAGCTCATTATATGGCTTAGCTGGTTCCAGCTTCCGTGGAGCCACTTCCATAGGAGTGATGACTGTCTGTAGGTCTGCCAGCACATCCTGTTTCGGAGGCTGTACGGCTGTCTGCTGTCCCTTGTAGTAGAAGCCGTAACCGCCATTCTGCAACTCTCCTGGTTTAATGCGACCGTCTGGACGGTCTGGAACCATTGGAGCACCCTGCATGAAGAGCGCACCACCGACACGTCGCATGTGGAAACCTGCTTGCTGTCGAGGTGTCCAGCCCAAGAAGAAACGGTCGTGCAGTCCCCACATGGGATGCAGCCCACGTCTGTCCCAAGCCATACGGCCATATTCACCGACACCAATCCTATAGCCGTGAAGTCCCATGGCAACACGTCCGTTGGCATTACGAGCGTGTACGAAGTTCCTTGGAACATAAAAGTCATTGCCGACAAGTGCCGCAAAGGTGTTGTAGGCATTCTTGTTGGCATAATTCGTACCCCAGTCTGTCATGGCTTTCATCTGCTGGGCAGAGATGGGATAGGTGAGAAGCGGAGAGTCATGCCCTTGAACTGCCAACTGAAAGCCATCGCCCTGACGGATGATGTGCGCTTGCATACCATTACGTCTGAGGATGTCTTGCAGCTCTGGCGACAAATCGCCTCTCAGTGGTAGAGAATTGGAACGTATCGACATAATAGTGTTGTTTAGATTCAACAATCAGGCATTGCCATCAGCCAGTGCCTTTTCAAGTTCTTCTCCTTTGTAGTCAACGAACTTTTCTGCCGACTCATCGCCAACAGACAGTCCACGATCTTTGCAGAAGTCAGCATATTCGTTCTGCCATTCTTTGGAGTGATGGTTCACATAGTCGAGCCAGCCAAACTCGCCGCTCTGCTTTTTCTGAACCAACTCGCTTTCGGAATAATACTTGTTTGTAGCCATTGTCCTTTCTTTTTAGGGTTATCGTTTTTGATTAACGCATGTGTCCCATGCTTCTGAGACCTGCCTTTCTCTGCTCATTCCAGAGTTCATCGGTATAGTCCTCTTCCTTGACGTAATCAAGATTGCCGTCATCACCCATGACCCAACAGCCGTAGATGCCGAAGGTGAACTTGTCCCAATCACGGGTTCGCTGTTCGCTCCACATCTTGGCATCGCCTGAAGATACACGTACTCCAGTGCGGTTGTTAAGGTCGATACCAACAGTGATTGGCTCATCATCATCGTCACGGACGAAGGTGACAGGCTCACCATTCTGGAGGTTGTTAAACTCGGCTTCGCTCAGATGGATATCCTCTGAAATGAACTGGAGGTTGCGGGCGATAACCTGAACTGGTGCAGACAATACCTGGTTGGTCTCGTTGTCAATCTGTACAAAGGAGCGTACCATATTGCCATTCTTGTCTGGAATGGTGCCAACGATAATCTTACCTTGTTCTAACAAAGTACGGCTCTGCTCTGAGAACAGTCTAAGATCTGCTTTCTCTATCTCAGGATAGAAGAGAGCATCAACATCGCCGTCCTCTTTACGGATGAGCTTGAAGCGGCTACGACTCTTGACCTCATTGCCGTCATTGTCAACAACCATAATAGGAAGAACGGGCGAGCGTCTTCCTTCGAGAATGTCATTGGTAATCCTGACAGGGAGGTCTTCAATCATTTCACGGGTCAGACCCAAACGGTCAAGGGTCTGGAATGGAATTTCGTTCTCGGTAAACTGCATTTTCTTCAATTTTTATCAGTTGATGAAACAATTTTGGCTGCGAAGGTACACCATAATTATTCATCTTAGCTGAAGAAAATACTAAATCAGGTCGATTTTGAGTCTTGATAACATTTGAGTATAATTTTGCAGGAGAAATCATACTCAAAACTTATCAAATGTTATAATCGTAAGGTATTGTCTAATGGTATTTTTCTTAGTGGCACAAGAACACTAACTTTGTACCATGAAAAAATCAATACTCGTAATACTCATATCGGCATTTGTTCCGATTGCAAGTTTCGCACAGTTCAATACCATCGGTGATGTTGCAAGTCGCCCATCAATCAAGATAATAAAGAATCCTTCAGAACAAACAGTTGCTCCGAAGGATAGTATTCTGCCGTCAGATACGGCATCCGCTGAGATTCCCGATAGGATAGAAGGGAAAGAAGAGAGGCTGAGGACGTACCTCAGTGTGTCCTTCCCTTTGAAGAAGATACATATTAACTCAAAGTTCGGAATGAGGATGCATCCTGTATATCATAAGTATATCATGCACAACGGCATTGATCTTCATGCACGACATGAGGATGTCCTGTCGATGCTGCCAGGCAAGGTACTTAGGGTAGGATATGACAGCCGTTCTGGGAAATACGTGACAGTACAGACGGCTAACTACACGGTCAGCTATTGCCATCTGTCAGAACAATATGTAAAGACCAATGACTACCTCCAAGCTGGAGAGCCATTGGGATTAACAGGCAATACTGGAGCATCTACTGGTGAACATCTGCATCTGACAACAAAAAAGGATGGCAAGGCTTTTGACCCTACCATCCTTATTGATTATGTGCGTTCAGTGAAGAACTCGTGCTTGAACGACTTGGCTTTCTAAAATATAATCATTCGCTGTCATAATCCATGTCGTTTTGTGTATTTGAAAATAAATGCTGAAAAACACACTGTGTAAAACACAAAAAATGCAAAAAACACAATAAAAAAGGTGTTTATTGAGAAAAAATTATGAAAATTGAGTTGACTTTCAATTTTTATTGTTATTTTTGCAACAGTTTATTATAAATAATGTACGCATGGAACGCAAGATTAATCGCATTAAAGTTATGCTCGCTGAGAAAGGCAAGACTAATAAGTGGCTATCCGAACAAGTAGGAAAGGATCCTGCTACGGTTAGTAAATGGTGTACAAACATGGCTCAACCCACACTTGAAACTATGATGCAAATTGCAAAGGTTTTAGAAGTTGATTTGAATGATCTCGTTCGCTTCGAAGCATTGCCGGATATTGAGAAGTAAAAGCTGGCATACAAACAATTATTACGAGCCATTAACGTGTCATTAAAAATGGATTATTAAATTCATATATCAATGAAGTAATATCCGTTTGTTCGCATTATAATTATGGATTTACCCAAAGTTATCAATAATGTTTCAGAAAGAGTCGTTGACGATTTGAGAGTCAAATTGTCAAAATCTCCTATTGTCTCAATAGCTGCGGCATCTTTCTCAATTTATGCCTTTGAAGCTTTAAAGGAAGAGCTTGAAGGTATAGAAGAGTTACGTTTTATTTTCACATCACCTACTTTCATCAAGGAGAAGGTGAAGAAGGAAAAACGTGAGTTCTTTATTCCTAAATTATCGCGCGAACGTAATTTGTATGGAAGTGAATTTGAAATAAAGCTTCGCAATAAATTGGAACAAAAGGCGATAGCAAGGGAGTGTGCGGCATGGATAAGAAACAAAGTATGTTTTAAGTCAAATGCCTCACACGAAGCTATGGGTGGTTTCTTGCATCTGAAAGGTGATAGTCAGAATGCTTATGTTCCATTCAATGAGTTTACAACAACAGAACTGGGATGTGAGCGTGGCAACAATGTTTACTCCATGGTAAATGTTATGCCTTCTCCTTTTGCAGAAGAATATCTTAAAATTTTCAATGAACAATGGAATAATAAGGATAAGTTTGTTGATGTAACTGAACGAGTACTGGAATACATAGAAACAGTATATAATGAGAACTCGCCCGAATTTGTTTATTTCCTAACTCTTTATAATATCTTCAATGAATTTCTTGATGACATTTCTGAAGATGTTTTGCCCAATGAAAAAACTGGGTTTAAGACGAGCTTGATATGGAATAAGCTATATAATTTTCAGCGTGATGCCGTACTTGCTATAATCAATAAACTTGAAAAGTATAATGGTTGCATTCTTGCAGACAGTGTGGGTTTAGGTAAAACTTTCACGGCTCTTGCTGTTATCAAATATTATGAGAACCGAAACAAGTCTGTACTTGTTCTCTGTCCTAAAAAGCTAAATGAAAACTGGATAACTTTCCGTTCTAATTACAAAAATAACCCTATAGCTGGTGACCGTTTGAGATATGATATTCTCTTCCATAGTGACCTATCACGTGATAAGGGATTGAGTAACGGCATGAACTTGGAGCATATCAATTGGGGAAATTATGATCTTATCGTCATTGATGAAAGTCATAACTTCCGTAATGGTGGAAACATCGATGATGAAGATGATGTGGACATCTGGGATGAAGATGCACCAAAAAAGAAAGAAAATCGCTATCAACGTTTGATGAAGCGAGTGATAAGGGCAGGTGTTAAGACAAAAGTCTTGATGCTCAGTGCTACGCCGGTGAACAATCGCTTCAATGATTTGCGTAATCAGTTACAGTTGGCTTATGAAGGTAAAGAAGAAATCATAAACGAGGCATTGGAACTAGACAAAGGTATCGATGTCGTGTTTGCTAATGCCCAGCGTGCTTACACTTCATGGGCAAAGTTACCCGCTGAGGAGCGCACTACAGAGCGGTTGCTTGATAAATTAAGTTTTGATTTCTTCCAGTTGTTAGATGCCGTAACAATAGCGAGGTCGCGCAGTCATATCGTTAAATATTACGATACCAAAGATATCGGCAAGTTCCCGACTCGATTGGCACCAATAACCCGTCGCCCGAAGTTGACTGACCTGGATAGTGCTATCAATTTTTCTGAAATAGCCGAGTTGTTGAACAGACTTAATTTGAGTATATATACTCCATCACTTTACCTTTTAGAGAGTGCTAGAGAAGACTATGAGATAAACTTGGATGGCAGTGGTATATCTATAGATGGTCGAGAAAAAGGATTGAGAAAGCTCATGGCCACAAATATGCTCAAACGTCTGGAAAGTTCAGTAAATTCTTTCCGGCTTACTATAACCAGGATTGATGGTTACATTGATGAAACAGTCAAACAAATCAATGACTTTGAAAAGAATCGTGCAAACAAAACAATTGACGTGACCGATTTCTTGGATGATTTTGATAGTTACGATGTAGAAGATGACGCTTTGGTGGGACGCAAATCGAAAGTTAATCTGAATGATATGGATTACCTTAGTTGGCGTACAGACTTGTTGGCTGACAAGGAACGTCTTGATTTGCTTCTTCTCATGCTCAAAGATATTACGCCAGAACATGACAGTAAATTACAGATGCTATATCGGGACTTGCTGCATAAGTTCGAGCATAACATTAACGATGGCAATAAGAAGGTTCTTATCTTTACTGCATTTGCAGATACAGCTGATTATTTATATCAGGAGTTGTCTGACAAAATAAAGAAAGAGTGTGGACTGAATGTTGCGCTTATCACTGGAACAACTGATGGTAAGTGTACAATCCCCAAGTTCCCTCTAAGCTATAACAATGTCCTTACTTATTTCTCACCCAAGTCTAAGGATAGGGCAACAATTTTCCCAAAAGCAACAGATGAAATAGATGTTCTGATAGCTACAGACTGTATTTCAGAGGGACAAAACTTGCAGGATTGTGACTACTTGATTAACTATGACATCCACTGGAACCCAGTGCGCATCATTCAGCGATTTGGACGAATTGATCGTATTGGTAGTGAGAATGATGTAATCCAGCTCGTCAATTACTGGCCAGATATGGAACTTGATGATTACATCAAATTGAAAGGTCGCGTAGAGAGCCGAATGAAAGCAACAGTGTTGACAAGTACAGGCGATGACAATCTCCTTTCTGAAAACGAAAAGGGAGATTTGGAATATCGTAAGAATCAGTTAAAACGATTGCAAGAACAAGTCGTTGATATTGAGGATATGGACACTGGAATCAATATTATGGACTTGGGACTGAATGAGTTCCGTCTTGACTTACTTGCTTATATCAAAGAAAATCAGGATGTAGAACATGCTCCGTTCGGCATGAGTGCTATTGTTCGTGGTAATGACATTGTGAAGCCAGGTGTTATATTTATCCTTAGAAATAGAAATAAGGATATTAACACTGATAAGAAGAATTTACTCCACCCATTCTACATGATTTATTTGTCTGATACGGGTGAAGTTATATGTGACTATCTACATCCTAAAAAGTTGCTTGATAGCATGAGACATATATGTAAGGGGAAAGATAAACCTGATATGGACTTATGTCAAGCATTTAACAAAGCTACTGCGGATGGTCGAAAGATGGGGCACTATAGTGATTTGCTGCATAAGGCCATAGAAAGCATTATCAGTGTAAAAGAAGAATCTGACCTTGACAGCCTTTTTTCAGTTGGCGAAACAACTGCATTATTAGGTGATATTAAAGGGTTGGATGACTTTGAATTGATTACATTTTTAGTAATAAAGTAGTGTATGATAAAATTCCCAGATAGCACACGTGTAGGAAAGAATGTACCGAAAAATGTTTTTTATAAACATTTGGAGGTTAATACCAAAATGAAACGTATCTTCGTAAACGAAGTAGAGCGTATCACTTGGGCATATAAGTTTGCTCCTTCAACATTAAATGTTGCGGATGGGAAAGCCGTTCATGAGATTACTGTCTTTGAAGTGGATATGAAGGTTATGGAGTGTCCAACAGAAATGTTCGTGTTTATAGACAAGAACCTTCCCAGACATACCATTTTTATATTAAACAATGGCAGTAAAAGATGCATGGTTATCAACTATAAAGAAGCAGTACCTGGTAATAGTACTCAACCCTATAAGGTGACAAAGACTTATCAGAGTGACTGGCAAAATGTTTCGGAAGGAAATCTTCAAATTGAGGGGTCATCAATGGATGCTCTCTATGAAAATTTTGTTCGACAGGTAGCTGGAACTCAAATATCCGAAATGGGTGGAACACTAAAGGAGGATATTAAAATAAGTTTAGAGCAACAAACATTAAAAAAAGAGATTGAAGCTCTAAAAAAACGTATCGCTCTTGAACGTCAGCCGCAAAAGAAGTTTATGCTACATAAACAATTAAAAGAATTAGAAAATAAACTAAAATAATATGGATAAGCTGCAATTGATTGTCAATAATGGTGTTACAGATAACATCAAGAAAATAGCATCTTTGTTTCCGAATTGTGTTACAGAAACAACAGATGCAGATGGACAAACTAAGTTTGCTGTGGACTTCGATAAACTGCGTCAGGAATTAAGCACGGAAGTTGTTGAAGGCAAGGGTGAACGATTTGAATTTGTGTGGCCAGATAAGAAAAAGGCCATACTTCTTGCCAATTCACCAATTACGGCAACTTTGCGCCCTGACCGCAATCTAAGTAAAGATTTTGATAATACTCAGAATATTTATATCGAGGGGGATAACCTTGACGTGTTGAAGTGTCTGAAAGAAACCTATCTCAAACAAGTGAAGGTTATTTATATAGATCCTCCATATAACACTGGCAAGGATTTTGTGTATCAAGACAATTACACAGAAAGTGTGTCTGAGTATATAACAAAGTCTGGAGAATATGATGACCAAGGTAATCGACTCGTACCGAATATGGAAAGTAGTGGTCGTTTCCATACCCAATGGCTCAATAATATTTATCCAAGATTAAAGATTGCCAGAGACTTGTTAAAAGAAGATGGCGTTATCTTTATATCGATAGATGACAACGAAGTTGAAAACTTAAAGAAGGTTTGTGACGAGATTTTCGGTGAAAGCAATTTCGTAGGTCAGTTGATTTTGAAGACTGCAACCGACAACAACCCATCTCAAATTAACATTGAGCATGAGTACATGTTGTGCTATGCTAAAAGTAAATATGCTCAGAAGAATTGGACAAGGCAGAGTGAGGCTGCTGGTAGAATTATTGAGCAATATAAGCAGTTGAAAAAACAGGGTGGCAGCAATGAAGAAATTCAGAAAGAACTGCGTAAATGGATTAAAGCCAATAAGGACAACCTGCCACAAGTAGCACATTACAATAATGTCGATGACAGAGGTGTTTACAGTAGTTCCAGCAATTCTTCCAACCCCCATCCTGGAGGTTATATGTTTGACATCATTCATCCCAAAACAGGTAAGGCTTGCCCAAAGCCTGCCAATGGATGGCGTTGGCCAGAGAAAACTTTTTGGGCTTACGACAAAGATGGCGATATTGAATGGGGCGTGGATGAAACAACCCAGCCTCACGTAAAGAAGCGTATCGAAACATCTGTAGAGTATCTTCGCACGTTAATCTATGAAGATAATCGCGCTACAACCATGATGTTGGCTGAACTTTTCGATGGACATAAGATTTTTGATAATCCTAAACCTGTTAACGTATTGGCAAGGATTCTTGAATTTGTCACAAGTGACGATGACATTATTCTTGATTTCTTCTCAGGAAGCGCATCAACAGCTCACGCTGTAATGCAATTAAATGCTAAAGATAATGGCAAGCGTCGTTTTATCATGGTTCAAATACCAGAGAATACCGATCCTAAGAGCGAAGCCTACAAGTGTGGCTATAAAACCCTATGTCAAATAGGAGAAGAGCGCATACGTAGGGCTGGAGAGAAGATAAAGTCAGAAACAGATGCAGATATAGACTATGGCTTCCGTGTCTTAAAATTGAGCGACAGTAATATGTTGGATGTGTACTATACTCCAGCTGAGCTGAAGCAATCAGACTTGGAATTGGTTATGGATAATGTCAAAGATGGACGTTCTCCAGAAGACTTGCTTTTCCAAGTTATGTTGGAACTTGGTGCAACTTTGGACAGCTCAATTGTCATCAAAGATATTGCAGGAAAAAAGGTATATAGCGTAGCAGACGGCTATTTGGTTGCTTGCTTTGACTATCAAGTAACAGATGACGTGGTGAAAGCCATAGCTCAAATGCAACCTCAGTATGCTGTTCTGCGTGATAGCTCACTGGCTGATGATAGTACAGCCACGAACTTTGAGCAAATCTTCAAGACTTATTCACCGTCAACTACGACAAAAATACTATAAATGATATGGCAGAGCTGCAGGTCAGTAGAAAAAACATAGCTTCACTATTGAGCATGTCCGATTCAGCAAATAAGGATAAGCTCTATGTGATACCAGAGTACCAGCGTCCGTATCGTTGGGGCGAAAATGAGTGTGATACACTTTGGACAGACATAAAAAACTTTTTCAATGAAAAGCGGAAAAGTGAGGATGCGCCAAAAGAGTATTTCATCGGCACCATTGTAACCTGTACCGACGAAGCTAACAAGAATGAAATAAACATCATCGATGGTCAGCAACGTATGACCTCATTGATGTTACTTCTCCGTGCTTTTTACTTGAAACTGGAGAAGATGAAGGAACTATGGCCTAATGATGAGGATATTGAGGGACTGATGCAACAGATTGAACCATGCATTTGGAAAGTTGATAAGATGTCGCGCAAGGTAAAGGATAGAACCTTGTTGAAGATTGATAGTCGTGTGGCTCTTGATAAAGATAACGACGACTTTAAAAATATTCTTTGTACAGGTGAGAAGCGAAATAGTAATTCCGCCTATGCAAAGAACTACACTTATTTCTTTGACCAGTGCGAAAAGTTCGCTGCAGAGAACACGATGATGTGGAAGGAGTTGTGTCTAACCATACTCAATGACTGCATTGTGTTCCCAATTGAGTGTGAAGACCTCAACTCAGCCCTGACGATTTTCAGTACGCTGAACAATCGCGGTCTGCCATTGTCCGATTCTGACATTTTTAAGGCCGAATTATATAAGAAATTGAAGACTCCAGATGAGAAGTCTGCATTTACTGATGAATGGAAAAACCTTGAAGAACTTGTCGAGGACAGTGGACTAAGTATCAATGATATGTTCCGCTTTTACATGCACGTAATCCGTGCAAGAGATAATGTCACCGACAATGAGAAAGGACTTCGCAAGTTCTATGCAGGTGATAATTATAAGTATGATGAACTTCATAAGGATAATTTTTTTGAAAATATAAAAGACTTGGCTAAGTTCTGGGTTAATACATACGACAATGTAGGGACGTTCGACGAAGATAATCTTTATTACACCAAAGAAGCAATTAAGTACATTCATTGTTTGGTGAATTTCCCTAATGATTATTGGCGCTGTGTAGTTAGCGTGTTCTATATTAAGCATCGTGGAGAAGATGATTTCAAAGAACACATGGAAAAGTTCATGCGTGGGTTGTTGTCGTACATGCTTGTTCAGTTTATTGTCAAGCCACAGGTGAATGCAATCAAGCCGCCAACTTATAAGTTCTGTATAGACATCTACCACAATGGCGATACAGTATTCCAGAACATAATGCCGATAGATTTTGCCGGCTTGATTGAACGATCATCACGCACAAGTGGCAAAGTGGTAAAAAGCGTAATACTCCTTAATTCTTATCTCTTCGATGTCCAGAGCAAGTTGCTAACTGGAAAGTTGGAGATAGAACATATCTTGCCGAAACGATGGAAGGAAGCTAACTATGCAGGTTGGACTCGTGATAGCGCAGAAGAGCATCTCGAAAGTATTGGTAATAAAATACCCTTTGAGAAGCGTCCTAACATTCGTGCTGGCAATGGATATTTTGGTGAGAAGAAACGGTACTATATTACATCACACGTAAAAGAAGTTCAAGATCTTGCAACTAATCACACTTCTGATGATTGGTTGCCAGAGGACATTGAACGTAGGCGCGATGAAGTATGCAATCGTTTAATTACATTCTTCAGTCAGAATCTTGTCAGTAGCGTAACTGAAGTGGAGCAAGAATCACAGCTTTTATTTGCAAAAAAAGGTAAGGAAAGCGTTAAACTTGATAAGGTTGTCGGTAATGGTATTACACGTTATCGTCTTGCGATAAATAGGAACATACCTAATCCAACTGCAATGCAAGCCATTTCTGGTACAATACCAGTAACGACTACCATACAGGAGTTTGCAGACATCATTCAAGCAAAGAATGCTATTGACTTTGGTTTCTTTGCCTCGTTGCAAGAAGAACAAAGCATTAGCGATGAGTTTAAGGCGATATTAGAAAACGAATAAATGTGTTCATTATGAAGTATAAATGTTTTCATATTATCATGATTTCATGTGTAGCGATGATAGTTTATGGCTGTTCATCTGTTATGAAGAAGGCCAAAGTTAATGCATCGTACAATTCAGAAAAAGGGTCTATTTCTGTGGCTTTAGAAAATATAGATTCTTGTAACTATTCGTTGAAGATAAATGAATATGTCATTGGCAATGGAACAATCAATGAAAATGGAGAGTTAAACATTTTGAATCAGATTAAAAGCAAAGTTGACATCTGTAAGGAGGTGGCGTTGCTTGCTGCCAAAAACAATAATGAATTACAAGTATCTTTAAGTCTGACAGACCTATTGGACACGACATTTATTTATCACCTTATTCCATCTGTTGTTGTGCAGGATGATAATGTACAGTTTACAGGTGTAGGTGCAATGGTCATATCTAAATCTGCAAGTAGGAATGTAGATGAAGAGTTGAAACGTTGGCTTTTCCGCAAAAATGAAGTTGTTAGTGATAGCCTATTCTCAAGTATACGAACAAATTATCTTTATTTGACAGAAACTAATAATAATGATTTTGTTGTACGTGGCGAGATACCTGTGGTACATAGCTTATCTGGGAACAAATATTCTGTATCATGCAATATGAAAGCTGATTATTATGCTGTAGTTGCGTGCGATAATCAGAAATTTATAGATAAGTTCGTAGAGAATTCAGTAGTTAAGGACTATAAGAATTTAAGTACATCAAAATCTAATATTGTTTGTGTTCCGGAAGACAATGAAAGTGGTTATTTCTGCATTGTGTTATTGGGAATAAATAAGGATTATTCTTATCAACAATTGCCTATTGCAGTAGTAGCAATGGATAATGTGGCTCCCAACAACAATTACCTACCCGGAGTCTTTGAAGGATTTAACTTTAAAAACAAAACAAAAGTACATATGCCTAAAAATGCAACGGAGATATTTGGAAATGCATCTGTTCGTGCAGCACACTGGGATGGTAATGGATTAGAATGTAATGTTACTTTTCTTGTCAATTTTGCTGGTGATGCAAAATCTGCAACAATTCATAGACGAGGGGAATTATGCTATCCAGATAAATACCTTGGTAATCATTTACCTGTGGCTAATAAAGTATTGTTTGCAAAAGACGGTTATGAACAGAGGTTTACATGGAAGATGCATTTCGACGATGGTGATAATGAAATACCAGTGACTGTTGAAGATTATCATGGTAACAAGAGAGAGTATAATGTGGTAGTTCGTGCTGAGTTTGTTAGAAGCGATGCACCACAGATTGACATAGATAATAACATTGATATATATAATTAACAATGGATATAAATAAAATGAAAATGCAGACAAGGGATGGTGTTGCTGACAACATAAGTTGGATTTCAGAGAAGTTCCCGAACTGTGTTACAGAAAAGATTGACGCTGCCACTGGTGAAGTTAAGTTGGCAGTGGATTTCGATATGCTCCGGCAAGAATTATCATCGGAAATTGTAGAAGGCAAAGATGAACGCTATCAGTTTGTATGGCCTGACAAGAAGAAAGCAATTCTTCTTGCGAATGCCCCTATAAATGCGACTCTTCGTCCTTGTGAAGAAGAGAGTGAGGACTTTGCTAATACCCAAAACCTTTATATTGAAGGTGACAACCTTGATGTATTGAAGTGCTTGAAAGAGACTTATCTCGGCAAGATTAAAATGATATATATCGATCCGCCCTATAACACAGGAAGTGATTTACTTTATAATGATTCTTTTGGGGATAGCTATGAAGACTATATAGAGTTTTCTGGTCAATATGATGAACTAGGTAATCGCTTAGTTCCTAATTTAGAGAGTAACGGCAGGTTTCATACATCATGGCTTAATATGATTTATCCGAGACTTCGAGTCTCTAGAGATTTATTAAAAGATGATGGTGTGATTTTTATTTCAATAGGTGAGGGCGAAATAGAAAACATAACAAAATGTGCTGATGAAGTCTTTGGTGAATCAAATAGAATAGGCATCGTCCCTCGAGTAATGAAAAGTGGAGGTGGAAAAGGTTTTTTCTTTTCACCTAACATTGATTACATTATCATATATGCAAAAAATATAAATAGTGTAACATCTTTCAGAGAACCCATATCTGAAGATATTATCAACCGCTTATATACTTCTATTGAAACTACAGGGGATAGAAAAGGTGAAAGATATAGACCATTTGGGCTGTATCAATCATCATTGGATTCCCGCCCCAATCAAAGATATTATATTGAAGCACCAGATGGCTCTCTGATAATTCCACCAGGCAATGCAATGCCAGAAGAGAATAAGGATGGCGCATTTGTAATTCCAAAATCTAATGAAGATAAGGTTTGGAGATGGTCTCGAGAAAGGTATCTTGAAGAGAAAGCCAAAGGAAATATTGAGTTCAAAAAATCCGATGGTGTATTGATAGATAGTAATGGAAAGCCTGCAAAGTGGAACGTATATACGAAAATATGGCTTTCAGACAGGCAAGAAGAGGGAATGACACCTGTAAACTTTATAACTAAATATGAGAATAGACATAGTGCTAAAGAACTCAAAGAACTTGACATTCCTTTTGATTTTGCAAAGCCTGTTGGATTAATAGCCTTTTTAATGCAGCTATTGTCGTTTAATAAAGAAGAAATCATTCTAGATTACTTTTCTGGCTCTGCAACGACAGCTCATGCTGTTATGCAATTGAATGCCCAAGACAACGGCAAGCGTCGGTTTATCATGGTACAACTTCCGGAGGAAACAGATAAAAAGAGCGAGGCTTATAAAGCTGGCTATAAGAACATCTGCGAAATTGGCAAGGAACGTATACGCCGTGCAGGTAAGAAAATAAAATCAGAAAGTCCATTGACAACTCAAGATCTAGATGTTGGCTTCCGTGTCCTAAAACTTGACAGCACTAACATGGAAGATGTCTATTACGCACCTGCTGAGGTAAAACAGGAACAACTTAACTTGTTTGCCGATAATGTCAAGCCAGATAGAACAGGAGAAGACTTGCTTTTCCAGAGTATGCTTGACTTAGGTGCAACACTCGATAGTAAGATTGAGAAAATTGAGGTTAACGGCAAGGTTGTTTATAATGTTGCTGAAGGCTATCTTGTTGCTTGCTTCGACAAAGAGGTTTCTGATGACGTGGTGAAAGCCATAGCTCAGATGCAGCCTCAGTATGCAGTTTTGCGCGATAGCTCGCTGGCTGATGACAGTACTGCCACGAACTTTGAGCAAATCTTCAAGACATTCAGTCCTACCACAACCTGTAAAATTTTGTAAGTTATGAAGCTGAAATTCAAAGAACAACAATATCAGTTAGATGCCGTAGAAAATACTATTCGTGTTTTCAACGGACAGCCCAATCATGGATTGGCAGAATATGTCATTGACAAAGGAAAGTCTTATATAGTTCAGAACGGCAAGAAGATTCTCGTTCCTCATCTTGACTTCGATGCCGCAGGATTTAAGAACAGTGACATTGTTCTTACAAGAGAAGAGATTCTTGATAATATTCATAAGGTACAAACTGACAGCAATATTAAGTTGTCTAATGACTTGGTGGACAAACTTGGTCATTGTCAGCTCGACATAGAAATGGAAACAGGTACAGGTAAAACCTATGTTTACACTCGTACTATTTTTGAGCTCAACCAGCATTATGGCTGGTCGAAGTTCATCATCGTTGTGCCAAGTATAGCTATTCGAGAAGGAGTAAATCAAAGTCTAGAATTTACTGAAAATCACTTCATGGAGATTTACAGTAAGAAGATACGCCATTTCATCTATGACAGTAATAACCTCAGCGTTATCGATACAGAGTTCTCTCAGTCAAATGATATTTGCGTTATGATTATAAACACGCAAGCCTTTGCAACTATACGAGAAGGTGCAAACAACAAGGCTGCACGTATTATCAATGACCGTAGAGAGGAGTTCGGGTATCGTAAGCCTATCGATGTGATTGCAGCCAATCGTCCTATAGTCATACTAGACGAGCCACAGAAAATGGGTGGTGCTGCTACACAAGCATCATTGGCTCGTTTCAATCCACTTTTCACTCTTAACTATTCCGCTACTCACAAAGAAGCTCATAATCCAGTTTATGTGCTCGATGCTCTCGATGCTTACAACAAAAAATTGGTAAAGAAGATAGAGGTTATAGGTTTTGAACTGAAAAACCTGCATGGCACAGATAAATATGTATATCTGGAGGACATTATTCTATCTCATACAGAGGCACCTAAAGCTCGTTTGGGATTTGAATATCAGGCCAAGTCTGGAAAGATAAGCCGTATCTTCAAGAAACTTGGTGAGGGTGATAGTTTGTACTATGAAAGTAATGAGCTGGAGCAATATAAAGATTTCACTATTAGCGACATCCATGTTGACCAGAACAATGCTGCATATAGCTTCGTAGAGTTCTCTAATGGAAGAAAACTTTACGTCAAGGACATCATTGGAGATGTGACAGCAGAGCATAAAGCACGAATACAGATACGTGAGACGATTAAGGCGCACTTTAGAAAAGAAAGTTCATTGTTCCATAAGAATATAAAGACTTTGTCTCTCTTCTTCTTGGATGAAGTGGCTAATTACCGTCAATACAATGATGAAGGTGAACAAATCCTAGGACGCTATGGCGAGATATTTGAGGAGGAATATATAAATGCCCTAAATGAGGCGCAAGATATGTTCGATCCTGAATATATGGATTACCTTCGTGGTATTGATGTGAAAGATACTCATACAGGTTATTTCAGTATAGATAAGAAGAATAGAGCTATTAACAGTGAAGTTAAGCGTGGCTCTGATATTAGTGATGATATTTCAGCATACGATCTTATCTTGAAGAACAAGGAAGCACTTCTGGATATTAAACGTCCTGAGCGTTTTATATTCTCACACTCTGCACTTCGCGAAGGTTGGGATAATCCTAATGTCTTCCAGATATGTGCATTGCGTCAGAGCAATAGTGTGTCACAGAAACGTCAAGAAGTTGGTCGTGGTCTTCGTATTTGCGTCAATACAAGTGGAGAACGAATGGATTCAGAGTTTCTTGGTGATGAAGTCCACAATATCAATAAATTGACAGTTATTGCGTCTGAAGGATATGCATCATTTGTAAGTGACCTGCAAAGCAAAATCAAGGAAGACCTTTATGATCGTCCACCAAAAGCCGACATCGATCTGTTCAAAGATACCTTCCTATTCACTGAAGCCGGAGAAAAAGTACAAATCACTCAGGCTGATGCTCAGGAGATTATCGTACAGTTGCGTATGAATGGTTATATAACAAAGAAAGGTGAGGTTACAGACAAGTTCCGTGAGGACTTAAAGGCAGGAACTCTTCCTTTGTTTGAAGACAACCTGGCTCCTGTTTCAAAAGCTATTTATACTCGTGTTCAGACAATCTTTGATGATACTGTCATTGAGAAGATGATTGATAATGGTGGCAAACCGCAAACTCCAGAAAATAAATTGAATGATAACATTCATATTAAGGAGTTTAAGGAATTGTGGAAACGCATCAATCATAAATATGCTTATACATGTGAGTTTAGTTCTGAAGAGCTGATTCAAAACTGTGTGGCAGCAATTGAAAAAGAACTCCATGTGTCTCAATTGTCTTATACTACCACTAGGGGTACACAGAAAAATACTTTAAGAAAGGTTGACTTCACTGGTGGGGATATAATGGATAAAGGAAAGTCTGATACTGAGGTATTGACAACAGCGATAGTTTCTAATGTTCGATATGACCTTATCGGTAAAATTGCTTCTGGGGCAACATTGACTCGTAAGACCGTTACTGAAATCCTCATGAAGATTAGTCCTATTAAGTTCAATATGTATAAGGCTAATCCCGAAGAATTTATCTCTAAGGTAACTCAGATAATTAGAGAGCAGAAATCTTCGATTATTGTTGAGCACATAGAGTATAATCAAATTGAAGGTTCGTACGACATGGATATTTTCACAGCTGAAAAGCATACTTCAATGGATAAGGCTTTCAAGGCTAAGAAGAGTATCATGGACTATGTGTTCACAGATGGAAATGCCAAAGAGAGTGTAGAACGCAAGTTCGTTGATAAATTGGAAGAAGCCAATGAAGTAGTCGTATATGCAAAACTTCCGAAAGGATTCCATATTCCGACACCTATGGGCAACTATTCTCCAGACTGGGCTATTGCTTTCCAGGAGGGTAAAGTTAAACATGTCTATTTCGTTGCGGAGACGAAAGGAAGCATGTCTTCTTTACAGTTGCGCGATATAGAAAAGAATAAAATCAAGTGCGCTGAAAAGCTCTATGAAAAGCTTGCTCGTGAGGATGTTAAATTCTCATTCGGAAAGGTTGATAGTTTTGATTCACTCTTAATAAAAGCAAACGAATAAGTATGTTTACAAACTTCAGAAAAGAAACATCGGAAAGAAGTGATACAACGAATTGGGCTAAACAATGCCTAATTCGTAACACTCCTTACCATTACGAAGGTATAGAAGGATGTAATGAGAACAACAATAATGTTGTTACTCATTTGTTGGAACGTGCAAGAGTAAACTATGATAGAAGGAATGATATGCCTATCGCAGATGTTCTTTCTGAAATAGTAAAACTTGAAACTGTACCAGTTCTAATTCGCAAGATCAACTTTGCTAAAGCTTTTGGTCTTAATCTATCTTATGTGTTATATTGTGACGAAACTCAGGGAGTTTGGTTATATGAATTTAATTCAATTGATTCCTTGATATTAGTCCAGTATTTCAGCTCATATAAGGATTTCTCTAATTGGATAGCTTCTATCAAAGGATGGAAGTCAAGTAAACCTTTTAGAGAAATTGACGATTTACCTCTTTTTGATAAAATTTTAAGAAAAGAGGGATGTGCTTGGCCTACAAATATAGACTGTTTTGTTTCGGATGAAAACAATAAGCCAATAGCTGTCTTGGAATTTCAAAATGCCAATACTATATCTGTAAAGGAACATTGTAATAACGAGTATTTTCTTTGTAAACAAACCTATACTAATAAATGGGGATATATTGCATATCATGATGATATTAGACGTTGGGTTTCACAAGAAATACTAAGAGTACAATCTGGATTAAGACTTTTTGTAATTACCTGGGAAGTTGGTAGCGAGGATTTTGTTCTTAAAGAAGTTGAAAAAATTACGTTCCCTCTACTTCCATATAGTAATAATTGGACACTTCATGGTCAGTATCAGGCTGATATGCATGCGTTTTCTATTAATAAAACAAAAGAGAATGCATTGAAAATAGCTCAGAAATATAATACATATAATTTGGAATATGAAGCTCCACAAATGAAAACTGTAGTAAATAATCCACCTCTTAATGGAAAGAACAAAACTTTTCCATATATTTATTACAGCTACAAATGGAAGATTATGAGTGACGGAATGGAGTTGCCAAGATTGTTTAAGAATCTTATTGAACTTGACGATGTGGTTGTATAGTTCTGCAATATGTTTATTGACTTAAAAAATTATAATTATGAATGTTAAGATTGATATTCAAGACTTGAAATATATGCTGGATAACACGCCAGCAAGTCAAAACATAATGCTTACTGGTCGGCATGGTATAGGTAAATCTGAAATATTGACAAACTATTTTGCAAAAAAGGGGATGAAGGTGGTTGCTTTATTCCTCGGACAAATGAGTGATCCAGGAGACCTTATTGGCCTACCAGACAAATCTGGCGAGAAAACAGTCTTTCGCCCTCCTTATTGGTTTCCTCTTGACGGGAAACCTATTGTCCTGTTCCTAGACGAATTAAATCGTGCCAGACCTGAAGTCTTACAAACTATTATGGACTTAGCGTTGAATCGTAAACTTGCGGGGCGGGATTTACCAGAAGGAAGCCGTGTAATTGCAGCCGTTAACGAGGGAGAGGAATACCAACTCACAGATCTCGATCCTGCATTGGTTTCTCGTTTTAATGTATTTAGATTCGAGCCTTCAGTCCAAGAGTGGATTTTGTGGGCCAAAAAGAATGACCTTGACCCTCGCGTCATTGGATTTATATCGGAAAATGCACAATGGCTCGACAAAGATCCAAATGCAGAAGAAGGTGCTGATACAGGTTTGGATAAAACGCCTGATAGACGTGCCTGGAAACGTGTATCAGATGTAATTAAGCCTATACCTAAGCTGGAGAGTCGCGACATTAAACTTATTTCAAGTATCATAGGAGTAAAAGCGACGAATCTCTTTGTAACGAAGATGGCACAAATCAAGCAAGTCGATATTAAAGATTTACTGAAAGATTTTTCTAAATACGGTCCACAGCTTGTTACTTTCAAGCCACATGACTTTGTTGTTATCAATGAGGATATTTTCCAATATCTGGAAGCCAACACCTTCTCTGATAGTGATTCTAAGACTATTGCAAAGAATATAATTGATTATATCGATTTCTTGGAAGTGCAGAAAAAGAGGGAAACCTTTGCAAGTTTTGCCAATATGTTTATACAAGACATATACAAAAATGGTCAAAAGTTTATTTTCCAATATTGTCCATCAATCGCACAAAAGTTGTTCATGTACACCTCTCAAATTAAATAAGTATCTTGGATAATAGAATTCAACATATTATAGAGCGATGGTATTTATCTGAGCCGGCTTTGTTTCAGATATTTGGCACCCACAATCTCGAAAAGAATGAGAAAATATCATGTCCTTTTCGTTGTGGGAAAGGTGTTATTGAGTATTCTCCGAAATTAGTAGAAGAACTAAATGATGAATCTCTAGAACTCTACTTGAAGGCAGAAGTCATAAGAATATTACTTAAACACCCATACGACAGACAGCCCGATTTATGTAAGCGTGAATCCATGAGTACGGGAAGCAATCTCGTGCTCTCAGACAATTACGATTTCACAAAAATCAATTTGCCAAAACCTTCTGACTATAATCTTGAATCAGAGCAAAGTTACGAATGGTACACTTTTCGTGTTGAAGCGTTTTCATTAACAAAAGACAAGGGTAATATACAAAACGAGATTAGTCATAATGAAAATGGTGAGGGCAAAAATGAAAATCAGAAAAATGATGAACCACTTGCCAAGGATAGCAAGGCTGACAATTTAGGCGACTCAAAAGATGGAGGACTGTCCCCAAGCGATGATAATAATGGGCTGTCATCAAATTTTGAGTTGCAACTTCCAGATGGAACTATTATAAAACTGCCAAACAAAAATAAAGGTGAAACCAATTCGCAGTCTCGTGGTAATTTAGATAATAATAACAATAGTAGTACTGATTATCCTGTAGAGAACAGAGAATTCCCAAGTTCACAAGATGAGATGAACAAACAAGACTTATCAGCATTGTGGGAAGAAGACAGCTTGATGTCAAGCCAGATTGATATAGAAATTGATAAGATTCAGCAATCAAATTCGTGGGGAAGCCTTGCAGGTAATATCTCAGAACAAATTATTGCGAATACTAAAGCTCGTATTGATTATCGAAAGGTTCTCTCTGGGTTTAGGGCTTCTATTTTGTCTTCGAAAAGACATCTCACAAGGATGCGTCCCAACAGACGTTCTGGCTTTGATAACATGGGGTCAATTCGGAGATTTAATACAAAACTATTAGTCGCAGTTGATGTAAGTGGATCAATCGATAAAGTCTCTCTTAGTCACTTTTATTCTATAATCATGCGTGCTTTCAAATACGGCATAGAATACATTGACGTGGTTCAATTTGACATGAAATTATCTGAGCCACAATCATTGGAAGTCGCTCAACAGAAAATCAAAAACTTTACCATAACAGGTAGAGGAGGAACAAGCTTCCAACCTGCATTTGATTATGCTGCAGAACATCCTGAATATGATGGTCTTATTATTTTTACCGACGGTTTGGCACCAGAACCGCGTAAACCAAAAAAACTTAAAGCAAAAGTTGCATGGGTGCTAAATGATGAAAAGAACTATCAGAAAAGCAAAGAATGGATGAAGAAAACAGGAAGATGTTGTACACTAAAACTATAACATAACATGAAAGAATATATTTATGATCCAGACCAAGAGAAAATCGTAGATTTCTTTGGTGACCAGGCACTCGTATTGGCTGCTCCTGGTTGTGGAAAAACTGATGTTTTAAGTCGAAGGATAGTAAAAGCGCATCGAGATTACGCAGTGGACTATTCCGAAATGTTGTGTATTACCTTTACAAATAGAGCCTCTCGTGAAATGAAGGAACGTATAAAAGAAACGTTAGGAGATATTCCTTCTGATTTGTATGTTGGTAATCTTCATAGGTTTTGTATACATTTTTTGTTTGACAATGAACTTGTTCCACTTGACACCAGTCTAATTGATGATACCGATCAACAAGACATTATTACAGAATTGCTCGGATATACGCCAAAGGCTTATGAGATTTCACAGGCTTTGGATAATTCATGCAAGATATTTGAGGAAGAAAATCATTTTCCTGTAGAGATGCGTCTTCATGCAAATGCGGATTACAGAGGTTCCTCTACTGGAAGACAATACTATGAATATAAGAAAGAGAATGGCATGATCGATTTCGATGATGTTCTAATGCTAACATATAAGATAATGTCATCACCTGATTATGACCGAAGTAAATACATAATGTCTTCTTATTCATGGATTCAGGTTGATGAAGTTCAAGACCTAAACCCATTACAGTTCGCCTTGATAGAGTTCCTGAAAACTAGTAACCCTACCGTTCTATATCTTGGAGATGAACGTCAGGCTATTTATGGTTTCTTGGGGGCAGATGAAAAAAGTATCGCCAAATTAAAGCAGAGATATAGTAATAACATTTTTCGTCTTTCTAAAAATTTTCGTTCTCCTTTATATCTTTTAGATATGCTGAATGATTATGCAGTGAGTCATTTAGGTATTTCATCAGAAAATCTTCCAACAACAATTAACACGCAGCATCTTGATGATGCCTTAATAGTTGTCCCTTGTTCATATGAGGAAGAACAATATAGCGTTCTAGCTACCTTGGCAAGAGATATATACTTTAAGGCTCCAAATGAAAGTGTTGGAATTTTGGTTCGCAACAACAATCAAGCCGAAGCATTGTCTGCAAAATTGGATGAACATAACATATCGCACTTGACCATAACCAAGAAAGATATGTTCAAAATGGTAGATTTTAAAACCATTTATAGCCATCTGTCTGTTGTTGTAAATGATACACGATATTCTGAATGGGCAAGAGTCTTGTACCAGACAAAAGTCATTGAAAAACTTGGTGATGCAAGAAAATGTATACGAAAAATGAGGGATTTAAGTCTTTCTCCGACAGACTTGTTATTCTATTCAGAAAGTTCCTACTCATATGAATTCTGTCAATCCTACAATAATAAAGAGATTGTAATATTTGACACAGAAACTACAGGACTTAATGTATTTGAAGATGATATTATTCAGATAGCTGCAATCAAAATTCGTAACGGAGCTGTTGTTGAAGGTTCTGAATTAGATATTATTATTGAAACGAATAAAGAAATTCCTCCTTATCTAAAGAAAGACTTTGTCAATCCCATGGTAGAGGAATATAAACGCCGCAAATCTGGTTTAAGAAATAATTCCTTTGAATATTTTATGGATGCTCAGAGAGCATTTGATTATTTCATCAACTATGTTGGTGATGCAGAGTTGTTGGGGCACAATGTTAATTACGATATTCATATATTAGAAAACAATATAAGAAGAAGGACTAACTTAGACTTCGTATGTCCTGTTTATTGGGACACATTGAAATTGTCAAGACTTCTTGATTCAACTTTACGCAAACATACTCTTGAAGAGCTTCTTAAGGTTTATAATCTACCAGGGACTAACTCTCACAATGCGATGGATGATATTCTGGCTACAAAATCATTAGCTAAGTATTGCGAAGAAAAGTTAGCCCTAAAGCTTAATGCTCAGTTGACATTCTTATCAAATCCAGTCCTTCAGAAGATTCAGAATAGGATGCAAAAGAATTATTATCCAATATACAAACATACACTGGATAAGTTATATGACATGGAAATTTCAGAAGAGAACACTTTTAATTATGAGTTCGACTATCTGTATCGTACATTGCTGGAAAAAAAATATATAAAAGAGATTCGCATGTTCGAGTACATGAAAAAACTCTTTGATAAAGTTGTCATTGACCACGAAAAAGATTTGTATTTTAACCAGCAACTCGTTAATCATATTTATGAATTTAGAACATTCAATGAAGCCGATCTCTATCAGAATGACATCATAAATGAGCATGTTCATATAATGACCATTCATAAATCAAAGGGACTTGAATTTGAAAATGTTCTTATTCATAATGTTACAGAAGGAGTAATACCTCATTATCGGTCTTCTAATCCTATCGAAGATGCCCGTGTTCTATATGTCGCAATGTCAAGAGCAAAGAAGAGGGTTTGGATGACTTATGAAAGAACCCTTTCAAGATTCATAACAGCTTCGACAGTTTACTCTCATTTTGAGCCAATGCTCGAAGGCAAGAAGGATAAACTGTTAAAGTTTGAGGAAAGTTTTGTTCAGTTCTCTAAACAAAATTAGAGTTATTTTTCACTTGAAAGGTAATTTAAGATGAAAGTAGTTTAGGAATGGTGATTGAAATGACTATATATGGCAGAAAAGAAAAACCATCACTTTGTTCCTCAGTCTTACCAGCGTTTGTTTTCAAATGATGGTAAAAGCATAGGTGTATATAATATAAAGAAGAATCTTCTAATTAACCAATCTTCAATAAAAAACACAATGAGTAAAGATTACTTTTACTCAAAAGATCAGAATGTAGAAGATGCTCTTGCAGAGATAGAACGTTTATGCATGTTAGCATTCCATAAACTGGATAATAATAATGATTATAACTTACATGAGGTTGAACGATTAAATATCTTAACGTATGTGATGATGCAACTTGGTCGAACAGTCTTTATGTCCGAAAGACTAAGTGATGATGTAAATGAAATGTCGTTAGAAATATTTAAGCGGTGTACTGGTATGGAACAAGTAGATCCTCATTTAGAATTTCGTTTTGATGAGCCTTCATTATTTTCATTAAGTGTCTATGCTGGTATGGTAGTAAACATGGCTGATTTGTCATTCAAATTAGTTTGTATAGACTCTAAATGTGAATCTACTTTCATAAGCTCCGATTGTCCTGCTTTTATTATTAATCCATATTTTGATTTTTTAGGATATGCTGGAGTGAAAATACTTGGCTATAAAGGCGTATGTATAATGATGCCACTAACCCCGAGGCTGTTGATATTGTTTTATGATTCAAGTGTATACAAAATTGGAAACAGAAAAGGTAAAGTAATGATAAGTGAGTCTAAAGAGATTGAAACAATCAATATGCTTATCGCAAATGAGGCAAATGAACTACTCGTTTTTAATCCAAAACATGCAATAACATCGTCATTAAAAGTTTTTGCTCAAAAAGCAAAATCAAATAACAGACCATTCAAATTATATTATAATACACAATGTAAAATTCGCTTTTTTCACATTCTTGATAAAGCAAAATCTCTAAACATAAATTCTTGTTTTCAAGAAGATTTGTTTAGAGAATACACAAACTATTTGTCAAAAAATCCTGATATTAAAAATGATCTTGAAAAGTTAGGAGGTTCTGCATCAGAAGAAGACCGTCGCAACTTTTATGAGGAACTGAAAAAAAGAAGATAAAATTTTCTATCGGCTAAGCTGCCATAATTCAAAGTATTGCATAGATACAACTCAATACGTTTGCATACAATCATTCAGAATATAGAAGTAATAGCTCTGCATAACGACGACGTACAATTGAAGGTCTACTTTTGCCCTTCCAGTGGCAAAACTGGACGTAATCGTCTTTGAAATTTCGGTTTCCAGCCTCTATTTTCTTCAGAAGTATGCTTTTGGGATATCTTGTTTTGCTTCCAAGAATCCTATAAGGCCCAATATTATATGCTAATGCAGCGAGTAGGAGGGAGTCTTTTCCGTAACGCTGGAACATAGTGCATAGTTCTTTCAGGTCTTTGCGCAAGAGCGCATCAGCTTCCCTCAGAGACATATTAGAAGAGTAATGCTCTCCTGGTCTTAGCTTGTGGCCATAGCCAACATAAGGATAATCCTTCTTACGATGGATTCCCTCATAATATTTGATGCAGCAGACAGCTCGCTCAAATGGTTGTAGTGCAAAAATAGATGCTTGTTTTGGCGACTCATTTGCCTGAGCATCCATGCCCAGACAAAGAGTAAGGAATAAAGTTGTTAATACTGTTCTGAAAATCATTTGGTCTTGAATTTGTTTATTTCGTCTATCATGTTCTTCACGTCGAGATTAACCTGGCAGAAGTTCTGGTATAAGATACGTTCTTTGGCATCTTTTGACGGGAATTTGTAGAATTTGGGTAGTTTGAAGTTCTCGTAATCGGCTTCTTCTGCCTGTATCTCCTTCATGTCAAAGTCAGTCTTGCAGTAGAACTTTGAGGTCTGGAACTCTGCTGATTCCTGTATGTTCATAGAACCATTTCGCCCTGTCTTTGTCTTGATGAAGTCACGAGCCGTCTGACCAGCTATCCATCCTGTAGGCATATCCGAAATCTTGGATGCAGGAACAAGGCTGTCCATGTTCTCATTCAGGTTGATGGAGGTTTTATCTCTGTCGATGGTTACACCTTTCTTCAGTTGAACCACCTTGCCAAAGATGTCATTGGATAACCATTCAAGTGTTTCCTTGGCACGTGCAGAGCCAGAAACGACATTGCCTACAGTTGTAATAACCTTCTGCATTCCTACCTTGCCATAGTCAGATTCAAGCTGGGGGAGTTCCTGAAAACCGAGAGCGACACTAACCTTGTTGCTTCGGGCAGTACCGATAAGACGGTCAATCTTATGGAAATAAAGCGTAGGCAGCTCATCGACGATGATGCTTACAGGAATGTTCTTTCCTTGACCAGTATTGACACGAGTGACCAATCTGTTCAGGATAAGGGCATTCAATGCGCCAATAATGCTCTCCATTTCAGGGTCATTGGCAATAAGAAGATAGCTTGGATTTGCAGGATCACTGACTTTCAAATCGAAATCATCACCATCCTTGTGAAAAATCCAATAAGATTCCTTAGTGGCCAGTCGTGAAGTATAGACACGCAGCGTACCAATCATACCTTCCAACTGTTCCATCGCATTATTCTTCATGGCTGTCTGGAAAGGGCCGAGAAGTGGCGCAACCTCTGGGTCTGTCTCTAATACCTCAAAGATTATCTTGTAGTCCTGATTGAGGAAAGAGAGAATATGAGGCATGTCACTGTATTTGCCAAGCCAGTAGGCAGGCTCCACCTCCCTGCCTGAATTGTCAAAGACACGGCCTGTTGGCTTCGGTCTGTGTGTTTTGGGTTCTTCCGTCATCTCTGCAATCAAGGGATTGCCATCCTTGTCATAAGGCACTTTCTTGTAGGACACGAAGAAATAAATGCAAGCAGCCAAGAAGTTGACAGCTGATGTCTGGAAGAACTGGTCACTACCGCCACCACCTTCCTTCTTTCCCTTCTGTAGAGATTCAAGCAATGTCTCAGCCGTTTCACTGGCAGCAGCAAGGTTGCCTATGTACTTCTGCTGGATTGGGTTTACACGGCGTGAATACTCTACATCCACGAAGTTGATGATGTTGAACTTGAAATCTCTGCCAGCCTTTTTGTTGGCGGCAAGGTTCTTGCGATAATGGTAGTATAGCTTCTGGGCAAGTGTAGGAAACTTGTAGTCGTACACTACCATAGCAAAGCCCTTTGCACTATGCTGACGGATAAACGGCTCTATGATGCTGAAGGTCTTACCAGATCCAGGAGTACCGACAACCCATGTGCCACGGAAGGGATTCACGATGTTCACCCATCCTTTACGGAACTTTGACTTGTAGTAATAGCGCATAGGTATATTCACGCTATACTTATTCTCGATCAGTTCCTGGCATTGCTCGAATGATTCGTTCTCGAAGTTGAATCTGTCTTTCAGAAGCCCTTCCTTTAGGAACTTCGAGATATTATCAAGTGCTACATGAATCAGAATGGTTCCAAGGATGGTAGTTGCCATGTAAAGCCAGATGTTCAGCGGAATCATGTAGAATCGCATGTCCATTCGATAGCCGAACAGCCAGACGGACAGGATTGTAATACCAACACCACTGACAAGTGGATAGAGAACCTGCCGTCTTGCATCAAACTCCAAATGCTTCTTATTCCTGGTTCCAATACAGGTGATGCATATAATCACGAATGTTGCAATCTTACTCCAAATAAGATTCCCATCCAGATAGATGAACCATCGTTTGATTCGGTCGTGGACATCGCAAACTATGCCGCCCCAGTAGTCAAGCAGTTCCGGGTCAATGGCATACTCGAAAAACTCTAAGAGTAGCGACACATATATGACCGCACGAAATATCTTATAGGCAGTTTGAAGTTCTTTGGTTTCTTCCATTTCTTACTTAAATCGTTGCAAACTTTAATTGTATAAAGTGATGATTGGGCGTACTTTATGTGATTGTTCTTTAGGTGTTTCTTGAAGTGCTCCAGAAGCAAGAGAGAACAGCCATGCCTTAGCCGATTCCATATCTTTCACCTCAGTTGAAGTCCAATACCAGCACTCGTCAGGATCGTCAGATATGACATCGCCGCCACACTTTTTGATATAGTCATTTACCGTGTTCTTTGCTCCATAAAGTAGGCGTATCTCGGCCACTGATGGTATGTAGGCACTCTGTCCATATTGCCACATGTCAAAGACTGCTGTTGCAGCTGGAGATACTCCAGATGAGTACATGGAATGAGTATTCATGTTCCCGTCGAAAGCGGTAATGTTGGCCGAAGTATTATGCTTAACACCGATACTGTCGCTGTATGCTTCAGGCGCAATGTCCCAAAGATAAACGGCATAACCAGTTCCCTGTGCCTCATTATTCTGGTTGATATGAAACACTACGGCAATAGGCTGTTTCCTCTGACTCTTCATGTCTTCATAGCGCACAACCTTTCCGTCTGTACATAGTATGTCACAGGTCTTCATTGCCGTATCAGGAAACTCACGGTGTTCGTCGCAACTTGTTATGGCTACCATCATAAGGGCAGCACAGATAGTATGTAATAGCTTCATTTTACTCTGTATTAAGTTAGATTATCTTGTAGGAATTTTGAATCCAAGGGTAACTCCAGTACGGAACAAGTCCTTTCTGTCAGGCAGCATCAGGTCACATTTGGCTTGCCAATAGAGCACCCATCCGTGTCTAAGAGCATAATTGTGCTCGTAGCCAACGTGGATGCCCCCTAAGAACTTGTCTGTATTACTACCAGCACTGGCTCCGATGCGTAGATTGCCATGATTGTTACGACCTCGCCACACACAAGGCTTGTAGGCTACACCAACACCCCATGTTCGGTAGTTCTTCCAGAATGATTCTGGACAGACATGACCGCAGCTTTCGCACTCATCCCATTTGAGATAGCCATTAACAAAGTATTCCCAAGCGTTATGGTACTTGGTTTCGTGTTCCCATGAAAGTGTAGCATCGAGTCCACGCTCATAGAGTAGTCCCATGCAAAAGGTAATCCTGTCACTATGTGACTGAGCAAAAGATGAAAGGGAAATAGAACCCAAGATGGCGATAATAGCAAATAACTTCTTCATTGTTTAGTCCTCCTTCAGTAAAATAGCGTTGAACGAATCGGCATAGAGGACATCCTCATAGTCAATGTTGAGCATGATGGTACGTCCACTAATCTGCTTCTCTGAAATCTCGATAGATAGCACCTTGTCATTGGGGAAGGTCATCTTCTTCAGAACAACGACGTTACGATAGCCATACTTGAACGTCTTGCTTTGGTCGAGGACAAAGGCAGGAGTAAGCTCGATAATCTGCGAGTTAGTAGCCTTCGACTGCTTTTTGTCTGCCAGTTTGAAGCGCATTTCATCAATGTCAAAGCGAATGTTCGTCTTGTTCTCCACAGAGAAGTCCAGGAAGAAGTATTCTCCAACGGAATAGATATTGTTCAGACGTATCATCATTCTATGCTGTTTGGTACTGACATTACGGATTCGGGCAGTCGAGTTCCAAATGGAACGAGCGTACTTTGCCATATCCTCAGTACTCATTGATACGGATGGATTGTTATACGCTATTCTCTCTTCTGGCTGGATTTGCTTATCAGTAACAGCTTCCTGAAGTCTGGTTGTATAGAGAAGGGCATATTGAGTTCGGTATCTTTCTGTGACAATGGTGACAATGGCAAGCACTTCACCATCGGCATGTGCGCCCTCCTTGGGCTTCAGTCGGATAGAGTTGTTAATGGGTTGGTCACCAACCACCATGTCGGTACTGATGTCAACGAAACGGATTGGCTCAGAAGCCGTGATGACGGTAGTCACCTGTTCGTTAACAGTGAGTTGTTCCATCTCTTCATACGTCTGCTGTGCCATCAGAGGCATTGCAAACAAAGCACAGATTAGTGATGTGCCGATTTTCTTGAAAGTCTTCATGTGCATTTTATTTGAAAATTGTTTTAATCGTTTTTCTTCTCTTTGCCGTTGACCAGATAAACAAAAGTGCCATATTTAAGCTTTGCTGAGTTCTTCTTAATGGACTTGCTAATGGCATTGCTCGTCTTCTGTACGGCATTTGTGATTGCTTGGTTGCCCCATTGAATGAGAGAGTTTCCTGTTGTGGTTGAACTTGACGTTAGAGCTGAAGAGTTGTTCATGGCTCCACTTGCTACGTCCTTCGTGGTCTCTCGGAAATTACTGCTTGGGACATATAGACCTTCCAATCCGTCTGTGTCGTAAATCGAAAGGTTGACCTTGATGATGTTATCATTGATGAGTATGCTCTTGATGTTTCCCTTGACACGCTGACTGCCAAAGCCACTCATAAGTGCATAGATGTACGTTCCCTTGGGAACTACAATGTCATTAATTTCAATGTCATCAAGCAGACGAAGCCTTACACGAGAACCATCTACAGCCTTTACGTTCTCATCAATGATGGCTTTGATAAGGTTCGGTTCAGGGTCATTCTCAGTAAGAGTATTGAAATAATCGGAAGTGACTTTGACCTTCTTCACTACCTCCTGCGCTTCATCATCATCAGAGACTCCTTTAACAGCTCTTTCATTCACGCTGATTTTACCTTCTACTTTGTCTGAAGGTTGACTGTTTGCAGGTGCATTTTCAGCATTATTATCAGTTGGAGGTGTCATTGCTTGCTGACCTTGCAGTCGTGCCTGAGCAAGCGCACGGTTGAGTTCCTCCATTGCTTCCTGTTCACGCTGCTGACTACGAGCGAGACGGTCAGCTTCAGTCATGCCGCTACCATTCGCGATTTCTTGACCTTTTTGCGCACTCGCTTGTAGGTGTCTCTCAATCTCAGCGAGCTTCGCGGCTTCCTGGGATTCGAGTAATTGACGCTCCTCGTCTGAATACTTGGAGTCGTAAGATTCTTTTTCTTCTTCATTGTTTCTGTCTATATTTTCCATTGCAGTTAAGTCATCGATCTTGCCGTATGACTTAACCATACTCTCATATTTGTTACCAATACCGTCACCCTTCATCTTCGCATCAGGCAATACAGGGTTCAGGTATTCTGTGGTAGTAAGGCTGTTGTCTGGTATCTCAGCCTTTTCCGTATGGAAGAGGTCAATGACGAAATATCCGACAAAAAGCAAAGGAAAATAGATGATGAGGGGCAGCATGTATTTTGGCTGCTTCCAGTTAATCTTCTTCAGAATGTCCATTGTCTTTATTGATTTTAGTTTGTGATTCTATGAACTCCTTGTTAACACTTACAGGCATGGTATGGACGGAACTGATAGCATGTTTAACTCGCTTATGTCGATTCCTGACCAACTCTTCCTGTACTTCAGTAGCAGATTTCTGAGACTGATGGGCATTATATACCTTGCCCATACGAATGAGATTTCCGGCGAAACTGAGAATGATGAAACCAAAGACGATGGCTAAGAAGAGCTTCTTGTGGTCATTGGCAAACTGCTGGATTTTGGCAGCTGCTTTGTCAATCTTTGTTGCTCTGGCAAACTTGCGTCCGGCATCGACCTCTCTTTCATAGCGGTCTCGATACTTCGGGTCATCCTTGTCGGGCATCTTTTCGCCCATAATCATTTTCTTCCAAGACATAGCTGTATGTTGTTAGTATGACATCTTTGTTTTCTGCTCAATGTCTTTATTCAGCAGGGTACGCCAGTTGGTGATAAGCAAACCATGAGGGTTATTGTCTGTACGTGGAACACGTTTTATCTGTCCTGCTGTCACCAACTCTCGCGTCAGGATGCTGGAACGACGTTCTATCCTCTGACGACCATAGTAGGTAAACTCCATCTTATCCTTGTCAAACTTGATGCTGTCACAGAAGATGCTAAAGACGGCACTCGTACCCATGATGTTAGAGTAGAACCCTTTTTCCTTCAAAGTGTTGTACTGTGCCAAACCTGTTTCATCAATCAGGTACATGGCTTTCTCCATCGTGTATTTGATGTACTTGTCATCAGGGGCAAGCGTGAAGAAGAAATGATGGAACATTTCGATATGGCTTTTGGCTTCCACATCGAGCGTTTCTTCCATCGTACTTCTTTGAACCAGGATAGGAACGTTACCATCCAACACATACACTTTCTGCTGTGCATCTGCCACCATCACACGGGCTGTCCAGATACTGGAGATACTGATGATGATGCAACCCACCAAGAAGAGGGAGCATATTATCATTACCAGTTTAATTTTGTTTTCGAGATTCTTGATAACCATAGTTTTACTATTTCGTTTATTTATAACATCTTACTAATCATGCCTTGGGTAGATACCTTTGCTTGCTGTGCTACACCTTCACCGAAGTTACGGGTAGAGAATGCCGTATCACCTTCAGGAATCATCCATGCTGCAAGGTCTGGTACAAGGTTTAGACATTTGAGTGCAACGATGCTTGCTGCCATCAGATAACCTGCTGAGAAGAAGGAGTTCTGAAGGTATGCTGCCATTGTCTGCTCACTCTGCGTAATGGCTTCAAGGTTTTCTACCTGAATACAGAGAACTATGTCAAAGAGCAACAGTACATAGAAGCCGACGAAGTACAGGCAAGCACCGTAGAAATGGACGGTGAGATAGCGTATAAGCCATTTCGCCCAAGCACCTTCCCATTTCGGGAGTAGTGAGAACGCCCATTGGATAGGCCCAAATATCGTAAGCATACCTAATAGGATCTGCTGGCAGTAGATGGTAGCCCACCAACCGATACGGAACACTATCAAGGCAATCAGCATGATAATCTTATCGATGCCTACGACAGCTCCAGCCGTAAGAGACGTGAACCATAGTTTTGAAGCATCCTGCTCCATGTTAGTCACTTCATCGACACCAGCCTGTTCCATTGTGCTCTCAATAAGATTGGGGTCTGAAGTACCTGTATGAGCCACGTCTGCCTGTGCCTGTAGAGCTGTGTACATGGTATCTCTAGTATAGATGAGTTCCTGGACTTCGGCGAACTTATCCTCTATCTGAGTAGATTCTGCCTCGTAGAGGTCATGCGTATAAGAGCCTATGCAGTTAGGAATGTATGATAGGAAGTCCAAAACGCACCAGCTGCTTCCGCTATTTGTCATGCCTGTATCTGCAGGTGGGTACCACCAGCATAGGATAATGCTGACAACAAGCGGCTTGAACAGCTTCATGATGTCAAGCGGTTCATGTTTCACCATCATCTTGTAAGCCATTCCAGCTGCTACAATGATGGAGAAGAGTGCTGCAAGAGCCATACACATCTGCAATATCCACCAGAAAGGCCCTTGTGAACCTGTGAAGGTAGCATCACAAAGGAACTCGTTGGTCTGGAAGATAACATCATCAATCTCCTCTTCAAGGATGTTGATGCCAAAGTCTGAAAGGATATTCGTGTCTGCCATATTATTCATGGATAATTATGCCGTTAGTATTTGAGCCACTATTGGAGTTACCTCCATTATTTCCCCATCCGGCCTCCCTCCAACGATTGTGAGCTGCCGTAGCAATAGCAGCACGATGGTCTGGCTTGTTATATGTTGCAGAAAGAAGATTTGCTGTTTTCGCTTTCTTGTTGAGTTGAACAAGATAGGCTATCAGCGTTTCATTCTGTTTGGTTATGTCTGCATAGATGGCAAGATACTCTTTCTTTCGCTGTGCATTGGGCATGTAAGCATCCTGAGTGGCTTTGATGGCACATTGAAAGATATGGTAATAGTCATTCCATCTGTCTTTGTCATGAATGGAACCACCAGCACTGACAATACGGTTGATATTGGTCTGGAAAGCGTTTAGCTTATCAGTTATCTTTGACCCTTCAGCTAACCAGGCAATGTCAATCTGGCGGTCTGCTATATTCAAGGCTTCAATCTCTGCACGTTTAGTTAATGCAGCCTCTATGGAGTCCGCATCTTCTACCTGAGGATAGACTGCTACTCCTGCAAGAGTACGGTAGGTGAGCTTGTTCTTTGATGCTGCTGATTTCTGGTAGCTGTGATGGGTAGCCCAATAGTAAAAGTCGGGGGTGAGGCATCCAGCACCAACCTCCTGAACCGTAATCTGGTTCATCTTAGTATTGTCATGATTGTAGGTCACATAAGACTGTGCATTTACTTGAATTGTTACTATCAATCCAAGTAAGAATGTCATTGATTTCAAATAGATTATGTATTTTCTCATAAAGTGATGATTTAATATCTGTTATGAACTAATATCCGAGGTAGCCAGCTCCTTTCCATCTTCCAAAAGCACCTTCGATAATCTCCTGTTTTGTCTTAGCACGATACACCTGACGTTTCCAATATCCTATACGAACCTGGATGTATTTCCATGTGTCGAAGTAGGCTTTGTTCAGATGTTTCTTTATATTGTCGAGGGACTGGTTTATACTACTCAGAACCAAGATTAAGTCAGATGTAGAACAGGCAGCAGCTCCTGTGGCATAGAGAACCAAATCACTCACAGACTTATATAAATTGTCTCCTTCATCAGCAATCTTTGCCAAAGCTCTGGCATTGATGGTGATGATAAGCGTATCGGTACTGACAATGTTTCCTCGCTCCAGACATTTCTTGTTGAAATCTTCAAGCATGTCCTTATAATCACCAATACGGTCACTGACTGTCTCATAAGTGTTATAGACATTGAGACTTGTTCGCAAGGTCTGATATAATATATCTATGACATCAAAGGCACGAGTGTATCTGTCGAGCTGGGCATTGATGTCTTTATAGCCGATATTTGCGTCACTTGAATAGTCATGCAGCAGTTTGTTGCTTGCTTCGAGGGTAGAACGGACAAGCAGAAGACTACGCTGTTCCTTATGGTCATAGATATAGGCTTCGACGGATGGTATATCGAAACCGAACTGTGCTCTCGAAATGGTAGGAAACAATGACAAGAGCGTAATAGCTATGATAATAATTCTATTCATCTTCATCATCGTATTTTCCGTTATAACTATCTGAATGGCTGCTATTGGCAGCATGTCTGAGCCAACGCTTCCTGCATTGCTCTACAAGAGTAAGTCTGCGGCCTTGTTCATCATTGATATAGGGTGCAATAGTCCTCAATATGTCAATGATGGAATGCTTGTAATGCATCATTTTCTCCAGAGAAACAAGGTCTGCATATATCTTCGTCAGGCGAGTGTCGATGTCTCGCGCAATCTCCAGACGGTCGCTTGACCAAAGAAGATGGTAAGTGTCATCCGTATCATCAGCCTCTACAGGTTCTGTCTTTGCGTATTCCACAGACGTATCACAGTTGGGATATTCACGGGCAATCTCTGCAATCTTGGCATTTACTTCAGCAGCTTTTTCCGCATCGCTCTTCTGCGGATCGAGGTCAAGGACGGCTACAACTTGTGTATCGCTGTAATCAGTAGTAAGTGTCCATGCTATCTGTACGATGGCACGGTGTATCTTGATGCCAAGGAAATATTTCGGGCCACGAGCTATCGAGACTGTTGCCCTGAAGGTGATAACTCCATTGACGTTTGGCATGGTAGCTGTACGGACGAAAGTGTTACCTTCCCAGGAACCACTGCCATTCCATGTAAGATTATAAGCTGTCTTATAGTCCTGCATGATGGCAGGTATTCGATAATAGTCATCTGTTTGGGCAGACTCACTGTTGATAGCCTCCTGTTTGGCTTGATTGTACTGAGCCAAAAGGTTTTCCCAATTACTCTTTTCTGATGTAAGAGAGGCAATCTGATTCTTGTTGGTATTATATTGCTGCCTATAGGTGGCTGCATCATTGATACTTGCATTGGCTATCTTCTTGATTAAGTCTGCATTTTGAGCTTCCAATGCAGCTATCTGAGACTGAAGCATGGCAATCTTACTCTCTGCCTCGCTGATTTTTCCATCCAGTTCAGAAGTGTTAAATCCAGATTCTGTGATGGAGGTGGACATGGCACATTGTTTGGTGTGGTTACTTACAGAACCACCACAACTGCTGCACTTGTATTGGGTTGAACCCTCTCCAAGTTTAGCTCCATCATGGCAGGTCACGCTGATAGTGGCAGTTTCGCAACCTGCAATCTTCTGGGCATCGGTTGCCTGATAGTATTTCTTTGAATCTGAACCGATGTAGTAGGTGAAACCTTCCTCGTTGTCATTATAGTCAGCCAGACGAGCATTCAGACCAGCCTTGAAAGAAGCCAGATCCATCGTATAGGAGTCAAAGACATCCTCATATTTGATTTCTGTGTTATTCCAAGACTTTGTGACATGAATCTCGTAGGCATAAGCCTTGGCATATTGTCCGCTTCGGCTCTTGCTCAGAATATAGGCACTGCTCCAATAGTTGATATAGTAATAGAAGCCGTCATTACTGTTATTCAGCTGCTGGACTCGGCTACGACTCCACCCGGCATGATTCTCGGAGTTCTGCAAGGCGGCTTCCCATTGGCTGCTGTTTGGATAGAAGTTTGCGTCTCTGGTATCAATGCGATACCAATGATCTCCATAAAGGATGCTGTTATCATCGGTAGGAGGGTAGTAGTCGCATAGATTAACACTTCCTCTATCCACACGATAAATATACCAACGCTGGGTATAATATTGTCCCATTCCCTCACGGGCATAGTCTGTTAACCATGCCGTAGCGTTATAATTGGAGAGATTGAACAGGTTTGCTACTGCATCCTGACCACCAATCAGGTTAAGTAAAGTACCACCTGTATTGGTCGTAATGTTCTCATACAGGTTATATACGTTATCAGCAACCTCTATGACACTGGCTGTTTTATCCATGATAGTGCCACTAAAGTTACTATTTGCCAGTATTGAGTTGATAAGATTGTTTGCTCCAGCTGTGGCAATGTTAACGCCCATTGCATAGAGGTTATCAAGGTCTTCCTGAAGACTCTCTTTGCTGAAATTTGAAGGTATATCACCGATATTATCCAGAATGGCTTTCCAATCCACATCGCCAAGCTCTGAAAGCTTCAGGATGTCCCTAAGTTGCTCGTTGATTTCAAGAAATGCAATATCCCTGAAGCTCAGACTGCTGTTTGTGACGATAGACTCAAACTGATAGCACAGATTTTTCGTCTCATCACAAACCTTATAGAGGTAGGATCCCCAATACAAGGCATTTTGGGGACTTTTGAGCATCATTCCAGCTACAGTCCAAATCTTCGGCATAATCTTAGCCGAAACCATGTGATAAATACGTCGATAGTAATAGTTCTCTGTGCTGCTTGTCCAAAGTCCAAGGTCAGTCAAAGCCTTGCGGTCAAGGAACTTACTCGTAAAAATGCCAGCAGCAGCTACCTCTGCAGCCTGATAATGCTCTCGTATTTTGGCTATCTGGTCTGCATAATACATCTCTGTGGCAGCTTCAGTATTGAAGGATGCTACCATCTTAGCTACAGTTTCCTTATCAAAGTTGACACTGTAGTACTGTGCCTTGGCTGTTGCCAGGGCACAGATGATAAGAGAGATTATAAGCAGACATTTTTTCATGTATAACGCTTTTCAATTGGTTTTAAGTTCAATACATGCCCTGCTTGATTTACCTTTTGGGCAAAAGGCAGAGATTTACTGATACCAGAACGATCCCAATCACGGCAATATGCCTCGATTGCTTGCTGATGGTTGCATTTCAGTTCTCGCTTGTAGAGCTTCAAGGCTTCCTTCTCGGCTCTTTCAGTGGTGTAAGTCATGTAGCATTCATGGGGTTCTTCGACTCCAAAGACGGCTCCAACACTTCCTCGACGGATGAATACCTCACGGAAGAAACTGCGTCCTTCCTTGTTCTCCAGTCGATTGATGGTGAAAATCTTTTTGCAGTCCACATCAGTTAATCCAAGGATAGCCTTGATTTCATCAAATCTCTCACGGAACTTGCTCTGGTCAAGCAGCATCACCACATCGGAGTTGTTGATGATGGCCTCCTTCACAATGGGACTGCCAACAATATCCTGAATTTCCTGTGTTACCACACCGACACTTGCCCAGAACTTACGTGCTGTCTTGTAGAGGTACTTGATGTATTCTGCCATCATAGGGCTGGCAATAGCTTTCCATGCCTCTTCAATGACAAGCACCTTACGGTTTTTCTTGATACGCATTTTCTGGATGAATACATCCATAATAATAAGCGTGACCAATGGGAAAAGCAGCGGATCATCCTTGATAGAGTCAATCTCAAAGACAATGAATGTCTCATCAAACAGTGTAGAATCTAGGTCTTCATTCAGGGTCTTATCGTGATTGCCACCTCGGTAGAAGTCCTTCATCATATAGCGATAGGTACTGATGTCGATGCCCTGAATCTGGTTTTCCTGACAGATGTCGGGAATACGCTGCACACTGAACTCATAGAAGGAGTTAAATGACAGTTCGGTTACAGGAAGTTGTTTCCTGCGACTTTCTATCTCGTCAATCTGTGCCTCGATACGTGCCATACGCTCATTTTCTGTTTCCCTACTATTGACATTCTTGTTTCGGTCATCAATGAGCAATCCTTTCCGCAAGTCTTCACGTTGGGGTGGAGTAAAGCCATTGAAGCCGTTGAAATAGACATCATAGTATTCTGTGATGACTTGCTCAATAAGTCTTTCCTCCGTCTTAGTGACAGTTCCTTGCGTACCTTTCCATATCAGCATGATAAGGTTCTTCAGGAATCCTGTCTTTTCCACGTTCAGCTCCTCACGCTTGATGCGGAATGGATTCATGGTGATGGGATGTTCTTCTGTATAGCTGATATACTTACCGCCTACATATTCACATAAGCCCTCGTAAGAGTTACCTGTATCAACCATGACAACATCGGTATTTTGCTCCCACATCTGACGGACTACGCTATTCATGTGGAACGATTTGCCGCTACCAGAAGGGCCAAGGCAGAAAAAGTTGGAATTATCCGTAATCTTGTTTTTGCCTTCCTTTCCGCTAATGTCAATAGCTACAGGTACACCTTGCCTGTCCGTATAGTAGATTTTGAGGGGTGTGTCTTCACTATGCTGAATATGCTCCTTGTACATAAGACAAGCAGCAGCGTCGCTTAAAGTGAGGAATCGGTCATAGTCCTGGTTCATACCATAACAGTTGCCGGGGAAGGAGTTGACAAACAACTCTAACTGATTATAGGCTCGTTTGCTGATATGAATGCCAAGGCGACCAAAAGCATTCTCCAGATGGTTCGTACATTTTTGAATGTCGGCATCCTTGGGAACACCTACAATCAAATTGAAGTGGGTATATACAAGCTGTTTGTTCTCTCTTGCTATAACATCCTGCACCTTCTTAATATCCTCTACAGCAATTAAATTACTTGGATTAGGCATACTGGAGTGGCGATTCTTCTTTTTGTCCAACAATGCCAACTCACGTTTCTGATTTGGCATGAAGAACATTTGGTTATAGACAACCACATCTGCTGATGGGATGCTGTCAACCAAGGACACAAGATCGACAGGCATAGCGACGTTGTTCACTTCAATATTGGTGAATGGCCTGACAATTGAAGGGATGTTAATGCAGTCCACATCAACAAGGCTATACACCTTACATCGACGATCGCCCATGGAAATAGTCTCGTCATCGACCTTGAAGTTGGTCATCGACACAATCTTGTCGTTAAAGTTCATAGAGAAATAGCGGTCAACGTAAAGACGAGCTTCCTCACCACCCAAATAGGCAGAATCAACGCCACTGTCCTTTAGGAGGTCTTTTACCTTGCGGATTTTTACAAGGAAATCTCGCCATTTCTTGCTGTCAAAGGACAATAGACGGCTCTTTTTGTTCTCCTGAGTGATAATCAGATAAGTCTGGCTGTCTGTATAGGTACGGCCAGTAAAGTATCGGAAATAGCTTTCAGAAAGAAACTCATGATTATCTGAGGTCTCATCCTTGAACTGCTTCCTGACAAACACATCCTGCTTGTGGATGGCATAACCTTCTCCAAGCGTCTGTGCAATAGCCGTAAGCAAATGAGTGAACTCATAGTAGCTGTCAATATTGGCTGAGTACTTTTGAACGGGATTCTCGATCTTGATTATAGCTGAATATTCACCAGTCTTCGTGTAGAGAACACCAATATCATCTACATCCTCGATGGAGAAGTAGATGTCCTGGAATATCTTCTTGCGCTTACCGCCAGTTCCAAAGGCATAGACAGAAATGGCCATGCCTATGAGTATCGCGGTAAATGCTATGATGACATATAGAATCATTCTTATCTCCAAATTAAGGCAGACTCACCCTGTCGAAGGGGCGAGCCTACCGATTACATTTATTCAGATTTCAATACACTTGCTCATAAACTACACTCGATGAAAATTACATTCTTCGTGAACAAGCGTAGATAAACACACCGTGGTCTTCTTTCTTTGTGTGCAGACCTTTCTTCTGTTTGAAGAAGATAAGTCCGGCACCAGTACAGAGAGAAACAGCAAGAACAATCAGACCAACAACAAATCCCAAGATGCAGTAGGCAATTATGAAGCCAAGAATGGCACCGCCAACAGCGCAAGCTGCCCATGTGATGTAACGCCCTTGGATGCCCATGAACTCCAGAGGTTTCTGAAGTCCTTTGAACATTGGGTAACTAACGTATTCGTTGTGTTCTGTTCCTGCTGCCATAGTGTGTATCTACGCTTGAATCTGGTTTAGAGACCGAAGAAGAGAGGCAGAGCCTGTGCAGCTGCAACGAGGAAGATGCAAGCACCGACAACCATCATAATCTTCTTCTTCACGTCCTGCTCCTCGTTGTTCATGGCGATGTACACGGAGATCGCACCGACAACGGCAACTACGCCGGCGATGGCATAGCACAGCTTCACTACATAAGGAACATACTTCGCAATCTCCTCCGTAACGGTGGAGAGGGCATTGGTTCCTGCGGTGTAGTCACCAGCTGCGTTCTGCGCAAAGGTTACGGCAGTACCGCAAAGAAGCATCATGGCGAGCATCTTCATGCGATTGGCACTGAAGAGATTCTTAGCAAACTTTTTAATTTTCTTCATTTCTTTCTTACGTTTTACAGATTTTGTTAATTACTATTCACACGATTCTTCTCTCTTGGCCATTTGAGATTTTTTGTTATCCTGTTTATTTGTTATCCTGTCATTTATCGTGTTCGTTATCCTAAACGATGTTATATCCGAAGAAGGCTGGGAATAGAATGAATGCTCCAATCATGAACAGACAAGCCCCGATGAGCATCATAATGCTCTTAGTGATGTCACCTTCTCCAGTCGTCATCTTGAAATAGATCTGCAATGCGCCGATGATGGCAACGATAGCAGCAATGGCGTAGGAGAGGTAAACCACATACAGCATCATTGTAACTGTATAGTCATGCGCATTCGCCAAAGCATCCGCTCCCCAGCTGTAGTCAACACCTCCACATTTGGCAGATGCTAACATTGGCTGGAAGAGCAGGATGCCAGCCGAACAAAAACCGACAATCTTATGTGTTACACCCAAACCTGTTTTCATATGTTATTCCTTGAGTAGAAGATTTTCGGACCACCAGGCTTCTGGTTGAGCAGCATGTTCACCATAACATCTGCCTTAGTTTCACCTGTGCTGTCAACATCCACGTCTTCCATTGAATCCTGCAAACGCTGGCATTCTTCCTCGACACTGGTATGTTCCTTCTTAATCTTTTCCTGGTACTTGTTGGCATCGTCATCATTTTCAATCCAAGTGACGGACGATGGTTCTTCCTGTTCTTCAGTGATATCATCATTAAGATGGAATCCATTAGCATCTTCAGTAATGCTAATAGGTTCTTCCTGATTCTGCATCTGACTGACATCAAAGTCTTCCTCTTCTGTCTTAGGAACATCTTTCTTCGCGTACAAATCCTGCATGATGATTGCGGAATAGTAGATGACATAGATGACTGTCAGAACTAATACGAATATGGCAAATGCACTCATTTTGATACTTGAATTTTTGGTTCGACTTAAAATTTGTGAGTGCAAAGGAACATAGATAAATCTACATAAAATGAAGAAAATTTGAATTACAATCGAATATTAACAGGAGTTTAGTTTTGAGTATGATATTGCAGAAACAATCATACTCGAAAAGGAATATAAACAAAAAAAGGAGCCTCGGTTGAGACTCCTTATTTACATAGCAGCACAAGCTGGCTACAATTCGGAATTAGGCTGTTTCACCAGATAATCATTCAAATCGTTATAGGGATTGAATCTATGCGTCTCATCAATCACTATATCACCAAGAATATCTTTCATAGACTGAAATGTACGCTTGCCACCATCGTCATTGTCGAGATATGAGTGTACATATTTATATGATGGAAGCTCACTCAAAGCCTTATCAAGGCAGTTGATGGAGTTCAATATCATAAAATCACATTGATAGGGCAGGCAAATACGGCTACTCTTTATATCGGAGAGCATCATGTACGAAAGGAAATCCATAAAGCCTTCGAAAATAATGATATGTTCCTGGATTTCCTCATTACTCTTCCTAATAAGAGTTATGTCCTTATGTCCTATACATCCTTTATAATATTGGTTTCTGATTTCGTACCCTCCAATTCTATTGCGAAAAGCGATACCGAAATAGTGCTTGTCGCGCAGGTCATAATGGACTTCGCAACAATACACACGGCTTAGATTCACATCAATCTTCCGCTTCATCATATATGATAACAGGGCTTGATGTGTAAGTGGATGGTACGCTACATTGTGCATCTGCCCAGACTCCTGCCTTTTAGGTGGCGCATCTTTCCGATGATAAATAGCGTTAATAAAGGAGTTGCTTTTAGGCGCAAGTATGGTAAGAGCTTCACTGGTGGTCTTCACATTGTATAACCCTTTTATCAAGTCGAGAATATCACCCCCTTCTCCTAAGCCATAGTCAAACCATTCATTTCTACTGGAGTCAACCTTGAAAGAAGGTGTGTTCTCACTACGAATTGGGGAGTTGTACCAATAAATGTGTCCCTTTTGCTTTACTGCCTTGTGTCCTTCCTGTTCAAGAAAGTCCACTAAATTGATGAGTTTGGCTTGTGATATATTCATAGCTTATAATGTAAGTATGCCAGTACATATATATAAACAGTCAAACTAAACTAAACCGTCTTCATCGGTATCTTCTGGCTGTTTTTCAGATTCCTGTTTCTGGGGGACATACTGGTAAGCCTTATCCGTCTTTAGTATCAGTCCCATCTCAATCAGGTATCGGAGCAAGCTGATGATGGTGTTTCGACCTCGTGAATAACCAATGTTAGAATAACCATCCATCAGGAGGTTAATCATCTTTGAATAACCCAGTGGAGCATTATCGCCAACAACGCTTTCAATAGCCTCTCGATGTTGCTCTTCCGTTAATCTGGAGAAGTGCATCTTCTTGTCACGTCTGGCAAGTTCTGCCTTGTAACCTTCCACATAGTTTGGAAGACCGTTGTTGTCGATGCGAAACGCAAAAGGGGCAAATTCCTTGTCTCTAATGAACATGGCTTTCACCTCGCTCATGTTGCTGTCATCAATATTCTTGGTAATCTGGAGCACAGTCTCAGCCTTGTTGTTCAACTCGGAACCAATATGGCCACGGGTGTTGTCATCGCCTTTGTTCAAGTGAAGCACTGTGTGAATGTGAAGGTCATAGAAACTTGACCATCGCATCAGATCATTGATAATGTCAAGAGCCTCACTTGGGTTATTGATGTCCCTGAGCAGGTCACGAACACCATCGATGACAACCAAGCCATATCGTGAATCACCACGTAATGCCAGGCTGATGATGTCTCGTCTCTGTTCAGGAGTGTACTCACGCAAAACAAAGAAGTCGATGAGTCCGCTTTCCTTGTTCAATGGGAGGTTGGCCAGCTTCAGTATTCGCTCCAGAACCTTATGACAATGGTACTTGCTCTGTTCCGTATCAATATAAAGAATCTTTTTCTTGTCTTCAGGTAAGTGAGCCTTATATCCAAGAATCTCTTTACCTGATATGGCAGCAGCAACAATAGCAGAAACGTTGAACGTCTTCTTACTCTTTGGCTTGCCGACTGAAGCACTGAAGTTTCCAAGAGTTGCTATTGTTGCCCCTCCACAAGTGATGATTTCTGGAGGAAAAGCATATTCCTCAGTAACCTTCAGCTTAATGTGCTTTAATAATTGTTCAAATGTCTTCTGGTCAATTCTCTGATTGCCTAATGTTGTTATGTCCATCATACTTATTTGTTTTTATTGTACAATCCTTTTAATACTTTATCCATATGGGTGGCAGCATATTCTTCTATCTCTTCATCAGATAGAACTTTGTGCTTGGCAATCCACCTGTTTAGGTCATCCCTTCGGATGAATACAGTTTTTCCATTGGGCTTGTAAACAGGTAATTCGTGCTTGCTCGTCAATTTATATACAAGGCTTGATGACAGCCCAAGATAGTCTGCAGCCTCATTAACAGAAAGGTATTCTTTTAAGATATACATCTTCCTTTCTATGAAAAGCAAGTGGGATGTAAGTTCTTTAAGAGTTCCAAATCTTCTGAGGAAATATTCAAGGTTGTTAAGCTTGTTTACAGCTTCTTCTATTTCAGCAGTTTGATCGAGAATACTTTTGGCTTGTTCGAGCCGATCAAGTAAACTCATAATCTGAACGTTTTCATTCGGATTCTTGGTCGGTGTGTCTGGTTTGCTCATTTTCTTGATCTATTTCGTTAAACACTCTATTATGTAACAACCAATCGTCAAGTTCGCTTCTACTGAAGTAAATGAGCTTGCCTGTTGGCTTATAGTGAGGTATTTTCCCACCACTGGTAAGTTTGTACATGTGAGATTCAGTAATTCCGAGATAATCACATGCTTCTGCAACTGATAATACAGTCTTTACCTCACTGTAGAACCTGTCAACATGCTCAATCGTTAGCAATCTTGGATTGATATAATCCAGCTTTTCTTCAATACAATGAAGTCGCTTAGGGATGTCACTGGCAATAAGTTCGGTTAGACGTTGATCTATAGAAACAATCATTTCCAGAGTACTGTCAGATAAAGTCTTACGTCTCATCCTAATCACTATTTAAGTTAAACAAAATGAAGGAAGCCCTCCGTTACCATTGTAAACTGGTTACGGAGGGCAAAAGTACGTGTATTACAGGATGTGGGGAAGAGAGAAACGTGAGAACCAAGGTGATTCTCTCGTTTACACCCTGACCATTTCTTTGCAGTTATTTGTTCGTGTTTCTTTTTCTTTGATATTTCTGACCGACTGACCTAACTGCATCATCAATAATCTTCTCTTGTGCCGACATCTCTAAATCTACAATTGAATATAATGCAGAAGACAAGGACTTTTGTGTTAATGTTCCTTTGCCTGTTGAACTTACAATGCTACAGTGATGGGCAATGACGTTCTGCCAGTTACGAATGATAAGGTTGTAGATGGACAATTGATCGAAGAAGAATGCCACAAGTCTGTTATTGCGCGAATGTAAAGGCATCGTCATTTTACCATCCAAAAGAGAAAGAAGGTCGTCTGCGTCGATTATTTCACTGAAGACTTTTGCTTCGTTACAGCATCGAGCAAGAATATCCAAATCTGAATGCTCCAAACAAGCACATAGATTATAATCTGAGGCTTCTCTTACTTTGGTTGGTGCAACATAGTTGCGAGAAGATGGAAGAGTAGTGTTGAAAAGATGTAACATATCCATCAACTCAACATCGCTTACGTTTTCCTTATTGAAGAATTTCTCAACAAGGTCTCGACGCTTCGTAAGCAAAGAATCAAGAATGTGATAGTTCTTCTGGTGCTCATTCTTGCTCCAGGCATCAATGGCATCATGGAATTCGTGGCTATAGACAAAATCATCAGCATAACGCTGATAAAGTTTGCCCTGGTTAACAACTTCGACCTGATAGAGGTCATAAGCTTCGTGGAGCATTTCGAGTAAGCCCGAATCACCACTCTTGGCAGTGGTCAAATGACCTGACCACATAAATCTCTCGAAAAAGAGAGAGAGAGAAATTTTCTTTTCTCATTGCTTTTGATGTTTATTAATGTGAATAAAAATATGATTTGAAGGCTTTCGCCAATATTATTTTTCAACAAGTGGTAGCAATGAGAAGTATCTCTCTCTAAATAGAGATATTTCATTAGTGTATGCAGTTTTTTCCAATGCATATACTGTTGTATGATGTTATCTATTTTTGGTTTATCCATAATTAGATTACTTAGATTGTTAGGTGACTTTTATTTTAATGCGAATGACAACAAAAAGTGGACAAATTTGATTTGCCCACTTTTGATGTTGAATTATTAACCTATACAAGGTTATTTATTGTAGTTCATTGTTATACTCCGATGCTATACGTTTGAGTACTAAATCATATGTTTCATAAGTAGGCTTTTTTTGTAGTGAAACAATACCACTCTTCATTGTTCCTAAATTTGGTGGTGCTCCATTGATGGTGAAACACGCATGCGTTTTGACCCAGCAATTTTTATTCGTCTTAGTAAACGTGTGGTGAATGAAATAGGCGAGATGACGTTGATCACTTATCCATTCTACAGGACGCACGAATTTACTGTTTCCAAGATTGAAAATACTAAGGAAATTGTCGTAATCAGTTTCCTTGCTTATATATCCATATGCCACAAGCTCTTTGTACAAAGTGCGAATCCTTCTATTGCCGTATGCCGCAGTAAAGAAAGAATCTTCTTTGGGCTTAATAAGCAAGTTAAAGTCAACTTCTGGGTATAATTCCATAAGAGTCTTTGCTCTTTGAAATTGCTTGGCACTGATAGGAACGGAGGAGAGCTTATTTGCGTAATCAATATTCCATAGCTCCTCGAAGTGTGACCATTTATGTCTTGGTGCCAATTTTAATTCTTCTCCGATGGCAAAGCCAAGAATTTTGAGAGTATATAAATCTGTATCTCCTTTGGGCTGGAAATCAGAGGTCAGATAACCTGCTTTCACAGCTCTCTGAAATAGATTTTCTGCATCTTGGAAGGCAAATGCCTCAGGTAGGCTGGTAAATTTGCCTTTAGATGCTTCGATACTTTCGTTTACCAGTGACAGCAGCTTTGCCGTAGAGTCAATAACTTTGGACAAAGCATCATAGGTGCTGGTTTCTAAAACGGCTTTCCCTTCTTCTGCATAGTTCTTGATAATCTCTGACGAACCCAGAGCACTGATTAAATCAATAATTTTTGGATCAGGATTGAACAGGACGTATTCTATAACGTTATCAACCCATTGCTCAAATTCCATTAACTCGTCAGCATATTGGGATAGATGAACCTTACCCGTAACACCTATATCATAATTAAGCTGCTTGAAGAACTTGTTGAACTTCACAAAGCTTAGTACTGCTTCTTGTCTGCTAACCATATTGTAATAATGAATTAAGGGTTACTTAATCAGATATTTTAGGAATCAAGCTTACGGCTGCCTGTTTGTTCTTATCAAGCACCTTCGCATATATTTGAGTGGTGGAAAGTTCACGATGACCAAGTAATTTTGATACTGTGTATATATCAGCACCAAGGTCAAGCATCATTACGGCAAAGGTATGACGAGCACAATGGAACGTGATATTCTTAGTTATACCAGCAGCAAGAGCCCAACGTTTTAATTCAAGAGATATCCAAGTGCCGTAGGTGAATCCTTCAAATACACGGTCAACATCATTCCGTCGAGTACCAAGATAAGCAACAGCTTCTTCTGATATGTCCAGATATTCTTGACCACCAGTTTTCTTCTGCTTGAAAATGATGCGAGTGAAATTACCTTGTTTGTGGATTTCACCCCAAGTAAGTTTCTCTATATCACTCTTGCGTAGCCCAGTGAGGCATGAAAAGAGGAAGGTGGCCTTCAGAATAGGGTAGTTACATGGTGTGGCTGCAAGTTTCTTGACCTCTTCAATTGTCAGGTACTCGCGCTCAACCTCTTCTTGCTTGAATCCATCGATACCTCTAATAGGATTCTTAGTGATAATCCCTTTCTCAAATGCTTCATTGATACATGCGCGAAGCTTGTTGAAATATGAAACTTTTGAGTTTTGTGATAATCCCTCGAAAGCGTAAACACGCTTAGAACCTCCACGCTTTCTGGTATCTTTCTCTGCAGTGTTCAAATACTCTTTGAATCCTTGAATCCAAGCGGCGTCAATATCATCAAAAGTGGTAAACTCATCGCAATATATTTCGAGATGTTTAAGACAACTGTGCCAGTTGCCCCAATTACCCAAAGTGTCAGGAGTTTTCAAACGTTCTTCGCACATCTGGCGATAAAAATCAAGGAAACGAACTCCTTCCTGTTTGGGCTGTCCTATTTCATATTTGCCACTAAATAGGTCAAGTTCACGTTTGGCTCGCATAGAATTAGCTACTGCTAAGGTCTGGCGGTTTTGCTCCTTCTCAATAGCAGTATTGGGAACAACAAGGTAGAGCTTCAGATATTCTTTCACTCGCTTGCCATTAGAGTAGATGTCAAGATAGAGACTGGAACTTCCATCTGCCAGTTTCTTTTCACGAAGCTTGACTTGTCCTCGTTGAGTTGTTGATGTTTGTTTCTTTGCCATTGCCTTTATAGTTTTAACGAGTTACTACCAAATGTCGCCACGGGGGACAAAAAACCATCTTTCGGGGGACAAAAAATGGGGGTGCGTCACTCTTCGGGGGACATCTGGGGGACAAAGTTAGGCAAAAATCTGCAAACAAACAATACCTAAATCAAAAATCTGCAAAAATCCGAGCAATCTTTAACACTTGAAAACAAGGGATTTACGGGCTTATTTTTGCAGATTTTATGTGTTTCTTTGCAATTGGACTATTTTCCCACGCAGAAGTTTTTGAAGATATTTCCTAAAACTTCGTTGGGGGTTATCTCGCCACCGGTAATCTCTGCTAAGAAGTCGAGAGCTTGACGAAGATCTTCACTTAGGAGGTCTCCACTTATTTGCATTTCAAGACCGTCGATGACACGCTGGATAGCCTCGTGTGCTCGAACGAGCGCATCGTAGTGCCGGGCATTGGTGATGATGACATCCGATTCTGAAGTTTTAGGAGCTGCAGCTATGAGTTGCTGCTTGAGAGCTTCAAGCCCAATTCCGAATTTTGCTTGGAACTTCTCGGTCTTATTTTCGATATTGATGACTGTTTGGTCATCACGTGTCTCTATATCGGGGTAGGGAACACCGGGTTCTGTCATTAATAAGATGATGCGTGCTCGTTGTGCAGCAGCTTTGGAACGCTCTATGCCAAGGTTCTCGATCTGATCATCGGTATGGCGGATGCCTGCGGTGTCAATGAAGCGGAACGTGACTCCTCCTAACTGAATCGTATCTTCTATTGCATCTCGTGTGGTTCCTTGGATATCGCTAACGATAGCACGCTCTTCTCCGAGCAGGGCGTTTAGCAGGGTGCTTTTCCCGACATTAGGAGCACCAACAATGGCTACAGGAATGCCGTTTTTCAGAGCATTGCCAGTTTGAAAAGTGTTTGCCAGATGTGTGATGTGATTGTCGATGTTTTGGGTGAGTTCTTGCAACTCCTTGCGGTCAGCAAACTCAAGGTCCTCGTGGTCGGAGAAATCAAGCTCGAGTTCAAGTAGCGAGGTGAGCTTCAGCAGTTGATCGCGCAGTTGGGCCAGCTTAGAGGAGAAATGTCCACGCAGTTGGCTCATGGCAATTTGGTGAGTAGCCTTATTGGTTGAGGCTATCAGGTCGGCTACGGCTTCGGCCTGTGAGAGGTCCATCTTGCCGTTGAGGTAGGCTCGTTGAGTGAATTCACCTGGACCTGCCTGCTGGCACCCGTTTTCTATTAGTAGGGCCAGAACCTTGTTTAAAATATAACTAGATCCGTGACAAGAGATTTCTGCGCAATCTTCGCCAGTATAGCTATGTGGTGCGCGGAAGATGCTGACAAGAACTTCGTCAATGATGTCTGTGCCATCTTTGATGTGGCCATAATGAATGGTATTTGGTTGTGTATCGCTGATATTCTTGCTAAATACATGAGAAAGAATCTCAAACATTTTGGGGCCTGAAATTCTTATGATTCCGATAGCACCACCTGTGGCTGTGGCAAGAGCGCAGATAGTAGAAACCTCCCTCAATCCCTCCGTAAAGAGGGGGGAAGGTGTGGAAGGATTGGGGGTGTTCATTTTGTATCGAATTAAATGCTATTTAAGTGAATGGAGGGCATTCTCAAGCGTTTGCATGTCTTCATCGGTGGTAGCCCAACTAGTGACGAAACGGCAGAGTGCGTGATTGGCATCGACGGGCTCCCATGTCTCGAAAAGTACATGAGACATGAGCTGTTGCTTTTGGTCGTTTGAAAGAACGACAAATTGTTGGTTGGTAGGAGAGTCCTTGATGTCAATGCCTGCTTTGGAGAACAGTTGACGAAGCTGCATGGCTTTCTGGATGGCGTGCTTGGATAGTTCGAAATACAAATTGTCAGTAAAGAGTGCATCGAACTGTACACCTGCCAAACGACTCTTGGCTAAAAGTGCTCCATGCTGCTTGATGATGTTAAAGAAATGGCGTGGGGCATTATGATGTGGGAAAACAACAGCCTCGCCACAAAGTGCACCTTGCTTAGTACCACCAATATAGAATACATCGCAGTGGTGTGCTAGCCAGGGCAGGTTGAAATCGCATTCATCTGACATAAGTCCATAACCCAAGCGAGCACCATCAATGAATAATGGTAGCTGGTACTCCTGGCAGAGGTTGTAAATGGCTTCTATCTCAGAGGCTTTGTATATGGTGCCCAGTTCGGTAGGCATTGTAATATAGACAATGCCTGGTATTACCATATGTTCGTAAGACGAATCGGCAAAGAATCGTTCGTGGAAAGCACGAAGGTCTTCGGCTGTCATTTTGCCATCATGAGCAGGGAGGGTGATAACCTTATGTCCAAATGCTTCGACAGCACCCGATTCGTGTACGTTGATATGGCCAGACTCAACAGCAATTACGCCTTCGTAGCCAGTCAGCATGCCATCAATAACAGTGGCATTGGTTTGCGTGCCGCCAACCAAGAAGAATATGTCAGCATCTGGCGTTTCGCAGGCTCTGCGTATTTTTTCGCGAGCCTGTTGGCTCCAAATATCAGAGCCATAAGAAGAACTGCTGTTGTCGTTAGTCTCAATAAGACGACGGAGCACTAAAGGATGTGCCCCGTTGTTGTAATCGCTTTCAAATGAAGTCATTATTTAGTTATCCGTTTATATATGATTAAACTCTATCCAGTACTTTCTGAATGAGTGTGTCTATTGAATTCTTATATTCTGTGTTCATTTCTTTTGCGTAGCGGTTGGCAATGACCATGCAACAAGTCATTGCTCGATGTCCAAGCAGCGAGGCGAGGCCTGCTAGGGCACTGGATTCCATCTCGAAATTGCAAATGTGCATACCTTCGTACTCGAAACTTTCAATTTTCTCGTTTTGTTGTGGATCGGCAATGTCGGCACGAAGCTGGCGTCCCTGAGGACCGTAGAAACCACCGCATGCCACGGTGTAGCCACGCACCATATCGTCTTGTGCAATCTGATTGATAAGCTCAGCGTCGGCTATGGCTACGTAGGGTGCACCCTTGATGGGGTCCCATTGCATGTGTTCACGGAATGCTTTTTCCATTGGAATGTCACAAACGACATTGCGTCCAGCATAGAAATTTAATAGACCATCGAAACCGATGCTCTTGACTGAGGCGACAAAACATCCGGTGGGTGTGAAGGGTTGCAGACCGCCACAGGTGCCGATGCGCACCATGGTGAGTGTGCGATGTTCGTCGCGTTCTTCGCGTGTGTTATAATCGATGTTAGCAAGCGTGTCGAGCTCGTTGACCACGATATCAATGTTGTCGCAACCAATACCGTGGCTCTGCACGGTGATGCGCTTGCCCTTATATGTACCAGTGATGGTGTGGAACTCACGACTACTTACCTCGCACTCCTTGGAGTCGAAATGGGCCGCTACGGTATCTACACGGGCAGGGTCGCCCACCAATATTACTTTGTCGGCCAGCTGTTCTGGCTTTAGGTGCAAATGGAAGCATGAACCATCGGCATTGATGATGAGTTCTGAAGGTGCAAATTTCTTCTTTTCCATAGTGATTAGTATTTATGTTTTTATTGTAGTAAGGTGTCGTTCTGTTCCGCTTTTTCCTTTTTGCGAATTTCCAGTTGCAACTGTTCTAACTCTTGTTCGCTTTTAAGAATCTCGGAGCGCAGTGTCTGTCGTTCGCTTTTATTAGCTCGAGCGTAGTAATTGCGTGCCATACGTAGTGCCTTATTGAGCACTTCTGCCTGATGTCGTAGGTCGTCGAGTTCGGATGAGAACTCGCTAATCACTTTTTGACGTGTGACATTTGCCGTCTGTCGTGCTTCGCGATAGCGATTGAGTGCAGTCTTTCGCAGGTTGGAGTTATCCCATGTTTTGGCAATGCAGTTGATATCTGCCAAAGCGCGGAGTTCAGTTTCGGAGTAAGCCTCCGATTGATATACTTGTCGTGTTTCATTAGGTATGAACACGTAGATGCATACTTTACCTTGGGGCTGATGACGATCGGTGACGAAATATCCCAAATTATTGAACTCGTCGATGGCAAAGAAATAATCATTAGCGGTAGATGCAAAAGGCATACCAAGGTTTTCGGGTTTCAGAAATGTACCTTCACTACCGTCGTAACGAGTCACAAAGATGTCGTAGCCTCCAAGACTATTAGCACCCTTCTGTGAGAAATAAAGGGTGGTGCCATCGGGCATCATAAAAGGGTAGTTGGCTGATGCCTCTTTATTGATGCCTTTAGCTGCTACAGGAGTGGTCCAGGTGTTGCCAATATAATCGCTCACGCAAATATGTGAAATCGAGTCTTTGGCATCAAAAACAGTCGTCAGTCGAAAGTCTTTTAATTCATTGGTAAACTGCCCTAGATTATTGTTTTGTACCAATGTTCCACAATCTTTGGCAATAGGGATGAAACGCATAAAGTCGGCAGAGTCAACCACCAAACTGTCGATGAACATAATTTTTTGAGTGGCTTCCAGCATCTGGGCTATGCGTGAATCTTCTTGTACAATTTCAACTACGGGCTTCTTAGTGTTTTTCTTTGACTTTTTCTTCTGTGCATAAACACTAAAAGGCATCAGTAGGCCTAGAATAAATAGAATTGTTATATATCTTTTCATCTCTAATCCTCGTTTTAATAAACAAAGGTACAAATTAAAACCATACAAGGATATAAAGAGAATGGATTATTAACTGAATTTAAGAATTTTCAATTAGTTTTCCTTCTCTTACAAGTGCGTTCCAAAGGCTATGGCGTGTTTCAGGATTCATTTGCTCCACTTTGTCGTATAGATGCTTGATATTTGTTCGATTGCTCTCGTGCTCGAAGGGACATAGTTTGATTTGCTTCTGATAACCTCGCAGCTCAGCATAGCGCTGAATGTCCGATTCTTTGATAAGACAGAGGGGGCGTATGATTTGCAGAGGCATCTTCTTCATTTGCAATAGTGCAGGCATCGTTCCAAATCGTCCTTCGTAGAATAGATTCATGAGTGCCGTGTGTAATATGTCGTCCTGATGGTGGCCTAAGGCTATTTTGTTGCATCCCAGCTCCTGTGCCAAATCAAAGATTTTCTTGCGGCGATACCATGAACAAAGAAAACAAGGCTGCTTTTGTTTCTTGATGTTTGTTTCTGTCGCATCACCTATTTCAAATCGAGTGGTGCATACGTGCAGTTTGACACCAAGTTCATCACAGAATTTCTGCAGGTAATCAGTTGACGTCTCATATTTTATATTCTCCATTCTCACATGAACGGCTTCAACCGCAAATCGTGGATGTTGTATTCTGGCTCGTTTAGCCAATAATTCCAACAAGCAAAGGGAATCCTTGCCACCCGAAAGGGCCACAAGGATATGATCGTCGTCGTTGATTAAATGATAGGTTGCAAACGCCTTTACGAATCGATCCTTTAATCGTTTTTCTAATAGTTCTAATTCTGTTCGCATGAACCCTTTACTTCATAAAAACCAGATAGACAGCACAGATAATGAGAAGGAAGGCCAGAATATGGTTCCAATGCAAGTGGTCGCCTTGAAATAGTATGTTGGCTATGATAGCAAAGACTGCTAATGAGATACATTCTTGAACTACTTTCAACTGTACTAAAGAAAAGGGACCGCCATTGCCAATGAAGCCCATACGATTGGCAGGTACCTGACAACAATATTCAAGGAAAGCAATGCCCCACGAGAAGATGATAACGCCGATGAGTGGCCAGTTACTGCTGACGCCTGTTTCCTGAAGTTTTAAATGCCCATACCAAGCCAGCGTCATAAATACATTGCTCAATATAAGCAAAATAATTGTGTAAAATCCGTTCATAATTTAAGGTTATAAGAAGAGTGAAAAGTGAAAACCTTTTTCCGGAATGCATTCAACCGGGAGTTTTTCCACTTTTCACTCTTTACTATTGTTTAATTACTTGTTGCTTATCATTATTTACTTTGTAAATATGCGTCCATGTTCTGAGCAGCACGACGGCCGTCACCCATAGCAAGAATCACGGTAGCACCACCACGCACGATATCGCCACCCGCAAATATTTCTTTGCGTGAAGACTGCATCTCTTCTGAAACAGCGATAGTGTTCTTTCTTCCCAGTTCAAGTCCTACGATTGATTTCGGTACGAGTGGGTTGGGAGATACACCAACGGCCACAATAACCTGATCGACATCAAGGGTAACCGTCTTGCCCTCAACAGGAACAGGACTACGACGACCTGATGCATCAGGCTCACCCAGTTCCATTACCTGTAGCACAGCCTGCTTAACTGCACCCTGCTCATCGGCAATATATTCGATAGGATTATGCAAAGTAAGGAACTTGATGCCCTCTTCCTTGGCGTGCTTAACCTCCTCAAGGCGGGCAGGCATTTCAACTTCTGAACGGCGATAAACCAATGTGACATCTGCCCCCAGACGCTTGGCTGTACGGCAAGAGTCCATAGCGGTGTTACCACCACCCACTACGAGCACACTCTTGGCAGGATTCAGCGGCGTGTCGGTCTTAGGATTGGCTGCGTCCATCAGGTTTACGCGAGTGAGATACTCGTTGCTTGACATGATGTTGATAGAATTCTCGCCAGGGATATTCATGAAGTTGGGCAGACCAGCACCAGAACCTACAAAGATACCCTTAAAGCCTTGTGTCTCCAGTTGTTCCACGCTGATGGTTTTTCCAACGATGACGTCGGTCTGGAAATGAACACCCATCTTAGCCAGGTTTTCGATTTCCACATCTACAATCTTGTTGGGCAAGCGGAATTCAGGAATACCATATTTCAATACACCACCAATCTCATGAAGCGCTTCAAATACGTAAACATCGTATCCTTTTTTCACCATGTCGCCTGCAAAGCTCAGTCCGGCAGGACCAGAACCTACAACGGCAATCTTTATGCCGTTGGCAGGTGCTATCTCGGGCAAGCTGATGTTGCCGCTTTCGCGTTCGTAGTCGGCAGCAAAGCGCTCCAAATAGCCAATAGCAACAGGCTTTGAGTTCATCTTTAGATGGATACATTTGCTCTCACACTGCTTCTCTTGTGGACAAACGCGTCCGCAGACAGCGGGTAGGGCAGACGTGTTTTTCAGTACTTTGGCGGCTGCTAAGAACTGTCCTCGCTCGATGTTCTTGATAAACGATGGTATGTTGATGTTAACAGGACATCCCTCTACACAACTAGGTTTGGCACAGTCAAGACAGCGTTTAGCCTCCAGCATCGCCATCTCTTTGGTAAGGCCGATGTTCACTTCCTCAGTGCGAGTGGTGGCACGATAAACGGGATCAAGTTCGGGCATCACCACGCGCTCTATCTGTGTGCGCTCTTTTGGTTTCATGCTTTGCTGTAACTCCTTGCGCCAAGAAGCGTTACGATCGGTGAGTACCTCAATGGAATCTGAGCCCCCTAAGTTAGGGGGTTGGGGGTCTGAACCTGCGTCAGACTTTCCCTTGTTCAGACCCCTGTCGTCCCCTAACTTAGGGGACTCAGAGGAATCTAAGTGCTCCTCATAGTGAGCCAGTTCCTCTTGTTCTTCTTTTTTAAAGGTGCCCATACGCTTGAACATCTCGTCCCAATCGACGAGTGCTCCGTCAAATTCGGGACCATCGATGCACACGAACTTAGTCTTGCCACCGATGGTGAGACGGCAGGCACCACACATACCCGTACCGTCAACCATGATGGTGTTGAGCGATACTTCGCAGGGAATGTTATGCTTTTGAGCTGTTAAGTTTGAGAACTTCATCATGATTGGAGGACCAATGGCAAATATCTTGTCCACATGTTCCTGCTCAATGAATTTCTCTATACCAACGGTCACTACGCCTTTCTCGCCATAGCTACCATCGTCGGTCATAATGATGACTTCGTCAGAACTCTCACGTACCTTATCTTCTAATATAATTAAGTCTTTAGAACGTCCGGCCATCACAGAAAGAACGCGATTGCCTGCAGCCTTGAGCGCCTGGATGATTGGGAGCATTGGAGCTACACCGAGACCACCACCAGCACATACCACTGTGCCATAGTTCTCAATCTTGGTAGGATTGCCTAATGGACCAACAACATCCGTTACATAGTCACCCACGTTGAGGGCACAGAGTTTCTTAGATGAAAGACCCACCATCTGAACTACCAGCGTAATGGTACCCTTGTCAATGTTTGCACCTGCGATGGTCAGTGGCATGCGCTCACCATTCTTGCCTACGCGTACGATTACGAAGTTACCGGCTTTGCGGCTCTTCGCAATTAGCGGAGCTTCAATCTCGAAGAGAAAAACTTTCTCTGAGAATTGCTCTTTTCTGACGATTTTGTTCATTGCATTAATTCGTTAGCTTCAATTTGTTTGAATTTTGAATGCAAAGATAACAATTTGTTTTTAATTGGCCACGCTTTTTCGCAAAAAAAGATGCAAACAAATAGTTTTGCTTGCATCTTTCTTTTTGATATGTTGATTATAACTAATCAATTATATCGCATCCCATATAAGGTACGAGTGCAGCAGGAATCTTGATGCCGTTTTCGGTCTGATTGTTCTCAAGCAATGCAGCTACGATGCGTGGCAGAGCCAAGGCCGAGCCGTTCAGCGTGTGACAGAGTTCGGTCTTCTTTGTCTCGCTGTTGCGATAACGGCACTTCAAGCGGTTGGCCTGATAGGTGTCGAAGTTGGAAACTGACGATACCTCGAGCCAGCGGCCCTGAGCCTCAGAGTAAACCTCGAAGTCGTAGCAGATAGACGATGTGAACGACTGGTCGCCACCGCAGAGCAACAAGATACGATAGGGCAGTTCCAATTTCTGGAGCAGACCCTCTACATGAGCCAGCATCTCTTTGTGGCTCTCCTTTGAGTGCTCGGGCTTGTCGATGCGTACAATCTCAATCTTAGAGAACTCGTGCAGACGGTTCAAACCGCGAACGTCCTTACCATAAGAACCTGCCTCGCGACGGAAACACTCGGTGTATGCGCAGTTCTTGATAGGCAGATCTTTCTCGTCGAGAATCACGTCGCGGTAGATGTTTGTGACGGGTACCTCGGCAGTGGGGATGAGATAGAAGTCGTCAACTTCACAGTGGTACATCTGGCCTTCTTTGTCGGGCAGCTGTCCTGTGCCGTAGCCAGAAGCTGCATTTACTACTGTAGGAGGCATAATCTCGGTGTAACCACTCTTGCGAGCCTCATCGAGGAAGAAATTGATGAGTGCACGCTGCAGACGAGCACCTTTGCCGATGTAAACGGGGAAGCCGGCACCTGTAATTTTTACACCCAAATCGAAGTCGATGAGGTTGTATTTCTTAGCCAGTTCCCAGTGGGGCAGGGGATTGGCGATGCCCAGCGATGGGTTGACGTCCCAGTTGCCAACAGTGTCGTTGGCAGTGCACTCCTTGAGGTTGCTCTTTACCACGCGGTTGTCCTCGGCAGCAGCACCCTCAGGTACTTCATCGTAAGGTATGTTAGGAATCTGGCAAAGCAGGCGAGTCATCTCTTCCTGAGCCTGATTCATAGTTTCTTCCAGTTGCTTATTGGTTTCTTTCATCTTAGAAACCTGCTCTTTGATGGTATCAGCTTCAGCTTTCTTGCCTTCCTTCATCAATCCACCAATCTGTGCAGCCATCTTTTTTGCTTCCGACAGATTCTTGTCGAGCTCCTGTTGGGCCTCGCGACGCTGCTTGTCAACAGCCAGAACCTGATCGATAGCTTCTTTGGCTCCCTTGAAATGTTTTTTCTCCAAACCGCGAATCACGCGCTCGGTTTCCTCAGTAATGAGTTTCAGTGTAAGCATAATTATTTTATTTTTGTTTTAGTTCATTGAGACGGGCAATATACTTACCCAAAATATCAAATTCAAGATTGACAACGCTGCCTATCTTAATATCCTGGAAATTGGTATGTTCCAATGTGTAAGGAATGATTGCCACCTGGAATGAATGTGACGTAGGATTGCAAACCGTCAGCGAAACACCGTTGACTGTTACCGAACCCTTATCTACTGTAAAATAGCCATGAAGGGCCATTTCGCGGTTTTCAGGATAGTCGAATGTGAAATAGGTAGAACCATCAGCATCTTCCATGTTGATGCAAGTGGCCGTTTGGTCCACGTGTCCCTGAACGATATGACCGTCAAGTCGGCCATTCATAATCATTGAACGTTCTACGTTTACCTTGTCACCCACCTTCAGCAATCCCAAGTTGGTGCGATCGAGGGTCTCTTTCATGGCAGTAACCACATAGTTGTTGCCATCAATTTTTACTACCGTCAGACATACGCCATTATGAGCTACACTTTGGTCGATGCTCAACTCGTTAGTAAAAGAACAAGTGAGTGTGAAATCAATATTTTCCCTGTCGTGTTCAATGGCTACGACAGTGGCGAATTCTTCGATAATTCCTGAGAACATATTGCTTATTGTCCTTTCTTAAAAATAAAAATGGGGCCGTAAGGGTGATGTGATGAAAACTCCTTTGTTAAAAGATAAGGGCGCTCTCCGTCTTTGTAATCCATCGGCATTTCGAAAAAAGCTTGGTTAATGGCCCGCCATTGACAAGAGAAGACATCCCGAGTTTCAATGTTATTTGATGAGTATCCCGATCGAACCAATACGGCCCCGATGTCTTGTTTCTGGCTGCAAAGTTACTAAATAATTTAGAAATAGTGTACCTTTTCTAAAAAAAATATGTACCTTTGTCTTCGAAATAAATAACTGACTACTTAAAATAAACAATGAGAAAACTTCTTTTCTGCGCAGCAGCTTTATTATTTACGTTATCATCTGTGGCACAACGTCGTATTTCATCCAGTCTTGATTTCGGTTGGCGCTTTATGTCGGGCGATGTTCCTGGTGCTTCTTCCGCCCAGTTTGATGATAGTCAATGGCGTATTATCAACGTCCCTCATGACTTTCAGATTGAACAGCCTTGGGTGGCACCTTCAGCAGATGAAAAGGCCGATAACGACGATCCTGCAGCCAATATTAAGAGCCGACTATCGAGTCGCGGCTTCAAGGAGATGGGAACTGCCTGGTATCGCTATCATCTCACGCCTAATGACTCCTTGAAAAATCGCAGGATACTGCTCGATTTTGGCGGTATTATGTATGTTGGTGATGTTTTCTTAAATGGCGAGTATATAGGTGGAACGAACTATGGCTATGTAGGATTTGAAATTGATATCACCAATAAACTGAAGTTTAATCAGGATAATGTGATTGCTGTTAAAGCCGATACACGCGATCCCTTCAGCTCGCGCTGGTACACGGGTGGCGGATTGTTCCGACAAGTGCGCCTGATTAGCACTGCAAAAGAGGCCTTTTTACAACGCAATCCTTTGCGAATCGTAACGCATGACAACCGCTTCTCCACCATCTATGCAGAGGTGGCAATGATGGGTAAGGAGAAGGTACTGCCGATTGATGTTGTTATAAAGGATCCTAAGGGCAACTGCGTGTACAGTGGTAAAACGGAAATTAAGCGTAATACACCCACACGTTTTGTAGAACAGAAAATAGCCGAAGTGGAGATTGCCAATGCAGAGTTGTGGGATTGCGAACATCCTAATCTCTATACAGTAGAGGTCGTGTTGCACAATGCCAAGGGAGATGTGCTAGATTCTTATAGCGAACATTTCGGATTTCGTACTATCGAGATTACGCCCGAGCATGGTTTGAAACTAAATGGTAAGAAGGTTCTTCTAAAGGGTTATGCTAACCATCATTCACTAGGCGCTTTGGGCGCTGCCGCCTATCCTCGCGCCATAGAGAAGCGTATTCAACTGATGAAGAAATATGGTATCAATCATATTCGTACTTCTCACAATCCCTATAGTCGCGAGTTTATTGAACTTTGTGACAAGTATGGCATCTTGGTTGTAGATGAGCTCTATGACAAATGGACACGCCAGCATACAGGCGGTCGAGTGGCTTTCGAAGAGCTATGGCAGCATGATGTGCCGGAATGGGTGAAACGTGATCGCAACTCTCCCAGTGTAGTGCTGTGGAGCTTAGGCAATGAGCTTCAGCAAGATCCAAATCAGCCCTTTAATGATTTTGGTGTCACCATGTATCAACTGATGAAAACATTGGTGCTGCGCTACGATAGTACTCGTCTTGTGACTGTAGCTATGCATCCCCGCTATCGCAACTGGGCGACAGATTCTCTACCTTGTGACCTGGCCATGAAGACCGACGTTCAGGCATATAATTATAGGTATATGTATTTCCCTGGTGACGGACGTCGTTTCCCATGGATGAAGTTCTATCAGAGCGAGGCATCCGTTTCGGCTATGGGACAGAACTATTTCGAGATGGATCGTGAGAAGGTCATCGGTTTGGCTTATTGGGGCGCTATCGATTACTTAGGCGAGAGTCAGGGGTGGCCTGCCAAAGGATGGAGCCAGGGCGTTTTCGATTTGGAGCTGAATCCCAAACCCAAGGCTTACTACATGAAGAGTTTCTTCTGTCCTGACGAGCCTGTGGTTCATATCGGAGTGATAGAGAAAAAAGGTGATCAGATGTGGAATGGTGTGCAGACGGGTAATGATGGTTTGAGCGACCACTGGAACCGTATTGCAGGACAACATCTTTCGCTGGTAACTTATACCAATGCCGATGAGGTAGAACTGCTTTTGAACGGCAAGAGTCTTGGCGTGAAGAAAAATGATGTAAAGAATGCCAAGATGCGTAACCAAATTCGTTGGAACGATATTGTTTATCAGCCTGGTAAGTTGGAAGCCATTGCCCGTACTAAAGGAAAAATTGTTGCTCGACACCAGATAGAAACGACAAAAGCTCCTGTTAGACTAAAGGCTGAATCGGATAATAACAACTGGAAGGCCGATGGCATAGATCTGCAACATATTCGTATTACTGCTCTTGACGCAAAAGGTCGCCTCGTGCAGACAACAAATGAAGATGTGACTTTTACAGTAGATGGAAATGCGCAGATAGTAGGTGTTGTTAATGGTGACATCAACTCAGATGAACTACATGTTGACAATCATCGTCGTCTGTTCAATGGCTCTTGTACCGTTATACTTCGTTCAACTCGCGAGGCTGGTGTTATTACACTTAAAGCGCAGGCTGCAGGTATGAAACCTGTTGTGCTTAAGCTTTCAACAAAAGAGTGATTGGTCGTTGATTATTGACCATCGGCCATCGGCCATTATCGCGTCCGTTCGGTTGCAAGTGAGCATAGGCGATTGGAATATTCTTGTCATTGCCAAGCGATGAAGTCGATGGGAACATTTAATAGCATTGGTTTTGCATTGCAAAAGCATTGTAATTGATGTTCAATAGTTATTGTTTAATCGCGTAAAACTGGCACTATTGGTTCGCTTCCAGACTCTAGAATTGCGTATTCCAGAGTCTGGAAGTTCTCGTTCTAGAGTCTGGATCTATTTGTTCTAGAGTCTAGAAATATGTTATCTAAAGTCTAGAGCTAAAGCAAGAGTTCTTGTCTTGGTTTCAGAAGGCTCTTCTTTAAGCCTGCAAGACGGCTAGAATTGGGCGACTGTTCAGCTTAAATTGAAGGGGAATACAATCGTTATTTGGGTTCAACGTGCACCGCTATGTGAGTTTCTTGTCCATAGCGATTGCGTAGTAACTCTTCTACTTCCGAAGCTTTATCGTGAGCTTTGCGCAGAGGCATATCTCCATCCATAAGAATATGAAACTCAATGGCATAGTGATTTCCTATGCGTCGCGTTCGCAAATCATGAGGAGAAGATACACCAGGAATAGATTCTGCCAGTTGTATAATTTCGTTTTCTACGGAATCTGGAAGAGAATGCTCCATCAGGTCACCGATGCTATCACGTAACAACTCAATAGATATTTTCAAGATAAACGCGCCAACGATGACAGAAGCCAGAGGATCTAATACCGTCCATTCTTGTCCTAAGTATATAGCTCCCCCGATACCGATGGCTGTTCCAATCGATGATAGAGCATCGCTGCGATGATGCCACGCATTGGCTTCTACTGCTTGTGATTGCAGTTTTCTTGCTTTTATCATGGAATATTGGTAAACGGCTTCCTTCAAAATGATAGAAATGAGTGCTGCCCAAAGCGCTAGCAGGCCAGGCGCTTTCAAGCACGCCCCATTGGTCCACGCTATAATCTTGGTAACACCACTATACATGATGCCAGCTGCCACCATTAGCAAAGCAATTCCTATTATCGTCATCGCCAATGTCTCGTATTTACCGTGCCCATAATCATGCGACTTGTCTTGAGGTAGGCAGCTGATTCTGACGAAAATAAGAACGATGATATCGGTAAGAAAGTCGGATAGAGAATGTACAGCATCGGCTATCATAGCTGCACTATGTCCCAAGATGCCTGCTATAAACTTGAATAGCAGTAGCAGAACATTGACAGCGCTTCCGATGAGTGTGACTCTATAGATTTCCTTACTTCTTTCCATATGTCCTATTGCAACTCTTGTTTCAGGAAAATAGGCGTAAAGCCTTTCTTGCTTTTGGCAACATCCTCGGGCGTACCCTCGCAAAGTAAAGTGCCGCCTTTACGTCCACCTTCTGGTCCCATATCAATAATATAGTCGGCCTGTTTGATAACATCCAGGTTGTGCTCGATGATAACAACCGTATTACCACGATCCACCAATTTATGGATGACCTGCATCAGAATGCGTATGTCTTCAAAATGAAGGCCGGTGGTCGGTTCGTCCAGGATGTAAAGCGTCTTTCCAGTGTCTTTCTTCGAAAGCTCTGTAGCCAGTTTTACGCGCTGACTCTCACCGCCAGAGAGGGTAGTGGAGGGCTGTCCAAGTTTGATGTAACCCAGTCCTACGTCCTGAATGGTCTTTATTTTACGAAGGATATCCGGCACATTCTCGAAGAACTCCACGGCTTGATTGATGGTCATATCCAGCACATCGGCAATCGATTTGCCTTTATAGCGAACTTCCAGCGTCTCACGATTATATCGTTTGCCATGACATGCTTCGCATGGTACCTGGATATCAGGCAAGAAGTTCATTTCTATTGTCTTGTATCCATTTCCGCCACAGGTCTCGCATCGTCCGCCCTTGACGTTGAAAGAGAAGCGTCCAGGTTTGTAGCCACGAATCTTTGCTTCAGGCAGATTGACGAACAGAGAGCGAATATCAGAGAAAACGCCCGTATATGTGGCAGGGTTTGAACGAGGAGTACGTCCCAGTGGTGACTGATCAACATTTACCACCTTATCTATATTCTCTACGCCTTCAATTGATTCATATGGCATCGGTTTTTTGACAGAATGGTAGAAGTGCTGTGACAAGATGGGCTGAAGTGTCTCGTTGATAAGTGTTGATTTTCCAGAACCACTGACACCTGTCACTACGATGAGCTTTCCTAATGGGAAACTAACATCTACATGTTTAAGGTTGTTGCCAGTACATCCGCGAATAACAAGACTCTTACCAGAGCCTTTTCGCCTTTCAGTCGTGTCACTACATTGAAGAATACCACTCAGATACTGAGCTGTAATGGTGTTGGTTTTCATCATCTCCTCGGGCGTACCTTGGAAGACCACTTCACCACCTTTTCTGCCAGCGCGCGGACCGATGTCTATCACATAGTCTGCTGCCAGCATCATGTCTTTATCGTGTTCTACCACAATGACCGTGTTTCCAAGGTCTCGCAGTTCCTTCAAAGAATTAATGAGGCGTTCGTTGTCGCGTTGATGTAAACCGATAGAAGGCTCGTCGAGAATATATAGTACGTTTACAAGCTGTGAGCCAATCTGTGTAGCCAGACGAATACGCTGACTCTCACCTCCCGACAGCGAAGCTGATTGACGATTCAAAGAGAGATAATCAAGACCTACATCCAGCAGGAAATCCAAGCGAGTACGTATCTCTTTTAGTATCTCAGCTGCTATCTGCTTCTGCTGATTGTCCAAGTGCTTTTCAGCCTCATCCAGCCATTGGCGCAGTTCGCTGATGTCCATCGACGATAGTTCGCTGATGTTTTTATCCCATATTTTGTATGATAGTGCTTCGCGGTTCAGACGTTGGCCATGACATTCGGGACATTCACATTCAGCCATAAATTGGTCGGCCCATTTCTGCGCACTCGACGAATCATCACTTTCCATGATGTCACGAAGATATTTGATGATACCATCGAAACGAACAAAGTAGTCGCTTGATGTTTTGACCACGTCTTTGTCGATGCGTACATCTTCAAGCGAGCCATACAATATCTCGTTCATTGCCTCATCTGGAATATCCTTGATAGGTATTTTGATGTCGCAATCATATTTTTTGAGAATGGCGTCTATCTGCCAGAAAATCAATTGGTTCTTGTATTTTCCTAAAGGAATTATTCCACCGTCATGTATGCTTGCTTTCTTATCGGGAATAATCTTGTTCAGGTCTATCTCGTTAATTTTGCCTAACCCTTTGCATCGCGGACAAGCACCTTGTGGCGAGTTAAACGAGAAGTTGTTGGGAGCAGGGTCACTATATGAGATACCAGTAGTTGGACACATCAATCTTTTAGAGAAGTATTTCACTTCACCAGAATCTTTGTCGAGTATCATGATCAGGCCTTCTCCTTGCTTCATGGCTAAGGCAACCGATTTTCTTAGGCGTTCATCTGCACCACCTTCCGTTGGCGTCTTGGGAAGGGCCATCTTGTCAATGACTACCTCGATGTCGTGGTTCTTGTAGCGATCAACCTTCATGCCAAGCTTTATCTCAACGAGTTCTCCATCAATACGCATGTTGAGATATCCCTTACGACGCATAGCCTCGAAGAGTTCGCGATAATGGCCCTTTCTTGAACGGACTAGTGGTGCTAGGATAAAGATGCGTTTGCCAGCGTAATCGTTCAGAATCATCTCTTGCACCTTCTCTTCAGTATATTTCACCATTGGTTCGCCCGTTTCGTAGCTATAGGCTTTGCCAGCACGAGCAAAAAGCAGACGCATATAGTCGTAGATCTCTGTGGTCGTACCTACTGTAGAACGAGGGTTCTTGTTAGTCGTCTTTTGTTCTATGCTTATTACAGGCGATAGGCCAGTAATCTTATCAACGTCAGGACGTTCCATTCCTCCCAAGAAGTTGCGAGCATAAGCAGAGAATGTCTCAATGTAACGTCGTTGTCCTTCTGCAAATATCGTGTCAAAGGCCAGTGAGGATTTGCCAGAACCCGATAGACCCGTAATAACGGTCAACGAATTGCGTGGTATCTCCACATCGATATTCTTCAGGTTGTGTACGCGTGCCCCGAATACTTGAATCTTATTGTTTTGTTCCATAAAGTTTATTCCTTAGTGTGTCGATGACGAAGCCCCTCCTTCGGTAAATCCTCTCAGCAGGTTAATATCTTTGCGAAACTCATAAATAGCACCATCGGCACCTTTCGCATTGACGTGGAGGAAGTAAACTCCGTCTTTCACAGGCTTCCCTTTGAATGTTCCGTCCCATTCGCCTGAAGGACTGTTCCATTCATATAACTTTTGTCCCCATCGGTTCAGAATGATAGCTTTGAACTTGACAATACTCTTGTATCCTTCTTTTGCTTTAAACGTGTCGTTGATTCCATCTCCATTAGGCGAGAACGCATTGGGGAAATCCAGCTTGCTTTCAACAATCGTAATGACGATCTCTTTCTCTTCAAGTTCTGTCCCCTGATTGTCAAGCTTCGTCTTCAGTATCACACTATATGTTCCCGATTCACGGAAAGTATATTGTGTTTCTTCCTCGTATCTAACAAATAACTCTTCGTAGTTATTATTTGTCTTTTTTCTGAAATGCCATTCGTATGATGGGGTGTAGTTCTCCATTCCTGTAGGGTTAGCCCTGAATGTTACTTCGAGTGGCGCTTGCGCATTGGAAATGTTCGATGATACTTGCGCATTTGTCTCATCATCGACATAATATGCCTGAGGATCAACATCCTGTGCAGTTGCCATCAGGGGTAAAAGCATTAGAGGTAACCAAAGGAAACTTATTAATCTATTTCTCATCGTTTTTATTGTATTAACGTGCAAAGATACTAATTTATTGAAAATAAACCCTCCTTTGTTAGAACATTTTTTGCTTTGCTTGCAATCATTTCATATTTATTTCGTATTTTTGCACTCGAAAAAGCAGTTATAAAGATTATGGCTCGATTGTTACGTAATATTTGCATCGTTCTTTTGTTATGTTGTGTAGGTGTTATCCGTGCACAATATGTGAAGGTGCATAAAGTACAGAAGAAAGAGACCGTTTATGGTATCGCTCGAATGTATGGTATCACTCAGGAACAGTTGAAGCAAGCCAACCCGGTTATGCTCCAGCCAGATTATCAGTTGAAGAAAGGTGACCTGATAAATATTCCTGTGACTACAAATGGTGATAGCCAGAATGGCCGCACGATATTTGCCGTTGACGATGTTCGCCAGCGACCTATTCGTATGGGCGTGTTGCTGCCTTTACATCTGCAAAATAACGATGGAAAACGAATGCTAGAGTACTATCGAGGCATTTTGATGGCCTGCGATAGTATGAAACACGAAGGTATTTCTGTAGATATACATGCCTGGAATCTGTCGGAAGACACAAACCTTGGAGCTCTGCTGCCTCAGATTGATGCTGCTAAATGCGATATCTTAATTGGACCTTATTACAACAAGCATGTACCCACTTTGGCAGCTTTTGCCCAGCAGCATCAATGTCTGATGGTTGTTCCATTCTCGCTGGACATCCCAGAGATTGTCAACAATCGGTATATATTCCAAATTTATCAACCCTCTGAAGATCTCGATGACATCACGGCTCGTCGTTTCGCTATATGGTTCAAGGATTATCATCCCATTATTATAAATTGCAGCGATGCGAATAGTTCTAAGGGAGGTTTTACCAGTGCCTTAAGAAAGCAGTTTGAGAAAGATGGAAAGATGTATAATCTTACAAGTATCAACTCATCGGATCTACATTTTATGGGCGCATTCTTGAAGGGTATCCCCAATGTGGTTGTACTTAATACGGAAAATACTTCGTATATACCGCAATTGTACAAGAGATTGGATACCATTCTTCAGCAGCATCCTGACGTGCAGATTTCCGTATTCGGTTATACAGAGTGGCTGGGAGGCATCTATGCTCAGCAATCTCATTTCCATCGCTTTGATACATATATTCCTGCACCATTTTACACGAATGTCAATTTTCCCCAGACCATTCGTCTGCTGCAGCGCTATCGTTGGAATTTTCATCAAGACATGATTACTATCATGCCTCGTTTCGCGTTATCAGGATTTGATCATGCGGTCTATTTCCTGCGTGGCCTCCATAAGTACGGAATGCAGTTCGATGGTGCACCTGGTCGATTCAACTATCAGGCAGTTCAAACCCCGCTGAAGTTTGAACGTGTAAGTCATGGAGGATTACAAAACAAAGCATATATGTTTATTCACTATAAGCCAGACTTCACAATCGATGCTCTCAATTATTAATAGAATGGTGAAGCGCTTTTTCTTCTCAACAGTCCTGTTGGCAGTTACTGCTGCTGCAAAGGCTCAAATTGGCGATTATCGTAATGAATTTGCCGTTGGCGTTAATGGCGGCTATGTGTTCAGTAATATTGGTTTCACACCAACTGTGCCGCAAAGTCAGCATACTGGTCTGACTGGAGGACTGACGCTGCGATATACTTCAGAGAAATATTTCAATAGTATCTGTGCTGTTGTTGCTGAGGTCAATTATACTCAGTTGGGATGGAAGGAAGATATCAAGACCCCAGACGATGAGCCAGTGATTAATGCGGTAACTGGTTTGGCAGAATCGTATCAGCGAGATATGACATATCTTCAAATTCCTGTTTTTGCCCGTTTAGGGTGGGGACGAGAACGTCGTGGCTTGCAGTTCTTCTTTCAAGCAGGTCCGCAGCTCGGTATATTCCTAAACGAGAAAACAAAGAAGAATTTCGAGTATTCGGATATCAACCTCAGTTCACGTACTTCATCAATAATAGCCCAGGATACGATGTCAGTAGAGCATAAAGTGGACTATGGTATAGCTGCAGGTTTGGGATTAGAGTTCTCTATACCTCATGCAGGCCATTTATTACTTGAAGGTCGCTATTATTATGGTCTTGGCGACATCTATGGCAATTCAAAACAGGACTATTTTGCCCGCTCCAACATTAGTAACATCGTCATCAAAATGACCTATCTCTTTGATTTAGTAAAAAGTAAAAATACCAAAATTAAATAACTATGTTTGAAAACCAACCAAAAGGTCTTTATGCGTTGGCACTTGCCAACACCGGAGAGCGATTCGGCTATTACACTATGTTGGCCGTCTTTGCTTTGTTTTTAAGAGCTAATTACGGCTTGACACCAGGCACAGCCGGTGTTATTTATAGCTCGTTCTTGATGTTTGTTTACTTTTTTCCACTGATTGGCGGCTTTATGGCCGACAAATTCGGATTTGGAAAAATGGTAACCACGGGTATTATCATTATGTTCCTGGGCTATCTGCTGTTGTCTGTTCCTCTTGGTGGCAACACGGTCGCACTTGTTGTGATGCTTGTAGCACTACTGAGCATCGGTTTAGGAACCGGATTGTTCAAGGGTAACCTTCAGGTGATGGTAGGCGACCTCTATAATGATCCCCAATATGTTGATAAGCGCGATGCAGGTTTCTCTATTTTCTATATGGCTATCAATATTGGTGCCTTGTTTGCACCCACGGCGGCCATTCGTATTATGGAGTGGGCTCAGCAGAACCTCGGCGTAAGCGAGAATGACTCTTATCACTTTGCATTTGCAGTAGCTTGTGCTTCACTGATTTTGTCTATCGCCATTTACTATGCTTTCCGTAGTACTTTCCGTCATGTTGAGGGCGGTGTTAAGAAGAATGGTAATCAAGTAGAAGAAGATACACTGTCACCCTCAGAAACAAAAGAGCGTCTCATTGCTCTTCTGTTGGTATTTGGTGTTGTAGCCTTCTTCTGGATGTCTTTCCACCAGAATGGTCTTTCTTTGACATACTTTGCTAACGAATATAATGAGACTTCTGCAGACGGTTTGAAGTCAATGGCTTTCAATGTTTGGAACCTCGTTGCCATCATTATCATGGTTTATTCTGCTTTCTCACTCTTCCAGGGTAAGACTTCAAAGAGTAAGGTCATTGCAGTTGTTGCAGTTGTTGCAGCTTTAGTATTCCTTTACTACAACTATAGTCATATTGATGGTGCTGTAGAGGTGAAAGCTCCTATCTTCCAGCAGTTCAATCCTTTCTATGTAGTAGCGTTGACACCTGTGTCTTTGTCTATCTTTGGTTGGCTGGCATCACGCAATAAGGAACCTAAAGCTCCTCGAAAGATTGCGTATGGTATGATTGTTGCCGCAGTGGCCTTCTGTTTGATGCTTTATGCTTCACTGACATTGCCTTCACCTGTAGAACAGGCAAATCTTGGTGATGCTGCCCCACGTGCTTCTTCATATTGGTTGATCAGCACCTATCTCATCCTTACATTTGGTGAGCTGTTGCTTTCACCAATGGGTATTTCGTTCGTATCAAAAGTAGCACCTCCAAAGTACAAGGGCGCTTGCATGGGTGGTTGGTTCGTATCTACTGCTCTTGGCAACCAGCTTGTAATGGTTGGTGGGCTCCTGTGGGGCGAACTTCCTCTTTGGACGGTATGGGCAGTGTTCGCTGGTCTTTGCCTATTGGCATCAACCTTCATGTTCTTAATCATGAAACGACTGGAGAAAGTCTGCTAAGATGATCCTATCCCTTCTGCTGTCCTCCTTCCTTACATTCGTTGAGTTAAACTGCGAAAACCTGTTTGACACTTCTCACGACGTAGGGAAGGAGGACAGCGAGTTTCTGCCGGACGGCAAACGTTATTGGACAAGAACCCGTTATTGGGGGAAGTTGAACAGAATTGGGCAGGAGATTTTATCTTGTTCGGATCATCTACCTGATCTCGTTGCATTGGTAGAAGTTGAAAATGATTCTGTCCTTCATCAACTGACGCGACGCTCCTTATTGCGAAATGCTGGGTATGAGTATCTGATGACCACCTCACCCGATGCGAGAGGACTTGACGTGGCCTTACTCTATCAGCCAGCTTCTTTCCGCCCGCTTTGTTATGAGTCGCTCGAAGTACCTGTGTTGCCAGAAATGCGACCCACACGTGATATTCTATATGTGCAAGGGCAGATTATCACGGGTGATACACTACATATCTATGTGGTTCACGCTCCAAGTAGATATGGTGGTGAGAAAGAAACGCGTCCGTACCGCATGAAAGTGGCAGAGATAATTAGTCGCCAGGTAAAGATGCATCATCAGGAGAGGGTGATTGTGACGGGCGACTTTAATGATTATTTCGATGATGCATCGTTGAAATATCTGGAGGAATCCTCGCTTGTCAATGTTACAAAGAATACGGTAGGTATATGTGGAGAGGCAAAAGGTACCTATCGCTTTCAGGGTGAGTGGCGCTCTTTAGATCACTTTTTATGTTCGAAGCGTGTTGCCGATTGTGTAGAATCAACCTATATCAACGACAACGCTTTCCTCCTTGACGATGATGTTCGTTTCGGAGGAAAGCGTCCTTTACGTTCTTATAATGGCATCAGATTTCAGAAAGGGTTCAGCGACCATCTGCCATTAATTGTAAAATTCAAATTTTAGAGAATGGTCTTGACGGCCTCAAGCATACCCTTGCTCTGGATGAGGTCGAGGAACTCTTTAACCATCTTATTCAGTCCATCCACTTTATTCAGGTCTTCCTGCCAGATGAAATCGGCAGCAAGTACACCGTCTGTCACCTTCTGTGTATCGTTAGTTGCCCACAATTGCTGCAGCAGTTCGATAATCTTTGGATCGTCGTTAGGCGTAATCTCTGCGCCATCCTGACGCTTACCACCTTTATAGTAGGTAATGATAGCCGCCAAACCAAATACCAATCCCTTAGGCAGTTCACCCTTACGCTCCAGGTATGTCTTTACACCGGGCAGGTCGCGAGCCTGGAATTTGGGAAATGAGTTCAGCATGATGCTGGTCACCTGATGATCCACAAATGGGTTGTCAAAGCGTTCCAGTACATCGCTGGCAAATTTCTCCAGTTCCTTCATAGGCAGATCGAGCGTCTGCATCAGCTCTTCAAACTGTACCTTGTGAATGTACTTGCCGATAACATCATGGTTGCAAGCGTCACGAACGATGTTTACGCCACTGAGATAAGCTACAGGCGAGAGAACAGTGTGAGGACCATTTAGGAGTGTAACCTTACGCTTATGGTAGGGCTCTTCAGAGGGGACGAACAGAACGTGCAGGCCTGCTTTGTCGGCAGGGAATTCGTTTGCCACCTCTTTTGGCGCTTCGATAACCCACAGGTGGAAGTTCTCGGCCTGAACAACGAGATTGTCACGATAGCCAATCTTTTCCTGAATCTGTGCAATCTCCTTACGAGGGAAGCCTGGTACGATACGGTCCACCAAAGTTGCATAAACACCGCAAGACTCCTCAAACCACTTGCTGAAGCCCTCGGGCAATTGCCACAGTTCGATATATTTACGGATGCAATCTTTCAGAACGTGACCATTCAGGAAGATAAGTTCGCAGGGGAAGATGATCAGTCCTTTTGTAGGATCACCATTGAACGTCTGATAACGACGATACAACAGCTGAACAAGCTTACCGGGATAGCTGCTGGCGGGTTTGTCATCCAGCTTGCACGATGGGTCGAAAGCAATACCTGCTTCTGTGGTGTTAGAAATCACAAAACGAATCTCGGGCTGGTCGGCTAGTGCCATGAAAGCATCGTTCTGAGAGTAGGGGTTCAGACAGCGGCTAATCACATCAATACGCTCTAGTGTGTTGACAGGTTTGCCGTTTTCGCGTCCCTGCAAATTGACATGATACAGACAGTCCTGTCCGTTCAACCATTCAACCATTCCTTGTGCCAGTGGTTGAACCACAACAACGGATCCATTGAAGTTGGTCTTCTGGTCCATATTCCAGATAATCCAATCTACGAATGCACGAAGGAAGTTTCCTTCGCCAAACTGAATCACCTTCTCGGGCATTACGCTCTTAGGTGCAAAGTGCTTGTTTAATGGTTTCAACATTTTCTTGTTTGTTTTTAGAGATATTTGTTTTTATTGTTTGCAAAATTATACATTATTTTCGATACAACCAAATTTACTTGAGTTTTTCTCTTGAAATGATAATGGTATTTTTGGTGCTATCGGTGATGCAAAAACGATGATCGGGGCGGTGGCCTACCAGCCACACAATCTCACCATTGGCATCGCATATCACCAGTGTTCTGCGCTTATCGAAAATGCTTAGGTGTACATCAGTGAGGAAGTCGCTCACCAGTCGGGTGCCCTTCATTCCAAATGGTTGAAAGCGGTCGCCATTCAATACTGGCCGAATTGTAAGCGGAAAGTGTAGCTTTTCTGCGTCCAAACAGGCACTTTGACAGTCTAAAACAATCTGTTTCCCTTCCTCTTTCTTAATGCGATACTTCTCAGTACCATTATAATGATAGACGCCTGTTTCTGGAATTCGCAGTGATGGCAGTTCTGCATGTAGTGGCTCTAGAACAAGCTGACCGCGATGAACCGTCAATTGATGTGTTGCCGAAGTCCACTCGCGTCCCGCCTGCAATTGGTTCAGCGAGTCGCTAATGCTTTCAATTGTTTGTGAAGAGAATCCTTTCGCGCTAAGCCATTCGTAGAGAATACATTCTGGCGAGGGCTCTTGGCATAGTTGTTCTATAGATATTGTATCGTCTTTAACCAGCCGTGTAAGCGCATCTGCTATGCTCTTCTCGTAGACTGCTGTGGCTTCGGTCATGTGACGAGTCGTCTTAAGGATGTTTATTTTGGCACCTTGTGATACCTGGTTCAAAAGCGGTATTACCTGCAAGCGCAATTTGTTGCGCATCACATCAGCCTCCAGATTTGTGCTGTCAGTGACATAAGCTTGTCCCTTGCTTTTAAGCCATGATTCTATGTCACAACGACTGATACATAACAATGGGCGTAGAATATAGCCATTACAAGGTTTGATGCCTGTCAATCCGCGTAATCCAGTACCGCGCAGCAAGTTCATTAAGACGGTTTCTACCGTATCGTCCTCGTGGTGTGCCACACAAATGCCAGCGCAGTGCAGGTCTTTTCTCAACTGCTCGAAGTAGTTGTAACGCAGTTCGCGCGCAGCCATTTCAATGCTGACCTTATGAAGTGAAGCATAGGTCCTGGTATCGAAATGTATCAAGTGTAGTTCAATGTGTTGCGTGCTGCAAAGCTGTTTCACAAACGCCTCATCTCGATAGCTCTCTTCACCGCGTAGATTGAAGTTGCAATGAACAGCCTCAACTTTGTATCCTAGCTCTTTTAGCATCAGCAGAAGGCAGACGCTGTCTGCGCCACCGCTGAGGGCCACAAGATATTTCTGCGATACGTCGAGCAAATGATGACGTTCGATGAACTGCCTTACCTTATTCAACATATAGAACAAGTCCTTTCAGATATTCTCCTTCTGGGTGATAAATGTTCACAGGATGGTCTGCGGGCTGATGCAATTGGTGCAGGATGCGCACTTTGCGCTTGGCTTGAGCTGCAGCCGTAAAGACTGCATTGCGGAAATGATCCTTGGTGACCACTTGTGAACAAGAGAACGTGAACAGAATGCCTCCTTTTGCAATCTTTTCGAAAGCCTTGTTGTTCAGACGGGTATAGCCTTTCAAAGCGTTATGTAGTGCACCGCGATGCTTTGCAAAAGCCGGTGGGTCCAGAATAATCAGGTCGTACTTACCTGCCATTCCATCCAGATATTTGAATGCATCCTCGCAGAAAGCCTCATGGCGTTTGTCTCCAGGAAAGTTCAGTTCCACGTTGCTACGAGTCAGGTCGATAGCCTTTGCAGAACTGTCAACAGAGTGTACCAGCTCGGCACCGCCGCGCATAGCATAGAAAGAAAAGCCTCCTGTATAGCAGAACATGTTCAGCACCTTCTTGCCTTTTGCATAATGTTCCAGCAGCGAGCGGTTCTCGCGCTGATCTACAAAGAATCCAGTTTTCTGGCCGTGCAGCCAGTCAACATGGAACTTTAGTCCATTTTCAAGGGCCGTATCATCGTTGCATCCACCGTAGATAAAACCATTCTCGGGCTCCATATAGGGTAGGGTGGTCTCACTCTTGTAGTAGATACTCGTGATCTGATCACCCATCACGTTGACCAACTCGCGGGCAATGTCGTGACGACATAAGTGCATGCCGATGCTATGTGCCTGCATTACAGCCGTTGGTCCATAGACATCGATGATAAGTCCTGGCAGATTGTCACCTTCTCCGTGCACCAGTCTATAAGTGTTGTTACTTGGATTGCCGGCAATACCTATGCTTAGGCGCATTTGATAGGCAGAAGACAGGCGCGACTGCCAGAATTTCTCGTCAATAGCTACGTCGCTAAACGACAGAATACGTACAGCAATAGACCCCTGCTGATAGTGGCCTACGGCAATAAATTCATTGCGCGAAGTCAGCACCTGAACTGTTTCGCCTTCTTCTATACCTTCATCCATTTGTTGGATGGCACCCGAGAAAACCCAAGGGTGAAAACGTAACAAGCTCTCTTCTTTACCTCTTTTGAGATATATCTTCTTATACTTCTGCATATGTATTGTCTTCTTGTTGTATTACGAGTTGATAGTCATTTGTCTCTTTCAGCCTAACCAGTTCCTGGTATATCTTGATGCATGCCCACGCATCGGTTGCTGCATAGGTTTTCTGTTTGTCGCTTAGTATGTCTGCTTCCCAGTTGCTCAATTGTTGGCGCTTGCTGATTTTCTGTCCAAACAGGTTGGCGTATAGCTTCTGCAAACTGAGATCCTCTATGCCAAGCACTTTTGCAAAGTCCTGGATATCAGTAAAACAACCGGCCTTGAAGTCGCTAAGCTTATGTAGCGCATTCAGGTCGTCGTGCCAGGATAATCCAATCTTTTTCACCGTCTTGTCGGTGAGCAGTTGTACTAATGCTGGTGTCAATCCTGTATGGTTCAACCTAAACAGGAAGCAGGTGTCTTCTGTTGATACCTGAAGCAGAGAAACCTTATGATGCTGTCCCTTCTTGAATGAAGGACGTGTCTCTGTGTCAAAACCAAGTATTGGTTGTGACAGCAGGTAGTTGACTGCCTTTTCCGTTTCACCAGCAGTTAGGATGACAATGATTCTGCCCTCAAATGATGCCACTGGCAAAGAGGCGATCCTCTTTTTATCGTATTTGTTGTATATAGTCTTTGACATTATTATCTTCTTTTGCGGTGCAAAAATACAAAAAAAATGCGATTTTTTGACCTAATGTGGATTTTTTCCACTAATTTTGCACTGAATTAACGAATGACCAAATAGAATGGCAAAGAAAACCACAAGAAACAATAGAAACAGCAAGACGCAAGCACCATCATTGATGGAGTCAATAGGGTTAAGTAACTTTAAACAGATATTCCAAAACGAGCGATTACACTTTGTAATTGGTATGTTGCTCTTTGCTGTATCCGTTTTTCTGATTTGGGCCTTTATATCATATTTCACCACCGGACAAGTTGACCAAAGTATTATCGAGGATACCAATCCTGGCGAGATGGCCAATCAAAACGGTGAGTTCCAAAATGCCTGTGGTTCATTGGGAGCCAAGTCGGCATACTATTTCATGAGTCATTGTTTCGGTGTCTCTGCTTTTTGTATTCCTGTATTCCTTTTTCTGGTTTCCTTGAGATTGATGAAGGCTTATCAAGCCAAGCTCATCAAGTGGTTCTTCTGCTTGATGTTACTCATGTTGTGGACATCGGTATCGTTGGCAATGTTTGTATCGCCCATTGTCCCTGACCTGCACTTCAATCTCGGTGGTGGTCATGGTCTGTGGGCAGGTAAGATGATTGAGGGATTTGTAGGCATGCCAGGTTTGGCTGCCATCATGATATGCATAGCCTTGCTTTTCCTGATCTACGTAAGTAGTGAGACTATTATCATTTTAAGAAAGGTGCTCAACCCCCTGAGGTTGATTCCCAAGAATGTGCCTTTTACAATTAGCTCTTCTGCAGAAGCGCATGATAACAGCAATGATGAGCCGCTTCATATTGTAGAGGATCCCGAGGTGTTCGACGACCCCATGTCAGAAACTGTGGAGTTCAAAGATGATAGCTTCGTGACTGTAGAGCCCGACATCCCTGCAACTCCTGTTGTTACCAACGACGATGAATTTGTTGTTCAGGTTCCTGCTCAGGAAGATGATAATAACAATGATGATATTATTATCGATGTCAATGCAGGCACTGCCGAAGATAAGGCAGAGGGCGCATTGGTGAACATCGAGGAGATGGAGCCTTACGATCCTAAGCGCGACTTGGAAAACTATCATTATCCCACGCTCGACCTGCTGAAAGTTTACGAGTCAGACGGTAAGCCCTACATCGATATGGAAGAGCAAAATCGCAACAAGAACCGTATCGTGGACGTGTTGCGTAGCTTTGGCGTAGAAATCAGCTCTATCAAGGCCACTGTAGGTCCTACCATCACACTCTACGAGATTACCCCAGCTTCGGGCGTGAAGATTTCGCGCATCCGCAACCTTGAGGATGATATCGCGTTGAGCCTGGCAGCTCTTGGCATTCGTATTATTGCGCCTATTCCTGGTAAGGGAACCATCGGTATCGAGGTGCCTAACGCCAAGCAGAATATCGTGTCGATGGAGTCTATCCTGAACTCGAAGAAGTTCCAGGAGTCAACCATGGAGTTGCCCTGCGCTATGGGTAAGACCATCACGAACGAGGTGTTTATGTTCGACCTCGCCAAGGCACCCCACCTGTTGGTGGCAGGTGCTACTGGTCAGGGTAAGTCAGTTGGTTTGAATGCCATCCTTACCTCGTTGCTCTACAAGAAGCATCCTGCTGAGATGAAGATCGTGCTGGTTGACCCCAAGATGGTGGAGTTCAGTATCTACCGCTCCATCTCTAAACATTTCCTGGCTGCATTGCCAGAACAGGCCGACGATCCTATTATTACAGACACCTCTAAGGTGGTTCGTACGCTTCAGTCACTTTGCGTGGAGATGGATGCCCGCTACGAGTTGTTGATGGCTGCTGGCGAGAGAAACATCAAGGACTATAACCGTAAGTTCATTGCCCGCAAGCTGAACCCAGAGAAGGGACATAAGTTCATGCCTTATATCGTAGTGGTCATCGATGAGTTCGGCGACCTGATTATGACAGCAGGTAAGGAGATAGAACTTCCTATTGCGCGTATTGCCCAGAAGGCTCGTGCCGTGGGTATCCACATGATTATCGCTACGCAGCGTCCTACCACTAATATTATTACTGGTACCATCAAGGCTAACTTCCCTGCACGCATCGCCTTCAAGGTGAGTCAGGGCATCGACTCGAAGACCATCCTGGACCGCATGGGTGCCCAGCAGCTCATTGGTCGTGGCGATATGCTCTATCTGCAGGGCAACGATCCTATCCGTGTGCAATGTGCTTTTGTGGATACTCCCGAGGTGGATGATATCAACCAGTTCATTGCTAAGCAGCAGGGATATCTTGCTCCTTACGAGCTGCCAGAACCTCCTGTTGGTGATGGTGAAGAGAGTGGGGGAGCCAACGATGCTGATTTGACTCATCTTGATCCGATGTTTGAAGATGCGGCCCGTCTGATTGTAGGCTGTCAGCAAGGCTCTACGAGTCTTATTCAGCGCAAGTTTGCCATCGGCTACAATCGTGCAGGTCGATTGATGGACCAGTTGGAAAAAGCAGGCATTGTAGGTGCAGCTCATGGTTCAAAGCCTCGTGAGGTGCTTATAAAGGATGAAGTAAGTCTCGAGAATTTGCTTAGTCAAATTAGATAACGTATAAAGATAAGGAGAGATATATAATGAAAAGATTGTTTTTTGCGCTGATGCTTTTAGCATTGCAGATGACGTTTACACACACCGCAGCACAGACGGCCAAGCAAGTGCTCGACAAATGTGCCGCTGTGGTTAGTAGCAAGAATGGTGTGTCAGCTCACTTCACGATGACGAGTGCGCAGTATGGCAATACCAGTGGCGATATTGCTGTGAAGGGACGCATGTTTCGTGCCTCAACCAATGTTGCCAAGATGTGGTTCGACGGCAAGACACTGTGGACTTATATGAATAAGAACGACGAGGTCAACGTCACCACTCCTAGCGAGTCGCAGTTGCAGGTGCTGAATCCCTATAATTTTATAAATATGTATAAGACAGGATTCAGTTACACTATGACCAAGTCTTCGGGTAGCTATCGCGTTCATCTCACTGCCAAAGATGCAAAGCGCAGGGTGCAGGAGATGTTTATCACCATAGATCAAAAGAGCTATCATCCCACCGAGGTGAAATTGCTGCAGAAATCAAAGTGGACCACCTTTACCATCAGTCATCTGAAGAAAGATAAGCTCGCTGATGCACAGTTCCATTTTAATTCTAAAGATTTCCCCTCTGCCGAGGTTATTGATTTACGCTGATGAATCGCTTATCACTTTTCCTGCTTCTTAGAAAGAATAATCGCCTGAGTTATCGTCGCAGTCCTGCATTTGAGCAAAGCGTCGTAGCTCAGGTGATGCTTTATATTGGTGCTGGCTTCATGATGATCTATCTCATCTTGTTGGGCACTATGCTTGCCATGCCAGCCAATGAGAGCAGCAAACCAGGTCTTCTCATTTCTGTTTTGCCAATCTTTCTGTTGATAGACTTCGGCATGCGTTTCATGATTCAACAGACGCCAGCGATGCTGGTCACCCCTTATCTGTTGCTGCCTTTGCCTCGCCTGTCAGTGATTGAGCATTTTCTTGTCAACTCACTGCTAAGTGGCTACAACATGATGTGGCTTTGTCTCTTCTTGCCCTATTGTGTTGTCATTCTCTTTGGTGGTGCAGGCTTTCTGACTTCGCTCGGCATACTCATGAGCGGTATGCTCTTTGTTCTTTTCAATAGTCAGTGGTATCTTCTAGTACGTACACTCATCCGGCGCTCGCTGTTTTGGTGGGCACTCCCCATCGTGGTTTATGCGAGCTATCTGGTTCCATTGATCTTTAGTGATGACAATGCTGTCTGCGATGCCTTGTTTGATTTCTTTGTAAAAGCAGGCTGTTCTGGTTGGATGGTAGTTGTCTCGTTATCGCTATTAGTTCTGTTGTTTTCTGTCAACAGGGTACTTCAGTTCCGCTATGCTTATGAGGAGGTAGCCAACATGCAAAAGAAAGAGAGCGACTTGAAGCGTGTTTTCAAGTTTTCCTTCCTCGAGCGTTTTGGGCAGATAGGCGAGTACCTGAAACTTGAGATTAAGTCTATCATGCGAAACAAGGCCATACGTTCTCGTTTCATGGGGAGCCTCACTACAATTGTATTGTTTTCGGGAATTGTGGCCTATACCAATGTGTATGATAGCTTTATGATGCGTAATTTCTGGTGCTACTATTGTTTTGCTCTTTATGGAATGACCACATTGGTTAAGATTATGGCGCCCGAGGGCAACTATATGGATCTCCTGTTGGTACATCGGGAAAATATCATTGCTTTACTACGTGCCAAGTACTACTTTCATGTAGCAATCCTCATGGTACCTCTGCTTATCTTGACTCCAGCCGTCATTGAAGGTAAGTTCACCTGGCTCATGATGCTGGCATATATAACAACCACCAGCGGACTGCTTTATTGCATGCTGTTCCAGTTGGCAGTATATAATAAGCAGACGATTCCTCTGAATCAGAAAATCACGGGTAAGGGAAATGTGGAGAATGGACTTCAGATGATTATTGAGCTGGTGGCTATGTTTCTTCCCATGGTTTTAGTTACAGTGCTGCTACTGTTGTTCGACGAGACCACTGCATTTCTCATTATGATAGCCATTGGCACCCTCTGCACGTTGTCTCATCCATGGTGGTTGCGCAACATCTATTTACGCATGATGAAGCGCAAATATGATAATCTGGAGGGTTTTCGTGCCACCAGATAGGGTAAAATTGCAGAAAATAGCATTTTCTCAAAGAAAAAGTCCTAAAAAGTTTGGTCGTATCAGAAAAAGTATGTACCTTTGCACCCGCAAAACGACAAACGATGCACCCGTAGCTCAGTTGGTAGAGCACCTGACTCTTAATCAGGGTGTCCAGGGTTCGAACCCCTGCGGGTGTACTTTCAAAAGGAAAAAAGATTCGTTTTTAGTGATGCACCCGTAGCTCAGTTGGTAGAGCACCTGACTCTTAATCAGGGTGTCCAGGGTTCGAACCCCTGCGGGTGTACAAAGTAAGAAAAGGCGATAGACTCATTCAGTCTGTCGCCTTTTTGTTTTATAGTGCTAAGTAAGAAACTGCTTACTATTCTACCTAGTCGAAGTGTCATGATGCTATCCTCGAAGATTGGACAGTGTCATGCCACCCCATACGGCCAGGATGCCTAAAACAACGCTGACGCCAACATATAGGGCAGTCAGCAGAATGTCGCCCGCCTTCATCATACCAAAGGATTCGTTGGCAAAAGTGCTGAAGGTAGTGAAGCCACCACAAAAACCTGTTACCAGCAGCAGTTTCATCTCTGGAGACAGAACGCCTTTGCCGCCCAAGCCCACCAACAAGCCGATGAGCAAAGAACCAAGAATGTTGACGACAATCGTGCCCCAAGGAAACGAGGCGTTGATGTTTGAGAGCAGATAGCGTAATACAGAGCCTGCTGCTCCACCCAATGCTACCAATAGCAGATTTCGAATCATTTTTTCTTATTTTGATGCAAAGGTACGAAAAAACAACGAGAATAGTGGATTGGGATAAGGCCTTTTTCAACCTAAAACTAACGTCTTACCAACATAAAAGCGTTACTCTTCTAATTCACGGCTTAAGTCGAAAGACCTCACGACTTAAGTCAACAGGCCTCACGACTTAAGTCAACAGATCTCACGACTTAAGTCAACAGATCTCACGACTTAAGTCGAAAGGTCCGAAAGTGGCACTATTAACACGTTAAAGTGGCACTATTAGCAAACAAAAGTGCCACTATTATGAGGGAATAGTGGCACTTTTGAATGGGTGTTATTTCAGGATCTCTGTCATCTCCTTACGAATCTTTGCCGATGGCTCGTCGGCTGGGTAGCCTAGCGGAATCAGCACTGCTGGCTCTTCGTTATCGTCTAACTCAAACGATTGCTTGCATTTCTCAGCATCGAAGTTGCAGACCCAGCAGGTGCCCAGCCCTTGTTCTGTGGCTGCCAAGCACAGATGCTCTACTGCAATAGCGATGTCGATGTCGCCATGATGCTTGCCGTCTCTGCGCACCCATTCCTGGTCGTGCAGGATACTGCAGATGATGTACATGGGGGCAGTGCCAAACCAGTTGCCTCGGTAGCACTCTCTCAGCTTCGTCTTCTCCTCTTCATTCTTTACGATACGAAACTTCCAGGGCTGCTTGTTGACTGCAGATGGAGCCATACGAACGCATTCCATCACATAATTGAGCTTTTCCTGTTCCACACTTTTCTCTTCATAGCTTCTGCAGCTATACCTTTGTTTCACTAAGTCTAATAATGCCATAATCTTAATCTGTTATTATTTTTTGCAAATATACTAATAATAAAGCATATGTCACCATGTTTTAACAACTAATTTTGAAATGTTTTCTGTGTGATGCTCCTTAATACCTATTTTTTATTAATCAGTTTTTGTTCTTAGAATCGGCTGTGTGAAAAGTGAAACACTATGATTTAGGTATTGCGCATGTTTATATTCTGTCGTACCTTTGCACCGATGAAAACAAGAACGACAATACCCACAGAGATGAAGGTGCTGATGAACCACATCTACGAGCTGAACAAAGGTGTTCGGCAGATGGTTCTGTTTACATGTCATAAGAAGTTTGGCGAGCAGGCGGTGCAGCGACTCGAGAGTCAGGGCATTCCCTATATCTTACAGCCAGCAGGTCGGCAGAATCTGAATATGTATTTTGGGCGCCGCGAGTGTCTTGAGGCCATTCGCCTCATCGTCACGCGTCCGCTCAATCAGCTTTCCCCCGAAGAGGATTTTATCCTCGGTGCTATGCTGGGCTACGACATTTGTGCGCAGTGCCAAAGGTATTGTAAGCGAAAATGTGAGCATTCGTGTGTCAATCAAAATTAACCATAATAAATAGTATAAATAAAGTATGAACACTACGATCGTAATTTATGGCTCCTCTACTGGAACATGCGAGGCTATCGCTGAGAAGATTGCCTCGAAACTGGGTTGCCAGGCCTTGAACGTGCAGGATCTCAATGCTGACGTCGTCGCAGCCAATAACAATTTGATACTCGGCACTTCAACGTGGGGCGCCGGCGAACTGCAAGACGACTGGTATGATGGATTGAAAACGCTGCAGAGTGCCGACCTCAGCGACAAGACCATCGCCCTTTTTGGATGTGGTGACTGCGCTTCTTATGGCGACACCTTCGTGGGTGGCATTGGTCAGTTGTATCATGGAATCAAGGATTGCGGTGCCAAGTTCATAGGCAGTGTAGATACAGACGGCTACGACTTTGACGATTCAGAAGCCGTTGTTGGCGGAAAGTTCATCGGTCTTCCCCTTGACGATATCAATGAGGATGATAAAACTGATGCACGTATAGAAAACTGGTTATCGGCTATTATCCCTGAATTGTAATTTAATAGCATTAATTCATAAAGTATTTGTTTAGTTTAGTTTTTTGTGGTTGGTCAGTGATGATCAACCACTTTTCTTTTCTTTTTCTCCTCATACAATAACTAACTAGGTTCGTGCCTTCTTATTATATACAACGTTATATATACAAACGATGAAAAAACTATTAGTTATCTGCTTTTTGGCTTCAGTATGCGCGATGAATACTGTTGCGCAACAAATCTACAATTTCAAAGTGAAAAATGAGTCTGGCACCGATGTTTCGTTGGCTGACTACAAGGGTAGGGTGCTGCTCATTGTCAACACTGCCACCCGTTGTGGCTTCACACCTCAGTACAAGGAACTGGAAGCCCTCTACGAGAAGTTTCATGCTCAGGGTCTCGAGATTCTCGACTTCCCCTGCAATCAGTTCGGCGAACAGGCACCTGGTTCTATCGAGGAGATACATCAGTTCTGTACCGCCAACTTCGATATTCAGTTTCCACAGTTCGACAAGATTGATGTCAACGGCGCCAATGCCCATCCGCTCTTTAGCTATCTGAAGGGGCAGCAGGGGTTCCGTGGCTTCGACGTCAACGATCCCACAGGCAAGATGATGGACGGCATGCTGCGCAAAAAAGATGCCAACTACGACAAGAACAGCGACATCAAGTGGAACTTCACCAAATTCCTGGTTGATGCTGAAGGCAATGTCGTTCGTCGTTATGAGCCTACCGAGGATATCACTCGTGTGGAAGCCGACATCCGTCAGTATCTGAATCCTACCATCAGTTCCATCATGACTCGCACCAGTATTCGTCAGTTCACCTCGCAGCCTGTGTCTAAATCACAGGTCGAGATGCTGCTTCGTGCCGGTATGGCAGCTCCCACAGCAGTCAATCGCCAGCCTTGGCATTTCGTTGTGGTGAGCGACAAGGCCAAGCTCACCGTACTGGGTGCCGGTCGCAACCGTATGCTCGAGCAGTGTCCTGTGGTAATTGTTGTATGCGGGGATCTTGATAAGGCCCTCAGTGGCAAGGCACAAGAGTATTGGGTGCAGGATTGTTCGGCTGCTACCGAGAACATCCTTTTGGCTGCTCACGCACTCGGCTTGGGAGCCGTTTGGACAGGTGTTTACCCCATCGATGGGCGTGTCTCGGCTGTGACCAGTCTTTTGCAGTTGCCTTCCGCTATTGTTCCCCTTTGCGTTATCGCTGTAGGCTATCCTGCCGAGCAGCCCACACCCAAGGATAAGTGGAAAACAGAAAACGTGTCGTACGAAGAATACGGCAAATAGTATAAAATAAAGGTGCAAAGGTACTAAAATTCTTATTTTTTTAGTACCTTTGCACACATGAATCAACCATTATCCATTTTGCGTTCAGCCTTTCTGGCTGGACTTTGCATTTCAATAGGCTGCGTGGTCAACCTCCGAGTTGGGGGCGTTGCCGGTGCCGTACTTTTCTCTTTCGGTCTTCTTGCTGTGCTTCATTATCAGTTGAAACTTTATACTGGTACCGCTGGATTTGTGCGTGCTAAAGGCGACTGGGGCATGTTGGCGCAAGTGTTGATAGGTAATGTGTTGGCCTGCAGTCTGTGTTCGATGGTTTTTGCTTATGCTCAGCCAGACATATTGCCAGCTGCTGAAACGATTGTACTGTCACGCCTGAGCAAAGGACCTTTGGCCTGCTTCCTGCTAGCCATTGGTTGTGGTTTCATTATGACAACTGCTGTTCAGTTTGGTAGAGGCGGCAAGTTCCTGCCTCTGTTGTTTGGTGTGCCGGTGTTTATCCTTTGTGGTTTCACCCATTCCATAGCAGATGCCTTTTATTTTATGGCAACGCCACAGTTTATTGATGGCAATCTGCTCACCATCTATATAGGCGAAGTATTGGGTAATTTTGTTGGTTGTAACCTTTATCGATGGGTCATTAGCCCCGAAAACCAAGTTCAGGGGGCATAAAAAGAACTTTGGCAGCGAAAAAGTAGCAATTATATTTGTTGGAAAACAAAAAAATGATTACCTTTGCAACTGCAAAATCAAAAGGAGCAGGCCGACATGGCTCAGTTGGTAGAGCAACGCATTCGTAATGCGTAGGTCCCCGGTTCGAGTCCGGGTGTCGGCTCCACTTTATTTTCATACATTTCATAAGCGGGACCTACAAGTCCCCTTTTTCTTTGAAATACGTTGCGGAATTAGCTCAGTTGGTAGAGCATTGGCTTCCCAAGCCGAGGGTCGCGGGTTCGAGTCCCGTATTCCGCTCAAAGTCTTTTATGGCATAATCCTTTTTTATGCCGATATTTCATCACCTGCTAAACTTTCTTAACAATTTATTTGCATTATATATTTTTTTATGTATCTTTGCATCATCTATAATGTGATGATATGAAGCTACGAACCTTATTCTTGTTTCTGATACTAGTATTCCCGTTGTGTTCAAATGCAGCGGAAACTGATAGGCAATTTAAGTTTCTAAATGCTGCCAATGACTTGGCGGATAATAGCGCTCAAATAGTGGTCTGCACGAAAACAGGCCGAATGATCATTTCTACTCTGGGCAATCTGAACTTCTTTGATGGCGTAAGTTTCACGCATATTGACACCCGACCAGAGTTTCAATATTTGTTGCCCGCATATCATGGAAATTGCCACCTATACTTTGACAACCGGCATCATGTCTGGTTGAAAAACAAAGGCGTGGTGACTTGTGTGGATATGATGCTGGAACACTTCATTGTGAATGTGGATAGTGTTATTCGCGAAATGGGATGCAGAGAGGCCGTGAATGACTTGTTCGTAGATACGCTGGGAGCGGTATGGATGGTCACAGCGAAAGGTCTTTATTCTGTAGATGAACAGAAATATCATCGTCTCTACTCCAAGAAAAACCTTCAGGATCTGGATGTTATTGGAAATACGCTTCTGACATTCTTTGAAGATGGCGAGGTGGTAGGTCAAAGTTTAAAAACTGGCCGTTTGATGTTTAGAAAGAGAGCATACGACGGTGCTGATATAGATAAATACACGAGAACGTCAGTACTCTTGAGATATGAGAATGGTTTCTTTCAGATACGTCAAGGAATAAAGGATGCTATCTTGCTCTATTTTGATGTGAAAGCCAGGAAGTGGACCACTTTAACAAAGATTTCTTATCATCTGAATAATTTTGCTCTGAAGGACGATAAACTCTATATCCCAAGTGATTATGGCTATTGGATCTACGATATTGCAACGAAAAAGTTTGAGCAGGTAGAGAAGTTTACGCTGATGGATGGCTCATCGTTAGAAACAGACTGCAATATGCTTGCCTTCGATCGCCAGGGGGGAATGTGGATAGGAACAGAAAAAAGGGGTGTGCTCTATTCTGGTCCTATGGCATCACCTTTTCATATCTACCGTATGGAACAGCCCGAATGCATTCCATTTTTTAAGATTCTGGGACGAATACCGCAGCCAAACATAGAGTATCGTGGTATTGCCTCTAACTGCCTGTTCCGTGACAGTCGTGAGTGGCGATGGCAGGGAACCATGCGTGGTCTTTATCTATATCGCTCTGAGGATGAAAAACCAATCGTTTTTACCAAGCAAACTGGACTCCCCAATAATGTTGTTCATGCTGTTGTAGAAGACAAAAATCATAATATATGGGTTTCTACATCTGCAGGTATCGCTTGCATATTGATAGAGCAAGAAGAACCCGTATTTGTGAACAGTTTCACGGCTCTGGATAATATCCCCATCGAGTCCTTTAAAAATAATCGTGCACTTTCGTTGGACGATGGTACTATTATGATGGAAGGATTAGATCATATCGTGACGTTCCATCCAGACTCGTTTGGTGTCATCAACGACAGAAAGCCTCATAAGCTTTATCCAAAGATGACGCGATTGCAGGTGAATGGAAATATTGTTCTGCCAGGAGAGAAACTCGATGGCAACGTGGTGATAGATCAAGCCTTTACACGTGCTACGGATATCAGCCTGAATAGTGATCAGAACTCGCTATCCTTGACATTCTCGGCACTGAACTATTTCCGTCCTTTGCAGACTTATTATCGTGTAAGGGTGATTGGATTGGATAATCAAGGCGAGTGGCAGACATTCTGCTATAATGACGAACATGAGCAGGTTGACATTCAGGGACGATTGCATCTGTCGTTGCTCGGACTGTTGCCTGGTGATTACACGCTGGAAGTTCAGGCTTCGATGTTTCCTGACCTATGGGAAGGCGAACCTTTTAAATGGCAGATTCATGTCAACCAGCCTTGGTGGCAGACGCAGGCAGTGCACATACTTCTTGGCTTACTTGTTTTGACGTTGGTGATCTTTAATTTCATTATCTACAATAAGAATACGCGTCTGCGTGTACGTAGGGCTAATGCTGAAGGTGAGATGATTAGAAAGATATGCTCGTTTGTAGAGCGCTGTGATTCTTTCTCCACGGAGGTCCTAATGCCCACTCAAGAGGATTTGGCTGGTTACATGCGAAACGAAAGTGCCAAGTTGTCGCCAGAGTTTATTGCCGTCATGTTGAAGATCATTCCCTTTGTGCGTCAACAGGACAGACGTTCTCTTACGATGCAGAAACTGAGTCAGGCATGTGAGATTAGTGTGGTGAAACTGTATGAGTTGATGTCAAGCGAACTCTATAAGAATCCACGAGAACTGGCTCGAGTCTTTCGTCTGCAGCGTGCTGCAAATTTGTTGCGCACCACCAATTTCTCAATAGAAAATATTGCCAAGGAGTGTGGGTTCTATACACCAAATTATTTCCTTGGAAATTTCTTCCATGAATTTAAGATGACGCCCAAAGAATATAGAGCTAAGAAGAATTAAAGTCGGAATGTCTTTTGTTGGTATCCGACGAGTCGCCAAACACGTTCGCCTGTGCCGCGATAATAGACAAAAGCTTGATAGGTGTTTTCTGTTTGAAAGAATGAACCTTCCTCAGGAACAAGATGAGTGGTGCCGTCCATGTCCTTCATCAGAAAGTGGTAGTTGTAGTATCCCAGCTTCTGCATGATAGTGGCATGATAGGCTTTCTGTTGTTCATCGTAGTTCATGATATAATAATCCTTGTCTTCTGTTGTCCATCGTCCATCGACGATAATATGAGCATTGTCATAGGGACGTTCTGCTCTTAGGATGTAGTGTACAAAGACATATTCTGATGTTCGTGATGCTTCGTAGTTGTCGCTGTTACGTAGTAAAAAGGCACCGTTGGCATCTTCATCGTAGAGGTAGCTGGATTGCATGGAACAAGGAAAGGGAACAGCATGATAGGCCTCGTCGTCTTCGTCCCAGGTAATGGAGGCCAACCCCATAGTAATATGACTTGGGTCTAGAACCTCGAATTTATGGTATTCGTTGCCTGCTTCAAAAATGAGGTGGCGATTGTGCTCCCAGCGCAGACTTTTAGGTGTGATATAGTTGGGCGCAATATTTTCCTTCATATTGTCCTCACGTCCGTTTTGAAGAACAAAGGTTTGTAGTTGTTCATCAGGGCGAGTGACATTGATCGTGTTAAAGTTGATTGTCATGTTCACTTGCTGATGACTCTTGTTGAGGTCTATATCGGTATTTGTTGTTATGCCGAGGCCAATATTCATCAACGATTCAGACACTCGAAACTCCACGATGGCAACTGTTTCGCCGTCTTGGTCTTCATCGTTAATGTATAGACGATAGTTTCCGCTCTGCTTGATGTTGCATTGAGAATTTGGGAACCTGTAGTTGTAGTGGGTGTAGAGTGTGCGGGTGTTGATGGAGTTCTCGTAGTCTTCAATCGGAGTGTCGTTGAATCCCACTAGCCAGTCGCTTTCAAAAATACCTTCTGCTGGTGTCCAGTCAGGATTGCATGGCTCCAGGTGGCAAACGTAACGGTGGTAGTTGTGTGAAAGTTCGTCGAAGCCTATCTGCAGATAATCGTTGCTACCTAATTGAAGTACGGGTAGGGATGTGAAGTCATCATTGAGAACCACTTCGAGTGATTTGACATTTGGCGAGATGACTTGATGATGTGCGCTTGTCAAAATGGGAACAAGCATCAGCAGATAGAGTAGTCGCTTCATAACTGTCTTTTTCTTAAAATGAAAAAAGGAAGTCTGCTAAAAGTAAACAGCAGACTTCCTTATCGTAAATGATCTATTTTTTACTTCTTGTTCAGTGCGAGGTCGATCTCAACAGCGATAGATACGGTGGCACCTACCATGGGGTTGTTACCAATACCCAGGAAGCCCATCATCTCTACGTGTGCAGGTACTGATGAAGAACCAGCAAACTGAGCATCAGAGTGCATACGACCCAGTGTGTCGGTCATACCGTATGAAGCGGGACCTGCAGCCATGTTATCGGGGTGCAGAGTACGACCGGTACCACCACCTGAAGCTACTGAGAAGTAGGGCTTACCAGCGAGTACGCGCTCCTTCTTGTAGGTACCAGCTACGGGGTGCTGGAAACGGGTTGGGTTGGTTGAGTTACCAGTGATTGATACATCAACGTTCTCCTTCCACAGGATGGCTACACCCTCACGAACATCGTCAGCACCATAGCACTTAACCTTGGCACGAGGACCATCAGAGTAAGCAACTTCCTTAACGACCTTAACCTCACCGGTGTAGTAGTCGAACTGAGTCTGTACGTATGTGAAACCGTTGATACGGCTGATGATCATAGCAGCGTCCTTACCAAGACCGTTCAAGATAACGCGAAGAGGCTTCTTACGAACTTTGTTTGCCTTCTCTGCAATCTTGATGGCACCCTCGGCAGCAGCGAATGACTCGTGACCAGCCAAGAATGCGAAGCACTCAGTCTCCTCGCGGAGCAGACGGGCAGCCAGGTTACCGTGGCCCAAACCAACCTTACGGTCGTCGGCAACAGAACCGGGGATACAGAAGCTCTGCAGACCGATACCGATAGCCTCGGCAGCCTCGGCAGCGCTCTTTACACCCTTCTTGATAGCGATGGCAGCACCGCATACATATGCCCATTTTGCGTTCTCGAAGCAGATACGCTGGGTCTCTTCACACATCTGGTATGGATCAACGCCAGCCTTCTCGCAAATCTCGTTAGCCTCTTCAATGCTATTGATGCCGTTCTCCTTCAGAGCAGCCAGCACCTGGTTGATGCGACGCTCGTAGCTCTCGAATGATACTTTTCTAATCATAATTTCTGTCCTCCTTACTCTTTACGTGGGTCAATAGCCTTAACAATTCCCTGCTCAGCAGTGGTACGACCATAAGAACCAGTGAACTTCTTCACAGCCTCGTTGGCGTCCATGCCGTCCTTGATGGCTTCCATCATCTTGCCCAGGTGTACGTACTCGTAGCCACAAACCTGATTGTCCTTGTCCAGGAACTGCTTGGTGATGTAACCCTCGGTCAGCTCCAAGTAGCGTGTGCCCTTAGCAACTGTACCGTAGAGAGTACCTGTCTGTGAACGCAGACCCTTACCCAGGTCTTCCAGACCAGCACCAATAACCAGACCGCCCTCAGAGAAAGCACTCTGTGTGCGTCCGTATACGATCTGCAGGAACAACTCGCGCATAGCGGTGTTGATAGCATCGCAAACGAGGTCGGTATTCAGAGCCTCGAGGATAGTCTTACCAGGCAGAATCTCAGAAGCCATAGCTGCAGAGTGAGTCATACCTGTGCAACCGATGGTCTCAACGAGAGCTTCCTGAATAACACCGTCCTTAACGTTCAGGCTCAGTTTGCAGGCACCCTGCTGAGGAGCGCACCAGCCAATACCATGGGTATAGCCCGAAATGTCCTTGATCTCTTTGGCCTGAATCCACTTACCCTCTTCGGGGATGGGGGCAGGACCGTGGTTGGGGCCTTTTGCCACAACGCACATGTTTTCAACTTCCTTAGAATAAATCATTGTAACCTATTTTATAATAAAATATGTGTATCGTGCTGCAAAGGTACTGATATTTTTTGAGATTACCTACATTTAGGTAGTTTTTTTATTGCCAAATTATCATAAAAACGGATAGCATTTGCTTATTACCAATAAAAAAGTAGTATCTTTGCAAAGCAAAATGAAAAAGTAACATGCTGAAACAGTTATACATAAAAAACTATGCGTTAATTGACCAACTTGACATTAACTTTGAGTCGGGCTTCTCGGTCATAACCGGTGAGACTGGTGCAGGTAAGAGTATTGTCCTGGGCGCCATCGGTCTTCTTCTTGGACAGCGTGCAGACTCAAAGTCTATCAAACAAGGAGCCGAAAAATGTGTGATTGAAGCTCATTTCGATTTGTCTCGTTATCAGATGGAGGCTTTTTTCGAACAGAATGACATAGAATATGATGCTGAAGATACGATAGTTCGACGCGAACTGACAGCTGCCGGAAAAAGTCGTGCTTTCATTAATGACGAACCAGTGGCACTCTCCTTGATGAAGGAGTTGGGTGATCAACTCGTGGATGTGCATTCTCAGCATCAGAATTTGCTTTTGGGAAAACAGGATTTCCAACTTGAAGTGATTGATATTGTGGCAGATGATGAGGCACTTATAGCTCATTATCGTGAAAGCTACGAGAAGATGCATGCAACCGAGCGTGAACTTGAAGATATGCGTCAGGAGATTGCGCGTAATCAACAACAGGTGGACTTTCTGCGTTTTCAGTTTAATGAACTTGATGCGGCCGGGCTCGTTGATGGTGAGCAAGATGAGTTGGAGCAGAAACAGGAGCGCATGACGCATGCTGAGGATATTAAACAGGCTCTCTATGAGACGGATACCTTGTTGATGAATGAGGCTACAGGTGCTGTCGGTGCCTTGCGTAAGGCTGCGTCTTCTCTGCATTCCATAGAGCATGTGTTGCCGGAGTTAAAAGATTTGGCAGAGCGCTTAAATTCATGTTATATCGAAGCTAAAGATGTTGCATCGGATGTTAGTGGACAACTGGAGGATGTGGATTTCGATCCTGCAGAACTCGATCAGGTAAACACACGATTGGACAAAATCTATGATTTGGAGAAGAAATATCGTGTGGAGACTATCGGCGAACTGATCTCTCAGCGCGATAAGCTGAAATGTCAGCTGGATGCCATCGATAATAGTGATGATGCGCTGACTTCATTAGAACAACGCTTGCAGAAAGAGCGCAATGACGCCACAGAAATTGCAGAGAAGTTGACTAAGAAACGTTTGGAGGCTTCTCATCTTATCTACAAAAAGATGATTGCAAGTTTGCAATTGTTGGGGATGCCGCGTGTCACGTTTCAAATTCAAATCGATAAGGCAGATTTGGGGCCAAAGGGTCAGGATCGTGTGGCATTTCTCTTTAGCGCCAACTCTTCAACACCTTTGTTGCCCATCGCGCAGGTTGCTTCAGGTGGTGAGATTGCCCGTGTGATGCTTTCGTTGAAGGCTATGATTAGTGGTGTGGTGAAATTGCCAACCATTATCTTTGATGAGGTGGATACGGGTGTTAGTGGAAAAATTGCGGAACAGATGGCACAAATAATGTCGGATATGGGACAGAATGGTCGTCAAGTTATCAGCATTACGCACTTGCCACAGATTGCAGCAAAAGGTTGTGCTCATTATAAGGTCTATAAGGAGGAAACCGACAGCGGCACAAAGAGTCACATGCAGCGTCTCACAAATGATGAGCGTATTAATGAAATTGCTCAAATGCTTAGTGGTAGTGATATCAGTTCGGCAGCCATTGAAAATGCTCGTCAGCTACTGAAGATAAGTTAAACTAAATAATCATATATAAAGCACTTAAAAGATGAAGAAGTTTTCATTTTCAATCATATTATTCTTTTGTTTTAGCTTCACTGTATTGGCAGGTCAACCCTCATGGACTAAGAAAATGTCGAAAGCGGTGTTTACGCTTAAGACATTCTCTGCCGATGGAGAACTGCTGGGCAGTACCAGTGGCTTTTTTGTGGGAGAGCATGGCGAGGCTATCAGTAGCTATGCCCCTTTCAAAAATGCAGCTAAGGCAGTAGCTATTGATGAATCTGGAAAAGAATGGGAGGTGGAGAAGATACTTGGAGCCAACGAGACTTATGATGTGATTAAGTTTCGTGTGACTATTAAGAAGTCGCAATCCGTAGAGCTGGCTACTGCTAATCCCGCACTGAATAGTCCTTGCTGGATATTGCCTTATAAAGGGGCAAAATCGCTGGTGCAGACGAAGATTCTGAAGACTGAGACGTTTAATACGGATTACACATACTTCACGATGTCGCTTCAGTCGCCTTTAGATCTGGTTGGGTGTCCGTTGGTGGATGAAAGTGGTAAGGTCTTAGGATTGATACAACCCAAGAATAGCGAAGGTGATACGCTGGCCTATGCCGTTGGTGCAGCCTTTGCCGAACAATTGAAGTTGACAGGTCTGGGGCTTAATGATCCTGCCTTGCGTGCAGTACATATCAAGAAAGCTATACCGGATGACTTAAACCAGGCGCAGTTGATGTTGCTCATGGCTGGTGCACAGGACTCGTTGACATTTGCTACTGTTATCTCCGACTTCTTGACTCAGTTTCCTAAGGAACCAGATGGTTATGTGAGCAGAGCCCAGCAGTCCTATTCGTACGGTCATTTTGATGAGGCCCTGCAGGATATCAATAGGGCCTATGAATTATCTCCACAGCCGAATTACTTGTATCAGAAGGGTACCATACTATTTGCTCAAGATAAGTATGCCGAGGCTTATGATTTGTATCAGTCGTTGTTTGATTCGTCTGTTCGTTCTGCCGATTTGTTCTTTATGGCTTCTCAGTGTAAGGCGAAGCTGAATGACAGTATTGCACAGCAAGCATTGCTTGATAGTTGTGTGGCACAATTCAGTCGTCCTTTGCTGAAGGAAGCTGCGCCATATCTGTTGGTTCGTGCGCAGGTAAGACTTCAAGCAAATCGTTTTCGTGACGCTGTTGCTGACCTGAACGACTATGAGCAGTTGATGAAGAGCCAGCTGAACGACAATTTCTATTATATCCGTTATCAGGCGGAAGTGGGCGGAAGACTGTTTCAACAGGCCTTGAATGATATAGAAAAAGCTATAGAATTGGCACCTCAAAATGAGTTCTATTATGCTGAAAAAGCGTCACTTTTAGTGCGTGTAGGTATGTATGATGACGCGATAACTACGTCGAAAGCACTTATTCAGTTGCAACCCGACTATAGCGATGGCTATCTGTTTCTTGGTTTGTCTCAATGCTTGAAGGGAGAGAAAGCAGAAGGTATCGCAAACTTGCAGAAAGCAAAGGAACTTGGCGATACGCAGGCAGAGGGCTTTATTCAGAAATATAAATAAAAGCGGAGTTCTTTGGGTATTCCATAAATAAGAACGGAGTTCTTTAGGTGTTACATAAATAAGAATTGACGTTCTTATAGGTGTTAGTAAGGAAGAGGATTTACTCTTCCTTATTTTCTTCATCATAGGGATGCTTGAATACTTTATGGTGAATGAAATCGACAGCCTCCAAACAAACAAGTACCATTGCTGTTGCTGTGGCGGCAACGGCATACATGCCTGTACCTGCTGTCATACCAATGGCTGATGTCACCCAAAGACCAGCAGCTGTGGTGAGTCCTTTTACGACGTTCTTTTGAAAGATGATGGTGCCGGCTCCAATAAAGCCAATGCCGCTGACGACCTGAGCTGCAATACGGCTTGGGTCGCGTTGTATGCCTTGTATGCCTACAAAATCATCGAAACCGTGAAGTGAGAGTACCATGAAAAGTCCGCTGCCAAGTCCTACGAGGAAATGGGTGCGGAAGCCGGCTTCCTTTGATCTGTATTCGCGTTCGAAACCGATGGCACCGCCTAATAGTGCTGCAATGAAGATGTTTAAAATATAGCCAGTAGTCATGATGTTTATTGTTTTATTTAAGATAAGGATTCATGCTTAGTTCATCACGGATGATTGTCTTTGGGCCGTGTCCTGTATAGACGATGGTGTCTTCAGGAAGTTTGTCAACGATGCGATGCATGCTGTTCATCAGTTCTGTCCATGAACCGCGCTGTAGGTCGGTACGTCCTACGCTCATCCTGAAGAGTGTGTCGCCAGAGAATGCAACCTTTTCCTCTTCGCAGTAGAACAGCACGCCACCTGGCGAGTGGCCCGGCACGTGAAGAACCCTTAGTTGGTGATTGCCAAAACGGATGATGTCGCCATCATTCAGAAATGCTCCTACAGGTGGTACCTGCAGGTTGATGGAGGCGCCCATCATGGCTGTGGTTTGCTCGTTGGTTGCAAGATACAGGAACTCGTCGTCATGGTGCATCTTGGGTTTTAAGCCAAAGTGCTGATAGATAGTTCCCGCTCCAAACACATGATCGAAATGTGCATGTGTGCAGAGCAGATGGATGGGCTTCAGTTCTTGATGACGGATGTAGTCGACAATAGCATTGCGCTCTTCTTCGAAAAAAGCGCCACAGTCAATGATGACGCACTCCTTGCTTTCATCACTGACAATGTAGCAGTTCTCCTGTAGAGGATTGACGACGAAGGTCTTGATGTCAAACTGGAACATAGATGCAATGCTTTTCTTTGAACCACTCTTCTTGGAAGTACTGGGTCAGTTCCATCGTTTGAACGATTCTGCGGAACGGACGGCTCTCAGCCTGAAGGTCACCTCCTTTGAGGCAGATGACGCCATTGGGCATGGCGTTCCGCTGATTGGTGGAGATGTTCTTCTTCACGATTTTCATCAAGTCGGGTAGGGGCATCACGGCTCTGCTTACCACGAAGTCGTACTTGCCCTTTTCGTCTTCGCCACGCAGATGTTCAGGATGACAGTTGTCCAAACCAATAGCCTGGCAGACTTCCTGTGCCACACGTATTTTCTTGCCAGTTCCATCTATCAGTTTAAACTGACATTCAGGAAACAAGATGGCTAGGGGAACACCAGGAAAACCGCCACCTGTGCCAAAGTCGAGAATCTCTGAACCTGGTTTGAAGCCAATGAACTTCGCGATAGCCAGGGAGTGAAGCACGTGGTGCTCGTAGAGATTGTCGATGTCTTTGCGCGAGATGACATTAATCTTTTCGTTCCATTCGTGATAAAGAGCATCAAGGGCAGCTAGTTGTTCTAGCTGCCTTGATGTCAGATTAGGGAAATATTTCTCAATGATATTCATATTTATATTACTTCAATGCCTTGTTGTTTGCAGAGTTCCAAACTCATCTCCTTCAACTTGAACTTCTGGATCTTGCCAGAGCCCGTCAGTGGGAACTTGTCAATGAAGAATACGTACTTTGGAATCTTATAGCGGGCAATCTTGCCGCGACAGAACAACTGGACGTCTTCTGCAGTCATCTTGGCACCCTCTTCAAGGATGATAAAGGCACCAACGGCCTCGCCATACTTCTTCGAGGGAACAGCAGCCACCTGCACATCGCGGATGCCTGGCATGTGGTAGAGGAACTCTTCGATTTCGCGTGGGTAGATGTTCTCGCCGCCACGGATAATCATATCCTTGATGCGACCAGTGATCTTGTAGAATCCTTGTTCGTCTTTCACGCCCAGGTCGCCAGAATGCAGGTAACCGTTTTTGTCGATAACCTCGGCTGTGGCTTGTGGGTTCTTGTAGTAGCCCTTCATCACGTTGAAACCCTTACAGCACATCTCTCCCTGTACACCTACGGGGCACTCTTCGCCAGTTTCTGGGTCAAGCACTTTGACGTCAACGAATGGGAAGTCGCGACCTACGGTGGTGCAGCGCTGTTCGAAGGTGTCGTTCAGGCAGGTCTGCGTCATACCTGGCGAAGACTCTGTCAAACCATAAACGCTGGTGATGGTCATATACATCTTTTCGGATACCTGCTTCATCAGTTCGATGGGGCAGAGAGAGCCTGCCATGATGCCTGTGCGCAGACAAGAGAGGTCGAACATGTCGAACATGGGGTGGTTGAGCTCTGCGATAAACATCGTGGGCACGCCATAAACGGCAGTACAACGCTCTTTGTGAATAGAAGCAAGAACCACCAGTGGGTCAAACTTCTCTACCATCACCTCGGTGCAACCGTGGGTTAAGCAGTTCATCGTAGCCAGCACAACGCCGAAACAGTGGAACAAGGGCACGCATACGCAGAGCTTGTCGTCCTGTGTGAATCCCATGTTCTCGCCCGTGAAGTAGCCGTCGTTGGCAATGCCATAGTGGGTCAGCATGACACCCTTAGGGAATCCCGTGGTGCCGCTGGTGTACTGCATGTTGCACACGTCGTGACAGTTCACGTTCTTCTTCATCTCGTTGAGTGTGTCGTCCTCAACGTTTTGTCCCAGCAATAGCAGTTCGGCAGTGTTGTACATACCGCGATATTTCTCCATACCAATATATACCACATTCTTCAGGTAGGGGAAGCGTTCGCTGTTCAGATGGCCGCGTTCGCAGGTCTTCAACTCGGGAAGCATCGTGTAGGTCATGTCCACGTAGTTACAATCCCATGTGCCATCGGTGATGCAAAGCACCTCCATGTCAGAGTCTTTGCAAAGATATTCCAACTCGTTCTGCTTGTAGTTCGTGTTCACGGTTACCAGTACGGCACCAATCTTGGCGGTGGCATAAAGGAACGTGAGCCAATCGGGTACGTTGGTAGCCCAGATACCTACGTTCGAACCTTTCTTGACGCCAATAGAGATGAGGCCTTTGGCCAGATTATCGACGCGCTCGTTGAACTGGCTCCAGGTGAAGCGCAGGTCGCGGTCAGAGTAAACGATATACTCCTTGTCGGGGGTTGTCTCGGCCCAGTGCTCGAGCCACTGTCCCAACGTGCGTTCAGAGAGGGTATAACCAGTGCTGCCTGTTTCGGCAGGATATGTTCTGTCTGGCAGGGGTCTGCCTGCCATGTCTAATTTTACGTTGCTCATCCTTTATCTATGTTTAGAAAGGAATATAAACTATAGCCATGATTTTTGCGGCTTTGCCTTCAGCACCGTGGATGTGGTGCTTCACGATGGAGTCGTAGTAGATGCTGTCGCCTTCCTTCAGCGTGTATTTCTCTTTGCCGTAGTCAATCTCTATTTCTCCCTGCATGACGAAGATAAACTCCTCGCCCTCGTGGGCAGATGAAATGAATTCTTTCTCCTCGCTAGGTTGAATATCTACAATAAATGGCTCCATGTGGCGGCCAGCCTTCTGCTTGGCCAATGGGTGATATTCCATATGTTTGCGTGCATCAGTCGTTCCGTTAGAGAAGCTAATGCTCGTCTCCTGTTCGCGGTCTTTGGCACGGCATACTACAGGGCCTATTGCGTCGTTGTCATCCATGAAAGTGCCTAGTCTCACACCTAGTGCACGTGCAATCTTGATTAACGGTCCCAGCGATGGTAGGTTTTCATTGTTTTCAATAGCGATAATCTGGTCGTTGCTCAGACCACTACGTTCTGCAATCTCTTCAAGTGAGAGTTTCTTAGTTTCTCGGATGCTTTTGATTTTCGATCCGACAAGGGAATGCTGATTGGACATAATCTTCTTTTTGATATTAGTGTTATCTGTTTAATTTTGGTGCAAAGATACAAAAAAAGCATGAAACGCAAAAAGAAAACTTGTTTTTCTTTCCTTATCATGCCGTGCGTAGAGCTATCCGAAGAGAGCTCTCAGGGCTTCTTCAACCTTGCGTACGGGGTGAAGTTCTATTTTGTATTTCTTGGGGTTGATGCCCTGCATGTTGTATTTGGGTATGATCATATGCGAGAATCCCAACTTCTCGGCTTCTGCTATTCGCTGCTCAATTCGGTTCACAGGGCGCACCTCTCCACTTAGTCCTACTTCGCCCGCCATACACCATCCGCTCTCTATCGGCGTGTCAACATTACTGCTCAGTATGGCGGCAATCACCGAGAGGTCCATGGCGAGGTCTGTGACACGAAGTCCACCGGCAATATTAATGAACACGTCCTTCTGCATCAGTTTGAATCCAACGCGCTTTTCGAGCACTGCTAAGAGCATGTTCAGACGGCGCTGGTCAAAGCCTGTGGCAGAACGCTGTGGTGTGCCGTAGGCAGCAGATGATACCAGCGCTTGGGTCTCTACGAGGAAAGGTCTGACGCCTTCGATAGCACTGGAAATGGCAATTCCAGAGAGGCCTTCGTGGTCTTGCGTGAGGAGAAGTTCTGAGGGATTACTTACCTGCCTGAGTCCTGTTTGCTGCATTTCATAAATGCCTAGTTCCGAGGTACTTCCAAATCGATTCTTAATGCTTCGCAAGATGCGGTACATGTAGTGCTGATCACCCTCAAATTGTACGACCGTGTCCACAATGTGTTCCAATATCTTAGGACCAGCCAGTGTTCCCTCTTTGGTGATGTGTCCAATGAGGATGACGGGCACGCCGCTGGTCTTGGCAAAGCGTAGCAAAGAGGATGCGCACTCCCTTACTTGCGCAATGGAACCCGCACTCGATTCTACCTCGTCGGTGGCTATCGTCTGTATAGAGTCAATGATCACCAACTCGGGTTTTTCTTCCTTGATATGTTCAAAGATATGCTCCAGTGAGTTCTCGCAAAGGATAAGGAAATTGTCAATATCTTTGTGAGGAATACGCTCTGCTCTCATCTTTAACTGATGAGCACTTTCTTCACCGCTGACATATAGGATTCGTTTCTCAGGCATGTTCAGGGCCGTCTGTAGCGAAAGGGTAGATTTGCCGATGCCTGGCTCACCGCCAAGAAGCACGATAGAGCCAGGCACCAAGCCACCGCCCAGCACACGGTTCAGCTCTTCGTCGTGCATATCGATGCGCGGGTCATCGTGACTACTGATGTCGCGAAGACGCTGCACACGGTTGTTTCTCAGTGCGTGGCCCGCTTGTGCGGCTATCGAGGTGGCCGTAGAACGACTGCTGTCAGACTCTATTTTGATTTCCTTAAACGTGTTCCATTGCCCACATGCAGGACATTTGCCAATCCATTTAGCCGACTCCTGTCCGCAATTGGAACAGACATAAGCAGTTTTTCCTTTACTCATCTGGTTTTTAAGTTTTTTTTATGCTACAAAGTTACACATTTATTTCGTAGTATCAAAGAAAATATTTACTTTTGCGACAAAATCGAAATAAGTGATGAAATACACCTATATATATATACTAGCAATCATGTTGGTTTATGCTTGTTCGTCTTCTACCGAAGAAAAACAACAAATTGAGCAAGAGGCTTTGCTGCAGAAGATGAGGGAGGATTCGCTGGCTTTGAAGATAGCCGTGATGCCAACTCTCGATTGTATGCCGCTGTTTCTTGCTGAGGCTCATGGCATGTTCCAGCGTGAAGGTGTAGATGTTCGATTACTTAGCTATACGGCTCAGATGGATCAAGACACAGCCTTCCAGCGAGGAAGGGTAGAGGGACTTGTCACCGACTTGGTGCGAGCAGAGCATCTGAGGCTGAAAGGCACTCCCCTGGATTATGTTTCCTCCACGACCCTCTATTGGAAACTCATCACGAGTCGCACGGCTCGTATTGCCCGCCTGAAGCAGTTGGAAGACAAGATGGTGGCTATGACGCGCTATTCAGGTACGGATTTCCTGATCGACTACCTGGTGGACAGCCTCAAACTCAAGTCAGAGTATGTTTTTCGCGTGCAGGTCAACGACGTGACAGTGCGCATGGATATGCTGCGTAATGGCGTGATGGACGCCCTCTTCTTGCCAGAGCCAATGGCAACAGAGGCACACAATAAGAAGCATCGCCAGCTGTTTGACAGTCGCGACCTTGACATACAACTCGGCGTGATGGCCTTTAATCCCATTGTTCAACAAGACACCATGCGTCAGCGCCAGATGAAAGCCTTTGTAAAGGCCTATAATATGGCGTGCGACTCACTCAATACTAAAGGACTAAAAAACTACAAAACTATAATCACTCAGTATTGTCTTACAGACGAGACAATCTGCGATTCGCTGCCAGCCAACTTGACCTATCATCACATCACGCCTCCTCGCGATGCCGATGTAAAGAAAGCAAAAGACTGGTTGAATCGAAACCTAAACCAACAAACCAAAAACAATGCAACAAAATGAAACTCTAAATGCGATTATCGGACTTATCGAGAATCGACGATTAGGTAAAGCCATTGACGAACTTGAGAATTATCTGCTATCGCACACCGGCATGCGCGATATGGAGATACTGTCTGGCATCAGGTCTGACTATCAGTTGATGGCAGAATACTGGCAACGAGGGTTTGCCGATACCAAACGTGCAGAACTGTACGACAAGTTGCTGCGCCGTCTGTATATGCTCACTGTGAATGTGATGATACACCAGCGCATTCGCAATAGCTCTTTCTTGAATTCCCTGTATAATCGCCCACGCCAGATCAGAAAAGATTGGGCTATGTCTAATCTGAAACACGATCTCGAAACGTTTGTTTCTACGATAACTGTTCTGGAACTGGAACCCCCACATACGCGTCAGGCAAAGCTCGACCTAATCTATCAGGAGCATCAGGACCTGATGCACGACCTCTTCGACTATATCCTGACTTCACGCCTGTGGAAAGATTGTCTGGCAGACGCTTTCGAAGATATCCTGCTGTCGCCTACGATAGATATCAACGACCAGCAGTTGATTGTGAGTGCCATCACCATATCTGCTATGAATGCATTCGGACCTAACAAGTTCAAGGTCTTGATGCATGTCTATCAGAAGGCCACCGACGAACGACTGCGCCAGCGTGCCCTCGTGGGATGGGTGCTCTCAATGAATGCCGAGCGTGCGTTACTCTATACAGAGATGAAGGATGTGATTCGCGAGGTGTGCAGCGACGAGAAGTGCTGCAAGGAGATCACCGAGTTGCAGATGCAGATGCTGTACTGCATGGATGTAGAGAGCGACAGCAAGAAGATACAAAACGAGATCATGCCCGACCTGATGGCAGGCAATAATCTGCGCATCACGCGTCATGGGGTAGAGCAGAAAGAAGACGACACCCTGGAAGACATCTTGCATCCTGATGCTGCCGAGCAGAATATGGAGCGCATGGAGATGAGCATGCAGAAGATGATAGACATGCAGAAGCAGGGTTCAGACATCTTCTTCAGTGGTTTCTCTCAGATGAAGCGCTTCCCGTTCTTCAATGATGTACTCAACTGGTTCATGCCTTTCTATCCGCAGCATCCCACGATCAGTCAGATATGGAACAACTCAAAGGCCAAGAGCGTGCTGCACAACCTCATCAAGGTGAGTGCCTTCTGCGACAGCGACCTCTATTCCTTCGTGTTGGCTTTCGACCAGGTGTATCAGCGCCTGCCTGGTGACATGCTGAAGATGATCAACGAAGGCGAGGCTTCTGCTGTGATCCTAGGCGGACAAATCGCTGAGGAGGAGAAGCGCAATCCTGCTTTCATTCGCCGACTCTATCTGCAGAATCTCTATCGTTTCTTCATGCTCTTCCCTTATCGCAACGAATTCCAGAATCCATTCTCGTCAGACGCCAGTCTTATAGAGTATGCCTTCTTTGGCAATAAGTTGTTCAGGGACACGCCGCTGGAGAGCCATTTCGTAGAGGTGGCCGCCTTCATGGTGAAGCATCATTACTATAAGGAGGCCCAGAGCGTGTTGGAAAACTGCAGTGAAACGTTGCGCGACTATCAGTTCTATATGTTGAAGGGCAGCATCTTGCGCCACTTTGATCGCATCAACTCCTACCAGTATCAGATGGCGCTCAGCCTGAAGCCACACGATGAAAGGGCGATGGCAGCCCTGGCCAGAGCCTATTTCTCAGAGGGAGCCTATGAGGGCGCGATGAAGATATACGAGGATCTGCTGGTAGAGCATCCTGACAACAAGGGCTATCAGCTCAACGATGCCGTGTGCCTCATTCACGTGAAGCGCTATGAGGAGGCCATGAAACTGCTTTATAAGTTGTCTTATCTTTATCCTGACGACGTCGAGATACAGCGCGTCTTCGCATGGGGCCTCACCGTCAATCGCAAGTTTGACCAGGCGGAAAAGATATTCTCGCAGTTGCTCACCACTGAGACGCCCAACGTACAAGACACCTTGAACTATGGCTATTGCCTATGGTTCGAGGGAAAGCCACTGGATGCTTCCAGCATTTTCCGTGCTTTGAATGAAAAGCATGTGGACTTCGAGCGAGAGTTTAAGTACGAAGAAGAGCTCATCGCCGCGATGGGCATCGGCGATGCAGAAGTGCACCTGATGCTAGATACCATCTGCGTGGGACACTGATTGCGATTAAAGGAGTGGGCTGAGCAGATAGGCGAACCATCCACGAAACTTTTGCCAGGGGGTGCGGAATTCGTTCCACACCTCCTTTGTCATATAGACGCTTTCCTGCTTGTCTCTGTCAAACATATGGTCCAGCTCACGGGTGGTCTCCTTGTCGATGATCACAGCATTCTCTTCGTAGTCGAAGCGAAGGCTGCGTGCGTCAAGATTGGTGCTGCCTATGGTGCAGAACTTCCCATCTACCATCATGATCTTAGAGTGGTGGAAGCCTGGTTGGTAGAGCCACACATGGGCCCCTTTCTTCATCATGCGATGCATGTTGTAGAAAGCACAGTCGGGCGTCAGGGGGATGTCGCTCTTGGCCGATATCATCAGTTCCACCTTCACGCCGCGCTTGATGGCCCTTTTCAGCGCTTTCGTGATGCAGGGGCGCAGGGTGAAGTAGGGGTTGATGATGCGTATTGAGTCTTGGGCGTCGTCGATGGCGTTGACGTAGAAATAGCGCATCACGTCGTTGGTGGTGCGAGGCTCACGGTTCACTATTCCAATACATTTGTTGCCAGCATCCTCACCACGAAAGTATTCCGCCTTCTGGCTGATATCCTCCTGGGTAGTCTTCTTCCAAATCTTGGCAAAGATATGCTGCAGGTCGTTGACGGTGTTGCCCTCTATGCGGCAGTGCATATCGCGCCAGGCCCCCACCTGCTCTGTGCCTTTGATGTAGTAGTCGGCCACGTTCATGCCTCCAGTGTATGCTATCTTGCCGTCGATGACTACTATTTTCCTATGATCACGCGGCCAGATGTGGTTCACCCAGGGGAACCTGATGGGGTCAAACTCCCAGATATCTATTGAGTCGCTGCGCAGCGCTTCTACGTGCTTTTTCAGCAGGGGCTGATTGTTGGAGTCGTTGCCAAAGGCATCAAACAGTGCACGCACCTCCACACCCTCGCGTCGTTTCTCTTTCAGGATGTCGAAGAGCAGCATGGCTATCGAGTCGTTTCTGAAGTTGAAATACTCCAGATGGATGCTGTGGCGCGCCTGGCGTATGTCCTGAAACAAGCAGTCGAACTTCTCCTGCCCAGACATAATCACCTTGATGCTGTTGTCGTGAGAGAAGCGGATGCCGTAGTCCTTCAGCTGCTGGTAGATGAGAGAGTCTGAAGACGTGCCGCTCTGCTGTGCTTGTGCTGTAGAAAAGCAAAAGGCGAGTGCCACCATGATGAGGCCTCTCGTCTTTATGCCTGTGAGTCTGTTTGTCATTGTCTGTATTTCATGCGGTACTCTGATGGTGAGATACCGAATCGTTCTTTAAACATATTAATAAAGTGCTCGGCAGTGGGAATACCGATGTTGGATGCCAGCTCACTCATGTTGATATTAGTGCGCTGCAGCAGTACGCAGGCACTCTTCAGTCGCAGGTCGCGCACCACCTCGGCAGGCGTCTTTCCTGTGATGTCGCGCACCTTCTGGAAGAAGGGCTTCATGCCCATTCCCATTGCGGCAGCCATTTCCTCAAGATTGATCGTGCCGCGACTCATGTTCTGTTGCACATACTGCTCGATGCTTCTGATCAGCTGTCGGTCAATGTTGTAGGTCATGCTGTCGTCTTCCTGCTCGTTGCCCATGATGAAGGCATCGTCGCTGCCTTCCACGTGGTGATTGCGCACGGCAATAGACACCGTCTTCAGCTCGTCGTCGATGTCCACATGCTTGCTAGCCGTCTCGTAGTCGGCACTCTCGGTGGCGGTGGTCATACTAGAGTTGCGCCCCTCCAGCATGCGCGTCTCGGCACCCTCGATGAGGTTAGAGTCGAGCTCGATAGGTCCGATGCCCAGCAACTTGTTGATGCGCATCACGGCCTCATTCAGATTGAAGGGCTTAGGCAGATAGTCGTCGGCAGCCATCGTGATGTTTTGGTTCATCATCTCGTTGTACGACAACTTCATGTCTGTCATCAGTATGAACTTGATCTTGTTCATCGTGTGGTGCATCTTGATCTGATTACAGAGTTCGCTGCCGCTCATCTCGGGCATATCCTGCTTGCACACAATCAAGTCTGGTTGCACCACCTCGATGTCGGCCAGAGCCTTCCTCACGTTGTCGTAGGGGTGGAAGTCGTAGATGTAGCGCAGGCGGTTGTTGATGAACTTGATAAACTCAGGATTGTCGTCCACGAAAGAGATGCGGAACTTAGACGTGGGCAGATCCTGCGTGGGTCTGATCTCAGAGGTCAGTTCCTCTTCTACCATTTCAGGCAGCGAAAGCTGATCGGAGATGGTGCCCAGCTCGAAGTTCTTGTTCACCACCTGCTGTGCCTTCTCCTCAGGATGCTCCAGTGCCAGCTGCATGTCGCTGACGCGCGTGATGACGGTCAGCATCTGCGAGTGCAGGGCGTTGAGCTGTTCGCGCTCCTCGGGCGTGCTGTCCAGTTCGGCCAGGTTCATGATGATAGAGGTCATGCGCGACATGGGTTGACGCAGGTCGTCGCTGGCAGCCTTGATCTCGTCGCGCTGCACGGCCAGTTCTCTGAGGATGGCGTGCTTCTTCACCCACAAGGCCCTCAGCACGTTCCAGCCCTTGCGCCAGATGAAGACGATGCTCGCCAGCAAGAGTGCGTAGATGATGAGCATCCACCACTGCAGGTACCAGGGGCGCTCGATGGTGATCTTCAGCACGCGTTCCTGGTCGCTGATCTGTCCGTCGGCATTCATGGCCTTCACGTGCAGGATGTATGTCTTGCTGGGCAGGTCGGTGAAGGTGACGCCATGTTTCAGTGCGTCACCGTTTTTCCAGTCGTGATCCAGTCCTTCCATCCAGTACATGAACTGCAGGCGCTCACTCTGGTTGTAGTTGCCGCCGGCAAACTTGATGGTGAATGTGTTCTGACTGCTCTTCAGCGAGAGTCGGCTTATCTCGTTGAGCGCACTGGTCAGTGGCACGTTGCCGTCGTACTCATGTCCTGTGAGTATCTCCTCGTCGCCGATAAACAGCTGTGTCAGCATGACCTGTGGCAGCGATTCAGTGTCGCCCTTAGTCTTTGGTCGCACCATGTTGATGCCGTAGAGTCCGCCCATCACCACTTCGCCGTCGGTGCGCGTCAGTATGGCACCAGGGTTGAACTCGTCGCTCTGCAATCCGTCGTTGTGGTCGTAGTTATAGAGACCGTAGTTGAACGTGCCCTCTTCGTGATCTCGCTGTATGACGATGCGGCAGACGCCATTGCTGGTGGTGATCCAGATGTTGTGGTGCTTGTCTTCGGTGATGCCGCAGATGTTGTTGTTGCAGAGACCTATCTTCTCTGTGATCTGCGTCATGTTGTCGGTCTCCATGTCGAGCACGTTCACGCCCTCGCGTGTGCCTATCCACAACAGTTTTCTGGAGTCCTCGAAGATGTCCGTGATATAGTTGTTGGTGAACTTCACGATGCTGCTCTGATTGCCCACCAGGTGGGTCATCTCGCCTGTAGAGATGTTCATGATGAAGACGCCCTCCGAGGAGCCTATCAGCAGGCGGTTTCTCGAGGCGTAGAAGAGCGAGGTGATGGAGTTGGTCTTCAGCTTTCCGTTCTCCTTGGTGTAGTTAGAGAACTGGTTCATGCGTGGGTTGTACATCTGCAAACCGCCGTCGGTGGCTATCCAGAGGTTGGCGCTCTTATCCGTGCACAGGTCGTTGATGTGATCATCAATCAGCGTTTTGCGGATGCTGTCGTTGGCCGTAGAGTAGATGATGGCCGTGTTGTTGAAGATGCGCGTCAGTCCGTTTTGCTTCGAGCCCACCCACAGGCTTCCGTCGTTGGTGTAGGCCATTGCCGACACCTTCATGCTGGCCAGACGTCCGTCGTAGTCAATCAGGCCGTTGTCGCTGGTGCCATACCACACCTTTCCGTTGGCATCCTGCGCCATGGCGGTGACGTCGCCGATGAGCTCCGACTGGAACTTATAGATTTTCTCGCCGATATAGGCCACACCAGCCTTGGCGGTGCCTATCCAGAGCAGTCCTGTGTTGTCTATATAGACGCTCTTCACGCCCATGTTGTCGTTGATGCGTCGCATGGGCGACATGCTCTTCAGCTGTACGGGCTCTATGGTGTGGCTCACGGCGTCGATGTGCACCAAGCCGTGACGATTGGTGCCCACCCACACGTTTTTGTTCTTGTCGCTGTAAACGGAGCTCACGGCATAGTCGGCATTGCCGCCTGTCAGTCCCAGCTGGTCGCCGATGTGCGTGTCCCAGATGTTCAGCTTGCGGTCGTAGCAGAACAGGGTGCCCTGTCCGTAGAGCCAGATGATGTTTTTCTTGTCGGTATATACGCGCAGCGTGTTCGAGTGGCGCAGTCGCTGCAGGGCGATGTCCTGGTTCTTCCACACCACGCGCTGCTTCACCATGACGTCGCAGCACACCAATCGGCCGTCGGTATAGACGAGGATGACGCCCTCGTTGCATTCGCCGATGGAGCAGATGTCGCCCTGGGGGATGCCAGTGGCGTCGTTGGTGTAGCCAAACTCATAGAGCAGCTGCTGCTGCATGTCGTAGCAGAACACGCCCTTGCCAGGCTGATAGCCCCACAGGTTCTTGTGGCGGTCTATGTAGATGATGTTGGGAGTGCTCTTCATGCCCAGCTTGCTGAACACTTGTCGCATGTCGCGCTCGAAGTTCTCCGTCTGGGGGTGATAGATGCAGTAGCCTGCCGAGGTCTTCACCCACAGGTCGCCCGAGAGTGCCGCCTGGATGCTCTCCACGTAGCTGTCGGGCAGCGACGATCCGTCTTGCGAGTCGCTCTGGAAGTGGCGAAACGTGTAGCCGTCGTATCGGTAGAGGCCGGCAGGCGTGCCAAACCACATGTATCCTCTGTCGTCCTTCAGGATGCAGTTGATCTGGCTCGAGGTCAGTCCGTCTCTTGCCTCCAGTTTCTTATAGAGGTATTCTGCAGCTGCGGCCGTCTGCAGGAGTGCAGACAGCAGCAACAGTGTGGTGCAGATTTTTCTTATTCCTTTCATATAGTAGTAATAGAGTTCTAATCGAAATTAGGTGTGTGTGTTATAGCATGCAGGAGTAGTGATCCACGACGCCCAGCAGGTGGCGCTCCTCGCTGACCACCAGCACCGAGTGTATCTTGTAGCGCTGCATGATGCTCTGTATCTCAGAGATCTTCGTCTCTGCCGATACCGTCTTCGGCTCGCGTGTCATGATGTCGCTCACGGTATGGTCTATAAAGCCTGCCTGCCAGCGCTCCATGGCGCGACGTATGTCGCCGTCGGTGATGAGGCCCACGATCTTGTCGTCCACCGTGGCCACACCCAGCCCCAGCTTGCCTTTGCTCACCAGAATGATGGCTTCGCCCAGATGCATATCAGGGCTGATGATGGGCAGGTCGTCCTCGCGCATCACGTCTTGCGCCGTGGTGAGCAGACGCTTACCCAGTTCGCCGCCAGGGTGGAAGTGGGCAAAGTCCTGCGGACGGAAGTTGCGCTTCTGCATCAGTGCGATGGCCAGCGCGTCGCCCATGGCCAGTGTGGCGGTGGTAGAGCTGGTGGGTGCCAGGTTCAGCGGGCACGCCTCTTTCTTCACGCCCACGTTCAGGTGGCACGTAGAGTATTTGGCCAGCAGCGACTGCGGGTTGCCGCTCATGCCGATGATGGGTATCTGCATGTGCAGCACCATGGGGATGAAGCGCAGCAGCTCGTCTGTCTGGCCAGAGTTGGAGATAGCCACCACCACGTCTTCATGTGTCATCACGCCCAGGTCGCCATGATAGACGTCGAGCGGGTTGATGAAGAAAGCCGGTGTGCCTGTCGATGACAGCGTGGCGGCAATCTTGGCGCCGATGTGTCCGCTTTTGCCCACGCCCGTCACGATCACCTTTCCCTTGCAGTCGTACATCAGGTTCACAGCCTTCTCGAAGTTATCGTCAATCTTCGGAATCAGTTCCAAAAGTGCTTCGGCCTCGTCTTTGATGGCCTGTATTCCATATTCTATCGTTGTCATCATTTCTTTATTTCTTCGGATGTTACGATTCGTCTCTCTTTTGCCTACGGATTTCTTTTTTTTTCTTGCCTACGGATTTTACGGATTTTACGAATTTTCTTTTCAGCCGACGAACTCAACGCATCATTTCGATTCATTTTATCCGTGTAATCCGTATAATCCGTAGGCGGTCTATCCCTCCGTTGGCGGTCTTTTCTCCCTACGGATCCATCTTGTTATTCCTTCTGGAGGTATTGAAGAATCTGTGATGCTTCAAGCTTAGTTCCCCAAAATTAATCAATAGTCCGCTTTCATATCCTGTGGCATTTAAATAATTTAGCACCTGCGAGTCGAAGGTCTTGTTCAATTCTGCAACAGCTTTCAGTTCAACGACGATGCTGTTAAAGCAGACAAAATCTGCAACATAGTAGTGTGCTAGTGTTACGTCTTTATATTTTATATTTACTAATTTCTCTCTTTCAAATGGTATTTTACGATTTGCAAACTCAATAGCAAGAGCATCTCCATATACTGCTTCAAGGAAACCACATCCCAGATGGCGATGTACTTCCATCGCTGCACCTATTATTTTGTAGGTCGCTTCGTCATATCTCTTTTTGAGTTCCTCTATCGAATACATATTTTATATATCAACTTTTCTTTTTTTTCTTGCCTACGGATTTTACGGATTTTACGGAATTTTTTTTCTGTCTACGAACTCAACGTAATCATTTCGATTCATTTTATCCGTGTAATCCGTATAATCCGTAGGAGTTTTTCTCCCTCCGCTGGTCTTTTTCTTGCCTACGGATTTTACGGATTTTTTTTCAGCCTCCGAACCAACGTAATCATATCGTTTTATTTAATTCGTATAATCCGTAAAATCCGTAGGCAATCTATCCCTCCGTGGGCTTCAAGAGCTCCTTTATCAAGCCCTCCAATTTGTTCAGCTCCAACATGTTGGCTGCATCGCTCAGACCTTCGTCGGGGGTGGGGTGCACCTCGAAGAAATAGCCTGTGGCACCAAAGGCCTTGGCAGCCAGCGCCATGGCGGGCACGAAGCGACGGTCGCCACCCGTCTTGCCCCCTGCAGCATCAGGGCGCTGCACACTGTGCGTGCAGTCCATCACCACCGTGGGCACAATCTCTTTCATGTCGGCAATGTTGCGGAAGTCCACCACCAGGTTGCCGTAGCCCATCATGTTGCCGCGCTCCGTCAGCCACACCTCCTCGGCGCCTGCCTCGCGCGCCTTTTCCACGGGGTAGCGCATGTCGCGACCAGCCAGAAACTGCGCCTTCTTGATGTTCACCGTGCGCCCCGTCTTTGCTGCTGCCACCAGCAGATCCGTCTGCCTGCACAGGAAGGCGGGTATCTGAATGACGTCGCACACCTCGCCTGTAGGCTCTGCCTGCCACGCCTCGTGAATGTCGGTCAGTATCTTCAGCCCGTATTTCGACTTCACGTCGCTCAGCATCTGCAGCCCCTTGTCTATGCCAGGGCCGCGAAAAGAGCGTATCGAAGTGCGGTTGGCCTTGTCAAACGAGGCCTTGAATATGATGTCCGTGCCCAGACGCTTGTTGATGTCCACCAGTTTCGCTGCCACTACATCCAGCAGCTCGGCCGACTCAATCACGCAGGGACCTGCAATGAATTTTATTTGTTTGCTCATTATTACAATAATGTTTATTAGACGTGCAAAGATACGTATTTCCACTGAAACTGCCAAGAAAACAACAAAGAATTGATGGAAAAAGCAAAAAAAAGCAGAAAATTTTTGTGCGTTGAAAAGTTTTTTATACTTTTGCAGCCGAAAACATAATCAATCAGCCTTTCTGCCTAGGCAGGGGCCCATTAAGTTTAATTAAAAAATTATCTAACAATGAAAAAGATTGTAATGACTCTGGTTGCCATGATTGCAACCGCAACTATGAACGCACAAGACATGTATGTTGGAGGTACCGCAGGTCTTTCTACCGATGGTAACAACAATCGCGATCTTTACATCGCTCCTGAGTGGGGTATGAAGCTGGACGACAAGCTGGGCTTCGGTCTGCGTCTGAACTACGGCTATGGTAAAGAAGAGAATGTCTTTGGCACAACTAGCACAACAGATATCACCGTTAATCCTTATCTGCGCTACGACTTTGCCCAGATCGGCAAGCTCAAGGTCTTCGTAGATGGTGGTGTTTACTTTGGCACTTCTAAGACTGACGACTTTGATGCCAACAACAACTTTGGTTTGAATGTTGTTCCTGGCGTTGCCTACAACATCACCGACAACTGGAGCATCGTGGCTCTGGCCAACAACGTATTCTCTTGGAACATTGCCGCACCTGCTCACAGCCACTGTCGTCACGACATCAGTCTGCTTGAGGACTTCGGCATCAACACCTTCCGTTTCGGTTTCTTCTACAATTTCTAAGCCGCCGGTTCGGAAACAATAATAATCCCCACCTAAACAACAAGCAGCGCACCTATTCAGGGTGCGCTGCTTTGTTGTTTAAAGTGAGAAGTGAGAAGTGAGAGGTGGTGCGCCTATGGCGCAAACCGACCCCCTCTAAATCTCCCCAAGGGGGAGACTTTCTTATTTCTGACCCCTCCCCTTGGGAGGGTCGGGGAGGGGTCGCTTTTTTCCTCCCCTCCCATGTAGGGGAGGGGGCGGGGGTGGGGTCAGTGTTGTTCTAACTGCCAATGGAGATACAGACCCCACCCCTGCCCCTCCCCTTGAAGGGAGGGGAGTGCCTACGTAGAAATCAGCGGAATATTGTTTAGTTACAGACCCCACCCCCAGCCCCTCCCCTTGAAGGGAGGGGAGTTCAGCGGAAGGGAGGGGCTAATTCATACAACTTGCCACGCCGAGGCTAGTGGCGATCGCCGTGAGGATGGCGATGATGGTCTGCACGATAAACTTCCAAGTTTCAATTTTGTTTTTCATGGTATTATTCGGTTAATTTGGTTGTTTTTAAAGGCCTACGGATTCTTTTAGTCGGCGTTCCGCCTTTGTAAAAGCGGCAAAGCCGAGCGATACGGATTTTACATGCGGTTGTTTTCTTAGCTTGAACCTTGCGCAGCCCCTCCCCTCCCATGTAGGGGAGGGGTCGGGGTGGGGTCAGTGTTGTTCTAACTGCCAATGGAGTTACAGACCCCACCCCTAGCCCCTCCCCTTGAAGGGAGGGGATGGGTTTGTCGGGGAGGGGTCTGTTAGTCCTCATTCTCCCCCTGACTCGCGGTCTCAATTCCCGCCAACTCCTTCACGTTGAGGAGCGAGGCACGCTTCTTCAGCGACTTCGACGTCAGGTCGTTCAAGTCCATGCGACTGGGCTGGAAACGCAGGTATATTCCGCGCATGTTGGACGCCAGGTTGAACTCCTCCTCAGAGTCGGCACCCGTGGTGTGCGTAGAGAGATAGAATGTACCCAGGTCGCCAAACTGCACCTTCTTACCCTCCATCAGCTGCTCCAGGATACACGACTGCAACTTGTTGGCAACGCCCA
>NZ_JHXM01000009.1 GCF_000621725.1 Xylanibacter brevis ATCC 19188
CACTACCAACACCTGATGTATCAAGAACTGCTCAAAAAACATGGTATCGTGCAAAGCATGTCCAGAAAAGGAAATTGCTTGGATAATGCAATGATGGAGAACTTCTTCGGTCTGATGAAGAATGAACTGCTATACATTAATCAGTTTGACTCCGTAGAGGATTTTGAGCAGCAACTGAAGAAATATATTCTCTGGTATAACAATAAAAGAATAAAATTGAGGTTAAAAGGAATGAGCCCGGTACAATACCGAGCTCACTACTATAGAGAGATTAATAATTAACGATTAATTTAACGTCCAACTTTTCGGGGGCACTTCAAAGTCTGCTTGTGTACTTTCTTTTTTTCTCTTCTTGCGCCATAAACGGCGACTTTAGAAGCTAATCCGATATCGGTTTATTACTCGTCAGGCGTTTTATCTTTCTTAGAGAACAGACGGATAATTCCTTTGATAATCCAATATACGATAAAGAATCCCAGCAAGAAGATAAATATCGTCCATCCCAGCGCCTTTAGTGCTGTAACCTCAGTATAGAAGCCAGAGGTTAAGAATTTTGCGAATCCACTTTTCATAATTATCTACCTTAATAATATTAATAATTTAACGCATCTTTGCCTTGACGGTCAGTTCCTGGGCCAATTCCCTCACTCTCTCCCAGTCTGCACGGTCAATAAGCGCAGAAAGTTCGTCCAGGCCAGCAGTGATCGCGCCTTCTATCTGTTTTCCCTGTGGCGTCGTATGGTTGGCTCCATAGCGAATGGTTTCATAGAGCCTGCTCACTTCTTTCTTCGCAGCAGCATCTTTCACCTTGACCTCCAACAGTTGCAAGCGTTGACTCAACTGCATCTTCGAGTCTTGTTCAGCAGCCTGTTCGGCCAATGATTCCCTTGTGGCATCATTGGCAGTCTTGTGTATGCCCAAATTGAAAGCATAGAACAGCAGCACCAGCAGATATACAGACAGGACAATCACCGTATAGTTCTCCGCCAGGAACATCGACCTTCCGACAACCGTCTCAGTCGTCGTATTTACCGTATTTCCTATCGCAGAGCCTATGCTGTCGGTAGCAATGCCAGCCACACTGTCAGGCAGACTCTCCACCACCTTATTCACCGTATCCTGCATGTTGTTTGTCAAACTCTGCACCGTTTCCTGTGTCCTGCGAAGCACCATGCCATAGCCAATAGCCACGGCACTCAGCACGGTCTGCACACAGAAGTAAGAGAGAGGCAGAAATGTTGTGGTCAGGTGATACACCTCATCGCTATCCTTGCTCACGCGCAACACCGCTATAGACGCCACCACAAAAGAAAACATGGCAAATCCATACGACATCCACTCTACAATGCCTCGTGTCTCGACATCAGTCCAGACAAAAAACAACACATTCAGCACAATGAGCACCAACACCATCAGTGCCACAAAAGTCATTTGATTGATTCTCATAATCTTCTAATTTCGTTTAAAGGGTTGGAGGTGTCGGAGGCATGGGTGGAGGAGTCGCTCCAGCCGCTGCAAAGAACTGCTGCAGCTCGGGCACCGTTTTAGCGGCAGCCCACTGAGGCATTCCCTCTTTCCACACCATCGTATCAGGAGTCAGCTGTCCAGTCTGCACATACTGAGCAAGCTGTTGCATGGGCACCGGTCCCACTTGCTGGTTGTTCACAAAGAGCCAGAACTGCGCCATGGGAGGCGGAGCAGCCTGCTGCATAGGTTGTTGCTGCCCCATCGGTTGTCCCATCATTTGCTGTCCCATACCGAAGAAAGAACCTGCCGCAGCCATTCCCATACCGATTCCGGCACCTATTGATGCCGTGCCCTGGTTGGCGGCCATGGTCTTCATGATGTCCACCTGCTGCTGAGCAGCCCACTTATCGCCAAGGATATCCATCACTTCCGAGTCGGCAGAAGCATTACCGAGCTTAGCCTCATAGGCTTTACGCACCTCGTCGTCCAGATCAACTTCCAGAGCAGAAATCGAAAAGCGTTCCAGTTTCACGCCATAGTCAGACAGCACCTCAGCTACCAGCGGTGAAATCTTCTGACTAATCTCGCGCTGTCGAGCCTGAATGCCCAGTATCTCGCCTTCCAGTTCCACCAAGACGGTGGCTATTTCCGTCTTGATATGTTCCAAAAACTCATTGCGGAAGTAGTCTTGCAACTCCTCAGCACCAAACGAACTGATGCCGTTGCCTATCAGTTTGAAGAGGAATTTTCCACCGTCCTCCACACTCACGCGATAGGCACCACGTGCAAACACTTTCGAGGCCACGCGCAGTTTCTTATCGCGCACCTGAATATCGCCAGCTCCCCAGTTCACCTCCATACTTGTGGCCGTTCGGATAAAGAACACCCTACAGTTGAAGGTACTCACGCCACCCGTAAAAGCATTGCGCAGACGGCTGATAAAGGGATAGTTCTCCGTTTTCAGCTGGTAGCGTCCCTCGGTGAACATCTGGTATATTTGTCCGTTTTTCTCGAAGATAGCCTGTTCTCCGGGGTGTACTGTCAGCGTAGAATTGGTGTTGAAGTCTTGATCAGGATGGAGCGAAATCATATCGCCTCCAAAGCCAACATTCTCTATAGACTCAGCCCAGTGCTTCTCGCCACCCACATAGTTGGCCTCTTTTGGATCTCTCTTAAAAAATCCCATAGTCGTATAATTCTGTTTATTAGTGATACATTAAGGTATTGGGAACTCAGGAACGTCGTATTTCAAATCCAGTTTAAAATTACGCTGAGCAGACTGACGCTTATGTTCCTGGAACTCCTGCCAGCGTGCACGGAACTTCTTACGGATAATACGATTGACAATGGCACGGATGATGGCATCAATACCGCCAGTGACAAGAGCTATCAGTCCATAGACAATCAGTCCGAGGAAATAGCCTATCGCGCCCAGGATTGCCACACCAATAACACCAGTCCAGAAGCCGGCCTTAAACAGTGCAAAGACGATCAGCAACAGTATCAATATGAGGATGGCAGTCACAATCCACGTCACCGGCTTCATGCTGGTATAGTCGGGACTCTGCTTCAAGAACTCAGCATTCGGGAAATTATCAAACTCGTACCACCAGCGATCGCCACTTGCTGTGCCGATGAAGGTGTACTGCTGTCCGTTATACTCCACAACCTCCTCGACCACCGGCAGACAGTAGTAGGCTGGTGTTGGGATATACGAGCCAATGTCTGTGTGCGAGAACTCAAAACGGTTCTCCGAGGCCGACTGTTCCTTAGGAATTACCTCCGTGTCGCGAATATAATCGCTTGCGAATGGCACCATCTCTTTCGTATTGAAGTGTTCCTCATAGTCAGCAATCAGCATATAGGGCGTGCCGCACAGTTTCTCGAAGAACTCTTTACCATACTTACACAGCGGGAAGATAGCGCGCTCGGTGGCCTGTCCGTACTCACGAGCCCAGAAATATTTTCTCTTAATATCCACAATCTTCATATTGTCGAACACGTCCACAGGCGCATTTTCCATGAGGAACTGCATGAAGAATTTGTGATACTCGTCTTTTGTAATGGTAAACTTCGCGAGCAGCTCAATAATCAGGTTATCGTCGAAAGCATTACCACCGCCACCCAACAAAATAGCCTTACCACACTGGTGACACTTAGCCCAGTCCTTGCTCAACAAGTCTTTTGGTCCAAGATCAGCACCACAATGAGGGCACGCCATCTTCGAGGCGCTCATCTCTTGATTGCCAGCAGCTTGAGGTTTCGGTGGGAAAGGCTGTGGGTTTGAGGGTTGCGGATTAGAGGGCATTGCGTTTGATGGCATTGCATTAGTAGGTTGATACCCCCCGGGCATTGGGGGAGGAACAGGTCCGGTGGGGGCTGCCGATTGCAATGGGCAGCCACATTGTGGACACGTAGCAGCACGATCAGACACCTGCTTACCACATTCAGGGCATGTTATTAAAGCCATAATTACACTGTTTTAGGGTTAATATTTAGGTATTGTAAACATCATTGGCAATCTACAATTGCAAAGAAAATCATTTATTCAGTCATATCCTAAAAAATCAACAGCATATAAGAGTCATTGAAACAAAAAACCACAAAAATTGTTTTAATGACACACCAAAACATCAGTATATACGCCACTATAGAACGAAATGATCAGTGGAGTAAAAGTGGTTCCCTTCATAGACTCAACCGGTCTTCACAATCTGGAGAACATGTGCTTGATGAGTCAGCGTGAAGGCATCGCCATCGTTCTGTCGGGTGTCAACGAAAAAGATCGTTCACTACTCTTTGGGCAGTGAACGATTTTTTTGCGAATATCTCACGCACTTGTTATCTTACAAACTTCTTACCGTTTACGATATAAATACCTTTAACAGGTTTCACTACCTGACGTCCCTGAAGGTCAAACATCTTATCAGCGCTATGTTTCAAAACGGCTGTGTCAATATGGTTGACGTCATCCGTTTTAACGATTTCAATACCATTACACTTTGCCTCGATAGCGCTCCAGTCTTCATCCCAACGGGCGGCATCTTTGACGATGAGCTTAGTTGCCGTAGGAGCCAGCTTCTTTGCAATAAGGGCATAGTCATCATAATCCATCGAATGCCAGTCGCCATCCCATGTGCACTGATAGGTACCCTTGCCTATAACACCTGTGATCGTCACCTCACCATCGAGTGAATTGTCTGCATACGCAAGGATTCCCTTATCATTAACCATCGGGCCTTCCAGTTTGATGTCGTCAACATAGAAAGTCTTTCCATCGCCCTCACTTGTCTCCTCGTAAGGCCAGATGGAAAGCACCAGGTTATTGTCTTCGGTAATCTTTTCAGCATCAGGTCCCTCTGCAAACTCATAAGTCAGAATTCTCCATTCGTTGCCACCATCCTGCCATGCCCAGCGTGGCGTATTGAAGGCACCTTCCTTGCCCTCGAGTCTAACCATCACATTGTGACTGTCTGTCATCTTCAGTCGCATGGTCAGTCGGCGCAGCCCCTTGAAGTCAACACCTTCCAGAGGAATTGCGCCATTATGATGCTCATCTCCCCAGCCACCAGGATTAGCTTTCATCGTGAACTTCATCACGTTGTTGCCCTGCTCCTCTACGACAACAGGTTCTGCCCGATTCCAGAAGCCACCGTCACTTCCCAGTTCCTTGCCATCGCCATTCCAGATTACGACCTGTGCACTACAAACCGTTGTTACAAACCATGCTGTGAGTAAAAATACTTTTTTCATAAAGATTAGTGTTTTAAATTAATAATACATTTGGTAAAATTCTTAATTCTGGCGCAAATGTATATTAAAAAAGGCATCTTCACAATAAAAAATGATACATCCAATAAGAAAAAACGTTCAACATATCATTATTTCTCTCAAATGAAACAAAAATACCAAAAGACGTATGGTGGTCCTTATATTTAGAATTAGGTATAAGCGCAACTTATCTCATGATCTTTACCATCGTGCCATCAGTATATACGCCACTATAGAACGAAATGATCAGTGGAGTAAAAGTGGCACAATAGATGGTCAATAGTCTTTGTTCAAGGAAGTGATATTGGCACCTTACTGATGTAAAACGATAAATACCATACAAAATCCAGACTCTAGAAATGTGCATTCTAGAGTCTAGAACAAGATAATCTAAAGTCTAGATGCGCACGTTCTAGAGTCTAGAAATGAGCATACTAGAGTCTAGAACAAGAGCAAAAGTTAAGCTTTTGGAACGTAAAAGCTTAACTCTTGCTCTGCAAAACGGCCTGAATAGCCTGGCTATTCGGCTTGATTAGAACAGCACCTTTTGTCCTTGACGGTTGATGCCGATGCCCTTTCTCTGCGCATCCTTGCGAATGCCCTGAACCGAGAACCATTCCTGGCTGTCCGCATGCTGCTCCACCGTCTTCACGCCTGCGGCATCCCTAGCAGTCTGCGTCGCAAAGCGCACAATCACGGGATAATGGTCGCCCAGAGGTTTGCCATCCGCCTCATAGCCCGCCTTATCCACCTCGTAGCTCAGCGGAGCGATGGTGGTTGACGCATTCGCGGGATTGATATAGATAACCTTGTCGAGCAGTTCGCCCTGCTGGGGCTCGCCACCCATTTCGGGGAAGATGCCATTTTGCTGCAGCTCAACCCATACATCGGCAGCAGTAGCCAGGCCCGTGGCTGCTATCTCGTCGAAGAACACCTTCTTCACATCATCCCTGTGATACAGCGTGTTCATGTCGCCCATCACGATCACGGGGCGTGCATCCAAGTGGGCCATGATATGCTCGCGCAACTGGATCCACTGCGCTAGTCTGACCTCGCGATCTTTCGCATCGTTGCCCATCGTCTCGTCACGATAGCTGCTGGCATCCATATGCATGTTATACACCACCACCTCTGTGCCGTCGCCCAGCACCATATCATGGCGGCGGAAGCCCTTTGTCACCATGTCGTCGAAGTCGTGACTGAACTTTCCAAAGCTGCGCTCCCATGCCACGCGCTGGTAGGCACCAGACTGGCTGCCATTCTTCCACGACATGTTCAGACCGTCGCATGGCAACTTGATGTTCTGCGGATGCAGGAAGTCACAGTCCAGCATATCCTCGTAAATGATGCCACCCGTCCACTCATCATGCTGGTAGTTGGCAAACAGCTGCGACCATATCTCCCAGCGGTAGTTGAAGTCCTCTTGCATAGCGATGATGTCGCAGTTCTTGCTGGCCAGATAGCTACTGATAGCCATGCTGCCTTCCGACTTAGGTCCGTCTTTGTTCACGTCCAGCACCAACCACTTGTTGGGCAGTCCGTCCACGTTGAGTGTCATCACGCTGAACGTGCCGTCCTCTTCCTTCACGTCGGCTACGCGATTGGTCTGTCGCAGTGCCGGTATCTCTCGATAGTCACTACCACGACTTTCCTCCGTCGTCAGATAGGTGTAGATTTCAAAGATGTCCAACAGCGACAGGCCACTGTCGTCTGCCATTTGCAGCACGTCCAGAGATGTCAAGCCCAGCGGTTGCAGTTTCTCGTCCAACTCAGCCATCAGCGAGAAGATATTGCCCGAACCTTCGCCTCCCATTCGTTCCTGCACAATCTTTTTCAGGTCGATGCCTGCATCCTCCAGTTTATGGATGATGTTCATCGGCGTTGCATCCTTGATCAGATCGGCATAATGCGTGTTTAGCTCACCGTCATAGTATAAAACAGGCAGGGTGCTCAACATGATAGCAAGTTGCAGATAGTAAGTGAGACCACCCACATACACATGGTCTTTCGATGGTATCACAAAGTTCGTTTGCAGGTGCGTCTGTTCGGGCACAATGCTCTTCTTGAACAGCGGGCTCGTCTCTCCATCATAACGATATGTGGACAGGAAGTTAATCAGAGACCTACAGCTGCCAGTAGGCACCACACAATCGTGCAGCACATTCAGCACGAAATAGTTCTGTGTAGTGTCAGGCTCCCAGTCGTTCTCCAAGGCCACGTCCTTCATGGCTTGCTTCAGCTTTTTCACCACGGGCGAACTGGACTTCAGCAGGGTGTCCTTCAGCACCTCTGTGATGGGCAGACCATCGAGTGCGTCCTTCACATGCTGGGTGGAGTATTTGCCCGTGTGGAACCACTCGTCAAACATCGACGCCGCAGGCTCATTCAGCATGCTGGGAATATCCAGTTCCAGGCCGCCATGTGTGTTGTAGCTGTCCAGTATCATCAGCAGTCCAAACAGTTTCAAGTCGGTGTCATCCTTCTTGTCTATCATCTCATTATAAGCCTCAACCATATCGAAAGGCAGACCGCCCACAACGGTCTTATCAAACGAGATTACGTCGCGATATTTCATGTCGCGCAACTTCTGGATGGCTATCGCCTCATAGCCACCCGACGAATAGCCCGCATTGACCAGCAGTTTACCCTGACTGATACCGCGCGCATCGAGCAGCAGCCTGGCCGCCAGCAGACAGTCTATGCCTGCCTGTGCATTGGCGTCGCCATAGCAGTAGTAGTAGCCCTTGCCCTCGGTCACGCCATAGCCATACTGATCGCTGGTCACCACTATATAGTTGGGCTTCAGCGGACTAGCCATCACATAATCTTCGCCCTGAGCATAGCCCCTAGTAGGTGCGCCATCGTAGCCCATCTGCGTGTAGTGGCTGTACAACAAGATGCCATCTACGGGCTGATGATCCTTATAGATGTCGTTAGGTATTGCCACATAGCCACTCATTTCTGTGGGATTGCCCTTAGGGTCTGTAGAAGGATATACAATGTCTATGCGGTGCATAGACCTGCTATACAGGTTGATGCCCTGCAGTCCAAAGTTCCACACCGTGTCGATCTCGTGGATCACTCTCACCTCGTCGGCTGTCATCTGAGCCCATGCGGTCATCGGACTGCCACAAAGCAGCAGCCCAATCATGGTGTTAAAAAGTCTCTTCATGATCATATCTATAAACGTTATTTCATTAGCACGCGTTAGCGTAAAGGTAGATTATCAGTTGCAAATATACAAAAAATTTATATTCGCGCTATCAAAAAGCTCCATTTTTATAAAAAATTCATCGTTCATTGCCTCATTTCTGAGACAATGAACGATGAATACAGTTGGTAGTTTTTCGTTATTTGCTGTAGAACTTTGTGGCCGTGCCATCAGCCTGACGACTGATATAGATCTTGCCAGGCATCAGCATGCGTACCTGCTGGCCGTCCAGGGTGTAGAAAGTAACCGACTGACTGTTGGCAGCAGTCTTCACCGTCTGTACTGCGGTTGGTTCAGGCATTGGTCCGCACCACTTGATGAAGGTAAACTCTTCAGCTGATGCTGCACCATTTTCTGCTGAGAAAGCGTCGACCATTGCTGTTGTGAGATAAAGATACAGACGGTCATCGCCACTGAATGTGGCTTTGTTATACAGTCCCTCTGTTGTCTTAGCTACACGTTCAAAGCCCACCTTCTCTGGGGTGCACACCCACTTATAGATGGCACGTGACTTCTGGCTGCCGCTGAACTCCAGCGCATCAACCTCTGACCATGTGAGCGCATTGCTTGGAATCTTCTTGGATGGCTGTGCCTCGCTGTAGTAAACCTTGTAAGTGCCGGGCTGTCCTGTCAGGATAAACACTGACTTAGCTAGCAGCTCGTCCGTTCCACCATATATATTATAGGTGAGGTTCGTGTTCTTGGCGTTCGTAGTGATATAGTTAAAGGAGATAGCACTTTCGCCAAAGCAGCTCTTCTCGGGGCGGAACACCAGGAATCCGCTCTCAGGAATAGTCACTTCCTGCTCTGTAACCCCGGCCAGCTCTTCATCGTAAGCACGTGGCTGAATGGTGGTCGATGACTGGAAGTCAACTGTAGAGTTGTTGGTATCATAGAGCACCCTGCGTCCGGCGGGAGTCACGAATGCCGTCTTGCGATACACCGTCTCGCCATTGTAGCCACCTTCTGCCGTTGTCGAAGCATACCCCTGGTCGTAGGTGTCGCCCAGTCGCTTCATGGTGGCGTCAACGCCCTTGTTCTTCACGTTACCCAGTATATCTACGGCATCAATGGCGTAGTATGGGTTCACCAGTGCAAACTTGTTGCCCGTGGTCTTTCCCCTACCATACACGAGGCTCTCTTCTGCCGTCACAACAGCAGCAGCATTGTTTTTCAGCAGCATCACACTTGCCGAACCCGTGCCTGTATAAGAAAGGTTCATGAAGTCGAGCGTTGGTGTCATGGTGTAGATGAGCTTCATGGCTGGCACTGCATCATTGTGAGGATAGTTCGTGTTGGTTGTTTTCACCTCGAAGTCAGCACCAGAGAGGTCGTGACCAGTCACGGCACCTGCAGTGTGGTCTGTGGCACTGTTGCAGATAATCATCGACTTTCCTGCCTCGATGGTGTAAGTCTGATCGTCAGGAATCTGAAAGATCTGCTTCACTACAATCTTTCCGCCCAACGCAGCCTTCAGGTCTGCATTCTCCTCAATGACAGCCTGCGTATAGGCCGAAGCAGCTGATTCGCTTTCCAAGAGTGCCAGATACAGGCCCTGCACCTCAACAGCCTCGTCACGGTTGTTGTATAACTCTACGTACTGACCAGCCACATAGTTGCCAGAGCCAGCTGCTTTCTTAGAAGCAGCATAGAACACTTTACTAATCAAGAGGTCTCCTGAACTAACCTTGTTTGGTGTGATGACAGCACCAGCATCGGTGGTCATCATTGCGCCAGCCATTAGGGCCAGCATCTTAATCTGAGTAAATAGTTTCATTAGATTTTCTGGTTTTTATTTGTACTACAATATTGTTATTATAATTATTATCCAGCAAATTAGACTTTCTGACGCTGCAAAGGTAAGAATTAAATTTCAAAATACAATATTCTAATACAAAAAAAAAGATTGCTCCTTTTTTAAGAAGCAATCTTTTTGTTTATTACACTTATGTTGTCAAAAAAGATATCATCTGCCACAAATGGCTGTTTGACGAGCTAATACTGCTAGTTCCTCGTTGGTGATGGGTGAAAATAGCAGTTTTCCGATAACGGAAAAGTGAGTCTTATCGGCAGGAATTCTGTACTTCTCAATCACGTCGCGACCACAACTGCTGTTGCCCAGCGCACGGTTGTAAACATCCAGGTTGACATAGGTTTTATTTTCAAATTTCACCTCACTAGGATGACGCAGACGGTGGTGACGATCGGTATAGATTGCGCGATCGTCCCAATGACCTGCCGAGGCTGCCATTGTATCAGGAGCAACAAACAGTACGCCCACGCCATTGGTGTTTGTGAGTGCCATCCAAGCCACATCTTCTTTGTTGCCCATTTCCTGAGGCAGCACATGGTTCTCCCACTGGTTGCTGACAGTGCTTTGCCACAAACCGATAAAGGCACTCTCCTTACGGTCGCGATAACTGTCGTGAGGGCCACGACCCAACCAGCGCAACTGCTCAAGCTCGCCTGGAAGCACTGCTCGATAGCCCAGACGAGGCAGTTCGCAACCTAGTTCGCTTGGCATGATATCGCTGTCAAAACAAATGGCACCATTATTATATATGGTGATGGTCTCCTCTGTGGTAAAATGCATGGTGCCATGGGTACTGCTATAAACGTTAGTGAAGTGCAGCATCACACTGTCAGAGGTCTGCTGATAAGAGGCTTTCTGGTTATGACATGTCAAGTCACGCAGTCCTTGCTTATCCCAGCGTTCTGTCTGTTCTTTATCGTTGTCGTGGGGAGCACGGAAAGCATTCAGCTCAAAGAGCACCTTTCCGTTCTCATCGACCAACTGTCCATTATGAAAGGATAACGTAAAAAGCCCCACACGCACCTGATAGCCATCGGGGGTTTCTTTCACGTTCAACGCCACACACTCGTCTTCAGGAGTTGGTGTCACATAGTCGGCACCCGCCAACTGGAACTGCTCGCTGGCCACCTCGTAGCCCTGTTCAGCCCAAAGTGTGGCCTCACGTTGTCTTACTGAGAAACGAATGGCATCGTGGTGCTGATCCACCTGCAATTCGGTGCCGTTCAAAGGCTGCCATGAGCCTTGTTGCAAGCCATTATCAAAATAAGCATAGCAGATGTCATAGTCCTGCTGTGGCGTACGGAACTGGCGTTTATTCTTCAGTGATACGCAGCCATTGGTCATCACAAAGTCCACTGGCTGATATATTTTCTTCACGTTATAGCTCTTTGAGGTCCACGATCCATCAGCCAGCACCACTCCGTTGCAGCAGAAATTGTTATCGTTGGGTTGATCAGCAAAGTCACCACCATACATTTGGTCGTTTCCTAAGCGGAGTCCCTGATCCTTGAAGTCCCAGATAAACTCACCTGTTAGCGAGGGATATCGCTCATAGAGGTCGAAATATTCACGCTGGTTGCCCATCGAGTTGCCCATGGCATGGGTGTTTTCGCACATGATAAAGGGGCGAATGCCCGTCTCGCCACGCTGGTAACGCTCCAGATTCTCACGACCGATACGCTCCACATCGTCCAATCCGGCATACATTCTGCTAGTTGTGAGACTCCACTGTGAGTTGCCCTCATAATGAGTTATGCGGGTTTTGTCGAGGGCCACGATACTATCGGCCACAGCCTGGAAGTTATCACCGTTGCCACTCTCGTTACCAGCAGACCATCCGAAGATACAGGCATGATTGCGCAGGGTCAGCACCTGGCGTACGTTGCGTTCCACCATTGGGGCACGGAAGGTCTGCTCATGACTGAGTCCTGTGTTGCCATGACACTCCACGTCGGCTTCAGCCAACACATAGAGACCATACTGGTCGCACAAATCGTAGAAATAAGGATTATCAGGATAGTGCGATGTACGCACAGCATTGATATTGAGTCGCTTCATATTGCGAATGTCAGCCTCAGTCTCCTCGCGGGTGATGGTACGTCCATTCCACTGACTATGGTCGTGACGGTCCACCCCATGGAACAACACACGTTGCCCATTGATGAGCAGTGCCCCATCCTTACGCACAGAAACAGTGCGGAAGCCCACTTTCAGAGTACGAAGATCCAGTACCTTACGTCCCTTCATCAACTTAATACTGAGGTCATAGAGCTTTGGGGTCTCAGCACTCCATGGCTCCACGGCGAGATCATTAAATGATAGCGTACAAAGACCAGCGGCAGAAGCCACCTGACTAACGGTGCCAACGAGGTGGTTTCCATCGCGCACCTCGGCCTCTATGGTGCCCCCACCTGTCACATCCACTTCGAGTGTGGCGGCGGCACAGGTATTATGATTCGTCAGGCGGTCTGTGCTGAACGAAAAGTCACGGATATGCGTTTTCGGTACCGACCACAGAAGCACATCACGCTCGATACCCGTTAGACGCCAATAGTCCTGACACTCCAGAAACGAACCACTGGTAAAACGGTAGGCCCTGACGGTGATACTTTGTTCACCCTTGCCGAGCAGGTACGGGGTGATGTTCCACTCTGAGGGTAGGAACGAATCTTCCGCATAGCCCACAAACTGGCCATTGACCCACACATAGTAGCCATGTCCCACACCATTGAAACGCACAAACACCTCGCGTCCTTTCCAGTTGGCAGGCAACTTAAACGTGCGGTAATAGGTTCCAACGGGATTCTTCATGTCCCCCGTGTAGGTCCAATCGGCTGGTCGTTCGGCCATTACACTCCATGTTTTGCGGTCGTAGGTAAAAGGATAACGGGTATTCACATACAGTGGTTTATCCCACGACTTATTATGACGCAGCGCATAAATCTGCCAAGGGCATGGTACCTCTATATCGTCCCAATCGGAGCCATCACTAAAGTGCGGCGTACCAATAAAGCCAGTAGGAGCCTTATCGGGATTGGGTGCCCAATAAAACTTCCACGTGCCGTTGAGCGACATAACATAGGGCGAGTCCCAGTAGTCGCTCTCGCCACGTGAAGCCACTGTCTGTTGTGGCAAGGCTATGGCGTGAGCACGCTCACGATTCAACTGAAACACAGCTGGGTCATCCCACTCATTAAAATGTTGTGCATAGACACTGCCAACGGCAGTCAGCATAAAAATTGAAATAGTTACTAATAGTTTTCGCATCATATATAATCAATTATTGTTATTGGTTAAGATTTTTGCGCTGCAAAGATACAAAAAATAGCGAACAGCCCTCACGTCCAGCCCACTATTTTTTTAATCTTTTCTCTCCCGTTTCTCCCGAGTAGTACTCGGGACTAAATAAGTTAGTATGTCATTCAGTAGGTTTCGCATAGCAAGAGTGGAGGTATTGTCACGTTAAAGTGCCACTATTGACATTCAATAGTGGCACTTTTGACCTGAATCTAGGGGCTAGATTCGTTCAATCCAGGGGCTAGACAGCTCATATACAGCCCCTAGATGAAGTGAATCTAGCCCCTAGAATTGAGTCCGCCAGCACCTAGACCAGAAACAATACCGAAAGTATTGCATCTACAAAGCGCAGAAATAGGACCACCAAACCAGTGGTTTAAAGACAGAATCGCTCGGCTCTGCCGCTTTTACCGAGGCGCAGCCGAATAAAAGAACAGAAGAACATACTTTTTTTAAGAACATACTTCACTACTGCCCCGTTAAAGTGGACTAATCGCTCTTTGAAATAATCGAAATACAACCGTAAAAACGGGCGATTTTTAGTGAACACTATTATTCAGTATTTCTGCGAAGATACCGTTGGCTACGCTTACGCCATCCTTATTCTTTAGTCTGACAGCGCGATAGTCTGTGTTTAGATAGCGTGAACCATTCTTTCTGTAGTAGTCCCATTCTGTAAATTTGGTCTTCCCCAAATCGAACTGAATTCTACGGTCAGAACCATTGTAGAAAAAGCCATAGAAGCTATCGCCTCTCAACTGGTAGTCTACGATATATGTGGGATTCCACTTGTCGTCGTCATAGATGATGGTGATGTCGCCATCTACGATAAACCACTTAAAGGTACAGAAGGCATAGTTCTCTTTGGGTGAAGAAGTCTTGTAGTCCAGCTCATAGCCTCTTCCACTGGTATAGTGATAATCTTTTGACTCAAAGCCCATCACGGTAGAATATTCTGAGCCATTAATGCCCCAGCGATTCTGATAATATTCTGTAATCTTACCTTCCCAGTCGCTGCTACGCAGACTTGAGGCGATATAGTCGTCCTCGTTTGTAGTGCAGGCGGTGAATACTACCATGGCAGCCATGGCAACGAACATGATTTTTGTGTAATTGAACACTGTTTTCATAAAGTTTAAATTGTTAATTGTGTATTATTAGTTGTGATTATTATTCTCTTCTTATATTATATGGATATGACAGTTTCCAGGGCGAATCTTCCAGCTTAAACTTCTTGGCGCCCTCCTGTGTCTTTGGTGTGCGTACAAGTGGTAAGTCTGAGAGATCCATCAGGTAAAGATATTGATGGAACAGCGATTTTATACCTTCTCTTACCGACCAGCGTGCAGAAATGTATTCTTTTGTTATAGGATCATTACCACGGATGGCCTCTACCTCTTTGTTCCATGCTATCAGCTTGACCATAGCAGCCTTATATTCTGCCAAGAGTGATGCTGGCGATTTCTGCATCCAGCGCTGTAAAAGCTTACGGTTGTATTCGGCCACAATCTCTGCCTCACGCTTGCGACCCTCCACAAACCAGTCAGGCGTCTTCTTGGGATTTTCAGCGGCCACACGTGCACGCAATTCGTCCTCTATGACCTGCACACGCTTACACTCGTCAGAGCCAAACCACTCCTTAATTATCTGCTTTACCAGTGGCGAATAGATGTTAAAGTAGAAACGAGGTGCACCACCTTGCTTCTCGAGCAGCCAGCATCCTCTGTCATGATCTGGCGTCTCGTTATAATGTACAATGTCTGCATTTTGATCGTAAAACTTTGTGCATGCAGCCTTCATTTTATCCAACACCTTATTATATTGTGGCCACTTCTTGTCTACAAAAAGGGTGTCGAAAGGCTGTCCTTTGCGTGCCTTCTTGGCATTATCCATCATGATTTTACTAAATCTGTCATTTTCCGTTTTCAACTCAGGTTCTGGCTCATAGTTAGCAACGGCTTCAACGCGTGCCCTTAATTCGCCTGCTGAGTATTCTGTCATCTTTTCACGTGTATCAACTTGCGATGGATCGGGCAGCACAGGCAGATTCTGATAGGCCTCTTCAAAAGTCTTATAAGTGTACTTTTCTACCATCTTTTTATAATCCTCTTTGCTTATCTTCCAGTCTGTTAGCAAGGCATTACCTTCTCTGGCTGTATAGTCCCAAAACATGTGTCCACCCAGATTCTGTGCATAGTTACGATCTTCTGGCTCCACATATAGTATCTTTGCTGTCGACTTTGTGGTTGCTTTAGTATTTGTTTTCTGGCTTTTAGCCTTTGCCTGTGTCTTAGCTTTGGTCTTGTTTTGTGCTTGCATAGAGGCTGTTCCAGTTAGAAGCACTGCTGCAAGAGATAGGTAGATAAATGGTTTCATTATATAATACAAATAGATTACTTATTTATTTCTGGCTGCAAAGGTACATAATGTTTTTGAAATAAAAATACCGATGATACATGTCGAACATATATTGTTACTTATCAAACATTGCCTTTTCGTTTTTTATATCTACTTTTGCATCCGAAAATGAGAAGAACAGAACATTATGGATATTTTTGAGTTCAAACCAAGAAAGGGGGCAGGTACTCTTCGCATGGGTGATAGCGACGAGTTGGTACTGGTGGATTGCTTTGACGGTATGCCTGCTGGCAGAATAAAACCGATGGACCATGGTATCATTATTATCTGCACGGCAGGAGCTGCCCAGTTCGAGTATGATGGTCAGACCATTCAACTGAACAAGAATGACCTCTTTCTCTACATGGTACGTTCTGTTGTGGAGAAGTTTATGTCTACTCCCGACTTTAATTGTCGCCAAATCTGGTTCTCTCGTGGCGAAATGTGGAACATGAACACGTTTACTAAAAGCAGTCTTTCCGATGTGGTGCTATTGAAGCAGCATCCCAAGGCGTCACTATCCGATACTGATGTTGCACTGTTCGATTCTTACTACCAGCAACTTAGCCATCACATGCGCAACAGTTCTTTGGCGCTCTATCCCGATATAGTGCGCTCTATTGTCAGCACCTTCCTCCTAGAGGTACTCTCTGTGCTGCGTAGGGGAGAGCAGCGAACCAAGGGTGATAATGCTTTTGGCAATACTGGTCTGCATGGTAAGAAACTTGCCGACCGCTTTATGCAGTTGGCAGAGCAAAGTGATGGTCGCATCCGTCGTGTCGATGAGTATGCCAAGATGCTGAACGTCACTCCTAAATACCTCTCCAAGCTGTTGATGGAAACCATGAATAGGCGCCCCAGCGAGATGGTTCATTTCTTCACACTCCAAGCTATCGAGAACCGTTTGCGCTTCACTGATATGACCATGCAGCAGATTGCCGATGACCTGCAATTTCCCAATGCCTCTTTCTTTGGCAAATACTTTAAGGAACACTCAGGCATGACACCCATGGAGTTTCGTATCAAGTATCAAAACAACAACGAAGAAGAATAAATACACAACCAACCATATCGACCATATATAATACACACTTATAACCTATATGACACTCATCAAATCCATATCAGGAATCTACGGCACCATCGGTGGGCGTCCTGGCGATTCGCTGAATCCCCTTGACATCGTCAAGCTCACCTCAGCCTTTGCCCACTATATTCATGGCAGGAAGATGGTCGTAGGTCGTGATGGTCGTATGTCAGGACTGATGGTGCGCAACATTGTTGTTGGCACTCTCATGGGCTTGGGCTACGATGTTATTGATATAGGCTATGCCAGCACCCCAACCACCGAGCTTGCTGTGCGCATGGCTGGTGCTGATGGCGGTATTGTCATTACAGCCTCTCACAACCATAGCCAGTGGAATGGTCTGAAGCTACTCAATCATAATGGAGAGTTTCTGACGCCCTATGATGGTAAAGAGATGTTGGCTCTTGCTGAGACAGAAAACTTCTGCTATGCCAATATCCAACACTTAGGGCAGTTAACTATCGACGAAACCTTCAACCAGCGCCACATCGATGCTGTCTTAAATCTAAAGTTAGTTGATGTTGATGCCATTCGCAAGCGCCATTTCCGTGTCTGTGTTGATACCATCAATTCCGTTGGTGGCATCATTCTTCCCCAATTGTTTCAGGCTCTCGGTGTAGACTTCGAGATACTCAATGGTGAGTGCACAGGTGCCTTTGCTCATAAGCCAGAGCCCATAGAGAATAACTTGTTGGGCATTATCGGGCGCATGAAGCAAGAACATTTCGACCTCGGCATTGTTGTTGACTCCGATGTAGACCGCTTAGCATTTATCTGTGAAGACGGCACGATGTTTGGCGAAGAATACACTCTTGTCAGTGTAGCCGACTATGTGCTCAGCCATACTTCTGGCAATGCTGTTAGCGACCTCAGCAACACGCGAGCTCTGCGCGATGTCACCCTGCAGCGTGGTGGTCAGTATTTCGCCTCTGCTGTTGGCGAGGTCAATATTACCGCCAAGATGAAAGAGGTGGGTGCTATTATCGGTGGCGATGGCAATGGTGGTGTAATCTATCCTGAGTGCCACTATGGTCGCGATGCTTTGGTAGGCATTGCTCTCTTCCTGAGCAGTCTGTCTCAGCAGCAGTGCACTGTCAGCCAGTTGCGGGCCTCTTTCCCCGACTATCAGATAGCAAAGAGTTCCATCGACCTCATGCCTGATACTGATGTAGAGGCCATTCTCAAGAAAGTAAGAGACCGCTTCTCTAAAGACAAGAGCGCCCAAATCAGTGAGACCGACGGACTGAAGATAGACTTTCCCGATCGCTGGGTTTATCTGCGCAAGTCCAACACCGAACCCGTGGTGCGTGTCTATAGCGAGGCTCTCTCCATTGAGCAGGCTGACCATCTGGGCAACGAGCTCATGCATTACTTCTACGACATGCAGAAAGACTTGGTACTTGATAAATTTGGATTAAACAACAACCTAATATTACATAACACTACTGCTCCGTTAAAGTGGACTAATTACTCTTTTAAATAATTGAAATACAGTCCATTAAGCAAGCTTTTAAAATAAAACGGACTTGATTTTGTAATATTGGTAACCGATCACTAGTGTCCAGTTAAAGCTGGACACTAGTGAACATTCTAAAGAACATAAACACACCCCAAAAAAGTTATTCTGTCAAAGAACTCAGTCGGCCTGGATGATGAGATAGCGACTGATGCTCCAGAAGCGGGGCACGTTGGTGATGCGCAGCGTACAACTGTTGCCATTCTGAGTGATGGAGTAAGAGTCGGAGGGCGCATCGGTCAGCACCTTAGCCTTCTTGCTGGGGATGTTGAACTGCGTGGTGTTGCGAATGTCAATCTTGGTGAAGAGCGCCTGGTTCAGCGACTCGTAGTTCACCTTCTTTTTCTTCAGCAAGCCACCGGTCAAGAGGCCCTTCTCTTTCAGGTCGCGACTGGTGCCAATGACATAGTAAGCCTTGTTGGCCTCGGCCGTCTGAGCCTCCATGGTCTGGCGCTGCTCAGCATTCTCGTCTTGCAGTGAAGACACCGTCTTGCTCAGTGAGTTGATGTCCAGACGCAGCAAGTCCATATCGGCGTTGGCCTGTGCCAACTGTTCCTCGAGCTCGGCGATGCGAGCCTCTTTGGCAGCAATCTCTGCATTCAGGTGGTCCACCAGCTTGCTCAGCTGTCCCAGCTGGTCGCTGCGTGTGGCCAACTGCTTCTGCAACTGGGCCATGCGCTCTTTGTTTGCCTGCAGGGTAGCCTTGAAGGCTTCCAAGTTCTGCATCATCTGTTCCTTGGTGATCATTGGTGACTCGTTAGACTGGCGCAGCATGCCTTCGCCCTGAGCTATAGAGTCGAGGCTGGCCGACACCTCGACCAGTGAAGACGTCAGGTCGTCGAGCACCTGCTGTTGTTGTTCGTTCACCTCCATGAGAGAGTCACGTTCCTGCTGCCAGTTGCTTTCGCTACCGCCGCCACACGATGTGAGGGCTGTTGCTACAGCAGCCGACATCAAAATCTTAATTGCTTTCATACGTTGTTATTTTTACTTTTTCTGTCGTTATATTGAGTCTGTGAGCTAAACACTCAGTAACCAACTCAATAATAAATCAAAGTGGTCATACACTGCTTGAAGTCCTGGAAGCTGACAACACGGTCGGTCGAGGTCTCCCACAACTCCTGCTGATGCTTAGGCAACTCCATGAACCACTGCATCACCTCGCGCTGCTCGGGCGAGAAGTAGGCTGCACGCAACTGATAGATGTTGGTCAGCGAGTCCACACTGTGCTGCTTAGCCATGAAGCCATCCACGAAGATTTGTTTCATGGCGATGAGACGGTTGGAGTAGTTCTCAGCCTCCATGGCAGTGCCATTTGGATCGACGTCCTGTTCTATCTGTCGCACCACGTCGAAGGTCACATCGACGGTGCCAAGCTGATGGTAGGCATCGGCCATCGACATCTTCTCTTCGACAACGGGTGCTGCCACCTCAGGTTGTGAAGAAGCCACAAGACGAGGATAGAGGAAATAGCCTGCTACGGCCAGAAGGGCCACCACAACGATGCCCAACAGCACCTTCAACATCGGACTGCCCGACTGCGACAAATCTTGCTCTGTAGCGGGAGCGGAAGCAATAGACTGATGGTTGGTGGCAAACTTAGCAGGTTGCACGGGGGGCACAGCCTGTGTGGCGTTGTTGCCTTCAGGGAATGCTGGTGGCGGCAGAATGACCTTGCGGGCAGGATCGTTCAGGGCCTTGTTCTTGACACGAGCCTCAAACTCATCCTCGGGCAGATCCTTGTCGCCGGGCTCACGCTCCACGCTCTTCACCTTGATGAGATAGGCCGAGTGGTTGTCCTGACTGTCGCGCGAAGCGTCGATGAGTCGGGCTTCCTTCTCCTCATCGCTGCTGTTGGCACCAATGATAGAGAGCAGCAGCGCATCGTCCATGTGCTCCAACATACCGTCTGAGCACATCAGGAAATAGTCGCCAGCCTTGATGTCGGTGATGTGGGTGAGCTCGGCCATGGTGAGCTCGGGCTGATGGGGCTGCAACGCTTTCAGAATGACATTCTTGCGGGGATCGGTGCTCATCTGTCGATAAGACAACTGTCCTATATCATAGAGCTGCTGCACCAACGAATGGTCGCGCGAACGATAGAGCATGCCCATGTCGGGACCTAACGAGGGACGAAGATGATAGATGCGACTATCGCCGATATGGGCTGCCAAGCAACCGCCACGGTGGAAACAGAGGAAGGTCAGCGTGGTGCCCATCTCGCCCTGGTTCTTCACGTCGGCAGCATCGAGGGCTTCGTAGGCACGCGTCACAGCATTGTTGAAAGCCTCGTCTGTGAGTGGCTCGCCGGCTTGCAGCACCTCTTCAACGCTGGCACTGATCGTGTCGCAGACGATCTTGCTGGCCACCTCGCCCTTGTCGCAGCCACCCATGCCGTCGCACACCAAGAACACGCGGTTCTCGCTGGTGGCCTGTCCCTTTGCAGGATAGATACAATCCTCCTGGTTAGGACGTGAACCTAACTCATAGATGGCATGTGGCTCTAATAATTCTATCTTCATTTATTATTCCCTAATTAAAAGTATTTTCATAAAAAAGTCCGCCAACATACGTTGATGTCAGCGGACAAAGGTATATAGAATTTTCGATTCTGCCAAATTTTTACGACAAAAACACTACTTAACCACCTTCTTGCGACCTCCAGATATGTAAATTCCGCGTCGGGGAGCAGTGACACGGCGACCTGTAAGGTCGAAAACAGGCTGTCGGCTATTGTCGGCCTGGACGCCATCGATGCCGGTGGCCTGGACCACGGTGAGGGTGCCCGAGACGTAGGTCATCTCATAGTTTTGGGCCTCAGCACCACCCACACGAATCTCATACTCGCCAGCAGGACTCTCGGGTGTGGCATCACAAGTGATGACGGGCTGCTTGATGAACACATCGGAGGTCTCGCCGTTGCGGAACGACTTATACTTCAGCTCAAACACGGGGTTGGGCTGTCCCACCTCGCGGGTGGCATTGAGCGCCGTGACGGTGAGTGACGACTTCGTGATGGAGAACACGCCCGGTTGACAAACCAGACCTGGCGTGGTGATGGTGCCGGGCAGCACCGTCAGCGGATAGTCGCCCACAGGTGTGGTGGTCACCTCCATGACGTCGCACAGATACTCTGGCTCACCATCGATGGGCGCACCGCTCAGTTCGAAGGTGATCGAGCCAGCAGAACGACCATAGCTGCGATAGCCGGTGGCAGTGACAACGGGGATGCCGGTATAGGCCAGCAACTTGCATTTGTTCTTCCAGTCGGAGTCGGCATAGGCATCCAACAGGGCGGCGGGCACAAACAGCGTGACCTGAGACTGAACACTGCTCTGACCGCGGGCCACGACTGCCTGCTCATGAGGGATGACCAGATACTTCAGGTTGAAACAATTGCCAAAGGCTTTCTCGCCCAGCGACTCGATGCTAGAGGGCAGATGGACTATCTGTAGGGATGAGCAGCCGGTGAAGGCGCCATCGGCAATGTGCTTCAGCGAGGTAAAGTACTGCAGTTCCTCGAAACTGCGCATGTTAAGGTTCTTCTGGAACAGCGTGCCGAGGTCGGTGACCAGCGCAGCCTCATCCTGGGTGAGCTCGCCATCCTCGTTGAAGTCCCAGTTGGCAAGACAGACAGTCTGCACATACTTGTCGGCAAAGTCGATGTAGCGCAACTTTCGGCGCAGCGACTGCACGGCCTGGTTAATGTCGTCGTAGGTGCTGCTCAGATTGTCATAGACGGCCTGCTCGGCAGTGACGTCGATGGACTGTGCCACACACTCGTCGAGCATGGCGCGCATATTGGACAGCAATAGGTCGGTGCGGCGGGCTTCCTGCATATCGGCAGCAGAGACGAAGCCCCAGAGCGTACGCTTGTCAACAGGCAACTGATCCCAGTAAAGACCGTAGGTAGGACTGGCCGCACCGCTGGTGTGACTCTCGTCGGTGCCCAGGTATTCGCCCTCCACACGGGTATTGTCGCCGGTGGGTACGCTGAGAAGGAACAAATGGTCGCCGGCCTCCTCTATCTGCCAATAGGCCTTGGTCGAGAGAGAGCCGTCGCCGAAACAGGTCTTCACGCCGTCGCCCACTTTCTTGTCGGTGGACACACGGAAGATAACCTTACTGCTACCTGACTCCTGGATGTAGTACACATTGGCGGGCATGGTGGCCGAGCGCTGGAACCAATAACTGATAGGCGTACCGCCAGTAACCACCGACTGGGTGCCGTAGGCCTCGCCCATGGCCACATACTTACGACTGCCCACATTGTAAAGGTAGCCGGGCACATCGGCCGTGATGTCAGAGAAACGGGGCTGTGTCTTACCACGGAACTCGCGAATGGTACCAAAGTTGCGCCATACATCGGACTGCTCGTAGAGGGCCTTCGAACCATAGGGCACGTAGAGCGTGCAGAGAGACAGATCGACTCCGATAAAGGCACTTGGGTTGATGTCGATCACGTCGGGATCGGGATTCCACAGGGTGACCTCGCGCAGAGCGGTGCAATAGCCAAAGCACTGTGCGCCCAGCGTATTGATGCCTGCGGGCAGGTTGATGCTCTTCAAACTGCTGCAGTTGCGGAAGGCATAATAATAGAGTTTCTCGATGCCGTCGGGCAGGATGATGGAGGTCAGACTGGCACAGTCGGCAAAGGTGTTGTTGTAGATGTAGGGCACGGCCTTGAAATACTGGAACTCATCGAAGCTGACGATGGGTAAACCCTTGAAAGACACATCAAAATCTTTCACCTGGGCAGCCTCGTTGAAACTCAGCTCGCCATCGTAAGACATATCCCACTGCTGACGGCAGTAGCTGCCAATGGTGTTATCCTTGAACTCGATGAGGTTGAGCTTCTGGCGCAGACTGCTCTGCGCAGCCTTGATGGCATCGAGACTACTGTCGAGGTCATCGTAAACGGCCTGCTCCTGCTCTACGTTGCGATTATTTTTGCGCGCCATATTGATGAGGTTGAGCAGTGTGGCTGCCTCGTCATAGATTTCGGTCTGGGCGGCATCGTAGGCCACAAACTTCCACAGGCAGTTCTGGGGATAGTCGGCAGAGCTGATGTCGTAATAGACGCCATAGGTAGGCATGGCGGCATTGCTGGCATGACTGGTCTGCACACCGAAGTACTGACCCTCCTGATGGCCGGTGACACTGGCGGGTATCTGAATGGTATAGACGGCATCGCCAGCGGCACTGATGGTCCAGTAGGCGCTGTTGCCGAGCGTACTGCCGTCGATAAAGACGGCCTTGACACCCTTACCCACATTCGGATCGGACGAGGTGCGGTAAACGTACTTGCCACCGAGACCGGAGTTCTCGCAGGTGATGGTATAGACATCGGTGCCTACCGACGGCATGCTGTTGAGCTTGAAGCGCAACGGCTGGCGACCGACGATGACCTGGGTGTTGTAGGCCTCGCCACGGGTGAGGTAGCGCCCCAGACCGACGTTGTAGAGATAGTACTCCTGACCGGCCTCGATGGTGGTGAAACGACCACCTGAGAGTTCGCGGGCCTGGAAGATGGTGCCGAAGTCAGACCACTGGCTGGTGGCGGCGAAGTAGGCCTTGGTGCCCTGCAGCACGTGGAGGGTGGCAGCACTGAGGTCATTATCAGCAAAGACGCCCTGCCCCATCGTGATGGCGGCGGGGTCGTAGGTGTTCACCTTGAAGGTCTGCAACTTGGTGCAACCGGCAAAGGCGCCATCGCCCAGACGGACAATGCTGACGGGCAGGTCGAAACTGGTGAGCGCGGTGCAGCCACGGAATGTGCCGGCCTCGATGGCGGTGATGGTCTCGGGCAGCGACAGGGCTGCTAGGGCTGCACAACCGCTGAAGGCCTCAGCACCAATGGCGGTGAGGTAGTCGGGCAGTACAAACTCGCTGAGCGACTGGCAACCTGCGAAGGCGCGGGCACCGATGGTCTGCAACTTGCGAGGCAGACGAACGGAGGTGAGCTTGGTGCATCCGCTGAAAGCATCGTCTGCGAGGTGCTGTAACCCGGTGAAATAATAGAGTTCGGGGAACTTGGTGATCGAGGTCTGGCCCTGGAAGGCGGTGCCCAGATCGGTCACGGCAGCGGCCTCGTTGTAGGTCAGCTGGTCATCGTGGTTGGTATCCCAGTGTTCCAGGCAGATAGCCTTCACATGGGTATCGGTGAAGGTCATGACCTTCTCACCATAGTTCTCGGGCTCGATGCCAACGATGATTTGTCGATAGCCGTTATAGCCATCCTCACTACCGCCAATGCCCTGACCCTGACCGGGCGTCAGGTTGGTGAGGTAGTAGTAGCCATCGCTCTGTCCGCCCCAACCCCAGTTGATGTGGTAGCGCAGGTTGCCGTCGTAGCCATCGGCCACGAAGGCATGGCCCACCGTGGCGTTGGAACCACTGATATAGACGGGACGGCGAGCAGCAATGTCGGTATAGACCACCTCGTCCCAACCGGCATCGGTGGTGACAGTGGTGTAATCGACATAGCGCACCGAACTGCCATAGCCGAAGTAGGCCTTCAGGGCGTTATAGACCTCGTAGGACTGGGCACCAGAGGAACTGTTGGTATAGTCCATCTTCACGCTGACGCCACAATAGTGCATCAGGTCGGCCACGGCCCGGCGCTGCAGGTCGCTGGCAGTGCCATAAGTATCCTTCATATTAGCCCAGTCAATGGGGGAACCCTTGGCGATGCCTTCCACCTTCAGATTGCCGTAGGTGGGGTGCGAGGTCCACGTGGTGTAGCCGGGGATGTCCTGCTGCACCTCGCTGACAGACTTGTCGCGGTGATAATACATGATCTGTGCCATGGCGGTGGCCACACAGCCAGTGACGGAGCGTCCCAGCGTGAAGTACTCTGGACAGGTCATGTTATAGGGGTAACCCTGGCTCCACTGGCAGGTGAGCAGTGGCTCCACCTTGGGGTGCGTGGGAATGGTGGCGCTGATGACGGGAGCGCCCATTTGTATCTGCGCAATCTGGCGGGCATAGTCGTCGAGCAGTTCGCGCAGGTTGGGCGGCGCCTGGGTGTAGTCAAACTCGCCACTGTCGGTATAGCCCAGCACGGGAATGGTACTGTCGTCGCCCGACACGATGACGAAGCCGCCATTCATGCCGCGGTTGAAGACATAATAGGGCTCGGCCGTCGTGGCAGCAGCCGCACGGCGTGGGGCCAACTTCTTAGCGGCCACGGGGGCCAACTGGCGCGGGTCGTTCTGCTGAGTCATGAACGCGGCAGCACGCTTCAGAGCCTGCTGGCGGGTGATGGGATTGGCCTGGATGGTGCTGACAACAGAGACAAACAGCAGGAGCATCCATGCGAGTCGCAGCCACACCCCATGGGGCACAGCACGATAGGTGTTAGTAGGAATTATCATGAGTACATGTTGTTAGTAAATTACTTGTAGTTATAAGTTTGCAGCAAAGGTAATAATTCTTTTCGACACCGACAAGTGTTTCTGGGAGTTTTTAAGGGAGAGAAAACGTTTGGCGCCCCCAAACGACTGGTTTGGAGGCGCCAAAGGGTTGGATTGGAGCCCCCAAACGGACCGTTTGGAGGCACTAAACAAATGAGGCGCTGCGAGCATACAATTACTTTGCCGTAAGGGCACCTTGACTTTGCCGTAAGGAAAGCTCGGGTATGCCGTAACGAAAGGGATGGTTTGCCGTAAGGAAACCTGGGGCTTGCCGTAACCAGACTCAGGCTTGCTGCTGACGACGACCCTTGAAGGTGTAGCCAATGCCTTCGACAGCCTGCTGGACGTCGGCCTCGGTGGCAGTGCCCTTGACAGTGAGGGTGCAGGCCGAAGCATTTGCCTTGGCCGATGTGACACCGGGGAGTGACTCGACGGCACGCACCACAGCAGCCTCGCAATGGCTGCAGTACATATCTTCAACCCGATAGACCACAACATCGGCCTCTGCAGGTTTGGCTTCCCCCCTGCCATCGCGCCACTTCATGAAGAGGGCAAAGGCAATCATGAGGGTCAGGGCGACTGCACAGACGAGCTTGAAGGGGCTGGGCAGCACGACATCGCTGGCACAACAGGCATCGCTAGCCACGGGGGGGAAGAGGTTCAGACCACTGGCATTGAGCAACAGGCCGAACAGCACCGAGAAGCCTACGATGGTGGCTAGGTAGATGGCTGTGAAGCGGCGCCCCATGGACTTGTGGACCACAAGGATTGAAGCAAGGTTAACTGCTGGTCCGGCCATCAGCATGACCAGGGCGGCACCGGGCGAGAGGCCTTTCATCATGAGGGCGGCGGCCACGGGGATGCTGCCTGTGGAACAGATATACATGGGCACGGCAATGGCCAGAATGACCAGCATCTGGAGCAAGGGCTCGCTGCCAAAGCTGAGGAAAAAATCGTCGGGCACGGCCACCTGGATAAGGGCGGCCACAACAAGACCTACAAGCAGACGCAACCCGATGTCGCGAATCATGTCGTAGTAGGCATACTTCAGCACGCGCCATGGCTTGCTGCCCTGCTCTACGGCGCAGGTGGCTGTGGCATCGTCGGAGAAGTTATCGTGGCGAATCAGGCGGTTGACCAGCAGGCCACCACACACACCGGTGATGAGGGCGGCTACCGGACGAACAATGGCAAAGCCCAGTCCCATGAGCGAGAAGGTGGCCAGGATAGAGTCGATGCCCGTCTGTGGCGTGGCGATAAGGAACGAGGCAATGGCGCCCTTGGAGGCTTTCTCATTGCGAAGACCAATGGCTGTAGGGATGACGCCACACGAACAGAGTGGCAGGGGCACGCCCAACAGGGCTGCCCAAAGCACCGACCAACGGTTGTCGGCCGACAGATAGCGGGCATAGAAGCGCTGTGGCACATAGACATGCAGCACACCAGCGATAAGGAAGCCCAACAACAGGTAGGGGGCCATCTCGGCCACCACCATCAATAGTGAAGAAAAAAAACTTTGTAAATTCATGCGTCAAAGGTACTAAAAAAGGAGGGAGGCACAAAAAAATGAGACTGAAATAATGTTATCTCAGTCTCATTATACTCTATTGTAGGTATTGCTCTGTCCCGACAGTGCGGGAATTAGCAACTGGGGAAAGCAATCTTACTCCCACTCGATGGTTGCAGGTGGCTTTGACGAGATGTCGTAGCAAACGCGGTTGACACCACGCACCTTGTTGATAATCTCGTTAGACACCTTGGCCATGAACTCGTAAGGCAGATGAGCCCAGTCGGCTGTCATGGCATCGGTAGAGGTAACGGCACGCAGTGCAACGGGATGCTCGTAGGTGCGCTCGTCGCCCATCACACCTACCGAACGAACGGTAGAGAGGAGGATGGCACCTGCCTGCCAGATCTGGTCGTAGAGCGAAACCTCGATCTCGCCGTCCTTCATATCGGCAGGAATACCAGCGGCCAGCACCTTGCGGGCCTCTTCGCCACTGAGCTTCACCTTATAGTCGCGCAGACCACGGATGTAGATGTCGTCGGCATCCTGCAGGATCTGTACTTTCTCACGGGTGATGTCGCCCAGGATACGTACGGCCAAACCGGGACCTGGGAAGGGATGACGGGTGATGAGATGCTCGGGCATACCCATCTGGCGACCTACACGGCGCACCTCGTCCTTGAACAACCACTTCAGTGGCTCGCAGAGCTGCAGGTGCATCTCTTCTGGCAGACCGCCCACGTTGTGATGGCTCTTGATGACCTTACCAGTGATGTTCAGCGACTCGATGCGGTCGGGGTAGATGGTACCCTGTGCCAACCACTTAGCATCGGTAATCTTTTTGGCCTCGGCGTTGAACACCTCGACGAAGTCGCGACCAATAATCTTACGCTTCTGCTCGGGATCGGTAACACCTGAGAGGTCTGAGAAGAACTTCTCGCTGGCATCCACGCCAATCACATTCAGACCCAGCACCTTGTAGTCGTCCATAACCTGCTGGAACTCGTTCTTACGGAGCATGCCGTGATCTACGAAGATACAGGTGAGGCGAGAACCAATGGCCTTGTTGAGCAGAACGGCAGCAACGGAAGAATCGACACCACCCGAGAGACCCAGGATGACACGGTCGTTGCCCAACTGCTGCTTGAGCTCGGCTACGGTAGAATCGACAAACGAGGCGGCACTCCACTCTTGCTTACTGCCACAGATGTCAACCACGAAGTTCTGGAGCAGCTGCTTGCCCTGAAGTGAATGGAACACCTCGGGGTGGAACTGAACGGCCCAGATGGGTTGCTTGGTCGAGGCAAAGGCTGCATTGGTAACGTCCTTGGTAGAACCGATAACCTTGAAGTCGCTGGGGATGGCAGTGATGGTGTCGCCATGAGACATCCATACCTGAGAGTGCTGCTCGAAGCCCTTGAACAGGGGATTCGTCGTATCGACAGTCTCCAGGTTGGCACGTCCGTACTCGCGAGAGTCGGCCTTCTCTACCTTGCCACCCAGTGTGTGCGAGATGAACTGCGCGCCATAGCAGATGCCCAACACGGGCACCTTGCCTACAAACTGACTCAAGTCAACCTTGAAGGCCTCGGGATCGTGGACTGAGTAGGGGGAACCACTCAGGATGACACCAATCACCGACTCGTCGCCAACGGGGAACTTGTTGTAGGGCAAGATCTCGCAGAAGGTGTCTAGCTCACGCACACGACGGCCAATGAGCTGCGTGGTCTGTGAACCAAAGTCTAAGATGATGATCTTCTGTTGCATATATTATTATAATGATGTGATAAATGTCTCTGCTTCGTCTAACGTATCCAACTTGCCTACATCCATAAGGCGCAGGTCGTCCTTAACCACGCCAACAACCTTGGAGCGGTGACAGATACTGAGATAGAAGTCGATAATGGGGAAACGATCGGGGAAGCGATCCATCAGGGTGAACAGGCGGGGCGAGAAGCTATGGATGCCAGAGAAGGCATATTCGTTGAGGGGCTCGCCATATTGCGAGAGGCCAGTGCGACGGACATACTCGTAGGGCGACTTGATCTCGCCGGTTTCTTTGTTAATCCATCCCATCAAACGCATGGCATTGTCGAAAAGCAGATAGCGCTTGGTCTTACGACGGCTGACCAGCAGAACGGCTTCTTCGTCGGCTTCGTGTTGCTGAGCAAACCAGTTAAAATCGACGTTGCTCAGGATATCTACGTTGTGGATAAGGATAGGGTCGGCATCGTCGAACAGCGGACCGGCCTTCTTGATGCCACCACCAGTCTCTAACAACTGGCTGCGCTCGTCGCTGATGCGGATGTCCATACCGAAATCATTGGTCTTGAGATAGTCAACAATCTGGTCGGCAAAATGATGCACGTTGACTACCACGCGTTCATAGCCTGCAGCCGTCAACTTCGTCAAGATATGCCACAGCAGAGGGCGCTCTCCTACTCTCACCAACGCCTTAGGCATTGTGTCGGTGAGGGGTTTCAGTCTTGTACCAAGACCTGCTGCAAATACCATTGCCTGTTTCATGCTGCAAAATTACACATTTTTTTTGGAATACACAAAATAATAGTTGAATAAGACACGGGGGATTATTCGTCGGTCCACATACTGAAAGTGGACTGACGCGACTCTATTTCTTCAGCATCGACGGGAGTGTCGTCTGGATCGGCCGTGGTCTGGGGATTGGATGCGTAGAGCATCTGTGTATTTGTATGGAGGCACACCACAGTTATGGTGGGTTTCTGATAGGTTTTCTTCATTGTCAAATGTACTACTTAATCATTACTTTAACGGTCTTGCCTTGCTGGTTTCCCGAGGCATGGCGCATGATATAGAGGCCTTTGCCTGGACGCACGACACGACGGCCGTGCAGGTCGTAGAGCTCATCACAACTGGGCGAAGCAACGGCTGCACGGATGCCAGTGGTCTCATTGGTCTTGTTGACCTCGGCGGGCTCGTCAACAAAGGTCACACTGAGACGAGCATTTGAGGTTGAGGGAAGACTGGATGTGAGAAGAGGCAGGTAGGCTTTGTTGGCCTTGATGGTGCCGTCTTTGATGCGGACGAACTTACCACCACTGAGACCGAAGTTGGAATAGTCGCCATCAACGGTTGTAATGGGGGTGGGAACAAGCGTGCCACGCAACAGGTTGGAAGCGAGGGTCTCGCCATCGGTAGCGATGGGGAGAAGAATGGTCTGGCCGGCCTTCTCTGGATTGTAAAGCACAATGGGTGTCTGAGGAGCTACCCTACCCTGTATCTTTGCGAAGCGGACTGTCGTACCTGAAACGGACGAGACTGCATAGGCGGCATAGTCGTCGGTAGGCGTCAGGTCGAGTGCGTAAGGACTGCAATAAGTGGCGTAGCCGCTGGCAGCAAGTTTCAAACCAACGTGAGTCATAATCTTAACGTCGTCAATAACAATACGGCAACTGCTTGCTGCAGAAAACGTAATCCCTGGATTCTTCCCTACATCTGTTATCTTGACTGTGTAGTTGGTATAGGTAGATGGAATATCATCTAGGACTGAAGGGGTAACGGTGCAATTTTCGCCAATAACAGAAAGTGTCTTTTCGTCAGCATCCCATCCTTTAACGTTTATCGTCATGATTGCATCTGTCGTCATAGCAGGAAGCACAGGAGTCGTGATTGAGCCTGGACCATTTTCTTTAGCTAATCGGACGCCTCCATACTTATCTACATGATAAATATCACCACTCATTGTCCAACCAGTTTGGTCAAAAGAGCTTGTATCGTAGTTATCAACCAAATCGAACGTCTCATGAAAAATAACACCTGAATCAGTTTCATCTTCAAGAACATATACGGTAAAATCATGGGGACATGTATTGAGGTACGTGTCTGTGTATGAATAAGCAGAATAATCATTGGATTTTTTTTCACCTATAAAACGGTTCTCATTACTGATATTCTGAATCAAAGCGACACCGTTATCAAAACTAAAAGACCAAACAGAAGCCTTTGAATCAAAACTTAATGATGTACCCGAAGAGTTATACAAATATTTATCCTTGTCCACATTCTTTATGTAAAAGCCATCAGTAGCGGCATCAACTCTCCACACATATGATTCATAACCCGTCAACTCTACGCTTTTATAGTTTGACGTTGTCTGAAGAACTGTGGAAACAATAGAATTATTAAGAACGCGTCCGTTCCTCTCAAATACATATTTTCTTCCTGCTTGTACAGATGTTACTTTGGTAAGTTTGTAGGAGGCAAAACCCTTAAGGTTTCCCAAAAGAAAACATGCCAAAAGCAACCACAACTTTAGTAAATAGTTATTTATCATCTTTAAGGTTGATTAATTGTAAAAAAAGAGGGGGCGTGCCAATAATGACACACCCCCTATCGTTAGGAATTAGAATTCTGCTGATTTTGGTGTACGTGGGAAAGGTATCACGTCGCGAATGTTCTGCATACCTGTAACGAACAGGATGAGACGCTCGAAACCAAGACCGAAACCGGCATGAGGGCATGAGCCCCACTTGCGAGTATCGAGATACCACCAGAGATGGGTCTGATCCATCTCACGACGGTTAACCTCGCTCATCAACTTGTCGTAGCTCTCCTCACGAACAGAACCGCCAATGATCTCACCAATCTGTGGGAACAGCACATCGGTACCCTGCATGGTGGGACCAGGAGCAACAGCACCCTTGTAACCTACAGAACCGCCATCGGTAGTATCCTCGTTCTGCTTCATGTAGAACGACTTGAAAGCACGTGGATAGTCGGTCATGATGACTGGCTTCTTGAAATGCTCCTCTACAAGGTAGCGCTCGTGCTCAGAAGCGAGGTCATCGCCCCAGTTACAGGGGAACTCAAACTTCTTACCATTCTTGATAGCCTCCTGCAGGATGTTGATACCCTCGGTGTAAGGCAGACGAACGAAGGTCTCTTTCAGAACGCCTTCCAGACGCTCGATGAGGGTCTTGTCGATCATCTTATTGAGGAACTCCAGGTCGTCCTTACAGTGGTCGAGTGCCCAACGAACGCAGTACTTGATGAAGTCCTCTTCGAGGTCCATCAGCTCTTCCTGGTCGATGAATGCAACCTCAGGCTCTACCATCCAGAACTCGGCCAAGTGACGAGGCGTGTTAGAGTTCTCTGCACGGAAGGTAGGACCGAAAGTGTAGATGGCTCCCAGGGCTGTGGCACCCAGCTCGCCTTCCAACTGACCAGAAACGGTAAGAGAGGTCTGCTCTCCGAAGAAATCATCGTCGTAGATAATCTTGCCGTTCTCGTCCTTCTTCAGGTCGTAGAGGTTCTTGGTGGTGACCTGGAACATGTTGCCTGCACCCTCACAGTCGCTGGCTGTGATCAGCGGAGTGTGGAAATAGAAGAAACCGTGCTCATGGAAATAGGTATGGATGGCCATTGCCATGTTGTGGCGGATGCGCATCACGGCTCCAAAGGTATTGGTGCGCAGACGCATGTGGGCATTCTTACGCATAGCCTCGAAGCTCTGGCCTTTCTTCTGCATGGGATAGTCGTTGCCGCAGAGACCATAAACCACCAGGTTGGTGGCCTGAATCTCGCTGCTCTGACCGGCACCCTGGCTCTCTACGAGCGTACCCTCGGCGCAGATACATGCGCCGGTGGTGATGTCTTTCAGCAACTGCTCATCGAACTTGGTGGGATCAACCACAATCTGAACGTTGTTGATTGTTGAGCCATCGTTGAGGGCAATGAAGTCAACAGCCTTCGAACTGCGGTGCGTGCGCACCCAGCCCTTCACGCAGACTTCCTTGCCATATTCTGTGCTCTTCAGCACATCGATTATCTTAGTTCTTTTCATTGTTTTAAGCCCCCTAAATTAGGGGGTTGGGGGTCTGAACAAGCGAAATCAGACCATTACGCTCCTTTATTGTTGGGATCTGCGCCTGTTCAGACCCCTGTTGTCTCCTAGCTTAGGGGACTTGTATTACTCGTAAGCACCCATGCGCAGGCGGTCAACCTCCTCTTCGGTGAGGAAGCGCCAGTCACCACGACGCAGGTTCTTCTTGGTAAGGCCAGCGAACTGTACGCGGTCGAGCTTGGTAACCTTGTAGCCCAGGCTCTCGAAGATACGACGCACGATGCGGTTCTTACCCGAGTGAATCTCGATGCCTACCTGCTTCTTGTCAACGGGATCTGCATACTCGATAGCGTCGGCCTTGATCTCGCCGTCGTCGAGCATCACACCCTCGGCAATACGCTGCATGTCGTGAGCAGTTACGTTGTGATCCAGATACACGTGGTAGATCTTCTTCTTCAGGAACTTTGGATGAGTGAGTTTAGAAGCCATATCACCATCGTTGGTGAGCAGAAGAACACCAGTGGTGTTGCGGTCGAGACGACCTACGGGATAGATACGCTCGGGACATGCATCCTTCACGAGATCCATCACAGTCTTACGCTGCTGGGGATCATCGCTGGTAGTCACGTAGTCCTTGGGTTTGTTCAGAAGCACGTAAACCTTCTTCTCGAGTGTCACGGGATTATCGTGGAACTTCACGAGATCGGTGCGCATTACCTTTGTTCCCAGCTCGGTAACTACCTCGCCATTAACGGTAACGACACCTGCCTGGATGAAGTCGTCGGCTTCACGACGGCTGCAAACGCCAGCATTGGCCAGGAACTTGTTCAGACGTACGGGCTCATTGGGATCGAAGTTGATCTCCTTGTACTCAATGCGCTTCTTCATTGAATACTTTGCATTGGGATCGTAATCGGCTGTGCGAGGACGATAGCCTCCCTGAGGACGCTGGCCATAACCGCCCCGCTGCTGATAACCACCACCCTGAGGACGCTGGCCATAACCGCCACGCTGCTGGTAACCACCACCCTGAGGACGCTGACCATAGCCGCCCTGAGGACGCTGACCATAGCCACCCTGTGGACGCTGACCGTAGCCACCCTGTGGGCGCTGCTGGTAATCGTTATTACCATAATTATTGGTACGAGGACGATAGCTTCGCTGTGGAGCTTGACTCTGCAAACCAGCACCGAAGCCTTCAGGACGGAAACCGCCTTCTTCATCCTGGCTATGCTTGTTGTAACTAGGGCGCTCGTAGTTATTGCTTACTGGACGTGCATGAATACGTGGACGTGGCGAGCGACCTACTGGTCTGAATTCTTTCTGGAAGCCTTCACGGCTTGTGCTCTGCTGTTCTGTTGACAGCCCTTCATGATTTTTTTCGTTTTCGAAATCCATAATAAATGAATCTTTAATGATGTTAATAATTGGAACCTCACGGCTCCGTTAAATAAAAATTATTGTGTTGAATATTAAATACCTGTATAGGTCCATGGTGTGATTTCCATCAGTTCCTGCTTCACGCTGTCGCTGACATTCAGGTTCTGGATGAACTCATGGATAGTCTCTTCAGTCATCTTCTGGTTAGTACGCGTCAGAGCCTTCAAAGCCTCGTAGGGTTTAGGATAGCCCTCGCGACGAAGGATGGTCTGAATACCCTCTGCTACGACGGCCCATGTGTTCTCGAGGTCCTCGTGCAGCTTCTCTTCGTTGAGGATCAGCTTGCGCAGACCTTTCAGTGTGCTTTGGAAAGCAATTAGGGCATGACCCATGGGGACACCTACGTTGCGAAGAACGGTAGAGTCGGTCAGGTCGCGCTGCAGACGGCTTACTGGCAGTTTCTGAGCCAAGAAGCCCAGCACGGCATTGGCCATACCGAGGTTACCCTCTGAGTTCTCGTAGTCAATAGGATTGACCTTATGGGGCATAGCGCTAGAACCCACCTCGCCAGCCTTGATCTTCTGTTTGAAGTACTCCATAGAGATGTACATCCAGAAGTCGCGATCAAGGTCGATGATGATGGTATTGATGCGGCGCATGGCATCAAAGATGGCTGCCAACCAGTCGTAGTTAGAGATCTGAGTGGTGTACTGCTCGCGCTCAAGACCCAGCTTCTCGCTAACGAAACGGTTGCCAAACTCGCGCCAGTCATACTGAGGATAGGCTACATGATGCGCATTATAATTACCTGTAGCGCCACCGAATTTTGCGGTCATTGGCGTCTCCTTCAAAGAGCGAAGCTGCTCTTCCAAACGGTAAACATATACCATCACCTCCTTGCCAAGACGCGTAGGAGATGCGGGCTGGCCGTGTGTCTTTGCCAGCATGGGCACCGTCTTCCACTCTTCGGCATAGTCATTCAACTGCTCGATCAGTTCTTCGAGCAGAGGGCAGTAAACATTCTCGAGTGCCTCCTTGATAGAGAGGGGCACACTCGTGTTGTTGATGTCCTGCGAGGTGAGACCAAAGTGAATAAACTCTTTGTACTGGTCAAGATTTCCAATGGCGTCTAGTTTCTCTTTGATGAAATACTCCACGGCCTTCACATCGTGGTTTGTTACCGATTCAATCTCTTTCACACGCTGTGCTTCCGCTGGTGTAAACTGGCGATAGATGTCGCGCAACGTCTCAAAAAGTGAATGATCGAAATCCTGAAGACCTGGTAAAGGCAGTTCACATAGTGCAATAAAGTACTCTATTTCCACACGAATGCGATAGCGAATCAACGCATATTCTGAGAAATACTCGCTCAATGGCTCTGTCTTACCCCGATAGCGACCATCTATAGGCGAGATGGCCGTCAATAAATTAAATTCCATGATACTCTTATAGATAATTATCTTTCAGCGTGCAAAGGTAAGCATAATTATTAAAAATGAAGAAGATAGAATTAAGAAATGCATCTGTTTTAGTATTTTTTTTGTTTTGAGGACACAAAAAAAGTTGCAACCTCACGATTGCAACTTCTTTTGTGGGCGCTGAGGGATTCGAACCCCCGACCCTCTGCTTGTAAGGCAGATGCTCTGAACCAACTGAGCTAAGCGCCCTAACTTACTTAAAGAAAAAGGTTTTTACTTGAGTGGGCGCTGAGGGATTCGAACCCCCGACCCTCTGCTTGTAAGGCAGATGCTCTGAACCAACTGAGCTAAGCGCCCTTTCTTTTCGTAAGCGGGTGCAAAGGTAAGGAGTTTTTTTGATTCCACCAAATAAATTCCAAAGTTTTTTCAATAAATGCCTAAAAAAAGTGCTCTCACCCTGTTTTTCGGGGTGAGAGCAACCAAAATCTCTTTGTATTATCACTTTTTTATTCGCATCCCTCAATGCGGGTCTTCACATCTGCTTTCGGGAACGAAGTGATACGAAGACGTGCAGCGCCCATAGGTACCAGCTGCAATGGCTTCACTTCATCCGAGCGTTTTGCGAAACAGGTGGGCAGCAAATCGGTCATGCCTGTAGCATCCATCCCCCAAGAAGGAATCTGGCGTCCTTTGGCACTGAACTGAAGAGGAACGTTCTCGAGCGTGAAAGGATAATTATCAGTTGGCCAAGGACGATGCTCCACCTGAATATCCTTTGGCAACTGTTCGTCCATCTGCAGTGCATAGTTCCAATCGGAAGCAGCATAGATTTCATAAGCAGGCCACAAGCCGGCATCCACGCCCTCCTGCCAATGAGAGTCGTCTTGTACAATCTCCTTATCACGACTGTCTCGTTGTTGGTAGCGCTCAGCAATCTTCAACGAGAGCGTGAGTGGACCATAGTTCACGCTGACACTCGATTTGTTCTTCTGCCAAGTACGTGTTGTGATGCTCATGGGCATCTTCAGCACAACCTCGTCGCCATCGTTCCAGGTGCGTTCGATACATACAAAACGTCCATTGGCAGCTGTCAGATTGCTCAGCGGGGTGCCGTTGACGCTGATTGCCGTTTGGTCTGACCATGCAGGGATTCGGAGATAGAGCGGGAAGTCTACTGCTTTCGAAGTCGCTATCTTCAGTACCACTTGTTCTTCGAAGGGGTACTTAGTCGTTTCAGTGAGTCGAATCTCCTGGCCATTAGAAACGAGCGCAGTGGTCTCACTTTCTGAATACAACATCGTTGCAAGTCCACCATCGGTTGTGGCCATCACCAGATGTTCCGTGAAATAAGGCCAGCCCATACCATGATTATGCTGACAGCAGCGACTACTGAAAGGACTCATCGACAGCATGCCGCGCAGACTATTATCGATACTTGGAGCATGATTCTTTCCATCACTGATAGCCATATTAGGAGAGGTGATATATCGCAGTGCACGCATATCGCTGGTCAAGGCTGCGGGCAGGGTATTGAAAGCCACTTCCTCACAATGGTCTGCCCAGAACGGATCGCCCGTGATGCCCATCATCATCTCGTCACTTGCCATCTGTTCAACAACAGCACAGGTCTCAGCGCCTTGACGCGGATCAGTATAACCCAAGCGGGCATTCTCATCGGCACCAAACATTCCGCCAGGCACCTGACCATAGCGTTGGCGCATGGTTTGATGATTCTCGTAAGCAGCCTGCAACATCTGGTCATCACCATTATATATATAATAGGTGGCAGGCTCACGAAATCCTTGCGCCACATTCACGCCATGCCAGTTGGGAAGGTCGTTCTTTAATGTCCAGTCAACGCCACAACGGTGCAACTTATCAATAAGGGGAAGAATAGACTTGTCGCCGGTATGATTATAAAGCCATACCACACTCCATTCGTTATCACTGCCGCGTTTTGACTGCCACAGACCTTTCAGGAAATGCTCATCGGGAATGGTCAGTTCCCATTTGAAATAATTGGTCATTGCTGTCAGCACACGCTCGTCACCGCTATATTCATAATAGGTCTGCAATGCCCATAACATTGGCATCTTAGCCCAAAGGTCGGGTGTGTTAGGATCGCCATCGGTGCCGCTTGGTCCCAGTTCACCGTTGGCCTTCAAGTGAGACAGCACGGCATCGAACCATACCTGTGCTTCAGCCTTCAACGTCTCATCATCCAGGATATAGGCCAGAGAAGAATAGCCGCGGAGCCAATAGGGCACCTCCTCCCATCCATGATCCCCTTTATCAGAAAGCCATTGGTTGTTGCGTTTGTCCAACCAGGCACTCACCGTACCCAACTGGCCATTTAGACCATCACGCTGACGGTTCAACATCTCGCGCAACCAACCGCGTGGCTGCACCTTTCCCACAGGCAACTTCAACAACCGGCCGCCATGTAAGGGTGCACGATAGGATGAATAGTTGACCATCATTCCCATCGCCGGACGATCAACAACAGACACTTTCTGCTGAGCGGCCAACGGCAATGATGCCAACAATACATAGAACAATGCTAATTTCTTTTTCATTTCTTGTAAGGTTTTTATTTTAGAATCTGATTATTTTCTTTGCTATAGTACCATCGCGGACAATAGAGATGCCTTTCCCCGGAACATCTACAGGTTGTCCTGAGAGGTTGAAACATTGGCGCGACTGCTGTTCTGGAACAACATCGCAGATGCCAGAAGTACTAAACGAGCCATTGAAATACAAGCCATAATCAATATGGCCACCACCACCGCCTTGCTTCAAGGATACAGCCAACACATTATCGCCTTCAACAAATAACTTTTTCTGACGAGGTATCAGTACAAAACTATCATAATCATTATCGTTCCACCCTGAGGCGTTCCAGATGAGCCTACCATTCAAATAGACACTGGGATTCTCATCGTAACTACAAGTCAACACAATCGTTTTGTCCTGAAGTTCTTCCACCTGTTGCTTAGTAAGCGCAAAATGGCGCCTTACCAATATTGGTTGTAGCTGACTTCCCCACTCTGTCGTCATAAACTGATCGAGACTGTTACTGAGCGGACCTACCCCTTGCACCCACTCTTCTTCATCCACACAGCGGCCTGCCCATTTATCGGAAGACAAGTCGGCTAACTCATCATTACTATTTAAGAGATAGTAAGCGCAAAGCCAAGGACCATCTATGAGCGTTGACAACAACTTGGTCTGCTCTGTTTCCTGCGCATTTAGGGTGCCATAAACAAACACCATCAAAAGAAGTATTAATTGTTTCATCAGTTTTAAGTTATGGTTTTCACGCCACAAAATTACGACCAAAGAAACAAAACAATGACAAAAATACAGTCAATAAAAGAAAAAAACAGTTCAATAAAAGACAAAAAAAAGAATCCCGTGCGGAAAACCACACGGGATTCAGGAATACTATGTTACGATTAGATTACTTAATCTCAACAGTAGCACGACGATCGTAAGAAGCGGGCTTCAGGATCTTAACACCACCCTTAGCAACAACTTCGATCTTAGATGCGTCAACACCCATCTTAACCAGCTCAGCCTTAACGGTGTTAGCACGCTTCTCAGAAAGCTTCTGGTTGAAAGCAGCGCTACCAGTCTTAGCATCAGCGTAACCAGTTACGACGATAGTCTTGTCGTTGGCCTTAGCAGCCTCAGCGAGGTTCTTAACGTTTACGAGGTCCTTCTTAGAAGCAACCTTAGACTTACCGATGTTGAAGAATACTGATACGGGAGCAACAGCAACCTCCTTAACGGTAACAGTCTTTGCCTCGGGGCACTTGTGGTTCTTGATGATGTTGTTCAGACGGTCGTTCTCCTCGCCAGCAGCACGGAGCTGATCGTTCAGACCATCGATCTCGCTCTGCATGAGAGCCTTGATAGCGTCAACATCGGGAACCTTATCAAATGTACCCTTACCCAGGTTGTAGGTCAAACCAACCTCAACGCTAACGGTACGGTCCTTCTGCTCGAGGTTCCAGCGCTTTCCAGCACGTGGGAAGTTAGCACCGTCGAAGTCAGTCTCATGACCACCAAATGCGAGGTCGAGGTTGACTGCCAACTTTCTGCTTACCTTGAAAGTATTCAGGATACCGAAGTTCAGACCCATAGCATACTGATCGTAGCTCATGTTGCGAGAAACGCTACCACCGAAGTAAGGAATGAAGTTCCAGATACGATCGGGATTGTAACCGCAGAACATGTTGCTCAGATTGAACAGAACCTGCTCGTTAGCAGTCCAATACTTATTTGCATTGGTTTCAGCATCCTCAGAGATTACGGTGCGACCCCAAATACCATTCACCTTGGTACGAAGACCGAGACCAGGAGTGAACCACTTACCAATAGCAACAGAAGCGCCGAGGTTTGTGCGGTAGTCCTTCAGCAGACCACGATAAGACTCACCATCGTTATAGAAAGATGTTCCAACGAGGTTAGCCTGTACAAACCAGTTGCTCCAGAATGAATTGGTTGCTACACTGAACTTCTGTGTAGGCTCGTCCTGTGCCATACCAGCTACAGAAACACTGGCGAAGGCCAGTACCATTAAAATCTTTTTCATACAATTTTTATTTTAGAAACGATAATAATTTATTTCATAATTCGCTGCAAAAGTAGATAAAATAATTAGAACTTCCAACAAAAAAGCATAACAAAATGCATTTTACATGTTAATTTCCTTTAAAAAAGATGCAAATGCGAGCCTTTTCGCTAATTTTTTAACATTTTACCCTAACATTTGTTCTATATCATGTTGCGGCAAAATGCAAAGGATGGCGCGGCCATCGGGCGTGTAATTTACATTACTACAGGCAAATAGTTGATTGACAATGCCCTCCATCTCGTCGTTCGAGAGCACCTGACCTTGCGACACTGCTGAATGGCGAGCCATGCTGAGGGCCAACGAAGCATGCATCTGTTCGGTAGAACTTACGCCATGTTCAATTGCGTCAGACACAACACTACGAAACAGGTTGACAGGATCCACATCATCGAGTTCGGCTGGAACACCGTTGATGGCAAAACTGCCACCACCGAGATCGCTAACCTCAAAACCCATAGATGCCAACTCAGGAATCATGGTTTGCAGAACCACGGCATTTGAAGGCGAGAATTCCACAGCCTCTGGGAACAAGATGCGCTGGCTCTTGCCCGACTGATTCTTCAACTGCTCCATATAGCGCTCGTAGCGAATGCGTATATCTGCTCGCTGCTGATCAATAATCATCAAACCCGACTTCACAGCAGTCATGATATAACGCCCCTTATACTGATAGTGAGCCGGTGACTTCTCTTCCACCAGCAAAGCATTACTCTCTTCCGAGTAGAATGGCTCTTTGCTATCAACAAACAAGTCCGTCTCTTCGGGCATTGGTTTCGAAATAGCTTCCTGATACAGTTTCTCCCAATCAGGGGTCACCGATGGTTTCTCTGGTGTACTACTAAACGGATTGTAGGAAGAGTTATACGAGACCTTGGGCATCTGGATAGCATCACGCTGGGCATCGAACACAGGAATCTCTGGGCGACCTTCGGTATCAAAATCGATGGAAGGTACCTCGCAGAACTTACCGATCGAGTCCTTGACAGCAGCTACGAGTATCTGCCAGATGCTCTGCTCGTTTTCAAACTTAATCTCAGTCTTCGTGGGATGTATATTCACGTCAATATCGGCCGGACTTACTTCAAAATAGATAAAGTAAGGCACCTGCATACCAACAGGAATCAGGCGTTCGAAAGCGGTGATGATGGCTTTATGGAAATAGGCATGCTTCATGAAGCGGCCATTCACAAAGAAATAGTCGTTACCTCCCTTTTTCTTAGCAGACTCGGGCTTACCCACAAAACCTGTGATATTACACAAAGCCGTCTCTACAGACACTGGCAGTAGATCATGATTCAGTTTCTTGCCAAAGACATCCGTGATACGCTGGCGCAGAGAGCCAGCCTTCAGGTTCATAATCTCCTGACCATTGCTATACATCACAAAGTTGATGTCAGGATAGACCAGCACGATGCGTTCAAAAGCAGTGAGGATGTTATTAAGTTCGGTAGCATTAGTCTTCAGAAACTTTCTGCGAGCTGGCACGTTGAAGAACAAGTTCTCCACCTTGAAGTTGCAGCCCACCGGACAAGCCACTGGCTCATGTCCAACTACACGTGAAGCATTCAAGGTCAGACGGGTGCCAATATCCTCTCCCTCCATACGTGTGGTCAGTTCCACCTGTGAGACTGCAGCAATCGAAGGCAGTGCCTCACCACGAAAGCCCATGGTGTGAAGTGCAAAGAGATCATCAGCCTGACGGATCTTTGAAGTAGCATGACGTTCGAAAGCCAAACGGGCATCCGTCTCCGACATACCACATCCGTCATCGATGACCTGTATGGATGTTCTGCCTGCATCAACCACCAGCACACGGATATTCTTAGCACCGGCATCGACAGCATTCTCTACCAGTTCCTTAATGACCGAAGCAGGACGCTGAATCACCTCGCCAGCAGCAATCTGGTTAGCGACGGAGTCAGGCAACAGTTGAATAACATCACTCATAGTATATTTTCTCTCCTATTCATTAAATGCTCTGGAAGTCCCCTTACGGTTCGATTCCTTACGTTTCTGTATTTTCAGTTCGGTGCCAGCCTTCTTAGGACGCCAATTGAAAATATCATCCTTCGACAACGGGCGCACATAATCGAACCATGCAAAGCGTTCCAGAAAACGCTTCTTAGGTGGTATCTGCGACATCGGGTACATGGTACCATCGGCCTTGGGCGCCCATATCTTCTGTAACTTGCGCTTCTCCATGAACATCTTCAGTTCGCTGGTTTGCATACTCACAAGTCCTACATACGAACTGTCCGACTCCTCAACGGGGTAATAGACCACCTCCACGTTATCCACAGCTCTACCCTCACGAATGTCTCCTTTCTCAAAGAAAGCAAACATATCCTTCGAGGATATCTGGTTGTAGAGCCTATCCTCGGGCAACTTCTCGATGGAAAGCGCCTGTCCCAACACATTGGCATGATCCAGCACAGAGTCTTTCATGAAGACCTGAATACGTTCACCCAACAACTGCTGGTTCTGATTCCAGACAATAGGATCATGATAAAGCGTCATGCAAGAGTCTTTCGACTCATACACCAGCGAATCGCAGACAGCCTGTACGTCAACACGAAACGCGCGTACCTTATTATACGCGTGTATCACGCGATAGACCGAGTCAGTATTAATATTATATGTGAACACCTTGAAGGTGTCGGCATGCATATACAGTGAATCGCGCTGCGAGAAGTCTATCACCACGGCACTATCCGTACACAAGGCATAGCCGATGCTATCCTCATAATGACCATAATTACAGAGCAGGCGGTTCTTGTTCACCGAGTCTGTATAGACCACATGGCCAAATCCCTCGTTAACGCCCGTCTTTCCATTATGCCACAGACTATCGGCCGTCAGCTCACGACCCTCGTTTCTCAACACCGAGCGGTCCAACAATTCAGCCACTTCTGTATCGGTGTTATAAAAACCCAACTCCGAGTAAATCTTACTATCGCCCGACACGATGTTGGATGGTCCAACGATTTGCGCTTGTTTCGAACGCGTGTTGTAATACAGCGAGTCGGTGGTCAGGTGAAAACGCTTATCATCCATAACGACATGATAATAGAACACCGCCATTTTCGTGTCCGTATGATATTCTCCCCAGTCACTTGTCAGCGTAGTTTCTTTATCCACCAGTTGACCGCCATTCTGGAAATAACCCTGATTCCAGATTCTGTCAAAATAGAGCGAATCCGTATAAAGCGTTGTTCCTCGATGCTTCAGCACCACATTATCAAGTGCTTCCAGCATCTGGTCATCACCATTATAGTAACCGAAGTCACTGACCAACGACAGAGTGTCGCCTTGCAACATTTTCACATGTCCCCACGCCTCAAACGAATTGTTACCCTCAAAGAAGTTGGCACTATCACAATAGAGTTTTGCGCCATCATGTTCAAATTCCACATGGCCGCGCAACACCTGAGCATCATTGTTCTGCCAACGGTCGTAGCGCAGTTCGTCGGCATGAACCAGATAGACCCTTTTCTCCGCTTTCTTCTTGGTCTTGGGTTTCACAGCACCAGTCATAGACGCCGCAAACACCAGGGGCATGCAGAGCACACACAGAAGCATCATGATGATACTTCTGTGCATAAAATGTTGTATTATGGTCTTAACACTCATTTAATCCAACCTTGATATTCGAACTGACAGTCACGATACCTATCGCCCACATGGACATACGTATCCTTAATCTTCTTGACCACCCAGTCATGGAGCTTCTTCTCGCGGCGCTTCTCCATCACCACGTCCTTCATCACCTGGAAGTCCTCAGTGATGATAGCCTTGTGACCCTCCGTTCTGCTCTTCAACTTGGCAATGGCACAAACCGTCTTACCATTGTTATTGATCATCACAAAGGGTTTCGATATCTGTCCCACCTTCAAGGTGTCAACGACCTTAGCCACCTCTGCAGGCAGATCCTGCAACTGGAACTTAGACGTCTGTCCGCGCTCCGAGCGGTTGGCCATCAGACCCTTATTGTTGCGAGTATCCTTATCATCGGAAATCACGCTAGCACCCTCTTCAAAGGTGAAGAGCCCTGCACGAATATCCTTTGCAATAGAATCCAAACGGTTGGTAGCCTGCACAATAGCCGAGTCAGAGACGATAGGCTTACGCAAGATATGGCGCACTTTGATTTTCTCGCCGCGCTTATCTACCAATTGGATGATATGAAAACCGAATTCCGACTCCACAATCTTAGAAACCTTCTTTGGGTCTGTCAGATTGAAAGCCACGGCAGCAAAGGCTGGGTCGAGCATACCACGACCGGTGTAGTCCAGTTCACCACCATTTCTACGTGAACCGGGGTCCTCTGAATACAGTCTGGCCAGTGTTTGGAAAGAGGTCTCACCCTTATTCACACGGTCGGTATATTCGCGAAGCTCATCCTTCACGCGGTTGATCTCCTCTGCAGAGATACGTGGTGTCTGTGTGATAATCTGCACCTCAACCTCGGTAGGTACATAGGGAAGACTATCAGAAGGCAGGTCTTTGAAATAGCGTCGCACCTCTGCAGGTGTCACTGCTATCTCTTTCACCAGATGCTCCTTCATGCGCTGAATCATCATTTGGTCACGAAGGTCGTCGTGCATAGACTGACGGATCTGCGAGATACTCTGCTTCTTATACTCCTCAAGCTTCTCGCGAGAGCCAATCTGCTGAATCATGTATTCGATGCGCTGCTCAATGGCTGAAGCCACCTCAGCCTCCGTCACCTCGATACTGTCTATTGCAGCCTGGTGAAGAAACAACTTCTGAACAGCAATCTGTTCAGGAATAGCACAATCAGGATCTCCCTTCCAGCGCACACCCTCCATGGCAGCCTGCATGCGGGTCACCTCGATATCACTCTTCAGGATGGCCTCATCGCCAACAACCCACACAACCTCGTCAACCACGGTTCCGATCGAGTCGTTACCGAGTGTCGAGGCCATCATAGCCATAGGGGTTACGGCCATCAGTGACAAAAAAAGACGTTTCAGTTTCATTAGTGTTTGTTTACGGTCTTCAGAACTTCCTCGTTCACCTTGAACGTATATTTGCGACGCAGCTGAGCAATCCACTCTTTCTCCAGCTGTTCCTGATAGTCAGAAACCACCTGTCCGCGCACGTCCTGATAGGTCTCAGGACCCTTCTTCAGAATCTTTCCATAGACAGCATCATAAGGATAGTCCTTCACCTTGGTTACCGTGGTATCCTTCTTGAACACCAGACTATCTACCAAGGCGTTATCACCCTTCTTAAAGATACCTTTTTCCACACGGATGCGGATCACTGAATCAGCATTGAACGTGGTGCGCAACTTATCGGCCCACTTATCGAAGTCGAGCTTTTTCACGCAGTCCTTAACAGCCTTAATATCGGCCACATCCTTCACGTGATAAGCCATACCCTTGTAGCGAGGCTCATCCCATGCGTAGTTCTTCTTATGTTTCTTAAAATAGCGTGCCAGACCCTCTTCGTCCTTAGCACCCTTATCCCACACATTCATGTTCTTGATCTCATAGAGCAGAAGACCGTCGTGATATTCGCGAATCAGATATTTCAGTTCCATATCCTTCGCAGCAAACTCGTCGGATTTCTGATCCATCATCTCCTCTTTTGTCAAGCCCTTTGGATTGGCAGCTACCAGTGAGTCAATCTTCTGGCTGGCAATATTATCGCGCATATTACGCTGTTCCATGAAGCGCAGGATGCTGTTGCGATGATATTCGAAAGGTTCAAATTGTTTGCGTTCCTTCATCAGGATGATGTGATAGCCGAAGGGCGATGTTACGATGCCCGACATCTCACCAGGCTGCAGTGCAAAGGCCGCATCCTCATATTCTTTCACCAGTTGTCCGCGCTGAACGAAAGGTAACAGTCCGCCCTGACGAGCAGAACCAGGATCCTGCGACACCTTCTTAGCCAGTTCTTCAAAGTCGGCACCAGCCTTCAAGGCCTTATAGATAGAGTCTATACGCACCTTGGCAGCATCCCATTCAGCCTGAGGGGCCTGTTGGTTAGCACGAATCAAGATATGAGCAGTACGAATCAGACCGTCAGGTCCGACGCGCTTGGCTGCATCATCATAAATCTTGTGTGCTTCACGTTCCATATCAGCATCCGTCACCAGCAGAGGTCTGATCTGCTGGTCACGGTACTGACGGAACTCATCTTTATAAGACTTCAGCGTGTCAATCTTTGCATCAAGAGCGGCAGCAATCTGCAGTTTGTAGTTCACAAACAGATCCACATATTCCTCTACCGTCTTCTTGTCGATGACACCTTCTGAGTTGTTTTTATTAAAAGAGTACTCAAACTCCGAACGCAACACAGGCTCACCATTGATAGTCATCACAACGGGGTCGTCGGTTGTCTGAGCAAGTGCAGCAGCGCTCATAAAGCATGCTGCCAAAAGCATTTTTAGTTTCATATGAGTTTTTTAATCATTAGGTCTTGAATAGTTGGGAGCCTCACTCGTGATTGTGATATCATGAGGATGACTCTCCATCACGCCGGCATTGGTGATGCGGGTGAACTTAGCATCGTGCAGATGGTCGATGTCAGCAGCACCGCAGTAGCCCATACCAGAACGCAAACCGCCAGTCAGCTGATAGATCACCTCCTGAACAGTTCCTTTGTAAGGCACACGACCAGCGATACCCTCGGGCACCAGCTTCTTCACGTCCTTGGTATCAGCCTGGAAGTAGCGGTCCTTTGAACCGTGCTCCATAGCCTCCAGCGAACCCATGCCACGATAGCTCTTGAACTTACGTCCGTTGTAGATAATGGTATCACCAGGGCTCTCCTCGGTACCTGCTACCAGCGAACCGATCATCACACTTGAACCACCAGCGGCCAGTGCTTTCACGATATCACCAGAGTAGCGAAGACCACCGTCAGCGATCAAGGGCACACCAGTACCCTTCAGGGCGCTATATACATCGTAAACAGCGCTCAACTGAGGCACACCGACACCTGCTACCACACGTGTTGTACAGATACTACCAGGACCGATGCCCACCTTCACAGCGTCTGCACCATTGTCAACCAGCATCTTTGCAGCAGCGCCAGTAGCGATGTTACCTACCACGATATCAATATTCTTAAATGCATTCTTTGCCTCACGAAGCTTCTCTACAACGCCCTTTGAATGACCATGAGCGGTGTCGATCACAATAGCGTCAGCACCAGCATTGACGAGTGCCTGCATACGGTCCAGCGTATCAACAGTCACACCCACACCGGCAGCCACGCGCAGACGACCCTTCTCGTCTTTACAAGCCATGGGTTTATCCTTAGCCTTTGTGATATCCTTATAAGTGATAAGGCCTACCAAGTGGTTATCCTTATCCACAACGGGCAGTTTCTCGATCTTGTTCTCCTGCAGGATCTGTGCAGCAGCAGCCAGGTCGGTCTGCTGATGAGTGGTCACCAGGTTCTCCTTAGACATCACATCATCTACGGGACGATCCAGACGACGCTCGAAGCGCAGGTCACGGTTGGTGACGATACCTACCAGATGGTTATCTTCATCTACTACAGGGATACCACCAATGCGATATTCCGACATGATGGCAAGCGCCTGAGCAACGGTTGAACCACGACGAATGGTGACAGGATCATAGATCATACCATTCTCTGCGCGCTTAACGATAGCCACCTCGCGTGCTTGGTTTTCGATCGACATGTTCTTGTGGATCACACCGATACCTCCCTCACGTGCGATAGCGATAGCCATCTGACTTTCCGTAACGGTATCCATAGCTGCAGTAACAAAGGGCACATTCAACACGATGTTACGTGAGAAACGTGTTTGCAACTCTACCGTTTTAGGCAGTACTTCTGAATAAGCGGGAATCAACAGGACGTCGTCAAAAGTGAGACCGTCCATCACAATCTTATCTGCAATAAATGATGACATAATATGGTACTTTTGAATTTATTGCGTGCAAAGATACTCATTTTTCCTCACTTAGCAGACATCTTTCACGCATTTTCTCTTATTTATTAATACGATTTAACGCGCATTCCACTCATGGGCAAGCCACGCTTAGTTGGCCATATCCGAAATGAACTTGATACGCACCAGACGAATCTCGTCCTCGGAGAAATCGCTGCCAAACTCGTCGAAAGCGGCCTCGATATCGTCTTTCTCCTGTTCTGCGAAATAGTCGTAGATATCGTTGATATCATCTGGATCCATGATGTCGTTGAGGAAATAGTCGATGTTCACCTTGTTGCCACTATACAGCACGATGCCCTCGAGTTCATCCAGCAACTCGTCAAACTCAATGCCCAATGCATTGGCAATATCGTCGAGTGCAATACGGCGGTCGATATTCTGAAGAATCTTGAGCTTCTTCATCGAATCCTTCGGTTTCGTCCTGACGCGCAGGTCCGACTGTCGTTCTATCTCGTTCTCTTCACAGTAGCGCTTGATCAGATCCACGAAAGCCTTGGCATAGGGCTGTCGGGTCTTTCCATCGCCCACGCCCTGAATGTTCTTCAGTTCATCGAGCGTCACAGGATAGTCGGTAGCCATCTGTTCCAAAGACACATCCTGGAAGATCACATATGGCGGACGCTCCAGCTTGCGCGACCACTCCTTGCGCAGATCGTGCAGCATGGCGCTCAGCGTGGGATCCAGCGCACTGGTATTACCCTCAGCATTCATCAGTTCCTCGTCCTCGTTGAACTCATGATCCTCCACCACCATAAAGCGAGAAGGATTCTTCAGGAACTTCTTGCCGGCAGCCGTCACCTTCAAGAGGCCATAGTTCTCCACCTCTTTCTTCAGATAGCCAGCAATCAAAGCCTGACGTATCACGGGGTTCCATATCTTCGAGTCGAACTCCTCGCCAGCGCCAAAAGCATCCAGCTCGTGATGCTTATGGGCCACGATCTCGTCGGTGCCGCGACCGCGAATGAAGTCGATGACATAGTCGGCACGGAAGTTTTCCTTGACAGCTATCACGGCCTCAAGCACGATACAGAGCTGCTTCTGTGCTTCAATCTTGGTGCCTGGGTGCAGACAGTTATCACAGTTGTGACAGTTGTCCTTGTCATACTGTTCGCCGAAATAGTGAAGCAGCATCTTTCTGCGACACACCGATGTCTCGGCATAGGCAGCCGTCTCCTGCAACAGCTGTCGGCCAATGTCCTGCTCGGCCACAGGCTTTCCCTCCATAAACTTATCCAGCTTCTGCAGGTCCTTATAGCTATAGAAAGCCAGACAGATACCCTCACCGCCGTCGCGTCCGGCACGACCGGTCTCTTGGTAATAGCCCTCGAGCGATTTCGGTATGTCGTAGTGGATCACGAAACGCACGTCGGGCTTGTCAATGCCCATTCCAAAGGCGATGGTGGCCACGATGACATCTATCTTCTCCATCAGGAAGTCGTCCTGCGTCTGCGAGCGCGTGGCTGAGTCGAGACCCGCATGATAGCACTGCGCCTTGATATCATTGGCACGCAGCACTTCAGCCAGGTCCTCCACCTTCTTACGCGACAGGCAGTAGATGATGCCACTCTTTCCGGGATGTTGCTTGATAAAACGCACTATATCCTTATCGATATCCTTGGTTTTAGGTCTTACTTCATAGTAAAGGTTTGGTCGGTTAAACGAGCTTTTAAACTCATCGGCATCCATGATGCCCAGGTTTTTCTTGATGTCCGTACGCACCTTGTCTGTGGCAGTAGCCGTCAGAGCAATGATTGGTGCCTTGCCTATCTCGTTGACAATAGGCCGTATGCGCCGATACTCGGGGCGGAAGTCATGTCCCCATTCCGAAATACAGTGAGCCTCGTCAACAGCATAAAAAGAAATCTTGCACGTCTTCAGAAACTCAACGTTATCTTCTTTCGTCAGCGACTCGGGGGCCACATAGAGCAATTTCGTCCGCCCGGCCCGGATATCGTTCTTCACCTGATCAACAGCGGCCTTATTCAATGAAGAGTTCAAGAAATGGGCGGTTCCCTCGTGTTCGCTCAGGTGCGATATAAAATCCACCTGGTTTTTCATCAGTGCTATCAAAGGCGAGATCACAATGGCCACGCCATCCATCAACAACGAGGGCAACTGATAGCATAAGGATTTTCCTCCGCCCGTAGGCATCAACACAAACGTATCGCGTCCACTCAACAAGTTCTGAATGATTGCTTCCTGATCACCCTTGAACGTGTCGAAGCCGAAATATCGTTTTAAGGCATCTGTCAGATTATTCATATCTTTTATCAAAGGCTATGCGATTTGGCAAGTTGCTGTTCCACGTATTCGCGTGTCACATTAAATTTCTTAACATCTGCCGAGGGCACTTCAAACATAGCATCCGTCATCACGCCTTCTACGATAGAACGCAGGCCACGGGCACCCAGTTTGAATTCAACGGCTTTATCCACGATAAAGTCCAGAGCCTCCTCGTCAAAAGTCAACTCGATACCATCCATCTTAAACAGTTTAATATACTGTTTGACGATAGAGTTCTTTGGTTCTACTAGGATTTTTCTCAGCGCATCGCGGTCCAGTGGGTTCAGATAGGTGAGCACTGGCAGACGGCCGATAATCTCTGGTATCAGACCGAAGGATTTCAAATCCTGTGGCTGCACATAGCGCATCAAGTCGTCCTTATCAATTTTCCTCACATTCTGCACCGAGTTATATCCCACGGTGTGTGTGTTCATGCGCTGCGCAATCTTTCGCTCAATGCCGTCGAAGGCGCCACCGCAGATAAACAGGATATTGCGTGTATCCACGTGGATATAGTCCTGATCAGGATGTTTGCGTCCACCCTTTGGTGGCACGTTGACCATCGTACCCTCCAGCAGCTTCAGCAATCCTTGCTGTACGCCCTCACCGCTCACGTCGCGTGTAATGCTGGGATTGTCGCTCTTGCGGGCAATCTTGTCGATCTCGTCGATAAACACGATACCGCGCTCGGCCGCACTCACGTCATAGTTGGCCACCTGCAGCAGTCGGCTCAAGATGCTCTCTACATCCTCGCCCACATAACCGGCTTCAGTCAGCACCGTGGCATCCACAATCGTAAAGGGCACATCCAGCAGACGGGCAATCGTACGGGCCATCAGTGTCTTACCAGTACCCGTAGAGCCCACCATGATGATGTTCGACTTCTCAATCTCTACGCCGTCATCATCAGCCTTGGGCTGCTGCAAACGCTTATAATGGTTATATACCGCTACCGAGAGGAAACGCTTCGCCTCGTCCTGACCAATGATATACTGGTCCAGGTAGGCCTTGATCTCTACGGGTTTTGGCACAGATCCCTTGGGGGTATATTCGCTTTTCTTACCGTTTGCGCCACCTATGATGCCTGCCTCCTGAATAATCTGGTAGGCCTGTTCCACACAGTGCTCGCAGATATTAACGCCTCCTATACCTGATATCAGCAATCTGGCCTCTTTGTCCGAACGGCCACAGAAATCACACTGTTTCTTCTTCATTTCTTCACCAATACCTGATCAATCATACCATACTCCTTAGCTTCCTCTGCCGTCATCCAGTAGTTGCGGTCAGAGTCCTTCCACACCTTGTCATAGTCGGTGTGTGAATGGTCTGCAATGATGGTATAGAGTTCCTTCTTCAGTTTCTGAATCTCGCGGGCCTCAATCTCGATGTCGGAAGCCTGACCCTGCACGCCTCCCAGAGGCTGGTGGATCATCACACGGCTGTGGGTCAGCGCCGAGCGCTTGCCCTCCTGACCAGCCACCAGCAGCACGGCTGCCATCGAAGCAGCCATACCAGTACAGATGGTAGCCACATCACTTGAGATAAACTGCATGGTGTCGTAGATGCCAAGACCTGCATACACACTACCGCCAGGCGAGTTGATATAGATAGAGATATCCTTACCTGGATCTACTGAGTCCAGATAGAGTAGCTGTGCCTGCAGAGTATTCGCTGTATAGTCGTCAATCTGTGTACCGAGGAAGATAATGCGATCCATCATCAGACGCGAGAAGACGTCCATCTGCGTCACGTTCAACTGGCGCTCTTCCAAAATATAAGGATTCAAATACTGGGCTTGTGCCTTCACAACATCATCTAATACCTGTCCGTTCAATCCCAAATGCTGGGTTGCATATTTTCTAAAATCATTCATAGTTTTTCTTATCTTTTGTGCTTTCTTGATACAAAATTACGAAAAAAAGTCGAGATGCGATACATCCCGACTTTATTTTTTGGTTAAAGAATTATAATATTCTTTTCTTATGCTTCCTGCATCATTTTGTTGAACTCATCGAGTGTTACCTCTTTCTCGTTCAGCTTCACTGAGCCCTTCAGAGCTGCTGTCAGCTTCACGTCAACGGCACGGTCAACGAAGTTCTCGATATTCTCGCGCTTCTTCAGCTGCTCGGCAGCATAGTTCTCCAGCACGTCCTCAGGAACGTTGGTCATACCATACTGAGCAAACTGAGCACGGATAGCATCCTTAGCTACGTTCTTCAGGTCGTCGTCTTCAACCTTGATACCGGCTGCGCTTACCAGCTGCTCCTTGATGAGGTGCCACTTCAGCTCGTCGATAGAAGCCTTGAAGTTCTTCTCTACGAACTCAGCGCCCTTGTCCTTGTTGTTGTTCAGCATCACGCGCTTCAGGATCTCCTCGGGGAACTGCAGGTCGCCTACCTTCTTCTCAGCGTGCTTGCGTACGTCAAGCAGGAACTTGTAGTCGCTGTTAGCCACCAACTGACCCTTCAGGCTGTCGGCGATGCGCTGACGGAAGTCAGCCTCGTCCTTCACACCCTCACCGAATACGCGCTCGAAGAGCTTAGCGTCAACAGCTGCAGGCTGGAAGTGGCGGATCTCGGTCACCTGGAAGCTGAAGTCAGCATCCATGTCCTTGATAGCCTCCTTGTCGGTCTTCAGCAGAGCTGCAACCTCAGCGTCGTTGTCGGGATAAGCCTTCTTAGGATTGAAGACGATGATATCACCGGGTTTGCAACCCTCGAACTTCTTCTTCTCGTCCTCACCCTTGATGTAGCTGGGCATAATCATGCCACCCTCGGTGGTGATACCACCCTCGAGTGTGTTGCCCTCAGCGTCCAACTGGCGCAGGTCGCCCTTCAGGGTGTCGTTGCCGCTCCATTCCTGAGCCTCAACAAACTCACCAGCCTGTGATGCATACATCTGAATCTGATCGTCGATCAGCTTATCGTCAACCTTGATGGTGTAGAAATCAATCTTATCCTTACCGTTCAGAGCTACTTTAAACTCGGGAGCTACTGCGATATCAAAAACAAACTCGAAAGGTCCGTCGCCCTCGAGATTCTGAGGCTGCTGCTTCTCCTCGTTGGGGAGGGGCTCACCCAGCATCTGAATTTTATTCTCACGGATGTACTCATAGAGCTTCTCGCCCAAGATGCGGTTCACCTCGTCAACCTTCACGGCTGTACCATACTGCTTCTTAATCAGTCCCATAGGAACCATACCAGGACGGAAACCAGGCACCTGAGCCTTCTTACGGTAGTCCTTCAACTTCTTGTCTACTGCCTCCTGGTAGTCTGCCTTCTCAATGGCGATGGTCATCAAACCATTGATTTTATCGGCACTTTCAAACTTAATATTCATTGTTTTATATACCTTATTAATTATATACTATCGTTTTGAGCGTGCAAAATTACTCATATTTGGCGTAAAACTATCACGTTTACGATTTTTTAACGAATGTACGCACCTCAATCTTCTTCTGTTTTCATGCGCTCAGCCTCTATCTTCTGGAAGTCTTTCTGGCGCAGCACAAACGATTCCGTGAGGTAGTTCTTACGCACAATCTCGTTGGCTGCCAGTTCTTCGGGCGTGCCGTGAAACAGGATGCGTCCCTCGAAGAGCAGATAGGCGCGGTCGGTGATACACAGGGTGTCTTCCACGTTGTGGTCGGTGATCAGGATGCCGATGTTGCGGTCTTTCAGTTTCCACACGATGAACTGGATATCTTCTACTGCGATGGGGTCCACGCCGGCAAAGGGCTCGTCGAGCATGATGAACTTGGGTTCGATGGCCAGACAGCGGGCTATCTCGCAACGGCGGCGCTCGCCGCCACTGAGCTGGTCGCCCAGGTTCTTGCGCACTTTCTGCAGACGGAACTCCTTGATCAGACTCTCCAGCTTCTCCAACTGGTACTCGCGGGGCTTGCCCGTCATCTCCAGCACCGACAGGATATTGTCCTCTACTGACATCTTGCGGAACACCGATGCCTCCTGAGCCAGATAGCCGATGCCTGCCTGTGCACGCTTATACACGGGATCCTTGGTCACTTCATGGTCGCCCAGATAGATATGTCCGTCGTTGGGCACCACCAGACCGGTTGTCATGTAGAACGAGGTGGTCTTTCCGGCACCGTTAGGTCCCAGCAGGCCCACAATCTCGCCTTGCTTCACGTCGAAGTTCACGCCGTTCACCACGGTGCGCTTGCCATATCTCTTCACCAGTCCTTCAGCTCTGAGGACAATGCTTTCTTCTGCCATAGTGCTAAAATTTTGATGCAAAGGTACGAAATTAAATTCACATTGCTCCAATATTAAATAAAATTTGTATCTTTGCACCCAACTACAAATATTGAATCGATGATTATTCATTCATATCTGACAACCTTCGGACGCTATCTGATGCTGATGGGACGCACATTCTCCGTTCCCGAGCGTTTCCGCATGTTCTGGAAGCAATACGTCAAGGAAATGGAGCAGTTGGGTGTCAACTCCATTGGCATCGTGCTGCTCATCTCGTTCTTCATCGGTGCTGTCATCTGCATCCAGATGAAGCTGAACATTGAGAGCCCTTGGATGCCTCGATGGGTAGCGGGATTCACCACGCGCGAAATTATGCTGCTTGAGTTCTCGTCATCCATCATGTGTCTGATTCTGGCAGGCAAGGTGGGGTCTAACATTGCCTCGGAGCTGGGCACCATGCGCGTCACCCAGCAGATTGATGCACTCGACATCATGGGCATCAACTCGGCCAGCTATCTCATTCTCCCAAAGATTCTGGGCATGCTCACCATCATGCCATTCCTGGTCATCTTCTCTTCGGCCATGGGCATCGGTGGTGCTTATGGCACAGCCTTCATCGGACATATCATGACACCAGACGACCTGACGTTGGGTCTGCAGCACGACTTCATCCCCTGGTTCCTGTGGATGTCTATCATCAAGAGCCAGTTCTTTGCCTTCATCATCTCCAGTGTGCCCGCCTACTACGGCTACACCGTGGAGGGAGGTTCGGTGAATGTGGGCAAGGCATCTACCGATGCTGTTGTCAGCTCGAGCATGCTCATTCTGTTCAGTGATGTATTCTTAACCCAGTTGCTGTCATGATAGAAGTCAAGAATCTCTATAAGTCTTTCGACGAGAAGCAAGTTTTAAAGGGCATCAGCACCGTCTTTGAGGATGGTAAGACCAACCTGATCATCGGTCAGAGCGGCAGTGGTAAGACCGTGCTCATCAAGAACTTGGTGGGACTCCTTGAGCCTACCAGCGGACAGATACTCTACGACGGGCGCGATTTTGTACACATGTCGAAAGAAGAGAAGGTGATGATGCGCCGCGAGATGGGCATGATCTTCCAGAGTGCGGCCCTCTTCGACTCGCTCACGGTACTCGAGAATGTGATGTTCCCTCTGGACATGTTCTCGTCGATGACGCTGCGCGAGCGCAAGAAGCGCGCCATGGACTGTCTGGATCGTGTCAACCTCATTGGTGCCGAAAACAAATACCCGGGCGAGATCAGTGGTGGCATGCAGAAACGCGTGGCCATTGCCCGTGCCATCTCGATGAACCCCAAGTACCTGTTCTGCGACGAGCCTAACTCGGGTCTTGACCCTAAGACTTCATTGGTCATCGACGACCTGCTGCACAGCATCACTCAGGAGTTTAAGATGACCACCATCATCAACACCCACGACATGAACTCCGTGATGGGCATTGGCGAAAACATCGTGTTCATCTACGAAGGCCACAAGGAGTGGCAGGGCGTCAGCAGCGACATCATGCACAGCACCAACCAAAAGCTCACCGACTTTATCTTTGCCAGCGACCTGCTGAAAGATATGCGTGCGGCCATTCTTAAGAACGAATAAAGGTCGTCTCTCCCACCCGTTCAGCCACTATTAGCACGCAAAAGTTACGCTTTTAAACGCTTATACAGTAACTATTGCAAGCCAAGAGTGCCCCTTTTAGCTTGCAATAGTTATACTTTTGGTGTTCATCTAAAGTCTAGAAAGGTCATTTCTAGAGTCTAGAAACGGTCATTCTAAAGTCTAAAAGCACTAGTTCTAAAGTCTAGAAACGCCACTTTTAAAGTCTAGAATCAAAACAATAGTTTCTGTTCTAGCCCCTAGAATGGTCACTTCTAGCCCCTGGATGGGCTGCTTCTAGGGGCTAAAAGTGGTCGTTCTAGGGGCTAGGAACGTCTCGTCCAGGGGCTAGATTAACACCAAAACTAACGCTTTTGCAGGTCAAAACTAACCCTATTGCAAATCAAAAGCTAAACTATGACGTTGCAAAACAGCCCCCATCATCATGCCATGGAAGACATTGCCTTTAAGTCATCATCAACGGTAGTCCCTTTCAACTTTAACTCATATGGCTTTTGGCTATCTATGTACAAGTGAATGTCACCTGGCTCAACGTAAAATCTGTATCTAATCCCTTTGTACTCAATAATAGCAGCTGTTAGCCCTGAAACATCTCCATGAAAAAGGAACTTCTCTTGCAATACTATGACAGAGTCCTCCTTAATAATAATGTACGTACAATATAGTGTCCCGTTAAAATGGGACGAGTTTAAATATGTTTCAATCGCATATCATGTTGGACAATAGCCACGAGACAGTATGTGATAATGGCCACACTGATTTGTATGCGGACTGCATTCTACGTTGTCCCCCAACGTAGTTGTTAAACTGAGTCCTGTTCAGAAAATCGGTAAGTTGAGCAAAAACGTATTTGTCCTGGAACATAGCAGTCAAATGTATTTGACTTCAAAATCACAAAATCAAGTCCGTTTCATTTCAAAAAAAACTACATAATAGACTGAATTTCAATCATTTCAAAGAGCGATTAGTCCACTTTAACGGGACAGTAGTGAAATAAGTTAGTTCCTCAGGAAAGAGGAACTTTTTTTTGCCCGTTAACTATAAGGATTAGTAATGTTTTTCAGTTCGGTCTGTTTTTCCTTTTTTTCAGAACAATATTACTGAGGACATCTAGAAAATATGCCTAACTTAGCAGCGGAAAAGTCAATAACCCCTAGGCTAAGGGGCTGCGAAGGAAATATTACCAGACTAACTGTATAGTATTAACTAAAAACTTTGTAATTATGAGAAAGACATTTCTACTTTTAGCAATGGGTCTTGCCGCCAGTACCGGCATGAAAGCCCAGACACTGCCTGAAGGCATGGAGATGCTTACACCTGAGGGTGTGACAGTAACCACAATGACCGACCGTTCCTTTGACAAGTCGAAGAATATTGTCATTTCCGGCAGTGCACAAGCTGGATGGAAGGTATTCTTCACTGCCAAGGAAGATACTCACGGCGAAGAACTATGGGTGTCGGACGGAACGCCTGCCGGCACGAAGATGGTGAAAGACATCTACCCTGGCGCCATCAGCTCGAACGTGCAGTACATCACCCGTTTCAACGACAAAGTGGTGTTCCAGGCCACGGGCAACGACGAGGACGGTTGTGAGCTGTGGATATCGGACGGCACAGAGGCCGGCACCTACATGCTGATGGACATCAACGAGATAGGCGGCTCCGACCCTGCCGGTTTCACGCAGGTGAACGAGACACAGTTCATCTTCGGTGCCATCGACTTCGAGAGTATGATGTACGGTGACGAGCCACAGCACTGGCTGTGGGTGAGTGACGGTACCCCTGAGGGCACTAAGCTGCTGAAGGACTGTTGGGTGAAATATCCTGGCACGCACACGGCTAACGACCAGTATCACTTCTGCCGCGTAGGCCGCAAGGTGTTCTTCAAGGGCGACACGAAGGACGGTGAGTTCACCGAGACGCTGTGGGTGACCGACGGTACCGAGGCTGGCACCATCATGCTGGGCGACATCAATACGACCATCGTCGATGAGAGCACGAGCAAGACCAACAGTGCCCAGATAGACTGGATGACGAACGTGAACAACAAGTGGCTCTTCTTCAAGGCTGTGTCGGAAGAATACGGTTCGGAGCCCTGGTACTCTGACGGCACGCTCGATGGCACACGCATGATAGGCGACTTCACCGAGGGCGAGAATGCCAATGGCATTAAGAACGGCGACGGTGTGTTTACCACCTGTGTGATGGGCGACTATGTCTATTACCGCGGTATGTCGCCCGACAACTCGTATGGTATAGAGCTGATTCGTACCGACGGCACCAAGGAAGGCACCTCGCTGGTGCTCGACATCAACAAGGTGCCCAACGAAACCGGTACCAATAGTGGTACGCCCGACGTGTTCCCCTACTGCGTCTTCGACGGCTATGTATGGGGTAAGGGCCAGTGGGGAGTAAACACCTCCTATGACTTCTGCCGTGGCCTGGAGATTTTCTATACCGACGGTACTCCCGAAGGCTCGGCCATGCACAGCGACCTGAACCCCGGAACGGGTGCCGGCGCCCAGTGGGAGGGCACCGTATGCGGCGGTTCGATGTATTTCCGCGGACAGAACCAAGTACCTGCCGGTACACAGACCTGGGAGCTGTTCCGTCTGGACAACAAAGCCGACGAGATGCCTGTGCTGGTGATGGATCTGGCCGAGGGCATCGACTATGTGCACACGTTGCGCAACTTCAACAACGACCTCGTGTTCACCTCCGTGGCCTATCCGCGCCTGTTTAAGTACCACTATCGCAAGCCTGGCTTCAATGCCGATAAGGACATGCCCTCCATGGAGCTCGACTTCGACGGTATGTCGAACGTCTATAATGGTCATGCCACGGCTATCCAGGCCGTCAAGGACAACGGCAAGGCCCTCGTCACCGTCAAGCGTGGCAGCGGTGCGCTGACACTTCAGACCACCGAGGGTGTCAACGGCTATCAGTTGTGTGATGTCTCCGGCCGTACCCTTGCCCGTGTGAAGCACGTAGGCACAGAGGTCGTCGTTCCTACCATCGGCATGACTCATGGTGTCTATGTCGTCAAGGTTGCTACACAGACAGGACGTGAAATCACCGTTAAGATAACGTTATGAAAAGACTTCTCAGCTTATGCTCATTGCTATGCATTGCCATGATAGCAATGGGACAGGGCCTGAAAGGTGTCGTCGTCGACGAGGCGACACAGGAGCCCCTGATGGGTGTCACCGTGGCGACCGAGAAAGGTCACACTGGCGTCATTACCAACATTGACGGTGAGTTCACCATCGCCGTCAGTGTTGGCACACCCCTGAAGGTGAGCTATATGGGCTATGCCACGCAGAGCGTGAAGGCCTCGGCCAACATGCGTATTGTCCTCAAGGAGACATCGCAGGAGCTGTCCGACGTGGTGGTCATCGGCTATGGTGTGCAGCGCAAGAGCGACATCACCGGTGCCATCTCCTCGGTCAGTGCCAAGGACCTCACCGCAGCCCCCGTTGCCAATACCGTGCAGGCCCTGGCAGGACGTGCTGCCGGCGTGCAGGTAATGACCAACACCGGTGCCCCTGGCGGCAGTACCACCATCAAGATCCGTGGTACAGGAACTGTCAACGACTCTGACCCGCTGTACGTCGTCGACGGATTCATCGTGAACAACATCGACCACCTGAACCCCTACGACATCCAGAACGTAGAGGTGTTGAAGGATGCTGCCTCCAGCTCCATCTATGGTGCACGAAGTGCCAACGGTGTGGTGCTCATCACCACCAAGGGCGGTCAGTCGGGCAAGATGAAGATCACCCTCGACACCTACTGGGGCATATCCAACCCCTGGAAGGAAATCAAGGTGATGGGTGTGGAGGACTTCGCACTAATGCGCGACTACAATACTGGTCTGAGCAATTACTCCTCCGACGGCCAGCTCTACTACAGCAAGGACGCCGAGGGCAACTACTATTTTGACGAAGGCAAGAAGCACCGTCTGGACTCCATCTCGGCCAACAGCCCCGACAGCTGGTGGAATGCCGTCACCCGCACTGGCTTCAAGCACCAGTACAACCTCTCGGTGAGCGGTGGTACCGACAAGACCAAGTTCATGGTCAGCGGCAACTACTACGGCGAGAACGGTGTGGTGCGCACCTCCGACTATGAGCGTGTCTCGCTCCGCATGAACCTCACCAACAAGCTGACACGCTGGCTGTCGCTGCGCACTTCGCTGCTCTACACCTCCGACGACCGCTCGCTCGTTCCCGAGGGCCAGAACTCGGTGCTGAAGCGGGCCCTCAACCAGAGTCCCCTCGTCTGCACGTACAATACCAAGGGCTACTGGACTGAGGACCATCCGCTGGCACAGTTGGCCAGGAACCACAACCAGGCCAAGTCCAACCGTATCGATGCCAACATCGATCTCACAGCCAATATCAACAAGTACCTCACCTACCAGTTCAAGTTCTCCGACTACGCCAATTTCTACAACACCTATGGCTTTGGCGAGGTGGGCAAGCTGGAGGAGGAATTTGTCATTCCCGGCGATATGACATCGGTGAATCGCGTGTCGAGAAAGACCAACAAGTGGGAAGTCAACAACCTGCTGACATTCCAGATGAAGACAGGTGCACACAATATCGGCATCACTGTCGGTCAGACAGCCGAGCAGCAGAGCATTGAGAATATCTCGGCCTCGAAGCAGGGCACCTCGTCGAACGAGGAGAACCTGCGCTACCTCTCGGCCGCCTTCTTCGGCGACCGCACTTCGGGAGGACTCACCGAGTGGTCGGCCCTGGGATACCTGGGACGTGTGAACTACAGCTTCAATGACACCTATCTGCTACAGGTCAACTTCCGTGCCGACGCCTCGTCGAAGTTCCACAAGAACGAGCGCTGGGGCTATTTCCCCTCGGCATCCGTAGGATGGCGCTTCTTCAACGAGCCCTTCATGGAGTCGCTCAAGTGGCTCAGCAACGGTAAGCTGCGTCTCGGATGGGGTATTCTGGGTAACAACCGCATTGGCGACTATGCCCGCTACACCATACTGAACAACGACCTGAACTATTCCTATGGCACCGGTGCCCACGTCACCCAGTCGGGTGTCGCTGCCACCTCGATGGGCAACGACCATATCAAGTGGGAGAAGACCAAGTCGTACAACATCGGTCTCGACCTCGGCTTCCTCGGCAACCGGCTGACAGCCAGCCTCGAGCTCTATACCAAGCGCACCGACGACATGCTGCTCAATGTTCCCGTCACCAATGCCGCAGGCCTGGTGACAGCACCAATGGTCAATGCCGGTTCGGTAGATAACAAGGGACTCGAGATTCAGATGGCCTGGAAAGACCAGGTGGGCAAGGACTTCCGTTACGATGTGGGCTTTAACATTTCGTTCAATAAGAACAAAGTGGTGTCCCTGGGCACAGGCAACGAGCCCGTCTATGGTGCCTACATCAGTGAGAACAGCATTCTGAACTATGTCACCAAGACCGAGGTGGGCCGACCCATCGCCTGTTTCTTTGGCTATGTCACCGACGGCATCTTCCAGAATATGGACGAGATTGAGCACTCTGCCCAGAACGACGGTGTCACCAAGCCTGGCGACTTCCGTTTCAAGGACCTGAACAACGACGGAAAGATTGACTCCGAAGACCGCACCTATCTGGGTTCGCCCCATCCCGACTTCACCTTCGGCGTGCCCATGACCTTCGGCTACAAGGACTTGGAACTCACCGTGTTCCTACAGGGACAGGTAGGCAACGACATCTTCAATGTCATGGAGTACTACCTCAACTCCAATCACGGCACAGGCAACGTCTATGCCGAGTTGCGACAGAACCACTGGGCTGGCGACTACGTGGCCAACCGCTTCTTCTGGCCCGCCAACCCCACGGCCTCCGTGCCCGACCTGCGCCAGGCCGACAACTCCAAGAACTACCGTGCCAGCGACTTCTATGTCAAGAACGGCTCCTACATACGTCTGAAGGATGTGCGACTCAGCTACAACGTACCACAGCATCTGGTCAGCAAACTCCATCTGCAGGGGCTGCAGGCCTACATCTCGGCCTACAACCTGCTGACCTTCACCAAGTACAACGGACTGGATCCCGAGGTAGGCCGCAACAGCGGTTCGGAGTCCAACAACCTCTACATGGGAGTCGATCACGGTAACTATCCTCAGGCACGCAACTTCACCTTCGGTCTGAACCTGACGTTCTGAGAAATGTAAAAATTTTAAATACCAATAATGTAAATGACTCGACGATTATGAAAAGAATAAAACCATTTATATTTTGTAATTTTTACATTGTAGTGGCAGCACTGTTGTTCACCTCCTGTAGCGACTTCCTCGAGAAGGAGGTGCAGGGAGCCTCTACCCCCGACAGCTTCTATAAGACGAAATACGAGCTGCAGGAAGGGCTCAATGCCGTCTATGACATATTGCAGAGCAACCAGTTCACCAACTGCGCATGGATTTTCGGCGAGGCCTGCGGCGATGATGTCGTAGGAACCGACGAGAACGGCACGTCGCAGATAGCCGAACTGGTGAACTTCCGCTTCGATACCTCCAACGATTGGCTGTTGCGTCGCTATCAGATCATGTATCGTGGCATCAACCGTGCCAACCAGCTCATCTCACATATCAACAGTGTGAAGTTCTCCAGCGACGATGCCAGCAACTACACCACGGTGCAGGCCATCCTCGGTCAGGCCAAGTTCCTGCGTGCCTACTTCTACTTCGAGCTCGTCCGCACCTTCGGCGGTGTGCCCATCCGTCCTGAGACCGAGGACATCAACCACCTCACCATTCCCCGCTCCAGCAAGGAGGAAGTCTATGCCTATATAGAAAAGGATTTGCGCGAGGCTGCCTGTATGCTCGATGCCAAATATACCGATGCCTCCAGTGGCAAGGTGGGCTGCGGAGCCTGTGTGGCCCTGCTGATGAAGGTGCTGATGTACGAGGCTACGCCTGGCGAGCATTCCAACAAATGGGAGGAGATGGCCCTGCTCGGCGACTATTTCATCACCGGACGTACGCTCACCTACCGTGACATCCTGCACCTCGACCAGTACGACGAGACCTGGGACCAGCTGATGCGCCGCTTGTGGTTCAAGCCACGCGAGAAACTGCTCTCAGGCGAGGTCTATACCACCGAGGACACCGCCCTGCCTGCCCTAGCCAACATCTATTCGCTGGTGTCGAAGTCCAGCTACGACGGCTCCACGCTCCATTACCGTGACCTGTATTATCAGGCTGGCGAGTTCTGCTCGCGCTCGGTCTTTGAGATCGTCTTCAAGGAGAGTGCCACAGGCAAGAGCGACGATGACAACGAGGGTATGGGCATCATGAACGACCTGTTCTGGAACCGCCTCTGGGCCTCCACCTCGTTCCGCAATGCCGTGGCCAACGACCCGCGCCGCGATGTTATCATCCTGCTCCATGCCAGTGCCACCTTCGACAACGAGCGTCTGGAGGTGCCCGCCACACGCTATGGGTGCATGAAATGGTACACGCCCAAGAACGAGCGTCCGCTGGACGAGAACGACAATGCCAAGAACCGCCGTGTCATCATCTACTCTGATGTGGTGCTGATGTATGCCGAGGCCCTCAACGAGGTTGGTCGCCGCGAGGAGGCCCTCACCCAGCTGAACAGAGTGAAGGCAGTAGCCAACGAGATCACCAATGTCTCCACGCTCTACACTGCCGGCACCTATCTCGAGATGCGTTCACAGATATGGACCGAGCGTCGCATAGAGCTCTGCCATCTGTGGGACCGCTATTTTGACATCGTGCGTCAGGGACGTGCTGCCACCATCCTCCACAACCTGGCTTCCGAGCAGGTGTGGGGACGTGGAAAGAACTACATCGAGGGCATACACGAGCTGTTCCCTATCCCTCAGACCGAGGTCGATGTCACCAATGGTGTCGTTGAACAAAATCCAGGTTACTAACATTTACACATCTATGAAGAAATATCTAAATATCGTCTGTTTGACACTTGTCGCTGCCCTGTTTGCTGCCTGCAGCGACGAGGAGGTGCTGATGCCCACAGCCGACTTCACTGTTTCGGCCACCGACGTAAGCATTAACCAGACCGTCACTTTCGCCTTTACAGGCAGCAATGCCGTTCAGGCAGTGGTGTTCCCGGGTGATGCAGGCCACGACTGGGACCTGGTCAACCAGGGCAGCACTGGTCTTGTCATGAGCAAGGGCGTAGCCACTTATGCCTATCCCACTGCAGGTGTCTATACCGCCACTATCGTAGCCACCAACTACGACAAGGAAGGGCGCGAGAGCAAGATGGCTGTTGCCAAGGTCACCATCACCGTGACCGATGATAACAACCAGCTCAGGTCGGTCATCCTGCAGAAGGATCTTTACAACAAGGAAATGGCAGCCGAGATAGGCGACGACTACGTGCTGGTGACCATGCCCTACAAGGTGAGGGTCAACAACCGCGATGTTGCCGTCAAGGCCAATGCACAGCGTCTGGGCATTACGGCCATGTCGCCCAATGCCACTATCGACATCAGTGGTGAGCCCTATTCCGACAAGACGAAGTACGACCTCACCGCCTCACCGACCATTGGCGTCACAGCAGCCTCCGGTCTGGTAAAGACCTATCAGGTCTATACACTCAGCTATCCTGTGTTCGAGACGTTCTCCATTGACGGTGTCGCAGGTACGACGACCTATTCAGCCTATAGCTACGACAAGACCTTTGTCAGCGTGACACTGCCCTCAGGCACCGACCTGACCCGCCTGAAGCCAGTCTTCAGTTCGGCTGATGCCCTAAGTGTGAGCATCGATGGCCAACCGCAGACTTCGGGCATGTCTGAGGTGGATTTCTCCCAGACCGTCACCTACACACTGACCAACCAACTGGCAGACCATCCCGAATGCAGATGCGAGAGCCAGGTAGTGGTGGAAGTGACTGTTAAATAAACACAAATCTTTGTCATGCCGTGGCCTTTAGTGCCATGGCATGACTATTTTTGCATTCAAAACTAAACAACTATTGCTCTATGCGACGACTGATCCTTCTGCTTACCATAGCCTCAGTGGCTGTATGTGCCCAACCCTTAGTTCCGCGTGCAGCCTACAATCAGCCCATTCTGTTTTCGCATCTCACCACGGGCAACGGACTGCTGCAAAGCCATATCACCTGCATCCTGCAAGACAGCCGCGGACTCATCTGGTTTGGCACCCGCAACGGACTCTACCGTTACAACGGCTACGACTTCCAGCCATTCCTGCGCAGCATCAACGACAGCACGTCGCTGCCCGACAACTTCATCCGCTCACTCTGTCAGGACCGTCAGGGCCGCATCTGGATAGGCACCGACAAGGGCGTGTGCCGCTACCGTACCGAAAGCAACGATTTCCTGCGCTATGGCGGCATGACAGGACAGGTACAATCCATCGTTCAGCATGCCGACGGCAATATCTACTGTTCGTCGGGAATTCTCTACGTCATCGACACCAGCCGACAGCAGCTCGTAGCAGTCACCATGCCCGACGGGCAGACAGTCATCAAAGGAGCTAATGTGCTGGCTGCCGACCGCAACGCACTGCTATGGGTAGGGGGGCGCCAGGGACTGCATGCCTACAGGCCGCAAGGCAAGAGCCGGCTGACCGAGGTGTCGCTCAGGAATGCCGAGGAAAGACTCGACACCGACTTCATCACCGCACTCTACTGCGATGACCACGATCATATATGGGCAGGAAAGAACGGACGCGACCTGATAAGCTACGACCAGACCACTGGAGCCGTCAGCCACTACGAGACAGGTACGCCCATGACCAACAATGTAGTGCGTGCCATAGATGCCGACCGTCAGGGACGCATCTGGGTGGGCACCGAGCGCGGCCTTGTCATCATCAGTCCCGACGGACATACCGAGGCCCTCAGACAAGACTATGCCAACCCCTTCTCGCTGAGCGACAACGCCGTCTACTCCATTCTGTGCGACAACGATGACAACGTGTGGATAGGCACCTACTTCGGAGGCGTAAACCTTTATAGCAGTGCATCGACACGCATCAAGTACTATGCTCCGGGTAACCAACCTGGACAGCTGGGAGGAAAAGCCGTCAGACAAATGGCCGAAGAACCACCCCAACGGCTGTGGATAGCCACCGAGGACGGCGGACTCAACCTGCTGGACCGCACCAGCGACAATATCAGCCGCGTCAACATCAGTGGCATGTCGTCGGACAACATCCACTCGCTGATTATCGACAACCACCGCAACCTATGGATAGGAACGTTCATGGGCGGACTGACACGCTACAATCTTGACACCCATGATGCTTATACCTACGACAGGCACAACTCACCACTGGCAGAGAACAACATCTTTGCCCTCTGCACCGATCGCGACAGCGACCTGTGGATAGGAACCACCAACGGACTCTATCATTACGACAACGCATCGCAGCAGATAGAACCCATACACCAGCAGCCCCTCGACCATGCCTTCGTCTTCCACCTGGACAGCGACAAGGACGGCATCGTATGGGTTGGCACGCGATACAACGGACTCATCAGCTACGACAAGACGACGGGAACAACCCACCACTACAAGGCAGGATCTGCCCCGGGACAGATCACCGACGGCTACATCACCACACTTCTCGTCACACGTAGCGGACAGCTCTGGGTAGGTACCAACAACGGCGGACTCTTTCTCAAAAAGGAGAACGCCTCCTTCGAGTCCATGATACGCAGCGGCGTGCTGGCCGAACTGTGCATCTACGGCCTCACCGAATCGGCTGACGGGAGCCTGTGGATAACGGCTGGTAAGAGCATCTATCGGCTCGATCCCGAAAGTCGGACGGCAACCATGCTCAGCGAAGGCGACGACCTGCCCACAGGCCATTTCAACTACATCTCCGCGCTCTGTGACTCACAGGGCACGCTCTGGTTTGGAGCGGTTGACGGACTCGTGTCCTTCCGGCCAGAGCAAGTGATGTCCGAGCCTACCTTTCCACCAGTACAGTTCCTGCCACTGACACTCGACGCCGACAAGGAGTGCGACATAGATGCGCTCGATTGCATCACGCTCAGTTACGACGAGGCCGCCACCATCGGCATAGCTTTCGCGGCCATACAGCCTGCCCATACGCAGGGAATTGTCTATGAAGTGAAGATGGAAGGCCTGGGCAGCGAATGGCAGTATGTAGGCACCCAACGTAAGCTATACTATTCGCACCTCCCCTCGGGGCGTTATGTCTTTTCTGTTCGCGCCTCTTCTACACGCGGCGTCTTCTCTGATAGTAACATACGCTCTATTACCATCATCATCCGTCCGCCGTTCTATGCAACATGGTGGGCTTACACGGCCTACGCCCTCCTCCTCGGTGTCTTCCTCTGGTGGCTCTTCCGACACTATCGCCGCCGACAGCATGAAAAACGCATGGCCTATGAGATGCGTATCGAAAAAGAAAAACTGGAAAAGCTGGATCAGATGAAGCAGGCTTTCTTCACCGATATCTCGCACGAGTTCAAGACACCTCTCTCGCTCATTATTGCCCCTGCCCGCAAGCTGCTCCATGAAGTGAAAAGCGGAAAGTCAAAAGAGAACATTGAAACCATTCTGAAAGGCGCCGGCACCATGCAGTCGCTGCTCGACGAGCTGGTCGAGGCAGGAGGGCTGCGCGACATCCACCAACAGCTGAAGATGGTGTATGGCAATCCCCTTGCCCTTGTCAACGATGTGTCGGGCCGTTTCCAACCCCTGGCCGACGAAAAAGATATGGTTTACAACATTGAGATAGAGGATTGGGAGGCAGAAGGTTCCTATTCGCCCGAGGCAGTAGAGAAAATCGTAGCCAACCTGCTGTCCAATGCCTTCAAGTTCACACCACAGGGCGGTACTGTAGAGCTGTCTGCCACACTGAGTCCTCATGGCGAACTATGTATCACTGTCAGCGATACAGGCATAGGAATGGACGAGGAAACCGTGACACATATTTTCGAGAAATTCTACCAGGCCAATGCCGACGGCAACAAGTCACAGGGATGGGGCGTCGGCCTGGCCGTAACCAAAGGTCTGGTTGAAGCCCATGGAGGTATGATAACCGTGGAATCGGAACCTGGACGCGGGTCCGTATTCACCGCTACGTTGCAGATGCAACCTGCAGCCTCAGCCCTAAAGAATGCTGATGACGAGAAAACTGTGGTAGCGACAACTGGTGACGAGGTAGAGCCTCAGCACACTGATGAGGGACTCAGCACCGTGCTCTTGGTCGAGGACAACCCTGACATGCTGCGGTTCCTGACCAGCATCTTTGAAGAGGAATTTCAGTTATTCACAGCCAACGACGGGCAGCAGGCTCTCGACCAGATCAGGGCCGCTCATCTGCCGGATATCATCGTCAGTGATGTGATGATGCCTCGTCTCAGCGGTACAGAGTTGTGCCGTGCCGTAAAAAGCGATATACTGACGGCCCACATTCCCGTCATACTGCTGACGGCCAAGGGCGGCACCCTGGCCACACGCGAAGGCTATGAGCTGGGGGCCGATGCCTACATAGAGAAGCCCTTCGACCCCGCCGTCCTACTGCTGCAGGTGAAGAACACCCTGAAGACGCGCGACAACAACCGCCGACTGTTCAACGAGTCGTCGACACTCGACATCAGCGTGATGGCCAACAACCGCTATGACGAGAAGCTGCTGCGCGATATCCGCAGTATCGTTGAGGAGAATATCGGTAACAGCGACTTCTGTGTGAACGATGTGTGCATGGGGGTGGGTGTGAGCCGTACGAAGCTGCATGTGAAACTGAAGAGTCTGATCAATATGTCTATTGGCGAATATATCCGTGAGACGCGTGTCAGGAAGGCGAAGGAGCTGCTACTTGCAGGACATACGCCCACCGACACTGCCTATGCCACGGGATTCTCAGACCCCAACTACTTTGCCAAGTGTTTCAAGAAGTCGACGGGACAGCTTCCACGTGAGTTCGTGGCCCAGCAACAGGCGAAAAAAAATGAAGATACAGACGAAAAGTAGCGTTTCTGTCCACTCCCTAACATTATTCCCTGTATTAAGAACATTTTTCCCTGTGTATAGGGTATCATTATCCTAACTTTGCAAGCGAAAAGTATTTTAAAAAGGATCAGCACCATGAACTTGCGAACAATTATCCGGCCAGTGGTCGCGGCTGGCATGACAATACTGACCGCGACTGCCCAGCAGGGCTTTGTCAATCCCGTGCATAACATGCGTGACGGCTGCGTAGAACGTCATCGTGGCTATTTCTATATCATGGGTGAAGAGACGAAGGGCACCATCTCCAGATCAAAGGACATGGTGTCGTGGTCCAATCCTGTGAAAGCGGTAACCACCGACGGTGCCACATGGCTGAACGACCCGCAGTGGACGCAGGCATATACTTATAAACAGGTGCAGGCGGGCGACCTGATCTACCGTAATGGTGTATGGCACAGCTACTTCAACGGCATTGGCCATTGCTACTGCGACGAACCGCAGGGCAACTATAAAGAGCAAACGCTGACGGAGCCCTTCGACGACTACGGCATTGATGTGCAGGTATTCCAGGACGAAGACGGTGAGATATACTGGGTGAAGAAGCGCAACCCTACCGACCCGCATCCCATGACACGTGCTGCCAGCAATATTGACGGGCCTGAGGTGTGGGCTTTCCGCATGAACTCGCCTTTCTCGCGCTGGGACATCACCGAGGGCAGAGTGCAGATGACTCACCAGCGCGGACACCCCACCAGCCTGAATCATATCAACTTCGAGGGTCCGGAGTTAGCGCGCTACCATGACAAATACTATATATTCTATGCTGTGAACCGCATGGGACCACGCTCGGGCATGTACCAGGTGGGGTGCGCCATCAGCGACCAGCCCATGAACTTCAACAACTCGAAGAAGCTGCCACATCCGGTGATCACCCGCAACACCGAACAGCAGCTCATTGACTATAAGCCCATCGCCCCTACGGCCGAGCATGGCGGTTGGGATGCACGGTACACCATGAGCCAGCCTTCGGGCAGCTGGACATCCGCCGACTATGACGACTCGTCATGGAAGCAAGGTCAGGGCGGTTTCGGTTATCAGGAGTTTGATTTGTTTTCCGGAACGACGATGACCAATGCCAGGGTGCGTGCCCGCAAGACTTTCTGGAAGACCACCAATATCTACATACGGCGCACGTTCACACTCGATGAGGTGCCCTCGCACATGGGCATGAAACTGTGGGTGAACGGTACGGCGACCTTCTATATCAACGGTCACGACTTCAAGGTGACATCATCCAACAATACCTATTCCGTACGTATGATAGACCCGTCGTGGCTGAAGCCAGGAGAGAATATCGTGGCAGTGGCAGGTGTGAGTTCCAACACATCAAATACCAGCCAACAGCTCATCGACTTCGGCTTCTACGACACGGGCGACGAGGATATGTATCCCGTGATGATCGGTCCGGCACAGCCCAACTTCACTGCCGGTCCCAACGGCTTTGAGCGGTGGATGGTTTACAAGTCTTATATCGAAGGGCAGCAGAAACAGAGTATCGATCGCATACACTTCTACGGCCAGGAACCCGTGGTGGAGTCTACAGTGAAAGGGTCGGCAGGCTACCATCCTGCACCGGCACAGCCCACCATGATCAACTATCTCGACTATGCGCTGTACTATCCGTTCCGTTTCCTGGGCGGATCGGAATGGAAGGTGGTCGATAAGGTGATGGCACCAACGGCTGCCACGGGCGGCGAGCTGCTGCTGCGAAAACCCGCCGAGGCCAACTACCGCTTCGAAGTGCCTCTGCGACTGCAGGGCAGCAACGACTGGGGCGGTGCCTATGCCTACTATAAGGATGAACAGAACTGGGTGCGCGTGGAGATAGGACGTGAAGGCAAGTGGCGACTGACCAACAGCATAGATGGAACAGTCACCACGACTGAGAAGCCCCTGCCCGCCAAGTTCCGCTTCCTGGAAGACCACCCGTTGGTGGCCGACTATGCTGAGCCATGGCACACACTGACCATATATAAGAACGTGGACCGGCTTCACGTGATGCTCGACGAATTCAACCTGACCATTGACGGTGATGCCGTGATAGGACACAGCGGCGCTGGAACAGTAGGACTGGTGGCCTCGTCGCCGACGGTGAGTTTTGATGCCATACAATATACCGCGGGCTGGGACGAATGGAACAGTCATGTGCTGGGCTGGACGCCCCAGGGTGGCACGTGGACAGTGGATGACGGCGGACTGTCGCAGCAGTCGACGGAAGCTGTCGAGGCCCTCGCACTGAAGGGCGACCCAGCATGGAACTATGAGTTCTCTGCCTATATGACTACCGACGGTCTGGCTACGGCTGGCGAGGCAGGCTTCTATCCTGTCTATGTCGATGGACAGAACTATGTGCGTGCTACCATCAATTACGGCAAGAAGGCACTGGACATCACATCGTGCGAACAGGGCATCGTGACCAGCCAGCAGACGGTTCCATTGAACCATAAGACCATGCGGCAGTATTCGTTCTCGACATCATCGGCCTATCCCACCAACTCGTACATCTACGAACTGCGTAATGAGACGGAGGTGTCGGGTATCGACGTGCTGTGGCTGGAAGGACCCTATCCCTACCTGAACCAGACATTCGACCTGCCCACAAAAGTGATTGTGATGGCAAGGGAAGGCAGTTCGTGGAAGCAAGTGGAGGCAACGCTGCAGGGCGAGCCGAAGCTGGGTGTGATGAACACCTACACGTTTGCACCGGTGAAGACCTCGGCAGTAAGACTGTACCTGACGCCCAAGTCGGGAACGCATGCACGTCCGTTCTGCATCTATGTACACGAAGACGTGGCGGCGGGCTATCACCTGAGGGCACGGCGTGAGCGCGACGGCGTGAGGATCATGGTTGACGGCCAGCTCATGGCCACGGTACAGGGCAACTGGCAGCCGTCGGTGCCCGCACTGGCAACGAAGGGCCTGACCGCTCACTTCAACAACATGCTCTGCTACCAGACAGGGGGTGTCAGGGTGGAAAGCATCAGCATAGCCGAGACGGGGTGCACTGTAGGCAAAAGCCAGCAGCTGAAGGCCACCATCCTGCCTGCCGATGCCACTAACACGATGCTAAGCTGGGTGAGCAGCACCCCCGACGTGCTGTCAGTCGATGACAACGGCATCATCACCCGCCATGCCGAGGGGGCAGTTACCATCACTGCCTATGCTGCCGACGGTGGTTCGGCCAAGGGCAGCGTGGTCGTCGGCGATGCCACGAAGGTGGAGAGCGTGATGACTGTCCCCACCTGGCACAAGAGGGCACTGATCTACAATCTGGCAGGGCAGCGTACGGCGAAAAGAAAAGGGTTATTCATCGTTGACGGGAAAAAAAACATTATAAAATGACAAGCAAAAAGACAACGCTATTCTTCAAGACTGGCATGCTGGCCGCCATGCTCATGGCATGGCCTGCGGCCTCGGCACCGACCATCGGCGACGCCCCCTACGGACAGGCACGCACCGCCGACCGCCATACGCGCCTGCCACTGGCCACGGAGCCCGTGATGGACTACTGGATGCGCGACACATGGATGACGCTGGGCCCCGACGGCTACTACTACATGACGGGCACGACGGCCGACCCCACAAGGGCATTTCCCGGTCAGACTCACTGCTGGGACTGGAACGACGGCATCTACGTGTTCCGCTCTAAGGACATGAAGGAGTGGACACCATTGGGCCGCGTGTGGTCGCTCGACGACGACGGCACCTGGCAGCGTGAAGCCAAGGTGTTTGGGGAGGACGAACACTACCCAAAACGCTCGCTCAACGGCGACGTGATGGACAACCGCTTCCGAGCTGTGTGGGCACCCGAGCTGCACTACCTGAAAAGTCAGAAGTGCTGGTTCATCGTGGCCTGCATGAACAACTCGAAGACGGGCGGCAAGGGCTCGTTTGTGCTCAGGAGCACGACGGGCGGCCCCGAGGGTCCCTACGTGAACATCAAGGCCAACGAGGAGGAACCGCTGTTCGACAATATCGACGGCTCGCTGTTTGAAGATGAAGACGGAACGGTCTATTTCATAGGCCACAACCACTATATAGCCAGGATGAAAGCCGACATGTCGGGGCTGGACGAACCGCTGCGCAGGATGCAGGAGATAGCCTATCATCCTGAACCCTACATCGAAGGGGCCTTCATCTGCAAGGAAGGGGGACGCTATCACCTGGTGCAGGCTATATGGTCGCACCGTCTCGACGACGGGACGGCCACCTACTGCCCCGCAGTAGATGACAACCGCACCCGCTACAGCTACGACTGCATCATCGCATCGGCCGACAATATCTATGGTCCATACGGGCCCCGCTATAACGCCATCACCGGCGGCGGGCACAACAACCTGTTCCGCGACAAGCAGGGGCAGTGGTGGGCCACCATCTTCTTCAATCCACGGGGCGCTCAGGCCAAGGAGTACAAACAGACATGCCGACCGGGCGTGGTGCCTATGAAGTTCAGGAAGGGACGCTTCGCCATCGACTATAAGAGAGTAACGAAAAAAACACAATGATATGAAGACAAACAAATGTTTTACCGCCGTAGTGCTGACAGCACTAATGGCCACAGGCATCCAGGCCCAGAACCATAGTGTGACCATCACCACGGCAAAGGCAAAGAAGGTGTCGCGCATGATCTATGGCTGGCACTATGAGGAGATAGGCAACATCGGCGATGGCGGACTCTATGCCGAGATGGTACGCAACCGTGGTTTCGAGGAAGCCAACCTCCCCGGAGGACTTGTCATCGAGAACGGACAGTATAAGGACGTGCCCAATCCTGGGCACCCCAACAAGCGCGTCTATCAGATAGACCCGCTGGTGGGATGGGTTACCACACCGCTGTCCAACAGTCCCATACGCATCACCTGCACCGACCGACACCCGCTGAACGACCAGAACCCGCACTCGATGGCTGTCAACGTCATCAGCAACGACCTGGGGCGTGCCGCCATCCACAACCAGGGCTACAACGGCATGGCTTTCAAGCAGGGCGTGGCCTGCCGCCTGTCGTTCTATGCCCGTAGCGAGGGCTACGAGGGTACCGTCGCCTTCCGACTCTCCGACGAGGAGGGACGGGCCGTGTCGGAAGCTAAGTCGTTCACCATCGGGAAAGGCCAATGGACGAAATACGAGTGTGAACTCGTGCCGACAAAGAACATTGCTGCCGGCATGCTCACCATCGTTCCCTCGCAGCGCGGACGCTTCCAGTTAGACATGGTGTCGATGTTCCCGTCGGACACCTACGACGGCGGACGCTCAGTGTTCCGTGCCGACGTGCTGCAGAACCTCATCGACTACCGTCCCCACTTCCTGCGCTTCCCTGGCGGCTGCATCGTCCATGGCGTTAACGAGGAGACGATGTACCACTGGAAGAAGACCATCGGCGACATAGCCCAGAGGCCTGGACAGTGGTGCAAGTGGGAGCCCCACTACCGTACCGACGGACTGGGCTACCATGAGTTCTACGAGCTGTGCGAATACATGGGCTGCGATGCCATGTATGTCACCCCGACGGGCATGGCCTGCACGGAATGGGTGCACCGCGACGACCAGGGTCATTTCTTCCACAAGGAGACCGACGTGAACTATTATATCAACGACCTGCTCGACGCCATCGAATATGCCATAGGGCCTGTCGACAGCCGATGGGGAGCCGAGCGCGCCAAGAACGGACATCCCGAACCCTTCCCGCTGAAGTATGTCGAGATAGGCAACGAGGACTTCGGTCCTGTCTATTACGAGAAGTACCACCAGATCTACTCGGCAGTGAAGCAGCGCTATCCCCAGCTGCGCTTCATCGCCAACAGCCCGCTGGGCACCGAGGGCGAGAAAGAGCGTTTCATGGATGAGTTCATAGACAAGAGCGAGGTGGAAATCTATGACGAGCACTACTACAAGGACATTCCCTGGGCTGTGAAAAATTTCCATAAGTACGATGTATACAAGCGGCGCGGCATTGACATCTTCATCGGTGAGCTGGGCATACAGAGCAACGGCGTGGGCGGACCGTCGGGCCGCTACCCGGGCAGCATCCTGGCCGAGGGCATCTTCAAGATGGGACTGGAGCGCAACGGTGACATGAACCCCATCATGGCCGACCGCCCACTGATGCGCAACTGGGAATCCATAGACCGCAACGACATGCAGCCGCTGATACTCAACAGCAGCACGGTGAGCGCCCGCACGTTCAATTACTATCTGTGCAAGATGCTGCGTGACAACCCCGTGGACCAGGTATTCGACGTGGCCAACAGTGAGGGCGAACAGACGCTCTTCGTCACCGCAGGTCGCGACCTGCAGCGCAAGCAGATGGTGGTGAAGATCATCAATCTGAGCGAACAGCCTCAGGCGTTTGAACTGAAAACCGACAAGAACTTCAAGAATCGCCAGACGGAAGTTCTGACCCTCACTGCCACACCCGACCAGCGGGTGACACCGCTGACGCCCGATGCTGTCAGCACAGTCACTACAACAACTACTGTCAGCAAGGGTGATAAGATTACCCTGCCCGGCAACGCATTCGTCATCTACAGAATAAGCCTATGAGAAAGAACACCACAACGGTGCTGGCGGCACTCGCGGCAGCAGTGCCCGCACTGGCACAGCAGGAGAAGCCTAACGTCATCGTCATCATGGCCGACGACCTGGGATGGGGCGACGTGAGTGCCTATGGCAACACTACCATCCACACACCCAACATCGACCGCCTGGCCACTGAGGGTGTCTGTCTGAGTGACGGCCATGCCTCCTCGGCCACCTCTACACCATCGCGCTACGGTCTGTTTACGGGCATGTATCCGTGGAAGAACGAACAGGCGAAGATTCTGCCTGGCGATGCGCCGCTGCTCATCTCACCCCAGCAGTTCACCATGCCCCGCATGTTCCAGCAGGCAGGCTATGCCACGGCTGCCGTGGGCAAATGGCACCTCGGCATGGGCACCGGCAAGATTGACTGGAACAGCCACATAGCCCCGGGGGCACGCGAGATAGGTTTTGACTACTCGTGCATCATCGCTGCTACTGTCGATCGTGTGCCGACGGTCTATGTGGAGAACGGCGACGTGGTGGGACGCGATGCCAACGATCCTATCTACGTGGACTACGACACGCCCTTCCCTGGCGAACCCACAGCGCTGACCAACCCCGAGCTGGTGAAGATGCAGTGGAGCCACGGTCACCAGAATACCGTCGTCAACGGCATTCCCCGCATCGGCTATATGAAAGGGGGCGAGCGGGCACGGTGGAAGGACGACGAGATGGCCCAGTATTTCCTTGACCGTTCCTGCTGGTTCATCGACTCGGTAAGCAGGCTGAACGAGCCCTTCTTCCTCTACTACGGCCTGCACCAGCCTCATGTGCCCCGCACGGCTGATCCACGCTTTGTAGGCTCCACGCAACTCGGTCCCCGAGGCGATGTGGTGGTCGAGGCCGACTGGTGCGTGGGACAGATTATCAAGAAGCTGGAAGAGAGCCATTTGCTGGATAACACGCTCATCGTCTTCACCTCCGACAACGGACCAGTGCTCGACGACGGCTATGAGGACGGCTCGCGCGATACCCGTTTCATGCACGACCCCAACGGCTCGCTGCGAGGGGGCAAGTACAGCCTCTTCGATGCCGGCACACGCGTTCCTTTCTTCGTCTATTGGAAAGGGCACACACGTCATGTCAACAGTCCGGTGCTCGTGTCACAGCAGGACCTGCTGGCATCGTTCGGACGACTGATCAACCAGCCCGTCCCCGACTCGCTCGACTCGAAGGACATGCTCGACACCTTCCTCGGACAGCGCATGAAGCACCGCGACGACCTCGTGGTGGAAGCCAGCGGACGACTGGCCTACCGCTGGCGTCAGTATGCACTGGTGCCGCCCTATCGTGGCCCTGAGACCAACGAGACGGGCAACGAGCTGGGTGTGGTCAGCGACTGGGCCCTCTACGACCTGCAGGCCGACCCTACGCAGCACACCGATCTCGCCCGCCAGAAGCCTGCCCTGCTCAGGCGGCTGAAGAAGAAATTCCTCCGGCAGGTCAGCGGCTACTATAATCCCGACCGCGAACAAGAAACGCTAAAGTAATGACAAACAGAACTCTCTTCTCACTCTTGGGGGGCGTCACTCTCATGCCTATGATGGGAGCAAAGGGGTGCTGATGGATACCCAGAACCCTGAGCAAACCATCCAAAACATCCGACAGCCCGTCAGCCATTACGGCAGGGGAGCAGGAGGCATGCATGACCAGTGCGGTAGCGGTCTCTACGATATGCAGGGGCGTCTACTGAGCACTGCCCCACTGTCGGGCCTGTACATCACAGGAGGGAAAAAAGTGGGCATAAAATGACTTTTGCCCATACGGTCTGAAGAATGAAACAATTTTCTTGAAAATAAAAACAAATTTACCATGACAGCCCTGTGAAATCACCTAAATTTGGAGCAGGAATTATTACTATACTAACAAACAAAAAAAGCCTATGAAGAAAATGATTTTATTAGCGGGAGTGATGATGGTCTCCCTGGATATGACGGCTCAGACATCGCCATACACCGGTACGACACCACAGAAAGGTGTCTTCTATCTCTACAATGTGCAGAGCGGACTATGGCTGCAGAACAACGACAGCAAGTGCAACTTCTTCCAGCCCTTAGGCAACCTGGGCACACGTGGCCTTGATATTAATATGGTGGCCAGCGGCGAAGGGTACTTCTTGGGCGGCGGCTTCGGCAAGAACTCCCTGAACTCCGCCCCCCAAACCTATTTCGACAGTGAAAAGGCAGCTAACAGGGTATGGATATTCGAAGCTGGCGATGCCTCCGTATCCAATGGCTACACCATCCACTGTGGCAGCACTTATCTGAGGGCCGTGAAATATGCGCATAGCTTTTCAGCCAACAATCTTTTTACACAACCTTTAGACAACGGGCAGCGCTTCTATCTGGAGCTTCCCGATAACTCAAACATCAGCACACCGACGCTGCTGAACACATGGCAGATAGTCAGCAAGGAGGAACGACTGGCAAAGATGGTGGCCGATGCCTCGAGAACTACACCACAGGATGCCTCCTGGCTGGTGCCTAATGCCGATTTTGCCAATAAAAACGAGCGCGCTACTCTGTGGACCAATGACGGATTCACGCTCAAAGGTGAAGGTGAGAATGGTCAATCCTGGCGTATGGGCAACAGCATCATGCAGAACTTAAACCCAGGTACAGGTATTCCCGATAAGAAAGAACTCTCCATCCAACTCACCGGTCTGCCCAACGGCATCTACCACTTCAACCTCCAGGGCTTCTACCTCGGTGGATTCTACGATGCTGTGGCTGATTTAATAAACAATGGTTCCAATGAGCAGCGGGTGTTCTATTTTGCCAACAACGAGAAGAAAGCCCTCATGTCGCCCTTCGACGAGCCCATGTGCAAGGGACATACCTCTGGTGACGGCACCTACCCCCTGACCGTCCAGAAGACCTACGATATAGGAAAATACACCTTCCCCCCTCATAACGATGCTGTGCTGGCATCGGTGGTGGTCAACCGCTACTGTGGCTATGTGAACGAGGAAATCGAGGTCGTGGTGACCGACGGCACTCTGAAGCTCGGCATCATCAAGGAAGGCGATGCCGTGGCCAACGAATGGACAGTGGTCGACAACTTCCACCTCACCTATCTGGGCACCGACCAGACCATCGACGAGAACACAACCTGCAGCGTGGCACCTGCCAGCGATATCACCGTGAAACTGAACCGCACACTGTCGGCCGACTACTGGAACACGTTCTGCGTGCCCTTCTCGATGACGGCCACACAGGTGACTAAAGCCTTCGGCAGCGATACCAAGATCACAAAGATGAAGAGTGTTGAGGGCGACGTGATGTATTTCGAGGAGGCAACCACCATCGAGGCTGGCATGCCCTGTCTCATCAAGCCTGCCACGACCACCGGTCCTTACATCACCCTCAGCGGCATCACCATGACCGACACCGAGGCGCAGAGCATGGGCAACGGCGACTACAAGTTCACGGGTACCTACAGCCCCGTTGAGCTGAAGACCAACGGCACCAACCTCTTCCTGCAGACCAATGGCAACCTGGCCGCTCCTGCCGATGCCACCAAGACCATGAAGGGCATGCGCGCCTACTTCAAGGTGCCTGCCAGTGCTACTGCTGCCCGCATCGTCTTCGACGACGGTACGACAACGGGCATCGACCTCACTGCTCCCGCTCATCGGTCTGCGGAAAGCATCTACACCCTCGACGGACGGAAAGTCGGCGACAGCAAGGGCATCGTCGTCAGCAAGGGCAAAAAGTATATCAGAAAGTAATCATGGAAGGAGGTTATTATGAAAAAACAATATCAGAAACCGCAGACAGAGATGGTTCTGCTACAGTCAGAACCCTTTATGAACCTCTCGGCAAGTGGACGTACCGTCACCTTCGACACGCCCGAAACCGATGGCGATGCCAGCAATGCCGCCTCGCGCACCTACAACGTCTGGGACGATGACGAGGACAGCGAGCGGGACGAGAACGAAGTATGATGAATAAGTATAGTTTAAAAGTTATTTAGTTTAGGTAGTAATTGATTTAATTTCAAATGCTGCGGTAAGTCTTGCCTATGTACTTACCGCAGCTCTGTTTGATAGCACCAACCAGAAGCTCACCGACTTTATCTTTGCCAGCGACCTGCTGAAAGATATGCGTGCAGCCATTCTTAAGAACGAATAAAGGGTATCTGCCCCACCCGTTCAGCAGCTATTAGCACGCAAAAGTTACGCTTTTAAACGCTTATACCGTAACTATTGCAAGCCAAGAGTGCCCCTTTTAGCTTGCAATAGTTATACTTTTGGTGTTCATCTAAAGTCTAGAAAGGTCATTTCTAGAGTCTAGAAACGGTCATTCTAAAGTCTAGAAGTTACTATTCTAAAGTCTAGAAATGACATTTTCAGACTCTAGAACAAAAGCAATAGCAAAAGAATCATATCGCAATAGCAAAAGAATAGCGGCACTATTCGGTGTGAATAGCGCCGCCAAATGATATGAATTCAGGCCCCAAACTTTGGGGTTCACTTCAGACCTGTCCCGATAATCTATTGTTTTAGGACCAAAACCCTATTATTTCGAAACAAACTTCTTCCCGTTCTTAATGTACAGGCCTTTAGCTGGAACAGCATTCAGACGACGGCCTTGGAGGTCGAAGACAGCTCCTTCTCCTTTGGAGAGGGCTGGGGAGAGGTCCTCAATCCGGTCAACACCAGGCTCAGAACGGAAGTCCTTTTGGGTGAAGATGCACTTACCATCCTCATAGCAAGAAAGGAGTTCATAAGATCTGCCATCATTTAGCACAGACATAGTTGACACAAAGGGACCTCCAATGTGCCCAACGCCTTCTACCCAGATAGGCTCATAGCCACCAAAAGGTTCAAGCTCAAATCGACGAAACTGCTGACCGTTTGCCGTAACGGTATCAATACTATGGACAAAAGTATTCTCAATGGGGAAGTCTTTCGACAATTTCTCACCTGCATTCACAGAAAAATCATAGAGCACATATTCCTTTTCGCAATCTTCTCTGAGTGCATAAACCTTTCTATCAGATTCTCTGAGGAATTGTGGATATAAAGCAGATTCAAATACATCTATATGTATCTGCTTTTCCATGTTCTCTGAGGCTTCTGATGGATATGTTAGTATAAGTTCTTTATCAATTGAAAGTGTTTCTTTCAATATCTTTTTGTAAACTTGCTCTGATATAATGGTATCACCTGTTATACACAGATTAAATGTTGTTGTCTGATCATAGAAAGCGTCTATCTCGCCAACCTGTTCAAATATCCGTTCTGCCATTTGACATTTCCAATACTTGCCATCCTTCAAAAATGGCCTATACAAAATATCTGATTGTGCCACAGCCAATGTCGTACAACACAAGAGACACATAAGTGTAAATAATGATTTTATTTTCACCATTGTTTGTTCGATTTGGTTTTTATAAAAACAAAAATAATATATTGACTCATAATGCATGACTTATTTAATTTCAAATTCAGCACCCAACTTACAATCAAAACCATTTTTAATCACAACACCATTATTGCTGAATATTGTCACTTTCGCATCTGGCTCGATGACAACATTTCCATATGGTATAGTATCCGTAACGTCATAGCCGATTCGCAATGAATCCCCTATATAATTCGCATCTTGGGTTATCAATTCATTTTGAATGACATTTACTCCACAATGAAGCACTAAAGGTATGTAATCATGCTTGTTCAAAGCAATGTCACATTTTGATGGTGGAAGTGGAATTGTAATAATTGATGCCGAGATAGCCGCCTTGGTCCTTGACTACCAGATTGGGATAGATCTCCTGCAGTTCCTGGGCTATAAGGCCGAAATGTAGATTCTTCTCTGCCTCTATCTTGTCGGTATAGTTATATCTTACGACATTCATCGCCATGACATTGTCAAGGGCGCTCATACCTCTCTTTGTACTCTCCAGTGGAGCGATGTTTTCTTTAAGGGCAATGTCTGAGGAGGATACAACAGAGGTTGCAGACAAAGTTCCGTATATAGATACTGGCCCAGAGAAAAGACCTGCGTAAGAGCCATAAACTGGAGGAGCATATGAGTTAGCACATATTCCATAAATAGCAGCACCTTTACTGTTATCTATTTGTCCCCAAACGCCAAAGTTGTCATTAGTTCCAGGACAACCGCCTACACGACCAAGCACGCCAATGTTTGATGTGCTGGAAGAAACGGATTCCGTAGCATCGCCATAGATGGCAATACGACTGCCGTAAACCGAGGTGTTACCCCTTAACGTTGATACAAAGTTGCAATGCCTATAAAAGCTATTGTTATTGGGTGTACCTATCGCTACCCTGTTCTTAAGAGAAGACACACCACCTGGCATATACACACCACCAAGGCTGTCAACAGATAGCTGAGCATTTACAACAGAAACAATTCCAAATAGGCAGGTCATGATTAACAGAACTCTTGTTTTCATTATTACTTATTTTTAGGTTTATGTTATTTAATTATTGTATTGATGCTGCAAATATATAAAACAATGTGATTGGTTATAAAAGAAATGCAAGAAATTGTAAAAATATTACAATTAATTAACAAAAATAGCAGATAAGATTTCCGTTAATCAAAGCGCCGCTTTTCGATGGGAAAAGCGGCGCTTTGATTAACGGAAATGGAACTAATCTCCTAAGAATTCCAGAACCAACGTTTGGCGAGGCTTCAGCTTCAAGTCCTTCGACAAATCGTAGATGCGTCCTGTGAGTACATCTTGCACTTTGGTGGCCGAACCGATGACCTCGGCATAACGCTTCACTGGCATCACTGCAGGACGAGACGTGCCGTTCATGATGGTCATCACCGTGTTGCGGTGCCAACTGCGACTGATGACATAGATACCATTATATGGTATGAACTGCTTCTGCATGCCACGGATAATCGTCTCGTTGCCATTGCGCCAATGCAACAGGTTGCTCAACCATGAGAACATCTGATTCTCTTTGGCCGTGCGCCCCTCCTTGGTGAATGCGCTGTGCTGGTCGCCAGGGAAACCTCCGGGGAAGTCCTTGCGCACATACCCATCGCTGCGGTCCATGGTGCCCGTCATCATGATCTCGGTGCCATAGTACAACTGCGGAATGCGTCGCACGGTGAGCAACAGCGCCAGGGCTTGCTTCAAGGCCAACGAGTCTTCGCCATTAGCCAAGAAACGATGGGTGTCGTGGTTGTCAAGGAAGGCCATCACCGACGAAGGGTTGGGATACAGATAGTCGTAGGCAAACGAGTTGTAAAGGCGGTTCATGCCTCTCCACCAGCCATCGGTCTCCTCGCGCTTGGCAGAGTCCATAGCCTCCTGGAACGAGAAATCCATCACGGTTTTCAGATAGCTATTGGTATCGGACAATTTTGAGTCTTTTTGCCATGAGGCGGTATAGGCTGGCTTAGTGACCCACGTCTCGCCGACGGTATTGAAGTTAGGATACTCGTCGTCCAGTTCTTTCATCCACTGCGCCATGGGCTCGCGGAAGGCATAGGGATAGGTATCCATGCGGATGCCGTCGATGTCGGCTGTCTCTATCCACCAGATGGAGTTCTGGATGAGATAGCGCATCAGGTGGGGGTTGTGCTGATTCAGGTCGGGCATCGTGGAGACGAACCATGCGTTCTGCGTCTCCTGCTTATCAACCTCGGCAGCATAAGGATCGACCACGGGTGTCAGCTTATAACTGGTCTGCTGGAAACTGGTGCCACGGGAATCGCTGGTGCCTCCCGACTCCTTCAACCATTCTGACTGGTTGAACCAATCTTTCGAAGGCATGTCGCTGACCCACGGATGTTCGAAACCGCAGTGATTGAAAATCATGTCCATCACGACCTTCAAGCCGCGCTGATGGCAATCGGCAATCAGACGACAATAGTCATCGTTGGTGCCAAAGCGAGGATCCACACGGTAGTAGTTGGTACAGGCATAACCATGATAGGTGGACCATGTTTCCATCATGTCGGGTGAGTCATTCTCCAAAATGGGCGTAAACCAAAGGGCTGTGACACCCAGTTCGTTGAAATAGTCCAGATGTTCACGCAAGCCTTCCAAGTCGCCACCATGACGCAGTGATGGTGCCTGGCGGTCTTCACGATACTGACGCAGGCCTTTCACCTGCGATTGATGGTGAGTGCCCTGAGCAAAGCGGTCGGGCATCAACAGATAGAGCACATCGCTGATATCGAAACCACGATGGTCTTCACCTTTCATCTTGCGGGCTTTCAACTGGTACTGCACTTTCTTCTTGTCGAAGTTCAGCGTCAGCATGCCAGGCTTGGCATCACCCACGTTCATATAGACTAACAGGTAGTTGGGCGAGTCGAGGCGCACCAAGCTATCGATACGCACACCAGGATAGTCGGTGGTGACAGAGGCAACATCGCGTATGCCCTTGCCATAGACCATCAGCTGAACCTGTGGATTCTTTAATCCCACGTACCAATCGGTAGGTTCGATACGGTCAACAGAAACCTTTGCCGCATGAGAGGCGGTGAACTGTGCCACAAGGGCCAGCATCAATATGATTCGTTTCATTTGCTTAGTTATGAATGATTAATGCAGATTGAGGATCTACCAACACGCGGTTGCTGTGCACCTCGCCCAGTCCTTTCTCGCAGATCTGGCCATCGCAGCACACCACCTGATAACGGCCTTTGGGGATATCCACCATTTTTGCCTCGCGGTTGGCATTGAGGACGACGATGATGTCGTTCCACTCGTCGCCACCGGCATGGCCTTTCAGTGCATAAGCCACCACGCAGTCGTCGTTGGTATCGAGGAACGTGAGATGCTTGTTGACCAGCGCTGCATCGCCCAGACGGAAAGCCGGATGATTCTTTCTGAGTGCGATGAGGTTCTTATAGTAGTTGAACACCTGCGGGTATTGCTGCTTACGGTGCCAGTCTATCTGGTTGACACTGTCGGGCGACTCAAAAGAGTTGTGCACGCCCTTTTTGTCGCGCAACAGTTCTTCGCCGCTCAACATAAAGGGGATGCCCTGAGAGGTAAACACGGCAGTCTGTGCCAGCAGGTCGAGACGCACCAGTTCGTCGTCCTTGATGCCTGGTATGCTGGAACGCAAGCGGTCGGTGAGACACATGTCGTCATGACAGCTCACATACGCCATCATCTGTGTAGGCTCAAGAGCATAAGGAGCGTCAGAGTAGTTCACCTTGGTATAGTCCACCTGTGGATGAACGATCATGCCAGCAATGCCGGCCTTTAAGCTTTCCTCCATGCCAGGGATGCCGGCAAGGAAAGCACCCTTACTATCATCGGAGAAGGGGCCGCGCAATGCATCGCGCATGTCATCGGAGAAAGCAGCAATGCCAGGCAGCTGACGGATGTTGGCCTTCATGCCCAACTGCTCGTTGGGGATGGCACATGCACCGGCACTCCATCCTTCGCCATACATGAAGATGGCAGGGTCTATCTTGTCGAGGGCAGCACGTATCTGCTTCATGGTCTCAATATCGTGAACACCCATCAGGTCGAAACGGAAACCATCGATGTGGTACTCGTTGACCCAGTATTTCACACTCTCGATCATGAACCGGCGCATCATGGGGCGCTCGCTGGCCGTCTCGTTGCCACAACCAGAGCCATTGGAATACTGGCCGTCGGTGGTCTTACGATAGAAATAGTCGGGATAGGTCTTCTGGAAATTGCTGTTGTCGATGTTGTACGTATGGTTATACACCACATCCAGAATCACGGCGATGCCGGCCTGATGGAGCGCCTGCACCATCTGCTTAAACTCGGTGATGCGTGTGGTGGGGGTGTAGGGGTCGGTGGAATAGCCGCCCTCGGGCACGTTGTAGTTCACCGGGTCGTAGCCCCAGTTGTACTGAGGCTCGTCGAGACGGGTCTCGTCCACCGAACCATAGTCGTAGGAAGGCAGGATGTGCACCGCATTGATGCCCAACTCCTTGAGATAATCGATGGCCCACAGCTCTGTTAGTGCCAGATATTTGCCGGGATATTTAGCCGACTCGTTGGCCACCGAGAAGTCGCGGTGGTGCATCTCATAGACGATGATATCCTTGAAAGGACGACGCACGGGGATATCCGCATCCCAGTCTTTGGGATTGGTTTCGGCCATATCCACGACAACGCCCTTCTGGCCGTTGACAGTGACGGCCTTGGCAAAGACACCTGGCGAGGCCTGGCCGTTGACCAGGAACTCGTAGGTCTTGCCTTTCTGGTCGCCCACAGCAGTAGCAGTCCAAATGGTGTCGGCCAATTGCTCCATCTGAAGGGTATCCTCCCCTATCACCACCTGACAGGTGGCGTTAGAAGGTGCAAAAAGTTTGAATACCGTCTGACGGGGGGTATAGGTCACCTCATCGAACGTGAAACACTCTTTCACTGGTTCACACGCAACAATCAACGCTGCCATTCCTGCTAATACTGCTTTTTTCATAGGCTTATCTTGCTATGAGCGATACGGCAAAGCCACCTCCAGGAGCTTCGGTGAGCTTCAGCACATCACCCTGTTTAACAACTTTCTTGGTAATTACATATGCTTTTGGATTTGTCTCGTAATGGGCATTCTTGGCGTCGGCATAGATGGTACAGTCGTACTTGCGTCCCTTGTCGAGGAAGTCGAGCTTGATGACTGACTTATGACCGTTTTCATCGCACTTGCCACCAACGAACCAGTTGTTGGTGCCTTTTGCCTTACGAGCCACTGTGATATAGTCGGCAGGCTCGGCCTCGAGATATTTTGACTCGTCCCAGTCCACGGCCACGTCCTTGATAAACTGGAAGGCATCCATATACTTGGCGTAGTTCTCGGGCAGGTCGGCAGCCATCTGCAGCGGACTGTAGAAGGTGACGTAGAGTGCCAGCTGACCTACCAGCGTGGTGTGAACATAGTTGGGGTTGTCGCTCCAGGTCTTCAGCTGGGTCTCGAGCACACCGGGGGTGTAGTCCATCGGACCACCCTGCAGACGGGTGAAGGGCAGAATGACGGTGTGGTCGGGACGAGAACCGCCGAAGGCCTCATACTCGGTACCACGGGCAGCCTCGTTGCCCACCAGGTTTGGATAGGTACGACACAAACCTGTAGGACGTACGGCCTCGTGAGCATTGACCATGACATGATGCTTGGCAGCCTCCTTGATGCACAACAGGTAGTGGTCGTTCATGGACTGGCTATAGTGATGGTCGCCACGTGGGATGATGTCGCCCACATAACCACTCTTCACGGCATCGTAGCCATACTTGTTCATCAGGCTATAGGCCTTCTCCATGTGGCGCTCGTAGTTCTGCGTAGAAGAACTGGTCTCGTGGTGCATCATCAGTTTCACGCCCTTAGAATGCGCATAGTCGTTCAGCATCTTGATATCGAAGTCGGGATAAGGGGTCACGAAGTCGAAGACATCACGCTTCCACATGTTGGCCCAATCTTCCCAACCGATGTTCCAACCTTCTACCAGCACCTGGTCCAGTCCGTTCTCGGCAGCGAAGTCGATATAGCGCTTCACCTTCTCATTGTTGGCTGCATGGCGACCATTGGGCTTCACGCTGTTCCAATCCACCTTATCTATATATACAGAGGGATAGTCGTCAGTGTAGTTCCATGAGCTCTTGCCCACAATCATCTCCCACCACACACCGCAGTATTTCGTGGGGTGAATCCAAGAGGTATCATCAAGCGCGCAAGGCTCGTTGAGGTTCAGGATGAGGTTTGACGACAGCATATCGCGGGCATCATCGCTGACCATCACCGTGCGCCAGGGCGACTGACAAGGTGTCTGCATGCAACCCTTCAGGCCAGTGGCATCGGGTGTGAGGTGGCTGACGAAGGTGAAGGGCTTTGGCAACGGACAAACAGAGGGCTTTGGCCAGGGTGTGTATGCGTTGCTGTTGCCTTCGAGCTTGGTAGAGAAGGCCTTGGTCTGCTCATCAATCAGTTCCAGATGCATAGTGGCATAATTCACACAGGCAGCCTCGTGGATGTTGATATACAAGCCATCGGCCGACTTCATCTGCAGGGACGTCTGCACACCAGTCTCAGAGAACACTGCTACCGACGAGTTGCCCCAGTTCACGGCCTGCTTCAGACGACCTCTGATCTCAGAGAGCTTTGTCTCCTGAGTCTCTGTCTCCTGAGTGTCATAGTCGCCAGCCAACCACCAGGCGGTGTGGTCGCCAGTCATGGCAAACTCGGTCTTCTCTTCTTGAATCAGGAAATAGTTCAGGTTCTTCTGCTGTGGGAACTCATAACGGAAACCGATACCGTCGTTATAGACGCGGAAGCGAACCACGATCTCGCGCTGTTCCTTTTCCTGCAGCAACGTTGCGGCATACTCATTATAATGGTTCAGAATGGCACTGGTCTCGCCCCATACCGGGCGCCAAGTCTCGCTGAATTCTGAAGTTTCCTCTTTCTTGATCTTGAAACCATCCAAGAGGTTGGTCTCATCCATACCTTTGGATGCATGCTTGTCCTTGGCCAGTTCGAGTCCCAAGTGCGAGGGGGCTACAACGGTTTTCCCCTTGTAGCTCATCTCATAGACAGGACGGCCATTGCCATCTACAGAGAAGTTTACTACCACATTGCCGTTAGGCGATTTTACCTCAGCGGCTATCGCCATCACGGGCACAGCCAACACTGCGAAGAGTGCTTTAATTTTCATACTTACAATCTAGCTTTTTGATATATTATTAAAAAGAGTTATTTCATCTTCCTCCACGGCGTATCAACATGGCCACCTCGCGGTTGAAGGCGTCGGCCTGCATCAACTGTTCGATGGTGAGATGCATGCGATAGCGCCAGTAGTGACGTGGATTAGCGGGGATGTTGATACGCTCGGCATCGGCATCGGGCAGGCGCAACTGCTCGTTGATGCTCAGCCAGTCTTGAAGTGACAACAGGCAAAGCATGGATGGCGACATGAGGTGCATGGACACAATCTCCTCGGCGAGATAGCCTGTCAGGGGATGTGGTGCCGGACCATCATGGTGCAGCATCTGGTTGTAATAGGCCTGCGTCTGCTCGTAGTCTTCATCCCACCACTGGCGCAGTGTGGCCATGTCGTGTGTGGAAATGGTGGCCACCGAGCGATAGGGATTATGCTGCAGATGACCGAAACGCACGGTGGGGTTCTTTGGCATGGACTGTATCTCGAGCGAGAGTATGCGCAACTCGTCCATCACCCAGGGTACGCAGTCGGGCACCATGCCCAGGTCTTCTGCACAAACCAGCATGCGAGTGGCTTGGGTCAGCAGGGGCAACTTCTTCATGGCCTCGGTATACCAGAACTGGTTGTTGCGACGATAGAAGTAATCGTTGTAAAGACGATTGAAAGCATCCTTGTCGTTGTCCCACAGGGCCTCGTAGATAAAATCGTTTTGAACGCCAATGCGGGGATGGAACTTATGCGCATCCTTGCGGTCGCGCACAAAGAGTACGTCGCTAATGAGGGCATACAGTCCGTCGCGCAGGGCATCCTCGTTCTTATCCTTTGCCCATGCTTCCACCTTGCGCTGGGTGTCAAATTCGGGTTTCATCTCCCAGATGTCATCGTGCAGGTGGTTCAGGAAGTGTTCCTTCACGTAGGAAGCTCGTTCGCCAAAGGTGCGCTGCAGTGTCCAGTCGGCAATGAAGGGGCGTGTGAAGAACTCTTCCTGGAAGTGTAGGCCGTAGGCTTCTATCTCTTCTTTAGTCATGCCCAGCGCTGGCGAGAACTGACCCAACAAGCCATGAACGGCATCGATGGGTATCTCCCAGATACGGAAGAAGCCCAGCACGTGGTCAATGCGATAAGCATCGAAATACTCCTGCATCTTGCGGAAGCGGCGCACCCACCACTGACAACCATCACTGAGCATCTCGTCCCAGTTGTAGGTGGGGAAGCCCCAGTTCTGTCCGTTGACAGAGAAGGCATCGGGCGGAGCACCTGCCTGTCCGTTCAGATTGAAATAGCGTGGCTCTACCCAAGCCTCAACGCCATAGCGCGAGATGCCGATGGGGATGTCACCCTTCAGGATAACGCCCTGTTGGCGGGCATGATCGTGAGCGGCACGCATCTGTTGGTCGAGATTATACTGAACGAAATACCAGAACTCTACGGTTTTCTGGTCGGCCTTAGGCAACTTAGCTGGCCACTCTGAGAACTGGGCCGTGGCGTATTTATCACGATAATAGCAGAACCGGGCATAGGGTTCCAGCCAGTCTTTATTGTTTTCAAAGAAGGTCTTATAGGTGGCACGGCGCTTGATGCCGGTCCACTCTTGTGCAAAAACAGCCTGCAGATAGTCCATCTTCGCCTTGTTCACACGCTCATAGTCTATCTGTGGCAGTGCGTTCAACTCCTGACGAAGTTGTTCGAACGAAGCACGCTGGGCCTCGTCTTTCAGCGCTGGCAACTGTCGCAGATCGGTGTATTGCGGATGAAGCGCATAGATGCTGATGGAGTTATAGGGATAGGAGTCCTGCCAAGTGTGCGTAATCGTGGTATCGTTGATGGGCAGCACCTGCAGGATGCGCTGCTGCGTTTTGGCACACCAGTCAACCATCAGCTTCAGATCGCCGAAGTCGCCCACGCCAAAACTGCCTTCTGAGCGCAAAGAGAAGACGGGCACAACCGTACCGGCACCCTTCCACGAAGGAATAGAGAACCAGGCTTGGTTCAACTCATAGACCACCACTTCGCCATGTGACATTTCTGAATTCAACAACACACGATTGCTACCATTCTCCCAAACCACGGGCTCGCCCATGATGATAAACTTGAACTCGAACATCTCGGGCAGCCTGTCGGCATCCAGACTGATGACCCACTCGTGGTATGCATGCTCTGTCATCGGACGTGCCTTGGCACAATCCCAATAACCCAGATAGGATGCATTGCCCACAATGGCCAGTTGAGAACCGGTTTGCAACTGGGGTGCACGCACCTTTAAGCGTATCGTATGCGCATACTCGGTGTTGGTGCTCGGTTTGCACTCACGAGCCATCACACAGTCTGTAAAGGCTGATGAATAGAGGAAGCTATCCTCTGGGATATCAATCCAGTGGTCAAAGACTCTGTAGCAAGCGCCTTTCACGGACGTCAACTCCAGTCTATGAGGCTCAACAAGCCACTCATGGCGCATCACCTTGTTTCCGCGACATACACTATAGTAGTAGTCAAAACAACCTTTCTCTGAGCAAGAGATCTCAGCCGTCCAGTGCAATCCGTCGCTCGTTGACATGGTATGAACTTCCGTCTGGTTGTCATCTACTATGATATTCATCACCAATTGTTCGCCAAATGATGTCTGATAATCAAGGTTGAATAGTAATTTCATACGCTTATTTAGTTATAATTGCTACAAAAATAGCAATTTTATGGATTACTATTTTGCTTCTATGGATATATTTCGAATTTTGTTGCACGTAAACGTTTGCACAATGCCAAATATTAGTCGGAAGATTTACCCCTAATAATAGTTACACAGAGTGCACCCACTGCCAGCATAGCGCCTGCAATGAACATCATGTTGTACTGATGACTGCCCACCAGCGAGAGGATGACACCACCCAACAGGGCTGCCGCAATCTGAGGCAAACAGATGGTGCAGTTGAACAAGCCAAGATAGGCGCCCATGTGTCCGTAGCCCTGAAGGGCATTGGTGACCAGTGCAAACGGCATGGCCAACATGGCTGCCCATGCGCAACCGATTAGCAAGAAGGGGACAAAGAGCACATACTGATCGTGTACAAAGGGGACTAGCGCGAAGCCCAGGCCACCCAGCAGCAGACTGAAGGCATAGGCAAATTTCACATTTTTGAACTGAGGCAGTACCATGGCCCACAATACTGCGCCTAACGTTTGCACACCAAAGACAATACCTGTCCAGTTGCCTGCCTCCTGATAGCCTGCCGAAGCGACATCCGTTGTGCCCCATACGGTATCAGAGATAGTGCCCGTGGTATAGTTCCACATATACAGGAAGGCGGCCCATGAGAAGAACTGCACCAGTCCTACCTGCCAGAATGCAGCTGGCGCCTTGCGCAACAGCGCAATCCAGTTGGCACTTTCTTCCTTCTGTTCAGAAGGTGCGTTATACTCTACATATTCCTGTGGCGTCCACTCCTTCACCTTGAGGGTCGTATAGATCACACAGAGGATCAGGATAAGTGCACCTATATAAAAGGAATAGATAACCGAATCGGGCACCACACCCGTAGGAGCGGTGTTGGCGATACCTACAGCCGTGAAGATGAAAGGAAAAGCAAAGCCGATGAGTCCGCCGGCATTACACAAGAACGACTGGATGGAATAAGCCTTCGTCTTCTGTTTCTCATTGACCATATCGCCCACCAACATCTTGAAAGGCTGCATAGCCATATTAATAGAGGTGTCGAGAAACATCAGGGCACAGGCGCCAAACCACAAGGCGGCACCCACCGAAAGACCGAAAGAACCCGCATTGGGCAGTAGCAACATGACGAGAACAGCCATTGCTGCACCGACGAACAGATAAGGAATACGACGACCGAAACGCGTCCAGGTATTGTCGCTAAGCGTGCCGACAATGGGTTGCACAAGCATGCCCATCAATGGAGGCAGCACCCAGAAGAAACTGAGTGAATGAGGATCAGCACCTAGCGTGGCAAAGATGCGAGAGATGTTTGCACTCTGCAGCGAATAAGCTATTTGTACGCCAAAGAAACCAAAGCTCAGGTTCCAGAGCTTCCAAAAGTTTAAATTAGGTTTTTGTTTCATATTGTTTTGTTTCTTAGTCATCAGTACTTCGTTTGGTTCCCTCAGGAACGCTCGTTGGCCAACATCCCGTCAGTGTTCACCTCGTGGTGCCCCTGACAATCAGGCGTGTTCTGACCAGTCGCCTCTCTACATGATCTCTTGGGATAGTGCCTTCTACATAACCAATGAGGATATTGGCAGCCTCCTCGCCCACCATCTCGCCGCGCTGCTCTACCGTGGTAAGCATCGGGTCGCAAGACGTGGCCCTGATGCCATTGGTAAAGCCACAGATAGACACATCTTCGGGCACACGCATACCCATATGTTTCACCGTGTAGAGTATGCCTAAAGCTGTATCATCGTTGATGGCAAAGAAGGCATCGGGATAGACGTCACCATCGAAAAGCGTCGGTGTCATCAACTCGGCATCGTGACGTGTGTCACAGATGCGTGTCATCGATTCGTCAAACGGGATCTTATTCTTCAACAGCGCATCCTTATAGCCATTGAAACGGTTCTTGGACGTTTCCAGGTTCAGCGGTGAACCGAAATAGGCAATGCGACGACAACCTGTGCGGATGAGATAGCTCACGGCATTGAAGGCACCCATATAGTCATCTACCACTACCCGACTGGCGTTGATGCCCGTACATATTCTATCATAGAAAACCAGGGGCACACCAGCTTCTATCAACCTGTTGAAGTGATCGTAATTATGAGTATCCTTCGATTGAGACACAATGACACCACAAACTTTCATCTCAATGAACGACTGACACAGCTTGGTCTCCGTCTCGTAGTGCTCGTTGCTCACTGCCACCACGATATGGTAGCCATGGGCTGCCGCCTCCTCCTCGATACCTTTCAGGACAGAAGAGAAATAATAGTGTACCAGTTCTGGCAGAATCACACCGATCAGTTTCTGAGGTTTAACCTTTGACAAACGCAACATCTCTGCCAAATGGTTGGGAACGAAATTATGCTCGCGTGCAAACTGTTGTATGCGCAAGCGCTGCTCCTTTGATATGCGGGGAGAATCTTTCAAGGCTCGCGACACCGTAGCAACGGAGATGCCCAGTTCCCTTGCTATGTCTTTCATTGTCAACGAAGTATTCTCTTTCATGTCGTTTTGGATATTCATAGTTTTATGATGTTGCAAAATTATTAAATAATTAAATCGGGTGTTCTCCTATGAACTTATTTCGTTAGCAAATAAAATTGCAAACGTTTGCACCACTTACTATAACGATTTTAATCATTAAAAAGTATCAACGGATTGAAAAAAATCTATCTTTGCAACGGATTTCTAACTATAACAGCTAAAACGATAAAGACAAACAAAGGCCCATTTGAACAACAATAAACAATAACATATTATACTAATAACTAACTTTTAATTAATTAAACTATTGTAATGATGAAGCAGGTAAACATTAAATTACCATTCAGGATGTTAGCCCTTGTTGTGGGCCTTTTCCTGGCTATGGGAGCCTTTGCACAGAACATTACGGTGAAAGGTCATGTGAAAGATGCTACAGGTGAAGCTATCATCGGCGCAACTGTACGCGTGGCTGGCACACAAAATGCCACCATTACCGACTTCGACGGTAACTTCACGCTGCAAGCCAAGCAGGGAGCCGACATCCAGATTTCCTATGTAGGTTATCAGATGGCCACCGTGAAAGCTGCTGCAAACTTAGAGGTAGTCCTTAAGGACGACACCGCAGTTCTTGAAAACGTCGTAGTTATTGGTTACGGACGCGCAAAGAAAAGCGACCTGACCGGCTCTGTTACAGCCATCAAACCTGATGAAAAGAACCACGGCCTGAACGTCAATGCACAAGACATGATCAGTGGTAAGATTGCCGGTGTGAGTGTCATCTCTGGTGACGGTCGTCCCGGCGGTGGCGCCCAGATTCGTATTCGTGGCGGTTCTTCTCTGAACGCCTCTAACGACCCTTTGATAGTTATCGATGGTTTGGCCATGGACAACTATGGTGTACAGGGTTTGTCCAACCCCCTCTCTATGGTAAACCCGAACGATATCGAGTCGTTCACCGTGCTGAAGGACGCTTCAGCTACCGCAATTTATGGTAGCCGTGCATCAAATGGTGTCATCATTATTACTACCAAGAAAGGACGCTCTGGACAGAAGCCCACGTTCAATTATAACAGCAACGTATCTATCGCTAGCGTGAAGAAGACTACTGATGTCCTTGATGGTCCTGGTTTGATGAGCTATATCAAAAAACTCTATGGAGAGGACAGCGATGCATATGCCGAGCTTGGCTATTATGATGCAAACGGAAACAAGCAGTATGCCAACACTGATTGGCAAGATGAGATTTTCCGGACAGCTCTCTCTACAGACCACAACTTAACGATGTCTGGTGGCATGAAGAACATGCCCTATCGTGTCTCTATAGGTTATACCAATCAATCAGGTGTAGTCAAGACCGACAAATTTGAGCGCTTTACAGGTAGTTTCAACCTCTCTCCCAGTCTACTGAAATTGAACATCAACGGTAAGGGTATGATAGCAAAAAATCATTATGCGCCTGGTGTAGTAGGAGCAGCTATAGCTATGGATCCTACGAAGGCCGTTAAGAGCGATTATCCTGTTTATCGTGACTATTTTGGTGGCTATGTTCAGAACTTTACTGGTGCAAGCTATGATGGCGCAGCAAACTGGAAATACACCAACAAGGGAACAGGAAACCCTGTTGCTGCATTAAATCAGACTAACGACCGTGCTACCTCAAAGTCTTTGATTGGTAATATTGAAGCCGACTATTCTATTCATGGCTTCGAAGACCTGCATTTGCACATGAATGCCGCCATGGATCTTTCAACTGGTAAGCAGGATACAGACAGGCAGCCAAACTCTGCCGTTGCCAACTACTATGGTTGGACAAACTGGAGCACGATGGACACGTATAACCTGCAGCTATCATTATACGCACAATACATGAAGGATTTTGCTGATGTACATCACTTTGACGCAATGGCCGGTTATGAGTGGCAGCATTTCCACAAGCAGACAGACTGGTTCGGCCATGGAACCTACCCTGCTGGCAACACAAAATATGCAGAGGGTACTTATTACGATGCTCCTAAGGCAGACCAGATTACAATGTATAAGACAGAGAACTTCCTTGTATCTTTCTTCGGCCGTTTGAATTACTCATTGATGGACCGCTACATGCTGACCTTCACACTTCGTGCTGACGGTTCTTCACGTTTCAATTGGATGAAGGGAAATCCAAACCAGCAATGGGGTTACTTCCCTGCCATGGCCTTGGCATGGAAGATGAAGGAAGAGTCTTTCCTCAAGAACATTGACGTGCTCACCGATGCCAAGCTCCGCTTAGGTTGGGGTATCACCGGTCAGCAGGAAGGTATTGGAGATTACACCTACATTCCTGTATTCAAGCCAAACACAAACTCACATGCCTTATATCCTGTACTGGATAATGGTACGACTTACCGTCCTGAGGCCTTCAACGCCCATCTGACATGGGAGAAAACAACAACATGGAATGCCGGTATTGACTTATCATTCTTGAACAACCGACTTGAATTTAATTTAGACTGGTACTACCGTAAGACTACCGATCTGATTAACACCGTATTTGTAGCAGCCGGTTCTAACTTCCGCAACAAGGTGACTAGCAATATCGGTTCACTACACAACACCGGTTTCGAGTTCATGACAACCGTACGCCCTATTCAGACCAAGGACTGGCAGTGGGAAGTTAGTTACAACTTCACCTATAACCACAACGAGATTGACGAGTTGATAGATGGTGTCGGCGCGGATTACTTCGTTGAGACTGGTGGTGGACTGACTGGTACGGGTGGTAACATCCAGGCCCATACCGTAGGTAAGCCAGTCAGTGCCTTCCACGTTTACCAGCAGGTTTACGACCAAAATGGCAAGCCAATCCCCAACGCATTTGTTGACCGCAATGGTAATGGCTATCTGGATAGTGGCGACCGCTACTATTACTACAAGCCTGCAGCTGATGTGCTGATGGGTCTGTCTTCAAAAGTACAATACAAGAATTGGGACCTTGGTTTCTCTATGCGTGCAAGCTTGGGCAACTACGTGTTTAACAGCACAGCTTCAGGTTCCAGCAATGTCGGCGCTGGTTCAGTTTACACCAATGGTAACCTGAACAACCTGCGCACTGTAGCGGTAGAACGAGGCTTTACTAATGTTTCGCAGCAGCAGTATGCTTCAGACTACTTTGTAGAGAATGCTTCGTTCTTGAAGCTGGATAACATAACTTTAGGTTATAGCTTTAACAAGCTGTTTGGTACTTCGATAAACGGACGTGCATATGCAACTGTGCAAAATGTTATGACGATTACCAACTATACAGGAATTGATCCTGAGGTAGCCAGTGGCGTTGATGGCGACATTTACCCACGTCCTATCACGACGATTCTTGGTGTCAGCTTGAACTTCTAACACAGTATTAAGGTAAAACAGTAAAAAGAATAAAAGTTATGAAACTGAAATATATAACAACTGTGGTCGCTATTGCCTGCGGAATGTTTTTCACGTCATGCGTGAAAGACTTGGAGGTTGAAAATATTAATCCCCAAGATCTGTCAGACTTCAACCAAGACTATATCTTCAACAAAATCTATAGTAATCTTGTTCTCACTGGACAGACAGGTCCTAATGGTAGTTCCGACTTGGACGACATCGATGAAGGTACTTCAAATATGACACGTCTTATTTGGTATCTTAATGTGCTCACTACAGACGAAGGACACTGCTGGTGGAACGACCCTGGTATTCCTGAGTTGAATCATAACTCATGGACAAACTCGAATGTGCTGACTAAGGCACTATATTACCGACTCATGTTTGGTGTGACACTATGTAATTTCTATCTGGACAGTGCCACGGGATCTGACGCAGCGACTCTTCAGAAGCGTGCCGAAGCTCGTTTCATGCGCGCATTCCATTATTTCTATCTGATGGACCTCTATGCCAATCCACCGTTCCTGACTAAATTGTCGAGCGAAAAAGCGCCTCAGATTCAGCGCGCAGACCTCTTCAAATATTTGGAAGGCGAACTGTTAGACATTATTGGAGAAGGCTCTGGCAATGAGGTATTAGCAGACGCGAAGGCTACCGACTATGGCCGTGCCGACAAGGCTGCAGGCTATCTGCTGCTGGCTCGCATGTATCTAAACGCAGAAGTATATACAGGTACTGCTCGTTGGAACGATGCGAAGACCTATGCAGACAAAGCGATAAACACCAGCTATAAGCTTTGTACGACTCCGAAGAATGGTTTCAGCGCTTACCAATTACTCTTCATGGGCGATAACGACACCAACGGTGCTCAAGACGAAATCATTCTCCCTGCCCTTCATGATGGTGACAAAACCCAGACATGGGGTGGTTCACTCTACATGATAGCAAGCAACATGTCAGACAAGATGCGTGAAATGGATCTTTATGGTGCTACTGATGAAAATGGTGATGCCATCAAGGGTTACGGCACCAATCAGGCATGGGACCGTGGCGTACGCGCACGCAAACAGTTCTCTCAGGTATTCTTTGGCAGCAAATCATCCTCTGCCCCCAGTGGTCTTCCCAAGGACATCGTAACGAGTGCTGGAGACGACCGTGCTATTTTCTACACCACTGGTCAGACCATGAGTATCGAGACTGAATCATCTACAAGCAATGGTCTCGTCTATATGAAATACAACAACCTCCATGCTGATGGCACATCGGGACACGACCCCAGCGGTCGTTTTGTCGACACCGACTATCCCATGTTGCGTCTTGCTGAGGCATACCTCATTTCTGCTGAAGCCGATGCTCGTCTGAATGATGGAACATGTACATCGGCAGGCATAGAGCGTATCAAGGATTTGCGTAAGCGTGCCAATGTTAAGAGTTCCAACAAGTACGATGGAACAAGCCCGGAGGCTTTAACCAGTGTTACACTGGAGAACATCTTCCAGGAATGGTCACGCGAGTTTGGCTTTGAAGGAATGCGCCGTATGGTACTTGTTCGCTGGAACCGCTTTGCAGGTCAGAGCGACTATACTTGGGAATGGATGGGCGGAACAAAGGCCGGAACACAGTTCGACAAGCGCTTCAATATCTTCCCCATTCCTGACAGCGAATTGAATGCGAACCCCAACATTAAGCCTAATTACAATTAAGCAAACCTAATAATACTATACAGATATGAAAAAGTTAAGCATTATATTTTCATTGATGGTAAGTGTTTTCTTTATGGTAGCTTGTGATGCTGATCGCGATGACAATCCCGTCATAGACCTGTCAAAGACACAAGAGCCCATTACATTAAACACGCCGACGTTTGCCAATAGTACATACGACTTGGCAAACACAGACTCAGTGACGTTGACCTGTACGGCACCCAGCTACGGATTTCCAGCAACGGTGACATATGTTATACAGATATCAATAGATAGCGACATGTCTGATCCCAGTGAGCTGACAACAACCTATTATCAGAATAAGATGATTGTTCCTGGCAAAGAGATTGCCATGGCAACCACCAAGCAGATGATTAAAAAGAAAGGACTGAAACAGGAAGACTTCCCTGTTGAGACACCAGCTTACATACGTATCCGTGCTTACATTGCCGGAACTCCTGAAACAGAGACTACGTCAAACATCGTTAAACTGAACAAGGTCAAACTTAATTTCGCTCTGCCTGATGTTGTGATGCCTGACTCATTATTCGTCATTGGTACATTTAACGATAACGATTGGGAGAAAGCAGTCAAGACCATACAGGTCAACAACTCTACCCAGAACCATTGGCGTATGGTTTGGCTTGACAAGAGGGGTGTTCGCCTCAGTCCAATTAAGGGAGAGCCAAACTTTGACGACAATATGATCACTCCAGTCTACAAATGTAATACACTTGGCTTCTATGTATCTAACGACGGACTTGTAACGACAGATACTCCAGGTTGGTACATTATGCTGGTTGAAGGCGTCGGCAATAATGAGAAACGTCAGTTAACCCTGACCTACAGATTCTACGAAGCTAATGTATGGCTCATCGGTCCTGCATTAGAAGATGTTCTTGGTGATGACATTAAGGACTTCTGGGTGGAAAAGACATTGAGAACCAACTATACAGACTATGTTAAGTTTACGGTTCCTACAACAATGAATGGCCAGTTCGTATCTCCCCCACTGCCAGGAGACACCGAGGCTGACGATGGCGGTGTACGTGCATATGTAAGCATCAAGTGGGATTGGTGGCAAACAGAGTTCATGGCATATCCCAAAGACCGCACCAGCAGTTCATGTGTTATTAAGTACCGTGGTAATGGTGATGAGGTGAAACCGTTTGTCAGCGCAAGCAAAGGACAGCGTATCTATCTGAATTTCTGCGACGATACGGGTGAGATAAAAAATGAGTAGTAATATAATAACATAGAAATGATTATGAAAAAGATATTATCATTATTGATGCTCGTCATCGCAGGCTGGTCACTGACCGCCTGTGATGAAAGCCACAATGACTATCCGATGCCACCTGTTTACCCGCAGGAGCCCGTAATAACAGTTGACGGTTTCCAGGCCGCAGTTTCTGCCGCAGCCACAACCCCTATTGACTTAGGTGTCATGACGGAAGATGCTGTCAAGATGTTTACCCTTACCACAGGAACTCTACCCAGTGGAATAACTTTTGAGAATTTACGCATCGAAGCAAGACCTGTGGACAAACCTAAGTCACAGCCTCATGATGTTATGGCAACAGAAGACGGAAATGTCACTAAGGAGGAGCTTACTAATCTGGTGTATGCTTTCTATGGCAAAAAAGCTACAGAACGTACATTCACAGCTCAGGTACTGGCAAATGCAGTTCATGACAAAGAAGCGCAATTAATCTACCTGTCCGACCCCTTCACAATCAGGATTACACCTGAGAAGCTTGAAGATCCGTACTACTATCTGTTTGGTAAGGCAACAGGAAATGTGACGGCCGACAATGCTTACAAGTACGTCATGACTCCTATTGAAGGTAACGACATGGCATTCTCGTACACCACAAAGTATACCGCACGTACGGCTGGTGACATATTGGTATGGAATATCAGCTACTGGAAGAACGACTATCCTAAGAAGGACTTCTCTAAAGTCTATGCAACTGAAACCAAAAACGACAAGTCTATAAACGGAAATGTTGTTCAGGGCAACAAGGACAACTTCTTCATTGCTCCAACAGCTGAGTACTACACATTCACCATTGATCTGGAGGCACTTACCTTTAAGTGGGAAAAACTTGAGAACCAGAATCCTACCACTTATACCAGTATTGCCATGTTACTTGCCAGCGACAACAGCGAGATTGAACTCACTGCTGTTGATCCTACCAAGCATAATTGGTACTATCGTCATACATTCGCCAGCGACACTGACCTGAAGTTCCGTGCTAATCATAGCGATGACATGGTTTGGGGCTATGGCGAAAACGACAAGGAATGGAATGCCGGTATTGATTGGGCAAAGATTTGCACAAAGGACAAGAAGAACATTACTGTACCAGCAGGTACCTATGATGTTTACTTCTGTGACATCACTGGTGCAGCCCACTTTGTCCCCGTAGAATAGCAATCATCTGATTATCAATTAAAAGAAGTGAGGTGTGGTTAATGCAACCCACCCACTTCCTTACAACCTTAGAAACGCGAAAACGTTTGCATCTCGCTAATTACATTTTTTTTCAAGAACGTGAACACACATTCCAAAAAATATTTAATTTTGCCACAGAAAGGACATGACGCGTTAAAACAACAGAACATTAATTCTTACTATAATTATTAACTTTAAAACGAAACAATTATGAAGAAAATTTTTACGCTATTAGTAATGCTGGCAGCAGCCCTTGGCATGCAGGCACAAGACACATGGACCATTGCTGGTGATGCAGCTTTGATGGGTGATGGTTGGAATCCTGCTTCAGAGACTAACGTCATGACCACGACTGACAACATCCACTATACTTTGGTCAAGGAGAACGTGATGTTGAAGAAAAACACCTATTACTTCAAAGCTTGTGTCAATGGAGGTTGGCCTAATGCTATCGGTAAAGATGGAGTGAGCGGTGATGACGCTCAGAACGTACCCATTGAAATTGCAGAAAATGGTGCATACAGAATCACATTCTCACTTGATCTTACTGAGGGGAAAGTTGCGTTAAATGCAGCAGCCGAAAAAACCGGTGAATACGATGGGCCAACGGAAAGCACCGTAGTCCTCGCTGGTGCTACCGCAATTTTTGGTGAAAGCTGGAAAGCAGATGCTGAAGCTAATACAATGATTACAAAGGATGGTATTCACTATACTTTGCAAAAAACTGATGTCATTCTGGAAGCATATGTTAATTATGAATTCAAAATTGTAGTTGACGGACAATGGAATGGTAATGCTGGCGAAGGCAAATTTGCTTCAAAAGACGAAGAGGGAAAAGATTATCCCAACATTACGATTGCAGTTGTAGAGAATGGTAAATACACCATTAGCTTTAGCGTAGACCTTGAGAACAGAGAATTTACCGTGGAAACCACAAAGACAGGTGATGTTATCATTGCTGAAAAGACTTGGACAATTGCAGGTAGCAGCGAACCTATCTTCGGTACAACTTGGGATCCTACAAATACAAAAAACGACATGGTTAAGTTGGAAGACGGCTCATTCGAACTGATTAAGCCTAACATCGAACTTGATGCAACAGAATTCCAATTCAAAGTATGTGCAAACCATAGTTGGGACGAGTCATATGGTGATGGTGGTGAAAACATGAATTTCACAGTTGAGCTTGCTGGCACCTATGACGTCATCTTCACATTCATTCCTGACTCTAAGTTCCTCTCAGTTGAATTGACGGAACCAGATCCAGCAGGAATTAGCACTGTAAAGACCATCAAAGCCAACAATGCTATCTACAACATGCAAGGTCAGCGCATCAATAAAGCATTCCGCGGTATCGCTATCCAGAATGGTCGTAAGATGCTGATGAAGTAATATACTAATAATCGTAAATCGATACAACTCGATTTACAACAATACATGAAGAGGCGGACATCCATGATGAGATGTCCGCCTCTTCTATATTACAGGACAACCGATTGCATATACACAATTAAGTTTTTACACTAAAAGAGATATAACCAATCATTAATATTCGTATATTTGCAAGACAATAACTATAAAGCGCGAAAACGATGAAAAAGCTACTACTTTCACTGCTAACGCTTCTTGTATCTTCACCAATGATGGCACAGGGTTGGCCATCAGAATACAAGGGAGTCATGTTGCAAGCCTTTTATTGGGACTCCTATAACAAGGCTTCAAAATGGACAAATCTACAAGCACAGGTTGACGAGTTATCACAGTATTTCCAACTGGTATGGATACCACAGAGCGGTAACTGCAATGGAAAATCCATGGGTTACGACCCATACTATTTGTTTCCAGGTACTGACCACTATACCAGTTCTTTTGGAAGCGAAAAGCAATTACGCTCAATGATTAGCACCTTTAAAGAAAAAAAAATAGAAACAATTGCTGATGTAGTCATCAACCACCGAAAAAGCGGAAGCGGATGGTTTGGGTTTCCCACAGAAACATATAACAACATCACCTACACGATGACCTCGACAGATGTCTGCAGCGACGATGACAACGGCAAGGCACAAACAGAAGCCACACGTCTGAAAGTGGCCCTCGGCGCTGCAGACACAGGCGAAGGTTGGGATGGCATGCGCGACCTTGATCACAAGAGCGAGAATGTTCAAAATATAGTCAAAGCCTATCTCCATGCGTTACTGGAGGATTTAGGCTATGCAGGCTTCCGCTATGACATGGTAAAGGGTTATAGTGGCACATTCACAGGCCTCTATAATAAAGACTCTAGCCCCAAATACTCGGTGGGAGAATACTGGGATGGAAATGCGTCAAATGTAAAATCATGGATTAACAGCACTAAGGTTGATAATGTCATTCAAAGTGCAGCTTTCGATTTTCCATTCAGATATACTGTCCGTGATGCATGCAATAATGGAAACTGGGCAAAACTAGCCAATAGTAGTCTTGCATCAGATGGCAACTACAGACGATATGGTGTCACCTTCATTGAGAACCACGACACGGAATTCCGTTCTGCAAATGCGCCACAAGATCCCATCAAAAAAGACACATTGGCAGGTAACGCACACATGCTGGCAATGCCAGGAACACCTTGTGTATTCTTAAAGCACTGGATTGACTGCAAGGAATTCATCAAGCCAATGATTGAGGCCAGAAGACTAGCAGGCATTAGCAACACCAGTAGTATCACACGACTAAAGAACAGCACCGCTTGTTATGCGTTCTCTACAGACGACCGTCTGATAGCCGTGCTTGGAAACGTATCAAACTATGCACCAACCGACAATGGATGGGTAAAGATTTTGGATGGCTACCATTACGCTTATTACATCCGCAATACAGTTGGAAATACAGCATGGATCAGTCATGCATCAGGCAAGTATCAAGGAGAGCAGAAGGTAATACTTGCTGCAATAACTACTCAGAATGCCCGCATAGTTTATACTACAGACGGTTCAACTCCTACGGCTTCGAGTCCTAGTGTAGCTAGCGGTGAGAAGATTACCATTCCTATTGGCACAACAACCTTGAAGGCTGCCATGCTTGTCAATGGAAACATCACAGGCGACATCATCACACGTGAGTATGAAGTGGAATATGTAGAGCCTTTCTCTATTCCGAGTTTCTGTACCGTAGCTGATGGTGAGGTGTGCGCCTTCTTCGAAGCTCCTATAACATGGACGAATACCATCAAGTGCTGGGCGTGGAACGCCAACAATAGCAACGCCAACTATACGGGGGGCACATGGCCAGGCGTTGAATGCACCAAGTTAGGAACGAACAACGGGAAGGATGTATGGAAGTGGACATTCAAAGCTACCGATTACAAGGGTAGCGGTAATGCCACCCAACCTACTCTTATCATTTTTAGTAGCAATGGTGACCCACAGACAGACAACCTGACATTCAAGAACGGAGGATACTACAATCAAGATGGCTTACGCGACATTGTCACAGGTATCGGTAACGTCGTTAATAAGCAACAAAACAGATTGCAACGATATTATACCATAGACGGTCGCTATGCGGGAAACGACAAATCCACACTGCCGCACGGTATCTTTATCACCAACGGGAAAAAGTTCGTACGATAAAAAACTGCAACCAGCCTGAATGATTTTGCATTCAGGCTGGTTGCTTTCATATTCCTCACTCGCGCAAACGTTTTCATTTTATCCTAGTCTCTTTTTGCACACACGACACATGTACTATCACAAAAAAAACTATTTTTGCTAAATAAAACTATAAGTACAACTAACGATTAAATTTTATCATGAAGAAATTCTACGCATTTATCGTTGCTTTACTATTTGCACAGTTTTCTTTCGCCCAATGGCCCGATAACTATGGTGGTGTGATGCTACAAGGTTTCTATTGGGACTCGTACGAAGATACAAAATGGACTAACTTGACAGCCCAGGCAGACCAAATAGCTCCTTACATAGACTTGATTTGGATTCCAAATTCCGGCAACTGCGGTTCCGGCAACAAGATGGGATACATGCCTATCTATTGGCTCAACCACATCAGCTCCTTTGGTGCAAAAGAGTCATACCTCACCACTATGATTAACACCTATAAGGAAAAAGGTGTAGGTTTCATCAGTGATGTAGTCATTAACCATAAGTCACCCCGAGGAGAAAATGGTTCATGGATTGACTTTGTTAATGAGGAAAGAGCGGGAATAGTGAATTCTGACGTAACCTACAAATTAACATGGAGCGGTGCTGACATTTGTAATAATGATGACGGAGGGTATGTCAAAGAGAGGGGATGGCCAGTGACTGGTGCTGATGATACGGGTACAGATTTCAGTGGCGGTCGAGACTTGGACCACACGTCTGCCAACGTACAAAAGAACTGTAAAACCTATCTGGACTTCCTCCTCAAGGAGTTAGGCTATGTTGGTTTCCGCCTTGACATGGTGAAGGGCTACGCCCCCCAATATACCAAGATGTACAACGAACATGCCAAGCCTCAGTTCTGCGTAGGTGAATATTGGGACGGCATTGACGCCATTAAGTGGTGGATATCAGAAACAGGATGGACCTCGGCAGCATTCGATTTCCCATTAAAATACCAAATCAAAGAAGCCTTTGGCGACGGCAATTGGAATAAGTTGCAAGAAGCAGCCCTATCTAAAGATGATAGTTATAAACGCTATAGCGTATCCTTCATCGACAACCATGACACATTCCGCGATGAGGATGGTAACCGTTTACGTAAAAACGTGATTGCCGCCAATGCATATATTCTGGCATTACCTGGAACGCCATGTATTTTTCTTAAGCACTGGAAGCGCTATCCCATTGCTATTGGCAACATGATTCTTGCTCGTAAAGCTGCCGGTGTAACAAACCAAAGTGGCATAAAACAGCTAGAAGTTGTTGATGGTGGTGTTATTCTGAAAACACAAGGTTCCGTAGGAACAGTTGCAGCCTATTGTGGTTCAGCTGCCAGTTATGGTACTCCCGACGGTTATCAACTGATTAGTAAAGGCGAAAACTATGCTTTCTATGTCAGCAATAATGTTACCGTCAACGGACTTCGTTCTGGAGTGGACTCCAATGGTGAGGATGTCTCAGGTCCTGCCACAGCCTATGTTGCCTGCGACGAGGCTCCCTACCTCTATGCATGGGACAACAACAACCAGCCTATCAACGCCAGTTGGCCCGGCACTCTGATGAGCGAGACAACAACTGTCAAAGGTCGAACTTTCTGGAAGCACACCTTTACAGAAAGTCCTGTTAATATTATCTTTAACAATGGAGCCGCTGTTCAGACGAACGACCTGGTGCTACAGCACGACAAATATTTCACTTTCGACCTCGACAACGATGACAAGAACACAAACTATACAGATATTACTAGCGAATACTACACGCCAGAGCCTGTTGTTCTGCCAAGTTGTGCAAAGGTAATCAACAATAAAACGTACGTTTACTTCCGCGGTAATATGGACTATGACGAGCCATACGTTTGGGCTTGGTCGGAAGACAAGAATTTCTGCACGAATACTGATTGGCCTGGAGACCGTATGACCAGAGTAGGACGAGACGACCAGAAACGTGACGTATGGTGCTGGGAAGTGAAGTTAGGAGAAAAGATGCCGACTAAGATTCTATTTAGCAATCACGGCTACCCACAAACTTCAGACTTTGCATTTGAGAATGGTGGTTACTACACCGTCTTTGGCATTCAAGGTGTATTAAATGATATTCAACAAGTCAAAGCCACAAATGTTTCAAAGCATGGAGCGATCTACAACCTCGCAGGTCAGCGCATCAATGCTAACTTCCGCGGCATAGCTATTCAGAATGGCAAGAAGGTTATCTTGAAATAAAGTAGTATAGAACAATTGTAAAACAAGAAAAAGTAGTGATTCCTATCGAATCACTACTTTTTTATGATGGCCCTCACAACAAACCAGCAATGCATCAGGAATGTGCTGACGTGTCCGTAATGTTGCGCCATGACGCGATATCGTTCCTTCAATGATTCACGATGATGCTGTGTTGTGGCTCCTTCCTCTGTATAATTAGCTACTACCATATTTATATTATATAGAGGAAGTCCCATTCGGTCTGCCTCGCGCATCACGCGGATGCACCAGTCCACGTCGGCCGAGAAGCGATAGTGCGTATCATACTGCATGTTCTTGGCAATGTCCGTGCGCACATAAAAAGCCTGATGACACACCAGCATGCCCTTTCTGAACGAGCGCCATGTGAGGTGGGCAGGTGGTTGCAGACGTCGCGGATACAGATAGTGGCCCTCGCCATCCACGATGTCCGTGTTGCCATAGAGCACAGCGGGCAGTTCGGCCGTGGCACACTCGCTCAGTCGGCAGCGACGCACAATCTGCTCGATGGTGTCGGCCTGCGGGAAGAAGTCGCCCGCATTCATAAACACGATATAGTCGCCCGAGGCTTGCGTCAGTCCCTTGTTCATGGCATCGTAGATGCCGTGGTCGGGCTCCGACTGGATGATCACCTTATGGTGATTGCCCGAGGCATCGCTCACTTCCTTGTAGCGCTGCGCCATGCCGACGGTGCCATCCTTGGATTTGCCATCTACAATAAGATGCTCCACTCCCTCGTAGGTCTGGTGCAGCACACTTTGCAGCGTTCGCTCCAGCACCTGCTCGGCATTATAGGTGATGGTGACAACTGTGAAACGTATCATATCATTAAGTGTTTCTGAGCCAGCACTTGCTGATAAACCTCAATATAGCGCACCATCACCTGCTGCGTGGCATAGTGATGACGCACCTTCTTCACAGCCTCAGCACTCAGCGCTGCACGATCGGCTTTGTTCAGTATCCAGTCTATGCCCTTGGCCAGGTCTTCCACCGACCGATAGTCGGCCACGTAGCCATTCTTCAGGTGGTCTATCTCCTCGGGGATACCGCCTACGCGGAAGCCCAGACAGGGCACGCCGCAGGCCATGGCCTCCATGATGGTGTTGGGCAGGTTCTCGCTGAGCGATGGCAGCACAAACATGCTGGCTGCCCTGTAAAGGCGCACTATGCGCTGGCGATCGCTGACATAGCCCATGGGATAGGCAGCGAAAGGCAACTGCTGCGCCACCTCGTCGGCATGGCCGCCCAGGATGACAACGCCCGTATTCTCTTTCATCTCGGGATGCTCGTCGGCCAGTTTCCGGCAGGCGTCTATCAAGTACTGCATGCCCTTGTTGGGGTTGGTGGCACGCTGACAGACAAACAAGATGAGGCGCTGGTCGGTGGGCAAACCCTCAGCCTGGCAAGCCTCCTCGCGCGAACCTGGACAAAACAGGTTTACATCGATGGGGTTCGGGATGCTGGTGATGCTTTGTCCCTGCAGCAGGTCACTGCTCTTAGCCTCCTGCTCCAGCCACTTGCTGCAGGCCACAAACGTGATGCTGCCCTGTTCCAGCATGGCTTCCTTGCGTTTCCACACCCGTGCCGAAAGGTCATGTTCGCCTCCGCCGCCAGGCAGATACTTGCAGTTCTTACAGCCCGTGCGGAAGTTGTTGCATCCCAGCGTCAGGTGGCAGATGGCCGTTGCGGGCCACATGTCGTGCATGGTCCACACCACTGGTTTACCGCTGCGCAGGATCTTGCCGATGGTCTTCAGCGACAGGAAACCCTGATTAATCCAGTGCAGGTGAATGATGTCGGCCTCGGCAAACTCAGGCAGTCGAGTGATATCGGTGCCGGCATTGGCCAAGTCTATCTCGAAAAGATGGTCGCGCTGGAAGTGCAACTTACAGAACACCACAAAGCGTTCCCAAAGGAAATACCATCGTTTCTGCAGTTTTCCTTCCAGTCCCACCACGCTGATGTCCTGCGTCTGTTTGTCGCGCACCAGCATCTTGGCTTTTACACCATAATTATTTAGAGAAGCCATCAAACGGTTGGCTGCAACGGCTGCCCCACCCGTCTGTTCGCTCGTGTTCACAATCAATACTTTCATAAGCAAAGACAAAGGTAATTACTTTTTTGCAACATCCATTCAAAAACAGTGTATTTTTCGCTGTTATCGCACACAATTGGTTGATTTACGTCAAGAACACTGCATTTTTTTCGAAAAATGATGCAATACTTGCTTGATGATTCCCAAAAAGTGCGTACCTTTGCATCATCAAAAGGTTAATAGATTGTTTTAGGTTAGTAGTAATATTTATAGTTTTAGGTTTTTAGTTATTGGTAAAAAAGAAAGTTTTCAACTGTAGGATAACAGGAGGTCGCTGTGAAGCTCCCTTTTAAACTTTCAAATTTTTAGTCCTTTGTGGATTGAAAATTTCTTTTAGAGAAAAAGGATTTTTAGTTAAACATAGGCTTGTTCCGCTGTTGCTCGAGAGAGTTGCAGCGGACTTTTTTTATATATATTCCAAGAACTTTTGGCTATATCGCAGAAAAGCAATAACTTTTGCAGTGCAAACTAATCGACTAATATTAAATCTAAAACCATTCTAACAATTACATTCCTTCTTTGCGCCACCATGACTATGGCCCAACAGTTGGCTTTTCCTGGTGCCGAAGGTTTTGCTGCCTTCCTCACCGACATGCCCCTTTCCGTGCGTCCCTACTATGCCAAGACGGACAACGACAAGCTGGCCTTCTTCATCGATGTCAGCAGCACTTCCAACAAGTGTCTGAACGTGGGAACAGCCGATGCCAATGGCACAGGTGGTCCGCTGGAATTCTTTAATGGTCATGCCGACCGCACCCGTCTGCGCTGGGTAATAGAGCCCACTGCTTTCGACCCCACGGCAGGCATTCTCCCTATGCAACATCCCGTAGTCAAGTCACGGTTCTACAACCTGCAAGGCACAGTCCTACAGAGCCGTCCATCTCACGGCATCTACATAGAAAGCTGCACAGGAAGCGATGGCACCCCCATCTTCCGCAAGTGTTTTCGCAAGTAAAAAAGAATAGCGCCCCCAAACGACCCGTTTGGAGGCGCTATTCAAGTCGTTTGGCGGCCCCAAACCATCCGTTTGGAGCCGCCAAACTTATTCCGTTGTAATGTACCCTATATGACAACTGCCTTTCTTGAGCATTTTTCTCAGATATGCTTTAAGTGAAGCTGGTGTAACCTGCCTTACACAAGTCAAATCAAAAGGATCGTCAAGCTCATCGCCAAACTCACGATTCAGATAAGTATTACATGGATCCTGCTTATTTGCTTTTAAGAATTCCATCACCTGCTTATTAGAAGTTTCTATCTCCTTCACCGAGCTGTCTATGAGTTCTTGCGTTATCAAACCGCCTTCTACCATATCATTGACCATATCTCTCACGTCTTGAGCAATGCGCTCACGCTGACTGGGGTCACATGTATAAATAATAGGACAGTACAGACGAGGAATGGGTTGTACTATGGTATTCACACTACAAAAAGGTGAATACACATCACTATGCTGCTTACGTAGCACATTGAAAAGAAGTTTTCCAAGAACTCTCTGCAGCACATTATTATGAGCATTTGTCTGTGGCGTATATTTGTATCCTTTCTCCCAAACATACATTATATAGGTCTCGCAATAAGGCTTATCCATTTCCACTTTTTCTACCAGCGTAGAATTACTAGTTTTATAGTGGTCTGAAGGCCATACCATTCGCTTCACGGGCTTTTTCTCCGATGGAAGAGTTGCAATATATTTCATAATAGATGGCATGATGCTGTCTATTTCGTAGTTTCCATGAACCAACAGCACAGAGCCATTATAATTAGATTTATACTTTTTCACTATCTGGCAGAAATGGTCTAAAGAGAATGCAGAGAGTTGATCAGCTGTCAGTGCATTGATTCTGTCAAGCGATGCACTTGGCAGATTTTTAATTTTATTTCTTGCCGTTATTAATGGGTTGTCACTTGTTGCGGTTTTTTCCTGAAGTTGTTTCAGGCTTTTGTAAAACTTAACAGAGTCCACATCAGTACAGGTCAGGTTTAAGTAAAATCCCTTTAGACTATTCTCTACAGCACTTTGCTCGAAAATCTCCACCTCGATCTTATCTGAATAATCATCGAAAGAAAGAATCGGGCCGTTTTTATATTTTACGACACATTTGTCCAGCAAACTGCGATAGCCATACTCCTCGTTATTTAACACAGAGAGACCTGACGGACGATAAAAGACGAACTTCGTTAAGACACTGCCCTTATCCTTCCATAGCACAACCTTGACACCATTCGGCAAAAAAGCTTCGCTGATACTATCATTCAGCACTTTAAACTTTTTCAACGATGGAGGAACGAGGACTACATCCGTGCTATCAATATCTCTATCATCTTGTTCACTCTCCATTAGCTTTTCAACGCTCAAAAGTTCGTCGTCGCACATTTGCTTTACGCGCTTGACCACCGCCAAAGCCTCTTCCTCCGTAGGCACATTCGCCTTTTCGGGAAACATCATCGTGATGAGCAGGTTTCGGTCGTCGGTCAGCTTGAGGAATTCTTGGTGCATCTGCTCTTGTGTCATCGTGGATACAATGTAACTATGCGCCACTTCACTTGCCATTGGCTGCTTAATCGTCTTTCCTTTTAGGAAGTCGTTTGTACAAGCTTTCATCAAATCTACGCTTGTGCGTTGTTTCGGTGTGCGTTCCACAAAGGTTGTGTCAACCAGTATGAGGGCTGTCGTGTCAGCATTGAATTCAGGCATACTGACAGTATAAGTCTCCTTCCATTCTTGATGAGTGAATCCCTTGCGGCGAATCAATTCCACTTGCTTCATGAGTGTTTCCAACGTTGACTGCCACTGGTCAGGAGCACTCGAGAGTTTGAAAGAGAGAAACTCCTCTCCCCCGCCAACCAGTTCGAACTTAAGAGAGTTGTCAAAAGCAAGACCTGGCGAACCGGTAAGTTCTTGTTGCAAGTCCATCATTTTGGATCGCATTATTTTCGTAATCTTATCACGCATGAAGTCTGTGCGCAGACCGCCTATTGAATGACGTGATTCGGCTTTCTGATCAGGAACCTTCATCAGAAACGTCACATCAAAAGCGTTTTGCACTTTACTCTGATAGCAACGTAAGCGCAAGCCATCAGCATCGGGAATCTTGGGAGCTGGTGCAACGACGTGCTTGCCACGCACCCTGTCACCAAAGCGCGCCTTCAGTTTCTCCACCATCACGTCTGGGTTGACATCGCCCACAATGATGACGGTTTGGTTCTGTGGTTCGTACCAACGGTGATAGAAGTCACGCAGCAGTTGTGGCGAACAGTTCTTGATAATGTCCATATCGCCAATGGGACTACGTTTCGTATAGGCAGAGTGGTTCAGCATTTCATTTAAAGCCTGCTCTTCAGAAGGCGCTTCTTTGCGCATTCTCCACTCCTCGACAATGACGTTACGCTCGCTCTCAGCATCTTCATCTGCCATCACGATATCACTAGACCAATCGCGCAACAACAGCAGACATGAATCCACCAACAGAGCGTTGTCCGAAGGAATATAGTGAAGCAAATAGCGCACCGTGTTGTATTCCGTAAAGGCATTACTGTGATGTCCGAACACAATGCCATTGTGTCGCATAAAATCAATAACACGATTGTTGGGGAAATGTTTCGTTCCCTTAAATGCCATGTGCTCTACGAAGTGCGCAATACCAAGCTCGTTGTCCTGCTCCACCATCGAACCGCCCCTGACAAGCAATTCGAAATAGACACGTTTTTCAGGATTATCACACCGACACACATAATAGGTCATACCATTTGCCAACACGCCCTTGCGCACAGTGGAGTCTGCTGGTATCATCTGCTGGTCAATCTTGTCCTGATGTGCAAACAACGTACACTCTTCTTGGGAAAATGCAACAATACTTACTAAAGTGAAAACAATACTTAAAAAAGATTTCATGATAGTTATTGGGTTTATATAAGATGATTTTAGTTTTTCTGTCTTTTGGGACGCAAAGGTAACATTATTCCCTAAACAGACAAACGATTTAATACAATTTAATATATAAAGGCATCTCGTCATTTGACTTAAAGCAGCAGTTTTATAGTTTAAAAGCAGCAGTTCTACAATCTAGAAATGGCTGTTTTAAAGTCTAAAACCAAAACAACTGTTTTACGTTTAGCCCCTAGAAAGGTCATTTCTAGCCCCTGGAAGCATCATTTCTAGGGGCTAGAATGACCTCGTCCAGGGGCTAGAATCGACTCGTCTAGGGGCTAGATGGGAACCAAAACCTAAACTATTGCAATGCGAAAGTGCCACAATAGCGGTGCCAAAGCAAAAGAATAGCGGCACCATTCCGTGCGAATAGTGCCGCCATATCTTATCAATGAGATTACTCTTACTTCATGAACTTACAGCTGACGCGTGCGTTCTGACTGTTGGTAGCACGTGCCACATAGAAGCCGGAAGGCAGATGAGAGACATTGATGCGAGCGGTACCACCAACGACGTTGACGGCTGTGCGCTCTATCAGTCGGCCATCGGTGGTGAAGATATCCACAACGGCGTTGTCAGCCTCATCGCTCTTCACAAACAAGGTCTGTGCTCCATAGCGGATGCGGAAGCCATTGGCCGAAGCAACCAAAGCTGGCTGAACGCCCGAGATGATGTCGTGCTGCGGCTCTTTTACCAGATAACTGGTGAGCATATTGGCCTTCTCGATGGTGGGCACATTCATCTGGTAGATAGCCGAAGTTCCATCGGGATAGCGACCCACCGTGGTGTTGCCGTCGTGAGCACTATAGACGAACTTGTCGGTCCAGGTGCGGCCACGGTCTGAGAGTATCAGATAACCACCCTCGCCACTGATCTTGAACGAAGCATGAAGGGCCTGGTCGGTGGTGGCGAGCTTGTCGCACCAGATGAGCAGATGACCGTGGGCAGGAATGATGGTGTTGACCTTGGTACCGCTCTTCGAAATCTGATACTTCATGGGCTGGTCGATATCGTCGGTGAGGAACATTCCCTCCACATCGATGTCGGCATCGGTGGTGTTGTAGAGTTCCACCCAGTCGTTCTTCTTGGCATATTCGTTGATATAGATGCTGTTGGAACCACTCACCTCGTTGATGCAAACAGGATTAACGCGATAGCCCATTCGTTCGATGGTGTTCATCGGACGGAAACTTGCCACCAGTTCTACCTCGCCCTCGGGCAGGGTGATCTCCTCCTTCGTAGAATAGTAAACAGGGGAGCTGTTGTTTTCGCTCAGCATACCGAGCGAGGCATCCCAAAGGATATCTGACGAGTTGGCCTGATTGTTGTGCAGTTCCACGGCAATGACGTTGGAGCCACGCTGGAACAGAGAGGCGTCGAGCGTGAAGAACACACGGTCGGGATTGTCGTTAGCATAGGTTGTGGCAAACGTGTTGTAGTTCACATTGCCAGAAGGCATGTTATAACGACCAGCCTCATGACCGTTGACATAGACCACTGCGCCATCATCGATGGTACAGTAGAGACGGAACTCGGCATCGGCAGCAGGTGCTGCGGTCAGCATCACATTCTTGCGGAAGTAGTATGTGGGGCGCTTATCGTTTGTATTGTCGCCGTAGTCCAGACGGGTAGATGTAGAGACATTGGGATTGTCGTAGCCCAGAGGTGCACGGCCCGTATTCCATCCTGTGGTCTGATAGGTGGGCGAGGTCCAGTCGGCATTGTCTAACGAGCCTTGGTCATAGTAAGACCAGGTGGTGCCGTTGTCAAAGAGCATCGTCTCGCTCTTCTGCGACGGCTGTTTCCAGCCTTGGAATATATAGCCGGCTGGAGCCACGGCACGAAGTGTGGCTGGTGCAAAGAGGTAACCCGAGAAGCGGTTGGTGGGTACCTGTAGGCCATCTATCAGCAACTGGGCATTGGCAATATCGGTACTGAGCGTTACATACTGACGATTGTCATAGTCTAACTGCATGGGCTGATAATTGCACAAGTCGCGGATAGACGTCAGCAGACGATTGCTGAGATTGTTCTTCAGCTGATTGGCGGTATTGTTGGCGGAACGTCCCTCCAGTGCCAATGCCGGGTTGGTGATATCGATGATGCTATTGATGATGGCTTTAGAGCGCTGAGCCTCGAACACGCTGCCGCCCATCATGCAATAGACATCGGTGAAACGGCGGCGGAAGTCGCTGTTGGCAAGCATATTTCGGAAAAGCGTGACAAAGCGTATCTGATCAGAGATACGTCCCAACTCAACAGGATAGAGCTGGTCGAAGGTGTAGTACTCCTTACCCATGAAGCCATTGAAGGGATCGTTAGAGCTGAACACGCCATCGAGGTCGAAGGCTACGAAGCGGAACTTTCCATTGTCCTGATGGCGGAAACCCTTGACATTGTTCTGAGGCCAGTCCCAGTTGGCCAGATAGAGCTGCAGCGCCATATAGTTGGCATAGGCATCGATGTCGAGCTGGTTGCAAATCTCAGCATAGGTCTCGGGATTGGCTGCCGACTCAGAGAGGCTGACCAAATCGAGGAAGGCGTCTTTCGTACCACACTTCTGAACATAGCCTGAGTCGGGCGACATTTCAAACTGGTCAATCTCGTCGTCGTCCCATCCATAGTTAGCATACACAAAATGCTTATTGTTGGGCTCACGCACATTCAGCATGCCCATATACTGACCGTTCACGAACTCGTGCACGGGCTGATACTCCTGATAATCTAGGTTTAGATGGGCTGAGCTGGCTATCATCTGAAGTGCCGGGTCGCGCAGTCGGCAGACGTTATCGTTACCGCCATTACGGATTTGCAGGGTGCGGTTGCGGTTGTAGGGCTTTGCCGAGAAGAAGGGATAGAGCAGGTTCTTATTGCCTCCCATCTCCTTATTACCTTTCAGTTTGAAAGCCTTAGGATCCCAGGCACGGCTCCATCCGCCACACATCTCAAGATCGACATCCTGGTTGAATACCATGTCGCCCTGTGCCGAGAGATACGAGAAGTTGACAGGTCGCTCCCAGTCCATGTTCCAGTTGCACTTTTCAGACTGGCCGTTGCCGGGACGTCCGTTGGGACCCTTGGCAAAGACGCCCATCTCGTTGCTGTAGATAAAGCGGTCGTCGGCAACAACAGAGACTACGGGCAACATGAAGTCGCGGATGCGATAGATATAAGAACGTGTGGTCACGGGCGAAGCAAGCTTGTCGTTGGCAAACAGGCGCAGACGCAGGTTGGTGGTCTCTGAGATGCGGAAGGTGCCATTGGTAGAAGTGCTGCCATTGTCTAACGTGGGCAGCGAACCATCGGTGGTATAGCGCAAGGTGGTGCCAGCAGGGATGGTGACCGTGGCGGTGAAAGGACCATCGAAGAGGCGTGAGTCCTGATCAACGGCAGGCGCAGCCAACTGTTCGGTGGCAAAGCGGCTCGTGGTATTAGAGGCTTCAAGCGTAGGCATGGAGGTCTGTCCCCAGGTGCTGCCGCCATCGGTGGTGCGGGCATAGCTGACACGCTCCAGGGCTTGTGGGTAGGTCTGACTGGCAATCAGTTTGCCAGTGGCATCGCTGAGGTAGATGGTGCCACCATCCACATCGAGTTTGAATGGAGCGTTCTGCGGTGCAATGTTATTGCTATCGAACCAGACTACCTTATAGCCGCGAGCGGGGATGGTGCCCACGGTGGCAGGCATGCGCCACTTCTTGAGATTGTTGGCATCATCACTGAAGTAGAGGCCGGTCAGGTCGAGTGTCTTGCCAGAGGTGTTATAGAGCTCTACCCATCCGTCGAAGTTGAAGGCGGGGCTCACGAACTGATCGACATTGGCTGCCATCACCTCGTTGATGACCACCGAGCCTGTCACGTCGCCGCTGTTTTTCACCGTGATGGTCACACTGCGAGAGACGCCTGAGCCATCGGTGGCCTGAGCCGTGATGACAGCTGTGCCGGGGGCAACAGCCCTGACAACACCTTGCTGACTGACCACAGCCACTTGCTCGTTGTTGGACGACCATTTGAGTTGTCTGATCATGGCATTGGCAGGCAGCACGGTGGCCGAAATCTGGGCGGTCTCGTTGACCACCAGTTCTGTATTAGGTGTAGAAAGTTGGATATTGTTCACCTTCACCATGTCGCCACAGAACTCCAAGCGGAAATGGCTGAAGATACACCAGTTGCCTGAGCGATAGACCTGGTCGTCGAGTGTCACACCGATGTTTACGTCGTTAGAAGCATCGTTCAAGGTAAATTCAAGCGATGTCTTATAGTTGTCTTCGTCATAAACCACCGAGGTGGTCTCCATGGTGTTAGGGAAGGCATAGTTCTGATACGCCATGTCGTCTGTCCATATATAATAATGTTGCCAGCCATTGTTATCATTAGTCTGATAGCGCAGGTCGTAATAAGAAGGCATCAGCACACGTTCGTTGCCCGCAAAAAGACAGGCGAAGCGGTCCTGCTGACTGTTGGTATAGGCCGTATAGGTGGGATTGAGGTCGTAGCCACGATGGAAGCCCAGCACACTGAGGCGATAAGTACCCTTGGGCAGACCAGATATCTGTTGCTGAGCAGTGAACATATAGGCATTCCAGAACTCCATCGACCCAGCACGCACGGTGTTCGTACCGTTGTTGCGCGACACGTCCCAGCCTTCGAACGGTTCGCTGGAGGTGAAATCGGGGTTGGTGAGATAGGAAGAGGTGATGTCCACCCACTGACGACCGTCGGGTGTTACCGTTGCTTTGTTCACCTTGAAGGTCAGCGTGCGAGCCAGGTCGGAACCGTCGATGGTCCTGACCGTGACATGGGCAGTACCTTCGCCACGGGCAATCAAATGGCCACCGGGGCCTACAGTGACGATGAAAGGATTGTCAACGCCCCATGTCAGTTCGGGATTGGTGGCGTTGGTAGGCAGCGCACGGGCGGAAATGTCGATGGTCTCGCCTACCTGAAGTGTGGTCTTCGGTACACTCACCTCAATCTGGCTGACCATCACCTGATTGAACTCGCCCTGGTACTCAAGTTTGAAATTGTCAAACATGCACCAGTTGTCACTATAGTCGCGGATAAAATTGCGCAGTCCTAGCTGCGTCTGGCCGTTGGCATCGAACTCCAACTGATTGACATAGCCTCCATTGTTGAAAGCCTCATTGGCAGACTCCATGCCGTTTGGAAAGTAGGTAAAACCATCATCGGGCGACCAACAGTTGTTTCTGTAAGAATCAAAGGAATAGTCGAAAACGCTTTTCAGGGTCGTGGCATTATTACCGGCATACAACTCGGCCGTAATAGCTTCATTGCTATTCTGGCGCGCGTCCCACGTCGTCTGATTAGACGACATACGGAAATAAGCCTGCACTGACAGGCGATAATGACCTTGGGGGAGGGTTGGGGTCTGGTTGAGATCGAAGGTGCCATTGAAGAACTCGGCACTCTCCAGTCTGACGTTGAAGGACTGAGCGTTGTGACTGACGACCCATCCCTCACTAGAATTGTTATCGAACGACGGACTCTTCAAGAAAATGCTAGTTACATCAGTCCACTTTTGAGCCTGTATGGTAACAGCAAGGCATAAGAAAAGACCCAATATCGAAATACTTTTCCTTTTCATGATTTTTTGATTGCAGTAATAAGTTAGTTTATTTACTGCGCAAAGTTAGGAAAAATAATTCGAAATTGGGTGTTATTCTACAACTTTTTTTATTTACACACGTTCAATCAGGGCAACGGCATAAGCGGAGATGCCTTCCTGACGTCCCGTAAAACCAAGTTTCTCGGTGGTCGTGGCCTTAATGGAAATCATATCAGGATCGCAGCCAATGACCTGGGCCATGCACTGCTGCATGGCAGGGATATGTGGATTCATCTTGGGTTTCTCGGCACAGATGGTGGCATCGATATTGCCCAGGCGGTAGCCTTTGGAAGCAATCAGTTCGATGGTCTTCTTCAGGATGATCTTACTGTCCATACCTTCGGTCTCGGCCGATGTGTCGGGGAAGTGATAGCCAATGTCGCGCATATTGGCGGCACCAAGGATGGCATCGCAAATGGCATGAATGAGGACATCGGCATCACTGTGGCCCAACAAGCCCATCTCATAATCCAACTTGATGCCTCCCATCCACAGGTCGCGACCGGCAACCAGTCGGTGGACATCATATCCCATTCCAACTCTTATCATAGCAATCGTGATTTTCTTTTTTACTTAAACAAATCCTTGAGGCCATCCATGTCGAAGGCCAGGGTGAAACGAAGGGTCTGGTCGAGGGGGTTCGACTGGGCGGTAGAGATGACGTAGCCCACATCGAGCGAGAAGACGTTCATGCGGAAACCGCCACCCACGGTAAAGTATTTGCGGTTGCCCTTCGACTCTGACTCATGGTGATAACCGGCACGCAGCGCAAACTGGTCGTGATAGACATACTCGGCACCGACACTCCACTGCACCTCCTCCAGCTCTTCCTTGAATCCACCGGGGGCGTCGCTGAAGCTCTGGAACATGCCCTTAATGGCACCTACATCAGAATACTCCTTGCGCACGCGGTCCTGATAGGTGGAGTTGTCTTCTCCAACCATCTGGCGGGGCACCGTGGGAACCATCAGCTTGTTGGCATCAGCAGCAATAGAGAAGCGATTATACTCGTCGAAAGGTATCATCAAAGAGGCACCCAGACGGAGATTGGCGGGGATGAACTGACTCTCATCATCACCATAATAGGAAATCTTGGAACCGATGTTGCTGGCCACGAGACCTAAGCCCAACTGACACTCACGGTTGCCCAGCATCAAGTAGTTGTTGTAGTACATGGCAATGTCGGCAGCAAAGGCTGACGCGGGCTTGGAGTCGTCGCTATAGTCATAGCGCAGGTCGCTGTAGATCCAACGCAGGCCAACACCCAGTGAGAACGTCTCGCTCAGCATCTGTGAGTAGGCGACATCGAGCGACATCTCGTAGGGCTTCACAGTCATGGCATTCTCAATGTCGTAGTCGGTATAGACCTCACCCAAAGAGAAGTAGCGCAGCGAACCTGACAGCGCACCATATTCGCCCACACGGTAGTAACCAGCCACGTAGGCCAGGTCGATATCGTTGACCAACTGGCGCAACCAAGGGGTGTAGTTCAAGGCGATGCCTGAACGACTGATACAGAATGGATACTTAGCCAGGTTCCAATACTGGGAGTTGACGTCAGGGTCGGTAGCGGCACCAACGTCACCCATACCTGCAGCACGAGCATCGGGCGCGATGGTCTGCGAGATGACGGCATGTTCAACGGGGTTGAACGTCGTGGTCTTATAGTCTTCTGCCTGCATAGCAGCAGCAGACATCAGTGCGCAGAAGACTGTCAATAGGGTTTTCTTCATATTCTTGTTCATTGCATAAATAATAACGCAGGCCATGGCGTATTATTGCCTAAGGATAATCAATTTCTTTGCCTGAGAGGCCTTACGGCTGCCATCGGTGGCAATAAGCACACGATAGAGATAGACGCCAGTCTGCAACTTGCTGCCACCTTCCACCGTCAGGTTCCAGTTGACGGTATAGGTATTGTCGGTAGAAACGCCGCTCTCGCTGTGTGACCACAGCTGACGGCCAGACATATCGAATACCTCGACGACCACATCCATATTGCTGCCGGTGCGGTCGTGATTGATAATAAACGAGGTAGAGGTGGTGGCAGGGTTCTTCGTACACATGACACTGAAGCAGTGAGGCGTGAGGCCCTTGACCACATTGAACTTCAACTCGGCCGTAGAGGCATTATTGAGCACGTCCCATGCACGGAACAACAGTGTGTGAGGACCCTCGCTGAGCGTGGGTATGCTGTAACCTACTGTGCCGCTGGTGTACTGACCAAAGGCATACTGGAAATAGTCGTTCAGGCGATAGGTCATCATGGGGTCGTTGTCGATAATCAGTTCCAAGTCATGACCCAGGCCACTGCCCGACGCATTGATACCATCTTTATCAGTCAACTCGGCAAAGAAATAGGGCGTGGTGTTGACGGCATCGCCATTGGTAAACGAACTGCTGTTCAGGTAGCAATAAATAGAGGGGCCGATACCGTCGTTGGCCAGTTGGGCATTGCCCGCCATCACAAACGACTCATTGCGGCCTTGCGCCTCCTGACCATTGTCGCTAACGGCATAGAGGTGGATCAAGCCACTGCTTGCACCATAGCTGATATCGCTGGGCATCGCAAAGGTGACGGTGAAACGGCCATTGCTAACACTGTCGGAACCTACATACAACACATTTGGACGATCTTTATAGACAAAAGCTGAGTAGGTCTCGACATCGTCGTTCTGGCGACAAACAATGGTTTCCTCGACGTCCTTGACCGTCATGCTGACAATGCCATTGAACTGATCATCGACGCCTTGGCTTGATGCGGCATTCACCACATGACCTTTGACAACCACGCGTTCGCCGGCTTTCAGCGTGACCACGCCATCGGCAACGGCCTTACCATTGATGCTATCCACAACCATCTCGCCGGTGGGCGCTGCCAGACTCAATGCGGGGTCGCCCAGCAGGACGTAGTGCAACTTGTTATAGGGATAGGCTGTGTTCCACACTTGATTCTTGGTCAGACGCACGGCGTCGCCAAGGGTATTCTTTCTTCCATCGGTCGATGAAAGGACATGATTCAGGAAGGTTCTGTTCACTTCGCGGTTGGCATAAGACCACACCGTGCGGGTGGTGCCGAAAAAGGCGATGGCTCCACCTTTCGGATTGAGCATAGCCGTTTCGCCTATATTCTCTTCTTGAGAATCGAAAGGCATGATATCACACGAGGCGGTGATCCAAAGTGGCAAGCGCAGGGAGGTCTGCTCACTGAAATCGGCACGTTGCAGCACCATCTCGTGAGACAGACAATAGGCGGCACCATGGCCACAGTAGTCCATGATCAAGGCACCATCCTTCATCTGCTGCTTCACCACGTTTTCCACCTCCGGATAACTATAGCCCGTAGAGGACACTACACGTGGATAGGCATCCCAATAGATGCGCCTAAGCTGGTAGTTGGGGAAGGCTTTCTCGATGGCGGAAGCAGCCGACTCGGCAGCTCTCATATGGTCATTATCGTTGCCATCGTCGCCCAGAAAGCAAAGCGTGTTCTGCCAGGAACCAGCCTGCTCGTTGTTGCGATAGCTCACAATCTTATCCACCATCACGCGGGCCTCTTCCTCGGTGCGGGCCGTCAGTCGGCCTACTCCCACATCCAGCTTATCACTGATGGTGAGCTTTGCGCCCTCACCGTCGTCGAGCAAACAGAAGTAGTCGTCTGCCACATAACTGTCTGTCTCGCTGAATGAATTCTCAGCTTCATGACACAACAGGAAATCATCGGGAGAATAGGTGCGCCAGCTCAAGGTACGCATACGGTTGTCCCAAGCGCCATCGCCGAAAAGCAACAGATAGCGGGGAGCGTCTGCCTCGCTTTCGGCGCGGTCGTACAACATCTTCAGATAGCGACGATAGGCGTTGGCATCGGGGGTTCCGCTCGAGAACTCATTATACAGTTCGTCGGCAGGTACAATCGTGACGCGCATGTCGTCCTTTGACTCATGCAACTCCTTCAAACGCAATGCCTGCGACAGTACTTGCTGACTGGTAGGTATGATGATAACCATATCGGCCGGCTGGTCGGCATGGTGGTCTTGATTCGTGATTCGATAAACAAAAGTAGGAGACTTAAAACTAGTCTGGCTGAGGCTGGGCATCGCCGCTGGCGTGGGATGCGTCAGACAGAGATAGTCCAGACGCACTGCCGAACCAGACTTCAGCCGCAGCGTGACGTTGTTGGTCTCCGTCAACAAGCCATCGATGGCAAACGTATTAGAGCGTTCGATGGCCTTACTATACGAGGGGAGACCAGAAGTGTTTGACATCGTACCGAGTGAGGTGCCGTTGAGCAACACCTCCACTTCAAAGTTGTTGTCGGAGGTCAACTTAACGGTCAGTTTCGCACTGGTGGTATGCGAGGGCAGTTGATAACTGATGCCTGAAGCCGTCAGGAGTGTGCTTTCTGACAGGTTGCGCCCACTATGATACCATGCGAAGTCATCCACCTCATGAAGGGTGTGATAGTCGTTGTTGGTGGGATAGAAGCTATCGGCAAAGGTGAGACTATCCACGGTGAGCGGTTCGCCGTCACTCTCTGTCAGGAAATAGCAACCATAGTCAGCATAGAAATTGCGAGTGCGCTCAGTGGCAGTGGCACTTTCCCACCCCACAGGACCTACGGCATGAAACAGGTGCTTGCCACCGACCACACATTGTGGCACTTCCTTCAAGTCATCCGTAGAAGCAAGATAACTGCCTGTCAACACGTCTGGCTGCAGCGCACCGCCATAGCCATAGACCTTGACCTTATTGATATTACTGAACCCTGCTTGACGTATCAGGGCCTCGGTGATTTGATAGATACCTGTCTCGGGAATACTGATCTTGGCCCACTGACCAGAGGCTAAGACAGAATGATCGACATAGCGCTTTTCACCAGCTCGGTGCATCAGCGCCTGACGCTTACCCAGGGGAGTGGCCTGCACCTTCAGTTTGAAGCTGACCAGCTTTTGGTACTTTCCATCGCGATAGACCAAAGGCACAAAACCTACATGCAGCGAAGCCTGCTTGCGCGAGACACCAATATGCTGTTCTACAACAGGCAATGCTGGCAGAGGAGATGATGTAATCTGATGATAACGCTCGATATCTGCCTCAGACATATCGATAAATTCAGGATAAGCGATCGTCACGCTATAGGCAGAATCGGCATAATGAGCATCTAAGTCATAGATGCGAGAAAAAAAAGGAAGAACCGAGTCTATCTTGACCTCAGATGCAGTCAGGTTAAAGAATTCCTGTGCAGAGATGTTGACCACACCTGCCAGCATTCCAAAAAGAATCAAGACGAATCGTTTCTTCATTATGTCTTATTTACATGTAAAGTCTAACACTTTGCGATCTTCCAGAAAACCTTCCAGATGATCGTCGATCTTAACAGGTCCCACACCTACAGGAGTTCCTGTATAGAGCAGGTCGCCCGTCTTCAGCGTAAAGAACTGCGAGATATAGGCAATCAACTCGTCAATCTTATAGAGCATCTCGCAGGTGTTTCCACTCTGCACGGTCTGTCCGTTGATGTCCAGATGAAAATCCAGAGCCTGCACATCGCGGAACTTCTCTTTCTCGATCCATTCGCCAATAGCTGCACTGCCATCAAACCCCTTACAGATAGTCCACGGGTTACCTTTCTTGCGAGCCTCTTCCTGCATATCACGTGCCGTAAAGTCGATACCCACCGTAACGGCATCATAATAGCGATGGGCAAAACGTGCGGGAATACCCTTTCCCAGCCTACAGATGCGCACCACCACCTCGGCCTCGTAATCCACCCGCTGACACCAGTCTGGAATAAAGAAGGGCTTTCTGTCCTTCAGTAAAGCAGAATCAGCCTTGGTGAAAATCACAGGACGCTCTGGTTTATATAACGTTCCATCCAGTTCTTTATTGTGCTGGATGTAGTTCATTCCTACTCCAAAAATCTTCATAATACCACAAACTACGTTTCAGGTAAAAAGAAAGGCGGATGCACGATACATCCGCCTTATCCATTATTTTATTTGTCGTTGATTACTCAGCAACGAGTGTGAAGCGACGGAAAGCAACAATCTCGAGTTCCTTATCCTGAGCCTTCAGCCACTGTGCAACAGAAGCCTTGTCGCCGTCACCGAACTGGAACTCCTGGTCAACCAGGCAGTTCTCCTTCAGGAACTTCTGCACACGACCCTTGGCGATGTTCTCGATCATGTTAGGATTCAGCGAAGCAGCCTTCTCAGCAGCAGCCTTCTCCTTCAACTCGCGAGCTTCCTTAGCCTGCTCCTCAGTGAGCCAGCCCTTGTTGATATTGCTTGCGATGTGATCTTCGCTATCAACGAGGTTGGGGTTGATACCGGCCTTCTTCAGAACAACCTCTACGTACTTCTCAACCTGCTCCAGCTTGGTCTTCTCAACGGCAGTGTTGTACTCCTCGTCGAGAACCTTCTGGTCAACCTGCTCTGCATTCAGAGCAACAGGCTTCATAGCTGCAACCTGCATAGCTACCTTGTGGCCAGCCTCTGCATTCTCCTTGTTGGTCTGAACCATGGTGCACAGAGTGTGCTTACCCATGTGGTCATAAACCTCGATGTTGTTACCCTCGAGAGTCAGGTAGCCATCGAGCTCCATCTTCTCACCAGTGATACCAGAACGCTGTGTTACAGCATCCTGAACCTTCTGACCGTCGGCCAGGGTCAGCTCCTTCACCTCGTCCAGAGTCTTAGCCTGAGCAGCGATAGCTGCGTCGAGGACAGCCTGGGTCAGAGCGATGAAGTCAGCACCGTTAGCTACGAAGTCAGTCTCACACTTCAGGGCGATAGTAGCAGCGAAGTTACCAACCTTCTTCACGAGTACGCAACCATTAGAGGTCTCACGATCTGAACGCTTAGCAGCGATAGCCAGACCACGCTCACGAAGCAGCTCCTTAGCACGATCGAAATCACCTTCAGCCTCGGTCAGAGCCTTCTTTACGTCAGCCAGACCAGCGCCAGTCATAGCGCGAAGCTTCTTGATATCGTCAATTGAAATTGCCATAATTAAATTCTTCGATTTTAAAATTTTCAATTCATGAAATTACTCTGCAGCGGGAGCCTCTTCTGCGGCGGGAGCCTCAGCAGCCTCATCCTTGCGAGCACGACGGGTGCGCTTGGGCTTAGCCTCATCAGCAGCAGCCTCTGCCTGAGCATCAGCAGCCTTCTCGTCGGCCTTCTCTACCTTACGCTCTTCAACACCCTCGGCGATAGCAGCGCAGCAAGCGTTGAGGATTACCTCTACGCTGTCCTTAGCGTCATCGTTAGCAGGGATAACGAAGTCGATGTTCTTAGGATCGCTGTTGGTATCAACGATACCGAATACGGGGATACCCAGACGGTTAGCCTCGGCAACAGCAATGTGCTCCTTCATAACGTCAACAACGAACAGGGCGCTTGGCAGACGAGTCAGGTCAGCGATAGAACCGAGGTTCTTCTCCAGCTTAGCGCGCTGACGAGTAATCTGCAGCAGCTCGCGCTTAGACAGGTTACCATAGGTACCATCCTGCATGAGCTTATCAATATTAGCCATCTTCTTCACAGCCTTGCGGATGGTGGGGAAGTTGGTCAGCATACCACCGGGCCAGCGCTCGATAACATAAGGCATGTTAACGCTTGCTGCCTTCTCGGCGATCACTTCTTTAGTCTGTTTTTTAGTACCTACGAAGAGGATTTTCTTACCACCGCGAGCGATGTTCTTCAGTGCCTCTGCAGCCTCGTCAACCTTAACAACAGTCTTGTGGAGGTCGATGATGTGAATACCATTACGCTCAGTGTAGATGTAGGGAGCCATGGCGGGGTTCCACTTACGCTTCAGGTGACCGAAGTGACAGCCAGCCTGCAACAGCATATCAAAATTTGTTCTTGCCATTTTTTCTTAAATGCTTTAATTGTTTGTTTACTTTCTTTTTAATCTTGTTAGATCAACCCGGGAGTAATTGAGAACTGTGGTGAGAACGGAGCGAGGCATCGCCTCATTCATTCTCGGAGCAGACCAAGTCCCCCGGATTTAGATACTAAACCGTTCAGTTTCTTGTGGCGAGTCTCATGCAGCGCAGCAGGTCATACAACCTTTCCATACGCTCATCATGACTCTCGGTCCAAGATTAACGCTTACTGAACTGGAAGCGACGACGTGCCTTGGGACGACCTGGCTTCTTACGCTCAACCTCACGGCTATCACGTGTCAGGAAGCCCTGACTGCGCAGTGTCTTCTTATCCTCAGCATTAACCTTAACGAGTGCGCGGGCAATAGCGAGACGCAGAGCCTGGCTCTGGCCAGTGAAACCACCACCGTCGAGGTTTGCCTTGATGTCATACTTCTCAGCAACTTCCAGCAGGTTCAGGGGCTGCTTAACAACGTACTGCAGGATAGCTGAGGGGAAATATTCTGTTAAGTCCTTCTTGTTGATCGTGATCTTGCCAGTACCCTCTGACAGATAAACGCGAGCTACTGAGCTCTTGCGACGACCTATAGCGTTAATTACTTCCATCTCCTTTTATTATTTATACTGGTTAATATCAATAGCCTTTGGCTGCTGAGCCTCGTGCTTATGCTCTGTTCCCTCGTATACATAGAGGTTGTTCAGCAGGCTGCGACCGAGGGGACCCTTGGGCAGCATACCCTTTACTGCATGACGGATGATGCGATCAACACCATTGGGGCGCTTGCGCAGCTCAGCGGGTGTGTTGAAACGCTGACCACCAGGATAGCCAGTATAACGAGTGTAAACCTTATCGGTTTCCTTCTTGCCGGTGAAACGCACCTTGGCAGCATTGATAATAATAACGTTGTCGCCACAATCTACGTGTGGGGTGAAGCTGGGCTTATACTTGCCACGAATCAGCTTTGCGACCTTAGAAGCGAGACGACCTACTACCTGATCAGTAGCGTCGATAACTACCCACTCCTTCTTGGCAGTCTCTTTATTGATAGAGACGGTCTTGTAACTTAAAGTGTTCATTCTTAAATAAATTTACTAAAAAACAGTTTTTTACTTTATAAAGTTGATTGTGTGAACGCCGATTCCCAAACCGTGCCATCCGGCCAAAGACAGTCACTATTTACACGACGCCCGTGGGGATTCTAAGACTCTCCCCCAATAATCGGACTGCAAAGGTACTCACATTAATTGAAATTAAGAAGCATACATCCATGCAGTAACCATAAAATTATAGTTATTTAACATAAATAAGTATTATTAACCAATCCAAAAGGCGCTTATAAACCAAAACAGCACTTCAAGCATGATGCTAATTGACTTCATAACAGGGCATTAAATGCCGCAGTGGAACAAGCACGAAAGTTGCCACTTTTCCGATAATCCTTGAAAAAGGAACATCTTTATTTGCGTGTTTAATAAAAATATAGTACCTTTGCACACCATATTATTATATATATAGGAAGTATGAATATCGAGACACTGATAAGTCAAGCCGCAGGTCAGGCCGTCAAGGCGCTCTACGGCATGGAGGCAAGCGAAAAGATGTTGCAGCTGCAGAAGACACGCAGCGAGTTTGAGGGTAACCTGACACTGGTGGTTTTCCCATTTGTGAAAGCCGCTAAAAAATCACCTGAGCAGACCGCCCAAGAGATTGGACAGTATCTGGTTGACAACTGTTCGGCCGTTGAGAAGTTCAACGTTGTTAAGGGTTTCTTAAACCTGAGCATTGGCGAGGGTGCATGGCTGCAACTGCTGCAAGCTATGGACAGCGACGAGCACTACGGTATGAAGCAAGCCGACGAGAATGCGCCTCTGGTTATGATTGAATACTCTTCACCCAACACCAACAAGCCCCTTCACTTGGGTCACGTGCGCAACAACCTGCTGGGTTGGTCATTGGCTCAGATTATGGAGGCCAACGGCAACAAGGTGGTGAAGACCAACATCGTCAACGACCGCGGTATTCATATCTGTAAATCTATGCTCGCTTGGCTGAAGTACGGCAATGGCGAGACTCCCGAATCATCTGGCAAGAAGGGCGACCACCTCATTGGCGACTACTACGTGGCTTTCGACAAGCACTATCGCGAAGAGGTGAAGGAGCTCGTGGCACAGGGCATGGACGAGGAGAAAGCCAAGCAGGAAGCTCCCCTTATCAAGGAGGCTCACGAGATGCTGGTGAAATGGGAAAACAACGATCCCGAGGTTCGCGCTCTGTGGGAGAAGATGAACAACTGGGTATATGCCGGTTTCGATGAGACCTACAAGAAGATGGGCGTGGGCTTCGACAAGATATACTATGAGTCTCAGACCTACCTTAAAGGTAAGGCCAAGGTGGAAGAAGGACTCGCCAAAGGACTCTTCGAGCGCCACGAGGACAACTCCGTATGGGCTGACCTGACTAACGAGGGACTGGACCAGAAGCTGTTGCTCCGTTCTGACGGCACCAGCGTCTATATGACACAGGACATCGGTACGGCCGAGATGCGCTTCAAGGACTTCCCCATCGACAAGATGATCTACGTGGTTGGCAACGAGCAGAACTATCACTTCCAGGTGCTCTCTATCCTGCTCGACCGTCTGGGCTTCAAGTGGGGTAAGGAACTGGTTCACTTCTCTTACGGCATGGTGGAACTGCCCAACGGTAAGATGAAGAGCCGCGAGGGTACCGTTGTAGATGCCGACGACCTGATGCAGCTGATGGTTGACGACGCCTACAAGACCTCTATGGAACTGGGTAAGTTTGACGATATGACCGAAGAGGAGCGCCGCGAGATTGCCCGCATCGTGGGTATGGGCGCGCTGAAATACTTCATCCTGAAGGTTGACGCCCGCAAGAACATGCTGTTCAACCCCGAGGAGAGTATCGACTTCAATGGCAATACGGGTCCTTTCATCCAATATACATACGCTCGTATCCGCAGCATTCTGCGTAAGGCAGAGGCTGAAGGCTTAAAGCCAGCATGTGCTGCCGCACAACTGGCAGAGAAAGAGGTTGAGCTCATCCAGAAGATGTCTGAGTTTGGCGCTGCCGTAGAGCAGGCTGGCAAGGACTACAGCCCCTCTGGCATTGCCAACTACTGCTACGAGCTGACCAAGGTATTCAACCAGTTCTACCATGACTTCAGCATTTTGAACGAGGCCGACGAGCAGAAGAAGGCCGTGCGCCTGATGTTGGCTAAGAATGTTGCCAAGATTATCAAGAACGGCATGAGCCTGCTGGGTATTGAAGTTCCTGAAAGAATGTAACATGCAGAACCCTCCCGACTATAGACACGACACCGTACTGCCCTTACCCATGGAGGTAAAGGCAGACGCGTGGGCTGTGGACGCGGCCTGTAGCGGCAATCCCGGTCCTATGGAATATCAATGCATCGACTTACAAACAGGTGCACAGGTGTTTCACTACGGCCCCGTCAAAGGCACAAACAACATCGGAGAGTTTCTAGCCATCGTTCACGCTTTGGCACTCTGCTGGCAGAAGGGACTTCACGACAAGACCATCTATAGCGACAGCAACAATGCCATTTTATGGGTGAAAAAGCGTCAATGCAAGACCAAACTAGAGCGCACCCCCGAAACGGAGCCGCTCTATCAAGTTATCCTACGTGCCGAAAACTGGCTGCGCACGCACAACTACCGCAATCCTATCGTGAAATGGGAAACCAAGAAATGGGGTGAGGTGCCAGCTGATTTTGGGAGAAAGTAGCCCACCACCCGACCTCCCCAAGGAGATGACCCCCACCCGACCTCCCCAAGGGGGAGGAGATGGTTGGGCGCGTTTTTCACTTTGATTTAAACTGAAATGCTAGCTTATTTTGGGCGTTTGGCAGGGATAGAGAGGCACTTTTAGCAGGCAACAGTTTTTACTGTTGCTCCCGGGCTAGAGTCTAGATTGAGCGCATCTAAAGTCTAGATTGGATGAATCTAGAGTCTACATTGTACATTTCTAAACTCTAGATGCGACACAAAACTTACCGAATTACAACGCAATAGCGCCACTTTTACTTTATAAAAGCGGCGCTATTGCATTTCAAAACCTATCATTTCCTCCCCTTGGGGAGGTCAAGAGGGGGGCCTTTCCCCTTTGGGAAGTCAGGTGAGGTCACTTCTCATACCTCACAATCACATTATCACCAAAGAACTGCTGCGACACCACTTTCACATTGGCGGGCAACTGCGGTGCGCGGGTGCCGCCAGAGACCGTCAGTCCGAGGTTTGTCTCCACCCTGATTTCGTCCCATAAGCCCTGCACCAAGAACGACTCCAGCGTTTTTCTGCCACCCTCTACAATCAGCGACTGCACATTATGTGCATGCAGCGCTTCCAGGTTCAAAGGGTGCTGATTGTCCACCACCAGACGATTGGGATTGGGTCCCACCCACTCTCGCACGGTGAGCTGCGGATGCTCGCGTTCGTCTGTGACACGTCCCACCAGAATAGCATCTTCTTCGGCACGCAGCTTATGGCTCAGCATCTTAGTAAAAGACGACGATATGGCAATGGCCTTGCCATTGTCATCAATGAACCCGTTGGCCGTCTGCGCCCATTTCAATATAATGTACGGGCGATGCAAGCGATGAAAAGTAAAGAAACGACGGTTCAGCGCCTTGCACGCCTGTTCCAGTACGCCCACAGTCACCTCGATACCAGCATCGCGCAACTTCTGGATACCGCGGCCTTTCACCTCGGCAAACTCATCGATGCATCCCACAACGGCCCGCTTCACCCCTTTTCTGACAATCAGATCGGCACAAGGTGGTGTCTTGCCATAATGAGAACAAGGTTCAAGCGACACATAAATCGTGGACTCTGGCAACAGAGCCTCATCCACAGGACGTACAGAAGCAAACGCGTTTACCTCGGCATGTCCCTGTCCGCAGCGTACGTGGTAACCCTCGCCAATGATACGTCCGTTGGCCACAATCACCGCCCCCACCATCGGGTTAGGCTTCGCATTCAGTCGTCCGTTCTGTGCCAATTGCAGACAGCGCTGCATATACATCTCATCTATTGTCATCGTCATTCACGTCATTATTTACAGCTGCAAAGTTACAATTATTATTTTAATTGAGCAATGCGTCAGGAGTTTTTCCCACCATATCCTTGTCTGTTTCAAGAGAAAAACTTAACTTTGCAGAAGAAATTAAAAATCAACGTGTCGATATCTCGATATAACGATATATCGAGACAACAAAATAACGACACAACGAAAAAAAATGACATACGAAGAATTCTGGAAACCACTGACGGCCGTTTACGAGGCTGGCGAGGCAAAGGCCATCGCCCGCATGGTGATGGAGGTGCGCTTCGGACTCTCCATGACAGACATCATCTGCGGTAAGACTGGCGATGAGGGCGAGATGCTGACCTTACGACAACACCTGCTGACGGGCGAGCCCGTACAGTACGTGCTGGGGCAGGCAGACTTCGGCGGCAGAACTTTCCACGTGGAGCCGGGCGTGCTGATACCACGACCGGAGACCTACGAGCTGTGCCAGTGGAGCCTCCCCCCGACCCCCTCCAAATGGAAGGGGCACATCCTCGACATCGGCACAGGCAGCGGTTGTATAGCCTGCACACTGGCAGCAGAGATTCCTCATGCAGAGGTGACGGCATGGGACGTCAGCGACGATGCCCTACGCATAGCCGCAGAGAACGCCAAACGTGCCAATGTTCACGTGTCGTTCGAGAAGGTGGATATACTAAATTCCCCCCTCCTTTACAGGGAGGGGCTGGGGGTGGGTCTTGATATCATCGTCAGCAACCCGCCCTATATATGTAATAAGGAACGCGCGGAGATGGAACGCAACGTGCTGGAACACGAACCATCACTGGCTCTCTTCGTGCCCGACGACGACCCTCTGCTGTTCTATCGCGCCATCGCACGCTTTGCGCAACAGGCGCTCGACACAGACGGAAGCCTCTACTTTGAAATCAACCCGTTGTATGTCGACGAGATGAAACAGATGCTCAGCGACGAAGGGTTCCTGCATACAGAAGTGAGAAAAGACCAGTTTGACAAACAAAGATTCACGAAATCATGGCGATAAAAAAAGAGACCACAGGCCAACAGGCCTATCAGAAGCTCACGGCACTCTGTGCCCGCAGCGAACACTGTCAGCAGGAGATGATAGACAAGATGCGCCAGTGGGGCGTTTCACCAGAAGAACAGGCACAGGTGATGGAACGCCTTGTGAAAGAGCGCTATGTGGACGATGAGCGCTTTACACGGGCTTTCGTCAACGACAAGATACGCTACAACAAATGGGGACGCCGCAAGGTGGAACAGGCTCTATGGATGAAGCGCATCGACGAACATATTGCCAAGGCCGTGCTCGATGAAGTAGATGACGAGGAGTACACGGCTATCCTCACGCCGATGCTCAAACAGAAGCGACGCTCAACGAAGGCCAACAGCGACTACGAGCTCAACATGAAACTCATCAAGTATGCCCTGTCGCGCGGCTTCACGATGGACATCATCAAACAATGCATCAACGTAGAAGATGAGAGCGAATTTCTGGACTGACCTGTTCGACTTCATAGCGCCACGCACCTGCGCCATCTGCGGAAGACGTCTGTCGTCCACCGAGGAATGTATCTGCATTAAATGTCTCTGCGACATTCCCTTCGCCTCGTTTCATCATCATCCGCTCGACAATCCCATGGCGCGCCTCTTCTGGGGCTTGTTTCCCGTAGAACGGGTGGCTGCCCTGTTTTACTACCAGCCACAATCGCCACCCTACCGACTTATTCATGACCTGAAATACCATTACGCGCCCGAAACGGGTCAGTACTTAGGGCGCCTCACAGCCACGCGCATGGTCCCACACGGATTCTTTGACGGCATCGATGCCATTATCCCGATGCCCATCACCTGGCTGAGACGCCTGCAGCGCGGCTACAACCAAAGCGAAGAGATCGCCAAAGGCATCCACGAGATCACGGGCATACCGGTATATGATAAGGTGGTAAAACGCACCAAATTCAAAGGCAGTCAGACACAACTGAACACCCGCGAACGCCGAGAAAACGTGCAGAATGCCTTCTTCCTGAAACAACCCGAGAAGATACGCGGCAAGCACCTGCTACTCATCGACGACGTCATCACTACAGGGGCCACCGTTACGGCCTGCGCCGAAGAACTGGCCAAGGCCGGAGACACACGAATCAGCGTACTTTCCATCGGTCTCACCAAAGGGTAAATAATTAAAAATATCATTCATAATTGATTAGTTTTCAATTAAATTATGTACCTTTGCACGCAAAACTAAATAGAACACAATGGATATCAAAAAACAATTCGCCCAGAAGCTGATGGATATTCAGGCCATCAAGTTGCAACCCAACGACCCATTCACATGGGCAAGTGGATGGAAATCACCTATTTATACTGACAACCGCAAGACGCTTTCGTTCCCACAACTGCGCTCGTTCGTGAAGTTGGAACTGTGTCATGCCATTCAGGAGAACTTCCCCGAGGCCGAGGCTGTGGCAGGTGTTGCCACTGGCGCCATTGCACAGGGTGCACTGGTAGCCGACCAGCTGGGTCTTCCCTATAGCTACGTGCGTCCGAAGCCAAAAGATCACGGCATGGGCAACCAGGTAGAGGGTGAGATCAAGAAAGGTGCTAAGGTAGTGGTCGTAGAAGACCTGATTTCTACCGGCGGTAGCTCACTGAAAGCCGTTGCTGCACTGCGCGAGTATGGCGTAGAGGTGATCGGTATGGTAGCTTCGTTCACCTATGGTTTCCCCGTGGCTGAAGAGGCCTTCCGCGAGGCTGGCGTCAAGCTCATCACACTGAGCAACTACGATGCTGTGCTGGAGCAGGCTGCCGAGACCGGCTACATCAAGGAAGAAGACAAGGCCGTACTGGCAGAGTGGAGAAAGAACCCCGGTGAGTGGAAGAAATAATTGCGTATGTCAAAATTTGAAAGTAGCGTCAAGCAAATACCCTACTCGCAAGAGGCGGTATATAACCTGATCAGCGACCTGAGCAATCTGGAACGCGTGCGTGGCAGAATACCTGAAGATAAGATCAAGGACTTCTCGTTTGACAAAGACTCTGTGACGGTGAATGCGCCTATGGTGGGCAGTATCACCCTGCAGATTGTAGAGCGTGACGAGCCGAAATGCGTGAAGTTCGAGAGTACGCAGTCGCCCATAGCCTTCAACCTCTGGATTCAGGTATTGCCAGTCAGCGAGACCACATCCAAGATGAAGGTCACCGTCAAGGCCGACATTCCCTTCATGCTGAAAGCAATGGTAAGCGGACCTCTGCAGGACGGCGTAGAGAAGATTGCCGACGCGCTGGCCATGGTACCATATGTTTAACTCGTAGCAACGAGACAACGACACAACAACAAACAAAAACGACAGGAGAACAATCATGAAGCTCTGGGAAAAAGACTTTGAGATTAATAGCGAGATAGAACGCTTCACCGTGGGGCGCGATCGTGAGATGGACCTTTACCTGGCACCATACGATGTGCTGGGTTCGATGGCTCACATCACCATGCTCGAAAGCATTGGCTTGCTGGGTAAGGACGAACTGCCCGTACTGCTGGCAGAGTTGAAGAACATCTACGACCAGGCACAGCGCGGCGAGTTCAAAATTGAGGATGGCATCGAGGATGTCCACTCACAGGTGGAACTGATGCTCACTCGCAAGTTGGGCGACATGGGTAAGAAGATTCACTCGGGCCGTTCACGCAACGACCAGGTATTGGTGGATCTCAAGCTTTTCACCCGTCATCAGCTGCAGCTGGTGGCAGAAGCTGTCAAAGACCTGTTCGACCAGCTCATAGCCAAGAGCAATCAGTATAAGAACGTGCTGATGCCAGGCTACACCCATCTGCAGGTGGCCATGCCTTCTTCGTTTGGTCTGTGGTTTGGTGCTTACGCCGAGAGCCTGGCCGACGACATGCTGTTTCTGCAGGCGGCCTATAAGATGACCAACCGCAACCCCTTGGGTTCGGCTGCAGGCTATGGCAGCTCTTTTCCCCTGAACCGACAGATGACCACCGACCTGCTGGGCTTCGACTCGATGGACTACAACGTGGTTTATGCGCAGATGGGGCGTGGCAAGATGGAGCGTAACGTGGGCTTCGCCATTGCAACCATCGCTGGCACCATGGCTAAGTTGGCCTTCGATGCCTGCATGTTCAACTGTCAGAATTTTGGTTTTGTGAAACTGCCGAAGGAGTGTACCACGGGTTCGAGCATCATGCCGCATAAAAAGAACCCCGACGTCTTCGAACTGATTCGTTCTAAGTCTAACAAGCTGCAGAGTCTGCCTCAGCAGATCACACTGATGATGAACAACCTGCCCGTGGGCTATTTCCGCGACCTGCAGATCATCAAAGAGGTGTTCCTGCCTGCCTTCGACGAACTGCTCGACTGCCTGCGCATGACAGCCTACATCATCAACCGCATCGAGGTGAACGACCATATTCTCGACGATCCTCGCTACGACCCGATGTTCTCTGTAGAAGAGGTCAATCGCCTGGCTGCCGAGGGCATGCCTTTCCGCGATGCCTACAAGAAGGTGGGACTCGACATCGAAGCTGGTAAATTCACGCCTTGCAAGGATATACACCACACGCACGAAGGTAGCATTGGCAACCTGATGAACGACCAGATCAGCGAACTGATGCAGCAGGTACTGGATGGATTTGGCTTTGAGCGTGTAAGCAAGGCCGAGAAGCAACTTCTGAGTTCATGCGAAGACTGAAACCATTAGTTATAAGCTTATTATGCCTACTGTGTGCCTGCGAAGAAGACCCACAGTATAGCAACACCTATTGTAACTTCCTGTTTCAGGCCTTCCTTTTTCCCAGCAGTGCCCTGACAAAGGCTGTCAGCAGTGATGGTGGTGATTTCTGCATCGTGAAGGCAACAGGAACCAGCCCAGTTCACCTGAAATGCACCCCCAATCAGGGTTCTTACAACCAAGCAGACCTTGACCTGCCCATGACCACGGCCATCGGCAACGAACGACTGAACTACAATGCCATGGGACATAAGCGTGGACTCGTCATCGGACGTACGTACGAAGGCGTTTTGTGCGCCTACGACCTGCAGTGTCCTAACTGCGACTTCAACTCGGAACTCGTGTGGGGAGCGAAGCCTCATCTCCTGAAATGCAACAAGTGTCAACGTGTTTATAATATCTATAGCAGCATTAGCTATGTAGAAAGTGGACCAGAAGGAAGACCTCTGGAACAGTACAGACGAGTAAACTACGACAGAAATCAAGGTATCCTCCAAGTACGCAATCCCTGAAAAAGTGTGAAAACATTTGGTGTTTACGAATAATAAATGTACCTTTGCACCGATTTTTAAGAAAATCACTACATATAATGTAAAAAAAGGCTGCCGCGATGGTGGAATGGTAGACACGAGGGACTTAAAATCCCTTGGCCCGAAAAGGCTGTGCGGGTTCGAGTCCCGCTCGCGGCACGGACAAAGGATTCGAAGCATATCGAATCCTTTAACGTTTTAAATTAGATAGATCAAAACTTAACATCAAAACATTATTTAAGAGAAAATGAAGAATAAAGGAACTATTTTATTGTCAGCTGTTGCTGTTGCAATGCTGACATCATGTTCGGGAAAGCTTGGTGCACTCTCGGCCGACAATTTCAATGTAACACCAAATCCATTGGAAACACAAGCTGGCGAGGTTTCTGCAACCATCAATGGCATGTTCCCCGAGAAATACATGAAGAAGAAGGCTGTTGTTACTGTTACTCCTCAGCTGCGCTTCCAAACCGTAGATGGTGTGAAGCAGGTGGCTGGCGAGAGCGCTACCTTCCAGGGTGAGAAAGTGCTGGGCAACGACCAGACCATCTCATACCGTCTGGGTGGACGCTACGCTATGAAGAGCACATTTGCTTATCAGCCCGAGATGCAGCAGAGCGAGCTGTACCTCACCTTCGACGCTAAGGTTGGCAAGAAGACTGTAAAGGTGCCCGAAGTGAAGGTTGCAAATGGCGTGATCGCTACCTCTGAGCTCTACAAGCGTGCACTCACTTCTGCACAGGCTGCTGTTGCTCAGGATGCTTTCCAGCGCATCATCGAGAAGAAGCAGGAAGCTAACATCAAGTTCCTCATCGGTCAGGCACAGCTGCGCAAGAGCGAGCTTCAGAACAACTCAGTAAAAGAGTTCGTTCGTCTGCTGAGCACCATCGTTAAGGATCAGGAGGGTATGCTCCTCGATGGCGTTGAGGTTTCTGCATACGCATCACCCGATGGTGGTTACAAGGTGAACGAGCGTCTGGCTGGCAAGCGTCAGGACGTTGCTGAGAAATATGTAGCAAGGGAGATGAAGAAAGCTAAGTTGGATGCAACTGTTGACACTAAATACACTGCAGAGGACTGGGAAGGTTTCCAGGAGCTGGTTGCTGCCAGCGACATCCAGGACAAGGATGTTATCCTGCGCGTGCTTTCTATGTATCAGGATCCTGAGGAGCGCGAGCAGCAGATCAAGAACATCTCTTCTGCTTTCCGCGAGCTGGCAGACGGTATCCTGCCTCAGCTGCGCCGCGCTCGTCTGACCATCAACTACGAGCTGATCGGTCGTGACGACGAGCAGATTCAGGAACAGTTCAAGAGCGATGCTACCAAGCTGAGCATCGAGGAGCTGCTCTATGGTGCTACTCTCGACGAGGACAATGCCGCTGCTGCCGAGGCTTACTACAAGAAGGCTGTAGAGCTCTATCCCAACGATGCTCGTGCCTACAACAACCTGGCCGTACTTGCTTATGCTAAGGGCAACGACAAGGAGGCTAGCCAGTGGGTAGCTAAGGCCCAGAAGCAGAACAACAACCTGGCCGAGGCTAACGCAAACCTGGGTCTGCTGGCACTGAAGCAGGGCGACATGCTGAACGCTGAGAGCTATATTGCAAAGGCTTCAAGCGCTAACGGTCTGCAGGAGGTATTGGGCAATCTGCACCTGGCACAGGGCAAGTATGCACAGGCTGAGCAGGACTTCGGTAACCTGAAGACCAACTCTGCTGCTCTGGCACAGATCCTGAACAAGAACTATCAGGCTGCTGCTAACACTCTGAAGGGCGTTAAGAACGCTGATGCAACAACCTTCTACCTTGCAGCTATCCTCAATGCCCGTACAGGCAACAACGCCGAGGCTGCACAGGCTCTTCAGAAGGCCATCGCTAAGGATCCCACACTGGCAGAATATGCTGCTAAGGATCTCGAACTCGTAAACATTAAGAAATGAGAACCAGAAACTGGTTGTTAATAACGATCATCGGTTGCCTACTCGCTGCTTGCGGCGGGTCAGGCAACCGTTTTCGCCTTGAAGGACAGTTCAAGAACCTGAATCAAGGTGAGTTCTATCTTTATAATCTGGAGCAAGGCACCAAAGACACCATCAAAGTGAACGACGGACGATTCGTTTACGATGTCTATCTCAACGACACCATCACCTATGCCCTGCTCTTCCCCAACTACTCCGAGTTGCCCATTTTCGCCATGCCTGGTGCTACCGTTAAGATGGATGGTGATGTTTCCCATTTGAAAGAAACAAAGATACTGGGCACTCCCGACAACAAGAAGATGACAGACTTCAGACTGCGTATCAACAACATGACACCCCCTGAAGTCAAAAAACACGCACAGCAATTTATTGAAGAGAACCCTGCATCGCCACTCAGCATCTATATGTTGCGACGCTATTTCATCCAAGATACAGATCCTGACTATGCACTGACAGCACGTCTGGCTGCGGCCATTGCTAAAGCGCAACCGGAAAACATCACCATGCAACGTCTAAGTCATCAGCTGGATGCCTTGCGTGGCATTGGACCGAAAGCAAAACTGCCACAGTTCTCGGCGATAGACACAAAAGGAAGAACAGCCACTCAGCAACAGTTGCAAGCCACCGCCAACGTGGTCATCGCATGGGCGGCATGGAGCTATGAATCACAAAACATACTTCATCAGATGCAACGGTTACAGAATGAATATGGCAGTGACCTTGCCATCATGTCTGTCTGCCTAGACGCCACTGCTGAGGAAGGACGCTACGCCCTGGACCGAGACAGTATCAAATGGCCTAACATCTGCGATGGCAAACTGTGGGATTCACCGCTCGTTGCAACCTTAGGAATCACTTCTGTTCCCGGAAATATCATAGCCGACAAACAAGGCAACATTATAGCACGCAACCTATCGGCCTCAGAACTGGAAGAGAAGATCAGAGCCATGATCAAATAACACAAAAAACAAAATAACTAAAACAACCTATGCTCGTCAGAACCTATTGCGCAGCCGTCAATGGACTGGAAGCTACAACCGTAACCAACGAAGTAAACATTGTACGTGGTGTAAACATCCACATGTCGGGTCTTGCTGACACTGCCGTACGCGAGAGTATCGACCGTATTCGTGCAGCACTCAACAACTCTGGCTTTCGTTTTCCCAATGCCGATATCACCATTAACATGGCGCCTGCCGACATTAAGAAGGAAGGCAGTAGTTATGACTTGCCGCTGGCCATCGGCATCCTGGCTGCCGACAATAAGATAGACTGCAGTCAATTGGAACAATTTATGATGGTGGGCGAACTGGGACTTGACGGCCGTCTGAATCCTATTCGCGGTGCTCTGCCCATCGCCATCAAAGCTCGTGCAGACAAATACAAAGGTCTGATTGTGCCTAGTCAGAACGTACGCGAGGCTGCCGTGGTCAACAACCTCGATGTTTATGGCATGGACTCCTTGATGGACGTGGTCAACTTCTTCAATGGCTCATCCATCTATGAACCCCTGAAAATAGATACCCGCAAAGAATTCTACGAGCAACAATGTCATTTTGAATACGATTTCAGCGACGTTCGAGGACAGGAAAGCGTGAAACGTGCGCTCGAGATAGCGGCAGCCGGCGGTCATAACCTGATTATGATTGGCCCTCCAGGCTCAGGTAAATCGATGATGGCCAAGCGTCTGCCCAGCATTCTACCACCATTATCACTGTCAGAGAGCCTTGAGACCACTCAGATTCACAGCATTGCAGGCAAACTGCCACGCGACACCAGCCTCATCAGTCAGCGCCCTTTCCGCGCACCCCATCACACCATCTCGCAAGTAGCACTCGTGGGTGGTGGCAACAATCCCCAACCAGGCGAGATCTCACTGGCACATAATGGTGTGTTATTCATAGACGAGATGCCAGAGCTCTCGAGAACAGTACTGGAAGTTCTGCGCCAGCCACTGGAAGATCGCAAGATAACCATTAGCCGTGCAAAATATAACGTTGACTACCCTTGTTCGTTCATGCTTATTGCATCCATGAATCCCTGTCCATGCGGATACTACGGAGACCCACTCCATAAATGTGTTTGCACGCCAGGACAGATACAACGCTACATGAACAAGATATCGGGTCCACTGCTCGACCGCATTGACATCCATTGCGAAATACAGGCCGTACCCTTTGCCGAACTCAGCAAGATGCAGCCCGGAGAACCTTCTGCATCCATTCGCGAGCGCGTCATTCGGGCTCGCAACATCCAAACAGAGCGCTTCAGTTCCCTTCCCCAGGGAAAAGGCGGAGCGACGAGCCGCCCCCACTGCAACGCCCAGATGACGGAGCGGATGCTCCACGAGTTTGCCGAGCCCGATGCAGAAAGCCTCGACATGCTGCGCATGGCCATGGAACGCCTGAAACTATCAGCCCGTGCCTACAGCCGCATCCTCAAGGTGGCCCGCACCATTGCCGACCTTGCCGGCTCCGAGAAGGTACAGTCCATGCACATCGCCGAAGCCATCGGCTACAGAAACTTGGATAGAGGCGACTGGGCAGAGAGAGGTGTATAAGCCCCAGCCGCCAACATGGAATAGAAAGAAAATGGAGGCTTTTCTATTGTTCTTTTGAAGATTATTATTATCTTTGCGCCAATATACCATATTAATATAAATAAGAAGATGAAAGCAATCAGCACTTCAAAGGCTCCCGGAGCCATCGGTCCTTATAGTCAGGCCATCAGAGTCGGAAACCTCGTTTACACCTCAGGTCAGCTTCCCCTGAACCCTGCCACTGGTGCTTTTCCCGAAGGCGACATTAAAGAACAGACGCAGCAGTCTCTAAACAACGTCAAAGCCATTCTGGAAGAAGCAGGTCTGACGATGAAGAACGTTGTAAAGACCACCGTATTCCTGGCAGACATGAACGACTTTGCCGCCATGAATGAGGTCTATGCCCAGTTCTTCTGCGAGCCCTTCCCTGCCCGCTCAGCCGTAGCGGTGAAGACATTACCAAAGAATGCACTGGTAGAGATTGAGGTGGTGGCTGCTGAATAAGGAGTTGCCATGCAGTGGACCGACAGAATCAGGCAAGTAAAGATTTGGTTGGTAGCGGCAGCAATCATCATAGCCGTTACCTCACTCTTGGTGTCACACCTCCTTGTGCGCGACCTTCAGAAAGAGGAACAACGCAAAATGGATGTGTGGGCACAGGCCATGAATTTTGTCAACCAAGCCGATGAGAACACCGACCTGTCATTGGCCACAGCCGTCATAGAGGGCAACAACACCATCCCCGTCATTGTGCTAAGTGCAGAAGACGAGGTGATGGACTATCGTAACATTGAAGAAGACGTCGATGTGCAGAAGTACGCCCTGCGCATGAAAGCCGCTGGTGATACTATCCGCATCGAAGTCTTTGACACCTACCAATTGGTGTGCTACGACGAGTCAACGATGCTGAAACGACTGACCCAGTATCCCTATTGGGCACTGGGCATCGTCATGATCTTTGTGGTGGTGGCCATCTTTGCCCTCCTCTCATCTAAACGGGCAGAGCAGAACAAGGTATGGGTAGGACTTTCGAAAGAGACAGCCCACCAACTGGGTACTCCCATCTCGAGTCTGATGGCATGGGTGGAAGTGCTCAAAGAAACTTATCCACAAGACGAGCTGATACCCGAACTGGAAAACGACGTCAAACGACTGGAGCGCATCGCCGAACGTTTCTCAAAGATTGGTTCACTACCCGAGCCCGTTGACGATTCTGTGAACGAACTTCTGGATCGCGTGATAGCCTATATGGACAAACGCACCTCACAGAAAGTGATCATCAAAGGGCACTACCCCAACCACGACGTCGTAGTGAAGATGAATGCTTCGCTATTCGAGTGGGTTGTAGAGAACCTCTGCAAGAATGCCGTGGACGCCATGGAAGGCGGCAGTGGAAAGATAGACTTGTGGCTTCTGGAGGAAGACGACATCGTGGCTATCGAAGTAGCCGACACAGGCAAGGGTATTAAAAAGAAAGACATCAAAAACGTATTCCGACCGGGCTTCACCACCAAACAGCGCGGATGGGGCTTAGGCCTGTCTTTGGCAAAAAGAATTGTGGAACAATATCACCACGGACACATCTATGTCAAAGATTCAGAGGTAGGTAGAGGCACAACCTTCCGCATCGAAATGCGAAAAAAATCATAATAAATTATTCGTATTTGAAAAAAAGTTTGTAACTTTGCAGCCCGAAATAGTGTGATTATGTGTGGTTTAGAGCGTTTTCTGATTGATTTAAAGGCACTTACCGAGGACGAAACATCCTTGGAATACAGCCTTGATAACCAATTTTTCGAGGCGCTTGAAGGTGCACAGGTGCAAGAAGGCTCGTTGCATGTGTCGGGGTCTATACGCAAGGCCGTCGGCTTTTTTGAGCTTCAACTTCACACCACTGGCACCATTCGCATCCCCTGCGACCGCTGTCTGGACCTGATGGACCAGCCTATAGAGGCCGACTTGCGCTTAGTAATTAAGCTGGGCGACACATACGCCGAGGATGATGACATCATCACAGTGGAGGAGCACGACGCCGTGCTCAACATTGCATGGTTCATCTACGAGTCAATCATACTGGCGGTACCCATCCAGCACGTTCATCAACCTGGCGATTGTAACGATGCTATGATGCGAGTGCTAGAACAGCATTCGGCTGCCCGAAGCAGTGATGCGGACGCACAAGAGATAGACCCGCGGTGGAGTGCACTACTTAAATTAAAAGAAAAAAGTTAAATTTTAAAATAGTAATTCATTATGGCACATCCTAAAAGAAGACAATCAAACACTCGTACCGCCAAGCGTCGTACCCACGACAAGGCTGTAGCTCCTACACTGGCAGTATGCCCTAACTGTGGCGCTTACTATGTTTACCACACAGTATGCCCAACTTGCGGATACTATCGCGGTAAGGTTGCTATCAAGATGGACGAAGAAGTAGCTGAATAAGAATGGGAAAAATTAACGCGATCATCACCGGCGTCGGAGGCTACGTGCCCGACTATGTCCTCACCAACGAGGAATTGTCACGCATGGTCGACACCAACGATGAATGGATTATGACGCGTGTCGGAATCAAGGAGCGCCGAATCCTCACTGAAGAGGGTCTCGGCACTTCTTATATGGCGCGCAAGGCTGCCAAGCAGCTCATGAAGAAGACGGGCGCCGATCCCGATTCTATTGATGCTCTGATTGTAGCCACCTCTACATCCGACTATCACTTTCCATCTACCGCCAGCATCGTCATCGGCAAACTGGGGTTGAAGAACGCCATGGCGTTCGATTTCTCTGCAGCCTGCTGCGGATTCCTCTATTCGCTGAACGTTGCTTCAAGCATGATTCAAAGCGGTCGCTACAAGCGCATCATTCTGATTGGTGCCGACAAGATGTCGTCGGCTACCGACTATAAGGACCGCAACACATGTCCTCTTTTTGGCGATGGTGCTGCCGCAGTGATGCTTGAAGGCACAGAAGAAGAGAATATTGGACTTATAGACTCTTACCTTCGCACCGATGGTATGGGTCTGCCATTCCTTCACATGAAGGCTGGTGGCTCTGTAAGTCCTGCCAGTCATTTCACTGTAGACCACCGCATGCACTACACCTATCAGGAGGGTCGCACGGTGTTCCGCTATGCCGTAACCAACATGAGTGACGACTGTGCACTTATCGCTGAGCGCAACGGTCTGAACAAGGACAACATCAACTGGGTGATTCCTCATCAGGCAAACATGCGCATCATCGAGGCAGTGGCTAAACGCTTGGAACTGCCCATGGATCAGGTGATGGTCAACATCGAACACTATGGAAACACTTCTGCAGCCACTATTCCCCTGGCTATTTGGGAATATGAGTCTAAACTGAAGAAGGGTGACAATATCATCATGACTGCCTTCGGAGCAGGTTTCGTTCATGGAGCCAACTATCTCCGCTGGGCATATGATGGCAAGTAAACATAACCATTTACAGTATAAAAAGAGGCGAAATATCACAAAGATAGGTCGCCTCTTTTTTTGCATACAGCAATCAGGTGTAAAGCAATGTATTCCGTTTGGATTATTATAAGAAAATGCGTACCTTTGCATCATCATAGCAAAACTAAATTGATTTAAACAATGAAAATCATTATATGTCTCCTCTTCACTTTTCTCTGCACGACAGTACATGCCCAAGACGGCTGCACCCTTGCCGGTGCTCACGCGTGGGGCGGAGAACAACGCATCAAACAAGGAAAAAACAGTTTTGAACTGCGTCTGCTGAACCATTGGGACAATCTGGATGGCAGCGTAGAGCGCGGCTATGCAGGACAAAGTCTATGGAAATGGGACGAGCTACCAACACATGTAAACGACAGAGTACGGGAATATGCGCGTCTAAATGCCAGTATCGGCATAAACGGCATTGTACTTAACAATGTGAATGCCGATCCACGCATCTTACGTAGAGACTACCTTGAGAAGGTGAAAGCATTGGCCGATGTGTTTCGCAAATATGGGATTAAAGTATATCTGACAGCCAACTTTGCCGCTTGTCTAAAGCCATCAAAGACCCCAAACGAATGGAAAAGATGGGGCGGTGTAGGCACTCTAGATACCGCCGACCCATTAGTGCCCGAAGTAGAAGCTTGGTGGAAACAAAAGGTGTCAGAGATATACCAGCTAATTCCCGACTTCGGAGGTTTCCTTGTTAAAGCCGACTCGGAGGGAATGCCTGGTCCGCAGACCTATGGTCGTTCGCACGCTGACGGTGCCAACATGCTGGCACGGGCACTCAAGCCTTATAACGGAGTGGTGATGTGGCGCACCTTCGTTTACGATCCCGATGTTGACAAAGATCGTATTAAGCGCTGCTATAAGGAGTTCATGAAGCTGGATGGACAGTTCATGGACAACGTGATACTGCAAGTGAAAAACGGCGGCCTCGACTTTCAGGCTTCCGAGCCCGTACAACCCCTCTTCTTTGCCATGAAGAAGACACGTCTGATGCCGGAACTCCAGATCACACAAGAGTACACAGGTCAATCGACCTATCTTGTAAACCTGCTTCCGATGTGGCGTAACTTTCTAAACGACCTGGGCAAGAAGAACCTCAAAAAGATGGCGGGCATAGCCGGTGTAGCTAACGTTGGCAGCGATATCAACTGGACTGGTCATCTGTTTGCTCAATTCAACTGGTACGCCTTCGGACGCTTAGCCATAAATCCCGATATCACCGATGATGAACTTTACCATGAATGGATATCTCAAACATTCTGTGTTGACAGCGAAACAGAGCGAGTCATCCGACGTATCATGGAACCAACATGGTGGGACTACACCCAGAGTCACAGTCCTTATGGATTAGGATTCGCTCTGAAACGCGAGGATCACCTTAGTGCCGGTTTCGAAGAACGCGTGGGCACGGAATGGCAGTGCAGCACGTGGGGCATTGGCTACGACAGAACGGCCACCGGCTCTGACTATATCAGTCAGTTCCCCACCAAGAAACAGCAGCTATACGCTAATCCGCAAACCTGTCCTGACGCTTACCTGCTCTGCTTTCACAGGCTACCCTGGTCTTTTGTTATGAAAGATGGTAGGACACTACGCGAAGCCTTTATGGACGGACTACAACAAGGCGAACGTCGTGCAAGGGAAAACAAAGAGCTCTGGAAATCCATCAGAAACAAACTTCCAGAGGATGTATATACTCAGGTGCTTCAAGCCTTAGAGCACGAGGTTGAAGCATCAAAGGCGTTCAGCATATGCGCAACGAACTTCTTCACACCATATGCCTTGCCGTAACAAGCGTGGCACGCAAAAACGAGAGTGAAAGTCTTCCGTAACCAAAGCGCCAGTTTACCGTAACCAAAGCGCTAGTTTACCGTAACCAAAGTACTAGTTTACCGTAACCAAAGTGGCCGTTTGCCATCAGTAAAGCGATACTTTCGTTACGCAAAAGCCGTGCTTCTATATCAGAAAGAACTCCCATAAAAATTTGGTTCTTTTATGGCTTCTTAGTAACTTTGCACCCAATTATGCTAAATAATATACTTACACAAGAGGAATGTCAGCAGATGACAGCCCTCATCAAACAAAGTGAAACGATTGTCATCACCTGCCACCAGAACCCCGATGGCGATGCTTTAGGTTCTAGTTTAGGTTGGGCAGAATACCTGCGCGTGGTCTTTGGAAAGGAAGCACAAATCATCATTCCCGACCAATATCCCGACTATCTGCAGTGGATGCCTAACACACAAAAGATTGTACGCTATGACAAGTTCCAACAGGGCTGCGAATGGACCTTGAAGAACTGTGACCTGATATTCTGCTTAGACTTCAACACAGCCTCGCGCGTGGATCAGATGCAACAGGCATTGAGTTCTTCGCCAGCCAGGAAGGTGCTGATAGATCACCATCCCAACCCCGATGTTGACACGGTATTGACCGTATCACACCCCAAGGCTTCTTCCACCTGCGAACTGGTGTTCCGCCTGGTATGGCAGATGGGAGGCTTCGAACAGTTGGATAAAAACTTTGCCATCCCCGTCTATTGCGGCATGATGACAGACACTGGCGGTTTCACCTACAACTCGAGCGACCCAGACATCTTCTTCATCATCGGCGAATTGTTGACTAAGCATATCAACAAAGACAAGATCTATCGCAACGTGTTCCACAACTTCTCCGAGGATCGAATCCGCCTGATGGGCTACGTGATGTATCAGAGTCTGGTTGTTGACAGCGAGAGACATGCCAGTTTCTTCACGCTAACACGCGATGTACTGAAGAAGTTCAACTTCGTAAAGGGCGATGCTGAAGGCCTGGTCAACATGCCTCTCCAGATAAAAGGTCATAAGTTGAGCATCTCTTTGCGCGAAGATACCGAGAAGGAGAACACCATCTGGGTGAGCCTGCGCAGTGTTGACCAGTTCCCCTGCAACGAGATGGCAGCTCAATTCTTCAACGGTGGTGGCCATCTGAATGCCTCTGGCGGACGACTTCTCTGTTCGATGGACGAAGCCGTCAACATCACCAAGAGTGCTATTCTGGCCTTCGAGAAGCAACTGAAGTAAAAATGATAACCGTTAAATAAACACAAGCGGTAACAAATTCTTCACATATTCCAAGCCCTATTCACTTTTATTTCGTATCTTTGCAGTTGATTTTTAGAACAAAAAAAGAAACATGAAGCATACCATCATAGCACTGCTGTCGCTGTTTTGCCTGGCCACCACATTTGTAGCTTGCAACGACTACGAGACCTATGGCGACAAGAAAAATAAAGAGCGCGCTGCTATCAAACAATTTCTGGCTGACTCTGCCATCAACGTGATTAGCGAGGATGTCTTCCACAAGCAGGGCGACATGACCGACAATAGCAAGAACGAGTTCGTGTATATGAACAACACCGGCGTCTATATGCAGATTGTGCATAAAGGCTGCGGTGAGCCCTTGCGCGATGGCGAGAATAGCGACCTGATGGTCAGATTCCTCGAACTGTGTCTGCTGGACTCTACAGCTATCTACAACGACACCGCTCCCTATGATGTTGACGTGATGAACGTGCGTCGTCAAGGCAACGTGTTCACCGCCTCGCTGACAGACGGTGTTATGATGTCGGCATATAACACAGAGTCTGTACCCACAGGTTGGCTGGTGCCACTGAAGTACGTGAATGTAGGCCGTCCACGTACCGAAGACGATCACATTGCAAAAGTACGACTCATCGTGCCCCACACCCAAGGTCACAGCGTAGCCAGCAGCTATGTTTACCCCTATTATTACGAAATTAGTTTTGTACGTTCTATTGATATATGACACTGATTAAATCCATTTCAGGTATCCGCGGAACAATCGGCGGACATACGGGCGACACGCTCAACCCACTTGACATTGTTAAGTTCACAACAGCCTACGCCACCTTTATTGGCGGCAAGCGCATCGTAGTAGGTCGCGACGGCCGTATCTCTGGCCCCATGGTTCGCGACGTGGTCTGCGGCACATTGGTAGGAATGGGCTACGAAGTGATTGACATTGGCTTGGCCACCACACCAACCACCGAGTTGGCCGTACGCTGGCACAAGGCTGATGGCGGTATTATCATCACTGCCAGCCACAACCCCACTCAGTGGAACGCGCTGAAGTTGCTGAACCGCGAGGGTGAGTTCCTGACAGCTGCCGACGGTGCCGAGGTGCTGCGCATTGCTGAAGCCGAAGACTTCAACTACGCCCCTGTAGAGAAGTTGGGACGCGTCATCACCGACGACACCATGAACCAGCAGCACATCCAGTCAGTGCTCAACCTGCGACTGGTTGATGTAGAAGCTATCAAACAGCGCAAGTTCCGTGTCTGTGCAGATACAATCAATTCGGTTGGCGGCATCATCCTGCCCGAGCTCTTCAAGGCCCTTGGCGTGGAGTTCGAGATTCTGAATGGAGAATGCACCGGTCAGTTTGCTCATAATCCCGAGCCATTGGAGAAGAACCTGCAGGGTATCATGGACAAGATGCGTCAGGGAGGCTTTGATCTCGGTATCGTGGTCGATCCCGATGTTGACCGTTTGGCTTTCATCTGTGAGGACGGCAAGATGTTTGGTGAAGAATACACACTGGTCAGCGTAGCCGACTACGTGCTGTCACACGACAAGGGCAACACCGTCAGCAACCTGTCTTCTACCCGTGCTCTGCGCGATGTCACCGAGAAACACGGAGGCAAATACACCGCTGCAGCTGTCGGCGAGGTCAACGTCACCACAAAGATGAAAGAGGTGGGTGCCGTTATCGGTGGCGAAGGCAATGGCGGTGTCATCTATCCCGAGAGCCACTACGGTCGCGATGCACTGGTAGGCATCGGCCTGTTCCTGAGCAGTCTGGCTCAGAAAGGCATGAAGGCCAGCGAGCTGCGCAAGACCTTCCCCGACTATCAGATAGCCAAGAACCGCATTGACCTGACTCCCGAGACCGACGTAGATGCCATTCTGGTGAAGGTGAAGGAGATGTTTGCCGGTGATCCCGAGGCCACGGTCAACGACATCGATGGTGTAAAGATTGACTTCCCCACCATGTGGGTTCATCTGCGCAAGTCAAATACAGAGCCCATCATCCGCGTTTACAGCGAGGCTCAAACCATGGAAGAGGCCGACGCCATCGGCAAGAAGCTGATGCAGGTGGTCTATGACATGCAATAATGCTCACAACACATACAATTAGAAAGACAGCTGCTTTGCTATTCACAAAGCAGCTGTCTTTTTTCTATGCTGTTCTTTTTCTATGCTCTTCTTTTTATCACTCTTCATTTTCTACATAAACAAGCGTTCCAACGAGGGGATGATAATTCGTCCGCGAGCCAGTTGAAGCAGTCCTTCGTCCTGCATAGCGTTCAGTTCGCGCGACACGTCCAACCGGCTATCGCCTACCTCCTGCGCCAGGTGGCGCATCAGGATATGGAACTCCTTTTGTCCGGCAGGATAGGTACAGTGGTCCAACATAAAACGAACGATGCGTTCACGCAGACTCTTCGGCGCGCGCCGCCAAGGCAGATGTGCACGTCGTTGCGACTGTGTGGACAGGAGGTTAAGCATGTTCAATCGGAATATCAGGAAGTCATCGAGCAAACGCAGCACCTCGTCTTTCGATAGAAGGATAAAGTGGGCTTCGGTCAGTGTGTTCACCGTATAGAGATACTGCGGTTGTGCACCAAACAGCACCTCGGGCTGCACCAACCAAGGCGCGTGCACCTGTTCTGTAACCATATAAGTATGATCATCGCTCTGGCGTTCAAACTCAAGTTTTCCACTTATCAAGAAAAGCAGTTGACTGCAAGTATCACCTTCACGAATAATCGTCTTTCGTGGCGGTTGCTTTTGAAACCCGAACTTAGTATTACCGGCCAGCTGCAACAGTTCCGCACGGCTCATGCCTTGGAACAACGGGAATTGTAGCAGTTGGTCGTAGATGCGCATAACGAGAACTATTCAACGATCATATCCTTCACAGCATCAGAACACCACACCACAGGATGGCCCTCTTCATCGTTGTATATGAGATAGGCAGCCAACTCAGGATGACGGGCCAACAGCTCTTTAGCCTTGTCAACCCCCATCACCATGAACGACGTAGCATAAGCATCGGCCATAGCACACTCGTCGGCAAATACCGTGGCCGACAACAGCGTCAGTTGAACGGGATAGCCCGTACGAGGATCAATGGTATGTGCATACTTCTTTCCATCCTTGTAATAGAAGTTGCGATAATTGCCACTGGTCGCCATAGCCTTGTCTGTGATGCTCAGTACGGCCTGCATCTCGCCGTCAATACTCAGCGAGTCGTCCACAGGCTTCATCACGCCAATGCGCCAAGGCAGGTCATTGGGGCTCTTTCCTTTGACAACCACCTCGCCACCGATCTCCACCATATAGTCTGTAATACCCTTAGCATCGAGCAGACGAGCCACCTCGTCGCAACCAAAGCCCTTGGCTATGGCGCTGAAGTCCAACTGGTCGCGCACCTTCAGCAGGCTGTCCACCTGCTCTTTGGTGGGCAACTGCTCATGTTTGAAACCAAAGCCCCAGGCATTGACCAGCGGTGCCACAGTAATGTCGAAGGCACCCTCTGTCTCTTTATTGACAGTCTGAGCCAACTGGTAGAGCGACTTATACATCTCACTCTGAGGCCACTGCTCGCCTCTGTTCAGATGAGAGACCGTCGATTCCTCGTTAAACATCGAGAACTCGCCGTCAACAGCCATCAGTGTTTTTTCAATTTCTTCCTGCAAGTCTTTGTCGTAGGCATAGGTCACGTGATAAACCGTTCCAAAGATCATGCCATTGTTTTTCTGATACTCGTGCGACCGACAGGCCGACAACAGAACGACACAGAGTGCAGCCAGTAAAACAGTTGTCTGTTTCATCTTTAAATATCAATACTTACGTTAAACGTTGCTCCCAGATTGCCCGTGTCCTGTAGGCCATAACCAGGCACATACCAAGCCTGACCAATCTGATTATCATTGTGCGACATGCGCATGCGATAGCGAACGCTCCACCCCAGATGCAGCGGACCAGCCACCTTGGCATCGATGCCGAACAGCACCTCGGCCCAGTGCTGATAGAGTCGCAGCCCTTTCACGTCGGTGGCAGCATCCCATTGCCATACAGGATCCTGCGTAGCGGGTTCCGAGATGTCCACCTTATAATTCGTATAGGCATAGCGCACACCTGCAAAGATACGATTGCCCGTATGCTTCTTCTTCATGATGTTCACATCGACGCCCACTCGAAAATAGGGTGCCTTCGTACGGTAGGTGATATGCGTCACAGCATCATTCTCATGACTGGCCTTGCCATAGCCCACCTCTACAATTGGGAAATACTGGTCATGCAGATTCAGTCGCAACGCACCCTCGTACTGTCCGTAGTCGCCCAACATCATCTGTGCAGCACCCACCAAGTCGGCCGACACTGCAAAGCCGCGAAAGAGGGGCACGCTATCGCGCTCCAACTTCAAGAAGCCCTGTGCGAATACCGTCTGCTGCCCCATCAGCAGCAACAGACTAATGGCTATTCTTGAAATGTATCTCGATATGTTTCGCTGATATGTCATAGGTCACAGATGGATTGAGAATAAACAAAGTATCGATGGCTACATGCGTGGCGCTGACCTGAGTGATATGATGGAAGAAATGTGTAGCACAGTCAACCGACTCAAAGTGTGGGATATCATCTTTCTTGATCCACACCGTATCAACAGTCATTGCCTTCTGCTTATTGACGATCTGGAACACAAGAGTATCTACAGGCTGACCACTGCTCATGGGCAAAGCAAACTTGGTGAGCCCCACCCCACGGTTCAGCAAGATGGTGTCCTGTCGGTCGGCCCTCTTTGTCAGCACGGTCAACGTGTCTTTGAGCGTATCGTTCAGCACATAGTTCACTTCTACCGTGGTCTGTATAGGACAATCGATGCTAGAGCAAGCTGCGAAGCCCACTGCAGCCATCATCCACAAAGCCACCCGTCTCAGTTGCATCATATCTTCGTCTCTATCTGATAGTCATTACGATTGTTCGACGTGCGGCTCACCAAATCACCCAAGAAGCCCGTCAGGAAGAACTGTGTTCCCATCATCATCATGGTCAAAGAGATGTAGAAGAAGGGAGACTCCGTGACCAGACGCTCAGGTATTCCTGCAGCCAGACAGTATAGCTTGTTGGCACCGATGATGACAGCAGACAAGAAGCCTACTAAGAACATCAGTGTGCCGAGGAAGCCGAACACATGCATTGGCTTCTTGCCAAACGTAGAGAGGAACCACAGTGTGAGCAGATCCAGATAGCCATTGACAAAGCGGTTCCACCCCATAAACTTAGAGGTGCCATACTTACGCGCCTGGTGATGCACCACCTTCTCGCCGATCTTGTTAAAACCAGCCTGCTTGGCCAGATAAGGGATATAGCGATGCATCTCGCCATACACCTCAATATTTTTCACCACATCCCGGCGATAGGCCTTCAGACCGCAGTTGAAGTCATGCAGGTTGCGGATGCCACTCACCTTGCGGGCAGTGGCATTAAAGAGCTTGGTGGGCAGCGTTTTCGACAGTGGGTCGTAGCGCTTCTGCTTATAACCGCTCACCAGGTCGTACTTCTCCTCGGTAATCATCCGGTAGAGTGCCGGAATCTCATCGGGTGAGTCCTGCAGATCGGCATCCATCGTGATCACCACATCACCTTGTGCCTCGGCAAAACCACAGTAGAGTGCGGGGCTCTTGCCGTAGTTGCGGCGAAACTTGATACCCTTCACCTGAGGCGAACGAGCCTGCAGCTGTTTGATAATCTCCCATGAACCATCGGTAGAGCCATCGCTGATGAAGATCACCTCGTAAGAGAAATTGTTCTCCTGCATCACGCGCTCAATCCAACCGTAAAGTTCGCCAATTGATTCTTCCTCGTTATAAAGAGGTATTACAACTGATATATCCATGCTATTCTTTTGATTATTCAAGAAAACGTTAGCTATTCACACTGGCCTTTCGCTGCAAAAGTCCGGCAATGGGCAATCCCATCACCACGCCCATCATCAAATGAGTGGTGAGCAGGTTCAGCGACAGATCTATCGGGCGCAACGAGCCCAGTGAGTTCAAAGCATCGTCAACCATCTGTTGCATGCCTGCCTGCTTGATAACCTCAGCATTCTCAGGCAGCTCCATCATCTTGGCATACATCGCCAACAGGTAGCCCTGATCCAGGAAGTTGAAGTAGCAGAACTGAGCAATGGCAAAAAGCACTGAGCCATAGAAGAACGACATGATGACGTATGCCCAGGCACGCAGAAACGAGATGTTGCCTTCCAACCCGTAGTCACGGAAGTGTTTCAAGCGCTTCCATACGAGTATTGGCGTGGCAAAAGCCAATAATAAAGCCACAAGACTTAAGGTCGGTGTGGCCAGTCCTAAAAGGTAAAAGGCAAAGCTGGCAATCCAGAGAAGTGCCAACCAGAACCCGTCTGAACGGGCAAAGGCCTTTAACTGTATATAGTCCGTTGGGGTCAATTAATTAACTATTTTGAATTATAACATGAAAAACGATGCAAATATACGCATTTTCCGCCACATAACACGGACGTTGTCTTAAAAAATAGTTAAAACAATAAAAATCCCAACTATTCATTCTTAATTCTTAATTTTATTATGTACCTTTGCACCCGCTTAAAAGCAACCACGGGTAAGTCCTGTACGGCCAGCTCCCTTGGAATCCCCCAGGACGGGAACGTAGCAAGGGTACTTGGTTGTAGCGGCGCGATATAGATCGCTTACCCACCCGCCTCTTTAGCTCAGTTGGCCAGAGCACGTGATTTGTAATCTCGGGGTCGTTGGTTCGAATCCGACAAGAGGCTCACCCAAATGAAAAAGGACAGACGCAACGTCTGTCCTTTTTTTGTTTTCTATAGGTCGTTGGCCACCATCGCTGCTTGATGAATGCGGTTGCCCATGCCGATGCCATCGCGCATATTTCCTGCCAATATCAAACCAGGATATTGCTTTTCGATACAGGTTATAGCTTCAAATCGCTTACCGCTATCCTCACCATACTGAGGTATGGCGCGCTCATGACGGAAGATGCGTATCATGTCGGGCGTCATCGTCTCTGGATATTTCAGCATTGAATGGAATGCCTCGATCACCATCTCACGTATCTCGCCATCGCTCTTCTTCAGATAGTCAGCATGGCGGACGCCACCCATGAAGTAGGAAAAGAGCGCACCGCCCTCTGGAGCTCGCTCTACGAAGCATGCCGAGGGGAAGAGTATGCCCAGCAACTTCTGTTGTTCTTTGCTGGGAACCAGACCGCCAAAGGCGGGATAGTCCAGTCCTTGCGTATCGCGAACACCCACACTTACCTGAATCACGGGGGCATAATAGAGGTTGCTGATAGGTTTCATGAGGGTATCAGGGATAAAGGGCAGCAACTCTGGCAGCGCATAAGCACCTACCGCGGTGATCACGCGGCGGCACACCACCTCATCCTGACCGTCGTTATAGCTCACGCGCCAGGTGCCTCCTTCGTTTGGCTGCACCTTGATATGCTGAGCGCCCGTCACGATGTCGGCACCCTGTGCCAGGGCATCCACCATTTTCTGCAGACCACCATGAGCGGAGAACACCTTCTTCGTGACCAGTCGGTCGCGATCGGTCTTAGGTTCCTTTCGCTTGGCAATGGCGCCACGCACAAAACTACCATAGTTGGCTTCCAGATTATAGAGTTTGGGCAGGGCAAAGCGTGTGGTCAACTTCATCGGGTCGCCGGCATAGACGCCCGACACGAATGGGTCAACAGCATATTCAAAGAACGAGCGTCCCAGTCGTCGCTGAGCCAGAGAGCCTACCGACTCGTTGGGGTCGGTACCTTTCTTGCGCCATGGTTCTCCCAGAATGCGGAACTTATCCTTCAGCGTGAACAGTGGTGTGGTGACTGCCGACACGAGGCCCGAGGGGAGCGCATGAAACTTACGTCCCTTCCATATCAGGCGTCGCTTAGACGACTCGCGGGCGGTCTCCAGCTCACAGCGTCCTGCCAGGTCCTGAAACAGTTCTGTCACCTCTGGAAACGAAACCACACCGGTGTTAGGACCACTTTCAAACGTAAAGCCATCCTCAGTAAAGGTGCGTATCTGTCCGCCCACGCGGTTCTCCTTCTCTAATACGAGGACATCACGCCCTTTCTTACGCAGGTTGAAAGCCGTAGCAAGACCGGTCAGTCCTGCACCAATAACTACGATATCACGTTCTTGCTTCATCATTTATATCGGGTTAGAAAAATGTTTGTCTGTATGTTGTACCAACGGATCCAGCGCTGCTGCCACACATCTCACCAGCGGTCGGCCTTCGCTATGCACCAGGATGTGCTGGTCGTCGAAGTCCAGAATGCCGTCATGGGCCATCTCCTTCAGGCGCGCCTCGTCATAACAGCAGGCACTGCGCAGGGCATCTACCGTGACACCCAGGCGTTCGGCCACATCCTCCCAGTTCAGAGTGTAGTTGCACATCAGCGTCTCAACCACCTCGCGCACCATCTTCTGGGCGTTGGTGAGCTGACATCCACGACGGATGTATAACTGCTGACGTCCGATAGTTTCTATATACTCCTTGATATCACGTCCGTTTTGTGCATAGGCATCGTCCAACTGGCTGATGGCTGTCACGCCAAAGGCATAGACCTGTGCGGTGGTGCGGCGCGTGCAATAGCCTTGGAAGTTGCGGTGCAGCGCGCCCGACTGCAATGCCGTGAAGAGTTCATCTTCGGGCAACACGAAGTGGTCCAGTCCGATACGTTGATAGCCCGCCTGTGTCAAGACACTGGTTGCCACCTCAAACATGCGGTTCTTCTCTTCGGCAGAAGGCAGACCGATGCGGTCCAGTATCTGCTGACGTGGGAAGAGCTTGGGCAGATGCGCATACGAGAACGTGACCAGACGGTCGGGACGCAAGGCGGCAGCCTGCTCAATGGTCTGCTGGAAAGAGTCGGCCGACTGATGTGGCAGGCCATAGATAAAGTCGAAATTAACCGTCGCACCCGATGCGCGCAGAATGTCGAGCACCGCCTTCATCGGCAGTAGCGATGGCCTGCGGTTGACGGCCTTCAGCACCTCTTCCTTCAGGTCCTGCATGCCAATGCTATAACGTGTGAATCCACAGGTGGTCAACTGCTGCCAAGCTTGTTCGTCCAGATAGCCGGGGTGGCACTCAATGGCAATCTCGGGGCGGTCGATGACGGGAGCGATACTGAGCAGATGCTCGTTCAGTTCCTTGATCATCTCAATGGGAATCGACGTCGGACTGCCACCACCATAGTGTATCTGCGCAATCTTTCGGTTGCGGTCAATATGCTTTGCCACCAGGTCAATCTCCTGATGCAAGGCATCCACGTATGCTTTCACCGTCTCAGGTGCTGCTGCGGGGTAAGAGTTACAACCGCAGTAGTGACACAGATGGCGACAGAAGGGAATATGCAGATAGAACGAGATCTGGTTCTGTCGGGCTTTGTCTGATGCCTCCACCGCACGCAGATAGTCAGCCTCAGAGAAATCTCCGAAGTAGTTGGCTGGTGGATAGCTGGTGTATCGGGGCACCGGCTTATTGTATTTTTGTATAATCTCTGGTTGCATGATTATTTTCTAAAGAATACGAGGATATATAATAGTGAGACGACGGCGATGACACATTCGGTGAAGAAAAGACCGTGATAGCCAAAATGATCTGCCACGCCGCCACTCAGAGAAGCAATGAGGATACCACTCAGGTGGGTCAGCACGGTTTGAATGGTAAAGTCAGTACCTTCGCGTCCTTTTCGCACGCACTCCATGGCCGAGGTATAAACCACGATGGTGGCCATGCCATAGCTGGACCACATCAGGACGATACCAAAGTAGAGCAGCCATGCTGAGGGCTGTGACACGTATGACATCGCGAGGAAATAAAGAGTGGTCAGCACGATAAACAGGGCAAAAAGCACGCGCGAAGCATGCACGCCGATGCGGCGCACCAGAAAACCGGCGCCAAACGAGGCGCAGAATGCTGCCGATGTACCCACCATGCCGCTCATCACACCAATCTCTTTCATCGTGTAGCCCAAATCTACCAGCCATGGGCGCATCATCGACAGGATACCGATAATGCTGGCGTAGTAGAGCAAGAGGAAACCTATCTGGCGCCAGATGCCGCGCTGTGCAAAGAACGAGGCGAAGTCGCTCCACTTGGCACGTTCCTTCGTCGTCTTAGCCACAATCTCGGGTTCACGGCGCATGATCAGCGGAACCAGCATCAGCAGCACGAAAGCACCCAGACACAGGGTGACGCTACGCCAACCGAAGGCGTGCAGTATCAGCAGCAAGAGGCCACTGCCTATCAGGGCACCACCAAAGCTGCCCATCGACTGCATGCTGTTCACCATGCTCTTATCCTTACCGCCGTGCATCAGGATGGCCAGCGCATCGGTGGCAATATCTTGTGTGGCAGATGCCACCAGCGACAGACAAACCAGTGCTATGATCAGATAGAGGTTGTTGTTCACATCCAGCAGACCTGCCAAAACGATGAACAGTGCATACACACACTCGCTGCCAATGATGCAGCGACGGAAGTCGCGACCCGTCAGACAGTGGCGGTCCACCACTGGCGACCATAAGAACTTCAACACCCAAGGCAACTTCACCAACTGCAGCAGTCCGATGGTGGCCAACGAGTAGTGAGCCTCGCGCATCATCACCTGCAGCGCCGTAGCAAAGAAGCTGGATGGAATACTCTGGGCAATGTAAAGGCAGAAGAACATCGTTAAGCCGATGCCTCCTCTGCCCTCTTTATTTATTATGTGGTTAATCTTTGTTTGAACTTCTGATTGCATATATGTATTTAGATATCAAAAAACAGCGATGTGCCGAAAGACACTGGGCGGCCCTGCTGCCCGTAGCCCTGACTGGTCTTGAAGTAGTAAGTCAGGTAGTCTGTATTCGTCAGGTTCTTACCCCACGCCTCCCAAGTCAGTCGGCCTGAGGTTACGCTCACCTTGGCATCGAGCAGTGCATAGAAGCGCTGGCTTACCAGATTGTCTTCATTCCAATAGATCTTACCCATGCCGTTCACACCTGCACTCAGCACGATGCGGTCGATTGCCGAACAGTCTGGCAGGATGGTATAGGCACCTCGGAAAGCGAGGGTCTGACGTGGCACAAGGGGCAACATCTTGCCAGTGTAGCTGACGGTCTCGCTCTTCTTGTAGTCCAGGAAGCGCGCATACGTATAACCATAGGTCAGGCGGAAGGTCAGCGGCTGCCAGGGGCGAATCGTCATGCCAAGCTCCACGCCCTTGCTGTCCGAGTGACCAGCATTGCGGGTGATGTTACCCACACCGGGAACGGTCTGTGTGATCTGCTGATGGCGCCAGTCCACATAGAACAGGGTCAGGTCGGCCTGCAGCGCATGATTGAAGAAGGTTGTCTTAGCACCCACTTCATAGTTCCAGTTGTACTCGGGGTCATAGGTACGCTCATTGTCCTCGATGAAGGTAGAGTTGAAGCCACCGGTCTTATAACCTCTGGTCAGCGAACCATAGATCATATAGTCATCATTAAACTGATACTCGAGTGTAAATTTCGGTGTCAGCTGTGTGAAGTTCAACTTACTATTGTAGGAATCTGCAGGTGTGCCCAGCACGCGGTCCCATGCCGAGGCTGTCCTGTAGGCCTGATAGTCTTCCTTGGCATGCTCATAGTCGAAGCGCAAGCCCAACTTGGCTTTCAGTCCGGCAAGGAGCTTCAACGCAGACTGATGATATACAGACACGCCCGTTGTAGGACTGTCATAATACTTTGGTGTGCAGTAGTTCTGCGCAATATAGGTGGTATAGAGTGCTTTCTTATAGCTGTCGCTAAAGAAGAATGCACCAAACATCCACTGATAGGCACTCTTGGTGGTCGATTTGATGGTCAGCTCTTCGCTGAAGATATTCTGGCGAACACTCTGGTTCACCCAGTAATTATCTTTGGGTGTAAAGTCTTGGTCGATGCCCTGCTGGTCGTCAATATACTGATAGGCCGTCTGACTGTTGAAGCTGAAACCATTGCCATCGTAGCGGGCATTCAGGCCTACCGTGGTCAACTGGCGCAGATAGGAACTGTAACGATTATAGTTAATTTCGCCCGACTCTCTCGTCTCGGGATCATAAGTGGCATAGGGATAGCCACCCTGATCACTATTTCTGTAGCTCACGTCGGCCACCAGTGTCCAGCGCTCGGTGGGCTTCAGGAACACACGACCGCGCAGATAGCCCTCATTAAACTTGTCTATCTTACTACCATCAAACGCATTGCGGAAGTATCCATCGTTGTGATGATAGCTGCCATTCACGGCAAAGGCCACCTTTTCGCTCACCTTGTTATAGTGACTGGCGTTCACCACGGCATCGTTGTGCCGGCCATAACCCACTTTGATGCGGGTACCTTGATAGTCAAAGGGCGAACGGGTGTAGGCATTGATAATACCACCAATGCAGTTGCGACCATAGAGCGTGCCTTGTGGGCCACGCAGCACCTCCAGCGACGACAGGTCAAAGAGGTCATCATCAAAGGCCGAGCGCTCCATGTGGGGCACACCGTCAATATAGAAGCCCACAGTAGGGCCATTGGTCTTTGAACCCACGCCACGCACAAAGACGGGTGAGTTCTGGCGTGTGCCATAGTCTGGAATAAAGAAATTAGGCACGATATAGCCCAGATCCTTCACACTGGTCATCTCCGACTGACGGATCACAGAACTTGATAGCGACGTGATGGACAGGGCCTCCTTACTGGTGGGATCCTGTTTAAAGCCAACCACAGTCAGCTCGTTCATGTTCAACTGTCGAGCCACCATCGTATCGCCAACCTCTTCGATTCCCTCTGCTACAGCACTGACGGGGAATAACAACGCACATAAAAACCTTATATTCATATAACTCGATATGTTCGTATTAATTGCGGGTGCAAAGTTACACATTTCTCGACACCTGCGCAATCCCCATTTATATGGATTTTTGGTTGTTACCGTACGAATCACACCAACCAAACCATGATAAATCATCAACAAAAAAACACCTAAGCATAACAAACGAAATAAAAAAAGAGCCCTGACTCAGTGTTGAATCAGGGCTCTCTGTAAAGATGGCGGCCTCCTACTCTCCCGCATTGCATTGCAGTACCATCGGCGCAAGCGGGCTTAACTTCTCTGTTCGGAATGGGAAGAGGTGGGACCCCGCCGCAATAACCACCTAATGTTCGTTTCGTATTGACAATTGACAATTGATAATTGACAATTACGTCAACCGTATAGGTAGACATCTTGCACACAAGAACTGATAGTATAACCATAAGGCAAAACCATACAGTTGAAAGTAAAAGCGCGTTTAAGCGAAAGCTTTCGGGCAATTAGTACAGCTCGGCTTTGACGTCACCGTCTTTA
>NZ_JHXM01000010.1 GCF_000621725.1 Xylanibacter brevis ATCC 19188
TGTAAAGACGGTGACGTCAAAGCCGAGCTGTACTAATTGCCCGAAAGCTTTCGCTTAAACGCGCTTTTACTTTCAACTGTATGGTTTTGCCTTATGGTTATACTATCAGTTCTTGTGTGCAAGATGTCTACCTATACGGTTGACGTAATTGTCAATTATCAATTGTCAATTGTCAATACGAAACGAATATTAGGTGGTTATTGCGGCGGGGTCCCACCTCTTCCCATTCCGAACAGAGAAGTTAAGCCCGCTTGCGCCGATGGTACTGCAATGCAATGCGGGAGAGTAGGAGGCCGCCATCTTTACAGAGAGCCCTGATTCAACACTGAGTCAGGGCTCTTTTTTGTGCCCCCCCCCTCCTGGCCTCCCCAAGGGGGAGGAACAAGGGCCAGCCCCACCGCCCCCATGCATTTTTTTGCATTCTTGCAAAAACAATCTCGCGCCCTTATTATTGTTTCAAAAGAATAGCCCCGCCGCCCCCATGCATTTTTTCTGCATTTTTGCAAAAACAAATTTCCCGCTTGTTATAGTTTCCAAAAATTATTGTATCTTTGCCTGCGAAATGAATCAATTGATACGATCATATATCGCACTGAAGCGAATCACGCATTCCTTGGGGTTCGGCATTCAGTCGCCTACCGACTACCGCTTCTCGCGCTCGGTGATCAACGAGTCGTGGCCTTATTATGCCTACGACGACTTCGACGCCGAGCCCGACTGGCTGAAACGGAAGCTGGGCAAGCTCTACTTCCGACTGACGAACTTCCGCCAGCCTAGCACTATTATAGATATGGTGGGCGCAGCACCTTATGCTAAGAGAGCATGCCCAGGGGCTGAGGTGGTGAAGAACACGGACCATGTGGATATTGCCTTTGTACCTATCGAATGCGAATACCAGCAACTGCTGGACATGTGTGATGACCATTCTATCGTGATCTTCGAAGGTATTCACCGTAAGTTGCCGCTGTGGCACTGCATCGAATACGATCAGCGCACCACGATTACCTTCGACCTTTACTACTGCGGTATCGTGATGTTTAACCGTAAGCGGTCAAAGCAAAACTACCTAATCAACTTCTGACTACTCTATACCTTTTAACCTTATATGACTTAAACCTATGATTAAGATCTACACACGACGTGGCGACAGCGGACTGACCGACCTGATAGGTGGCATCCGCATCAAGAAGAACGATGTACGGCTGGAGGCCTATGGCACGGTAGATGAGCTGAGCTCGCATCTGGGGCTGCTGGCAGCCTGGATGGAGGGTGACGATGAGCATGACACCGTGCTACGCATCCAGAACGATCTGTTCTATGTAGGTTCGCACCTGGCCACCGACCAAACCACCACACGGCTCTTTGCCTCGGCCATCCTTCCGGAAGGAGAGACCACGATGCTCGAGGAACATATAGATCTGATGCAGGCCCAGTTGCCCGAACTCCACGGGTTTATACTGCCTGGAGGCTGTCAGGCAGCAGCGCAGGCACATGTCTGTCGTACCGTCTGCCGACGAGCAGAAAGGCGTGTCTTGACGCTTGCAGAGGTGGCACCGGTAGATGACGACGTGATTCATTTTTTGAACCGTCTGAGCGACTATTTGTTTGTTTTAGCAAAAAAAATCAATTTTCATGCTGGTCGCAATGAAATAATGTGGGAAAATGCTTGCAAATAAAAATATTTTTGTTATTTTTGCACACCTAAATCAGTAAAAATTTCAAAAACTATAAAACTATGTATTGGACTCTAGAATTAGCATCAAAGCTGGAAGACGCACCCTGGCCTGCAACAAAAGATGAACTCATTGACTACGCCATGCGTTCAGGTTGTCCTTTGGAGGTTCTCGAGAACCTGCAGGAGATTGAGGATGAGGGCGATGTCTATGAAAGTATCGAGGATATCTGGCCCGACTATCCCACGAAAGAAGATTTCCTCTTCAACGAGGATGAGTATTGATCATTTAATTATGCACTGATTTTACGTAACTAATTAAAAATAAGCAGCATGGATAAATCACCAAGATTTTCCATGTTGCTTTTTTCGGTCTTTTAAGTCTATCACTTACAGCCAGAGGGCGGCAACTATTCCCTATACTCAAGAATGTCGCCCGGCTGACAATCTAAAGCTTTACAGATAGCCTCGAGGGTGGAGAAGCGGATGGCTCTTGCTTTTCCAGTCTTAAGGATGGAGAGGTTAGCCTGGGTGATGCCGATTTTCTCGGCAAGTTCTTGAGATGACATCTTTCGTTTAGCCATCATCACGTCTACATTAACTATGATACTCATAGCATTAGGATGTTTAAACGGTAAGATCTTGTTCTTCTTTCAACTCCTTGCCCATCAGGATGATTTGCGAGATGATCATCAGTGCCAAACCTGTGATGATATACATGCTGTCGCATTCATTCTTGAATACGATGTAATAGTTAGCTATATGTACATGACTAATAAAATACTGTGTCGATATGTATGAAACAGCAAAAGTATAAAGATAAAGGGTGGTGAGAAGAATACCTGTTGTTTCTAGGTACTGAGCTACTTTGCTCACAAATATCTCACCTCTACGAATGCTTCGGATAAGTTTAAAGACCAAGATTCCTATCCATACCAAAACAACGGCAACTACCAGCAGTGATGAGAGTATGAGAATCCTGGGATAATATGACTGCACTTGTGAAGCAGGTACTTCAAGGTTCACCTTATTCAGATTAACCCTGTAGGTCTTCCCTGACGATTTAGACAGAATCACCTTTTGGTTTGGCAGATTCCTCGGCTCAACATTTACCGTATAAGAAAAGTATCGATGTCTGGTAGTGCGGACTTCCCCATTAGGAAGCGTGTCGGTGCTCATAAACTCTGGAGGACATTCTACTAATTCCAATTTTTCTTCAGCATCTGTCGAACAGGTGGAATAAGTGCTGTAATGGAACGTGTTGGAAGCGGCAAGAAAAATGATTGCTACAACAAATATGGTGCTGTAAATCTTTAGCTTTTTGTTCATAATCAACATAAATTTATTGTTAGTCGATAATTAATTTCGGTGCAAAAGTAAACATTATTATTTTAATCTCCAAAGAAAAACAGAACTTTTTTATCGAATATCAATAAAAACTGTTTCGTTCATAAAGAAAAAGGTGTACAGGCCACAAGTGGACTCGATAGTTTGTTTGTCTAACCCGCCAACAAATCGCCTTTGATGGTCTCAGACCGTGCAGTTTATTTGGCTAAAAATAGTTAATATTGGTGTAAGTGTTTGATAATTAGTTACGAACCAAGTTTTCAACGAGGATGAGTATTAAATAGTAGATTTCTATCTATCTAATCAGATATCAGCGAGATAAGCAAATGTTATTTGTTTGTCTCGCTGGTGTTTTATAGTAGTTTTGAATTGTTCGGAATTTCCGAACAGTTCTCTATCTGTCAACCTTTACACGTTGCGGTTTAATCGCTAAATAAAACTAAATCTTTATAGAAGAGTGGTTCGTTCAAATGGAAAATAACTACTTTTGCAGTATAAAACAATTCATTAAATAACGGTATTATGGATTTATTCGATCAAATTAGTGAAGATATTAAGGCCGCGATGAAAGCTCGCGACAAGGTGCGTCTGGAGACACTTCGCAACATCAAGAAAGTATTCCTGGAGGCAAAGACGGCACCAGGTGCCAACGACACACTGTCTGATGCTGATGCACTGAAGATTATCTCAAAACTGGCTAAGCAGGGCAAGGAAACAGCTGCTACCTATACTCAGGCAGGACGCCAGGATCTGGCTGACGCAGAGTTGGCACAGGTGGAGGTACTTGAGACTTATCTGCCGAAACAACTTTCTCAAGAGGAGATAGAGGTAGAGGTGAAGAAGATTATTGCTGAGGTGGGAGCCACAAGCATGAAAGAGATGGGAAAGGTAATGGGCACCGCCAGCAAGCAGTTGGCTGGAAAGGCCGATGGCCGCATCATCTCTGAGATTGTGAAGAAGCTCTTGGCATAACCTCTGTCTCTGGGTCTCATCATAGGCTATATAATAAAGCACAAGCCTCAATTCCCGATGCTTAAGGGAATTGAGGCTTGACTTTAGATAATGCATAAAAGTAAAAAGTACAAATCTTTTTGTGTTTTTTTTAATGTGGCGGTATGGAACAAGGTGTGGAATCGTACGTCGGCTACTTAATGAATGCTAAATATGACTGATTTTCAAGTAGATTTTGTAATTTTGCATCCGATATTCATGAATATCCCATAAACGACTATGAAAACAGACATACAGATTGCACGCGAATGCGAGTTGAAACCCATTGGCGAAATTGCAGAAAAGCTTGGTATCGATAAGGAAAATATTGAGCCTTATGGCCGTTATATGGCTAAGGTGCCTTTTTCGCTTATTGACGAAGAGAAGGTGAAAAAGAGTAAGCTGATTCTTGTGACAGCGATTAGTCCCACCAAGGTCGGTATCGGTAAGACAACCGTCAGCATCGGTTTGGCTATGGGCTTGAACAAGATTGGTAAGAATGCTTCCGTATCACTGCGTGAGCCATCGCTGGGACCCTGTTTTGGCATGAAAGGCGGTGCTGCCGGTGGTGGCTATGCTCAGGTGCTGCCCATGGAGAAAATCAATCTCCATTTTACGGGCGACTTCCATGCAGTGACCTCTGCTCACAATACCATCAGTGCTCTTTTAGACAACTACCTTTATCAGCATCGGAAAGAGGGCTTCTCGCTGCGTGAGATCTACTGGAAACGTGTGCTCGACGTGAACGACCGTGCGCTGCGTAATGTGGTGACGGGACTTCGTGGCGACGGCGTGGTCTCTGAGACAGGATTCGATATTACACCTGCCTCCGAGTTGATGGCCATCCTCTGTCTGGCTACCAGTGAAGAGGACCTGCAGAGACGTATAGAAAACATCCTGTTGGGTATCACCTCAGACGGAAAGCCATTCCGTGTACGCGATATGGGTGTAGCTGGCGCTATCACCGTGTTGATGCGCGATGCTCTTTCGCCTAACCTGGTACAGACCACCGAGCAGACACCTGCCTTTATCCATGGCGGTCCGTTTGCCAACATCGCTCATGGCTGTTCAAGCGTGATGGCAACGAAGATGGCTATGACCTATAGCGACTATGTTGTGACAGAGGCTGGCTTCGGTGCTGATCTTGGTGCAGAGAAGTTCTTTAACATCAAGTGCAGAAAGGCTGGGCTGCAGCCTCAGTTGGTGGTCATCGTGGCTACCACACAGGGTCTGAAGATGCATGGCGGCGTAGCTCTGGATCGCATCAAGGAACCCAATGCCGAGGGTCTGAAGGAGGGACTGAAGAACCTGAACCGTCATATCAACAACATGCAGAGTTTTGGACAGCCAGTGATTGTCACACTGAACCGTTTTGACACCGATACCGAGGAAGAGATAGCCATTGTTCGTAAGAACTGCGAAGACCTTGGCGTGGGCTTCGCTGTGAACGAGGCCTTCCTGAAGGGTGGCGATGGTGCAGTGGAACTGGCACAGAAGGTGGCAGACACCATCGGTCGAATACAGCCGTTGCCCGTGAACTTCACTTATCCTGAGAATGATACGATAGAAGGCAAGATAGAGAAAGTATGTAAGCGCATCTATGGCGCTGCTGCCGTGGAGTTCAGCAAGACTGGCATGAGGAAGCTGGAGTCTATTAGAACGATCTTTGCTGACGACAAGGACATCTGTCATTATCCTGTCTGCATAGCCAAGACGCAATATTCGTTTTCGGCCGACTCCACACGCTATGGCTCGCCCGAAGGCTTTACCATCCGCATTCGTGATGTTATCCTGAACTGTGGTAGTGAGATGATTGTAGCTATTGCAGGTGATATGCTCCGCATGCCAGGACTGCCAAAGAGTCCGCAGGCCGAACGCATCACCATTGTGAACGGTGAGATAGAAGGATTGTCGTAGTCAGCATCGACATTATAAAAAACAAGGAAGAAGAGGTTGACCTGTTCAGGCGGACTCTTCTTCCTTTCTAACAATCATTATTACAAACTAAAACTTAGTATGTCTCTCTGTGCCGGTGACTCATTTTAAAAGCACTTTCTTTTGCCCCTTCAGAAAGATCCCATGCAGATTGGCAGAGGGATTTACAACCTGTCCTAAGAGATTGTAGCAGTGCCCAGAGGTGTCGGTGTGCTGGTGGGTGGATGCTTGTGGAAAACGAATCCCGGATGCCCCGTACTCTTTTGGCGTCACCTGGAAATTGTCAAACCGCATGACGGTGTTGTGTGTACGGAAGCCCGCACGTCCGGTGATGTATGGTTTGGGGTCGGTATATGTGATGATGGGTGTCTCCATGTCGTCAATATAACAACGGATGGTGGCCCCTTCAACCTCAACTTTCATGTGATGCGGAACAGAGGGCGAAATGGTCTTGTTGACGGTGGTCAGGGTCTGCCAGCCATAGTTGTGCTTGCCCAGTGCCACTGAAGTGGCGCCCGCCATGAAGATGTATCCCTGCAGGAAGTCGGTTCCCAATACGGGGTTATCGTCGGCACCGCCCGTAGATGCATTGGTGGTGCGGAACAGCAGACCACCGTTCATGTCGTTGCTGGTGTAGATGACGTCGCACTCCACGGTATAGTCTGTGAGGTGGATGTCTTCGAAACCGCCCATCAGCATCTTTCCGTAACGGCCCGTTGATTCCAGTTGCCCATTCTGAATGGTCCAATTGCCTTCGCGATAGCCCCATTCATTGCTGAAGCCATTGTCGAAGTTGTCGGCCATGACATGTGGATGGGCTACACCAGGTTTGAAGGTGTACTCATAGAAGGATGGTGCACCATCGAGAACCTCTATCGAGAACGTATGTCGTCCGCCCTTCATCGAGAGGTTATAGATGGGCATGGTGGTAACCACCGAATTCGTTGCTGGCAACTCGATATCGTTGGCAATAGCCTTTCCGTCCAACAGCAGTCGAATGCGGGCTGTTGCCGAAGCATTGTATCGTAGGCCGAGGTTATAGATGTTGTCTTTCTGAATATTTACATGATAGGAAATCTTGCTGCCGGTGGCACTCTTCAGATAGTTGGACGTACCCACAGTCATGCCGTAGGATGTCAGCACAACATCCGCGCTCTTCTCCTTGCACATGGAAGCAGCCATGAGGCCCGGCACAGGCAGACTATAATCACGGATGCCACTACCATCAACGTAGGGGCTGATGGCTGTGTAAGAGAAGTCAGCAGCAGCACCATGTGTGATATAGCCAATCTGACCTCCATTCGTCTTTCTGATGATTTGGCATTTTTTCATGCCGTCAACATAGATATACGTAAAACGCTCGTTCTTCTCAATGCGGATAGCATGCCAGCATGCTGGATCGAAGTCGGCAGGCAACGCTATGGTTTTGTCGAGTAGGGTAGAGCCATTCACATAAAAGATAACCTCCATCTTCTTCTCGGCAGCGTTGATGAGCGCCTCACCATAGTTTTCTGCATCCTGATAAGAGAAGATGGCACCGAAAGAGCCCGTAGCTGTGGAAGAACGAAGGGTGAACTCTGCCGTGTATTGTTCGTATGCCCCTTTGTCGAAAATGATGGATTGCTGACCCTCTGTGGCAGTCTGAGTCAGATGGTCACTATTGGCTATCTTCCACTGGTCACCACTCAAAATGGTCCAGTCTTTGCCCAGTTCCTGACGCTCGAAATAGTCGTTGGCAGCAACGATGGGCTTGTCTTGTTCCCAATTGGTGGGGCCTGTCATCATCAACTTGTCGCCACACCATCCGATGCGTTCAAAGTTGAGCAGACGGCGAGCTTTGTTGTCCTGCAGGTTGTGGTAGCAGAAATAATAGGTGTCAAGATCTGGACCCACGAAGGCCGTTCCGTGTCCAAGAGCCTTATGGGTGGGTGTCTCTGTGTCAATCAGAATCGGGTTCTGGTCGCTTTGTGGGCGGAAGCCCGATAGCGGACTGCTGTTGCTGATGGCATAGTCGATGCGATAGCCGTTGGTCCACACGTGGTTGCCGGTGTAAAGCAGATAATAGAGCCCGTTGCGCTTGAACACGCATGGTCCCTCTGTCCATTGCCCTGTCATGCAGCATCCAAGATCTACATCATCACCATACGAGAGGTGCGTGGGCATGGTGCAGCCCCGAATGCCACCATTGTTGGCATGATAGAAATACCAGCTGCCATTGTCGTCGATAAACATAGAACCATCAATGTCGCGTCCCATGTTGCCTGTCTGATGAACAAACGGACCCAGCGGACTGTCGCTTGTAAGCATATAATGGCCGCCGCCTCGTGGCGATGTGCACATATAGAACTTGCCGTTCCAATAGATGACCTCGGGCGCATAGGCCACAGCCGTTGTCTCGTCGGTACAACAAATATAGGAAGAAGACCAGTTTACCAAGTCTTTCGAACGCCAGCAGTAGATGTTGCGGTCGCCAGCGCTGACATAGAGATAGTAGTAGCCTTTATACTTCATGATGTATGGATCGCCCAGACTTCTGTTGTCAAGTCCTGGCAGTACCATGGGGTTGACCCACTCATCAGTCTGTGGGATTGGGTCGATTTGTGGTGTGGTCTTTAACCATACCAGTTCGTCATAGGTCATTTGACCATCAATACGTAACCATCCATCCGACAAGGTTCCTGAGGTGAACGGATTCTCTTGACTAAAATCTTCGTCTAAGATGACTTGCGGTGTGTTGCTGTCGGCCTCTTTCTTTGTGATACGTACATTATCGAAAGATGCCTTCTCCGTCTTTCCAAGAGTGCCATCGTGTGATTGTCTGAATCCCATATTGGCGTATTGGAACTGTCCGTTCCGTTCATCGATAAGTATATCGTTAATATAGGTGCAGGCGTATTTTTCGTCTTCAACTTCAATGCGTATGTTGAATGGTTTTTCAACACCGATGTTCGCCTCCGAAGGTATGGGAATCTCAGCCAAGAGACTTGGATTGCCACCTGTCCAGCGATGTGGACGTAACAGTGGATGCGCAGGATCGGCAACGTTGACTTGCCACATGTAGAAATTCTGTGCGTCGGTCGAAGCAAAACAGATGCCTGCGCTAAGCTGATGGATGTTGACACGAGCCTCAATGGTGTATGATGAATGTTGTTCGATGGCTATTTCGCCTGTAGCATTCTTGTTGAGCAAGGCATCGTCAACAAGAAAAATGCTCTGGTTGGGGCGAAGCGTGATGGTCAGCATGGCATCATCACCGCTGGCTGTAAGGAGTGCAGGTTGGTCTGCGCCGTTATGAGGATTAAGAAGTGTCATTGATGCCGATGGAGACACATCCTTAAGACGAATGGTGCATTCGGCACTTGATGTGTCGATATTACCGAAGTAGTAAACATGATGTCCGTCAACTACCTTATGTAGGTAATTGAAAGGATGCTTACCACTGGTGAACTGTACGTCGGGCTGTGGTAACAGAGTGTCAAGAGCCGTCTTCATGCTCTCGGCTGTTGGCGTAGGAACGAATAAGGCAGGCGTATGCTGGCCTTCGCCATTCAACATACGATTGATGGTTTCTGCGATGCTGGTATCAGAACCTTTTGAGTCGGCACAACGCTTGGGCAACTGAGTGGTGAAAATGACACCAACCCCCTGTTCCCACGCTTCTTCAATTTTTTGAAGATTAGACGAGGAAATGGTTGACATGCCTGGCACAATAATCACCTTGAAGTGTTCCGTGTTGATGGTGTTAAGCATGTTCAGTTGTCCGTTGGATACCTCACAACGGTCATCGATGACTTCCGGATGAAGGTAGGTGAAATCGCACCCCAGTTCATCGGTTAGAAGACGTGATATCTCAGGATAATCGGTTCCTTCAACATCGACACCACCTTGGTAGAATCCTTTTGGACCGTCAAGATAATGACCTGCATAGAGTGTCTGAATAGGATATACCATTGCAACATCTGCTACATGGCGTGAAGGACGAGCCAGCAGGTAGTTCAAACGAGCCAGAAAACTATTGAAACGAGGTAGCTCAGCTTTGTAGAGAGGGTTGCGCCAAGACAGTTCTGGCAGGAATGTGACATCGCCATTGTTATACCACACGGCATGAGGTATGAGATGATTGATGCCTTTGGTATATTGCTCAATGGCAATGTGATAGAGTTCCTCGATAGGCAGATTCCCCATGTCGCCATAGGTCTCAGACATGACATAGGTCTTATCCCAGCAGTTGGCAGAAGACGACACCACCTTATAGAAATTCTCTGTAGGGCGTCCGCCACCGATCTTGTCGATACCAGGCATAGAGAGATATTTGCCAACTAGCATCAAGTCGCCAGCCACACTTGTAGGGTTGGCAATCTCTTCCTGATCTTGGTGTCCTGTAGCCAGAATGCCATGTGCACTGGCCCAATCACTGATGGTCTTCATGAATCCTTCGCTATAGAGCGCAGAATGAAGACCGAAAAGCAAGTTGCGGACCCATGGCGTGCGTTCTCCGATATTATACCATAGGGCAGGGTAGAGCTCTTCGGGTGAAAAGCCGTAACGTCGTTCAAATTGCTCGTTGAAGTCGCTGGTCCACATGCGTCCTTGTGCACGATACATGGTTGGCTCGTCGAAGAATGTTGAGACGATGGTTTTACCAAAGTCATTAGAATACTGCTTAAAATAGGCTTCGTGCGTATCTTGAATAAACAGTTTAACAGCCTCTGGAGAGAGGTAATCAACGTTGGGGTCGCCATCGGTGATGCACTGACATACCATGATGTGCCAACCTGTTTCATCTGGAGCTGTCCAAGTGAGTCGTTTCGTGTCCTCGTTGAGATTTGAGCGCAGATTGATAATCTGCTTGCTTTCAGAGTTCCATGCAACGACAGACATCAGCTTGCCGGTATAAGTCAACAGACGATTGAATGTAGCACCACGATCAATGCGATACTCAATCTTGTCAAGCCGCTTGACGGTATGATCAGGATGGTTGTTCATAAAGGTTTTGACGCCAGACCCATTGATGGCTCCCATACTGCCAGAGGGGAACCCATATTCGTCGTATATCGACATGTGGGCTCCTAACTGGCGTGCTTTCTCGATGGCACGGGCATAGAGCGCGAAATAGTCGGTAGAGAGGTACGAAGGACGAAAGTTGGTACCAAATGGCAGTATAGCACAACCACCATAACCATCGGTGTTGACCATCTGCTCAAGTTGCTCCTCAAGTGTTGAGGCATTGATGGTCGTGTTGTTCCAGAACCACAATGGTATGGGCCTGTAGTCCATGGGAGGCGTACGGAATAGTTTGGTCTCAAAGGTGACAGCTTCAGACGTGTTGTCGGCGGTGGTCTGCATAGGTTGAACCATCGACAGCATAGCAACGATGGTTAATCTTGCAGCATTCAGCGTTTTTCTAATCATTATTGCGTGTTCGAATTAATAGTCAAATAGAGAAAGAGGACGGAGTCGTATAGTTCCGCCCCCTTTCATCAATCATCATTATTACTTAACAAATTTCTTTCCTGATTTAATATAGATGCCTTTCTTTGTCTGTGACATGTTCACGTGGCGTCCCTGCAAGTCGAAGCTTTGGATGTTGTCATGCAGTTTTTGATTGCCGACGGTGCGAATGTCAGTAGAGATATTGTCAATGAACAACAGTGCATCAGTCGTCTCTTCGGGAACAGTGAAATAGGCTCCCAAGGCTGGCATGTTTTCTTCCTCAGTAGCCTTTTTCAGGTTATAGTTGTCGCCCAACAAGTAGAACGTCTTCCCGTCAGCAGTAGTTGACATGGGTGCCAGCAGACCACAGAATGCAAATCCTTCGTGAGTTTCAGATGTGGCTTCCTCGCAAACAAGGTCTATGCCAGTCAGTTCGATGGGGTCATTGATGTCTTTGGTGGGGAATACAAGATAGGGCTTTCCAGCTTCTGTTCCAGTGGTGATAGAAGAGAAAAAGAACGAAGAAGTGCTTGCGTCAATATTGCTGAGAGCAGCCACACGAGAATCTTCTCCGAAGAGTGATGTCAATTGTTCAGCTGAAAGTGCAAAGGGCAAACAGAGCGTGTTCCATTGGTTGGCAACAAATGTTTTCTTTAGTGTGATGTCACTACCCATTAACACCGGCAAGTTGGTGTTGTCTTCATTTTCGCTGATGAGCAAAGAGACCAGTGGATTCGCCTCTTGTAATAAGCGAGCTGCATAGGAACCGGCAGGAACATCTATAACCAGCTGGTTGTTGACGACACTTGTCAGTTCGTTGACGTCAAGATTGAAATAACGAGATTGACCACCGGTGAAATTGTCGTAGAGAACCACTGTAGGCTCGCCTTCGGTGTCATAAGTAGTCACTTTGATGTTGTCGATAAGACTCTTGTGCTCTATGTTGTTGGAACCATCAGCGCGGAAACCGATGCCGCCAAGATTGAGCAACTCAAGGTCGGTTATATCGTTCTGTTTGAAGGTGTCTTGTAGCTTGTCGTCTATATAGGTATATACGACGTTGCCGTCAACCTCAATCTTGATGTGATGTGGATTCAAGAAATCCTCAGCATTGAAGTCGGGGAATCGAGCACCAGCGGCGTGAGCTTTCCATTGCTCATTGCCACGGTCCAGATGGTAGTAGATGTTGGCTGAGCCATCGTTATAATAGTTGGGTGAAATCTGCCACATGTAGTTGCTGCCATTTTCATTCAGACCGAAGATGATAGAGATGTAGCCCTTCTCGATAGTTAAGTCGGCTTCTACAGCGTAGTGCATGTCAATGCCCTGTTTGAACATGTTGTCAGGAAAATAGCGACGTTCAGAGAGATCAACTCCATCGGTGCGAAGCGTGCCGTCTTCCCATATAGGATTATTCGTCCAGTTACCATCTGTCTCATCAAAGTCCTCGAAATAGAGAATTTTCTGAGAATCATCATCGGTAATCTTGAAATAGTCGAACGAGGCTGATTCATTGGTGTTACCATCATGATCCTGACGTGTGCCAATCATGCCATAACGGAAATCGCCATCGCGCTCATCAATAAGAACGTCAACATCATCGGCTGCTTTACGTAGGTAGGTGCGGGCATGGCTACCATTCGTAATCTCAATCTTGGTGATAAACCAATCGGTGGTGTTCAGTGTCACATCGCCGGTGCCTTTCTCTTCAAGCAGAGCTCCAGGATTCCAGTGGTGTGGCCGGAAGAGTGAGCGGTCGCCATTCTCTCCCACGTTGTACTGCCACATGTAGAGATTGCCACCTTGCCCTTGGCAGGCTGAGAAGATAATTCCCGCGCCGATAGCATTGATTTTGAACTTTGTTTCGATGGTGTAGTTGTTGGTAAATGTGTAACACCATGTCTGGACACTTGCCATAAATACAAGTGCCATAGTTAAAAATAATTTTTTCATTGTTTAGGCTGTTAGTTGATGATAATGGTTTTTGATTTATCGCCTTTGACGATATAAATTCCTTTTTTTAAGTTGTGTTGATCGAGGTCAGTACAAATATAGCGGCCTTGCAAATCATAGATAAGGTTGGCCTTCAGCTTACCCTCTGTGGCAGAGGGTAAGTGAATGGCCGTGGTCTTAAGTTTCGTTGTGAAGCGATAGCTGCCAGAACCCAGTCGATAGACCTGACAACCATTCTCGAAACCGACGTACTCTACGCCCTCAGCTTCGTTGGCGGGCAGGCTGCCTTCGAAGACAGTCGTATTCTCATTGGCCACGGGAAGATAGAGCGTGGCTGTGCTATTGGCAGGGATGGTGCAGTCGTAGGTGATATCGTCTTGATCTGTGGTTTGCCAGCCGGAACATATTTCTCCATAATGGCTCTGGTGATAACCCTTGGCACTGGTGATGATTTCCTGTCCAGTAGGCAACGTGGTGCGACAATCGGGTTGCGGTTGCAGAATGATATGACGGAAGCCAGGCTCTTTCGGGTCGTATTCAATGCCGAGCATATAGCGGTACATCCATTCGCCCACTGCACCATAAGCATAATGGTTGAAAGAGTTCATGCCCGGATCGCCGAAGCCACTCTCCACGGTATAGCTGTTCCATCGTTCCCAGATGGTTGTGGCACCCTGGTCAACGCTGTAGAGCCACGAAGGACAGTTGCGCTGCAGAAGCAGGTCGTAGGCATAGTCGTTGAGACCGAAACGCGAAAGGGTGGTGTTGAGAATGGCAGTACCGGCGAAGCCAGTGTTGAGCTTATAGCCATTGACGCGGATATTGCGCGATAGCAGGTTCTTGAACTTCTCTATCTCAGCATCGTCTTCCAGCAGGTTGTAGTCGAGTGCCATGAGATAGGCTGTCTGTGTGTTTTGACGTATAGAAGGCGTGATGTAACGACTACGGAACTCTGCCTTGATGTTCTGATAGAGTTCTTGATATGTCTGTGCTTTCTGTGCATAATCGTCGTTGTCGGTTTGACTGAGAGCCATAGACATTTGACTCATCAGTTGTGCAACTAGTCCATAATAGGCTACGGCAATGTAGCGTGTGTCAGTATTGACAAACGAAAGCCAGTCGCCCCAGGTCAGTCCACCACCATTATATTTATAGCCATCGAATACCTGCCTAGAGAGGTAGTTCATGTAGCGGGTCATAGACTCATAGTTCTCGCGGAGCACTTCCTTGTTGCCCGTCATCATATAAAGATTGTAAGGAACCAGAATACCAGCATCTGCCCATACGGTCTGTCCGAAGGGGGTGCCCCAACATTCGGGTGCAACACCAGGATAGGCGCCTTCTCCGTTTTGACCATCGCGCATGTCTTGCATCCATTTGCGATAGAACGACTCCATGTTGGCATTGAAAAGGCCTGTGCGAGAAAATACCTGTGTGTCGGCTGTCCATCCCAAGCGCTCGTCGCGTTGCGGACAGTCGGTGGGAATGCTAAGCAGATTGCCTCGTTGTCCCCAGGTGATATTCGAGAAGAGTTGGTTGACCAGCGCATTACTTGTTTCTACAGAGCCAGTGCCTTCTGTTGAAGAACTGATGGGCTGAGCCTCGATAGACAGGATTTCAACATCGTCACTGGGAGTAATCTCGCAATAACGGAATCCGAAGAATGTGGTAGAGGGATGATAGCTCTCGCCATCCGCATCACCGCGCAGGGTGTAGTAGAGTGACGCTTTTGCCGAACGCAGGTTTGCTAGATATGGCGTACCTCCAGGTCCATCGTTGCCACGGCTGCGTTCACCGGTGTCATTAAGCATTTCGACGAAGCGTATCTTCAGTCGGTTGCCTGTCTGTCCTTTCACTTTGAAGTTGACCCATCCTACAATGTTCTGACCGAAGTCGATGACCACCGACTGACCTTTCTTCAATGAAATAGTGCCATCACCCTCTTGTGTTGATATGACATTGGCCATGCCAAAGTCTGTGCCTGTTGACTTACTGCCTTCGTGAATGGTAGCAGTGCGTATATGCTGGACAAGGTCGGGCAGTGTCAACACATATCCGCCGGTGAACGCGTTCACCTCACCATTGAACTCGTGGTTTTCTTCCACGCCGTTCCAGTCGCTATCGTCATAGTCGGCGGCAGTCCAAGACGAGGCAACTCTCGCATCATAGATTTCACCATCGTAAATATCGCCCAGCTTTAGTGCACCCTTCTTGGACGAAAGCCAGCTGAGGTCGCTGACAATCACGTCTTGCGTGTTGTCGTCGTAAGTGATGAGAAGTTTAGCAAGAAAACCCTCGGTGGGAGAACCATAGGCACCATGCATCACAGCACCAGCCCACCAACCTGGAGTTACGATGGCTCCAATGGCATTCTTTCCTTCTTGCAGCAGAGAGGTGACATCGTGCGTGCTATAGAATACGCGCTTACGATATTCGGTCCATCCTGGTTTCAACTCTTCGTAGATGGTAGTGCCATCGGGCTGAACATGTCCTGCACGCTGGCCGTTCACAAACAGGTCATATACGCCGAGACCTGACGTGAAGAGCGTGGCAGAAAGAACCTTCTTGTTGACGAAGAACGTCTTGCGGAACATCGGCATGCCGTCTGTGGTGGTCTGCATGACCTTCTTTTCGCCAGATGCTGATTTGACATGGCACATCTGGTTGTTCAAGAACTTCTCGACGTCAGCATCAAAGAAATGGTCGGACGACAGGGCCTCGAAGTCCTCGTTTATCAACACAGAAGGCGCGCCCTCGCTGTTATATTGCGTCAGCACGATATTGTCGAAATAGGCCTCCTCGCCGGTGTTGTTGTCAACGCGCATGCCGATATTGCCCATCACGGCGCTGCCGCTATTGTCGTTGAAGGTGTCCACGAGGATATCGTCAATATAGGTGCTGATGACACCATTCTTCACTTCTATCCTGTAGTGATGCAGATGGCCGGTAAGGTCGGCTTTTGAGAACTGGGTGAACTGAGCATCGTTCCAGGTCAGGTTGCCATTGACATAGACATGGTGTCGAACAGAGGGATTGGCATTGTCGTTAACATTGATTTGCCACATATGATAGGTGTTTCCTGAGGTAGCAGAAAAGACGACGGCTGCGGCAGCCTTAACGATATACATGTCGTAGTCGATACTGAAGTGTGTCGTTTCCTCGTTAGCATCCTTCTGCCAAACAAGCACGTGGTTGTTGGTAGAGCCCACGATACGCAGTTTTCCATCGGTTACGGTGCCACCTGAGAAGAGGCTGCCAGAAGAGAAATCTTCGGAGAAAAGTACGGTTTCATCGGACTTCTTGACTTTGATGTCGTCGTAAACTCCTACTTCGGGTAGTCCGTCGCGCTCACCATGATCCTCGCGCATGCCAATCTTGCCAAATTTAAAGTTGCCGGTGCGCTCGTCAACCAGCACATCGTTGATGTATGTGCGTGCGAGCGAGGCATTGGTCACTTCGATGCGTAATGTAAACTCGTCAGTATTGTTCAGAGCTACTTTCCCTGTGAGATTGATGTCTGCAAGACAGGCAGGATTGCCATTGCTCCACACATGCGGGCGCAGACGAGGATAGTCGCCCTCGGTATTCAGCTGCCAGTAATAGAAGTTGCCGGCATCCTGCATGGCAAAGCATAGGCCTGCAGCTGTGTGCTCGATGGTTATCTTGCTCTCAACGGTGTAGTCGGCAATCACCTCGGGCGTCTGGCCAGAGGCATAATCACTATATTGAATCCATTTGGCGTTGCTCCATCCTGAACCCAGCAGGCCTGTGTCGAAACAAGCCTTTTCTGTGGAAGTGGCCTTGCCACCTTTGTTGTCACAGACCGTCACTTGCCAATGGTAGCGCGTAGCCGGTTGTAAAGGCAGGTCCTTGATGGTGACGTGGGCGGATTCACTGCTCTCCACCATTCCCGAATCGTAGATGGGTTGAGCGTCGTTTGCATCGTTAAAAATCATTAGTTGATAAGCAGTTTGCACCACATTTCGTTCGTCGGAATGCAGTTGCCATGAAAATTGAGGCGACAGTACATCAATGCTATTAGGATTGCGCAAAGATTGTACGCGCAGGTGGTCTACCGTAAGAGCATAAGATGAAATGCTACTGACAGTCATTACGAATAGACTTAAAATACTTGTTTTAAACATAAGAGGTTAATTTATAGTTTGATTAGGTATGTGAAACGTGTGGCAAAGGTACATCAAAATTCAAGTGAGATAAGGAAAAAAACTATTCAAAAAAGGATAATTTCTTTCAACAGGCTGAATGGGGCGGATTACTTACTTTGCTTTTTGAGAAGCTACCTTTGCTTTTTGAGATAAGTGGTTTTTTGACACCAGAAAAGTGCCACTTTCATTACGGCAAAGCGGCACTTTCATTACGGCAAAGCGGCACTTTAGTACGACTAAAGTTATACTTTGCCGTAACCAAAGCTATACTTCGCTATGACCAACGTGTTTATTTGGAATCGGAACTGTAGAATTTTGCCACCAGCGCACCGCTGATGTTGTGCCAAACACTGAACACGGCACCAGGGATGGTGGCAAGTGGGAAGGTGGCAAAATGAAGTACGGCCAGTGATGAGGCCAACCCGCTGTTTTGCATGCCTACCTCGATGCTGAGGGCCACACACTTGGGTTTCTCAAGACGGAGCAGGCGCCCCAACAGGAAACCCACGGACAGGCCCAGCAGGTTGTGAAGCATGACAACGAGGACAACCACCATGCCGCCAACCAGCAGACGATCGGCACTGTGAGCCACGATGATGCCAACGACCAGCGCAATGACTACCGATGAGAAAGCGGGTAGATAGGGTGTGACAGCCTTTGTAAGGCTGGGTAGGAAGTGCTGACAAAGCAATCCTGCCACGATGGGCGCGATGACCACATAGACGATGCTCTGCAGCATGCCCAGTGTATCAACATCTACCATCGTACCTGCCATGAGCCAAACCAGAAAAGGTGTCAGCAGCGGAGCCAACAAGGTAGAGGTGGCCGTCATACCGACAGACAGCGGAAGGTCGCCCTTGGCCAGATAGGTGATAACGTTAGAAGCGGTACCACCAGGACAGCAGCCCACCAGGATGACACCCAGCGCCAGCTCTTTGGGTAAGGCGAAAAGCCAAGACAGCGTCCAAGCCAGCAACGGCATGACGGTGAATTGTGCCAGACAACCGATGAAGATATCCTTTGGACGACTCAGCACGATGCGGAAATCATGAGGTGAGAGCGTCAGTCCCATGCCAAACATGATGACGCCGAGCATGGGGTTGATGGTCCAGGTGTCTATCCAAATAAAAGAATTGGGAAACAACAAAGAAATACCTGCAACGAGCAAGACCATGAGTCCCATCCAACGGGCTATGAAATTACAAATACTTTTCATATAAATATAAGGTAAGGCAGAAAATAGGTGCTTTTAATATGCCTCTGACTATTAATTGAGTGCAAAGATAAGCATTTTTACAAGAAAGTGTTTCGATTGCGCAAAAAAAGTATTACCTTTGCACCCGAAAAGATTGAATAAGGTATTTTAAATAAGTATTATGAGAAAAGAATGGAGAGGTTTTAAAGGAACCAAGTGGACTTCAGAGGTCAATCTGCGAGATTTTATTCAGAACAACTACACGGCTTACGAAGGCGATGAGTCATTCCTGGTAGGTCCTACCGAGGCAACCGACCAGTTGTGGGGTCGTCTGCAGGAACTCCAGAAAGAAGAGCGTGCCAAGGGTGGTGTGCTCGACATGGAGACTGAGATCGTGTCAAGCATGACTGCTTATGGTCCTGGATACATCGACGAGAGCAAGAAAGACCTGGAGAAGGTAGTAGGTCTGCAGACCGATAAACCCCTGAAGCGTGCATTCATGCCCTTCGGTGGTATCAAGATGGCAGAGCAGGCTTGCACAAACTATGGTTACAAGCCCTCAGAAAAATTGCACGAGATCTTTACCAAGTATTGCAAAACCCACAACGACGGTGTGTTCGACGCATATACCGAGGAGATGAAGCATGTACGTCACAACCACATCCTGACTGGTCTGCCCGATACTTATGGCCGTGGCCGTATCGTAGGTGACTATCGTCGTGTGGCTCTGTACGGTATCGACTTCATCATTGCCGAGAAGGAAGCTGACAAGCGCAACTGTGGCGCCGGCGTGATGAGCGATGATATCATCCGTCAGCGCGAGGAGATCTCTATGCAGATCAAGGCTCTGAAGGAGATGAAGGCCATGGCTCAGATCTATGGTTTCGATATCTCTCAGCCTGCTAACAACGCACGCGAGGCCGTTCAGTGGCTGTACTTCGGCTATCTGGCTGCCATCAAGACTCAGAATGGTGCTGCCATGTCTGTAGGTCGTGTGTCAACATTCCTCGATATCTATATCCAGCGTGACCTCGAAGAGGGTACACTGACTGAGAGCGAAGCACAGGAGCTGATCGACCACCTGGTAATGAAGTTCCGTATGGTGAAGTTCGCTCGTATTCCTTCATACAATGAGCTCTTCTCTGGCGACCCCGTATGGGCAACACTGGAAGTAGGTGGTATGGGCATGGACGGTCGTCACATGGTGACCAAGAACGACTACCGTTTCCTCCACACACTGGAGAACATGGGTCCTTCACCCGAGCCTAACCTCACCGTGCTGTACTCTCCCCGTCTGACAGCCAACTTCAAGAAGTATGCTGCCATGATTTCGGTGAAGACCAGCTCTATCCAGTACGAGAACGACGAGGTAATGCGTCCTGTATGGGGCGACGACTATAGCATCTGCTGCTGCGTAAGTGCTACACAGACCGGTAAGGAGATGCAGTTCTTCGGTGCACGTGCCAACCTGGCTAAGTGTTTCCTCTATGCTTGTAACGGTGGTGTTGATGCTAAGACACGTGAGCAGGTCGCTCCTGGTTTCCGTCCTATCAAGGATGAATACCTCACATGGGAGGAACTGGAGCCTCGCTTCGACCAGGCTATGGACTGGTTGGCTGGTGTTTATGTGAACACTCTGAACCTGATTCACTACATGCACGATAAGTACTTCTATGAGGCTGCCGAGATGGCCCTGATCGATACCAACGTACGTCGTACCTTCGCTACCGGTATCGCTGGTTTCTCTCACGTGGTTGACTCAATCTCTGCTGTGAAGTATGCTAAGGTGAAGATGATCCGCGACGAAGAGGGCTTCAACGTTGACTATGTAGCTGAGGGCGACTTCCCCCGCTATGGTAACGATGACGACCGCGCTGACGAGATTGCAGTATGGTTGCTGAAGACCTTCGTTAAGAAGATCCGCAAGCACGCTACCTATCGTAACGCTACTCCTACTTGCTCTATCCTGACCATCACTTCTAACGTGGTTTACGGTAAGTACACCGGCAACCTGCCCGATGGTCGTCGTGCTGGTACTCCTCTGTCACCTGGTGCTAACCCCAGCTACGGTGCTGAGAAGAACGGTCTGTTGGCTTCGCTGAACTCTGTGGCTAAGCTGCCTTACGAGTATGCACTCGATGGTATCTCTAACACACAGACCATCAGCCCCAACACGCTGGGTCACAACGACGAGGAGCGTGCCACCACACTGGTTCGCGTGATGGACGGTTACTTCAGCCGTGGTGCTCACCACCTGAACGTGAACGTGTTTGGCGTTGACAAGCTGCGCGATGCTATGGAGCATCCCGAGAAGCCCGAGTACGCTAACTTCACCATCCGTGTATCTGGTTACGCTGTGAAGTTCATCGACCTGACTCGTGAGCAGCAGGAGGATGTAATCGCACGTCAGTCGCACGAGAGCCTCTAAGTCAGGCTGTCGAGTATAACCGAATAACTAGTATGACTAGCAAAGGCTATATACATTCCACCGAATCCTTCGGCTCCGTTGATGGGCCGGGGATTCGGTTTCTGATTTTCTTGCAGGGTTGCCACATGCGCTGCCGCTACTGTCATAACCCAGACACATGGAAAATTGGTGATGGCGAGAAGGCAGGCACAGAGGTTACCGTCGATGAGCTCCTCAAAAAAGCCGAGCGTTATCGCAGCTACTGGGGCGAAGAAGGCGGCATCACGGTGAGTGGCGGCGAGGCCCTGTTGCAGATTGACTTCCTGATAGATCTCTTTGAGGAGGCTAAGCGTCGAGGTATCAATACATGTCTGGACACTTCTGCCCAACCGTTTAACCGCAACACAGATTTCTTCTCGAAGTTTGAACGACTGATGCAAAGCACCGATCTGGTGCTCCTGGACATTAAACACATAGACTCGGAGCGCCATCAGTGGCTGACAGGTCATCCCAATGAGCGCATCATAGACTGTGCCCGCTATATGGACGAAATAGGACAACCCATGTGGATTCGTCATGTGCTGGTGCCTGGTATTACCGACGACGAAGAACAACTGACGCGTCTGCGTGCCTTCATCGACACACTGCACAATGTGAAAAAGGTAGAAGTGCTGCCTTATCACACGTTGGGCACTTTCAAATGGGAACAGCTTGGCGTAGAATATACGCTGAAGGATGTACCAACACCTACTTCAGAACAAATTAAAATGGCAGAGCGGATACTGGTGAAGTAGCCGCTTTTTCCTATTATTATATAATAAAAGGAGAACCCTTACGTTATAATAAACGTGTTTAGGCGAATTCTGTTGATATTGGCCCTCAGTGTTGTGACGGTGCTTGAAGTCAGTGCACAATACGATCCTTCGTTCAGTCATTACTGGACGATGGAGACCTCGTTCAACCCTGCTTCTGCGGGAAAACAGGAGAAAATCAACTTTGTGGGAGCCTACAACATGACGCTGACTGGTTTTGAGCATAGTCCTAAGACCATGTATGTCTCTGCCGACATGCCTTTCTTTATGCTTGGCGGGTATCATGGCGTCGGTGCACGCATCATCAATGATGCTATCGGTCTCTTTTCGCATAAGACATTCGCTTTGCAATATGCCAACAAACAAAAACTGTTTGGTGGAACGCTGAGCATCGGCTTGCAGGCAGCAATGCTGAGCGAAACGTTTAATGGTTCGAAACTGGATCTTGAAAAAGGTAGCGACCCTGCTTTCTCTACGTCGGAAATAACCGGTTCTGCCTTTGATCTGGGTGCAGGACTCTACTATCAGCAACGTCACTGGTATGTTGGCGCTTCGGTGCAACATGCACTGGCTCCTACCGTAGAATTGGGCGAAACTAACGAAATTGCAGTGTCGCAGACGTATTATTTTACCGGTGGATGCAATATTCAACTGAGAAATCCGTTCTTATCAATACAGCCCTCTGTTTTAGGACGCTTCGACGGTGTGGGCTATAGGGCCGATGTGACGAGCCGACTAACCTATAAGCATGAAAACAGAGTCATGTATGCCGGCTTAGGCTACAGTCCTAGCAATTCGGTGACAGTGTTCTTGGGGGGCGACTTCCATGGTGTTCGACTGGGCTATGCCTACGAGATATATACCAATGACGTCAGTCTGGGAAATGGTTCCCACGAGCTGTTTGTCGGTTATCAGACCGACATTGACCTGTTTAAGAAGGGTCGCAATCGTCATCAGTCAGTAAGACTGCTTTGACCATCAAAAGAATAAAACGAAGCTTAAGAATATGAAGAAGAATGTAATGATAGTACTAAGCGCCATGATGGTGTTGCTGCTTGCCAGTTGTTTTGGCGGCAAGGAGACAACATCTACTGGCGGTGAGCTGACTGGAGCATCAGGACGCGCGTTCTCTGAACCTGCTCCTTATGGCATGGTTCTTATCAAGCGTGGTCATCTGCGTATGGGCATGGAATCTGTTGACTCGCTCTGGGGCAAACAGACACCTGTGAGAGATATCTCAGTGGAGGGATTCTGGATGGATGATACCGAAATCACCAATTCGGAATACCGCCAGTTCGTGAACTATGTCCGCGACTCTATCATCCGTCAGCGTCTGGCCGATCCTAACTACGGTGGCGATGAGAGCTACATGATTGTGGAAGATAAGAACGGCGACCCCATCAAACCTCATCTCAACTGGAAGAAGAACCTGCCCCGTAAACCCAATGACGAGGAGCTGCGCGCCATGGAGAGCGTCTATGTGACCAATCCCGTGACGGGCGAGAAGATGCTCGACGCCAGTCAGATGAACTTTCGTTACGAGGTATATGACTATACAGAGGCTGCACTGCGACGCAACCGCCTGAACCCCGAAGAGCGTAATCTGAATACGGATGTTCAGGCCAACCCCAACGAAGAGGTATGGATCTCTAAGGACACGGCTTATATCAATGACGAAGGACGTATCGTACGCGAGACCATCAACCGTCCTCTTTCTGGTCCTTGGGATTTCTTGAACACATACATTGTCAATATATACCCTGATACGACATGCTGGGTGAACGATTTCCCCAATGCCGATAACGAGGTGTATATGCGCAACTACTTCTCGGCTCCTGCCTATAATGACTATCCCGTGGTCGGCGTGACATGGGAACAGGCCAATGCCTTCTGTGCTTGGCGTACAGAGTATTTGCTGAAAGGATTGGGTGCTGCTGCCCGCTATGTACAGCGCTATCGTCTGCCGACAGAGGCTGAGTGGGAGTATGCTGCTCGTGGTAAAGACCAAAACGAGTTCCCCTGGCAGAACGAGGATGTGGCCAGCGGAAAAGGATGCTTTTTTGCTAATTTCAAACCCGACAATGGTAACTATACCAAGGATGGCAACCTGATAACCAGTCGTGCCGGTATCTACTCAGCCAATTCTAATGGGTTGTTTGATATGGCCGGTAATGTGGCTGAGTGGACATCCACTATTTATACCGAGGCTGGCGTAGATGCCATGAATGACATTAACCCTCAGTTGAAGTATAATGCTGCCAAGGAAGACCCCTATCGCTTGAAGAAGAAGAGCGTACGCGGTGGTTCGTGGAAAGATCCCGAGAGCTATATCCGTTCGGCATGGCGCTCATCGGAGTATCAGAACCAGCCTCGTTCATACATAGGCTTCCGTTGTGTGCGCAGTTTGGCAAACACCACAAGTGATAAGGCTCGTCCTGCAAAGGCAAGCGCTAAGAAGACAAGGAAATAACTAAAAATTTGAAGTAGAATGACTATTTACAGTAAATTCAATATCGTCTATCGCTTGCAGAAGTGGATAGATAGTGTTCCAGGACAGACATTCTTGAACTATGCTTATAGCTGGGGTGCCTCTATCGTTATCTTGGGTACGCTCTTCAAACTGACCCACTTGCCTGGTGCCAACTTCTTCCTGTTCTTGGGTATGGGCACCGAGGTGTTCGTGTTCTTTATTTCGGCTTTTGACCGTCCTTTCGACAAGACAGCCGATGGCATGGAGTTGCCTACGCATGTGGGAATGGTTGCTGGTGGTCAGGTACCGGAAGGCAATATTGAAGACCTTGACATCCCCGAGACTCAGGGCAATCAGCCCGCTGCTGCTATTGGTGGCGGTGTAGCTGGTGGCGGTACCATCATCATCGGTGGTGGTGTGGTCGGCGGCGTTGCCGGTGGTCAGCCAGCTGCAGTTGGTTCGGGTGCTGCTGAGGCTGTCAATACAGAAGCGATCGCAGCTGTTTCTTCGTCGGTAGGTACCATGGCTGGCGGTACAGTAGTATCTCCTGCACCTGCTGTCAACCCCGAACTGGAGGAGGCTACTTCAAATTATGTGGATGAACTGAAACGACTCACCGAGATGTTGCAGAAGGTATCCGTGCAGAGCGAGCGCCTGACGCGCGACAGTGAGGAAATGGAGAACCTCAACCGCACGCTCACCGGCATCTGCAAGGTTTACGAGATGCAGTTGAAGGGTGCAAGTCAGCAAATCGGTACTATCGATGAAATCAATGAGCAGACCCGCAAGATGGCCGATCAGATTGTAGAGCTCAATAAGATCTATGCTCGTATGATTGAGGCAATGACGGTGAATATGCCTAAGAATCCTCTAAGTTAAGTGGCTTTTATATTATGGCTATAAAGAAAAGACCAGTATCTCCACGCCAGAAGATGATCAACCTGATGTATGTCGTCTTGATGGCTATGCTTGCGCTGAACGTCTCAAACGAGGTGCTCAACGGCTTCTCTATTGTGGAGGAGAGCCTGAATCGCACGACGGCCAATGCGTCTAAGGAGAGTGCTGCAATATATGAGGATTTCGAACAGCAGATGGCTTCTAATCCTCAGAAGACGAAGGAGTGGTATGACAAGGCTCAGATGGTGAAGCACATGTGCGACTCGCTCTATAACTTTGCTGCCGAACTGAAGCTTGCCATTGTGAAGGAAGCTGATGGTGAAGATGGAGATCCTGCTAACATCAAGAACAAGGAAGACCTTGAAGCTGCCAACCAGGTGATGCTGGCTCCGGGACGCGGTCGTGGCGAAGAGCTGCGTCAGGCCATCAACTCATTCCGTGAACGGATGTTGAAGATGGTGCCCGATCCTGCACAGCAGAAAATCATTGCAAGCAATCTGACTACCGAGGTGCCTCACACTGGATTGGGTAAGAACTGGCAGGAGTATATGTTTGAGTCTATGCCTACATCGGCTGCAGTCACTTTGTTGTCTAAGCTGCAGAGTGATGTTCGCTATGCAGAGACGGAAGTGCTGCATACGCTGATTCAAAATGTCGATGTGAAGGATATCCGTGTGAATGCACTTGATGCTTTTGTGATTCCTAACTCGCAGACCATCGTTCGCGGTGACAAGTTCTCTGCCCATATCGTAATGGCTGCCGTGGATACCACGCAGGTGCCCGATATCTATATCAATAATCAGAAGATGAACCTGAAAGATGGTCTCTACGAGACTGTCTGCGGTAAGACGGGCGATTTTACTCTGAAGGGATTTATAGAAACGGTGAATGGTAATGGTGATAGATTGCGTCGCGACTTTGAACAGAAGTACACCGTGGTGGATCCCAGCGCAACGGTATCTGCTGATTTGATGAACATGTTGTATGCTGGCTATAATAACCCTATCAGCATCTCTGTGCCTGGTGTCCCCCAGAATAAAATTACGGCCACGATGACTAATGGCTCGCTGACCTCGGCAGGTCCTGGCAAGTTTATTGCTCGTCCGTCGAAAATTGGTGAGAATGCGATTATCACTGTCACTTCTACTAATACAGGTCGCCCTCAGCAGATGGGACAGTTTGCTTTCCGTGTGCGACGTTTGCCCGATCCTACACCTTATATAGATATAAAGGATGAGAAAGGTAATCCCGTTCGTTTCAAGGGTGGTGGCATGTCAAAGGCCAGTCTGATGTCGCTCGATGGCATCGGTGCTGCTATCGATGATGGTATCCTGGATATTGGCTTCCGCGTTATCTCGTTTGAGACGGTGTTCTATGATAACATGGGTAATGCCGTACCTTGGGTGGGCGAGGGCAGTAAGTTCTCTGCACGCCAGAAAGAAACCTTCCGCAAGTTGACGCGCAATCGCCGCTTCTATATCTCACGTGTAAAGGCTATTGGCCCTGATGGTATAGAGCGTACGTTGCCCACGTCGATGGAGATTATTGTGAAGTAGTGAAGAAATAAGAGTTAAGAAAGATATGAAGAGACTATTATTCTTATTGATGATAACGCTGGTGGCTGGTGGCGCAATGGCGCAACCCAAGCAGCGTCGTAATCAGCAGACTGCTGAGAAAAAACAGCAGCAGTCAAATTCTCAGGGAATGACACAGCGCATGCGCATTCAGTATCCCACGGCACTCGATATGCCCGAGGATGTGGTGTGGCGTCGTGATATCTACCGCGAGATAGACCTCAGTCATGAAGCTAATGCGGGCCTTTATGATCCTGTGGAGCCTGTTGGCAAACAGATGAATCTGTTCACTTATATCTTCAAATTGGCTCTTCAGGGCTATATCCCTGTGTACGAATACCGTCTGGATGGCAACGAGGTACTGGAGGCCAGTGCCAAGATTGACATGAAGACCGTGCTCGACAACTATCATATCTTCTATGAGGAGAAAGACGGTAAGCTAAAGGTGGATAACAGTGATATTCCTTCTTCTGAGGTGAAGATGTACTATCTGAAGGAGAGTGCCTATTATAACCAGGCTAATTCCACTTTCCATATCAAACCGTTGGCATTGTGCCCTGTGATGTTGCGCGAAGATGACTTCGGTGGTGAGGCTGCTAAATATCCCTTGTTCTGGGTGAAATATAGTGAGGTGGAACCTTATCTCAGTCGTCAAACCGTGAAGACCAGTGATATCAACGATGCCGCAGTGATGAACATGGACGACTATTTCACACTGAATAAGTATCAGGGTAAGATCTATAAGACGGCGAATCGTCTTGGTAAGACCTTGGCGCAGATAGCAGGAAACGATACCACCAAGTTGTCTTCTGAGCAGAAACGCATTGAGAAAGAACTGGAGAATTTCCGCAATGGCATCTTTGGTGAAAGAGAGAAACCTGCAGAGCCCGATAGCGTAGCCGCTAATACGGCAAAGGATAAAAAGACGGCTACACGTAGGACGCGCACTACTGCAAAGAAAGAGAAAGTGACGAAGACCAAAACGAAGAGTTCTTCGGGCGGAGGTTCCTCGGCAGCACGTGTCTCCGTGCGCAGACAGCGACATTAATATCTAGATATGATGATACAAGGGAGGTTCATACAAAGATTATATCTGACGGCGATGGCATTGTTTCTGACGATGTCATCGTTCGCGCAAGATATACAGATAGGCGCCAAGGGTGGATTTGACCTGACGTCTATGGAGTTTTCAAGTGGTGATCTTGACAAGAGCAACCGTGCAGGTTTCTTCATTGGTCCCAGCATGCGTATAGATACACCTGTGATGGGACTCTCTGTCGATGTGTCGGCACTCTATGATCAGCGTAACATCAAGGTGGGCACACGCACGCTCACACAAGAAAGTCTGGTGGTGCCGGCCAATGCTCGTTTCGGGGTGTCTATCGGCGATCTGCTGGGCATCTTTGTCAGTGCTGGTCCTCAGTTGAGCTACAATCTGGGTAAGTCTTCTTTCCAGTGGGAAGACATTGATCACTATCGTAAGCACTTCACCTTCCAAGAGACCACCCTTAGCATCAACCTTGGTGCGGGTGCCAAGATTGGTGGCAACCTTGAAGCTGGCATCTATTATAACGTGCCCCTAGGCAAGACTGCCGACTTTACCTGGGATACGCTGGCTTCAGAACTTCAGGATTTAGATATGCACACCGCCAAGTCTAAGACCAACGCTTGGCGTATTTCCGTTTCTTATTATTTCTAACGCTTGACCTACGCAGACGTCATATTGCCCGTGCCGTTAGACGGCCTTTTTACCTATGCTGTTCCTCAGTCGATGGAAAGCACAGTGGCAACAGGCATGCGTGTGTTGGTACCCTTTGGTAAAAGCAAGACCTATATTGCTATCATTGCTCGTCTTCATCAGCAGAAGCCAGAAGGCTATGCCGTGAAGGATATTCTTCAGCAGATAGACTCTTCCCCCATTCTGTTTCCACAGCAGCTCAGGCTATGGCAATGGATCTCCGATTATTATATGTCGCCCATTGGCGAGGTCTATAAGGCTGCTCTTCCTGCAGGACTGAAGGCAGAAGATGGCTATCGTCCTCGTACAGAGACTTATATCCGTCTGACCGCCAACTACCGTCAGGAGGCTTCTCTGCATGTGGCGCTCAACATTTTGAAGCGCGCTCCCAAACAGTTGGAAGCCTTTATTGGTTATCTCTCACTGTCGCGATGGGACACCATCGATGGCGATACCTGTCGCGAGAGCGTGATAGAAATCACACGCGAGGAACTGATGAACTCCACCGGTGCAACACTTCCCACGCTCAATCAGTTGATAAAGCGTGGCTTTCTTGAGACCTACGAGGTGGAGGTGGGACGCCTGAATCACGGCGGTGAGCCACACCCAGAGCTCGTCAAGGCGTTGAACCCAGCTCAGCAGGATGCCTACAATCAGATTCTGATGTCGTTCATGAAGAAGAACGTCACTCTGTTGCATGGTGTCACCTCTAGCGGCAAGACGGAGATTTTCATTCATCTTATTCAGCGCGAGATAGAGCAACACCGCCAAGTGCTCTACCTCTTGCCCGAGATTGCACTCACCGTCCAGATGATGCAGCGCTTGCAGCGCGTCTTTGGACTTCGTTTAGGTATCTATCACTCTAAGTATAGTGATGCCGAACGTGTGGAGATATGGCAGAAGCAGCTCTCTGATAATCCTTACGACATCATTCTTGGTGCTCGTTCTGCGGTGTTCCTGCCTTTTAAGAACTTGGGGCTGGTCATCGTTGACGAGGAACATGAAACCAGCTATAAACAGCAAGACCCCATGCCGCGCTATCATGCTCGCAGTGCTGCTATCATGTTGGCGCAGAAGGGCGCGCGTGTGCTTCTTGGCACTGCCACCCCATGTGTGGAGTCCTATCATAATGCGAAGACTGGAAAGTACGGACTTGTTGAACTGAAAGAGCGCTACCAGGGCATCGAACTGCCCGAGATTCAGGTTGTGGATACTCAAGACCTGCAGCATCGTAAGATGATGAATGGTCCGTTCTCACCTCTTTTATTAGCACGCGTACGCGAGGCTTTGGATCGTGGCGAACAAGCTATTCTATTTCAGAACCGTCGAGGATGGGCTCCGATGGTAGAATGTAAGCAGTGTGGTTGGGTGCCTCGTTGCGAACATTGTGACGTCAGCCTGACATTGCACCGCAGTATGAACCAACTGACGTGTCATTACTGTGGTTTCACCTATCGTATCCCCACCGAGTGTCCGGCCTGCGGTTGTAAGGACCTGCAGGGCCGTGGCTATGGCACCGAGAAGATAGAAGACCAGATACGCGATATCTTCCCCGATGCACGTATCTCGCGTATGGACCTCGACACCACGCGCACCCGCAATGCCTACGAGCGTATTATCAGCGATTTCTCTGCCGGACGTACCAATCTGCTCATTGGCACTCAGATGATCAGTAAGGGTCTTGACTTCGATAAGGTCAGTGTGGTTGGTATCCTTAATGCCGATACCATGCTCAACTATCCCGACTTCCGTGCCTATGAGCACGCCTTCATGATGATGGCACAGGTGAGTGGTCGTGCCGGTCGTAAGGGAAAGCGTGGCTTGGTGATTCTCCAGACGAAGAATCCTCAGTTGCCTGTCATTCAGCAGGTGGTTCGCAATGACTATCAGGCGCTCTATCAAGACATGGTGGCCGAGCGTCAGTTGTTCCATTATCCTCCTTATTATCGCCTGATTTACGTGTATCTGAAACACAAGAACGATGATGTGGTCAATACTGCCAGTCTCGAATTCGGTACTCGCCTGCGTCAGTGGTTTGGCGGTCGTGTGCTTGGTCCCGACAAACCAGCCGTGGCAAAAGTAAAGACCTTGTGCATCCGTAAGATGGTTCTCAAACTTGAGAACGGCATCGATATGCCCAAGGTCCGTCAATATTTAACGCTTGCCCAACAGCAGTTGCTGCAAGACAAGCGTTATAGTTCACTTCAGATCTATTATGATGTAGATCCTCTGTAGGAGGTCTCTTTATTCTTAAATGTGGATGTCGCAACCGATACCGATCACACGGTTGGTACGGGTGAAGGCGTCGCTCTCTCCAGCAGTGGGATAGTTGTTGCGTTTGTAGTTGTCGTAGTAGGTTTGGAAGTAACCACCTTTCAGTGTGATGTTGTCGTTCACCTTATAGTTAGCACCAAAACCAAGACTATAGCTGTTTACTACGAACGACATATCGTTCATGTATTCATCTGTCAGACCATAGCGTGTCAGCTGTCCACCCAGTGAGATGGTGATGCGGTCGTTGACGTCCCACTCAGCACCTGCCAGCACCTCCCATGAGTTGTTGTCCAGCTTATGCTGTGTATTGCCATACCAGTTGGCGTCCTTGTCAAAGTAGTAGTGTCCGCCCAGGTTCAGACGCAGTGGATCGATGGGCGTCCACATGGCACCCAGTGTCAGCAGGGCAGGCTGGTCTTCGTTCACCTCCTCGCTGTCGCGGAACTTATTGACAGATTCAATCTCGCTGGCTTCAAAGACTGTTGACTCGTTCTTCATTCTGATTTCAGTCTTAAACTCGTACTTTGCAGCCAGATTGAAGCGGTTGAAGCGATAGTCGATACCAATCACAGGAGCAATACCCACGCTCGACTGGTTGCAGAGCAGGTTCACACCGTCTGAGTATTTTGACAACTGAGCCAGACGTGTGCTGCTGGCGTGCAGTTGATCGCGACTGCCCTCCAACTGTGCCTTCTGAGCTGCCAGTTCTGTGTATTGAGGTGTGTTCGTCATGTTGTTAGCCTCCAGCTGACTCATGCCGTTGCTCACCTGGGTGATCATGCCGTTCAGTGTGCTGATACAGCCCTGAGCCTGAGCTTCTACCTGTGGCAGGAAGCTACCGAAGTTCATGTATGAAGGAGCGATGTCGCCGCTAAATCCAACCTGGATATTGCTGATACGCGCCTTGTAGGTGGCGGTACCATAGAGCAGTCGCAGACCACCATATACCGACAGGTCGTCGTTCAGTTTGTAGGCTGTACCCAGTTGGAAGCCGAAGTAGTACTGGCGTCCCTGCATATAGCCGTCCATGTCGTAGCCGATGATATTGTATTCAGGCAGAACAGCTGGCTGACCATTCATTTTCAGCATGCCGTTGATTTGCTTAGCAGCACCGTCGAGCGTCATCAGTCCGCTGGCAATGTTACCAACTACGCGCTCAAACGAGCCCAGACCGTTGTCAAAGTTGCAGGCACCGCCACCGCCGGGCACTGAGAAGTTGAACTGCAGACTCCAGTCACCTTTGTTCCAAGCAGCCTGAATAGAGGGAATACATGGAGCATCGGCCACACCCTCATAAGTCTTTGTGGTCTGTCCATTGTTCTTCTTGCCATACTTAAAGTATTCGCTGGTTGACTCAATGGTACGTGTCTGGTGAGCATATTGCCAGTTGAATCCCAGGTGGAATCCCTCGGGCAGGAAGACAACACCTGCAGGGTTCGAGTAAACACCGTCCAGACTGATGGCAGCGTCGCGTGCAGGGTTTCTCAAAAAATCGATGCTTTGATTCGTGTTGGTTAAGATACCACCTGCATTCGCTGTGGTGGCTGCTGCCAGCAGAAGGCTGGCCAAAATTGATTTTGTTTTCATTTCAATTTAAAACTTTGTTGAAAAAATTCGGCTGCAAAGGTATAGAGTTTGTTTTAAAACTTTTTTAATACATCGCCTAGATTAAGATAAATTAACTAAAAAACTGCACAAACTTGCACAAAAAGTGCAGTTTGTGCAGTTTTTCGTTGCACAAAAGTGGGTTTAAGTGTGCATTTTATGCGCCGTTTTTCTTCTCTTCAGGGTAGCTGATACGGGTGTGATAGATTGTTTTCAGCTTTTCTATCATCACGGTTTGTGCGTATGCAATGTCGCGGAAGGTGATAGGACACTCGCGGAAATAGCCCTCTTCCACCATGCTGTTAACAATTTTGTTGACCAGTGTGCGGATGCTCTGCTCCGTATAGTCTGGCAGCGAGCGTGAAGCAGCCTCCACGGCGTCGGCCATCATCAGGATGGCTTGCTCCTTGGTGAACGGGTTAGGACCGGGATAGGTGAACAGCAGTTCATCGATATCCTCGTCGGGATGCTCGTTCTTATACTTGATATAGAAGTATTTTGCCTTGCCCAGGCCGTGGTGTGTGGCAATAAAGTCACGAATCTGGTTGGGCAGGTTATGCTGGTTGGCCAGTTTCAGTCCCTCGGTGACGTGGCTGATGATCATCTGTGCGCTCTCAATATACGATAGTTGGTCGTGAGGACTGATGCCGCCCGATTGGTTTTCGGTGAAGTAGATGGGGTTCTGTGTCTTGCCGATGTCGTGATACAGAGCTGCCGTACGCACCAGTTGCGGGTTGCCGCCAATCTTACGTGCTATCTCAGCAGCCAGGTTGCCCACCTGGATAGAGTGCTGGAAGGTGCCGGGCGCTACCTCGCTCATGCGTCGCAGCAGGTCCTTGTTCATGTCGCTCAACTCAATCAGCGTGATGTCTGACGTAAACCCGAAGAACTTCTCGATGAGATAGAGTAGAGGGTAACAGCAGAACAGGATGATGCCGCTCAGCACCAGGAACACATATTCAGTATGCTCTATGCGCTCGATGTTGCCAGAACGAATCATAAACACTGCCAGGTTGGCCAGCATGGCCACACTCGATGTGATGATGGCGGTCCAGAACAGTTGTGAACGGCTCGACAGTTCCCTCAGCGAGAAGATGGCTGCCAGTCCTGCAGCTATCTCTACGGATATAAACTCCAGTGGGCGTTGCAGCATGGTGGCACAGATCAGCACCACCACCACATGAGCCATGAAGGCCGTTCGTGAGTCCATAAACACGCGGATGAAGATGGGCACGATGGCGAAAGGCAGCAGGAACACATGGAATAGGTTGTGTTCTACCAGCAGCGACGCATCCACCGTGGCCAGCACGATGAGTGCATAGATCATCATGGCCGAGCGAATACGCTCGAAATAGTCGCGGCGATAGATGCTCAGATAGATGGTGAAAGCACCTATGAGTAGTGTCACAAAGAGCAGTTCGCCCACTACCGTACTGTTAAAGGTGGATTCAGACTTATGTCTCAGTTCTATCTCTTTCAGGTACGAGGTGATGATCTGAAACGTATGCTCGTCAACCAGATCGCCACGGCTCACAATCTTCTGACCTCGTTGCACCACGCCAATAGCCAGTGGCACGCTGGCCACCAGGTCTTCCATGCTCTCCTCGCTGCGCGACTTGTCGTAGGTCAGGTTGGGTACCAGATAGTTGTTGATGTCCATCTTAGAGATGGCCTCGTGGTAGTACATCAGGCCTGGGTCCAGCCTCAGTCGTTCGTAGGCTTCCACGGGGGTCAGCACCGAACCGGCGTCAATGCTTGTGGCCTCTTTGTCGTCAATGCGGCGTATCGCTCTCACCGTGTCTTCTGCCACTTTCATGGGTTTCTTCGTATCCACAATGCCCTGCTTGTAGAGTACGCGAATGCGAGAGCTTACCGCGTTGATAAAACTGCCGGAAAGTCCAGGTTGCTTCTGTCTTATCTCCGTGATAAACAGATGCTCCATTTGCTGTCCTTTCTCCTTGTCGTAGATGTAGTATGGCTCATAGTCCTTCAGCACCTGTCTTCTTTCCTGTTGTATCACAGAGTCGCTTTTGTAAACGGGGAAGTCGAATTGTGCTATCAGGTCGTTATGCCGCCACACCTTGTCCATCTCCACTTTGAACGAAGGCTTGTTGTCTCGTGGCATAAACCACACGATGAAGAGTACGGTGCCAAGCATCAGGGCAATGCGTTTTGCGATGTCTTGCCACGTCAGTTCTATCTTAAAGTTAATACCTTTCATGTAGATAAGTCTTTGTTTCTGGCAGCAAATTTATACATTATTTCGCATACAACCAAGGTTTTAACCGAAATTATAGCAATGTGACAGCGGTGAAACGGCTTCAAAAGGTTTGATTGCGTCACCCCCGAATCGCCACGTTACACCTATTTAAATAAAATTAGGAAAATTGATGGCTGAATGATTAAAAATTAGTACCTTTGCACCAAAATATAAAAAGAACTAAAAAAACACATGGCAGAAAGAAAAGTGAGGGTGCGCTTTGCACCCAGTCCCACAGGACCCCTTCATATCGGTGGCGTACGTACCGCCTTGTACAATTATCTGTTCGCCAAGCAGCATGGTGGCGATCTGGTGTTCCGTATTGAGGATACCGACACCACGCGCTTTGTGCCCCAGGCTGAGGCCTACATCATCGAAGCCTTCAACTGGTTGGGCATCAAGTTCGACGAAGGCGTATCTTTCGGTGGTGAGCATGGCCCCTATCGTCAGAGCGAGCGTCGCGACATCTACAAGAAGTATGTGAAGCAGCTGCTGGACAACGGTAAGGCTTATATCGCCTTTGATACCCCCGAGGAGTTGGCCCAGAAGCGTGAGGAGATCGAGAATTTCCAGTACGACAATAAGACCCGCACCATGATGCGCAACTCGCTGACCATGCCTCAGGAAGAGGTGGAGAAGCTGATTGCCGAGGGCAAGCAGTATGTGGTGCGCATCAAGATTGACGCTGGCGAGGAAGTGCTTGTTGACGATATGATTCGCGGTGAGGTGCGCGTGAAGAGCGACATCCTCGATGATAAGGTGCTCTATAAGAGTGCCGACGAGCTGCCCACCTATCACCTGGCCAACATCGTTGATGACCACCTGATGGAGATCACCCACGTGATCCGTGGTGAGGAGTGGTTGCCCAGTGCCCCCTTGCATGTGCTGCTCTACAAGGCCTTTGGCTGGCAGGACACTATGCCCCGCTTTGCCCACCTGCCCTTGTTGCTGAAGCCCGATGGCAAGGGTAAGTTGTCTAAGCGCGATGGCGACCGTCTTGGTTTCCCCGTGTTCCCCCTCGACTGGAAAGATGAGCAGGGCAACGTCACCTCTACGGGCTATCGTGAGCAGGGTTACTTCCCCGAGGCTGTCATCAACTTCCTTGCTCTGTTGGGATGGAACCCTGGCACCGAGCAGGAGCTCTTCACCCTCGACGAACTGGTGCCTCTGTTCGATATCTCTAAGTGTTCAAAGGCCGGCGCTAAGTTCGCCTACGAGAAGGGCATCTGGTTTAACCACGAGTATGTCCTGAAGAAGAGTGCAGAGGAGATTGCCCGTCTGTGGGAACCCGAGGTGCGTGCTCATGGCGTCAATGACTCGTTCGACCGCATCGTTAAGGTCTGCGAGATGATGAAAGACCGTATCAGTTTCGTCAAGGAGCTGTGGCCTCTCTGTTCATTCTTCTTTGAGGCTCCCACCGCCTATGACGAGAAGACAGCCAAGAAGCGCTGGAAGGAAGACTCTGCTCAGGTGATGACCGAGCTCATCGGCGTGCTTGAGGGTATTGAGGACTTCTCGCTCGAGAACCAGGAACAGATTGTTCACGCTTGGGTTGAACAGAAAGAGTATAAGTTGGGCAACGTGATGAATGCTTGGCGTCTGACGCTCGTTGGTGAGGGTAAGGGTCCTGGCATGTTCGATATCTCAGCCTTCTTGGGCAAGGATGAAACCATTGCCAGAATGAAACGTGCCATCGAAGTGCTGGGCTAATGTTATACAACCTGATCATATATCTATATCTTCTTGGAGTGGCTATCTATAGCCGCTTCAACGAGAAGGTGCGTAAGATGTGGCGTGGTGAGCGCGATGCTTTCCGCGTGTTGCGCGAAAAGGTAGATCCCAATGCTCGCTATGTGTGGTTCCATGCAGCCTCGTTGGGCGAGTTTGAGCAGGGCCGTCCCTTGATCGAACAGATCAAGCGCGAGCATCCCGACATCAAGATCCTGCTCACGTTCTTCTCACCCTCAGGCTATGAGGTGCGCAAGAACTACGAGGGTGCCGACATCATTACCTATCTGCCCCTCGACACCATCACCAATGCACGTCGTTTCCTGCGCATCATACGTCCAGAGATGGCTTTCTTCATCAAGTATGAGTTTTGGTACAACTACCTGCACATACTGAAGCATCGCCATGTACCCGTATATAGCGTGTCCAGTATCTTCCGCGACGGACAGGTGTTCTTCCGCTGGTATGGTCGTCAGTATGGTCGTGTGCTGAAGTGCTTCACCCATTTCTTCGTGCAGAACGAGAAGAGTCGTGAGTTGCTGGCAGGCATTGGCCTGACCAATACGACGGTGGTTGGTGACACCCGTTTCGATCGTGTGCTCCAGATCAAGGCCGCTGCCAAGCAGTTGCCCATCGTTGAGGCTTTCGTTAAGGATGCTCCACATGTGTTTGTGGCCGGCTCTTCGTGGCAGCCCGACGAGGAGATCTTCATCAAGTATTTCAATCAGCATAAGGATTGGAAACTGATTATCGCCCCTCACGTGATAGGTGAAGACCACCTCCAGCAAATCGAGAAACTGCTCGAAGGTCGCAAGGTCATCCGCTATACGGAGGCAGAATCTCACCTCTCAACACTCACCTCTCAACTCTCATCTTTCGACGTTCTCATCATCAACTGCTTCGGCCTGCTCAGCAGCATCTATCGCTATGGTGATGTGACCTATGTCGGTGGCGGTTTTGGTGTTGGCATCCACAACACGTTGGAGGCCGCCGTGTGGGATGTTCCCGTGTTCTTTGGTCCCAACAATCAGAAGTTCCAGGAGGCCCAGAAGTTGAAAGCCTGCGGTGGAGGATTAGAGATTTCAAGTTATGAAGACTTCGAGCGTCAGATGAATCTCTTTGATGCTGATGCTCAAAAGATAACGTCCGCCGGTCAGGAAGCCGGCAAGCTGGTGCAACAACTGGCTGGTGCCACACAAAAAGTGTTGAGCGGCGTACAAATCAAATAAAAATGAAAAGCGGCTGTGCATCGAGCATAGCCGCTTTTCGTTTCTCACTTTTTCTTGCCTTTCGCCTCTTTTGTTTTGATGGTGTCAGGCTTCTCCTTCTGCAGATAGGCAGGTGGTGGTCCATAGACCACGCGTATATCTCCCTCTTTGATCATCTCCGGAGCAGGTGCGGGCTTTGTCTCCTTTACTACGTTCTTGCTCGATTTGCAGGCACCAAAGCCCAGTGCTGCAATCGCACCGGTCAGCAAGATGTTCGTAGTCTTCAGTACTTTCTTTTTCATATCCTCAAGTGTTTATGTTCAGTCTTCTTTAGTATTCTCTTTTTTAATCCCCTTTTTACATGATCTCTTTTAAGCTACATTTGATCAGTCGCCCTTCCGCTGTCCTCAGATGTAGCCCGTTGCCCTCACAGTATCGCCAGTGTTTGCAGTTGGCACACTGGTCACGTTTCATCCATTCGCGATGTCGATGAGGCTGGTAGCGGTTCTCCCACACCTCCATAAAGTCATCTTGGTAGATGTTTCCCTGTGAAAAGTCAGAGCGGATGCTGGTGCATGCCCCGATAGCGCCATCGATGAGCACCGACCCGACGGTGATGCCGGCAGCACAGCGGAACAACCAGTCGCGCACCTCACCTTCGTAGTCTGCGAGATAGCCCTCGCAGCTATAGTTGGCACGGATGCGTCCCTCGTGTCGTGTGTCGCGTATGAAGTCCAGCAGACCGCGTGTCTTGTCGGGTGGCAGTTGCAACAGCGGGTCGTTGGCGGCTCGTCCCATCGGGAAGATGGGAAACAGGCGCCAGTCGCTGACGCCCTTCTCTATCAGAAACTCCTTGATGTCGTTCAGCTGGTCGTAGTTGCGCTGGTTCACGCACGTCACCACGTCATACTTGATGTCGCCATCGTTCACCAGCAGGTCGATGGCAGCGCTGGCACGCTTGAAACTCTCCGGATGACAGCGCAGCCAGTTGTGGTTGTCTTCCAGTCCGTCCAGACTGATGGCCACCGAGCAGAGGCCTGCCTGCCGGAGTGCCCTAAACCGCTCTTCGTCGAGGTAGAGACCGTTGGTCACCATGCCCCAAGGGAAGCCCCGTTCCATGATGCCGCGGCCACACAGTTCCAGGTCGTCGCGCATCAGCGGTTCGCCGCCGCTCAGAATGATAAAGACCTCGTTGGGATTACATTTGCGGGCTACGCTGTCCAGCACGCGGAAGAAATCCTCGCGAGGCATGTCGGCCTGTTGCGCCTCGTGCTTGCAGTCGCTGCCACAATGCCTGCAGTGCACGTTGCAGCGCAAGGTACACTCCCAAAACAACTGTCGTAAAGGGTGTAGTTGTTGCAGGTTATGGTTGCGCAAGCGGTTGGCCTCAAGGGCTATTCTTCGGCGTAGCTCCATCGTTTAAAAATGTTATTCGATGTTGCAAAGATACAAATGATTTTTGTAAACACAAAAACTTTCGTATTTTTGTACCTCAAAAAACAAAATAATGAGATTTATGTGGATGATGGTTTTCTTGCTGATGCCTCTGCTGGGCATCGCATATATTGGTTGGCACGTATGGACATTAGTGCCCTTGTCGCCCTGGTTCCGTGGCGGTCTGATAGGCTTTGGCCTATTGTCTTTCTTCCTGTTGTTTCTTAATCTGGGTCGTGTGATCGACCACTTGCCGCTGGGCCTAGCTCGCCTGAGCTATGACGTGGGCGACAGTTCTGTCATCGTGCTGCTTTACCTGGTGCTCATCTTTCTGGTGCTCGACCTTGGCCGTCTTGTGCGTCTGATACCTGCAGCGTGGTTGCACCAAAACTTCTATACCACCATGGCCATCACCTTGGGCATGTTTGTGGTGTTCATGGCCGGCAACCTGAAGTATCATCACAAGAAACGAGTGGAGCTGAACCTTACCACCACTAAGACCCTTCGCAAGCCCTTGAAGCTGGTGATGCTGAGCGACCTGCACCTAGGCTATCATAACCCCCGCACTGAGTTGCACCGTTGGGTGGATATGATCAATGCCGAACATCCAGACTATGTGCTGATAGCAGGCGACATCATCGACATGAGCATGCGTCCGCTCTTAGAAGAAAACATGGCCGAGGAGTTTCGTCGCATTAAGGCACCCGTCTATGCCTGCTTGGGCAATCATGAGTTCTATGCCGGTGTGCCAGAAGCCCACCAGTTCTATCTGGCTGCTGGCATCCATTTGCTGGTGGATGAGGCTGCCGTCGTCGATAGAAGTCTGGTCGTTGTGGGCCGCGACGACCGTACAAACCTGCACCGCATGCCGATTGATGAGTTGGTGACCAACCGCGATCTTTACACCATTGTCCTCGATCATCAGCCTTACAATCTGGAGCGTGCCGAGGCTGCAGGCGTTGACTTTCAACTAAGTGGCCACACCCATCGTGGACAGGTGTGGCCAATATCTTGGATCACGGATCGCCTCTACGAATGCTCGTGGGGCAGTCATCAGCGTGGCGCCACCCAGTACTATGTCTCGTCGGGCATAGGCATCTGGGGCGGTAAGTTCCGCATTGGCACCCAGAGCGAGTATGTCGTAGCTACTCTCCGTTCTGTTCGTTAAGATAGTATTTCGAATATTCTACGTAGTGCTTGGCATTGTCGGTCTGTCCCGGACGTACAGGCTTGATATACTTAGCAGGCACGCCTCCCCATATCTCACCGGCAGGAATCTTGGTGTTCTGTAGCACCAGGGCTCCTGCCGCTACTATTGCGCCTTCGCCCACCTCGCAACCGTCCAGTAGGGTAGAGCCCATACCTATTAGTGCGTTGTCGTGGATGGTGCAGGCATGCACCGTCACGTTGTGGCCTATCGTCACGTAGTTGCCAATGTGTGTAGGCCCCGTCTCGTGGGTCACGTGCACACAACTGCCGTCCTGAATGTTGGTGCAGTTGCCGATGGTGATAGGGGCCACGTCGCCACGTACCACCGCGTTGAACCACACCGAGCACTCGTCGCCCATCGTTACATCACCCACGATGGTGGCATTCTCACTAAAATAACAGTCTCGCCCCCATTTGGGAGCGAGACCGCGATATGATTTAATCAAAGCCATACCTGAATTGTTAATTGTCCGCTCGGCTCCGCCGCTTGGCTTTGCCAAGAATTATCAACTATCAATTATCAATTGCTTACAGGTTGGTATTGTCCTTTGCCCAGTCCTCTACAGCGGGGATGATGCCCAGAGAGATGATCTCGTCGCGCATCTTCTGCAGGTGCTCGTAAGAAGCCTGCAGTGCAGCCATCTCCTCAGCAGTACCCTCGGGCTGTGTGAAGTGCACACCGTCCTTGTCGATAACGGTAGGCATAGCCATCATCACGTTCTTGAAGCCGTAAGCGTTTACATAGCAACCAGCAGGCCACTTGAAAGGCTCACCACCCATAGCACCCTCGATCATCTTCACAGCCTGATAAGCAGGGCTCTGGAATGAAGAGCGGCCACGGAGCTTGATGATGTTGCTACCACCCTGTGTGGTCATGTGCTTGATCTCTGCCCAACGCTCCTCAGAGAGAGGAAGCTCGCAGAGGGGCTTGCCGTCGATCAGAGCCTTGCTGGCGAATACAGCCATCTGCTCGCCGTGACCACCGTAGGTGTAAGCATTAGTCACCTTGTCCTGACGTACACCGAACTCCTGAGCCAGCTGCTGCTGAAGACGGGTAGAGTCGAGTGCTGCCAGAGAGGTCAGCTGGTTGGGCTTCAAACCTGAGTGAATCAGGGCTGTCAGAGCGGTAACGTCAGCGGGGTTGAAGATTACAACCACGTGCTTCACGTCTGGGCAGTACTTCTTGATGTTCTCACCGAAGTCAGCTGCGATCTGGCAGTTACCCTTCAGCAGGTCCTCACGGGTCATACCCTCCTTACGGGGAGCACCACCAGAAGAGATGATGTACTTAGCACCAGTGAAAGCCTCTTTAGGATCTACGGTGTAAGAGATGTTTGCACCGGGGAAGGCGCAGTGGCACATCTCGTCGTAAACGCCATGAACACCGGGCTCATAAATATCATACAAGCAGATGTTAGGAGTCAGACCCAGCATCAGCACACTCTGAACCATGTTAGAACCGATCATACCACCGGCACCAACAATTACCAATTTCTCGTCAGTTAAAAATGCCATAATTTCTTTAGTGTTTTTTATATTATTTACTGTTATTCTTGAATGCTGCAAAATTACAAAAAAAATGCGGAAGTAAAGTCAGAACTTCCGCATTTAATAACGTTAAATATTGATAATAGGTAGCCTTTTGTAAACTGCATTTGCCAAAACCATGGTCTTAGGGATATGCAGTCTTAACATCGCTAAAGAAATAATTGTTATTTTCGTCTTTTAGATAGGCTCTATAGTAGAACCATGAGTAATTGTTGTAGTCAAAATCGCTGCGTTGTATATTGAAATACAAATACCATGGCGATATCCCGTCTGGATTTGATGGCGTGGTGGTATATGTATATTTCAAGCCGTAGTTTGACATAGTCAAATTATACGATGTACCATACAACATTCCGATTTCTTTTGGCGTTCCCTTGAACTTCTCGATGGTAATGTCAAACATGTATGTAACATCGTTTTTTCCATGCCATGCGCAATCTACTTCAGCTTCTTGGGGCGTTGTAAATTTTTTCCACTCACTACGTACTACTTGTCCTGCATAATCACTCACATACTCGCAGTAATAGTATGTCGTGTTTGGTTCCAGACCTTCGATTTTCCATTCGTTGTATCTTGGATATGATGAACTTGATACATTATATTTTCTGTAATATTGCTCAAATACCGTGTCATTTCTTACGTATAACCGCACATCAAGACTACCATAAGATCCGCTGCCACGGCTCGTATTTCCGTCATCAGTGCCATACGATATGTATGCTGTTTGCGCATTTACCTCAGTAGCATCTCCAGCAGTTATTGTTGTGGGAAAGCGTTTTAAAGACCACTCGGATATATCATGAACGTCTGTGCAACTTGTCATTCCAACTAGTAGACCGAGAATGATTGCATGATAAATGTTTCTTATCTGTTTCATAGTCATTGTTGTTTAGTGATTAAAAGCAATACGAGACGTTGAATGATACGGCTCCGACATCTCCACCGTGAAAGTTCATATATCCCGCACCAATCATTAGATTGTTGATACGCAAAGAAAGACCGGCTTCTCCACCCAAAGCATAAGTATCATTATCACGAACAATATAATCACCATATCTAAGATTGTAACTAACCTGGCTATTAGCCAAGCCTACACCTAAATTCAGATAAATAGGACACCATAAGCGCAGCATTCCACCTATGGTAGCAGCTTGAAATACATGATTGGCTTTGCCGTTTTTTAGCATGTAGTAATAGCCAATATCTTCATAATAACCAGAATATTGATGCGAATCGTCCTTCAATGTTCCGTTGAGTAGTATCCTGCCGTAGAAACCAACGTTCTTAACCATACCTGCATGCACGCCAAAAGCGGGGCTACTGCCAGGAAATGCTATGTCTGCACCTGCGAAAAACTGCCAACTTTCGGGCGGCGTGTTCCACCAATTGGCTGTTGTGTATCTCTGGGCATTTGCATGCTGGATACCAATCATCATGCAAAGCAGACTAAGGATAAAGATTGTCTTCTTCATAAAATAAAAAGATTTAGTATTGTGTTAGAACGGGAACTTCATACTCCAGATATTGCAATGGATGGTCTTCTTTTGTGAGCGGTTAGACAAGAAGAAAATTGTCTTTCCGTCTTTTGAGAATACTGGACAGCAGTCCATGGCAGGATGGTAGGTGAGTTGGGTGAACTGCGTGCCATCAATACGAACGGCAAACAAGTCGAGATTCTGTTTCCTTGAGACACTTGATTTTGAGTTGCCCTCACAAACTATCCATTTGCCGTCTGGCGACATGGTGGGATTTGTGAATCCTCTCTCTTCATCGCTGAGAATAAGCGTTTCCTGACCTTTTACATAGTTGACGAGCCATATCTCACTCTGACCTCTGGCAGTGTTGCGCACGCAAAGGAATTCTTCGTTGCTGTTGCCCACGGGCCAAGGATTGTATCCTCTTGCACAAGAAATAAGTGAGCCGTCTTCCAGATTATAAGACCATATTGATGCACCGCCGTTACCTTCGTAACGTGTGAAGAATAGGGTCTTTCCATCGGCAGCCAATATAGGATCGTCATCACTGGCTGCGTTTGTGATTTGTTGCATCACGCTACCTGCATGCGAGTTGATTACACAGATTTTACTGTTGCTGCCATTGGTGTAGTCAGCAAAGTAAACCTTGTCATCACTTCCCCATGAGACACTTCCTACATTACGAAACGTACGTTGTGTAGCAGCGCTTATAACCGTAGCCTTTCTAATCATGACATTGCCCTTTTTGTCGCTGATGTTAATGTAGGCCAGTTCGTTGCCATCTGGTGAGATGTCCATGCGGCGGAATGTAGTCCAATAGAATTTCTGCTTGGCAGAGCAACCAATGATGCTTGACTGGAACGAATACGGCCTGGTTGTGTAAATATGACCTAAACTCAAATTGTCGTCGGTGATTTTTCGAAGGTTTAGTCCTACCTCTTCCTGCATCGTTTCTTCAATTGGATGGCCTGCAAAGACGCCCAAGGTGAAAAGTGTGAACACTTGAAGTATAAAAAGTTTCTTCATAAGGTTGGTATTAAAGTCCATTCCTTTGATGGACAATGAGTTGGGTTACTAGTTATTATCTGCAAATATAAAGGATATATTTGTATTTTCCAAATTTTATGTCATTTTTTTTATATATGTTGTTCTGTGCTATTATCAGAGTGTTGAATATATAGATCATGTTTTACTGGGAGATAGACCGCGAGCTCTTTCTCTCGTTTAATTGTGATAACGCCGGCTCCGTCGTCGTTTCATGCTTTAGTTTGACCTGAATGGACGACCTACTCCGTACGTTTTGCAAATTAAAAGTGGCCCTTTTGTCCTCCAATAGTATAAGTTTTGCTCCGCATCTAGACTCTAGAAACGGTCATTCTAGACTCTAGATGGAGCAATTCCAGACTTTAGATGGAGCGGCTCTAGACTTTAGAATGCTGACTTCTAGACTCTAGATGCGACGTAAAAGTGGCACTTTTGTTTCATTGATCATTGACTATTGGTTATTGACCAGGCTGCTATTGCCTCGTAAAACTAACGCTTTTCAATGTTCAACGGTCACCGGTCAATGACAAAAACTCCTTTTTCCTTGGCGGTTGAGGGAAAAAGTATTAATTTTGCGATATCTTGTTTAATTGCAGAAAAGAAAAAAGATCAATGATGATATCAGAACGACTGACAGCGCTCCGCGAACTGATGCGCCGCGAGCATCTGAGCGCTTTTATTTTCCCCAGCACCGATCCGCATCAGGGGGAGTATGTGCCCGACCACTGGAAGGGACGTGAGTGGATCAGCGGGTTCGATGGTTCGGCAGGCACTGCCGTGGTGACGCTTCACAGTGCTGCGCTATGGACAGACTCCCGCTATTTCATTGCTGCCGCCGACCAACTCAAGGATACCGAGTTTCAGTTGATGAAGCTGAAGATGCCTGGTACGCCGACCATTGCAGAGTGGCTGGGACAAGAGCTGAAGACCATCCAAAGTCCCGAGGTGGGCATCGATGGCATGGTCAGTTCGACGCGCGATGTGCGCGACCTGATCCAGGAACTGCGTCAGCAGGGAGGACTCACGCTGCGCACCAATCTAGACCCGCTGAAGCAGATATGGCAGGATCGTCCGGCCATCCCCGAGAACAAGATTGAGTTGCAACCACTGGAGTATGCCGGCGAGACGGCACACGACAAACTGGCGCGCATCCGAAAGGCTCTGCGTCGTCAGCATGCCAACGGTATGCTGATGGCATCGCTCGATGATATTGCCTGGACGCTGAACCTGCGTGGTACCGATGTGCACTGCACACCGCTGTTTGTGGCCTATCTGTTGGTGTCGTCTGTCGAAGCAACGCTCTATGTCAATCCCGTAAAGCTGACCGACGAGGTCAAGGCGTATCTGGCTGCCGAGGGCGTGATGATCCGTGGCTACGAAGAGATTGCCGATGGGCTGAAGCACTATTTCGAATACAACATCCTGATGGACCCCGACGAGGTGAACTACACCCTCTCGCAGATGGTGACCAGAAAGGTGGTTGAGTCCGAGTCGCCCGTGAAGCGCATGAAGACGCTGAAGAACGATGTTGAGATAGAAGGTTACCACAAAGCGATGCTGAGAGACGGCGTAGCGATGGTGAAGTTCTTGAAGTGGCTGACGGAGCATCCTGACGTGACGCAGTTGACAGAGCTGACCATTGACGAGAAGCTCACCGCCCTGCGTGCCGAGCAACCGCTCTATCGCGACTTGTCTTTCGATACCATTGCAGGCTATGCTGCCCATGGTGCCATTGTGCATTATGAGGCAACGCCCGCCACGGCCATACATCTGAAACCCGAAGGACTGTTGCTGTTGGACAGTGGTGCTCAGTATCAAGACGGAACGACAGACATCACCCGTACCATAGCCTTAGGACCGGTGACCGACGAAGAGAAAAAGATCTATACGCTGGTGCTGAAAGGCCATATCGCCCTGTCGCGTGCCATCTTCCCTGAGGGCACCAGTGGCACCCAACTGGATGTGCTGGCCCGCCAGTATATGTGGCGCGAAGGACTGAACTACCTGCATGGCACGGGCCATGGCGTCGGATCCTACCTCAACGTGCACGAAGGTCCCCACCAGTTCCGCATGGAATGGAAACCAGCTCCGCTCGTGGCCGGCATGACCATCACCGATGAGCCAGGTCTCTATCTGGAAGGGAAGTTTGGTGTCCGCGTAGAAAACACGCTGTTGGTGGTACCGGCCATGGAGACCGCCTTTGGCCGCTATCTGCAGTTCGAGCCCCTCACGCTTTGTCCTATCGATAAGCGCCCCATCATGATGGAGATGCTGACCGACGAAGAGCGCCAATGGCTCAACGACTATCATGCTCTGGTCTATGAGCGTCTTTCTCCTTGTCTAAACGATGAAGAGAACGAATGGCTCAGAGCACAAACCTCGAAGATTTAATTAGATTTCCTCAAGCGCATAGTACTGATAATCGCGTACGATGCGCTGTAAGAATGCTGTATCGCTGGCTTCCTGCCGCTCTATGCCCAGCTTCTGTGCCACCTTGTTGGCCAGGGCGGCAGTGCGTGGCAGGAAGTCATCGTTTTTCATGGCCAGTGTGCGACTGATAATCTCTATCTGCTCTAACGATAGGTCGGCAGCCTGCGGGTAGCGCGGCTTGTAGTTGCTTTCCAGAAAGTCATACTCGTCCAGGCTGACCTGGATATCCTTGTATTTTTTCAGTTTGACGACCATTGTGCCTGCGGCCATGTCGCCTATGCGCTGGTTGCGTCGGTTCAGTATCATGACCAGCACACCGGCATAGCTCAGCATAGGACCGTCAATCAGATACATCAGCCAGCGAATCAGGAAAGCACCAATGGTCGGTGTCGAGCCATCGGCTTTCACCACGCGCGTCTTCATCAGCATCTTTCCAACCGACTGTCCGTTGTTGAACAGTTCGCAAAGCAGCGTATAGAAAAATAAGGGCAGAACCACCACTAAGATATTGGTTGAGAATCCGGCATTCAGTTCTTTCAGGACCCTTGCCATCAAGACTGCGTAGGCCAGCATGACGCACCAGTCTATCAACTGTGCAGCGATGCGGTCGCCCACACTGGCGGGTGTCAGCTGCAGTTGCACGTATTGTCCTGTAAGAAAACTTGGTTCCGACATATTTTGGCAAGGTTTAGTTTGAAATCGCTGCAAAATTAGTGTTTTTTCTTTAAAATCGTTGCAAGTATAAGTTTTTTTATATACTTTTGCCCACGAAATTAGTCAATCCAATAACCGTCAGTGAAAGAAGTAACTTTTATCAGACAAAACCTTGACAAATGGAGACGTTATGAAAAGGTGCTCGAAGAAGAGGTCTTTTCTACGCCTGATGATTTGGCAGATGCTTATATCGACGTTACTTCAGACCTGGCTTTCTCACAGACACACTATCCACAGTCACGTATCACGCTCTATTTGAACAACCTCGGTATATCTATACACAACAAGATATACCGCAACAAGCGTGAGCGCTGGACCCGTATCTATACGTTTTGGACCCAAGAGGTGCCCGCCACTATGTGGGATGCCCGTCGCGAGTTGCGCTGGTCACTGCTGATTTTTCTGCTGTTCTCCTTTGTTGGTGCTTTGTCGCAATGGTTCGATCCAGAGTTCTCGCGCCTCATCATGGGCGATAGCTATGTGGATATGACGCTCGACAATATCGCTAAGGGGTCGCCGATGGCGGTCTATGATAGTACGGAAGAGGGTGCGATGTTTGTACAGATTACCCTGAACAATGTCAGGGTGTCTTTCTTTATCTTTGTCATGGGCATCTTTACAAGTCTTGGTACGGGTTTTCTTCTCATGCGGAACGCGGTGATGCTGGGTGCTTTTCAAACCTTCTTTGCTCAGCATGGGCTGCTCTATGAGTCGGCATTGGCCATCTGGTTGCACGGCACGCTGGAGATTTCTGCCATCGTCATTGCCGGTGCTGCCGGTCTGGCCATGGGCAATGGATGGCTGTTTCCCGGCACTTATTCCCGTATGGATGCCTTCCGCCGGGGTGTGAAACGCGGTTTGAAGATTGTTGTTGGTACGGTGCCTGTGTTCATCGTGGCTGGCTTTATCGAGAGTTTTGCCACTCGCCATGTGGACATGGGCGATGCATGGCGCCTAGGCATCATCGCGTTCTCGGCTCTTTTTATTGTCTATTATTTTGTTGTATTACCATATTTAAAACATCATGAATCAGGAAAAACTACAAACTGAACTCTACGTTACACGAGACTTCGGAAGGAAATTGTCGGACACCATAGAATTTATCCGCAGCAACTGGCGCTTGCTGTTGCGCTACGAGACCTATCTGTTGCTGCCAATCAGTGTGATACTGGCCTTCTTTACGAATAATCTCGTTTCCGATTATTCTGGCATGCTTACTGGCATGATGGGAGTTACCATGTATGGATCAGGCCTTTATCGTAACTATGACAATATATTGGAGTGGTTCATCAATCTGTTTGGCACTTTTGTCTGCTACGGAGCGGCCTTTATAGCTCTCAGTGCAGTAGTCTATGCCGTGATTTACTTCGTTTTCTTCACCGATAAGAAAATGACGGAAGTCAGTTTCGAGGAGCTGAACCCCCGCCTATGGTATTATGCAAAGCGTTCCCTCGTTTTGTCGCTGGTGACACTGGTGCTGTGCATCGTGGCTTCGATTGCGCTGGTGGTGGTATTAGTAGGCCTCACCTTCCTGTTTAGCAGCATGCGCTTTGCCATTCTCCCGATATATCTGTTCATTATCTTGGCCGTTGTCGCTGTGACAATACCCCTACTGCTGGTGACGCCCATCTATATGCTGGAGCCAGAATGCTCAGTTGTCAATGCCTTTATGAAGGCCTTCCGCTTGGGCTTTGCTACATGGGCAGGCGTGTTTGCTGTGTCGTTTGTGATAGGACTTGTGAGTACCATTTTCGAGATGGTCACCACGATGCCTTGGTATGTGATGATTATCACTAAACATATCTTTACGTTGGCACACGATGGTGATGCCGGCATGACGGGCTCGTTCCTTTTCAGCTTTACGCAGTACCTGTTCTGCATTCTTCAATGCTTTGGTATGATGGTTGCCTCGACCCTCTCAATAGTGGGTATCACTATCCAGTATGGTCATGCTGCCGACAAAATCGACGGACGTGGCGTTGCCCAACATATTGACCATTTTGACCAGTTCGATAACGTCTAATTGCAGATAAGACCTTGGAGGCTCTCGATACCTTACAGATAGACAGCGCGCAGGTTGCCATGTGGCAACAGGATGGCCGGCACGACTACAACCGCGAACTGATGGGCGGTGGCGAAAGTCTGCTGGAATGGCTGCAGCGTGTCGTCATGGGATGGTTCGAAGAACTGTTCTCTGCCGCAGTGCACGACGAAAGGGTGCAGTGGCTCCTGGCTGCGTTGGGGGTGGTGATCGTTGTTGCTGTCGGCTGGTTTGTATGGCGAAAGCGCCTCAAGCTGTTCAGCAGCAGTCATCGCATCGACGCGCTCGACTATGAACTCGAGGGAGATACCATCTATGGTGTGGACTTCGTCCAGTTGATACAAGAAGCCATGGCGCGCGAGGACTATGGTCAGGTGGTGCGCCTGGTCTATCTGCAGACGTTGAAGATGCTGAGCGACGCAAGGCGTGTCAACTGGCAGGCCTCTAAGACACCCACACAGTATGTGGCTGAGGTAAGGCAGGAAGACTTTACAGAACTGTCGCACCTGTTCATGCGTGTGAGATACGGTAATTTCACGGCCACGAAGCAACTGGCAGAGCGGATGAATATCCTGCAAGAGAATGTTGAACGCTGGCTCAACCAACCGACGGAAGGAGGTGAGGAGGCATGAAGATCAATGTGAAGTTTGTCATCGTGATATTACTGCTGGTGGCAGTGGCGTTCGCCATTGAATACCAGATGCCCCGCCGTTTCTCTTGGGAATACTCGTTCAGTCATGAGGACGACCAGCCTTTCGGCTGTATGATCATGGACAGCGTGCTGTCGGCATCGCTGCCTCATGGCTACGAAGTGCAGAATAGCACCTTCAGAGAGATGCTCGAGGATAGCACGATAAAGGCCCCCATAGGCATCATCGCTCTGACAGACCAGCGCATGGCGGATGCATCACGCGCCTATAGGTTGGCCAAACGTGGTCATGTAGTGCTGTTGGGATGTAGCAACGCAAATGATTTGAAAGATTCGTTGCACTTTGAAGTGACGTGGCGCACCCGCTTTATTCTCAACGAGATGACTGGTCAGGACGCCGTCAAAGGTCGCCTGAGATGGATAGGGCAGGAAAGTGGCTATGCCAATCATCCAGCTGTCTATTCCGTATATAATAAGTTGATTACGGAACGCATCATTTTGGATGAGAATGCCGTGTGCACACCGCTGTTGCAATACGAAATGGTATCTGCTAACAACCTTAGCGACACGTGTGTAGTGGCGGCGTCGTTCCCAGTGGGCAAAGGTGAACTGATTGTGCTGTCGGCCCCGTTGCTGATGACCAACTATACGATGCTCGATGATGGTAGCTCGGCAGTCATCGGTCGATTGCTAGACCATATGAAGCATCTGCACGTCGTCCGCACACAGAGATACATGCAGGCTACGGCCCACAACCAGATATCGCCCTTCTATGTGCTCCTGCAAAAGCCCCCATTGCGCTGGGCACTCTACCTGTCGGTTATCACCATTTTATTATTAATGGTGTTCACCGCCCGCCGCCGTCAGCGCGCCATACCAGTGGTAAAGGCCCCTGAGAATCGCAACTTGGAGTTCGTGAAACTCATTGGCAGCCTCTATTGGCAGGAGCATAACCATGCCGACCTCATCAAGAAGAAACTAAGCTACACGGCTGAGACGGTGCGCCGCGAGACGGGCGTGGACATCATGGACGAACAATCCATGAAGAAGAACATGGACCTGCTGGTGAGACTCACCGGTATGGATGGCCAGCGACTCAACGATATCGTGATCAATGCCAAGGTGGCAGCTTCGGGGATGTACGACGTCAGCGACAAAGAACTGAAGGCACACATTGCCGATTTGAATGAAATGACTCAAAACCTATAGATATATGACACAAGAGAACAACGAACAAAGAATAGACCTGACGGCTTTTGCCGAGCGTATCAACGAGCTGCGCAAGCAGATCTCGCAGGTCATCGTCGGACAGGATGAGGCTGTGACACTGTTGCTGACAGCCATTCTGGCCAATGGTCATGTGCTGATAGAGGGTGTGCCCGGTGTGGCCAAGACGCTGCTGGCCCGCCTGGTGTCTAAGTTGATAGACGCCCGCTTCAGTCGTGTGCAGTTCACGCCCGACCTGATGCCTAGCGATGTGCTGGGCACCAACGTGTTCAACATGAAGACGTCTGAGTTCGACTTCCACGCCGGTCCTGTGTTTGCCGACGTGGTGCTGGTGGACGAGATCAACCGTGCGCCCGCCAAGACGCAGGCCGCCCTCTTCGAGGTGATGGAGGAACGACAGGTCACCATCGACGGTGAGACCCATCAGATGGGACAGTTCTATACCATCCTGGCTACGCAAAACCCTGTAGAACAGGAAGGTACTTATAAACTGCCCGAGGCACAGACCGACCGCTTTATGATGAAGCTGACCATGGGCTATCCCTCGATAGACGAGGAGGTGGCCATCCTGCAGCGTCATCATGAGAACACTCGACTGACCTCGCTCGACGAGGTGAAGCCCGTGCTAACCAAAGACGAACTGATAGAACTGCGACAGATGTTGCAACAGGTGTTTGTGGACCCTGTGTTGCTGCGCTACATTGCTGGCATCGTGCAACAGACGCGCGAGAGCAAGGCGGTGTTCCTCGGTGCCTCACCCCGTGCATCGGTGGCCATCCTGCAGGCCTCTAAAGCCCATGCCCTGTTGGAGGGACGTGACTTCGTGGCCCCCGACGATGTGCACTTTGTGGTGCCCAGCGTGCTGCAGCACCGCATCATCCTCACGGCCGAGGCCGAGATGGAGGGCATCACCCCCTTGAAAGCCATCCATCGTCTGATGGAGAAAGTGGAGGTTCCTAAATAAATAATAAGGTAAAAGGAAAGATGTTTCTGACTCGTCGCTTCTATCTGCTGATGACAGTCGTCATCCTGCTGACGGCTGCTGGCTTTGCCATCGCGCCTTTGTTCGTGGTGGGCAGGGTCTTGTTGCTGTTGCTCTCCATCGTTGTGGCTGCCGATGTGTGGCTGCTGTGGAGCCGACGGGGCATCACGGCCATGCGACTAATGTCGGAACGTTTTTCTAATGGTGATGACAATGATGTGCGCATCCGTCTGGAGAGCAACTATGGCTTCCCTGTGGATGTCGAGGTCATCGACGAGATACCCTTCGTCTTCCAGCGGCGCAACGTGAGTTTCCGTGCGGCATTACCTGCCAAGGGCGAGGCCACAGTGAAGTATCAGTTGCGCCCCACGCATCGAGGCGTCTATGGTTTCGGTCGCGTGCGTGTCTTCGCTGCCACCCGTCTGGCCCTGGTGCAGCGCCGCTACACCTGCGATGAGGCTCGTGATGTGAAGGTCTATCCCTCGTATATGATGCTGCGCCAGTACGAACTGCTGGCCATCAGCAACAACCTCACGGAGATGGGCATCAAGCGCATTCGCCGCATTGGTCATAACACGGACTTCGATCAGATCAAAGATTATGTTGTGGGCGATGACTATCGCACCATCAACTGGCGCGCCACCGCCCGCCGCCACCAACTGATGGTGAACGTCTATCAGGAGGAGCGGGCTCAGCATGTGTATGCCATCATCGACAAAGGGCGCATGATGCAACAGGCCTTTCAGGATATGACGCTGCTCGACTATGCCATCAATGCCTCGCTGGTGCTGTCGTTTGTGGCGGTCAACAAACAGGATAAGGCGGGACTCATCACCTTTGCCGACCAGTTTGAGACCTTCGTGCCGGCCTCCAACCAGCCCGGCCACATGCAGACCATGCAGGAGACACTCTATGCCGAGCAGACCGTCTTTGGCGAGACCGACTATTCGGCGCTGCTCGTGGGACTGGCCAAGCACGTGAACCGCCGTTCGCTGCTGGTGCTCTTCACCTCGTTCACCTCGATGGCTGCCCTTCGCCGCCAGCTACCGTTCCTGCGCCAGTTGGCCCTTCGCCACCGTCTGCTTGTGGTGTTCTTTGCCGATGAAGAGCTCCGAGAATACGTCACCACCGAGGCGCGCACCGTGGAGTCGGTCTATCAGCATGTCATCGCCGAGAAGTTCCAATACGAGCAGCGCACCATCGTGCAGACCTTGCGTCAGTACGGCATCCAGTCGCTGCTCACCACACCGAAAAATCTGTCGGTAGAGGTCATCAACAAATATCTGGAGATTAAGTCAAAGTTCTAAAACTTTTGCTCTTTATGCTCACTCCGCATCCGCTCTTTTTTCGCTATATGGCGGATGCTGATTTGCGAAACTGCCGCTTTTGCTTCGTTAAACAATAGCTATTGACGCGCAAAAGTGCCACTTTTGTCATGCAATACTAAAGGTTTTGGTGTCGTTCTAGGGGCTGGAATGGTCGCATCCAGGGGCTAGACCGACTCCATGCAGGGGCTAGATTGACCGCATCTAGGGGCTAGAATGCGCCATTCCAGGGGCTAGACCATTCACGAAAGTGCCACGATAGCTCGTAAAGAGTTGAAGTATTGATATTAAAACCAATACTCTTGTTGTATGAAACTAATACTTCTATAATCCAGCAAGGTTCTGCTGGCATCGGCGCTTCGACGGGGTAGGGAAGGACGTTTGCAAGGGCTGTTTGAGGGCAGTTTAGGCGCAGGAAGAATAGGAGCCAAAAAGACGTAACTATCACAAAAACAGCAAAAAACTCGCTAAAAGCTTGGCAGTTTCCTGGAAAAGTAGTACCTTTGCACCCGCATTTCGTGTGCACTATGCCCGAACTATGCGCTAATGTATAACATTTTAAACAATTAAAGTCAAAAAACAGTATGATTATTGTACCCGTAAAAGAAGGCGAAAACATTGAAAGAGCCCTCAAGAAGTTTAAGAGAAAGTTTGAGAAGACAGGTGTTGTTAAGGAGCTGCGTCGTCGTCAGCAGTTTGACAAGCCCTCTGTCCTGAAGCGCCTGAAGATGGAGCATGCCATCTACGTTCAGCAGCTTCGCACCAACGAGGAATAAAATTTTCTCTTGAAAATTTGGTAGTTTCATAAAATTTCCGTAAATTCGTTGCCGAAAACCACTATAAATGGTACTTTAAGCAACAGCAACGTGAAATGATTGACCTCTTCCTCAATTACTTGCGCTACGAACGGAATCGCAGTGAGCTGACCGTTCTGACGTATGAGAAAAGTCTAAAACACTTTGAAGCATACTTCAAGAGCAAGGAGGATAGTCTGGATTGGGTATCGGTGGATGCCGATGTGATCCGTTCTTGGATGGAAGACATGATGGACAGAGGCGACAAGGCTACAACCGTAGGCACCGGACTCTCAGCAGTTCGCTCGTTCTATAGGTTCGCCCTCGCCAGAGGATTGGTCAAGAAGGATCCCGCACATCAGGTGCAGGCACCCAAGAAGCAGAAGCCCTTACCACAATTCGTGAAAGAAGGGCAGATGGATGTACTATTGGATGCGGCCTGTGGAGATGATTATAAGACGGTACGTGCGCGTACCATTATTATATTACTCTATGAGGCGGGATTGCGAAGGGCAGAGTTGATAGGCCTGGACGATGACGATGTGGATTTTGCTGCGATGCAGTTGAAAGTGACTGGTAAGCGCAATAAGCAACGTCTGATACCTTTCGGCGAAGAGATGGCCGCACAGTTGAAAAACTATATGGCCGTTCGCGACGAACAGGTGGATAAACAGTCTAAGGCTCTCTTTCTGGGACGAAATGGGCAGCGCATCTCTCAGACTACAGTATATAATATTGTGAGAGAACAGTTGCAACAGGTATCGACCCTGAAGAAACGCTCGCCGCATGTGCTACGTCACAGCTTCGCCACGGCTATGCTGAATCACGATGCCGGACTGGAAAGCGTCAGGAAGTTGCTGGGACATGAAAGCCTGGAGACAACCGAGATCTATACGCACACCACGTTTGAGCAGTTGAGGCGAATTTACAAAGAATCCCACCCTAGGGGTTGATCTTTATAGTTTAACTTTTAAAATAATAGGAGGTAACTATGGAAATTAAGATTCAGTCGATCCATTTCGACGCTACCGAGAAATTAGAGGCGTTTGTTGAGAAGAAAGTCGCCAAGTTAGAAAAGTCGTACGAAGATATTCAGAAAGTAGAGGTGCAATTAAAGGTCGTGAAGCCTGCAACCGCTCAAAATAAAGAAGCGAGCTTGTCAGTGGCTGTGCCTGGAAATACATTACATGTAGAGAAGGTAAGCGACACATTTGAAGAGAGTATAGACCTCTGCGTTGACACAATGAAGGTGCAACTGCAGAAATTCAAGGAAAAATTGAGAAATTACTAAAAAAAACTTGGAAAAGTTTTGGTAATTCAAAAATAAGTCGTAACTTTGCAGCCGTTTTCCAACAGGTCGTAAATCTGAAACGAGAGCGGCTGCTTTACAAAGCCTCTTTAGCTCAGTTGGCCAGAGCACGTGATTTGTAATCTCGGGGTCGTTGGTTCGAATCCGACAAGAGGCTCTACAAGAGTGAAAAGCAAGCGCTCGACAAGTTGGGACGCAAAGATTTTGGGTGTTTTCCAGAGTGGCCAAATGGGGCAGACTGTAAATCTGCTGTCTTTCGACTTCGGTGGTTCGAATCCATCAGCACCCACTCTCAAGAGATGTTTTTGCGGAAATAGCTCAGTTGATAGAGCACTAGCCTTCCAAGCTGGGGGTCGCGGGTTTGAGCCCCGTTTTCCGCTCTATAAACAAATGCTGTAATAGCTCAGTGGTAGAGCACTTCCTTGGTAAGGAAGAGGTCCTGAGTTCAACTCTCAGTTACAGCTCTCTCGAGGAAATAAGGAGGAGCAAAAACATAGTAATTAAATCAATATTAATAAAACAACAAAACAATGGCAAAAGAGACATTTGTGCGCACCAAACCGCACGTAAACATTGGTACTATTGGTCACGTTGACCACGGTAAGACTACTCTGACCGCTGCTATTACAACTGTACTGGCTAAGGCTGGTCTTTCTGAGGTTAAGTCTTTCGACCAGATCGACAATGCTCCCGAGGAGAAGGAGCGTGGTATCACTATCAACACTGCACACGTAGAGTACGAGACTGCTACTCGTCACTATGCACACGTTGACTGCCCAGGACACGCTGACTACGTTAAGAACATGGTAACTGGTGCTGCTCAGATGGACGGTGCTATCCTTGTTGTAGCTGCTACCGACGGTCCTATGCCTCAGACTCGTGAGCACGTTCTGCTCGCTCGTCAGGTAAACGTTCCCCGTCTGGTTGTATTCCTGAACAAGTGTGATATGGTTGAGGATGAGGAAATGCTGGAGCTCGTTGAGATGGAGGTTCAGGAGATCCTTTCTCAGTACGAGTTCGAGGACGAGACTCCTATCATCCGCGGTTCTGCACTCGGCGCACTGAATGGTGTTGAGAAGTGGGAGAAGAAGGTAATGGAGCTGATGGATACCTGCGACACATGGATTCAGGAGCCTCCTCGTGCTACCGACAAGCCTTTCTTGATGCCTGTTGAGGATGTGTTCTCAATCACTGGCCGTGGTACTGTTGCTACTGGTCGTATCGAGACTGGTGTTATCCACGTTGGTGACGCTGTTGAGCTGCTCGGTCTTGGTGAGGATAAGAACTCAGTTGTAACTGGTGTTGAGATGTTCCGCAAGCTCCTCGATGAGGGTCAGGCTGGTGATAACGTAGGTCTGCTGCTCCGTGGTATCGATAAGAACGAGATCAAGCGTGGTATGGTTCTCTGCCATCCCGGACAGATCAAGCCTTTCAAGAAGTTCAAGGCTTCTATCTACGTTCTGAAGAAGGAAGAGGGTGGTCGTCACACTCCATTCGGAAACAAGTATCGTCCTCAGTTCTACCTCCGTACTATGGACTGCACCGGTGAGATTCATCTCCCCGAGGGTGTTGAGATGGTAATGCCTGGTGATAACGTTGAGATCACCGTTGAGCTCATCTACGCCGTAGCACTGAACAAGGGTCTGCGTTTCGCTATCCGCGAGGGTGGTCGTACCGTAGGTTCTGGTCAGATCACAGAGGTCTTCGAAGACTAATTCTAGAACATAGGTCATTCGGCTTGCCGATGATGCCTATACACTAGATAATATAACAAGCCCCCGCTCAAGGGTGGGGGCTTACTTACGGGAATAGCTCAGTTGGTAGAGCATCGGTCTCCAAAACCGAGGGTCGTGGGTTCGAGTCCTCCTTCCCGTGCGAAATAGAATAAGAAGATGAATATTATTAAGAAGTTCTTTACATACTGCCAGACTTGCTACAATGAGTTGGCACATCAAGTTACCTGGCCCTCACGTCAGGAACTTACTGGTAGTGCAGTTCTCGTTCTTACCGCTTCATTGATTATCGCTTTGGTAGTCCTTGCTATGGATAAGATCTGGGGACTGGTGACCGACGTTCTTTACATGGGTATTTAATAGAAAGATGGCTGATACAGGAAAAAAATGGTATGTTCTGAAGGCCGTCAGCGGTAAAGAAGCTAAGGTCAAAGAGTATCTGGAGGCATTGATGAAGAATGATCAAACTCTGGCTAACAATGTTGGTCAGATTTTGTTGCCTACCGAAAAATATGCTCAGCTTCGTAACGGCAAACGTGTTGTCAAGGAGAAACTGTTCCTCCCTGGCTATGTTTTGGTTGAAGCTCGCCTTGATGGTGAGACAGCCCACACTCTGCGTTTCATCCCTAATGTGCTTGGCTTCTTAGGTGGTATGGATAACCCAAGCCCCGTACGCCAGGCTGATATTAACCGCATTCTCGGTACTGTTGAAGAGACTGCTATCCGCACGGAAGAGGTTGCAGTGCCTTACATGGTCGACGAGGCTGTGAAGGTGACAGATGGACCTTTCAGTGGTTTCAGCGGTGTTATCGAGGAGGTTAATGCCGAAAAGCGTAAGCTGAAGGTGATGGTTAAGATTTTCGGTCGTAAGACACCTTTGGAACTCGCATTCAATCAAGTAGAAAAAGAATAGGGCACAATTGTTACGATGTGTCTGTTCTAGTATACGGTCACAGGAGGCTTCCACTCCTTGGCTTATATGACAATCAATAATAATAATAAACAGAAATGGCTAAAGAAGTTGCTGGATTAATCAAATTACAGATTAAAGGTGGCGCTGCGAATCCCTCGCCTCCCGTAGGACCTGCACTGGGTTCAAAGGGTATTAACATCATGGGATTCTGCAAAGAGTTCAACGCCAGAACCCAGGATAAGGCAGGAAAGATTCTTCCTGTTGTTATCACATACTATGCTGACAAGTCATTCAGTTTCGTCATCAAAACTCCTCCCGCTGCTGTTCAGCTGATGGAGGCTGCCAAGGTAAAGGGTGGTTCTTCTGAACCTAACCGTAAGAAGGTAGCTACCGTTACATGGGATCAGGTACGCGCTATCGCAGAGGATAAGATGGCTGACCTCAACTGTTTCACAATTGAGTCTGCTATGAAACTGATTGCTGGTACAGCTCGTAGCATGGGTATCACTGTACAAGGGGAGTTCCCTGGTAAATAACAATAACTTCAATTTTTAGAACAATGAGTAAACTGACAAAAAATCAAAAGTTGGTAGCTGATAAGATTGAAGCAGGGAAAGCATACTCTCTCAAAGAGGCCGCTACACTGGTTAAGGAAATCACCACAACCAAGTTTGAGGCTTCAGTAGATATCGATGTACGCTTGGGCGTTGATCCACGTAAGGCTAACCAGATGGTTCGTGGTGTTGTTTCACTGCCGAACGGTACTGGTAAGGTAACACGTGTACTCGCTCTCTGTACTCCTGATCAGGAGGCTGCCGCTAAGGAAGCTGGTGCCGACTATGTTGGTCTCGACGAGTATATCGAGAAGATCAAAGGTGGTTGGACTGATGTTGATGTGATTATCACAATGCCCTCATGCATGGGTAAGTTGGGCCCCTTGGGTCGTGTACTCGGTCCTCGTGGCTTGATGCCTAACCCAAAGAGTGGCACTGTTACTATGGACGTTGCTAAGGCAGTGAAGGAAGTAAAGCAGGGTAAGATTGACTTTAAGGTTGATAAGGCTGGTATTGTACACACCTCAATCGGTAAGGTTAGCTTCACTGCTGATCAGATCTATGAGAATGCTAAGGAGTTTATCTCTACCATTATCAAGCTGAAGCCCGCTGCCGCTAAGGGTACATACATGAAGAGTATCTTTATTTCAAGCACTATGAGTAAGGGTATCAAGATAGATCCTAAATCAGTTGAATAACTCGTTAAAAGTTTAGTAAAATGAAAAAGGAAGTAAAAGATACTATTATCGTAGAACTCGGAGAGCAGCTGAAGAAGTTCCCTCACTTCTATCTGGTTGACCTGACCGGACTGAATGCAGAGGCTACTAGCGACCTGCGTCGTAAGTGCTTCAAGAATGAGATTAAGCTTCTCGTTGTGAAGAACACTCTTCTCCACAAGGCTTTCGAAGCTTCAGAAATCGATTTCTCACCTCTTTACGAGTGCTTGAAGGGCAATACCGCCGTAATGTTCTGCAATACGGCTAATGTACCTGCTAAGCTTATCAAGGAATATAAGAAGGAAGGTATCCCTGCATTGAAGGGTGCTTATGCCGAGGAGAGCATCTTCGTTGGTGCTGACAAACTTGACGAGCTTGTTGCTATCAAGAGCAAGAACGAACTTATCGCCGAAGTTGTGGCTCTGCTGCAGTCGCCGATCAAGAATGTTGTTTCTGGCCTTAATGCCGGTGGCAAGATCCACGGCCTGCTTGACGCTGTCGCTGAGCGTAACAAATAAGCGAAAAAGTAATTTCATTCACATTAAAAACAATTAAAATTTTAAATAAAATGGCAGATATCAAAGCTATTGCAGAAGAGTTGGTAAACCTTACTGTAAAAGAAGTTAACGAGTTGGCAACAGTCCTGAAGGACGAGTATGGAATTGAGCCTGCTGCTGCAGCCGTTGCTGTAGCTGCTGGTCCCGCTGCTGGTGGCGCTGCTCCCGCAGCTGAGGAGAAGACCTCTTTCGATGTAATCCTGAAGGAGGCTGGCGCTGCTAAGTTGCAGGTTGTAAAGGCTGTTAAGGAAGCTTGCGGCCTGGGCCTGAAAGAGGCTAAGGACCTGGTAGACGGTGCTCCTGCTACTGTAAAGGAAGGCCTGTCTAAGGAAGAGGCTGAGAACCTGAAGAAGGCTATCGAGGCTGCTGGTGCCGTAGTTGAGCTGAAGTAATTTTAAGCACAACAATATTTTATGGTTAGGGACTCTCAAGTAGAGGGTTCCTAGCCTTTTCTTGTCTTTTTATAGATCCGGTTTGACCGGAGACTCCGGAATCTCCGGCTTTATAGAATCATTACATTATCATATGACATCGAAAGTAATAGACAACAGAGTAAACTTTGGTAGCGTCAAGAATCCTATGCCGCTGCCGGATTTCCTCGATGTGCAATTAAAGTCTTTCAAAGACTTCCTGCAGTTAGACACTCCGCCTGAGGAACGCAAGAACGACGGTTTGTATAAGGTGTTCGCAGAGAACTTCCCTATCACTGATACTCGTAATAATTTCGTCCTTGAGTTCTTGGATTACTATATCGACCCACCTCGCTACACCATCGACGAGTGTCTGGAGCGTGGTCTGACCTATAGTGTACCCTTGAAGGCCAAGCTGAAGTTGTACTGCACGGACCCCGATCACGAGGATTTCGGAACAGTGATCCAGGATGTGTTCCTCGGTCCTATTCCTTATATGACTGCTAACGGCACATTTGTGATAAATGGTGCCGAGCGCGTTGTCGTTTCACAGTTGCACCGTTCTCCCGGCGTGTTCTTCGGTCAGAACGTGCATGCAAACGGCACCTTGCTGTATTCAGCTCGTATCATTCCATTCAAGGGATCTTGGATTGAGTTCGCTACCGACATCAACAATGTGATGTATGCGTACATCGATCGTAAGAAGAAGTTGCCTGTTACTACACTGCTGCGTGCCATCGGTTATGAGACCGATAAGGACATCCTGCAGATTTTCGACCTCGCCGAGGAGGTGAAGGTCAATAAGACAGCTCTGAAGAAGGTAGTTGGCTGCAAGCTGGCTGCACGTGTGCTGAAGAGCTGGAACGAGGACTTCGTAGATGAGGATACCGGTGAGGTTGTATCAATCGAGCGTAACGAGGTGATCATGGATCGTGAGACCGAGATCACTGAGGACAACTTGATTGACATCCTGGAGAGTGGTGCTCAGACGATTCTGGTTCACAAGGACGAGAATACGGCTCAGGACTTCTCTATCATCTTCAATACGTTGGCTAAGGACCCCTCAAACTCAGAGAAAGAGGCTGTGCTCTACATCTATCGTCAGTTGCGTAATGCTGACCCTGCTGATGATGCCAGCGCTCGTGAGGTGATTCAGAACCTGTTCTTCTCTGACAAGCGTTATGACTTGGGTGATGTGGGTCGCTACAGAATCAATAAGAAGTTGGGACTCGACACCGATATGGATGTTCGTGTGCTGACTAAAGAAGATATTATCGAGATTATCAAATATCTCATCCAGCTGATCAACTCTAAGGCTGCTGTCGATGATATTGACCACCTGTCAAACCGTCGCGTACGCACCGTTGGTGAACAGCTGTCTAACCAGTTCTCGATTGGTTTGGCACGTATGAGCCGCACCATTCGTGAGCGCATGAACGTACGTGACAATGAGGTGTTCACACCTACCGACCTGATCAACGCCAAGACAATCTCTAGCGTGATCAACTCATTCTTCGGTACCAACCCACTGTCACAGTTCATGGACCAGACCAATCCTCTGGCAGAGGTTACTCACAAGCGTCGTCTCTCGGCCCTCGGTCCTGGCGGTCTGTCTCGTGAGCGTGCCGGCTTTGAGGTGCGTGACGTACACTACACTCACTACGGTCGTCTGTGTCCTATTGAGAGCCCTGAAGGACCAAACATCGGTCTGATTTCTTCGCTCTGTGTATATGCTAAGATCAATGAGTTGGGCTTTATCCAGACTCCTTACCGTAAGGTGGAGAATGGTGTGGCCAACTTGAATAATGATGATATCGTATTCCTGACCGCTGAGGAGGAGGAGAACTTTATCATTGGTCAGGGTAATGCACCTCTGAACGATGATGGTACCTTCATCCGTCCTGTCGTTAAGTGTCGTCAGGATGCCGACTTCCCCGTTGTTCCTCCCTCAGAGGTGAACCTGATGGATGTATCTCCTCAGCAGATTGCCTCTATCGCTGCATCTCTGATTCCTTTCTTGGAGCACGACGATGCTCACCGTGCACTGATGGGATCTAACATGATGCGCCAAGCTGTGCCTCTGCTTCACAACGAGGCTCCTATCGTAGGTACCGGTATTGAGAAGCAGGTTTGTGAGGACTCTCGCACCATGGTGACTGCCGAGGGCGACGGTGTGATTGAGTATGTTGATGCTACCACCATCCGCATCCTGTACGATCGTACGGAGGATGAGGAGTTCGTAAGCTTCGAGCCTGCGCTGAAGGAATACCGCATCGCTAAGTTCCGTCGTACCAACCAGAACATGACCATCGACCTGCGTCCTATCTGTAACAAGGGCCAGCGCGTGAAGAAGGGTGATATCCTGACTGAGGGTTATGCTACTGAGAATGGCGAGCTGGCACTGGGTCGCAACCTGTTGGTGGCTTACATGCCTTGGAAGGGTTACAACTATGAGGATGCTATCGTACTGAACGAGCGTATCGTTCGTGAGGACGTGCTGACCTCTGTTCACGTGGATGAGTACTCTCTCGACGTGCGTGAGACCAAGCGTGGTATGGAGGAGTTCACTTCTGATATTCCTAACGTCAGCGAGGAAGCTACTAAGGACCTCGACGACAATGGTGTGATTCGCGTCGGTGCTCGCGTAGAGCCAGGCGATATCCTGATTGGTAAGATTTCACCTAAGGGTGAGAGCGATCCTTCACCTGAGGAGAAGCTGCTTCGTGCCATCTTCGGTGATAAGGCTGGCGATGTGAAGGACTCTTCACTGAAGGCTAACCCCTCACTGACTGGTGTCGTTATCGATAAGAAGTTGTTTGCACGTGCTATCAAGACTCGTCAGACCAAGATGCAGGACAAGCAGATCCTGGCTAAGATCGACGAGGAGTACGAGGCAAAGGTTGAGGACCTGAAGGATATCCTGGTTGACAAACTGCTGGAGCTGACCAAGGGCAGAACTTCACAGGGTGTGAAGGACTACACTGGTGCAGAGATTATCTCTAAGGGCTCTAAGTTCACCATGACAAACCTGAAGAACCTGGAGTATGGTGACGTGCAGACCAGCAACTGGACAAATGATGAGCACAAGAACACACTGATTGCTCAGCTCATCATCAACTATATGAAGAAGTACAAGCTGCTTGATGCAGAGATGAAGCGTAAGAAGTTCGCTATCACCATCGGTGACGAGCTGCCTTCAGGCATTCTGCAGATGGCTAAGGTATATGTAGCTAAGAAACGTAAGATTGGTGTGGGTGATAAGCTGGCCGGTCGTCACGGTAACAAGGGTATCGTGTCTAAGGTCGTTCGCCAGGAGGATATGCCATTCCTCGAGGATGGTCGTCCTGTTGACCTGGTGCTGAACCCTCTGGGTGTGCCTTCTCGTATGAACCTGGGTCAGATCTTCGAGGCTATCCTCGGTGCTGCCGGTAAGCGTCTGGGCGTGAAGTTCGCTACACCTATCTTCGACGGTGCTAAGCTGGAAGACCTGGCTGAATGGACCGACAAGGCAGGTCTGCCTCGTCTGTGCTCTACCCACCTGTATGATGGTGAGACCGGTGAGCGCTTCGACCAGCCCGCAACAGTAGGTATCACTTACTTCTTGAAACTCGGTCACATGGTAGAGGATAAGATGCACGCTCGTTCTATCGGCCCATACAGTCTTATCACGCAGCAGCCTCTCGGTGGTAAAGCACAGTTTGGTGGTCAGCGTTTCGGTGAGATGGAGGTTTGGGCACTGGAGGCCTTCGGTGCCAGCCATGTGCTTCAGGAGATTCTGACAATCAAGTCTGACGATACTGTTGGTCGTTCTAAGGCTTACGAGGCTATCGTGAAGGGTGAGCCTATGCCTACACCTGGTATTCCTGAGTCACTCAACGTGCTGTTGCACGAGTTGCGTGGTCTGGGACTCAGCGTAACCCTCGATTAAGTGAATTGATAATTGAAAATTGAAAATTGAAGATTTGAAATATGGCTTTCAAGAAAGATTCAAAGACAAAGAATAACTTCACCAAGATTACCATCGGATTGGCCTCTCCTGAGGAGATTCTCGAGAGTTCTTTCGGTGAGGTTACCAAGCCTGAGACCATCAACTATCGTACCTATAAGCCCGAGCGCGACGGTCTGTTCTGTGAGCGTATCTTCGGTCCTACCAAGGACTATGAGTGCGCCTGCGGTAAGTACAAGCGTATCCGCTATAAGGGTATCGTCTGCGACCGATGCGGTGTTGAGGTTACCGAGAAGAAGGTACGTCGTGAGCGTAGCGGACATATCGAACTGGTAGTGCCCGTAGCTCATATCTGGTATTTCCGCAGCTTGCCTAACAAGATTGGCTATCTGCTGGGACTGCCTACAAAGAAGTTGGATGCTATCATCTACTACGAGCGCTACGTCGTTATCCAGCCTGGTGTGCTGGAGGGTCGTAAGGATGCAGAGGGTAATCCTCTGCTGGGCTCGCAGAAGTTTGACTTGCTCTCTGAAGAGGAGTATAACGATCTGCTCGACAACCAGCTGAGCGAGGAGAACTACTATCTGGACGACAGCGATCCTAACAAGTTCATCGCTAAGATGGGTGCAGAGGCCGTTTATGAACTGCTTCAGGGACTGGACCTCGACTCTCTGTCATATGAGCTGCGCGACCGCGCTAATACCGACTCTTCTCAGCAGCGTAAGAACGAGGCTCTGAAGCGTCTGCAGGTAGTAGAGGCTTTCCGTAACTCTGTAGAGAAGGGCATCAACCGTCCTGAGTGGATGATCATGAAGATTATCCCTGTGACACCTCCTGAGCTTCGTCCTCTGGTGCCCCTGGATGGTGGTCGCTTTGCTACTTCTGACTTGAACGACCTCTATCGTCGTGTCATCATCCGTAACAACCGTCTGAAGCGCCTGATGGAGATTCATGCTCCTGAGGTGATCCTGCGAAACGAGAAGCGTATGCTGCAGGAGGCTGTTGACTCGTTGTTCGACAACAGCCGTAAGTCTTCAGCTGTGAAGAGCGACAGCAACCGTCCTTTGAAGTCACTCTCTGACTCACTGAAGGGTAAGTCTGGACGTTTCCGTCAGAACTTGCTCGGTAAGCGTGTTGACTACTCAGCACGTTCGGTGATCGTCGTTGGTCCTGAGCTGAAGATGGGTGAGTGCGGTCTGCCTAAGTTGATGGCTGCCGAGCTCTATAAGCCATTCATCATCCGTAAGCTCATCGAGCGCGGTATCGTGAAGACGGTGAAGAGCGCTAAGAAGATCGTAGATCGTCGTGAGCCTGTGATCTGGGATATCCTGGAGAACGTGATGAAGGGTCACCCCGTACTGCTGAACCGTGCACCAACACTGCACCGTCTGGGTATCCAGGCATTCCAGCCTAAGCTGATTGAGGGTAAGGCTATCCAGCTGCACCCACTGGCATGTACGGCGTTCAACGCTGACTTCGATGGTGACCAGATGGCTGTTCACCTCCCCTTGTCAAACGAGGCTATCCTCGAGGCTCAGCTGCTGATGCTGCAGAGCCATAACATCCTGAACCCTGCCAATGGTGCTCCTATCACCGTGCCTTCACAGGATATGGTGCTTGGTCTGTACTATATCACCAAGATTCGTCCAGGTGCTAAGGGTGAGGGCCTCTCATTCTATGGTGCTGAGGAGGCTATCATTGCTCACAATGAAGGAAAGTGTGACCTCCACGCTCAGGTGAAGGTAATCGTTGACGATGTGGTTGACGGCATCAAGGTGCGTCACCAGGTAGAGACCTCTGTAGGTCGTGTGATCGTGAACGGTATCATCCCCGACGAGGTAGGTTTCGTTAATAAGGTTATCTCTAAGAAGTCTCTGCGCGACATCATTGCTGATGTTATCAAAAACGTAGGTTTCGCCGAGGCTTGTGAGTTCCTTGATGGTATTAAGAACCTGGGTTATCGTATGGCATACCTGGCTGGTCTGTCGTTCAACCTTGATGATATTATCATTCCTAAGGAGAAGGCTGACCTGATTGCTAAGGGTAATGAAGAGGTACAGCAGATTACCGACAACTATAACATGGGCTTCATCACTGATAACGAGCGTTATAATCAGGTTATTGATACCTGGACACACGTTAATAATGATATCGGTAACATCCTGATGAAGGAGATGACCGAGGCTGACCAGGGCTTCAATGCCGTATTCATGATGCTTGACTCTGGTGCCCGTGGTAGTAAGGATCAGATCAAACAGCTCTCTGGTATCCGTGGTCTGATGGCTAAGCCTCAGAAGGCAGGTGCCGAGGGACACCAGATTATTGAGAACCCAATTCTGTCTAACTTTAAGGAGGGTATGTCTGTGCTGGAGTACTTCATCTCTACGCACGGTGCTCGTAAGGGTCTGGCTGATACGGCCATGAAGACGGCCGACGCCGGTTACCTGACACGTCGTCTGGTTGACGTTTCACATGACGTGATCATCAACGAGGAAGACTGTGGTACACTCCGTGGACTGGTTTGCACAGCGCTGAAGAGCGGTGACGAGGTGATTTCTTCTCTCTCTGAGCGTATCCTGGGTCGTGTATCTGTTCATGACGTGATCAATCCTAAGACCGGTGAGGTGATTGTTCCTGCTGGTGAGGAAATCACCGAGGCTATCGCTGACGAGATTGAGAAGTCTGAGATTGAGAGCGTTGAGATCCGTTCGGTTCTGACTTGTGAGTCGAAGAAGGGTGTCTGCATGAAGTGTTACGGACGTAACCTCGCAACCCGTCGTATGGTTCAGAAGGGTGAGGCTGTCGGTGTTATCGCTGCACAGGCTATCGGTGAGCCAGGTACACAGCTGACTCTGCGTACGTTCCACGCCGGTGGTGTGGCTGCCAACGCAGCTGCCAACGCCAGCATCGTATCTAAGTACGAGAGCGCACGCATCGAAATGGAAGAGGTTCGTACCGTACCATTCGATGAGGACGGACGTGAGTGCGAGATGGTAGTGAGCCGTCTGGGTGAACTGCGTTTCGTAGATCCAAATACAAAGATTGTTCTCTCTACCGTGAACGTTCCTTACGGTTCTTCACTGTACTTCAAAAATGGCGACGTGGTTGCCAAGGGCGACAAGATCGCTCAGTGGGACCCATTCAACGCCGTTATCGTAACTGAGTACACTGGTACACTGAGATTCAATGATGTCATCGAGGGTGTTACTTTCCGTGCCGAGACCGACGAAACAACCGGTTTGACCGAGAAGATCGTGACCGAGTCTAAGGATAAGACGAAGGTACCTACCTGTGATGTTCTGGATGCTAATGGCGAGAAGATAGGTACATATAACTTCCCTGTGGGTGGCCACGTGGTTGTTGAGGATGGTCAGACCGTGAAGACTGGTGAGACCCTCGTGAAGATTCCTCGTGCTGCTGCTAAGGGTGGTGATATTACCGCCGGTCTGCCTCGTGTTACTGAGCTCTTCGAGGCTCGTAACCCATCTAACCCTGCTGTCGTATCAGAAATCGATGGTGAGGTCACCATGGGTAAGGTAAAGCGTGGTAACCGTGAGATCATCGTTACTTCTAAGTCTGGCGACCAGCGCAAGTACTTGGTATCTCTGTCTAAGCAGATCCTGGTACAGGAGCACGATGCCGTTCGTGCTGGTACTCCTCTCTCTGACGGTGCTATCACTCCTAGCGATATCCTCGCTATTAAGGGTCCCACCGCTGTACAGGAGTATATCGTTAACGAGGTACAGGACGTTTACCGTCTGCAGGGTATCAAGATCAACGATAAGCACTTCGAGATCATCGTTCGTCAGATGATGCGTAAGGTACAGATCAACGATCCCGGTGATACTTCATTCCTCGAGTCTGATATCATCGATAAGCTCGACTTCGCTGAGGAGAACGATCGTATCTGGGGTAAGAAGGTTGTCGTTGACGCCGGTGACTCAGAGAACCTGCAGAAGGGACAGATCGTAACGGCTCGTCGCCTGCGTGATGAGAACACATCACTGAAGCGCCGTGACCTGCGTACCGTTCAGGTGCGTGACGCTGTGCCCGCTACTTCTACTCAGATCCTGCAGGGTATCACACGTGCAGCCCTCCAGACCAAGTCGTTCATGTCGGCTGCATCGTTCCAGGAAACCACGAAGGTTCTGAATGAGGCTGCTATCCGCGGTAAGCAGGACTTCCTCGAGGGTATGAAGGAGAACGTAATTTGCGGTCACCTGATTCCTGCCGGTACTGGTCTGCGCGAGTTCGAGAAGATCATCGTTGGCTCTAAGGAAGACTATGAGCGCATGCAGGCTAACCGCAAGAATGTGCTTGACTTCGTTGAAGAGGCAGTACTTGACGAGAAGTAATTTGTATTAAACGAATATACTAATAGATTAAAAGCCGAAAGTTTTTGTACTTTCGGCTTTTTTGTTTATATTTGCAGGCAATTAATCATTTAATACCAATAAATATGAACGAAAACGATCAGAAGCAACCTGGACTTCAAGTAGAACTGTTGCCAGAAAAGGCACAAGGAGAATATGCAAACTTTGCCATTATAACTCATTCTTCTTCAGAATTTGTCGTTGACTTTGCACGTATGCTGCCAGGATTAACCAAGGCACAGGTGCGTAGCCGTGTGATCTTAGCACCAGAACATGCAAAACGTCTGCTGGGTGCACTGCAGGAGAATATCATGCGCTATGAAAAGACCTTCGGCCCCATCAAGATGCCTGAGCAATCTGGACCACGCACCATTGCACCATTCAATGCCGGTAAGGGCGAGGCTTAACCTGTTCTTATATTAATTTCTTAAGCAGTTTATATCCCAAAATGAAGTTCGTTTTGGGATATAAATTGTTAAAAACCTTATTTTTTGTTAAACTTACTCTTTTTAGAGGATATTCCTTTCTTATAAATTAGGTGGATTGGGGAAAATGTCGTACCTTTGCACCCCGAAATGTCCCTGCGATTAACGAGGGGATATTGTGGCGTATAGAATATATACAATATAAATATATAAATAAAAACAAAAAATTAAAGTAATTATGCCTACAATTTCACAATTGGTTCGCAAAGGCAGAAAGGAAATCGTTGACAAGTCAAAGTCACCTGCTCTGGACAACTGTCCTCAGCGTCGTGGTGTCTGCGTACGTGTCTACACGACCACTCCTAAGAAGCCTAATTCGGCTATGCGTAAGGTAGCCCGTGTTCGTTTGACTAACCAGAAGGAAGTCAACAGTTACATTCCCGGAGAAGGACACAACCTGCAGGAGCACTCTATCGTGCTGGTGCGTGGTGGTCGTGTAAAGGACCTTCCTGGTGTACGTTATCACATCGTTCGTGGTACTCTGGATACCGCCGGTGTAGCAAACCGCACGCAGCGTCGTTCTAAGTACGGTGCTAAGCGTCCTAAGGCCAAGAAGTAATAGCTAACCGGTGAAGGTTAGAAGGCCAAACAACAAAAAGAAACAAACCCGTTTTGCTGGAGAATTGTTAATAGACAGGTTGAGTAAATGCCCGAGAGCGTGGCGTTGAAGAACAGACAAAGAACAGCCCCAAGCAGACAAAAAGAACAAAACAACAAAATGAGAAAAGCAAAACCAAAGAAGCGCGTGATCCTTCCCGATCCCGTGTTCAACGACCAGAAGGTCTCAAAGTTTGTGAATCATCTGATGTTCGACGGTAAGAAGTCGAAGTCTTATGAGATTTTCTACAACTCTCTGGAGATTGTAAAGGACAAGATGAAGGATGCAGAGAAGGCTCCCCTGGAAATCTGGAAGCAGGCTCTGGACAACATCACTCCTCAAGTAGAGGTTAAGAGCCGCCGTATCGGTGGTGCTACTTTCCAGGTTCCTACCGAGATTCGTCCCGACCGTAAGGAGAGCATCTCAATGAAGAATATGATCCAGTTCGCTCGCAAGCGTAGCGGTAAGTCTATGTCTGACAAGCTCGCTGCTGAGATTATGGACGCATTCAACAACCAGGGTGGTGCCTTCAAGCGTAAGGAAGATATGCACCGCATGGCAGAGGCTAACCGTGCATTCGCACACTTCCGCTTCTAATAAAGTATCAAGGTATAATAGTAAAAAGGTAAAGAGACAATGGCAAAACAAGATTTGCATTTGACCCGCAACATCGGTATCATGGCTCACATCGATGCCGGTAAGACTACCACTTCTGAGCGTATCCTGTTCTACACAGGTAAGACCCACAAGATTGGTGAGGTGCACGATGGTGCAGCTACTATGGACTGGATGGCGCAGGAGCAGGAGCGCGGTATTACCATTACCTCTGCAGCTACAACCTGCAATTGGAAGTGGAATAACAACAACTATAAGATCAACTTGATCGATACTCCGGGACACGTGGACTTCACCGCTGAGGTTGAGCGTTCACTGCGTGTGCTCGATGGTGCAGTTGCTACATACTCTGCTGCCGACGGTGTTCAGCCTCAGTCTGAGACCGTATGGCGTCAGGCTGATAAGTACAACGTACCTCGTGTAGGTTATGTAAACAAGATGGACCGTTCTGGAGCTGACTTCTTCGAGACTGTACAGCAGATGAAGGACATCCTGGGTGCTAACCCCGTTGTTATCCAGGTGCCCATCGGTGCTGAGGAGAACTTCAAGGGGCTTGTTGACCTGATCAAGATGAAGGCTATCCTGTGGCACGATGAGACCATGGGTGCTGAGTACGATGTTGAGGAGATTCCTGCTGACCTCGCTGACGAGTGCGAGGAGTGGCGTATGAAACTTCTTGAGTCTGCAGCTGAGTTCGACGAGGCTCTGATGGAGAAGTTCTTCGACGATCCTAACTCTATCACTGAGGAGGAGATCATCGCTGCTATCCGCAAGGGTACCATCGCAATGGAATGCACACCTATGCTCTGCGGTTCTTCTTATAAGAACAAGGGCGTACAGCCTCTGCTCGACTATATCTGCGCATTCTTGCCATCACCTCTGGATACTGAGGCCGTTATCGGTACCAATCCTGAGACTGACGAGGAGGAAGCTCGTAAGCCAAGCGAAGATGAGGCTACTTCTGCTCTCGCATTTAAGATCGCAACCGATCCATACATGGGTCGTCTGGTATTCTTCCGCGTTTACTCTGGTAGCGTGAAGGCTGGTTCATACGTTTACAATCCCCGTTCAGGTAAGAAGGAGCGTATCAGCCGTCTGTTCCAGATGAACTCTAACAAGGAAATTCCTATGGAGTCTATCGACGCTGGTGATATCGGCGCAGGTGTAGGTTTCAAGGATATCCGCACTGGTGATACCCTCTGTGATGAGGAGAAGCCCATCGTGCTGGAGTCAATGACCTTCCCTGATACTGTGATTTCTATTGCCGTTGAACCTAAGTCTCAGGCTGACATCGCTAAGATGGATAATGGTCTTGCTAAGTTGGCTGAGGAAGACCCCACATTCACTGTACGTACCGACGAGCAGAGTGGTCAGACCATCATCTCTGGTATGGGTGAGCTTCACCTCGATATTATTATCGATCGTCTGAAGCGTGAGTTCAAGGTTGAGTGTAACCAGGGTAAGCCCCAGGTTAACTACAAAGAGGCTATCATGAAGGAAGTAGAAATCGAGGAGACCTACAAGAAGCAGTCTGGTGGTCGCGGTAAGTACGCTAAGATGCTTGTTAAGGTAGGTCCTGTTGATGAGGACTACGATCTGAAGAATAACCCCGGCTTGCAGTTCGTAAACGAGGTTAAGGGTGGTAACATTCCTAAGGAGTTCATCCCCTCAATTCAGAAGGGCTTCGAGACTGCTATGAAGAATGGTATCCTCGGTGGTTATCCTGTAGACTCTCTAAAGGTTGTTGTTGTTGATGGTGGTTTCCACCCCGTTGACTCTGACCAGCTTTCATTCGAGATCGCAGCTCAGATGGCTTATAAGGAGGCTTGTGCTAAGGCTAAGCCCGTACTGATGGAGCCTATCATGAAGCTCGAGGTTGTTACTCCTGAGGAGAACATGGGTGACGTTATCGGTGACCTCAACAAGCGTCGTGGTCAGGTAGAAGGTATGGAAGAGGCTCGTTCAGGTGCCCGTGTCGTTAAGGCAATGGTTCCCCTGTCAGAGATGTTCGGTTATGTAACCGCTCTGCGTACCATCACCTCTGGTCGTGCTACCAGCTCAATGGAGTATGATCACCACGCTCCTCTGTCAAGCGCTATCGCTAAGGCTGTGCTCGAGGAGGTTAAGGGTCGTGCTGACCTCGTGTAATAGATAAATGAATTGTGAAGAGCGTAGCATTTGCTTCTGCTCTTCACTTTCTAATCTTCGCTTCGCTGAGCAAATGACTCTTTAGCGGGGCCATATATTAACAATTAAACAAACAAAAGACAATGAGTCAGAAAATTCGTATCAAGCTGAAGAGCTACGACCACAAACTCGTAGACAAGTCAGCAGAGAAGATTGTGAAGGCTGTTAAGGCAACTGGTGCTATCATCAGCGGTCCAATTCCCCTTCCCACACACAAGCGTATCTTCACCGTTAACCGCTCTACCTTCGTAAACAAGAAGTCTCGTGAGCAGTTCCAGCTGTCAGACTACAAGCGTCTGATCGACATCTACAGCTCTACAGCTAAGACTGTTGATGCTCTGATGAAGCTCGAACTCCCCAGCGGTGTTGAGGTTGAGATCAAGGTGTAGTACTCCTTATATGATACTAAAGTGCGGTGTTTCAGAAATGAGGCACCGCTTTTTTTGTTTATTTAATGATACGATTGCTTTCATTTTGACTCTTTTTTCGTACCTTTGCAACCAATTTGAAACTATTATTAGATTATTCTACTTTAGGAAATGAAAAGATTCGCTCTTATTAGCTTGTTGGCTACGATCGTTGTCACCAGTATCTGGGGACAGATGATGGATCCTGTCCATTTCAGTTCTCAGCTTAATATGTTGGAAAACGACGAGGCCGAGATTGTATTCACGGCAACTGTCGATGATGGATGGCACGTTTATTCTACTGATTTGGGAAATGATGGTCCTGTTTCTGCTTCGTTCAATGCCGTTAAAATGGATGGTGTTGAAACTGTTGGTAAATTGAAACCTCGTGGTCATGTGATCAAACAGTATGATAAGATGTTTGATATGGAGTTGCGCTTTTTTGAGAAAAAAGCCACTTTTGTACAGAAGGTTCGTTTCACAAAACCACAATATACGATCGATTGCTATCTGGAGTATGGCTCATGCAACGATGAGATGTGTATGCCTCCTTCTCAGGCTGAATTTAAGAAGAGTGGTCGCGTGACTCTCTCTGCTCAGCCTGTAGATCAAGCTCAGCAGGGTGAGGCAGTGGATTCTATACCTGAAGTCGTAGAGCTACAGGCTGACTCTGTTGCCGCAGCGCCTGTCGATTCTGCTTTCTCGGCTCTTTGGGAACCCGCTTCTCTGCAGAATGATGGTGCTAACGAGACTCCGTCTTCTTTGTTCTATATCCTGTTGATGGGCTTTGTTGGCGGTCTGCTGGCGGTCTTGATGCCCTGCATTTGGCCTATTATCCCTATGACCGTATCTTTCTTCTTGAAGCGTGCTAAGACTGATAAGAAGAAAGGTATCCGTGATGCGATTACATATGGTTTAAGTATCATCGTGATTTATTTGGGTATGGGACTCCTTGTGACGGCTTTCTTCGGAAGTGATACACTTAATGCGATGTCAACCAATGCCGTCTTCAACGTGTTCCTGTTCCTGTTGTTGGTGATATTCGCTCTGTCGTTCTTTGGATGGTTTGAAATCAAGTTGCCTGGTTCATGGGCTGATAAGGTTGACTCGAAGGCTTCCGAGACCAGTGGTTTGCTGTCTATCTTCCTGATGGCTTTCACCTTGGTATTGGTGTCTTTCTCTTGTACGGCTCCTATTATTGGATTGCTCCTCGTAGAGACTACCACCAGTGGCAACTGGCTGGCACCTGCTCTTGGCATGTTTGGTTTCGCCTTTGCCTTGGCCTTGCCCTTCACCCTGTTCGCACTGTTCCCCACATGGTTGAAGCAGGCTCCCCGCTCTGGCTCATGGATGACCACGCTGAAGGTGGTACTCGGCTTCGTTGAGTTGGCCTTCGCTTTGAAGTTCTTGTCAGTGGCTGACCTGGCTTATGGATGGCACATCCTCGATCGTGAGGTCTTCCTCTCGCTCTGGATTGTGATCTTCTCTTTGCTCGGTGCTTACCTCTGTGGCTGGCTCAAGTTTCAGGAAGACGAGGTTGGTGGCGATTTGAATAAGCCCATGCCCGTGATCTGCATCGTGGGTGGACTTGTATCGTTTGCATTCGCCGTTTATATGATTCCCGGTCTCTGGGGTGCTCCCTGTAAGGCCGTCAGTGCCTTCGCTCCTCCTATTAATACACAGGACTTCAATCTTAATAATAAGGTGGTAGAGGCTAAATACACCGATTATGAGGCCGGTATGGCTGCTGCTCGCCAGCAAGGTAAGCCCGTGTTCCTCGATTTTACTGGGTTTGGTTGTGTGAATTGTCGTAAGATGGAGGCTGCCGTATGGACAGATCCTCGTGTAGCCGACAAGTTGACCAACGACTATATTCTCATTTCTCTCTTCGTGGACGACAAGACTCCGCTGGCTGAGCCTATGGAGGTTACCGACGATCAAGGAAACACTAAGACTCTCCGCACCGTTGGCGCCAAGTGGAGCTATCTGCAGAGTCATAAGTTCGGTGCCAATGCGCAGCCTTACTATGTCATCCTCGACCCCGTTACGGCTCAGCCCCTCAGTGGCAGTCGTGCCTATGACGAGGATGTTGCCGCCTACCTCCAGTTCCTGGATGGTGGACTGGATCGATACCGACAGGGGCAATAATAACTTTAGTTTTTAGTGAAAATACAAGGGCAAGGGATTTTTCCTTGCCTTTTTTCATTCTTTTAGATGATTCCAAAATGATGAAATATACCTTTTTGGTATTGTTGAATAGTTAAACTTTCATAAAAGTTGGCATTTTGGAGGTACGTGGTCTTTGAGATTCCATATAATATTTGTACCTTTGCACCCGCAAAAAGTGGTCGTTGCGCTGGCTATAAGCTATCAATACACTGAAAAAGAGCAGTTTAACCTTATCCAAAGTATGGTGGTGGGCTGTGTCTCTTTTTGTGCGTATATAAAATAGTAGTCGCAAAACGATGCTTTGAAAAGATAGTAACAAAACTTATTTATAACTCATTTATTTAAATTATTAAAACTGAAATGCCAGGATTATTAGGAAGAAAAATCGGAATGACATCCGTTTTCAGTGCCGACGGTAAGAATGTACCGTGCACTGTTATCGAAGCTGGTCCTTGCGTTGTGACACAGGTTAAGACCGTAGAGAAGGATGGTTACAAGGCCGTTCAGCTCGCATTCGGTGAGAAGAAAGAGAAGAATACCACCAAAGCGATGATGGGTGTCTTCAAGAAAGCCGGCACAACACCAAAGGCCCACTTGGCCGAGTTCAAGTTTGATGAGGACTACAACTTAGGTGATACTCTCACCGTAGAGCTTTTCGCTGATGCAGAGTTCGTAGACGTTGTAGGTACATCAAAAGGTAAGGGATTCCAGGGCGTTGTTAAACGTCACGGTTTCGGTGGTGTAGGTCAGAGCACTCACGGTCAGGACGACCGTCTGCGTAAGCCAGGTTCTATCGGTGCTTGTTCTTACCCCGCAAAGGTATTCAAGGGTATGCGCATGGGTGGCCACATGGGATGTGATCGTGTGACAACTCAGAACTTGAAAGTGTTAAAGGTGATTCCGGAGCACAACCTCCTCCTCGTGAAGGGTAGCTGCGCTGGTTGCAATGGTTCAACTGTATTAATTGAGAAGTAAAGATGGAAGTTAGTGTATTGAATATCAACGGTCAGGAGACCGGAAGAAAGGTGGTTCTGAATGACGCCATCTTCGCAGTTGAGCCTAACGATCACGTCATCTATCTGGACGTAAAGCAGTACATGGCCAACCAGCGCCAGGGTAACGCTAAGTCAAAGGAACGTAGCGAGATTAGCGGTTCTACACGCAAGCTCGGTCGTCAGAAAGGCGGCGGCGGTGCTCGTCATGGTGATATCAACTCACCTCTGCTGCGTGGTGGTGGTCGCGTGTTCGGTCCTACACCTCGTGACTATGGATTCAAGCTGAATAAGAAGGTGAAGGCTCTTGCTCGTAAGTCTGCTCTGACTTACAAGGCTCAGGAGAATGCAATTGTTGTACTTGAGGACTTCGATTTCGAGGCACCCAAGACCAAGGAAATGGCTAACATTGCAAAGAACCTGAAGGTAGACGGCAAGAAGTTGCTCTTCGTTTTGCCCGAGGCTAGCAAAAATGTATATCTGTCTGCTCGCAACCTGCAGAAGACCGAGGTTCTCGAGGCTTCTAAGGTTAACACCTATAAGGTGCTGAACGCAGATGTACTGGTGATTACTGAAAAATCACTCGAGACAATCGACGGAATCTTAAACAAGTAAAAAGGATACAACAGATATGGCATTTATCGTAAAACCACTGGTCACTGAGAAGATGACCAAGATCACGGAGAAGCAGCCTAACCGCTATGGTTTCGTTGTACGTCCTGAGGCTAACAAGCTTGAGATTAAGAAGGAAGTCGAGGCAATGTACAACGTAACGGTTGAGGATGTAAACACAATCCGTTATGCAGGTAAGCGCAGTCAGCGCTACACGAAGGCAGGTCTCGTGAAGGGACAGAAGAATGCCTTCAAGAAGGCTATTGTCACTCTGAAAGAGGGTGAGGAAATTGATTTTTACAGCAATATTGATTAATAGAAATGGCAGTACGTAAATTAAAGCCCGTAACTCCGGGTCAAAGACACAAAATTATTGGCACGTTCGAGGATATTACTGCATCCGTGCCAGAGAAGTCTCTCGTTTACGGTAAGCGTTCAACCGGTGGTCGAAACAACACCGGTAAGATGACCGTTCGCTACATGGGTGGCGGCCACAAGAAGAAGTATCGTCTGATCGACTTCAAGCGAGAGAAAGATGGTGTTCCTGCTGTAGTAAAGACAATCGAGTACGATCCTAACCGTTCAGCTCGCATTGCTCTGCTCTACTATGCAGATGGTGAAAAACGTTACATTATTGCTCCTAATGGACTGCAGGTTGGTACGACTCTGATGTCTGGAGCTGAGGCAGCACCTGAGATTGGTAACGCCCTTCCGCTCGCCAACATCCCCGTAGGTACGGTAGTTCACAACATTGAGCTCCGTCCTGGACAGGGTGCTCTGCTCGTTCGTTCGGCAGGTAATTTTGCTCAGTTGACTTCTCGCGAAGGAAGCTACTGCGTGATTAAGCTCCCCTCAGGAGAGACACGTAAGGTGCTTTCTGCTTGTAAGGCTACCGTAGGTGCTGTGGGTAACTCTGACCACGCGCTGGAGGCATCAGGTAAGGCTGGTCGCTCTCGCTGGTTGGGACGTCGTCCTCACAACCGTGGTGTTGTTATGAACCCCCACGATCACCCAATGGGTGGTGGTGAAGGCCGTCAGTCTGGTGGACACCCACGTTCACGTAAGGGTCTGTACGCTAAGGGTCTGAAGACACGTGCACCTAAGAAGCTTTCAAACAAGTACATCATTGAAAGAGCTAACAAGAAGTAAACAAGAAATCAAGAGTTAAATTATGAGTCGTTCATTAAAGAAAGGTCCTTATATCAACGTTGCTCTCGAGAAGAAAGTTCTCGCTATGAATGAGAGCGGCAAGAAGAACGTCGTAAAGACTTGGGCCAGAGCATCAATGATTTCCCCCGATTTCGTGGGACACACTGTTGCAGTTCATAACGGTAACAAATTTATCCCTGTTTACATTACTGAGAACATGGTAGGTCACAAGCTCGGTGAGTTCGCACCCACACGTCGCTTCGGTGGTCACGCCGGTAATAAGAAGTAATGCCCCAGGGTGAATTAAGAATTAAAAATTAGAATTAAGAATTACAATGGGAGCAAGAAAACATATTAAGGCTGAAGAAAGAAAAGCAGCTCTTAAGACACAGTATTTTGCAAAGCTGAAAGGCTGTCCTTCTTCTCCACGCAAGATGCGTTATGTCGTTGATATGATTCGCGGCATGGAGGTGAACCGCGCACTTGGTGTGCTGCGCTTCTCAAAGAAGGCTGCTGCAGCTGATGTGGAGAAGCTTCTCCGCTCAGCTATTAATAACTGGGAGCAGAAGAACGATCGCAAGGCTGAAGCTGGCGAACTGTTCATCACTCGCGCCTTCGTTGACGAGGGTGTTACACTGAAGCGCATGCGTCCCGCACCTCAGGGTCGTGGCTATCGCATCCGCAAGCGCAGTAACCACGTCACTCTGTTTGTTGACGCTAAAACTAACGACGTAAAAGAATAATAGAATGGGACAGAAAGTAAATCCAATTAGCAACCGTCTGGGTATCGTTAGAGGTTGGGAGTCAAACTGGTTCGGTGGTAAGGACTTCGGAGACAACCTGGTTGAAGACCAGAAGATCCGTAAGTATCTCAACGAGCGTTTGGCTAAGGCTAGCGTTTCGAAGATCTTCATCGAGCGCACACTGAAGCTGATTACCATTACTATTTGCACGGCTCGTCCGGGTATCGTCATTGGTAAAGGTGGACAGGACGTCGATAACTTGAAGGACGAGCTGAAGAAGCTCTTCGACAAGGACGTTCAGATCAATATTTTCGAAGTTAAGCGTCCAGAGCTGGATGCCACAATCGTTGCCACAAACATCGCTCGCCAGATCGAGGGCAAGATTGCTTATCGTCGTGCTATCAAGCAGGCTATTGCTAACACAATGCGCGCTGGTGCCGAGGGTATCAAGGTTCAGATCTCAGGACGTCTGAATGGTGCAGAAATCGCACGTAGCGAGATGCTGAAAGAGGGTCGTACTCCTCTGCACACTTTCCGTGCTGACATCGATTTCTGCCAGGCAGAAGCTCTTACCAAGGTAGGACTGCTGGGTATCAAGGTTTGGATTTGCCGTGGCGAAATCTACGGTAAGGTAGACCTCACTCCTAACTTCTCTCAGGAGAAGCAGCAAGGTGGCCGTAACAACGGCGGTAACAATGGTGGCCGTAAGTTCCGTGGTGGTAAGAAGAATAATAACCGTTAAAAGAAAGAGAAGCTATCATGTTACAGCCAAAGAGAGTAAGATATAGAAGACCTCAAGACGGACGTGGCAATAAAGGCAACGCCCACAGAGGTACGACATTGGCTTTCGGTTCTTTCGGCATTAAGACTCTTGATGCTAAATGGATTGACAGCCGTCAGATTGAGGCAGCTCGTGTTGCCATCAACCGTTACATGAACCGTGAAGGTCAGGTATGGATCCGCATCTTCCCCGACAAACCCATCACTCGCAAACCTGCTGACGTCCGAATGGGTAAAGGTAAGGGTGATCCCGCAGGATGGGTTGCACCTGTGACTCCAGGCCGTATCCTCTTCGAGGTAGAGGGCGTTCCCTTCGATGTGGCTAAAGAGGCTCTGCGTCTCGGTGCCCAGAAGCTGCCCGTAAAGACCAAGTTTGTTGTAAGACGTGACTACGATAAAAACGCTTAATTAGTATGAAGACGAAGGAAATTAAGGAACTCGAGACCAAGGAATTGGCCGAGCGCATTGAGACTGAGGTTGCCAAGTTCAACCAGATGAAGTTCAATCACAACGTCACTCCGCTGGAGAACCCCTCACTGATTAAGGCTGCACGTCGTGACATTGCACGCATGAAGACGGAGCTCCGTCAGAGAGAACTTAACAAATAACAATGGTCCAGATGGAAACAAGAAATTTAAGAAAGACAAGACAGGGTGTCGTTATCAGCAACAAAATGGATAAAACCATTGTTATCGCTGCTAAGTTCAAGGAGAAGCACCCTATTTATGGTAAGTTCGTCCAGAAGACGAAGAAGTACCATGCACATGATGAGAAGAATGAGTGCCAGGTAGGTGATACCGTACTCATTATGGAAACCCGCCCTCTGTCAAAGACAAAGCGCTGGAGATTAGTACAAATCGTTGAAAAAGCTAAGTAAATATGATACAGACAGAATCAAGACTTACAGTAGCTGATAACAGCGGCGCACGCGAGGCTCTCTGCATCCGCGTGTTGGGTGGTACCCGCCGCCGCTATGCCAGCGTAGGTGATGTGATCGTTGTTGCTATCAAGAACGCTATCCCTACGAGTGACGTGAAAAAGGGTGCAGTATCAAAGGCTCTGATTGTTCGCACAAAGAAGGAAATTCGTCGCCCCGATGGTTCTTATATCCGTTTCGACGACAATGCCTGTGTTCTGCTGAACAATGCTGGTGAGCTTCGCGGTAGCCGTATCTTCGGCCCTGTAGCCCGTGAGCTTCGTGCAGTTAACATGAAGGTTGTATCTTTGGCACCTGAGGTTCTTTAACATTAAAAGATTTAAAAGTAATGAGCAAGTTACATATCAAGAAAAACGATACCGTCATGGTTCTGGCCGGTGAGGACAAGGGCAAGACTGGTAAGGTGCTGAAGGTCTTGGTAGAAAAGCAGCGTGCTATTGTTGAGGGTATCAACTACGTCAACAAGAGCACAAAGCCCAGCGCCAAGAATCCTCAGGGTGGCTTCGAGAAGGTTGAGGCTCCCATCCATATTTCTAATTTAAGTCTGATCGACCCGAAGAGCGGTAAGGCTACTCGCGTTGCTATCAAGCACGAGGGTAAGAACGTAATTCGTGTTGCCAAAAAGTCAGGAGAGGAGATTAAGTAATGAATACAGCACAACTTAAGAAGACCTATGCTGAGCAGATTGCTCCAGCATTGATGAAGCAGTTCAACTATAGTTCTGCTATGCAGATTCCTGTCCTGAAGAAGATCGTCATCAACCAGGGTCTGGGTGATGCTACTCAGGATAAGAAGATTATTGAGGTGGCTATCAACGAGATTTCTACCATCACTGGTCAGAAAGCTGTGGCTACCTACTCTAAGAAGGATATCGCTAACTTCAAGCTTCGTAAGAAGATGCCTATCGGCGTAATGGTTACACTGCGTCGTGAGCGCATGTACGAGTTCTTGGAGCGTCTGGTTCGCATCGCTCTGCCTCGTATTCGTGACTTCAAGGGTATCGAGAGTAAGTTCGATGGTCGTGGTAACTACACACTGGGTATCCAGGAGCAGATTATCTTCCCCGAGATCAATATCGATTCAGTAGATCGCATCCAGGGTATGAACATCACCTTCGTTACAACGGCTAAGACCGACGAGGAAGGTTATGCTCTGCTGAAGGCTTTCGGTCTCCCATTCAAGAACGCTAAAAACGATTAAGAGATATGGCAAAAGAATCAATGAAAGCTCGCGAAGTGAAGCGTGCTAAGCTCGTTGCCCGTTATGCTGAGAAGCGTGCTTCTCTGAAGAAGATCATCGCCACCAGCGAAGACGCTGCAGAGGCTTACGAGGCTGCTCGCAAGCTGCAGGCTATCCCCAAGAACGCTAACCCCATCCGTCTGCACAACCGCTGCAAGATTACGGGCCGTCCCAAAGGATACATGCGCCAGTTCGGTCTCTCTCGTATTCAGTTCCGTGAGATGGCATCAAGCGGTCTGATTCCTGGAGTGAAGAAGGCAAGCTGGTAATAGGCTAAGGAAATAAACTGTTGGCATTGGTTGTTTTAATAACAGCCAATGGCCAATAGTTAAAGGCCTTCATGCAAACGAAGAGATTTTTTATTTAATATTGTCGGGGGAGTCCCGATTAATTAAACAATTTTATTTTATGACAGATCCAATAGCAGATTTTCTGACGAGGTTGAGAAACGCAATCATGGCTCATCACCGTGTTGTTGAAGTACCAGCTTCAAACTTGAAGAAGGAGATTACTAAGATCCTCTTCGAGAAAGGCTACATTCTGAACTACAAGTTCATCGAGGATGGCCCTCAGGGTACTATCAAGGTTGCTTTGAAGTACGACCCTGTAACAAAAGAGAACGCCATCAAGTTCTTGAAACGTGTGTCAACACCAGGTCTTCGTAAGTACACTGGTTACAAAGACATGCCGAGAGTAATTAACGGACTGGGTATCGCAATCTTATCCACGTCTAAAGGTGTAATGACAGACAAAGAGGCCGCACAGCAGAAGATTGGCGGTGAGGTTCTTTGCTACGTTTATTAATTGGAGGATAGCATATGTCAAGAATAGGAAAATTGCCAATTAGTATTCCCGCTGGCGTTACTGTAGCACAGGATAAGGACGGCGTAGTAACCGTTAAGGGTCCCAAGGGCGAGCTTTCACAGAAAGTCGACAAGTCGATTCTCGTAAAGATTGAAGATGGTCACGTTACCTTCGAAATCGATGAGAAAAGTCCCGTGAATATCAAACAGAAGCAGGCTTTCCACGGCCTCTATCGTGCACTCGTCAACAATATGGTTGTTGGTGTAAGCGAGGGCTACAAGAAGGAGATGGAGCTTGTTGGTGTTGGTTACCGTGTTTCTAACCAGGGTAACGTTATTGAGTTTGCGCTGGGCTATACACACCCCATTTTCATTCAGCTTCCTAAGGAAGTTAAGGTTGAGACCAAGTCAGAGCGTAACCAAAACCCTCAGATCGTTCTTGAGAGTGCCGACAAGCAGCTGCTCGGTCTTATCTGCGCAAAGATTCGTTCGTTCCGCAAGCCTGAGCCTTACAAAGGAAAGGGTATTTTGTTCAAGGGTGAAGTTATCCGTCGTAAGTCGGGTAAGTCAGCTTCAGCTAAGTAATCTTATTAATTAATGCTTAACATTTAAAAGATTATGACAACAAAGAAAGTAGAAAGACGAATCAAAATTAAATATAGAATTCGTAAGAACGTTCTCGGTACTGCCGAGCGTCCCCGTATGAGCGTTTTCCGCAGCAACAAGCAGATCTACGTTCAGGTGATTAATGATTTGGAAGGTAAAACTCTTGCTTCTGCTTCTTCACTCGGTCTTGAGGCTATGCCTAAGATTGAGCAGGCTGAGAAGGTTGGTGAGATGATTGCAGCTAAGGCACAGGAAGCTGGCGTGAAGGCAGTAGTCTTCGACCGTAACGGTTATCTGTATCATGGTCGCGTAAAGTCTCTCGCTGATGGAGCACGTAAAGGTGGACTTAATTTCTAAACGATTATGGCAATGAACAAAGTTAAAGTAAATAGTGACGTTGAACTGAAAGACAGACTGGTTGCCATCAACCGTGTTACTAAGGTAACAAAGGGCGGTCGCACCTTTACATTCGCAGCTATTGTTGTTGTCGGCGACGGCAACGGTATCATTGGCTGGGGCCTCGGTAAGGCAGGTGAGGTAACTGCTGCCATTGCCAAGGGCGTTGAGTCTGCTAAGAAAAACCTTGTGAAGGTACCTGTTCTTAAAGGTACTATTCCCCACGAGATGGAAGCTCGCTTCGGTGGTGCTCAGGTATTCCTGAAGCCCGCTGCTGCCGGTACCGGTCTTGTTGCCGGTGGTGCTATGCGTGCTGTGCTCGAGAGCGTTGGTGTTAAGGACGTGCTCGCTAAGTCAAAGGGTTCTTCTAACCCCCACAACCTGGTGAAGGCTACAATCTTGGCACTGAGCCAGATGCGCGACGCTTACACTGTAGCAGGTACTCGTGGTATCAGTATGGAAAAAGTATTTAGAGGATAAAAGGAGAATAGACTATGGCAACAATTAAGATTAAGCAGATTAAGAGTAAGATCGGTTATCCCGTTGACCAGAAGCGTACCCTCGAGGCCCTTGGACTTCGCAAGATCTCTCAGGTGGTTGAGAAGGAAGATACTCCCGCTGTCCGCGGTATGATTCGCAAGGTTCATCATCTGGTGGCCGTTATTGACTAAACAGTAATAACAATTTAAACAGAATTCTATCATGAAACTGAATACATTGAAACCTGCAGAGGGCTCTACACATTCACGTCGTAGAATCGGTCGCGGTCCAGGCTCTGGTCTGGGTGGTACCTCTACCCGTGGTCACAAGGGTGCCAAGGCTCGTTCAGGTTATAAGAGAAAGATTGGTTTTGAAGGTGGTCAGATGCCTCTGCAGCGTCGTGTTCCTAAGGCTGGTTTCAAGAATATCAACCACAAGGAGTACTTTGCTGTCAACCTCTCTACTCTGCAGAAGCTTGCAGAGGAGAAGAATCTCACCAAGATTGGTGTTGACGAGCTGGTAGCAGCTGGTCTTACCAATGGCAAGGAGCTTGTAAAGGTTCTTGGCAACGGTGAGCTGAAGGCTAAGCTCGAAGTAGTAGCTAACGCTTTCTCTAAGACCGCAGAAGAGGCTATCAAAGCAGTAGGTGGAACCGCAACAATAATCTAAACTAAACATGAAGAAGTTTATAGATACCCTTAAGAACATTTGGAAGATTGAGGATCTCCGTCAGCGTCTCCTCATCACCGTCCTTTTCGTAGCGATTTATCGCTTTGGTTCAAAAATCGTGCTCCCTGGTATTAACTATGGTATCTTAAAGAGCATGAACGAGGCCGGTGGCGGTCTTGGTGGACAGACCAAGGAAGGTCTGATGTCTCTCCTCGACATGTTCTCGGGTGGTGCATTCTCTCAGGCATCTATCTTTGCCTTGGGAATCATGCCCTACATCTCTGCTTCTATCGTAATGCAGCTTCTCGCTGTGGCTGTACCTTATTTCCAGAAGATGCAGCGCGAAGGCGAGAGTGGCCGCAAAAAGATTAGTATGTACACTCGGTACCTGACAGTAGCAATCCTGCTGTTTCAGGCACCGAGCTACCTCATTAATCTGAGAATGCAGGTTGGTCCTGCTCTTACCGACGGTATCAGTTGGATGGCATTCATGATTCCTGCAACCATCATCTTGGCTGCTGGTAGTATGTTTATCCTCTGGCTTGGTGAGCGCATCACCGACAAGGGTATTGGTAATGGTGTCTCGATGATCATTATGATCGGTATTATCGCTCGTCTCCCAGGAGCTTTTGCTCAGGAAGTAGGTTCACGCTTCGCTTCTGTAACTGGTGGCGGTCTGGTGATGTTCCTTATCGAGATGCTTATTCTTCTCGCTGTAGTTTGCGCTTCTATCCTGTTGGTACAGGGTGTTCGCAAAGTTCCCGTACAGTATGCTAAGCGTGTGGTTGGCAACAAGCAGTATGGTGGTGCACGTCAGTACATCCCTCTGAAGTTGTTCGCAGCTAATGTGATGCCTATCATCTTTGCTCAGGCTTTGATGTTCATCCCCTTGGCAGTGGTTCAGTATTCGAATCCTGACAATGCAAGCTGGTTCATGCGTAATATGCTTGATCACCACAGCTGGCTGTATAATACTGTCTTTGCTGTTCTCATCATCGCATTCACGTATTTCTACACTGCAATCACCTTGAATCCTACGCAGATGGCTGAGGATATGAAGCGTAACAATGGCTTCATTCCTGGTGTTAAGCCTGGTAAAGATACTGCTGAATTCATCGATACAGTTATGTCGCGCATTACTCTGCCTGGCTCTCTGTTTATCGCTTTCATCGCTATCATGCCTGCATTCGCAAGCTTGCTCGATGTAAAGGACGAGTTCTCACAGTTCTTCGGTGGTACATCTTTGCTTATCCTCGTTGGTGTGGTGTTGGATACGCTGCAGCAGATTGAAAGTCATTTGCTCATGCGCCACTATGATGGCCTGCTGAACTCAGGTCGTATTCATGGTCGCGGTGGTGTAGCAGCCTACTAAGCTGATGAAGATATTTCTGAAGACAGAAGAAGAGATAGAGTTGATGCGTCAGGCTAACCAACTCGTTGGTAAGACGCTTGGCGAATTGGCTCAACATATAAAACCTGGTGTAACGACCCTCCAGTTGGATAAAGTGGCCGACGAATTTATTCGCGACCATGGGGCCATACCTACCTTTAAGGGTTTCCCTAATCCCTATGGAGGGCCGTTTCCTGCCAGCATCTGCACCTCGGTCAATGACGTTGTCGTTCACGGGGTTCCCGATGCGGAGACTGTTCTTAAAGATGGTGATATTATCTCGGTCGATTGTGGAACACTTCTCAATGGTTTCAACGGTGACTCTTGTTACACTTTCTGTGTAGGCGAGGTCAGTGATGAGATTAAGAAGTTACTTCGTATCACTAAGGAGTCCTTATATAAAGGTATAGAGAACGCAGTTGCAGGCAGACATCTCGGTGACATCAGTAGCGCAGTGCAAGACCACTGTGAAGCTGAAGGTTACGGAGTTGTTCGTGAACTGACAGGACATGGCATCGGACGCGAGATGCATGAAGATCCACAGGTTCCTAACTATGGTCGCCGTGGTAATGGTGTAATGTTGAAAGCTGGTATGTGTATCGCTATCGAACCTATGATTACAATGGGAAGTCGCGAAATCTACCTAAAACCCGATCGTTGGAGTGTTTGCACACGCGACGGAAAACCAGCCGCACATTTCGAACATACTATTGCAATCAGACGAGGACAAGCTGAGATCCTTTCTTCTTTCGAAGAAGTTGAAACATTTGAAGGTAAACTTTACTAAAAGCAAAGCATGGCAAAGCAATCCGCAATAGAGCAAGACGGAACAATCGTCGAGAGCCTCTCGAACGCAATGTTCCGCGTAGAACTTGAGAACGGTGTACAGATCATCGCTCACATTTCTGGTAAGATGCGTATGCACTACATTCGTATTCTTCCTGGCGACAAAGTGAAAGTTGAAATGAGTCCATATGATCTGACTAAGGGACGAATTGTGTTTCGATACAAATAATAAAATCATTACTCAAAGATATGAAGACAAGAGCATCGTTGAAGAAGCGTACCCCAGACTGTAAGATTGTACGTCGCAAGGGTCGTCTGTTCGTTATCAACAAGAAAAACCCTAAGTATAAGATGCGTCAGGGCTAAAAAAAGTTAAAGAAGCAGCAAAAAGTAAGGAGATATCAATTTATTTCCTTACCTTTGCATGCTTTTTAGCAAATTTCGAAATTTAAACATTATTTTTTTATTCATTTATTTAACAAATGGCAATAAGAATTGTTGGAGTAGATTTGCCCCAGAATAAGCGTGGCGAAATCGCATTGACCTACATCTATGGTATAGGTCGAAGTAGTTCAGCAAAGATATTGGATAAGGCAGGCGTTAGCCGCGACCTGAAGGTCAGCGAGTGGAATGACGACCAGGCAGCCAAAATCCGTGAAATCATCGGCGCTGAATTCAAAGTTGAAGGTGATCTCCGTTCAGAGATCCAGTTGAACATCAAGCGACTGATGGATATTGGTTGCTATCGTGGAGTCCGCCATCGTAATGGTCTTCCTGTACGCGGTCAGAGCACTAAGAACAATGCTCGTACTCGTAAGGGTAAGAAGAAGACTGTTGCTAATAAGAAGAAGGCCACGAAGTAAAGTTTAAAGTTTAACGAGTTTAAAGTTTAAAAGAATTATGGCAAAGAAAACAGTCACTTCAAAGAAAAGAAATGTGAAGGTTACCGCAGTAGGTCAGCTTCATGTTCACAGTTCTTTCAATAATATTATTGTATCTTTGGCAAATGACGAGGGTCAGATCATCTCTTGGTCATCTGCAGGTAAGATGGGTTTCCGCGGTTCTAAGAAGAACACTCCTTATGCTGCTCAGATGGCAGCTGAGGACTGTGCTAAGGTTGCATTCGACCTGGGTCTGCGTAAGGTTAAGGCTTACGTAAAGGGTCCCGGTAACGGTCGTGAGTCAGCTATCCGTGCTATCCATGGCGCTGGTATTGAGGTTATGGAGATCGTTGACGTTACTCCATTGCCACACAATGGCTGCCGTCCTCCAAAGCGTCGTCGCGTATAATTATTTGGTTTCGACTTTCACCGCTTAAAGGACAGAGTTAAACCTATCATTTTATTATTTAAAGAAAATTATCTAAGATATTATGGCAAAGTATATTGGACCGAAATCTAAAATTGCCCGCCGTTTTGGCGAAGCCATCTACGGACCGGACAAAGTTTTGTCTAGGAGAAACTTCCCTCCTGGACAGCATGGCAATAACCGCCGCCGCAAGCAGTCGGAGTATGCAGTCATGCTGGCAGAGAAGCAAAAGGCTAAGTACACTTATGGTGTGCTCGAGCGCCAGTTCCGCATCATGTTTGAGAAGGCCGCTAAGGCTGAGGGTATCACCGGTGAGGTGCTGCTTCAGAACTTGGAGAGCCGTCTTGACAATGTGGTATTCCGTATGGGACTCGCTCCTACACGTGCAGCCGCTCGTCAGTTGGTAGGCCATCGTCATATTGTTGTTGACGGAAAGGTAGTTAATATTCCTTCATTTGCTGTAAAGCCTGGTATGGTAGTTGGTGTTCGTGAGAAGGCTAAGTCTCTCGAGGTTATCGCTGACGCATTGGCTGGCTTCAACCACAGCAAGTACCCCTGGATCGAGTGGGACGAGCAGCAGAAGGCAGGTAAGTTCCTTCACAAGCCTGAGCGTGCTGACATCCCCGAGAATATTAAGGAGCAGTTAATCGTTGAGTTGTACTCTAAGAACTAATAAAAATCATTAAGTTAATGGCGATATTAGCATTTCAAAAACCCGATAAAGTGGTAATGTTGGAAGCCAACGACCGATTCGGCAAGTTCGAATTCCGTCCGTTGGAGCCTGGCTTTGGTGTAACCATCGGTAACGCCTTGCGCCGCATACTCCTTTCATCGCTCGAGGGTTATGCTATCAACACCATTCGTATCACGGGTGTTGAGCATGAGTTCTCGTCAGTTCCTGGTGTTAAGGAAGATGTAACCAATATTATCCTGAACCTGAAGCAAGTAAGGTTCCGTCAAGTAGTAGAAGAATTCGAGAACGAAAAAGTCAGCATCACCGTTGAGAATTCTACTGAATTTAAGGCTGGTGATATAGGCAAGTATCTGACTGGATTTGAAGTGTTAAATCCCGATTTGGTGATTTGTCATCTCGACGCTAAAGCTTCAATGCAGATAGATCTGACCATTAATAAAGGTCGTGGCTATGTTCCTTCTGAGGAGAACCGTGAGTTCTGCACAGATGTCAATGTAATTCCCATTGATTCTATCTACACCCCAATCCGTAACGTTAAGTTCGCAGTTGAGCCCTATCGTGTTGAGCAGAAGACCGACTACGATAAGCTCGTACTCGAAGTAACAACGGACGGTTCCATTCACCCAAAGGAGGCTCTGAAAGAGGCTGCTAAGATCCTTATCTATCACTTCATGCTGTTCTCTGACGAGAAGATCACACTTGAGAATAACGAGAGTGAGGTTAATCAGGAGTTTGATGAGGAAGTACTGCACATGCGTCAGTTGCTGAAGACTAAGCTTGTTGATATGAACCTCAGCGTTCGTGCTCTCAACTGCTTGAAGGCTGCTGATGTTGAGACACTCGGTGATCTCGTACAGTACAACAAGACAGATCTCTTGAAGTTCCGTAACTTTGGTAAGAAATCGCTCACTGAGCTTGATGATTTGCTAGAGAGTCTGAATCTGTCGTTTGGAACCGACATTACCAAGTATAAACTGGACAAGGAATAATTTTGATTGACAATTCATTATTGACAATTGAGAATTGGAATTGCCCAATAAAAAGTAAAAACAACAATGAGACATAATAAGAAATTCAATCATCTCGGTCGTACTGCATCTCACCGCAGTGCCATGCTTGCTAACATGGCTATCTCGCTGATCATGCACAAAAGAATCACTACGACCGTGGCTAAGGCTAAGGCCCTCAAGAAGTATGTTGAGCCCCTTGTAACTAAGGCAAAGGAGGATTCAACTAATTCTCGTCGTGTAGTATTCAGCTACCTTCAGAACAAGGACGCTATCAAGGAGCTTTTCTCTACGGTAGCTGAGAAGGTAGGCGATCGTCCCGGTGGTTACACCCGCATCATAAAGCTGGGTGCTCGTCAGGGTGACGCTGCTCAGATTTGCTTCATCGAGCTCGTAGACTTCGATCCAGAAATGGCAAAGACTGAGACCAAGAAGAAGACTACTCGTCGTTCACGCAAGGCTACTAAGGCTGAAGCTCCTGCACAGGAGGCTCCTGTTGCTGAGGAGGCTAAGGCTGAGGAAGCTCCTGCTGCTGAGGCACCTGCTGCTGAAGAGGCAAAGGCAGAGTAAGACTCCGTTAAACGAGTTTTATGATGTAAATATATTAAGTGCTCCCATCGTGAAGGTGGGGGCACTTTTTTTATTCCACTAATTATTTGAATTATGAGATTCGTTGTCTTCAGCATTCTTATTTATATATTTATACCATTTACATGTTTTGCCCAGGAGTCTAAGGCGCAGACTCCCGAGAGCTATTATTTAATAGGATGGCTCAACAATTGGGATCAACAAAACAAGGATTATCCCTTTGTTTTGCAAGATGATGGTGTGACTTGGAAGATAACGGTCTCCTGTAATACGGATGATGGTTGGTTTAAGATAGTACCTTCTTCTGCTTTTGGACGGAGTGATTTCTGGAAGAATCTTTTATGTGCTCCCTATGATGGCTGCCAGGAGCTGTCGGGAGAAATGGTCGTAGATGGCGGAGCTTGGTATCTGGCGCGTACTTCAGGTACTTATACCATAGAAATAGTCCCGTCTGAGTTCCGTTATCATATTACCTTGAATGAGTCAATAGCGCAATCCTTCTCCGGTACATTACCAGTTCTGTATATCAATACCGAGAATCCTGTTGACTCCAAGGATAACTATGTTCATGGCTCTTGTTTCTTGAATGTTCCAAACGGTAGCGCGTATAGCCCGTTGGGCAGTGAAGAAGCTCCATTGTCGTTATGGATTAAAGGACGTGGAAACTATACATGGTCTGCCTTTGAGAAAAAGCCATATCGACTAAAGTTTGAAGAGAAAGTGACACCCATGGGTTTGACCCAAAGCCGTCATTTTGTATTGATGGCCAATGCAGATGACGACTATGCAACGCTACGCAATACAGTCGGCTTTGAACTGAGTCGCCTTATGGGGCTTGACTATACCCCTTCTCAGCGTCCCGTAGAATTGGTCCTCAATGGCGATTACAAGGGACTATATATGCTTACAGAAAAGATTCGTGTTGCCCATGATAGAGTGAATATTGTGGAGCAAGACAATCGTGAAACTGATCCTTATAACATCACAGGTGGTTGGCTGATAGAGATTGACAACTACGATGATGATCAACAAATACGTTTCTGTGAGTCTAATGGTGAAATGCTTCGTTTCACATACCACTCTCCTGATACACTTTCAGAAGAGCAATATGACTATCTGTCCGATTGCCTGAAAGCTACAGATGCCGCCATCTATCAGACAGATAAGAGTTCTACGGAATGGGAGGAAAAAATAGATATGGACGTCCTTGCACGTTATTACATTGTTCAAGAAATCATGGATGATTGTGAGTCGTTTCATGGCAGTTGTTTTATCAGTAAGGACAGAGGCTTTGACAGTAAACTAAAGTTTGGTCCAGTATGGGACTTCGGTAATGCCTTCCGTCGTGATCATCTGCGTTTTATTTATGATAAGCCCAGCTTCTCGCAGAGCTGGATAGGGGAGATAGCCCGTTATCCTCGTTTCCAAGAACGTGTAAAACAACTATGGTGGCATTTCTTGTCCGTTAATTACTCACAAGTAGATACCTATATTGATGAGTTTATTAATCAGATAGCAGAAGCCAGCCAGTGTGATGGTATTCGCTGGCCACAGTATAAACAAGATAACATCAACGGAAGAAAAGATAGTTTCAAGTGGAATTTGAGTCGCAAAGTCCAGTTCCTCACAGAGCAATGGGGCGCCTATGATACAGGTATCAAACAAAGCACAGACAACCATGCGCAGGAAGAGTGGTTCACTCTCGACGGTCGTCAGTTAGGAGAAAGACCTGTTAAATCAGGAATCTATCTTTATAAGGGTAGGAAAGTGGTGGTTAAATAACTATTTTCGCGGTTGCTTTCTTGGCTTCTTTCCACATTGGAAAGTGCTGGTCCATCAGAGCATAGAAACGAGGCCCATGGTTAGCTTCCTTCAGATGAGCCAACTCGTGAACCACCACATGCTCTATGCACCAGTCTGGCAGCAACAAAAGATATAAACTGAAGCAAATTTGTTTTGTGCGTGGATTACACATACCCCAGCGTGAGGTGGTGGCTTTGTATATAATCTCGGAGGGTTTTACGCCCATTTTAGGGGCGTGGTAGGCCAATAAGGGGCTTACCTTGGTGTCTAGCCGCTTAACGGCTTCGGAGCGCTCAGATCGCTTCTTTAGGGGTAGTTGTGCGTAAAACTGTTTTCGTTTCTGCTCTGCCTCCATTTTTTTCTTGTGTGCTTTCTCTATCCAGTTACGGTGTTGCTCGATGAATTGTTCTATTTTTGTGCGTGACAGGAGTCGTGGAGCAGAAACATGCACATCGCCATTCTTGACGATGCGCATGGATAGTCGGCTTGTTTGTCGGTATGTTACAACAATCTTCATTCTTAGAACTTCACGCTTCGTGAGCCATCGGCATTCTCTTCGATGGTGACACGCACGGCGTCTTCAGGTAGTACCTCTTCGATGAGTTCTGGCCATTCTATAAAGCATAGACTACCACTGTAGAAGTATTCTTCGTAGCCCATGTCATATACCTCTTCCAGTTTTTTAATTCTGTAAAAGTCGAAGTGGAACAGACTATTGTCTATACCCTCTATGGGTTGTGAAATGCTGTATTCGTTGACGATGGCGAATGTAGGAGAGGTGATGACGTCTTCTACGCCTAGTTCTTCGCAGATAGCTTTTATGAAGGTCGTCTTTCCGGCTCCCATTTTTCCGTAGAAGGCAAACACGCGGTGTTCGCCCAGATTATTGATAAATTCGCGTGCCGCGTTGCGAATTGTTTCGATGCTTTCAATCTTTATTTCCATATTGCATTATCTTTTTTTCTATTGCATTATCTTTTCTTTCCTATTGCATTATCTTTATTTCCATATTGCATTATCTTTATTTCCATATTGCATTATCTTTTTTTCCTATTGCATTATCTTTTCTTTCCTATTGCATTATCTTTTCTTCGATACTGCATTATCTTTTCTTTCCCGTCATTGTGATGAGTGGGATAATCATTTCCTCCATTGAGATGCCTCCATGCTGGAATGTATCTCTGTAGTATGACACATAATAGTTATAATTGTTTGGATAGGCAAAGAACGCATCGCTGGTGGCAAATACGTAGCTTGTCGAAAGGTTGGGTGAGGGCAACTGCGCCTTTTCCGGTTCCTTGATGACGAACAGCTCCTTAGAGTCGTACGAGAGGTTCTTTCCCAGTTTATAGCGCAGGTTGGTGTTCGTGTTGCGATCGCCCACAATCTTCACCGGTTTTGTGCAACGGATGCTGCCGTGGTCGGTGGTCACAATCACCTTGTAGTCCGTCTGTGCCAGCCATTTAAAGAATTCAGCAATCACCGAGTGGCGGAACCATGATAGTGTGATGCTGCGGTAGGCCGACTCGCTGTTAGCCAGTTCACGTACCATTCTCGATTCCGTTCTGGCATGACTCAGCATGTCGATAAAGTTGAATACCACCACGTTCAGCTGGTTTTTGTCCAGTGTGTTCAACTGTTGCATAAACCTCTCAGCCTCTGCCGATGTATTGATTTTATGGTATGAGAACGCCTCGTGCCTGCGATAGCGCTCCAACTGCGTCTGTATCAGTGGTCCCTCGTTCAGGTTCTTGCCCTCCTCCTCGTCTTCGTCCACCCACAGGTCTGGGAACATCTTTGCAATCTTGTTGGGCATCAGTCCGCTAAAGATAGCATTACGTGCATATTGTGTAGCCGTGGGCAGTATCGACGAATACACATTCTCGTCAATGTCAAACTGGTCGCCAATCTCCTGTGCCAGCATGCGCCATTGGTCATATCGAAAGTTGTCGAGCACCACCATGAAGACCTTCTCTTTCTGGTCGAGTAGGGGGAACACACATTCTTTGAAGATGCGATGCGACATCAGCGGCGCAGGCTTATTGTCCGTGATCCAGTCCATGTAGTTCTTCTTCACGAACTTCGAGAATCCCAGGTTAGCCTCCTCTTTCTGCATGGCCAGCATCTCAGACATCTGCGAGTCCGTGCTGCTTAGCTGCAGTTCCCAGTGCACCAGTCGTTTATACACCTCCACCCAGTCGTTCCAAGTGTTACAGTCCATGATTTGCATGGCAATCTGTTGAAACTGCTGCTGATACTGACTCTGAGTCACCTCCGTCTCGATCTCGCGTCGGTGAATATTTTTTTTCAGTGTCAGCAGAATCTGGTTGGGGTTCACCGGTTTTATCAGGTAGTCGGCAATCTTTTGTCCGATGGCCTGGTTCATGATGTTCTCCTCTTCGCTTTTGGTAACCATCACTACAGGAGTTGCGGGTGCAATCTCTTTGATGCGTTGCAGTGTCTCCAGCCCTGATAGTCCCGGCATCTGTTCGTCCAGAATCACCAGGTCAAACGAGCGCTCTTCGCACAAGTCTATGGCATCAGTACCATTCGATACCGTTGTCACCTCGTATCCTTTTTTCTCGAGAAAGATGATATAGGCCTTCAGCAGCTCCATCTCATCATCCACCCATAGCAGTTGTCCGTTTGTCATATCGTTACCATAAGTCTTCTAGTTCAAACTCATCGTCATCGCCGCTGTCCTCCTCCTGTTTAGAGGTTGGCTCGTCCTCAGCATCTATCACAGGCTGCTCGTAGTCTGGCTGCTGCAGCAGATCCTCGTTGGAGATGGGCAGTGGCAAGAACGTCTTCTCGTAGAACTCGTCGTAGTCCTTGTAGCTATAGCGCGTGCCTATCAGCGCCAGGTTATGCTCGCTGATCACCAGCGTGCGACATCGTTTCAGCATCTTGCCCATGGCCTCGGCAGCGTGCAGCTGTCTGGCATATTGCAGCGCCTCGTCGAAGTTCAGGAAGCCCCGTATCATCATGCGGTTGATGCCGTTGTCACGTTCAATCTCCATGTCAAAGTTGCGCACCATGAAGTTAGAGAAGTTAAACCGTGCCATCTCAAACAGCAGCTGGTTCTCTCCCGAAGTCGCGCGTCCTTCTGTTGAGTGCTCATTCAGCGAATCAGGCTGATAAACCAAGATGAAGAGGAACGGCATGTTGCGCTCAGCCGATAGCGTGTCGGCAGCCACCGAGTCGTTGCTTGCCGTGATGTCGCGTCTCGACCATATATCGTCCAGGTCGAACTTGCCGCCATGCAGCGTTCTTCCCTCCTGCACGCCTTTGACGATCATGCCCGCCATCTCCGACACCTCGCTCTGCGGATATTTCTCCACCACCGTCTTCAGGTTCTCCACACAGCCTTTGGCGTCGCCCTGGTTCAGTAGGCTCAGTCCGTTGATGAACAAGAACTTAGCCCTGTTCTCACCCAGTGGGAACCGTTCTGCCGACAGTTTGGCGTTGGCCTGAATCATCTCGTGCTTGTTGGCTTTGAAAGCCTCGTACGTGGCGCCATAGATAGAGTCCTCCAGATGTTCGCCAAAGCGAGCGTTCTCCTCGAAGTACGGGTCGCTCAGCAAGATGGTCCATTCGCTTTCCGGATAGTCAGCCTGCATGCGAGCCAGACAGTTGTTGGCCATCAGTGTGTCGCCCCTCAGCGAGTATAGCAAGAACAAATGATACCAAGCCTGGTCGTTCTGCTCGTATTCAGGGTATTGCGATGTCAGTCTCAGCAACTGCTTCTCCGATAGCTTCAGGTTCTCCAGTTTATCCTTGAAGATGATGCCCGAGTTAAACAGTCCGTCCATGATGGTCGCATTGCTCTCCGCCAGTTGGTCCTCGGTGAAAGGTATCTGTGCCAAGTAGTATTCGCGGTTGTGTGGGTCGTTGGCCAGTGTGTCGTTCTCCGCCGTGTCGGTCTCGTTGCTCACCTCGTTGTTCTCCTCGTTCTCCGCCGTGTTCAGGCTGTCGGTCGTCTCCTCGCCGTTGGCCTCCCCCTGTAGGTTCACCACCGTCTTGTTCGCGCGCTGCCAGTCGTCCACGTTCTCACGCTTGCCCCATTGTCGCTGGAACTGCTGTTTACCCTGGTTCACCGCCATCTGGTTGTAGAAGTACCACTTGCCGTCTCTCGACGTCGTGTTGTTCTGCTGTGGCGTCGTGTTGCGTGTGTTACGTCCGTTGGTGGCGCTGATGCTCTGTTGCAACTTGTTCACCTGGGCCTCCAGCGCCTTGTCGCGTTCCTCCTTTTCCTTTTTCTTCAGTGCGTCTATCACGCGGTCGATGGCAGCCAGTCGCTCCTTCTCGGGCAGTTTTGCCAGCACCTGCAGCGAGTCCTGCAGATACACCGCATCCGTGTGGGGCACCAGTTCGTCCAGCACCTTCGAGCGGTGAGCCAGTTCCTCGTAGTCGTCGCGATCCTTGTCCAGCAGACCTATGGCCTCGCCATAGCAACGCTGCGCATCGTTGTATTTCTCCTTGATCCAGTACAGGTCGCCCAATTTCAGTAGCAGCACACCCTTCTCTATACCGCTGCGCGTCGCCTTCTCGTTGCCTTTCTCATAGGCCCCGATAGCCTTGGCCGTGTCGTTCTGCATCAGGTAGATGTTGCCGATGGCGTAATACACCTGGTCCAGGTAGTCCTTGTTATTGTCAGATGCCGCCATACGCTTCAGTCGGCTAATCATCTTCTTCGCATTTCCCTTGGCCATCACCTCGGTCTGTGCTATCCGTGCGTTGAACTCCAGTTCGTAGGGTGGGTTCAGTCTTACCACCTTCTGGTAGGCCTTGTACGACAGCTCCTTGTGGTTCAGCGCCGCCTCCACCTGTCCTGTCAGGTACCATATGCGTGCCTTCTGCGCTGTGCGCTTCTCGTGCTTGGCCGTCTTGTGCAGGTAGGGCAGTGCCTTTTCCAGTTCGCCGTTCTTCAGGTAGAAGTCGGCCATTGTGGCGTCCCATGTCTTCTGCGCCTTGTAGTGGATGCTGTCGCGGTTCATGTTTCTGATCACGTCCTCGGCATCGTACAGCCAGTCCAGTTCGGTGTAGCAGCGTGCCAGCCAGGCGCGTGCCATGCCGTTGATAGCCGGCTGCCCCTGATACAGGCGGCTGACGTACGAGAAGGTGGCGGCCGCCTCGTCGAAGGCCCCCTTCTGAAACTGTGCCTGTCCCATCAGCATCCAAGCCTTCCACAGGAACGGGTTGTATTCGCCGCGCGACAACCATTCCCTGTCGCGTGCCGTTTTTTTCCTGGTCTTGTTCCACACCGGCTTCGCCTTGATAGAGTGCAGTTTGATGGTCTTCTCCATCTTCTCTATCGTGCGGTCGTACTTTCCTTTTCCCAGGTCACGGCTTTTCTTATTGCCCACCACGTAGAGGGGCAACATCTCCGTGAAGTTGTCCTTGTTGCCCTTTTCTTTCTCCTCGTCGCCCTCTATGTAGGCCAGCGAGCCGTTGTAGTAAGTGTTGTATTTGGCTGTGAAAGAATGCCAGAAGCGGCTATTCCCCGTATTTTTTTGCGTAGAGCAAGCTGTCATCAGCAGGAAGCTGATGACGCTACCTATACCTATATATAATAATCTACGCATCTAAAAGAAAAACTCCTAAACGGCCGTTTTATTGCCCTCGCGGCGTTTTTTCTCTTCCATCAGGCAGGCTATCTTGCAGTCGCCCGATGCTTTGCTGCTGCATGTGGCACAGTCCTCGCCCTCCACTACGGGCGCGTCGGTGCCGCCTTTCGTCAGCATTGACGACAGTGCTGCCACAATGCCCAGCACTGCCAGTGAGATGAAACAAATTAGTGCAAACTGCATATTCTTTTATTACTTGTTGATTGTGAATCCATTTTTCTCCAGATCATCCCAGAACATGGGGTACGACTTGCTCACCACCTGCGGGTTGTTGATGCTGATAGGTATGCGGAAGGCCATTGGCGCAAAGGCCAGTGCCATGCGGTGATCCTCGTAGGTGTCTATGGTGTAGGACGCGTTGCCGTTGGCTGTAGGCTGTCGCTTGCCGTCCCACATCAGTTCGCTGTCGTTGATGCTCTTCAGTTCGATGCCCATCTTCCTCATCTCAGTCTGCAGCGCCGCTATGCGGTCGGTCTCCTTGATCTTCAGTGTCTGCAGTCCTGTGAAGTGGAAGGGCACGCCCAGTGCGCAACACGTGCACACGAACGTCTGCGCCAGGTCGGGCATGTTCACAAAGTCATATTCTAGTCTGGGCACGTGGCGTCCGCTCTTCTTCAGCGTCACCGTGGTGGGCACGCCCGGCTCTTTCGTCTCGAAGATGGTCTTCACGCCCAGCAGGCTAAACAGATAGCGCACGCCCGAGTCGCCCTGCTTCGAACCGTCCATCAGTCCGCTCAGTTTCACCTCGGCCTCCTCGTCCTTGCTCAGCGCCACCATCTCGTACCAGTAGCTGGCGCCGCTCCAGTCGTTCTCTATCAGGTAGGGGCGTGCCACGTAGGGCTTAGGCTGCACGGTGATGGTGTCTATCGACGTCCATTCGGCGTCAGCGCCAAACTCGCGCATGGTCCACAGCGTCAGGTCTATGTAGGGGCGCGAGATGATCTCGCCCGTCAGTCGCAGTGTCAGTCCTTTCTTCAGCACCGGGCCTATCATCAGCAGGGCCGAGGTGTATTGCGACGACATGTTACCGGCTATCTCCAGCTCGCCACCCTCCAACTGCTGTCCGCAGATTCTCAGTGGCGGAAAACCGTTCTCCCCCTCATATTCAATGTTGGCACCCAGATGTCTCAGCGCGTCCACCAGCAGTTTGATGGGGCGGTGCTTCATGCGGTCGGTGCCCGTGATGACGTGTTCGCCGTGCTCCGTGGCCGACAGGAATGCCGTCATGAATCTCATGGCCGTGCCGGCCGCTTTGATGTCGATGACGTGAGGCATCTGTTCCAGTGCGCGTACAATCACCTCCGTGTCGTCGCAGTCGCTCAGGTTGTCGGGCAGTGTGTCGCCGCCGGTCAGTGCGTGTATGATGAGTGCACGATTAGAAATGCTCTTCGAGGCAGGCAGTTTGATGGTCGCCTGCAGCCTCTCTGGTGCTATGATATTATAAGTCTCCATAATTGACGGCAAAGTTACAAAATAAATGTCATAATGCTACTGTCACCCCTTAATAATTAAAGTTTTTTGGAAAAACGTGAAAAAGATGCAGAAAAATTTGGTGGTTTCGGAAAAAGTCAGTACCTTTGCATCCGCAATTCGAAAGAAGCGCATCATGATCGGGATTTAGCGCAGTTGGTAGCGCACACGTCTGGGGGGCGCGAGGTCGCTGGTTCGAGTCCAGTAATCCCGACCAAAGAGAATCCAAATTACTGTTTCAGTAGTTTGGATTTTTTTTGTGTCTTGTGGGAGTTCCCTCCTCCTGGCCTCCCCAGGGGGGGGGGATGGCATAAAAGAAGGTCGAGCGGGTGTTAGCCGTTCGACCTTCTTTTATTATTATGATGGTATGCTTACCAGATCAGTTCACCTTTGTAGAAATACACAATCGAGATGCGATAGCGAGGCTCGTTGTCGCTGGGGCTGCAAAGCTCGCCTGTCTTTCCGTCCATATACTGCAGTTGCTTCTGAAACAGCAGGTTGCGCTTGATATCCCTCACCCAGAACGTAGAGTCGGGGTTGGTGCGCATGGATGCTTCCTCTAGCAGGTTCAGTAGTTTAGGATTCTCGCGCAGAATGCTCAAGGCCTCCTCTAGTTCGTTGCTTGAGACGTAGGGGTAGCCATAGTAAACACTGCTGTAGAACTGAGCGTCGATATCGTCTTTGCTGAATGGCTCACCAGCGCAAAAACGTATATGCTTGGGCGTTGTCTTGCCAAGCACCTTCAGTAGTATGCCATGCTCGTTGGCGCTCTCTTCGCGTATGCACAGATAGCGAGAGTTTACATACTGTTTATATGTGGTTTTGCCGCTTTTCTTCAAGATTCGCTCTTGTTTTCGGAGCACGGCAACTTCTCCTAAAGTCCAGTTGTTTGTATTTGATCCCATCTTATCGTGTGTAAATTATGTTATCTTTTATAAGTCTTGAGGTTTCTTCACTACTTCATTTTCCATTGTTTTGGTTTCTTCACTACTTCATTTTCCATTGTTTTAAAGATTTCGACATAATGCCGGTTCTTTTCGACAGTTTAAGATATGTTATAGTTGTAATTCCTCGCAAAGGTAAATAATTTGTTCGAAATTACCAAATTTCTGACAATAAAATTAAATAATTATTAAATAATTGAGTATTTTTCCATCCATTATAGTGCTACTTCGGCTGCGTAAAACGGCTGCTTCCTGCGCCTCGTAGTGGCGCTTTTGCTCCCTCATAGTGGCACTTTCGTCCCCTCATAGTGGCACTTTCGTCCCCTCATAGTGGCACTTTTGTTTTTGGTCCAGAGTCTGGAAAGTACATTTCTAGAGTCTAGATAAGGTCATTCTAGAGTCTGGATCGGGTCAATCTAGAGTCTAGAATGGTGTAGTCTAGAGTCTAGATCGGGATCAAAAGTTACGCTATTGCAAGTCAAAACCATAAGTATTAGGATGCAATAGCGCCACTATTGCGTTGCAGAAGCGCCACTTTTGTGCTGCCACGCCGCTAGAAAGATGCTGCCACGCCGCCCCGGTGGCCTGCCGTTAGTATTTCTGCAGGAAGGCCACGAGGTTGTCGCCCTGGTCCAGAGCCAGTTTTTTGCGCAGTCGGTAGCGGGCGGTCTCGATGCTGCGCTCGCTGCAGTTCATGAGCGAGGCAATCTCTTTCGACGACAGGTTCATGCGCAGGTAGGCGCACAACTTGCGGTCGTTCATCTTCAGGTCGGGGAATTGTTCGGTGAGCTTCTGCATGAAGTTGTCGTAGACCAGGTTGAAGTTCTCTTCAAACTTCTGCCAGTTGGAGTCGTCGCTCATGTTCATGTCTATACCTCGTCTGATGTCCTTGATGCGTTTCTGAATGGCCGGTTTCGCCTCGTCGTGCTTCACGCCCTCCGATAGTTCAAACATCGACTGGTCTATCTCCTGCAGCATCTCGTTCTTGCGCACCAGGTTGATGGTCGAGTCGGCCAGTTGGCTGGCTTTGTGTTTCAGTTGTATGTTCAGCTGTTCGTTGCGCAGCAGTGCCAGCTCTTTCTCCTGTTGGGCCTGCTGTATCTGGAACTCGCGTTCCTGTTCGCGCAGTTGTCGCTCCTGTTCCTTCTTCACGCGGCGCAGTTTGTCGTTGTAGCGCGCCTTCTGATACTTAGCCAACGCATAGACTGTCAGTCCCAGCAGTATTATATATATAAGGTAAGCCCACCACGTCTCATACCATGCCGGCAGAATCTCGATGCGCTGCTGGAACTCGTCCTCCTGTCCGGTCAGTCGGTTCAGTGCCTTGACGTGGAAGGTGTAGATGCCCTTAGGCAGGTGTTTGTACTCCTTGTTGTTCACCACCTGTGGCGAGCTCCACGCCTTGTCGTAGCCCTCCAGCCAGTAGGAGTAGGCCACAGCCTGCGGGTCGCGGTATTCGGGCATGATAAACTCTATGCGCAGCGAGTTCTGACCGTGGGCCACCCGCAGTGGCTGTTGCTCCTTCTGCGGGAAGTACATGTACACCAGCGAGTCGCCCTCGTTGGTGCTGTAGATGCGTCTCACGTAAACCTTCGACTCGTACTTCATGGGGTGCTCGTCGTGGAAGGCCACGTAGAAGCCGTCCAGACCGTTGAAGATGGTCTGGCGCTCCAGGAAGCTCGGGTCGCCCATCGACATCTGCAGGTTGTCTATCATGCCGTTGTACGACACGTTGTCCACCACGTAGCCCTTGCCCTTGCGCTGTGCCAGAGCCATGAAGCCCACGGTGTAGGCCCAGAGGTCGCCTTCGGGCGTCTCGTAGATGGTCAGCGGGCTTCCATACTTGTTGAATATGCTGCTGATGTCCTTGTTCAGTTCCAGTTGTCGCCGCTTGGCATCGTACTGATGCAGTCCGTCCACCGACGAGACGTACACCCTGTTCTTGATCCTGCAGATTGTGTTGAGGTTGTCCACCAGCAGGCCGTTGCCCTCGTGGAAGTACTCCACCTGTTCCGCCTTCAGCAGGTCGCTGCTCAGGCGGAAGTGATAGATGCCCTTCTGCCAGTGCGACACCCAGATGCTGCCATCGCTGTCCTCCAGTATCTTTCCGCTGATCTCCGGAAAGCCCTTCAGGCGGTGGGTCAGCGTGACGCGAGCCCCCGTTTGGCTCAAGATGAAGAATCCCTCGTAGTCGCATCCCAGCAGATAGCCCGGATGATGCCTCAGTGGCACCACCTGCAGTGTGCCCAGCGCCCCCTTGATACGCTGCGACTTCCCCTTGTCTATGACGAAAGCCCCGTGGTCGGTGCCGCAGATCAGGTAGCCGTCGGCGGGCGTCAGGCACCACACCTGTCCGTTCATGCCGTCCACCAGTCTCACCTCCTCCTGTGTCGGTCCGTTCTTCAGCGGGTAGCCCGCCACGAAGAGGCCCTGGCTGGTGCCCAGGTATAGCCTGTCGTCCATCAGTGCCGAGGCGCATCCCGAGCCAATATGATTGTTCAGCAGTTTGTAGTAGCTGCCCGAAGTCAGCGCATAGGCGATGCCGTTGTTCAGTCCCATCCAGATGTTGTGCTGGCGGTCAAAGCCTATGGCCAGCACCGTGTTCTCCTCCAGTCCGTGAGCGCTGTTCACGTAGTCGGTGCGTCCCGTCTGCAGATTTCTCAGCACCAGTCCGTTGCGGATGGTGCCAATGGCCAGCGTCTCGTCGAGGATGGCCGCACAGAATATCTGGTTTTTCTTCAGAAAAGAGCTGATGTCCAGTTCAAAAGCCACCGTCCGCTGCTCCCTTGGCAGATAGAGAAACAGTCCGTCCTCCTCGGTGGCCAGCAGGTAGTTGCCGTGATAGGGCAGGGCAGAGCGAACGTTCTTGCCGTAGAGCGGTTCCAAGCCTTTCAGTTCTACGAGCTGCTGCCCCTGATAGCTGTAGGCCTTCTCGTTGCACACAATCAGGATGCCCCTTTCGTCGGTGGCCATCGACTCGATGCGATGAGGCACCCTCACCACCTTCATCTTGTCTTTAAAGTCCCACAGCAGGATAGATGTCTTGTTCTGAAACACCGCATAGCCCCTCCAGCGGCAGATGTTCCACACCTCCACCTCGTTGAGGTCCTGGTTGCTCAGCAAGTGTTTCAAGCTGTGATACACCAGCTTATTCTCCCGGCTACTGCCCTGAAAGTAACCCAGTTCCTTGGTGCCTCCCACCAGGATGCGGTTCTCCTCCTGGTCGAAAAACACCGCGCGCACGTCGCTATAGTTGCCGTTCGGATACACGTTCCACTGTCCCCCGTCGAAGGTGAGCAGGCCCAGCGCGTTGCCAAAGAGCATGCGCCCGTCGGCTCCCTGCGCGATGCTCCAGTTCTGGGTGCCAGCATGATAGGCGTGGCGGTCAAAGTTGCGCAAAGTGAGGTGCTGAGCTCCGAGCGGTGAGGGCGCTAAAAGCATGCAGAATGTCAGTAGCAATGAAAACACAGTTCTCATGTCGTATGGTTTTAAGTTATTGGTTGCCGCAAAGTTACAATAAATAATATAATGTGGCACCTTTTTTCTTTCTTTTTTGTGCTGAGGTGCATTTTTTTGCGTATTTTATAAAAAACGCCCATTCCTTCGGTATTTTTCCACCATTGGCAATAGCTAAAAAAGCAAAAAAGTGAGTTTTTTATGTGGCGCTTTTTTTGTAATGATGTCCGATTCAGCCTATCTTTGCATCCAGATTTTCGAATCAATAACCAAAAACCAAAAGTAATAATGAATAAACAACTATTTACCTTAGCGCTACTGATGCTACCTCTATTGATGGCAGCTCAAAGCATCAAACTGCAAGGAACGGTAGTAGATGATCAAGACGGCGAACCGCTGATTGGCGTCACTGTCATGATTACCGGTACCCAGCAAGCCACCGTCACCGACCTTGATGGCCACTTCTCGCTTTCGGCTACGAAGGCAGGCGCCCTCTCGTTCTCTTATATTGGTTATAAGAGCGTGCAGCGCGCGTTCAGCAAGTCGGCTACGATCAATGTGCGCATGGCCAGCGATTCCAAGATGCTCGACGAGGTGGTGGCCATCGGCTATGGCACCATGAAGAAGAGCGACCTGACCGGTTCGGTGGCCACGGTCAACACCGACCAGATGAAGAAGGTGCCAGCCGTCAGCATAGACCAGGCCCTGCAGGGACGTGCTGCTGGCGTGTCGGTGAACCTGAACTCCGGTCAGCCCGGCTCGGGTGCCACCGTCCGCATCCGTGGTATCGGCACCGTCAATGATGCCAACCCCATCTATGTGGTCGATGGCGTCATCACCGACAATATCGCCTTCCTCTCTCCCAACGATATCGCCTCTATGGAAGTGCTGAAAGACGCCTCGTCCACCGCCATCTATGGTTCGCGCGGTGCCAACGGCGTCATCCTGGTCACCACCAAGAACGGCACGGGCAAGACCGGTCATAGCGAGATCACCTACGACGGCTACTACGGATGGCAAAGCGCCACCAAGATGCTCGACGTGATGAAGTCCAAGGATTTTCTCGAGACGCAGCTCTCGATGACGGGTGTGGCCCGCTCTAAGCACAACTATTATTATAATAACGGCTTCAATGCCTTCATCAATCGCTATGTGACCTCCACCAGCGAATACTTTCCCGCCGTGCTGGGTTGGGATGCAGCCCATCCCGACGCCGGTTTCGACTATTCGGCTGTGGACACCGACTGGCAGAGCGAAGTGTTCCGTTCTGGCGCAGCCATGCAAAACCACCACGTGTCTATCGATGGCGCTACGGACAAGAGCACCTATTCCATCAGTGGCAGCTACTACGACCAGGACGGCACCATCATCGGCAGCGACTATCAGCGCTACACCCTGCGCGTGAACACCTCGTTCCAGATGAAGCCCTGGTTGAAGGTCGGCGAGAACGCCACCTATATGACCAGCCACGGTCGCACCGTGATGAACAACAATGCCTCGGCAGGAGCTTCCATCATCTCGGCAGCGCTGGCCATGGCGCCATGGGATCCCACCCACTATCCAGCAGGTTCGCTCACCCGCAAGGGCAAGGACCTGAGCGGTGAGATTGCCGCCGGCAGCAACTTCAAGAACGTCACCAACCCCTTCTCCATGGTCGAGCATTCGCATCCTAAGAATGTCAACGAGCGCTTCGTCACCAATCTCTATGCCGAGATCACGCCGTTCAAGGGCCTCACCTTCCGCACTGACGTCAGCGCCGACATGACCTGGAACCGCGGCCGTGGCTATGGCGAGAAGTATCAGCACTCCGACTACGACTACTCCACAAAGGACGGCGTCTCGTCTAGCATCTATCGCTATAGCTCTGTGATCTGGAACAACATCCTGACCTATGCCAACAAGATTCAGGACCACAACTTCTCCATCATGGCCGGTCAGACGGGCGAGGAGTATAACATGTATGGCCTGTCGGCATCGGGCAACTACGTGCAGGATGGCAGCAACCAGAACCACTGGTACATCAACTACACCGACCAGGCCACCCGTCTGGCAGGCGACGACGTCAGTCGCTCACGCCGCTTCTCCTGGCTGGGTCGCGTGTTCTATAGCTATAAGGACCGCTACCTCTTCACCTTTAATGTGCGTGCCGACGGCACCAATAAGTTCCCTGAGAACAAGTGGGGCTACTTCCCCTCGCTGGCTCTGGGCTGGCGTGCCAGCGAAGAGAACTTCCTGAAAAAGGTGGACTGCCTGGACAACATGAAGGTGCGCTTCGGATGGGGCCGCATCGGCAACGACAAGATTGGCAATGACGCCTTCAACCAGACCGTTCAGACCACAGCCCCCACGTTTGTGAGCTATGTGCTGGGCCAGACCCAGGCGCTGACCGGGGGTGCCACCGTCATCACCTGGAAGAACCAGGGTGGCCGCTGGGAACTGACCGAGACCAGGAACCTGGGTGTTGACTTCAGTCTGTGGAACAAGAAGCTCTATGGTAGCATCGAAGGCTTCATCCGCGACACCAAGGACATGCTGCTCACGGTGAAAGGTCCAGCCTGGATTGGCAACCTTTATGACGCACAAGCCAATGTCGGCAAGGTGCGCAATCAGGGCGTGGAGATCCAGTTAGGCCATTTCAACAGCATTGGCAAACTGAACTATTCTGTCGATGCCAACGTGTCGTTCATCAAGAACGAGCTCTCTTCGCTGAATGGTGGCGACATCGTGCGCAATGGCGATGGCATCCGCATCTGCGACCAGGGCTATCCCCTCTACACCTTCATGGGCTACAAGTACCTGGGCGTCTATCAGACCGATGAGGAGGCAGCCACAGCCATGTGGGGCTATGGTGCAGCCCAGCCCTATCATGCAGGCGATGCCAAATACGAAGATGTGGCGGGACCTGACGGACAGCCCGACGGCAAGATCGACGAGTATGACAAGGTGGACATAGGCAATCCCTTCCCCACGGTGACCTATGGTCTCAACCTCACGGCCGACTATCAGGGCTTCGACTTCTCCATGTTCTTCGCCGGTCAGGCAGGCAACAAGATCTATAACGACATGCGCCGCCGACTGGAAGGCACAGGCACAGAGTGTGCTTTGGCCGACTATATGGGCAGTGTGTGGCACAATGTCTATGACGACAATGGCAACATCATCGGTCAGGAAGGCAGCATCCCCAACCCCTACAACTCTATCAATAGCGCCATCTCCGACCGCTTCGTTGAGAACGGCAGCTTCCTTCGCCTGAAGAATATCCAGTTGGGCTACTCGCTGCCCAAGAACCTCATCGCGAAGGCCGGCATCAGCCGACTGAGAATCTATGCTTCTTGCAGCAACCTCTTTACCATTACCAGCTATAAAGGCTACGACCCCGAGGTGGGCAGTGGCGTGGACTATGGCAACTATCCCCAGGCTCGCACGTTCCTCATGGGTGCACAGCTGACTTTCTAAATACAAGCGTAAGATCAATAAAGCATATACATCATGAACACCAAATACTTTAAATATCTCTTCATGGGGCTTTCCGTGGCCTCGCTGACCGGTTGTAATGATTGGCTCGAAGAAGAAACACCAGGCATCACACGCCTTGACGACTATTTCAACACGGGGTCGCAGTCGGCTGCCGAGAGTATCGTCAACGCAGCCTACACCCCATTGCAGTGGGACTTCGGTTCTACCTATTGCGCGGAGTGGTTCATTGGCGACATTGCTTCCGACGATGCGCTGAAGGGCGGTCAGAACATTGCCGATGGTGGCGACTATTACGACATCGATAATTTCAAGGTGCAGGCCGACAACGACATGCTGCTGAACTACTGGCGCGCCCAGTGGACTGGCATCTCGCGTGCCAACCTGGCCATTAATAAACTGCCAGAGCTGAAGGCCGACGACCTGACCGAAGCGCTGCGCACTCGCCTGTTGGCCGAGGCTCACTTCCTGCGCGCCTTCTATTATTTCCGTCTAGTACGCGTCTTTGGCGGCATGCCCATCGTGGACTATATCGTTGACAGCAGCAACAAGTGGTATCCCGTACGTGCCAGTGTTGACGACTGCTATGACTTCATCGTGGCCGACCTCGAGGAAGCCGAGAAAGGCCTGGCCTTGAAGAGCGCCATGGGGCCCGACGGCCTGGGCCGTGCCACCAAAGGTGCCGCACAGGCCATGCTGATGAAGGTGGCACTCTATCGCAAAGACTATCCCACGGCCAAGTCGTGGGGTGAGAAAGTGGTCAAGTCGGGCGAGTATGACCTGTTTGGCGACTATTACGACAACTTCACCTTGCCTGGCGAGAATGGCATCGAGAGCGTCTTCGAGATCCAGTATATGGAAGACGATATGAGCGACTATGGCGGTTTTGGTTTCACCCGTGGCACCTTCACGCAGATCCTGACACGTTCACGCTCCAACAATCTCGGTGGCGGCTGGGGCTTCAATCGTCCCACGCAGAACCTCTACGACGAGTATGAGCCTGCCGACCCCCGTCGCGAGATGACCATCCTCACACCCTCACCTGCCGACATGACCAACGAGGCCGAAGAGACCTATTGCGGCAATACGTACATCTCGAAGAAGCAGGGCTGGTACAACAAGGACAACACCTTCTCGGCATTGGCCCACCATTCGCGTGGTCCGCTCAACAACCGTCAGATTCGTTTCTCCGACGTGTTGCTGATGTATGCTGAGGCTTTGACCGAGGTAGGCACGGCTGCCGACCTGGCCACCGCCAAGACCCTGCTCAACAGGGTTCGCTCGCGTGTGGGTCTGGCTCCCTTCCCCTATAGCGCCACCATCCAAAAGACCACCAAGACCTTTACCGACACCCAAGCCGACCTCCGTGCAGCCATCCGCCACGAGCGTCGTGTGGAGCTGGGCATGGAAGGCCACCGCTGGTTCGACCTCGTGCGCTGGGGCATTGCCAAGCAGACCATGGATGCCTATATCGCTCAGGAGAACGACGAGGCCAAACAGCAGTGGGGCACCTTTGTGGAAGGCAAGAACGAAGTGTTCCCCATTCCCACCCAGGAACTACAGCTGGGCAAGCTCACCCAAAATCCGAATTATTAATCCATTAGCTATATTAATAACTTAAAATCAAAAACTATTATGAAGAAATTTTATCTGATGGCAGCCGCAGTGCTGTGTGGTATCTCAGCAATGGCACAGGAAGTATCTGTTACTATGGCAGAAGAACATCCTTTCACGTTCTCAACCAATGAGTCGTATGTCAGCATCTACCTGGGCGAAGAGACTCAGAAATCCAACATTCCTGACGACAACTACATCTATATCGGTCCTGACGAGAATGCAGGTCGCAACCTCTGGATATGGGAAAACACCTTCAATGGTATTACGGCCAGCGACTTGAACTCTTTTGGTGTTCCCGGTGAGTATATGGCTATGGAGGTAGGTAATGTGGGCTGGAGCGGACTCGGCTACAATATTGCCGCCGCCAATCCTATCGACCTCAGCTATATCGACAGCAACTGGTCGTTACATTTCGCCGTTAAGATGACCTCTACACAGACCGTTAGCTTCCAGCTGACCGATGGCAACGGAAAAGAAGCCAAGATTGTGCTTGGTAAGGACCCCATCGATGGCGTACAGCCTGTAGCCGACTTCCCCCGCGACGGTGAGTGGTACAACATCGATATTCCCATGACCTGGTTCGAGGATAAAGCTGAGTTTACGTTTGCCGACGCTTCTGCTTATGCCGACAAGAACTACTTCGTACTGCTGGCCGGCGGCGTTCAGGGCACCGTTGTCAACTACGATGCTGTGTTCTTCCATGGACCCAAGGTTGCCAATGGCATCAGCACGGTGAAGACCAGCAAGAAGGCTGCTGATGGTTTCTATAACCTGAACGGTCAGCGTATAGCTAAGCGCAAGGGACTGGTTATCACCAAGTGTGGCGACAAAGTAAAGAAAATGTTTGTAAAGTAACAACACATGAGGAAGACATTCGTCATTATTACTGTTTGGATGCTTGGTGCTGTGCTGGGCCTGCAGGCTCAGCGCAGCTACAAGCGAGGCTTTGGCGAGAATAATCTGGGCTATATTCAGGATCTGAGCGCCCTGGCACAAGGTTGCACGTGGTGGTATAACTGGGGCGGTGCCTCCAACAATACCCACGAGAACTACCTTGCTGCGGGCGGGCAGATGGAGTTCACCCCGATGGCATGGAACGGCAACTACAATGTTGACAACTTGCGTGCGTACTATCAGAGTCATCCGCAAGACAAGTTCCTGCTGGGCTTCAACGAGCCCAACTTCCGGGCGCAGGCCAACATGACACCGGCGCAGGCCGCCGAGAAGTGGGTCGCCCTGGAGCAGTTGGCCGAGGAGCTCGACCTGAAGCTGGTGGCACCTGCCCTGAACTATCCCGACGGTGCCATCAACGATGGCGTGACCTATCAACCCAAAGCATGGATGGATGGCTTCATCAAGGCTTACAAGGAGCAAAACGACGGTCGTGAGCCTCGCATCGACTTCATGGCGCTTCACTGCTACATGGACAATCCGCAGGCGATGATCGGTTTTGTGGAGGATTTTGCCAAGACCTATGGAAAGAAAGTGTGGCTCACGGAGTTCTGCGCATGGGAAAACAAAAGCCTGACGGCTGAGACCCAGCAGCAGACCATGGTCCAGAAGCTGGTGCTGCTGGAGCGCAGCCAGTGGGTGGAACGCTATGCTTGGTTTAAAGCGCGCAATGGCAACAGCTATCCTTACTATAACTTGGTGGAATATCCCAATGTTTCTAAGCAGATTCCTGCAGGCACGCTCACCAAACTGGGCTTTGCCTATGTTCATATGTCGGCATGCGACACGCTGAAGTTCTACAAGCCTGGCGACACCATCCCGGTCAACGCCTTTGTGGATGCATCCAACCTGAAAGACATCCAGTGGGGCCTTGATCCGCTGACGCGCGACAGCGTGGAGGTGGGCATGGGGGCCAGCGTGTCGTTGACCTATCAGATTGAAGTGCCCGAGGACGGACAGTATCAGTTGCTCCTTCGTGCCGCTCGTGCCGAGGGTAGTGCCACGTTGACACCGCGTCTCAATATCCTCGATGGCGACGGCCAGGTGCTGGTCAGCAAGTATGTGATGGAACCGGGAGAGACGGCTCTGACCTACGTACCCTACGTCTTCGACCTCCAGTTGAAGGCCGGTCGTCAAACCATCACCCTGCAGAAAGACAATGCCCGCGCTTGCAACCTGTCGCTCATCCGACTGGAAAAGGCCTTCAGCGCTGACGACCCCGACCTGAAGCAGGCCACGGGCCTGCCCAGAGGTAGCCAGGTGTCGGCCATTCAGGGCACCCGCCCTCAGGCGTCCGCCGGTATCCGCTATTACGACTTGAAAGGTCAGCAGGTGCGTGCACCCAGGAAAAGCGGACTGTATGTGGTCCGCACAGAAACAGGAACCAAGAAAATTTTCACTAAATAGATGAAACAACTTATTATGATGATGACGCTGGCAGCTGCTGTCACCGCAAGTGCACAGGCCGGCCAGGAGATGACAGACGATTACCAGTTGGTGTGGAGCGATGAGTTCAACGGCACCAGTCTCGACGAACGCGCATGGAACGTCGAGGTGAACGGCAATGGTGGCGGAAACCAGGAACTGCAGTACTACACGCGTGATAACGTCACCATCGAGACCGAGCCCACCAGCGGTGCCAGTTGTCTGACGCTGACGGCTGCTCGCAAGAACTACCGCGGCAAATCGTTTGTGTCGGGGCGCCTGAACACTCAAAACAAACTGTTCTTCACCTACGGCCGTGTGGAGGCACGCATCATGCTGCCGAAGACAGCCAACGGTCTGTGGCCCGCATTCTGGATGTTGGGCAACGACTTTCAGCAGGTGGGATGGCCACGCTGCGGCGAGGTGGATATCCTGGAGATGGGCGATGGCACCGGCATCAGTCAGCAGAAACAGGAATACCGCTTCAACGGTGCCTGCCATTGGGGCTACTACAATGGTCAGGGGCAGTATCCCAATTATGCCCGCAGTTCGAATGCCCCCTACAGTCTGCAAGATGGCGAGTTCCATTTGTTCACCGCCGTCTGGGACGAACATAAGATTCGCATGTATCTCGATCTGGACCGCAACCCGGATGCCTCACCTTATTATGAGATAGGCGTGGAAAGCTTCGAGGACGACTGGGGCACGGGGCATTACTTCAACAAGGACTTCTTCATAGTCTTTGACCTGGCGGTGGGTGGCCTCTATACAGGCATACTCGAGCCCAATAAGATCACGGCCTTGCCGAATAGCGGCGATGAAGCAAAGATGTATATAGACTATGTGCGGGTCTATCAGAAGAACGACAACTCGTCGTTTATCACCGTACCGGAAGGATACAGCACACGCATCTCGGAAGTAGCCCCAGGCTGCACTTCCGAGGTGTCTGCCGTTTTTGACCTGATGGGCCGCCAGCTCAGTCGCCTGCCCAAGCATCGCATCTGTCTGGTGCGCACCGACAAGGGCGTTGTCAAGGTGATGACCAAGTAGTAGGGGCAGATAAAAAATGCAATACCATAAAACCATTCTATATTTATTAATCACTAACAGTAAGAAGTATGAAAAAGGTATTTTTACTCTTGTTTGCCGCAATGGCAACCTTGACCAGCTTCGCCGACAATCTGGCGTCGGGAAAAGCAACATTGGCCACTTCTGGAAATGCTGCTCTGGCAGCCGATGGCAATACCAACACACGCTGGGAATCCGCACAGGAAGACCCTCAGCTGTGGCAGGTTGACCTGGGCGAAACTACGGCGTTCAACACCATCTCTATCCTGTGGGAAGGAGCCTATGCAAAGTCATTCACGATTGAGGCAGGAAACACGCTGGGCGATGATGGCTACCTGACCGGAGGTACTGCCCTGGTCAGCGTCGCAGACCAGTCGTTGAGCGGCTTCCCCTATATGCAGAACTTCTCTTTTGCGGAAACAACAGCTCGTTATATCTTGTTCAGAGGAACTGCCCGCGGCACCAACTATGGCTATAGCTTCTGGGAGTTCGGCGTGTATAACCTCGATAAGAGTCTTACGCTGTCAAGCCTGAACATCGCTGCGGCCAGCAATCAGACCACGGTAGGTAGCACCATTGCCATTTCGGCAGTAGGAAAAGACCAGTTGGGTGGCGCCATCGAAACGGGCACCCTGAGCTGGCAGAGCACGAATCCTACGGTGGGAACTGTCGAAAATGGTGTGTTCACCGCTCTTGCAGCCGGTACCACCACCATCACGGCTACTTCCGGACAGATCACCTCTAACCAGGTAGAGATCACCGTTGCAGCTGGCGAGAAAATAGACCTGATGAACAACTGGCAGTATCGCATCTATCCCTTGGGCAGTGCCACGGAGACAGCCTCGCTTGTAGGCGCCTTCGATGACAATGACGGCAGTCTTTGGGAGTTGCATAAGACAACCTCTGCCGATGAGGCTGCCCGTAGTTATGAGACGGGTTTCATAGCAGACCTGGGTGCCATCTACGATGTCAACACCATCTCTATCCACTTCGAAGGAGCTTGTTCTGAAGCCTTCACCCTGTCGTTTGCCGGCAATGACGGCGTTTTTGGCGATGCCGTCTATAATGGTGGCGCCACTGGTATCAGTAACCACACCGAGAAGTTCTCGGGCGAGAACGTGACTGGCGCACGCTATGTGAAGTTCCTGAGCACAAAGGCTTCCAGCGAGTGGGGAGTGAAAATCTACGACTTCTCTGTTGTTGGCGTGAAGACTGCCGACGTACAGTTCGCGAATCCTGAAATTACTGCCGGCGCTGTCAGCGAAACAGGCGAGGAGAGTGTGACTTTCAGTCTGACTGCCACCAATGCTAATTCTGCCTTTGTGATGTACGAGGTCGCTGCTAATGGTGTTGCAGCTCGCTACTTCAAGGGCGATAGTGGCAAGGCTTCCACCATCGTTGTGAATGGTCTGACCAGTGGTAGCACCTACAACTTTGCCATCTTTGCCATCAATGCCAATGGCGGTCGCTCTGCCATCAAGGAACTGTCTGCCACTACTGCAGGTAATGTCTTTGTGCTGACAGCTGCTCCCACACCTGCCGAGCGTCGTGCCAATGATGTGGTGTCTGTCTATAGCAATGCCTATCAGCCTGCCACCACTTATACTTATGGCGGTTGGGGACAGAGCACCGTTGTAGAGCCTGTCACCGTCGACGAAGACGAGATGCTGAAGCTGAGCAACTTCAACTACCTGGGCTTTGAATACCAGACACAACTGGATCTCAGCGCCATGCAGTATCTGCACATCGATATCCTGCCCATGCAGGAAATGAATTTTGGTATGACGCCTATCCTCGTGGCAGGCACTCCCACCGAGAACTCACAGCTGGTGGGTACGCTCAAGGTGAAAGAGTGGAATAGCTTCGATATTCCTCTTGCAAACTACAATATGGACTTCTCGAACCTGAGCCATCAGCTGAAGATAGACAATGGCAATGGCGTAGTCTATGTGGATAACATCTACTTCTGGAAGGCACCCTCTACGGTAGAGGATACCGAGGCTCCCGTGATGACCAAAGTTGATGCTTCTAAGGTCAGAGACCATAAGGCTGTCCTGACTGTTTGTGCCACCGATAATATCGAAGGCACGCTGCTCTACAGCGTGAAGAATGGCGACGTTGAACTTGCTACCCGCAGTGGTAAGGCAGGCGAGGATCTGACCATCCAGCTCACCGGACTGACTGGCGAGACTGAATACAACCTCTCTGTGACAGCCCAAGACGACAAAGATAATGTGTCTGACCCCATGATTGTGTCGTTTACCACGCAGAAAGACTTTGTCCTGACTGCAGCACCTGCTCCTCAGCACAGCACCGAGGCGTACGACATCTACTCAATCTATTCCGATGCCTATGAGGCCGGTGCACCTACAGCTCACTTTGCCGACTGGGGTGGTGGTAGTCCTGTAGCCGTCCAGGTCAGCGACGACGATCAGGTGACCAAGGTCGATAACTTCAACTACGTGGGTCAGCAGTTCGAGGCCAATCCCGACCTCAGCGGTTTTGCCCTTCATGTTGACGTGCTTTCTACCGAGATGAGCACCATCGGCATCACACCCATCACGCTTGCCGGCGAGAAGAGCAAGACCTTCGAGATCACCGAAGGCCAGTGGACCAGTCTTGATATTGCCGCAACCGACTGGGAGTCGCCGATCAATCTGGTGAACACCTTCCAACTGAAGTTTGATGGTGGCGACAAGAGCACCACGTTGTATGTGGACAATATCTACTTCTACAAGAAGAAGGTGGCCGACCAGATCCGCGAGGTGGCAGTCAAGAAAGCCCCTGCGTACTACACACTTCAGGGTGTTCGCGTGGCGCAGCCAAAGGCCGGCATCTATGTAGTCAACGGCAAGAAAGTAGTGGTTAAGTGATATAAAAGCGGTGGTTTGAGACCGCAAGAGCGGCTGTGCTGCACTGCAAAAGTAAAGGTCTCAAACTGAAAGAGTTAAGATGTTGTTGTCAATCCAGGGGCTGGACGATCGGTTTCTAGCCCCTGGATGACTCTTTTCTAGCCCCTGGCCAGACTCCATCCAGCCCCTGGAATGCAGTCGGCCAGGGGCTAGATCGACCCCAAAACTAACGCTATTGCGAGTTCATTCGGCCACTATTGCATGATGATTCGGCCACTATTGCATGATGATTCGGCCACTCTTGCGAGATGATCCGGCTTGTATTGCGAAGAAAATGAGTTGAAATGGCGCTGTAATACCGATAAACAGGGCATGTAGAAGCGCAAAAGTGAGTTTTTTGCGTGGTATTTTTGATGGCAGGTTTGCATAATTCCTCTACTTTTGCAGCAGAAACCAGAACTAAAATTAATGAACCATTTCATATAGTTACTAATCATAAAAACAATGAAACAAGTATTATTGCTATTCGCAGTTTTCATGACAACTGCGCTGAGCACATCGGCTCAGACGAATGTGACTTCCGGAAGGACTGTGGTCCCTCTGGGTGGCTTGAAGACCTTTACCAAAAATGATGGTACTACTACTTACACGATTGACAATTCGCAATTACAGAAAATCACAGTCAACGGAAATACGTCGAACGTCTATCTCTTTCCGGAAGAAGGCGGCAGCTACAACACCGACGACAATAAGGCCTTGGGCATACAAGGTTTCTATATTGACTTAGGTGAGGCGAAGACCATTGGCAATATCAACACCACATGGGAGGGGGCTGCCGCAGGTGGTAAGGTCTATGTGACCAACACCCAACCGGCCGACGATGGTACGCTGAGCGGCGAAACAGAGATTGCCTCGTTCTCGAATGCTCAGGAGACGGTGAAGAACGCCACGGTGACGGTGGCTAATAGTGGACGCTACATCGTGTTTGTGCCCTCTACGGCGACCAACTACGGTTGGGGTGTGAAGATCAGGACATTTGTGGCCTACGATACCTACACACCCGTGCTGACAACGATGACGGCCAGCATCAGTAATCCCGTCATCTTCTCGGGCAACAGTTCGCAGATCACCTATACCGCCCTGGATCAGGTGGGCACGCCATGCACCATCACGCCGACTTACGAAAGTAGTGATGAGGCTGTGGCTACGGTCTCTGGCTCGGGTCTTGTCACGGGCGTATCCACCGGTGTGGCTACAATCACGGTTGGTTCGGGTGTTGCGGGCAAGTCGGCCACGGTCCAGGTGAGGGTCTATGACATGCCGACAACGGCACCTGCCGCTCCCACAGGCGATGACGTGACCATTGTTTACGACGGCACTACAGGTGCATGGTCTGACCAAGGCTGGGGCTGGGGCAGTCAGCAGGAAAATGTGTCGATCGACGGCAAGACCTGTCGTAAGGGCAGTAAGCTGGGCGGCATGCAGATACCTAATCCGCTGAAGGACTATAGCGAGCGCGACAAACTGGTGGTTGACGTGTGGTCGGCAGAAGCCCACACACTGACCCTCTATTTCGAGGGCGAGGGCACATCGCGACTCTTCAACCTGAACGCCGGTTGGAACGAGCTGCAGGTGGCCACCTCAGAGATTGCTGCCCCCGAGAATGTGAACTATCTGACCTTCCGCTATCACGACTCGGTCAAGGACGGTCTGCTGATATTCTCTAACATCTATTATGCGAAAGGTTCTGTCGTGAATCCCTGTTCGGTAGTCAATGGTGTGGTATCAGGCGACGTGACCACCGCCGACGAAACCATCATCAACGCTTCTACAGCGCCTGTTGTCGATATGCGAGGCGCCAATATCGTGGAAGCTGTCACGCTGTCGCCTGCCAATCCGAATGCCATCGTGTTGGTAGAAGGAACGGGGCGTGTGCCCAGTCAGTCGGTCGATGCCGACAATCTGGTGGTCTTTGATGGCTTGTACTATCGTTCGGCCACGGGCAAGGCGCTGACCTTCGTCGACAGCAATACCGATGCTATTGCCAGAACCATGACTATCGATGCTCAGGCCGAGGGCGTCACCATCAGTCGTACGCTTGCTGCCAACAAATGGGCCACATCCTATCTGCCTTTCGCATCGACACAGAACGATGCCATCGATGTTTACACGTTTACGGCCATGGAAGGAGATGCGCCGGTGCTGACAAGGCGTGATGGTGCCAATGCACACATCATCCCGGCAGCCACACCGGTCGTGATTCACAACACCACCGACGCACCGGTAGATATCGTGGCAACAGGCAAGGTTGACTTCTATCTGGGTGCTACACCCTCAAGCGTGGAACAGGCTACTGTGGTTTTCAAGGGCAACTATGCCCCCTTCGTGACTGATGGAACGCAGTATGGCGTCTATGGCGACGTGGGCGCAGCCCTTCAGTTGAACAAACTCAACGGTGCCACGGTTGGATGCTTCCGCAGTTATTTCACAGGTCTGTCGGGTTCGTACGCTTCTCGCGAGATTATTCTCGTCGACGGCTCGACCACCCGCGTCGCAACCGTCACAGCCGACCATGTGGAGCTGGTTCCCGTGTACAACCTCCAGGGTCAGCGCATACAGCGACCTGTCAAGGGACTCTATATCGTGAATGGTAAGAAAGTAATGATGAAATAAGAAGGAAGAATAGTGATATGAAACAGAATTATATCAAACCATGGACAGAGATTGTGACCATCGCCACAACCCAAATGATGGCTGTCAGTAACCCGAACGAGAGGAAGGCCGTTGTGAGCGAGGAAGAAGTCACGACGGGCTATGTAGATAGTCGCTCTTACGATATTTGGACAGACGAAGAAGACGAATATTGATATCTAGTTAATAATAGTAGTTATTAGTTTTTAGTATTGACAGGAGTCAGACTCCGTGACGGACACTGACTCCTTTTTTAAAAAAACAAAGTGAATAAGTAGAAATGAGAATCCAGATATTGGCCGCAACCATGCTTTGCCTGCTGGGCACGATGGATGCCGTGGCACAACAAATCATCAGAGTGGGTAGGGGCAGCTATGCAGCATACACCCCCTTGTCGATGAGTCGCACCAACGAACACGGTGGCGACCAGAGTCAGTATATGCAGTACCGCAAACTCTATATCAACGAGCGTGCTAATACACCCATCCCCACCAATAAGTGGTGGACAGACCTGATCAATGCCGACCGCTACCGCACGGGCGACGAGGTGACGGGCCGCCTGTGGGCCTATCCTGGCTATGTGCAGGGCATGAGATACGGCATGGATATTCATTATCCCAAATACTGGGTGGACAACGGCACCGAGATGAAGGCGCAGTCGAAACTGGTGGTGACGGGCGCTGACTTCCATGCCAAGACACCGTTGGCCGAGGCTTGGAGCGACTGGACCGTGACCTTCTCGGAATCGGATGCCAACCGGAAACTGACAACCACATTGATGCATGGCTCTCCCTTCACTTGGATAGAGGCTGAAAACACCACGCTGACGCTGACCGCCGTCAAGACCAACAATGATGGGGCTGACAACAGGCTGACGGGCAATGCCAACGTCAGTTTCCTGACCGCCGATGGCACACCGATAGGCAGCGGCAACTATACACGCTTGATTGTCAAGATAGCCAATGGCGAGACCGCTGATCTCTATGGCATCTACCTCCCAGAGAATACCACTGTGACCATTGCCGACGGACGGGCTATGCTGACGGCACCCTACGTGGTGGTGGCACTGCTGAAACAAGAGTCCGACTTGGATGTCTATAGCACCTATGCCTACAGCAAACCGGTGAACACGCAGGTGAGCTGGAACTATGACAATGGCTTGCTGACCACGACCTATGATGTCTCGGCAGAAGATCTCCGCACGGGTGCTGCCACCAGTCAGGTGTTGCAGGGATTCATTCCTCACCACTACCGCGAGCGCTATGCCACCCATTCGTTGTCGCCCATCAATAGTTATGCCACCCCTCGCGGAACGCTGAAGGTGGCAGCTGGCAGTTGCCAGCACATCAGCTACCGTTTTGCAGGTATGCTGCCTTGGTATGCCGTACCTACCGATGGCGGCGAGCATGCGTTCAACAAAGACCGAATGTTGCAGTTGGTTAGAGAATATGCCTCAGAGGGTACCTTCGGTGCCGACACCTATTGGGGCGGTAAGGGACTGACACAGATGGCTCTGAACATGACGTTTGCCCGCGAGCTGGGCGACGAGCTCTTGTTCGACCAGTGCCATGCCCGACTGAAAGAGGCGCTGGTGAACTGGCTCACCTATACGCCTGGCGAGGAGAACTTCTTCTTTGCACGCGACAACCGCTGGGGCGGACTCATTGGCTATGCCACCAGTTACGACAGCGAGACTTACAACGATCATCACTTCCATTATGGCTACTTCACCCTGGCAGCAGCACTGCTGGCTATGGTCGATGACGACTTCCGTGAGAACTATGGCGATATGATGAAGTTGGTGGCTCGAGACTATGCCAACTATAAGCGCGACTCATGGGCTTGCTTCCTGCGTATGTTCGACCCCTGGGAGGGACACTCGTATGCTGGTGGCATGGGCGATGGTGCCGGCAACGGACAGGAATCTACCTCCGAGGCCATGCAGGGCTGGGGCGGACTCTTTCTGTTGGGTGTGGCACTGGGCGACGACGAGATGCGCGATGCTGGTATCTTTGGTTGGGTGAACGAGAGTCGTGCCACGGCCGAATATTGGTTCGACCGTCATGGCGAGACGGTCGATGCCAGCTTCCATACCACTAAGACGGACGACTATAATATTGACTACGACAAGTTCAGACACCAGAACCCCGACTATATTATCCCCTACAACTCGAACCTGACGAGCCACGGCGTGGGATGGTGGACCTGGTTCGGTGGCGATCCGGTGTTTATGCAGGGCATACAGTGGATGCCCGTGTCGCCCGCACTCGACTATCTGGGCGAGGACAAGGCTTTTGCAGCATGGGACTACCAGCGACTGATGGAGCTGAAGGAACATAAGGGATGGGACGGACAGGGCGGTATCGGTACGGCCGACCTGCGCGACTCTGACTGGGGCAATGTGGTGCTCACATACAGACAGTTCAGCGATCCTGACGATGCGGCGGCCATCTTTGACCAAGGCTGGGACAACAACTGGGGTACCATGCACAACAGTTCTACGCGTGGCATCACCTACTACGTGACGCATGCTCATCGCACCTATGGCGATATCGACTGGACGGTGACGGCTTCTATTCCTACAGCTCGTAAATATACGAATGCGTATATTGCCTATAACCCCACGGATGCTCCGCTCACGGTGACTTATAGCGATGGCACCAGCTTTGTGGTGCCTGCCCGTCAGATGAAGGTGAAGGACAGTGTGTACACGGGTGTCACGAAGATTTATCCTGTTGATCATAGTGAACCCGACCTGCGCGAGGAACTGATCATGCCGAATCTGGCACTGGGCAAGTCCTGCACTGTGAGCAGTTGGGAAAATGCCGGTTGCGTGGCTGCTCATGCCACCGATGGCGACAAGGGCTCACGCTGGGGAAGTGCGCATCAGGACGGTGAATGGCTCTACGTGGATTTGGGTGAGAACTGTCAGATATATAAGGTGCGTATCAGTTGGGAAACGGCCTATGCCTCGGCGTATGATATCTATGTTTCCAACAATGCCAACGACTGGACGCTAGTCAAGAGTTGTCTGAGCAGTGGCGGACAAGACAACATTCTGCTGGGCGATGTGAGCGGACGCTATGTTAAGTTGGTGGGAAAGACGCGTGCCACTCAATACGGTATCTCGCTCTATGAACTGGAGGTATATGGAAAACCGTCGTCGGCACCAAGCACCACATTGATGGGCGTCATGATAAGCAGTCCGGTAGATGTACTGAAACAGGGTGTTCCCACCACGCTCAATATTGTGGGCTATGACTATGCCAAGAATCAACAGACCGTGGCGGCCACGTGGAGTAGTGCTGACGGCAACTTTGACGGTAGCACGTTTACACCTTCTGTCTATGGCAAGGTGAATGTCACGGCGACGGTGGGAGGCTTGACTGCCTCTAAGCAACTCGTCGTTGAGGAGGCCTTGCGAGTGACTTCTATCACAATGACTGCCGACGACAAGACCACGAAGGATGCACCTGTCGATGTGGTGGCGGAAGCTCTGAATCAGTTTGGTCAGCCTGCCAGTCAGCTCATAGACTTCGCCCTGCGTAGGCTGACGGCTACGGACGAAGAGGAAACCACTGATGCCACCCTGAATGCGGTGGACAATCATCACCTGACGTTCCGCGCTACGAAGATGGGACAGTATGCCATTGTAGCTACGTGCAATGGCGTGACCAACACACACCGTATCTATGTGGGCGATGCCTCGCGCCAGAACCTGCTGTTCAGCTTGAGCCAGATTGGCGGACTGAATCCCGAGGCTTCGGCACCACGCCCTGCTGTGCTGGCTAACACGGACGACTATGCCGAGAACTTCTTCTTGCGCAACGACACGCCGGAGCGCATGCACGACACCTACTTCACGATAGATCTGACAGACCTTTGTAATGTGGAGTTCTTGAATATTTCGTTCAGTCCGGCATTGCCTGCCGACTATACGATTTCGGTATCTGCCGATGGTGAGCAGTGGCAGCAAGTGTGTGCGGTGGAAAACAATAGCAGCCAGTTGTGTGTCTGCAACCTGACGGGGGTAGCCAATGGCGTGCGCTACTTGAAGTTCCACAGTTCTCGTGCTGCCACCGACTGGGGCGAGAAGGTCAGCCACATCTGGGTCTATGGCGATGTGAAGGCAACGGTCATCAGCGATAAGCGTGATGCGGTGAAGACTGAACACGGTGACTTGTTCGACCTGACCGGACGGCGTGTCGTAAAGCCGGCGAAGGGCATCTTTGTGAGGAACGGACAGAAAATAATCGGGAAATGAGAAGGCACGAATCATGACCATGTTCGTGTTTCGCAGAAACAAAGTCAAAGCAAAAGATAATAAACACAATCAATAAAACGTTACATGTATAGTACTCTATTACTCTCTCTCGCCGTAGCCCTCATGGGCTTCGGCACTGCTGACAGCGACCGGATGACCTCCGCGTCCGTGTGTTCCACTTCTGAAGATACAATCGGTGTGCCGGATGGTTATCGGCTGGTGTGGCAAGATGAGTTTGATACTGGTACAGAACTGAACAGCTGTGACTGGACACACGAGGTAAAGGCAGCGGGATGGGTGAACCATGAGTTGCAGAACTATGTGAACCACCAGACGCCCGAAGGTCAGCTGGTGACCCAGGTGAAAGACGGTACGCTCAGAATCACGGCACTGAAGGAGAATGGTAAGGTCTATTCAGGACGTGTGTATGCCAGGTCTAAGCAAGGATGGACCTACGGCTATATGGAGGCCCGCATCAAACTGCCGAAAGGTAAAGGCACATGGCCAGCCTTCTGGATGATGCCGGTGAACTTCAGGTCGTGGCCGGCCGATGGCGAGATAGACATCATGGAAGAGGTGGGCTACCATCCCGACTATGTGTCGTCTAGCCTACATGCCAACTCGCATGTTCACTCCAACAACACGCAGGTGACCCATGAGATGTTGTGCGACGGTGCCGAAGGGGAGTTCCATACCTATGGTATCCTCTGGACCGCAACGAACATCACGACCTATGTGGACGGTGAGGTGCAGCTGAGCTATGACAACAGACAACTGGGACGCGACGACTGGCCCTACGATGCTCCGTTCTATATCATCCTCAACCTCGCATGGGGTGGAGACTGGGGTGGCGCTGAGGGCGTTGACGATGGTGCACTGCCAGCCACGATGCAGGTTGACTATGTTCGTGTGTACCAAAAGCAATGAGGAGTGGCCTTTGTAGCTCCTTGCATATCTTTGACTCATAAACAATACTTATATTATCATGAAACAACTTTTCATATCTGTAATGCTGCTCTGTGCCTGGACGGGGGCGCATGCTCAACAGTTGCCCGTGTATCTGGATGATAGTAAGCCAGTGGAGCAACGCATAGAAGACGCACTGAGTCGCATGACGCTCGACGAGAAGATTGCGGTGATTCATGCGCAGTCGAAGTTCTCGGCTCCTGGTGTAAAACGATTAGGCTTTCCTGACCTGTGGACTACTGATGGTCCTCACGGCATTCGTCCAGACGTGTTGTGGGACGAGTGGGAGCAGGCCGGACAAACCAACGACTCGTGTGTGGCTTTCCCCGCGCTGACCTGTCTGGCTGCCTCGTGGAATCCTGCGATGGCCCGACTCTATGGCGAGAGCCTGGGTGAAGAGGCGCTTTACCGCGGAAAACATGTGTTGTTGGGACCTGGCGTCAACATCAACCGTACGCCTCTCAACGGTCGTAACTTCGAATATATGGGCGAGGACCCCTTCCTGGCGTCGCAGATGGTGGCTCCCTACGTACAGGGGGTCCAGTCGAATGGTGTGGCATCGTGTGTGAAGCACTATGCACTGAACAACGATGAAGAGAATCGTTTCAACGTGAATGTGGTGGTGAGCGACCGTGCGCTGCACGAGATCTACCTGCCTGCCTTCAAGGCTGCTGTCCAGCAAGGCGGTGCCTGGGCCATCATGGGTTCTTATAACCTCTATAAGAATGAGCACTGTTGTCATAATGCGACGTTGCTGAACAAGATACTGAAGCACGACTGGCAGTTTGACGGCGTGGTGGTGTCTGACTGGGGCGGCACGCACGACACAGAGCAGGCCATCAAGAATGGTCTTGACATGGAGTTCGGCTCGTGGACCAACGGACTGACCGAGGGCGCCTCAAATGCTTACGACAGCTATCATCTGGCATTGCCATATAAGAAGTTGATTCAACAGGGAAAATACTCTGTGAAGGAACTCGACGACAAGGTGCGTCGCGTGCTGCGCCTGTATTATCGTACCACGATGAAAAAGAACAAGCCCGTGGGCTTCCTGTGCTCGGAGAGTCACTACGATGCTGCACTCAGAATAGCAGAAGAGGGCATCGTACTGCTGAAGAATGAGCGTGGACTCTTGCCCCTGAAACAGGGCAAGCGTATCTTGGTGGTGGGCGAGAACGCCATCAAGATGATGACTGTTGGCGGTGGTTCTTCATCGTTGAAGGCGCAAAAAGAGATTCTGCCATTAGATGCTTTTGCTGCACAGTGTTCTACCGATTATGCCCGTGGCTATGTGGGCGATACGGTGCAGAGCTACAATGGTGTGAAGGTGGGCCGCAGTCTTTACGACATGCGTACACCGTCAGAGCTGATTGCAGAGGCTGTGGAGAAGGCAAAGCAGGCCGACTACGTGGTGTTCTTCGGCGGACTGAACAAGAGCGATTATCAGGACAGCGAGGGACATGACCGCAAGGACTATGCCTTGCCTTATGGACAGAACGCCGTCATCGAGGCCATCCTGAAGGTAAATCCCCGCCTGGTGTTTGTCAATATCTCGGGCAATGCCGTCGAGATGCCATGGGCCAGCAAGGTGCCTGCCATCGTTCAGGGATGGTTTATTGGTTCTGAGAGTGGCGAGGCCCTGGTCAACGTGCTGTTGGGAAAGGTAAACCCCAGTGGTAAGTTGCCTTTCTCTTGGTATAAACAACTGGCCGACTGTGGGGCGCATGCCCTCGGTACCTATCCCGGCACATGGCGCAGTGGTGTGCGTATCATTGACGAGGAATATAAAGAAGGTGTGTTTGTGGGCTATCGCTGGTTGGAGAAGCAGAACATCAAACCGCTGTTTGCCTTTGGTCATGGACTGAGCTATACGACGTTTGCCATGAACTGTCAGGCGTGGAGAGACATGGGCAACGGACAGTATCAGTTTGATGTCAAGGTGAAGAACACCGGTAAGTGTGCCGGCGCAGAGGTTGTTCAACTCTATATCGCTGACAAGGAATGCTCGGTAGAGCGCCCTAAAAAAGAACTGAAAGCCTTTGCAAAGGTGTTCCTGCAGCCCGGCGAGAGCAAGGTGGTGACGCTGACCATCGGTCGCGAGGCGTTGAGCTTCTACGACGAAGCCGTTCACGACTGGCGTGCAGAGGCAGGCACCTTCGAGGCACTGATTGGTAATGCCTCAGACAATATATCGGATAAAATCACGTTTAAACTGAAAGATTGAACGTTAATATGAGAATAACACTTTTATCGGTAATGATGAGTATGCTGTGCCTGAACATGCAGGCACAGACCGGCGATATGAATGCGTTTGTCAGTGGGCTGATGAGCAAGATGACGCTGGAGGAGAAATTGGGACAGTTGAACCTGGCACCAGCCAGCGACGAGATTGTGACGGGTGGCGCCGTGAATACGGAAGTAGGACAGCGTATCGCCGATGGTCTGCTGGGTGGTGTGTTCAACCTGAAAGGTGTGGATAAGATACGCGCCCTGCAGGACATCGCCGTGAAACGGTCGCGACTGGGTATCCCGCTCATCGTGGGCATGGACGTGATTCATGGCTACGAGACCATCTTCCCCATACCACTGGCATTGGCATGCTCGTGGGACCTGAAAGCGATTGAAGAGATGGCGCGCATCTCGGCCCGTGAGGCTTCGGCCGACGGTATCAACTGGGTCTATTCACCCATGGTGGATATCTGTGTGGACGCCCGTTGGGGCCGCATAGCCGAGGGTGCCGGCGAGGATCCCTTCCTGGGAGGCGAGGTGGCCAAGGCCTACGTGCGCGGCTATCAGGGCGACAGTTATACGCCCGACCATGTGATGGCCTGCGTGAAGCACTATGCCCTCTATGGAGCAGTGGAGGCCGGACGCGACTATAACACGGTGGATATGAGCCGACTGCGCATGTACAACCAGTATTTCCCTCCTTATAAGGCAGCTGCTGAGGCCGGTGCAGGCTCGTATATGTCGAGCTTTAACATCGTTGACGGACAGCATGCCACGGCCAACCGCTGGTTGCTGACCGACGTGCTGCGCAAGCAGTGGAAATTTGATGGCTTCGTGGTGACCGACTATGGTTCTATTGGCGAGATGACCACCTGGGGCTTTGGCAACCTGAAGAGCAACTCGGCCAAGGCACTGAAGGCCGGAACAGATATGGACATGTGCTCGAATGGATTTATCAACACGCTGGCAGCATCGCTGAAAGATGGGTCGGTGACGATGGCCGACATAGACCAGGCTTGTCGTCGTGTGTTGGAAGCTAAATGGAAACTGGGACTGTTTGACAATCCTTACCGTCATCTGGACGCCAAACGCCGCGCAAAAGATATCTTTACCACATCACATCGTGCCGCTGCCAGAAAGATGGCTACAGAGACTTTCGTGTTGTTGAAGAACCAGAATGACCTGCTGCCCTTGACCATGGATAAGACCATCGCGCTGATAGGTCCGCTGGCCAACGACCGTGCCAACATCGCTGGCACATGGTGTGTGGCCTATACGCCAGAGCGCTATGCCACCATTAAAGAGGCTTTGGAGCGCCGCCTGCCCAAAGGCAAGCTGCTCTATGCGCAAGGGTGTAACCTGACACGTGATGAGGCTCTGCAGAAAGCGGCCGAGTTTGGAAAGACCATCCCCCGTGTGGATGCCGTACAGGCTAAGGCAGAGGCGCTGGCCATTGCCCAGAAGGCCGACGTCATCGTATGTGCCATGGGCGAGTGTGCCGATTTCTCGGGCGAGTCGTCGAGTCGTGCCACGTTGGAGATGCCCGACGAGCAGCGCGAGCTGCTGGCCGAATTGGTGAAGTTGGGCAAACCTGTCGTGCTGCTCCATTTCTCGGGTCGCCCCACGGTGCTCACTTGGGAACAGCAGCATGTGGATGCCATCATGAACGTGTGGTTTGCAGGTTCGGAGGCTGGCGATGCCATTGCCGATGTGCTGTTTGGCAAGGCTGCGCCCAGTGGCAAACTGACAGTGACCATGCCGCAGGCCATCGGTCAGGTGCCCATGTACTATAACCACCTGAACACAGGTCGCCCCGTGCCAGAGGGTGCTAAGAACTATCGTAAGTATCAGAGTAACTACTTGGAACTGCGCAATGATCCGCTCTATCCATTCGGCTACGGACTGACCTATACCACTTTCAACTACTCAGACCTGTCGCTCAGCAGTGCCGTGATGGCAGCAGACGGCAGCATAGAGGCCAGTGTGACCGTAACAAATACGGGAAAGCGCGATGGCGATGAGATTGTGCAGTTGTATATCCATCAGCAGGCAGCCTCGGTGGCACGCCCCGTGAAGGAACTGAAAGGTTTTCAGAGAATACAACTGAAGGCTGGAGAAAAAAGAAAGGTGACTTTCCGCATCGGTCGTAAACAACTGCAGTATTACGATGCAGAAGGCAACAGCGTGTTGGAACCAGGAGTCTTCGATGTGATAATAGGTTCAGACAGCCGTCGTGTGTCAACAGCGACACTTCGTGTAGAATAACAGTCTCATTCTTCCGACTGTTCGTGTTTTCGCTCCGTTTCGGCAATGGCAGCATCATAGCCTGTCAGTGCTGCAAACGGAGCGAATTGTGCAGCACGGTTCCACATCGACATCTGCGGATGTCGCTTAGACACGTGGTGTGGCAAATTTATAATATCGTCGTATGTATCCATAAAATAATAGAACTTCTCACCTCTCACTTCTCACCTCTCACTTCTCACCTCTCACTTCTCACCTCTCATCTCTCATCTTGCGCCAAAGGCGCACTACGCCTTATGCCCTCCAATCTGGCTGTTGCGCTCTTTGGCGGTGGCACCTTCTTTGAAGTTCAGACCGCGCAGGATGGCATTCTTACCAAAGCGCTGTTTGATCTTCAGTTGTGCCTCTTGCAGTTTGCGTTCCTTCTCCAACCGGTCTTGCTCTTCCTGCTGCTGTTGTTGCAGTTGGTCATAGTCCGTGAAGAGGTCCAGCTGCTGAACCGTGTTCTGCTGTGGTTGGGCGGTGACTTCTGATGTGACATGATTGGTGGTGAGGCTCAGACGTCGAACCAGCAAGATAGGGTTCACGCAGCGGTCGAAGATGCTGGTGGCCCCTTCCATAATGAGGCGCGATGACGATGTGGGCGTGGCAAACGAGTAGGAGCCATGTGCATGTTTGGGCACCGGCTTGCCGTAGTGGTTGATGGTGATCTCGCCCTGATACCGATCGCGGATGTCGGGACGCGTGAGACACTCGGTGTCGTAGCTCACGGTGAGCACCAGTTGGTCGGTGACCAGTCGTTTGCGCACCAGGTCTAAGGCCATGCCTTCTGCCATCTCTTGCACCACCACGCGCGCTTGTTCGGCGCTGTAGGGCGACTGCAGAACCTGTCCGCTGCTGAAGGAGTTGCTCTCCGGCCTGTAGGCCTTGACCGCCTCTATGGTACATGGCTCCCATCCCCAGGCGTGGTCTATCAGCAGTTCGGCATTCACGCCAAAGAGCTTGTAGAGCAGTTCTTCGCTGAGCACCGACTGGCGGGCCAACTGTCCCATGGTCTCGATACCGTGGCGGGCCAGTTTCTCGGCGATGCCATGGCCCACACGCCAGAATTTCGTGATGGGGCGGTAGTCCCAGAGTTGGCGTCGGTAGCTCTGCTCGTCGAGTTCGGCAATGCGCACGCCATCCTTGTCGGCAGGCATTTTCTTGGCCACAATGTCCATCGCCACCTTACAGAGGTACAGGTTGGTGCCGATGCCGGCGGTGGCGGTGATGCCCGTTTGCTGCAAGACATCGCGTATCATGGTCATGGCCAACTGGTGGGCCGTCATCTTATAGGAGCCGAGATAGGCCGTGACGTCCATGAAGACCTCGTCGATGGAATAAACGTGGATGTCCTCGGGCGCTACGTACTTCAGGTAGATGTTGTAGATGTTGGCGCTGACCTCGATGTAGTGTGCCATTCGTGGTTTGGCAATGATAAAGTCAACGCCCTTTGCCTTCTGATAAACTTCAAACAGGCGTGCTCTGCCGCCGATGCCATAGGCTTTCAGTGATGGCGTCACTGCCAGACAGATGGTCTTTTCGGTGCGGCTCTCGTCGGCCACCACGAGATTGGTGGACAGAGGATCGAGTCCCCTGTTCACGCACTCTACTGAAGCATAAAACGACTTCAGGTCAATGGCTATGTATGTTCGTTGTGACGACAAGACGGTCGAAAGACTTTGTGGGAAAAGCAGTGGCTTACTCAACCACGGTGATGCGCATCTCGATGTCGTCAACAGGTCTGTCGGCACGACCGGTGGCGGTGCCCTGGATCATCTCAACCACGTCGAGACCTTGCTCCACTTCACCAAAGACCGTGTACTGTCCGTCGAGATGCGGTGTGCCGCCGACGGTAGAGTAGAGCTTCAACTGCTCGTCAGTAAGACCTTCCTTGCCCACCTGGCCCTCGGCCTCGGCTACCAGTTTGTCTTGCAGCTCCTGCAGACCGGCACGGTTTCTGTCGCGTCGCATCTGCATAATCTCTGTGCGATGCTGGGCAGCCAGTGCGTTGAAGACATCCTGAACCTTCTGCATGCGCAGTTGCTTGGAGAACTGGCGCAGCTGTCCTTCGTTGTAAACCTGTCCCCAGACGATGTAGAACTGCGAACCGCTGCTGCGACGTTCGGGGTTCACCTCGTCGCCCTGACGGGCTGCAGCCAAGGCACCGCGCTTATGAAACAGGTTGCTCTTGATCTCGGCTTCGAGGGTATAATCGGGACCACCCACGCCCAGCATCTTGCCGGCAGGGGCACCTTTCGAATCGGGGTCTCCGCCCTGAATCATGAAGTCTTTAATCACGCGATGGAACAGGGTGCCATCATAGTAGCCCTCTTTCACCAACTTGATAAAATTGTCACGGTGGATAGGGGTCTCATCGTAGAGGCGAACAATGATGTCGCCCAGCATGGTTTGGATATTTACTTTCATAGTAATTGCTGATACTTAGTGGTTTTCTTATTATTTATCGGTGCAAAATTACAAAAAAAAGGGAAATTATAACTATCTTTGCAGTTGGTTTTTAAAATAATGAAGATGAAACGCAAGAAGCTATGGATGCTGACAGCTGTGCTGTTGATAGGTGCAGTGGCGCTGTATGCGCTGTCGGCAACACAACGTGATATAACACAGGAAATGGTGTTGGTGCCCGAGGCGCCCGACTATAGTGACTCCACCATGTGGATAACGGTGGATAGCGACAGTTGTGGCAACGGTGCCGACGTTTTCTATGTGGTGTCCACATGGGAGGAAGACTGGCAGGATGAGGCTGGCAGAACCAGTCACTATGCCGATGTGTGGAACGAGCATCATCGTAAACATATGGCCCGCGAGATGAACAAGGTGGCAGCCTATATGGCACCAGGCAACAGGTTTTACGCGCCCTACTACCGCCACGCTACGATAGAGACCTTCATGGTGGCCGATGAAGACAGCATTCGCCGTCGTGCTCGCATGGCGATGGACGATGTGTGCGCAGCCTTCGACTATTTCCTGGCGCGACGCGACTCTACGCGTCCGTTGATAGTGGCAGGATTCAGTCAGGGCGGCATGGCCGTGGTAGAACTGCTGAAGCACATGAGCGACGACACCTACCGCCAGTTGGCAGCCGCCTATGTGCTGGGCTACAAGGTGACGGAGGCCGACACGCTGCAGTCGAAGCACCTGAAAGCGGCGCAAGGCGAGAGCGATACGGGTGTCACCATCTGTTATAACACGGTGAAAGATGTGAAGTATGCCCATCCCGTGATTGCGGCTACCTGTATGAGCATCAACCCCGTGAACTGGCATACGGATGCGACACCGGCAGTGCTGCACGACACCATCACCGTCACACTGTCGCCCGAGCATCATGTGCTGGTGGTGAAAGGCTATGATGGCAAGGAGTATCCGCCGTATAAGGGATTCCTGAACGTGGGCGACATCCACAGTTGTGAGCCCTGGCTCTACAGTGAGTGTCTGCAGCGAAATATCAAGGTACGTGCCCAAGCCTGGCGTCATCGCAAAGAATAGTTTCAGCACCTCTGCGTTAAACTCTCAATTTAACTTCTCATTAAGATCATGGAATACTTACCCAAGGATCCTGCTATACTGGTATCGAGCGTTAATATGTTGCTGCGCGACGACGAGTTCGATACCTTGGAGTCGCTATGTTATAATTTCAATACGGAGCCAGAAGATCTGAAGAGTTACCTAAAGGGTAACGGCTTTGTGTACAGTGAACAGCAACGGCAGTTTCGCCCCATTGGTTATGATGCAGTAAGATGATGACAAAAGATAGTATTGAGACGGCTTATAGCTTCCTGCATCAGAAGCAGAGGATCTATGCACACTCCACGCTCGACTGGCAGAAAGACGACATCGAGATGGCTATTGCTGACTATGCTGATTCTATGAACCAGGAGTTGTATGCGTTGATTAGCGATGGTAAGGAGGATTTCTTGCACGACCATGCGTGTTTTCTGGAAGATATCACCAAAGCTGTCGAGGTACTAGAACAGATGTTGTAACTCAGCATGCCGAAATGAGTGATTGGGTATTATATTATTTGCTTGGCGTAAACATCCTGACATTCCTTGTTTACGGCATAGACAAGTCTAAGGCAAAACGGAAGGCTTGGCGCATTTCGGAATGTACGTTACTGATGTTGGCAGTGATTGGTGGCAGCGTCGGTGCACTGTTTGCGATGAGGCTTTTCCATCATAAGACGTTGCATAAGAAGTTCAGGTATGGCGTTCCGCTCATCATGGCGCTACAAGTAGTGGTGGCTTTAATGCTCATTTAATCTTTCCCCACTTCGTCTATGTAGTTTCTCCACCTGGTTACTGCATTTTACTAACCCAACAACAACGCCTTACTAACCCAAAAGTGCCACTTTTCTAATTTACGACTTAAGTCGAAAGATCTCACGACTGGAGTCAACAGTTCTCACGACTTAAGTCGAAAGATCTCACGACTGGAGTCAACAGTTCTCACGACTTAAGTCGAAAGATCTCACGACTGGAGTCAACAGATCTCACGACTTAAGTCGAAAGATAGCCAAAGTGCCACTATTGAGTTACAAAGGTGCTGCTATAACCCCATCAAAGTGCCGTTGTTGGATTCTTGGGTGAGGGGCTCAAGCGTGAGAAAACAAAAAAAGAGGTCTTGTGACCTCTTCTTTTTTGTGATCCCTGCAGTATCAATGCGCTGCTGATAAACTTGCTTGGCAGAATACTCGTTGGCGGCGTCGATGTCGTCGTTATTATCGCGCCAACGCCTTGCAGACGCCTCGATTGCTTCAAGAGGGTCTTCTATTCTTTGTAGTTCGGATTCCGTTTGAGAATATGCATTATCTCCTTTCCGTTCTTGTCGTAGATCGTCTCCCCGATGTGCATTGGTACCTCGTGAGATACTTCCAATTCCTTTCCGTTGATTGTTAGAAAGGCGTCCTTGTTGCTGTCTGTTTTCATTTTTGAAAAATTCTCTTAATTTGTTTGCAAAGTTAATAAAATCTTGGTTACCACCAAACTTATTAGTCATAAAAGCATCTGCTCCGTACTGTTTAACAATGTTTTCAACCAAGAAAGAACAGGCTTCGCTCTTCCATTTGTTCGGGCTATAGTTTCTTTTTATTTCATCATGCACGTCTGGGTAATACTTCTGTAAGATATTGAAGCAAACGCTTCCGTATCTATCCCGAAGCTCCGCGGGCAGAGAGTTCCAGAAGCTATGTGTCTGCTCGTGCCACCACACATGTTCACCATCAGCTTCATTCTTAATCTTGTCACCAAAGATAACAACAATGTCAACACTGGAGAAGTGAACACCTGCAGTATTTGGGTAGTTGTAACTTTCCTCAATCAAGCCAAATACGTAGTCGCTAACTTTTCCTCTCAGTTGTTCAAGATCATCACGACTGCTGATTACCTGTGTTATGGCAATACCGCTAAGGCCGAACTTCTTAGGAATGTTATAGACGTGTGCGGCAAGACCTTCAATCTTTCGCGCTTTTTGATTGTCACGGAAAGAATTTGCAGCCTGTTCAATAGCTTCCATTGGGTCGGTGGTGTCAATCTTCTGGGCATCCATCTTTTTTGTACCCATAGCTGCCATACCGCGTACCTTTGTAGTACTCATTCCATGCAGCTTCGTTGAAGTTCTCAATCAAATAATCAAGACGCTTAATGATTTGGTCATAGACATTTACTTCCTTTGCACCTGGCATTGTTTGGTTCTGCTTGATGCCAAAGAACATCAAAATGCCGGCTTTCAGTTTTGCCCAAAGGCCAACGCAACTGCATCGACCTGTTCTGAAGCAAGGCCGCTCGTTTTTCCACTTTCAAATGCGGAAAACATTTCTTCCTTGGTTTTATAACCAAGTTCTTCTCTTACAAAGTCGAGTGTAGAATCCTTCTTTGGAAAGAACTTTTCCTTAAGGCGTTTGAATGCGTTTGCGATGGAGTCTGCTATTCCACTTGGAATAACGGAACCGATGGCAAACTTTCCTCCGATGCTTGCAGGTTTATAGGGTGATTTCTCCTGAGTGATGTCTGCAAGCGGCTTCTTTGGCTTCCCGTCTGTTTTGGTGACAACTATTCCTCCATCTGGAACAGAAGCAACTGTTCCGCCCTGCTCAATTCCTGGGGTGTCATTTGTTCCGTTTCCGTTGTCTTCTCCGAAGAGATTTCCAGGTTGCCCTGACTGTCGAGTTCCTCCAGCCTTGCCAAAAGTCGATCCAGTTGTTCCTTTAAACTTTCCTTTGCCATTGGTGCTTCCTGTATAGGTTTGATTTCCTTGCGAAGTTTGTCCCACTGGCTGCGCAGTTGCTCCCAAAGGCTGGTCTCCCCCTTCCGTCCTGCTTCCTCCATTTTCATTCGCAGTTGTTCCATTTGGCTGGTTTGTGCCTCCGTTGGGAGTTTCATTAACTTCTCCTGTTCCTCTATTGCCTCCTGATACGACTGTCCCGATGCCGCTTTCTCCACTAGTTCCAGCAATTCCTTCATTGTTGCCGCCTTGCTCCACTCCTGCTTCGGTACTACCGCCCACAGAAGTGCTTCCGGGTAACTCAGTTGGCGTATTGTCACCATTACTTTCTCCTGTTCCATATTCTCGTTTATGTTAATACCTTTTTCTGCTGCCCATTCGCCTACAGTTTTTGTTACGCCTTTGATATGAACCCCAAAAGTTTTTTGTCTAACTTTCGGGGTTCATATCACTTTCTGTGCGTTGCTTGCGTTTGAAGAATTAATATCCTCCACGGTCAGCGGGTGTTCAGAAATAAGATTCTCTCTCTCTCTCGTTTGTGTAGATGGTTGTGTGGAAGTAGAAGGTGTTGCGTCTTCTACTGCCTTCGGCAGCATTGCTAGAATTTCCTCCTGCAGTGATGGCAGGCCCTCCTTCGCCCGTCTCTCGTCCTCCAGACGGATTGTTGTCTGTGCCGTTTTCTCCCCCCTCTTGGCTGCTTTGAATGTCGCCAGCCACAGGTACAGTTCTTTGTCTTCCATACTCAATACCAAATATTTGTTTAATTGCTTCTTCTTTTGTCAGTTTGTCGTTAGTTGTTGGTTCATCGAAAAGACCGACTTCCCTAGTGGATCTGCTTACAAGGTCGTAGTATTCGCGCAAGCGTGTTGATAAAGTCTTCTGGTCCTTAAGACAAGCATACAACTTAGTTCACTTGATGGCAAAGTTACTGTATTTTCCGTCATCGTATGTTCCATCTAAGTTAATTTGTCTTAACCAATCGCTAACAACGGCATCTGCAGCACGTCTGCGGTCCTCGTAGCTACGGCTTTTAATGCCTGCAAACTGCGGAGAAGATACGGTTAATTCATGGAAAGCCTGAATGCTCTTCTGCAGTTCCTTTAAAATAGAACCTTCGCCTGTTATAGAAAGCTCTCAACCTACGAAGTTTATCAATATCTATGTTACCATATGTACACCTCTTAATCAACTGTTAGACAGTTTATTATCTTAATTTTTAAGGGGTTGTGAGGGCTTATGTTTGACCTCTCAAGCCCACTTTTTTTGTGAACCGCTTGGGGCTCGAACTCAAGACCCCAACATTAAAAGTGTTGTGCTCTACCAACTGAGCTAGTGGATCAACCTCAGTGCTTTTAAATAAAAGCGGGTGCAAAGGTACAAATTATGGCTAATAAAAATTTAAATCATATATAATTCGAACAAAACGTTGTCTTTTTGCCCCAAAAGTTGTAATTTTGCAAACATATTAGAAAGATAGAAGGTATTATGACAATAGAGGATGTAAAAGTGATCATACAAGGTGACGAGACTCGTACGTTGGAAATGAAGAAAACAACGGGTGAGTTAAAGGATGGTATGCGTTCAGCTTGTGCCTTTCTTAATACCGCAGGTGGCTGGCTGTTCTTTGGTATTGCCCCAACGACACTGAAGATACTTGGGCAGGAGGTGACAGACAATACACGAAAGGAGATTGCCAGAGAGGTTGCGAAGCTGGAACCACTGATAGATCTTCCTGTTGAATACATTGATGTACCGAATCGTCCAGACTGTCAGGTCATAGCCATTCATCTGGATGCTCCTTCTTATTGGGATGTACCATATACATACGATAATAAACCGTATATGCGAATTGAGAGCACAACGGTAGTCATGCCTCGTGACATCTTCGAAGACCGTCTGATGCGTAGCAAATCTAATCGTCATAAATGGGAAGACCAGATTTGTGAAGGCATAACCATTGCTGATATGGAGGAACAGCGTATTCGTGGTGGTGTTCGTCTTGGCGTAGAACGGGGTAGGATGCCTGAGTCATCGCTCATGGAAACTACGGAAAGCCTTGTTGAGAAACTAAAACTAACCACGAATGGGAAACTGAAAAATGCAGCAGCAGCATTGTTCCTCCGAGATACAAGTCAGTTTCCTCAGTTCCTGCTTCGCATGGCTCGCTTTCGTGGCAACGACAAGATGGAATTTGTCGACAACCAAAGAGCATATGGCAACTTCTTCACTTTGCTTGATGCTGGTATGGCGTTCTTTTTCAAACATCTTTCCCTCAGTGGCAAGATAGTGGGCTTTACAAGAGAAGAGAAACTGGAGATTCCAGCCGAAGCGTTGCGTGAAGCCTTGACGAATGCCCTTTGTCATAGGCAATTCCATAACACCAGTAGCTCCGTAGGCATCGCCATCTATGATGATCGTGTGGAGATTGAGAACACTGGTCATTTGCCGGATGAATTGACTATTGAGACCATTAAGCAATCCCATCATTCATTTCCTCAGAACCCGACTATTGCTGATGTGTTATTCAAAACAACATTCCTGGAGAACTGGGGCAGTGGTGTCGGTCGTATGGTAGATGCTTGTAAGCAAGCTAATCTTCCAGAACCAGAGTTCAATCAGAATGCGGCATTCGTGTGGGTCACGTTCAAACGTGCAACCATACAACCGTACAACCGTACAACCCCACAAGTTAATACCCCCTCAACCCCCTCAACCCCCTCAACCTCAAAACGCGAGATAGCAAAAGCTAAGCGTTTAAAAGCTTTATTATCCGCTATTGGAGCAAATGGCTCAAATCTGAGAGCCTTGATGGAATCGATGCAGAGAAAGGATAGAAAAGGATTTGTGAGCACATATATTGTGCCAAACATAGAAGCAGGTTATATTGCGATGCTTTATCCTGAGGCTCCAAATCATCCAATGCAATCATACTATCTAACGAAGAAGGGCAGAGAGTTATTGGAACAACTCTAATAAGTGTTAATGAGCCATTTCGTGGTATATAAGCCAGTTTGTAAAATCTTGTTGTAGGGGCTAAGTGGTGCAAAAGTGGTGCTGATCCGCTTGTGGCTCGCGCTCGAGCTAGCTCGCTTTCACCAAGCATAGCGACTGAAAGAACCCTTGGGTGAGGGGCTCAAGCGTGAGAAAACAAAAGAAGAGGTCTTGCGACCTCTTCTTTTTGTGATCCGCTTGGGGCTCGAACCCAAGACCCCAACATTAAAAGTGTTGTGCTCTACCAACTGAGCTAGCGGATCAACCTCAGTGCTTTTGAGTAAAAGCGGGTGCAAAGGTACGAACTTTTTTTGAACCCGCCAAATTTATTGCGATGTTTTTTCGTTTTTTGCTTTTTCTTCGGCTATGGCATGCTGATAACAAGTGCGGCAAAGGGGCTCGTATTCTTGTGTTTCGCCCAGCAGCACGCGCTTGTCGTTTTGCACTTTTCGGTGACTGACGTAAGCCAGCGAACCGCATTTGACGCAGATGGCATGCACCTTGGTGACATCGTCGGCAATGGCGCAAAGGGCAGGCATAGGACCAAAGGGAACACCACGGAAGTCCATGTCAAGTCCTGCCACGATGACACGAACGCCACGGTTGGCCAGTTCGTTGCACACGTTGACAATGCCATCGTCGAAGAACTGAGCCTCGTCGATGCCCACCACGTCGATGTCGCTGGTCAGCAAGAGAATGCTGGCCGAGGATTCAATGGGTGTTGACTGGATATGTTTTTGGTCGTGGCTCACCACGTCTTCCTCGGAATAGCGCACATCAATGGCTGGTTTGAATATCTCCACGCGCTGCTTGGCAAACTGAGCGCGGCGCATGCGTCGGATCAGTTCTTCGGTTTTTCCGGAAAACATGGATCCGCAAACCACTTCGATTCTGCCGGGACGATGGTTCTCGCCTGTTGTAGGATATGTAATCATGGTGCAAAGATAGCAAAAAGTTTATACTTCGTAGTTCGTTGGTCAGAGTTTTTTTTAGTAAAATGTTGTTAATTTGCGCCAATTATGAATTGCGAACTACAAACAATGAACTAAAAATCACTACCTTTGCATCCGATATGGGAACATTATATATAGTACCCACGCCTGTGGGCAATATGGAAGATATGACGCTGCGCGCCATACGCATCCTAAAGGAAGTCGATTTGATATTGGCCGAGGATACCCGTACATCGGGCATCCTGCTGAAGCATTTCGACATTAAGAATCAGTTGCTTTCCCATCACAAATTCAACGAACATGGCACCAGTGCCTCGGTGGTTCAACGATTGCTGGCCGGACAAAACGTGGCACTGATCAGCGATGCAGGAACGCCCGGCATCAGCGACCCTGGTTTCTTTCTGGCCCGTGAGGCTGTGAGGGCTGGGGTGGAGGTGCAGTGCCTGCCTGGAGCAACGGCTTTTGTGCCGGCGCTGGTGAGCAGCGGACTGCCCTGCGACCGCTTTGCCTTCGAAGGCTTCTTGCCTCAGAAGAAAGGACGCCAGACGAAGTTGCAATCGCTGGTTGACGAGGAGCGCACCATGATTTTCTATGAGTCGCCCTACAGATTGTTAAAGACCCTGCAGCAGTTTGCTGAGTTTTTTGGTGCCGACCGCCAGGTGAGTGTGTGCCGAGAAATTTCGAAGATACACGAAGAGAGCGTGCGTGGCAGTCTTGAGGAGGTCATTGCACACTTTACGGCTACCGAGCCCCGTGGCGAGATAGTCATTGTGCTGGCTGGAAAGAGTTGAGCTTGCTTAAGATCTTAGTTTTTGAACATAATAAATATAATAAAGTATATGAAAAAGATTTTGGTATGGTGCGTTTGCATGTTGGCTGTTGTCGCATGTAAGAATGGTGCTAAGGATGCCAATGACTTGGCTCTGAATCATACGATTGATTCGTTGAACAGAGTGAACTATCAGAAGGATAGCGAAATTAGCGATATGCTGGAAACTCTGAACGTGATACAGGAAGGTTTTAAGGCCATCAACGAGGCTGAAGGTCGCGTCACCGTGGAGCGTACAGGTGAGGGCGCTAACAACGAGACCAAGATTCGTGAGAATGTGCAGTTTATCCAATCGAAACTTGCTGAGAACCGTGAGTTGATCAATAAGTTGCGCATCCGTCTGCGTGAAGGCAGCATTGCCAGCGAACAACTGAAGAAGACGGTGGAGAGCCTCTCTGAGCAGTTGCAGGCCAAGACTGCCGAGCTCGAGGAACTGCGTAAGGAACTGGCTGAGAAAGATATCCACATTGCTGAGCTGGATGAAAAGGTAAGTAATCTGGCAGATAATGTGAGCACGCTGGCCGAGGACAACAAGCACAAGCAGGAGACCATCACGACGCAGGATAAGGAGTTGAACACAGCTTGGTTTGTGTTTGGCACAAAGAAAGAGCTGAAAGAGCAGAACATCCTGAAGAAGGGTGAGGTGCTGCAGGGCAACTTCAACAAGAACTACTTCACAAAGATCGACATCCGTGTGGATAAAGAGATCAAGTTGATGTCTCGCGATGCTAAGTTGCTGACCAATCATCCTGCCGGAACTTACAACCTGTTGCGTGATGCCAACAAGCAGTATGTGCTGCGCATCACTGATCCCCAGCGCTTCTGGAGCACCAGTAAGTACCTGGTTGTTCAGGTAAAGTAATATAAAAACAACATGCGACAGCCCATCGGGTTGTCGCATGTTGTTTTTATGAGGTTAGCGTTTTTCGCGGAAGAACGTCTGCATCAACTCGCGACATTCTTCTTCCAGTACGCCGCCTATGGCCTGCGCTTTCGGATGCAGGGCGTGGGCGGCATATTTCTGATAGCCGCGCTTCTCGTCGGCACAACCAAAGACCACCCTTGGTATCTGTGCCCAACCGATGGCACCGGCGCACATCACGCAAGGCTCAACGGTGACGTAGAGCGTACATTCAGTGAGGTATTTGCCTCCCAGTTCGTTGGCAGCCATCGTGATAGCTTGCATCTCGGCATGTGCTGTCACGTCGGTCAGCGTCTCGGTCAGGTTGTGTGCGCGGGCAATAATTCTGTCCTTGCACACCACAACAGCCCCAATGGGTATCTCTCCTTCGCGCAGTGCCAGCTGGGCTTCAGCCAGCGCTTTGCGCATATACTGTTCGTCTTTATTTTGTTGCTCCATGATGCAAAAGTACGAAAATTATTTCGTACTTTTGCAACGTGGAATGGAAAATCATTCATATTGACGAGACTGACAGCACCAACCGGTGGTTGTGCGAGCACCTGCAACCGGCGGTTGATGACCAGCAGTGCGTCGCTGTTTGGACCGACTACCAAACGGCGGGGCGTGGCTGTGGCACCAACACGTGGGAGTCGGAACGTGGCAAGAACCTGCTGTTCTCGCTTCTGATTCATCCCCAGGCCCTTCCGGCCAACAAGCAGTTTCACATCTCAATGGCTATCTCGTTGGCCATCTGTCAGGTCCTTGATCAGCAGATAGGCGATGTCAGCATCAAGTGGCCCAACGATATCTATTGGCGCAACGGTAAGTTGGCGGGCATCCTCATAGAAAACCAGCTCCAGGGGACTGGCATCCATGACAGCATCATTGGCGTTGGTCTGAATGTGAATCAGCGCCAGTTTCTGTCGAAAGCCCCCAATCCGGTGTCGCTCTTTCAGATTCATGGGCATGAGACCAGTCGTCAGCAGTTGTTGGAGGATATTCTGCAAGCCTTCGACCGCTTGTTGGACCAAGACCTGAAGGCTGCCTATTGTGCCCGTCTCTATCGTCGAAAGGGCTTTCATCCCTATGCCGATGCGAATGGTCCTTTTATGGCCGAGATAACAGATGTTGAGGCGGATGGCCATCTTTGTCTGTGCGACGACAATGGACAGAAGCGGCGCTATGCGTTCAAGGAGGTGAGCTTCATTATATAGGTTGTTACGACCTCTTAGCAACGAAACAAAGTATAAACAAAATATTATTGATTATGGCAAGATTTAAAAGAATCCTCCTGAAGCTCTCGGGCGAGAGTCTGATGGGAAAGCAGGGCTTCGGTATCGACCCTGAGCGTCTGAGCGACTATGCTCAGCAGATTAAGGAAATAGCCGAGATGGGTGTGCAGATTGGCATTGTCATTGGTGGTGGCAACATCTTCCGTGGCCTCAGTGGCAGTCAGAAAGGCTTCGACCGCGTGAAGGGCGACCAGATGGGCATGTGTGCCACAGTCATCAACTCGCTGGCCCTCTCGTCGGCACTGGGTGCCATTGGCGTGAAGAACAAGGTGATGACGGCCATCCGCATGGAACCTATCGGTGAGTTCTATACCAAGTGGAAGGCCATCGAGGCTATGGAGCAGGGACAGGTGTGCATCTTCTCTGCAGGCACAGGCTCTCCTTACTTCACCACCGACACCGGTTCATCGTTGCGCGGCATCGAGATTGAGGCAGATGTGATGTTGAAGGGTACTCGTGTGGATGGAATCTACACGGCCGACCCCGAGAAGGATCCCACGGCAACCAAGTTTAATGATATCACTTATAAGGAGGTGTTGGCACGCGGTCTGAAGGTGATGGATCTCACCGCCATCTGCATGTGTCAAGACAATAATTTGCCTATCTATGTGTTCAATATGGACATCGTGGGCAATCTGAAAAAGGTGATGGAAGGCGAGGAGATTGGCACCTTGGTGCACAACTAATCGTTGTTTACTCCTCAACGAAATCTACATATTCGCCCTCATCCTGGGCGAATATTTTTTTGCTTGTATTTTCTCTTTGATCAAAGATGGTGTGTCCGTCTTCGGTCCTTGTGGTGTAGGTCTTGTGCTGCTTAGCTTGCTCCTGATAGTTCTTCTGACTGCGCTCATTACTGCCTTTGAAGTAGTCTTTGGCAAACTGCGGACCTTGTCGCTCTTGTTGCTGATAGTAGTATTTGTTGGACTTGCGCTGAAACTCCTCGTCGCTCATCTCTCCATGCATGTATCTGCGTACCATGCGTATGATTCTGCCAATATAGAACATCACCACCAGGAAAACCGAGGCGGCTGCAACAACAAGGGCGAGAAACAAAAATACGAAGAAATCCATGCGAAGTCTTTTTAGCGTTTATAGCAAAGGGCTGATAGGATGATATACCACAGAATGACCACAGCGATGCCTGCAATGCCAAGAGCGGCCAGCATCACGGCGCTGCTGATCACAAAGATATACTTCACCTCGTTGCCTTTCCATCCCCACGTCTTGAATTTCAGTGCAAACATGGGAACCTCTGACACGAGCAGATAGCTGAACACAAATACTAGTGCCAGCATACCATATATATATAATGGTGAAGAACTCAGCCAGTCGCCGCCACCTACTATCAGTGCACCCCAGAACAGGGCGTTGGCAGGTGTGGGCAGTCCGATGAATCCCATGGCCTGTCGCTCGTCAAGGTTGAACTTAGCCAGTCGTAATGCCGAGAAGGCAGCCATGATAAAGGCCAGGAATGGCACCAGTGGGTGGTGGATATGCTGCTGACACAAGAAATCGAAGATGATGGCAGAGGGCGCAAAGCCAAAGGTGATATCGTCGGCCAGCGAGTCCAGCTCCTTGCCGATGGGCGAGGACACGTGGAGCAGGCGAGCCGTCATGCCGTCACAGAAGTCGAAGGCAGCACCAATCACGATGAACAGCAGTGCCAACTGATGTTCGCTCTGAAAGGCCCAATAGGTGGCGATGCAACCAGAAATCAGGTTGCAGCACGTGATGATGTTAGGTATGTGCTTCTTCATAGCAGTGCTTCTTTGAACAGCTTAGGGCAGTTTCGCAATGACGGTCAGGTCGCCCGTGGTGGGCTGTCCCATTTTGACGCAGGGCTGAGCGCCCAGTGGCAGATAGACATCCACGCGTGAGCCCAGCTTGATAAAGCCCAGGTGCTCGTCGATGTAGCAATCCTCTTCCTCTTTTGCGTAGGTCACAATGCGGCGGGCCATGGCGCCAGCCACCTGTCTCACCAGTATGTTTTCGCCGTTAGGCATCTCAATCATGGTGTCGGCATGCTCGTTTTCCAGACTAGCCTTGGGCAACCATGCACGATGATAGTTGCCGTCGAAGTGCTTCACGAACTTCACGCGGCCGTCAACAGGAAACCAGTTGGCATGTACATTCAGCGGACTCATGAAAATGCTAATCATCAGTCGCTTGTCGTGGAAATACTCGTCTTCATCTGTTTCTTCAATCACCACCACCTTACCGTCGGCAGGTGCTACCACCGTCTTCTCTGTGTCGCCATTGAAGTAGCGAATAGGACAGCGATAGAAGTTCAGCATCAGCAGCCAGGCCGTGCCGAAAATAGCGATGAATATGGCGAATGGTATAGGTGTGTCAAAAGAGCGCCAGAGGATCACTGCTACGGCAATGACGAAAAACAAACTATATAGAAGTTCGTCCGTTCCTTCACGGTGAATTCTGATCTTCTTGAGCTTCTTAATTCTTTCTCCCATGGTTAGTTTTTAAATTTACCCTGCAAAGGTAATGCTTTTCTGTCAATAAATCAAAGTTTTTATTGATTTCTTTGTCTTTTTGCTACTGAATAGACCTTTTTTCGCCACTTTGGCGCTCTCGCTTCGAACTTACTTAGCATTGGGAAGAAAAAAATAAATGGGTTTCGGAAAAAAAAGAAAATACTTTCTTTGTATTGCGCTCAAGTTTTCGTAACTTTGCCCTCATAATATTTTTAGTTATGGTAAAGCATATCATTCTTTGGACATTAAATCCCGAACTATCGGAAAGTGAAAAGCAAGAAGTAAAGGCAGGTATCAAGGCCGGACTCGAAGGACTCATGGGCAAGGTGCCCGGACTTCTCGAAGTGAAAGTGCATATCGACGGACGTCTCGACTCGTCGAATGCCGACGTGATGCTCGACTCCACACTCGAGTCGGCCGAGGCGCTGAAAGGCTATGTCCAGCATCCTGAGCATGTGGCTGTGGCCAACAGCAAGGTTCGTCCCTATACTGTTAGTCGTACGTGTCTTGACTTCGAAATTTAAATCGGCGCATGGAAGACTTCATACACCTGCACGTACACACATATTATTCCATACTTGACGGACAGTCAAAGATCAAGAACTTGGTGGACAAAGCCATCAAGGATGGCATGCGTGGCATGGCCATTACCGACCACGGCGACATGTTCGGCATCAAGGAGTTCCACGACATTGTGATGGGTGTGAACAAGGGCCGCAAGAAGGAGGGCCTTGATCCCTTCATCCCCATCTTCGGTTGTGAGATGTATGTGGCGAAGCATGGTCCTAAGGAGCAGAAGAACGGTCGTGAGGACCAGAGCGGTTATCACCTCATCGTGTTGGCCAAGAACTATCAGGGCTATAAGAACCTGATCAAGCTGGTGTCAAACTCGTGGGTGGATGGCTACTATATGCGTCCGCGTACAGACCGTGCCGAGCTGGAGCGATACCACGAGGGACTTATTGTTTGTTCGGCATGTATTGCCGGCGAGGTGCCTCATAAGATTCTGGCCGGCGATATGGCTGGCGCACGTGAGGCGCTCGAATGGTATCATAATATCTTTGGCGACGACTATTACCTGGAACTTCAGCGCCACGAAGTGAAAGACCCCTCGCAGCGTGCTAATCGCGAGACCTTCCCATTGCAGCAGCAGGCCAACAAGGTGCTCATTGAGCTGGCCCGTGAGTATGGCATCAAGCTGATTTGTTCTAATGATGTTCACTTCGTGGACCAGGAGAATGCAGAGGCCCACGACCACCTGCTCTGTCTTTCCACGGGTAAGGATCTAGACGATCCCTCGCGTATGCTCTACTCCAAGCAGGAGTGGTTCAAGACCCAGGCCGAGATGAATGAAATCTTCAGCGATGTGCCCGAGGCTTTGAGCAACACACTCGAGATTCTGAATAAGTGCGAGATCTATTCCATCGACCACGACCCTATCATGCCATTCTATCCCATTCCCGAGAGCTTTGGTACTGAGGAAGCGTGGCGAGAGCGCATCACCGAGGAGATGCTCTACGAGGAGTTCACCCGCGATGAAAACGGACTGAACCCCATGTCGCGTGAGGATGGTGAGAAGAAAATCAAAAAACTGGGAGGCTACGACAAACTCTATCGCATCAAGTTTGAGGCCGACTATCTGGCCGAGCTTGCCTATAAAGGCGGTAAGGAACGCTATCTGCCCAACGACGAGCTGGTGCTCGACAAGGTAGAGGTGGACACCGGCAATCCCCAATCACATTATACCATATTACACTCGTCGCTGCCTAAGGAGGTGGACGACCGCATCCGTTTTGAGCTGCACATCATGAAGACCATGGGTTTCCCGGGCTACTTCCTCATTGTGCAAGACTTTATCAACTCGGCACGCGACGAACTCGACGTGTGGGTGGGCCCCGGACGTGGTTCGGCAGCCGGTTCGGTGGTGGCCTATTGTCTGGGTATCACCAAGATAGACCCACTAAAGTACGACCTGCTGTTCGAGCGTTTCCTGAATCCCGACCGTATCTCGTTGCCTGATATCGATACCGACTTCGACGATGACGGTCGCGGTAAGGTGCTGAAATGGGTGATGGACAAGTACGGACACGAGAACTGTGCGCACATCATCACCTATGCCTCGATGGCCACCAAGAACTCTATCAAGGACGTGGCACGTGTTGAGAAGTTGCCACTCAGCGTGTCGAATGCGCTGTGTAAGGCCATCCCCGACCGTCTGCCCGATGGGTTGAAGATGAACCTGAGCAACGCCATCAAGTGCGTGCCAGAGTTGCGCGATGCCGAAGCCTCTAGCGACCCTGTTCTGGCCAACACCATTAAGTATGCCAAGATGCTGGAGGGCACTGTGCGCGGTACGGGTATTCATGCCTGTGGCTTCATCATCTGCCGCGACCCTATCAGCGACTGGGTGCCAGTCTCTACGGCCGACGACCCCGACTTCAAGGATACCAAGACCAACTGTACGCAGTACGACGGCCACGTCATCGAGTCCACCGGACTCATCAAGATGGACTTTCTGGGCCTGAAAACGCTGTCCGAGCAGAAGGAGGCCTGCGCCATCATCAAGCAGACACGCGGCATCGATATCGACCTGGACCACATCCCCATTGACGACCCCAAGACCTACGAGCTCTATCAGCAAGGTCGCACCATCGGTACCTTCCAGTTTGAGTCGGCAGGTATGCAGAAGTATCTGCGCGAGCTCCATCCCACTGTGTTCGAGGACCTCATTGCCATGAACGCCCTCTACCGTCCGGGACCTATGGACTATATCCCTTCGTTCATTGCCCGTAAGAACGGTCGTGAGGAGATCAAATACGACATCCCCTGCATGGAGAAATACCTGAAGGATACCTATGGCATCACCGTCTATCAGGAGCAGGTGATGTTGCTCTCCCGTCAGCTGGCCGACTTCACCCGTGGTGAGAGTGACGCGCTGCGTAAGGCCATGGGTAAGAAGAAAAAGGATATCGTAGATGCCATGAAGCCTAAGTTCATCGAGGGCGGTAAGAAGAATGGTCACGATCCGAAGGTGCTCGACAAGATTTGGGCCGACTGGGAGAAGTTTGCATCCTATGCATTCAACAAGTCGCATGCTGCCTGCTATTCGTGGGTGGCCTATCAGACTGCCTACCTCAAGGCCAACTATCCTGCCGAGTTCATGGCAGCCATCATGAGTCGCCGTCGCGATCAGATCACTGAGATCACCAAACTGATGGATGAGTGCAAGCAGATGGGCATTGCCACGCTGGGTCCCGATGTGAACGAGTCCTATCAGAAGTTCGGTGTCAACCATAAGGGTGAGATCCGTTTCGGTCTGGCAGCCATCAAGGGTCTGGGCGACAATGCTGCCCTGGCCATCATCTCCGAGCGTGAGTCCAACGGCCCCTATAAGGACATCTTCGATTTTGCTCAGCGCATCAACTTCTCCAGTGTCAACCGTAAGGCTTTCGAGTCGTTGGCACTGAGTGGCGGTTTCGACAGCTTTGGCATCCGTCGTGAGATCTATTTTGCAGAGAACAACAAGGGCGAGCTGTTCCTCGACTCGCTGGTGCGCTATGGCCAGATGTATCAGCAGGCTAAAAACGAAGCGCAGAACTCGCTCTTCGGTGGCTTCGATGATATCGAGATAGCTACACCGCCCGTCCCCAAAACCGATGCTCGCTGGAGCGACATCGAGCGCTTGAATAAAGAGCGCGACCTGGTGGGCATCTATCTCTCGGCCCATCCGCTCGACGAATATAAGATCATTCTCGATAACCTCTGCAACACCCGTTGCGAGGAACTGAAAGACCAGTCGCAGATGAACGACCGCGAGGATATTGTGCTGGGAGGCATTGTCACCAATGTGCGCTCCAGCTTCACCAAGACGGGCAAGCCCTGCGGTTTCGTCACGCTCGAAGACTTCAATGGATCTGGCGAGCTGGCTTTCTTTGGCGAGGACTGGGGCCGCTTCAATGGCTGGTTCACAGAGGGTGCAGCCGTCTATATCACAGGTAAGATGAAGGCGCGCTTCTACAATGAGAATCAGAAAGAACTGAAGGTGGGCAATGTGGAGTATCTGCAGACCATCAAGGAGAAGGCTATTGAGACCATCACCATCCAGCTCAACGTAGAACTGCTCAACGATCAGATCGTGACCGAGCTCAACGACCTGATCGACGAACATCCTGGCAGTACCAAACTGTTGTTCCTGCTGCGCGACACCACAGGCAAGCGCCACATGCTGCTGCGCTCGCAGAACAAAGCCATCGATGTGCGCCACACGCTCATAGACTATATCGAGCGCACCGAGGCGCTGGACTACACCATCAATTAGTCATTGGCATGATATTTGCACAGACTATTTATGAAATATCCTAGTATTAACAAATTAAAGTGAAAAGTTATGGAAGTACAAATCACAAGCGAGAATTTTAAGGAGTTGAAGAATGGCAACCTGCCACTCGTGCTCGATTTCTGGGCAACATGGTGTGGTCCTTGCCGTCTGGTAGGTCCTATCCTGTCTGAACTTGCAGAGAAATATGATGGTAAGATTGTTGTAGGTAAGTGTGATGTAGAGGAGAACGAAGAGCTCGCCATGGAGTTCGGCATCCGCAACATCCCTACCGTACTCTTCTTCAAGGGTGGCCAGCAGGTAGATAAGGTTGTTGGCGCCATGTCAAAGCAGGTATTCGACGAGAAGTTCCAGTCTTTGCTCTAAGCCCATGGCAACGATGGACGAAGAACTCCTCATGGACGAGGAGGAGAACCGCCGCGAGCTGGCGTTTATCCGCAAACAGGTGCCCGCCGATGTCAAAGAGAAGTATTCCGATGCCCAGATCCTCTGGATGATGGACACCATTGTTGACTACTATTTCTCTTCTGGCATCCTCGAAAGTGCCGACGAGGAAGTGGAAATCGACCTAGAGAAGGTTGCTGACTATGTCTGTCAGCAGGCTAAGAAGGAGAAACAGGGGGCGTTCGATCCCCAGGAAGTCTTCTTCATCGTTCAGGCCGACCTCGACTTTCAGGAGCAAAACTGCTGATAACAAACATAAAAAGTACACTGAGTATGCTGAAGTGCCCCCGAAAAGTTGGACGTTAAATTAATCGTTAATTATTAATCTCTCTATAGTAGTGAGCTCGGTATTGTACCGGGCTCATTCCTTTTAACCTCAATTTTATTCTTTTATTGTTATACCAGAGAATATATTTCTTCAGTTGCTGCTCAAAATCCTCTACGGAGTCAAACTGATTAATGTATAGCAGTTCATTCTTCATCAGACCGAAGAAGTTCTCCATCATTGCATTATCCAAGCAATTTCCTTTTCTGGACATGCTTTGCACGATACCATGTTTTTTGAGCAGTTCTTGATACATCAGGTGTTGGTA
>NZ_JHXM01000011.1 GCF_000621725.1 Xylanibacter brevis ATCC 19188
GTCACCTTGAAGGCACCGATGCCGTCGAGCACCACGCGACCACCCTGAATGAGCTTCTGGTTCATCACCTCGCTCAGCTCGCAGAGCACGGCCTTCACGTCAGATTTCTTGACAGATGCGTTGCGCTGGATCTCGTCTGCCAGCTGGTCGGTGGTCACGGTCTCGCTCACCACGGCACGTGCGTACCACTTGCCAAACATCTTTGAGTTTTTCACTACGTTCTGATACTTTTTGAATCGCATAATTTGTGTGTGTTTTTAATGGTTAATACTTCCGCCTTTGGGCGTTTTTTTGTCTCGTTACTCTTGGCCTGCAGAAGTGGTGCTTTTGGGCCCTGATAGCGCCACTTTCATCTCTCAGCCGGCGCCCTTTGGCGGAGTGGGGGTGTGTGATGTTTTAATTCACGATGCAAAGATACAACACTGGTTTTGCGGTTTACGAATACTTGGGCAAGAAATCGAAAAAAAATATGGGGAGGGCAACTTTTCTAGGGTAGTACAAAAGCGCTGCACTGTTGCAGTGTTGCAGTTCTCGAAAGGGAGTGTATATACTCGAAAAATACTTCTATATTTATATATAAATATAGAGTTAAATTTTGATATATACAGTATTTGTTTTTATAACTGCAACGCTGCAACGCTGCAACACGAGTGTACTTCCCTAGAAAAAGTTCTTGGACGAGCCAAGCGGCAAGAAAGCCGAGCGGAATGGTTTTTAACTTAACTCTGCCATAGATTGAATGTCTGTACGGGCCTTAATCCTTATCCCTGGCAGAAGTTGAATAATTCTCTCTTAACCCTTGTTTTTGTTGAATAGGCTCCGCGGAAAGCTGTTCAATCATATTCAGGGTTTGCGGTGTGTCTTTTCCTGTATAGTGTTGACTCCCTCAGAGCCTTGATTTGTTACTGTTTTGTTAATTACTGTTTATTATACTGATAATCAAGACAAGCAAAATCATCAATGACATGGTAAAAGTACAAATATAATCTGAGAAAATCACCGCTTTTGGCGGAATATTTTTCGTTTTGGACAAATTCGACTCTATTCTGTCCTCTGTGATAGACTCACACTTAGGACTTCGGAACATACACGGGGACGGTTCTTTCGTTATCACAGCACGATAACAAAAGAACCGTCCCTCTGTTATGAAATATATATCACCAGATCTGCACGCGCTTCTCTGGTGCGAGATAGAGTTTCCCGTCAGTCACGTTGAAGAGTCTGTACCAGTCGTCGAAGAGTGTCACGATGACATTGACGCGGTTTTGGGGGATTGAATGGACGTCAGTCAGGTACAACACCTTCTTTTTGGCAAGGGTGGGATATTCCAGCCACAGTTTTGCATAGTGCAGGAAGAACTCCTGGCAGGCATAGTCGAGGGCAGCCCCCTGAAGCCCCTCATCCATTTTCTTCTGCTTGAAGAGTGAGTAGGCCAGCGTCATGCCGCCGTAGTCGGCCATGTTCTCCCCCAGCGTCTTTTTGCCATCGGCCGGCTGTCCGGGGTAGGCCTCCATACGGTTGTAGAGCGCAATCATCTCCTGCTGCTTGGCCTCGAACTTCGCTTTGGATTCTGATGACCACCAGTTTCTCAGGTATCCCCGTTCGTCATACTTTGCCCCATTGTCATCGAAGCCGTGGGTCATCTCGTGGGCGAAGACTGTAGCGGCAACGTACTGGGTGTATTCATCATCGGCAGGGAACAAGCCTTCACTGATGAATTGCGGCAAGATGATCAGACAGTTCATATCGGGAGCATAAGAGGCGTTCCGTACGCTATAATCGCTTTCATAGTCGATGATGGCGCGGACATGCTGCTCAACTTTTCCGCACATGTTATGCCTGATGGCTTCATTCTGCGCTATGATGGACAGGGCGTCCTCGACCAGCGTGTTCCCCTCGTCGAGGGTGAACTCGCCTTCGCTAAGGTTGTCGGGCACGCCGACAAAGAACTGCATGGCCTCCAGTTTCTTCAGTGCCTCCTGGCGCGTGGCGTCGCTCAGCCAGTCGAGCGTTTCGATGCGCTGTCGGAACAAGGTGCGCAGTTTCTCCAGCATCGTCAGGCAGCGGTCTGCCCCGGCTTGCCCCATCTTCCGTAGTACGTCCGCACTCAACTTGTTCATCAGGAAGGGGCTTGTCTGTTTCAATGTCGCTACGATTTCACTCTTGACGGCTCCTTCGCTTTTACCGGCATAAGTAGCCTTCATGTAGCTGAATACGCTCATGACGGCATAGTATCTCAGGTAGTCGTAGCAGTTGTCCATCGTCTTCAGCACGGTCGTGATGCCGCCTTTCTGTTCCATATATTTCTTGAAGGCGGGTGATTCGTCGAAGATTGCACCAGCCATCGGATGGAATGCTTCCCACAGCGTCTCCCGGGTGACTTCGTCTTCGACGCCGCCCCCGGCAAGTGTGGCACGACTCCGCGCGAAGCTGCCGGCCTCGGTGTAGTCAGGTATGTCGCGCACGTTCCACAAGCTCTGACGGTCTGAGTCGGAGGTATCGCCGCCACCATGGGCTGTCGCATAAATCAATTGCTCCTCGGCGAGAATCGCGCTGACGCGCTCCTCGAGTTCCGCCTCATAGCCTGCCGCCTTCGTGCGCTCCGGATCTGCCACGTTGTCGATGGTCGTCAGTATGTTCTTGATGTACGATGATTTCAGCAAGTCTGTCATTTTAGTTCCCAGCAAAGCTTCTACCAATTGTGTCTGGATGCCTCTGCTCACTATTTCCTGGCAGGAGTGGGATTGCATATGTATATCCACTTTTTTCGAGAATATGGGATTCAGCCCCTTGTCCTGCAGTTTGCCGATTTCGGTCAGCAGCATGCCGATTCCCGTCGGCTTCTGGATGTCCAGATAGTCGAGTACGGCCTTCACGTCTTCATTCAATGATGGCGCAGGAGCCTCAATATTCCGCACGAGGTGCCGGGCCAGGGGGTTGTCGGAGGCAAACAGGCTCTTTTCAACCTCATTGGTGTTTATTGAATCGTAATACTCCATGTACCCCGGGTCGCCCTCTTTATGTGAATTGAACCAGGTGCCCAGGGCATACATGTAGAAGTCGTCGCCGGGCTTGACGGTCTTGTCCATCAATGCCTCGTTGATGAAGTGGTCTGGCACTACCGGGTTGTCTATTGAATTGTCAACACACGATGTGAATACACTTGCGCCGCAAACGAGGGTGGCGGCGAGCACCCATTTCATGATTCTTTTCATATTGTAACGAACCTTAATTCCGCAGCATTTTAGTTTAACTTCCTTTATAAGTTCCTGGGTAACAAAATATTGCTCAGGATTTTGCTATGTCAGATTTTTCACTTACCTTAGTGCTGCAAATCAAGACAAGCAAAAATTATCAATGGCAAAGATACAACAAAAATCTGAGAAAATCAGCGCTTTTGGCGGAATATTTTTTAGAATCATCGGTACAGGCACTTGATCCGTTCAATGATAGGTGAAACTATACCAAGTGATAGAGACAGTGGAATTGGCATCAAACGTGAAAACTTAAAAGGGACTGCAAAGTCTTATGGAAAAAGGCTTGGAGAAGTATGGATTTTTTTGTAATTTTGCAGGCCAAAAAAAACGAAACTATAGATATTGACTGAGATTCAGAATAGCGATAATAATTGATGCAATCCCTAAAACTTCACATTGTAGGATTCCCTTACCGAAAGAATATTGAGGGGCACGTCAGCGAGTTTCTCTCTGACGCTCCTGGGCATGGCATGACGCTGAGACCACAGAGGAATAACGAGGTGGATGTACATGCCATTCGTGCCTACGACTGGGAGGGCAGGCATGTGGGCTTCGTGTCTTCTGCAGAACTGTCGGCGGCATGGGGTGCTTTGCAGGCTACAGGGCGTAAGTCGCTTCGAGGAACAATCGTGTCTTCCAACATAGAACATCCTTGTGCCATCTTTGAGTGCATGGTTCCTGATGACTATACCCCAGCCGTAGAGTTATATCCGCAGAAGCCTTTCACGGAATGGACGTACAGCGGACCGATGCTCGACTTCCCTGAGGAACTGGATGCGCTGGATTACATGATGGACGAGATAGACGACCGCCTTTATGAGCAGCACGACTGGAGTAAGGACGATTTGCATAACTTCATATTGCTGCTGGAGCGCTTTACGCATGAGTCCATTTACGACATCTCCAGCGAGACTAACGACTATAGACGCAGTCTGTTGACACGCCTTCGCGACACGAAAATACAGTCGCTTCAGACACTGGCCGATGAGCTGAATATGATGAGCGGACGCACGGGACGAGAGACGTCGGGCGGTTGTGTGCTGGACTTCTGGACAAGGGTCATTGCTTCAGAAGAGATGCGAAAGAGTCTGATGGTACACCAGCACCAGTATGATGCGGAAAAGGTGGAGGAGGAACTAAAACTGTTTCCTGACTGCATGTATTACGAATGGCTGCGCGACCGACAGCATTTCGTGTCGAAACTTTTTTATAAGCATATTCCTCGTGAGGTGTTGTGGTGCTTCGTCTCGGGCATTGCCTTCGTGGAAATGAAAAAGGCCATAGATCTGACGAAACAGGCCAAGGAAAGGGAGGAGGCCGACAGGCAGCACGTGAATGTGATTATGACGGGACAGAATGCCTCGTATATAGAGAATCATCAATAACAAAGGACGATGGGACGAAAGATAACGATGACGGGTAGATTTGCCCGATATGAAGAGCATAGAGGGGCTAACACTATGCCCAGTGATGACAGGGATATACGGCTGGAAGGCGAAGAGGCCATATATCGCGAGTATGCCTATCCTAGTAAGAAGGAGCAAGGGGCAGGAGAAAAAGGGCAAGAGGATAGATATAATGAGAGAGGGCAAGAGGAACAGCTGCTGCTTACTGACCATGGGGAATATATTGAGCCTGGCATGAGCGTGGAGGAAAAACTGAGCCCCATTTTCTATAATAACGAGGAGAACGTGAGACAATTCCTTAAGGAGATAAACGGTATGCCTGCTAACGATATCACCGACCTTGTGAACCGCTGGGTGCAGGACAAACGGATTTCAGATTACGGGTATAGTAGAAAGGGGGAACTCTGGGCTATACTCTATGATGAAGGGTTATACGATAAATCCAGACAGAACTGGAACAGGAGAGTCTTTTAGATTCTCCTTTTTTTATGCCTTTTTCTAAGCTTTCTAAGGCCGAAAGTTTCTAGTTTTAGTTTCTAAAAGTTTCAATGAGTTTCTAAAGGTTTCCACCCTTTGGACTTCTAATCCATATCTTTTTTCAGCCCCTTTTTTGTGCCTAACTTTGCAGCGTCGAAAGACAAGAAAACGCGCTCTTTGAGCTTTCGCTCGAAAACCTTGAGCGCTCGGAAGAGCCAGAAAGCAAGCTTTCGCTCTTCACTCGCTGATGCGGTCTTTGACTTATTGATACAGCATAGATAGACAAACAAAAAGAATAAACTTTAAAGGTCGTATGAAGGATGCGACGTAAAACAAACAAATTATGGAAACAAAAATTTTGAAAGTGGTACGCCAGGGCGAGGCCTTTAGCGTACAGAGTTCTAAACAGGAGTCGGGCAGCATTCAGAAGTGCAACATTGTGTTGCGCGAGCTGGGTGGCTCGAAGTTTGAAAACGAGTATGTGTGCGCCATGCTGGGCAATCTGGCGGCGTGCAGGTTCTACGAGGGTGATGTGGTTGCGGCCACCCTTCGTTTCTCTACACACGAGTATCAGGGGCAGATGTTCCAAGAAATTCTTGCTACTGATATTGAACGACTCTCCCCCCGCCCCTCCCTGTAATGGAGGGGAGTGATTAGACCTTCAATAAACAATTCATACATAATAATTATTAATTAGACCAACTAACTATTCCTCCCCATTCAGGGGGAGGCTGGGAGGGGGTCTTTCTGAGTTGAAGTGAGGAGGATATTCTCGAGTAAATGGCCAAAGAATCTGAAACTTCTTCTCGCTTATCAAATTCAGAAATTCTTATGGAAAAGATTATTATTTCTAAAGACAGACAGGTGACGCTTGATGGTCTGATGACCTTGGGCATGTTGGAGAGCGGACTCAAGACGGCAGACTTTCTGTGCTGCGAGGATGTGGAACTGGAGGCGTTCTCGGGAATTTTCAGTGTGCAGGCGATGCGCGATGGCAACATCTATATGCAGCAGAAGCCCAAGCGCATGAAGAACAAGCCAATATACCGCGACGACAACGCATCGTTCACACGCGGCAAGGACGGCAAGTACTATTTCTTCTTCGCCATGGACGAGGAGCGTATCGCAGAACTTCCAGAACAGCTGGTACGCCAGGCAAGTACAATAGCTCAGAAGGTAATTCGAGAACTAATCTGCAACTAAACGGCCATGAGTGTACACATGATTTATTATAAGGATGGGGCGAAGATGATGCGCCCCGTCCGCCAAAGAGAGGAGTATCTGGCACTGCGCAACGGTGGCGAACAGCAGTCCATCGTCAAGGCGGTGCGCGGTGGCGACGACAGCAAAAAGTGCCGCCTGGTGCAAATGAACTACTCGTGTCTGCCCAACGCCGACGGCACGCTGAAAGGCTCTACCACAATGAGCACCACCGTGGGCATGGACATAGACCACGTCGGCATAGAGAAGATGCAGACCTTGCTGACCCACATGCTCGGCAAGAAAGACGAACTGGGGCTCTTGATGTTGGAGAAGAGTGCCCGAGGTGCTGGCTACCACCTGGTGTTCCGCCGCCGTGAAGACCTCTCGCAAGAGGAGAACTTGCGCTGGGCCAGCGAACTGCTGGGCGTGGCCTATGACGACAACGCCAAAGACATCACACGCGTGTTCTTTACTACAACGGCCGATGCCGACGAGCTGCTGTTTCTGGACGACGCCATCTTTGATGCTACGCCAGCAGAATGTCACGAACCGAGGGAAGGCGTTGCAGCGTTGCAGTGCTGCAGTCAGCAGATAGTACACGACCCCGAAGCGATGTACAACGGGGTGTTGTTCAGCGACATCATTGAGAAATACTGGCAATTGTTCAACGACGGCAAAGAGCCCACCGATGGCGACCGCAACGCACTCACCTTTGAGTTGGCCGTCACAATACGTAGCATCTGCGGATACTCAATGCAGAAGATGCTGACGGTGGTGCCCAACTACTGGAATCGGCCCGACGGAACCTGCTCGCAACAAGATTTAGCCGAGTGGCACAAGACCATAGAGAACGCTCTGAAAGAACCCCGCAAGGGCATGCCTTACCGATTGAAACAGGTGCTGCAGGCACTGAAATCACAGGCCGCCGTGAAGGCCTGTGGCGGCACACTGACCGCCCCACCACCGATGCCGAAGAAGTTGCCACCACTGATTCGACTGCTGACGAAAAACGTGCCCTGGTTCTACAAGCCTGCTGTAGCGGGCGCGGTGTTCCCCGCACTAGGTGTTCATCTGCATGGTGTGAAGTTCAGGTATTGGGACAACGTAGACCACGAGCCCACGTTTATGAGCGTACTGATAGGTAGACAGAGCATCGGTAAGGGTACTATTAAAAAGCCTATCGAGTATATCATGGAGGGCATTCGCCAACGTGACATACCCAATCGTCAGCGCGAGGCCGAATGGAAACAAAAGAACCCAGGAGCAAGACAGAAGAAAGACCCGCGACCTAAGGATATCTGCATCCAAATGCTGATAGACAACCTGACCGATGCCGTCTTCAACCAGCGCATTGTGGATGCCAACAACAATGGACAGCGCTTTATCTACACCATGGTGGACGAGATTGAAGCCCTGAAGAAGGTGACGTCGAAGGGCACGGCAGACGAGGTGGGACTCTTGATTCGCAAGGCTTTTGACAATGCCGACGCCGGACAGGAGCGCGTGGGGGCCGACTCGGTATCGGGTATTGCTCCGCTGAGGTGGAACTTCAATGCCTCGACCACACCGCCCAACGCACGTAAGTTCTTCTACAAAATGGTGAACGACGGCACGGTGAGCCGATTGGATATATCGACCATTATACGAACGGACGACGACGATGACACAGCACCCATTTTGGGCATCTACGACCAGAAGTATGCCAAGGAGCTGAAACCTTATATCGACCGCTTGGAGGCTGCCAGCGGACTCATCGAGTGTGCGCAAGCCACGAAGCTTTCGCTGGAAATGAAGCAGGAGAACAAGGACACGGCCAGACTCTACGAGAGCGATGCCTACCGCGTGTTCAGTTATCGTGCCAACGTGATAGCCTGGCTGAAGGGGATGGTGCTCTATGTGGCTCACGGCTGCAAGTGGTCTCGCGAGATTGCAGATTTTGTGCGTTGGAGCCAACAATACAACCTGTGGTGCAAGATGCTGTACTTCGGTCAGCAGTTGGAGCACGAATTGCGCGAAGAGCAGGACATTCAGCGTCAGTCGGGCCCGCAGAACCTGCTGGATCTACTGCCAGACGAATTCACCAAAGAGGAGTATCACCACATGCGCTCACAGCAAGGAAAAACGGGCAGTGGCGACAGCACGCTGCGCTGCTGGCATAGTCGCGGCTACATCGACTACGATGAGGTTTCGGGCCGATATTGCAAGACAAAAGCATATAAGAAAAAGTTTGAGGGAGTTAATAGTTGAAAAATATGATTACCATTGAAAATAACCAAAAATGCTTTGTACAGCTCTGGCTTCAGCTGGAGCGCACAAGGCTGATGCTCTACAGACAATGCAAGCGATACTGCGTGAGGCGAGTGTTGAAGGCGTGGTTTGGCGGTGAGGCTACCGATGATTTTATCTGGCAAATCTGCACACTTAGCCTTCTGACGGGTTGGGATGAGCTCCCGTTGCCATCGCTCTGTCCGCGCCCACATCGGGAGCTACTGCGCGCTATCGTAGCCCACCAGACGGGCATCAGCTACAAAAAGGTTGACCTTTGTGCCCTCGACGCAGCCTATAGCATCGCATTCCCCCATAGCACCCCGCTGAATGTAAACAAAAAGAAACGTAAAAAGTAGCAACCCGTTGCAGTGTTGCAGCGTTGCAGTTATTAAATAAACAAAACTGAAAAACAGTAAAATCAAAGATTTAAAACATATGATGACACCACGAGGATTAAGAAACAACAACCCACTGAACATCCGTCGTTCTAAGGATAAGTGGCAGGGCTTGAGTGCCCAGCAAGAAGAAAAGCCACCCTTCTTTGAGCCGCCTGCGGCGGGAAATTATATAAAATTTGATACAAAATTAAACAGGATTATTTTTTTTTCTACTTGCGAGGAAGAAATAAAAATGAATAATTTTGTTTTTAATTTTGAAAAATTTCCCTGCGAAGCAGGCTAACCTTCCGCACTATCGAAGCAGGCTAAGCTCACAAGCTCCCCTCCCTTCAAGGGGAGGGGCAGGGGTGGGGTCTGTATCTCCATTGGCAGTTAGAACAACACTGACCCCACCCCCAACCCCTCCCCTACATGGGAGGGGAGTGGCTGCGCAAGGTTCAAGCTAAGGAAACAACCGCACAGGTTGAAAAATTTGACTTCCCCTGTCGACCGTCGAGCTATACCTTCCCTGCGAAGCAGGCTTCATTCGGTAGGAGGACTATAACCAATAAACATTAAACAAAATGAGTTTACCAAGAGGAATCAGAAATAATAATCCTTTGAACATTCGTCGGTCTAAGGACAAATGGCAGGGCTTGAGAGCCCAGCAAGAAGAAAAGAACCCCCTTTCTTTGAGCCGCCTACGGCGGGAAATTATATAAAATTTGATTCAAAATTAAACAGGATTATTTTTTTTCTACTTGCGAGGAAGAAATAAAAATGAATAATTTTGTTTTTAATTTTGAAAAATTTCCCTGCGAAGCAGGCTAAGCTCACAAGCTCCCCTCCCATGTAGGGGAGGGGAGTGGCTGCGCAAGGTTCAAGCTAAGGAAACAACCGCACAGGTTGAAAAAATTTGACTTCCCCTGTCGGCCGTCGAGCTATACCTTCCCTGCGAAGCAGGCTTCATTCGGTAGGAGGGCTATAACCAATAAACATTAAACAAAATGAGTTTACCAAGAGGAATCAGAAATAATAACCCTTTGAACATCCGTCGTTCTAAGGATAAGTGGCAGGGCTTAAGTGCCCAGCAGACAGATGCAGCGTTCTGTCAGTTTGAAACAATGGCGTATGGCTGGCGCGCAGCCTTCGTGCTGCTGACGCGCACGTACTACCACACGTATCGGTTGTTTACCATCCGAAACATCATCAGGCGGTGGGCACCGCCAGGCGAGAACAATACGGAGGCTTATATCGCCAACGTGAGCCGACTGACGGGCATCGACGCCAACGAGCCGCTGGGCATTCCCAGCGACCAGCCCGCCCGCTGGATGGCTCTGGCTCTGGCGATGGCTAAACATGAAAATGGCGACAGCGCCGACATCGACACTTTCGCCATGTTGAAAGGGTGGGAAATAAAATAATCTCTAGCAATACTGTCTCAGCGCACCTATCAGCTCGTTGTTCTCATCACGATTGCCGATAGTGATGCGCAGGCAGTTTTGGCACAACTGAACGCGCGTTCGGTTGCGAACAATGATGCCCTGCTCAACCAGATAGTCGTAGATGCGCTGGGCATCGACCACACGCGCCAGGAAGAAGTTGGCATCGGTGGGATAGATCTTCTCGCAAAGGGGCAGGGCCTGGAAGGCCTCTATCACACGCGTGCGCTCGCTCTTGATCAGCTGTACCCAGCGATCCACTTCGTAGGGGTCGCTAAGCACCTTGATGGCCTGCTCTTGAGTCAGGAGGTTGACGTTGTAGGGATACTTCACCTTGTTGAACAGGCCGATGATCTCGGGCGAGGCGAAAGCCATGCCCAGACGGATGGCGGCAGAGGCCCACGCCTTGCTGAGCGTGTTGAGCACAACGAGGTTGGGGTAGCGGGGCAACTCGAAGCGCAGCGGACGCTGCTGGGAGAAGTCGCTATAGGCCTCGTCGACCACCACGATGCCCTCGAACGAGGTGAGCACCTTGACAATCTCGTCGCGGTTGATATCGTTGCCCGTGGGGTTGTTGGGACTGCATATCCAGATGACCTTGGTATGGGCATCGCAGGCAGCCAGGAGGGCGTCGGCCGAGATCTGGAAGTTCTCGTCGAGCAGCACGGGGCGATAGGCTACGTCGTTGATATCGGCACAAACTTTATACATGCCGTAGGTGGGCTCGATAGCCACCACATTATCCTCCTTAGGCTCACAGAAGCAGCGATAGACCAGGTCGATGGCTTCGTCGCTGCCATTGCCCAGAAAGGTATAGTCCACGGGTATGCCCTTGACCTTCTCGATGATGTTTTTCAACTCTATCTGCAGCGGGTCGGGGTAGCGATTGAGCGGACCTCCGTAGGGATTCTCGTTGGCATCAAGAAACACGGAAGCCTTCTTGCCCGAAAATTCGTTTCTTGCACAGCTATATGGAGCCAGGTTCCAGATGTTGCGGCGTGCAAGTTTTTCAAGACTTATCATAATGATATGTGTATTATCCTCTGTAATCTACAAAAAAATACTTCTACTTTAATGCGTTCAGTCTCACGGTCATGGCGTTCTTGTGAGCATCCAGCTGCTCGGCCTCTGCCATCAGCTCCACGGCGTGGCCTATCTGGCGGATACCTTCCTCAGACAGGTGCTGGAACGTGATCTTACGGCAATAGCTGTCCAGATTCACGCCGCTATAGGCGGTGGCATAGCCGTGAGTGGGCAGTGTGTGGTTGGTGCCGCTGGCATAGTCGCCGGCACTCTCGCAGGCATACTGACCCAGGAACACGCTGCCGGCATTGACAACACTTTCGGCCATCTGCTCGTAGTTGGCGGTTTGGATAATAAGATGTTCGGGCGCATAGGCATTAGAGAGTGCCATCATTTCGTCTGACGTCTGCACCAGCACCAGTCGGCTGTTTTCCAGCGCACGGGCGGCAATCTCTTTGCGGGGCAGCAGGTCGAGCTGTCTTTCCACCTCTTGCTGCACCTGGGTGAGCATTGCTTCTGAGGTGGTGACCATCAGCACCTGTGAGTCGATGCCGTGCTCGGCCTGTGAAAGCAGATCGGCTGCCACGAAAGATGCGTTGGCCTGCTCGTCGGCAAGCACGCATACCTCGCTGGGGCCGGCAGGCATATCGATGGCCACATCGCCCATAGACACTTGCTGCTTGGCGGCCATCACATACTGATTGCCTGGACCAAAAATCTTATAGACCTTGGGCACGGACTCTGTGCCATAGGCCATGGCACCGATGGCTTGAACACCACCTATTTTAAATATCTTGCTGACGCCGGCAATGCGCGCAGCCACAAGTATAGAGGGGTTTATCTTGCCTTCGCGGTTGGGAGGCGTACAGAGCACGATCTCTTTGCAACCGGCAATCTTAGCGGGTGCTGCCAGCATCAAAACGGTGGAGAAGAGGGGAGCCGTGCCGCCAGGGATATACAATCCGACGCGCTCGATAGCTACACTCTTCTGCCAGCAGACGACGCCCTCGCGGGTTGTGATCTTACGGCCGGTGAACTGCTGGGCTTCGTGAAACTTATAGATGTTTTCATGAGCCAACTTGATGGCCTGTTTCAGCTCGTCGCTGACCTGTGTCTCGGCCTCGTTGATCTCGGCCTCTGTGACTGCGAGCGACGCCAGCGCTACGTGGTCAAACTGCTGCTCATACTTCCTGACGGCTTCGTCGCCATGCTGGCGCACATCGGCCAGCACGCCGCTGACGGTGGTTTGCAGTTGGGTCATGTCGAGATGAGGGCGCTGACAAATCTCTGCCCACTGTTCTCGCTTTGGATAACGTATAATCTTCATAACAAGATTAGTTTGTGGAATCAAAGAATCATCTTCTCAATAGGAGTGACAAGGATGCCTTGTGCACCCAGGTCTTTCAGCTGGCCGATAATCTCCCAGAAGCGCTTCTGGTCGAGCACGGTGTGAACAGAGCACCACTCTTCGTCGGCCAAAGGAATGATGGTGGGGCTCTTGAGTCCGGGCAGAACATTGATGATTTCATCAAGCTTGGCCTTGGGAGCATTCATCCGTACGTACTTCTTGTCTTCTGCCTGTTTCACAGCCTCAAAGCGGAACAGCATCTGGTTGAGGATGTCGCGCTTCTCCTGGCTCATGCCTGGATGGCCGATGAGCAGAGCCTCACTCTGCATCACAACCTCTACTTCGCGAAGATTGTTGCTGACCAGCGTTGAGCCTGAACTTACAATATCGAAGATGGCATCAGCCAATCCGATACCCGGGCTGATCTCTACACTACCTGTGATAACATGTACATCTGCATGGATATGATGCTCGTCTAGAAAACGATTCAAAATGACTGGATAAGAGGTGGCAATGGTTTTTCCGTTGAACCACTCTAATCCCTGATAGTCGATGTCTTTGGGAATGGCCAGCGACAAACGACAACGACTGAAACCTAATCGCGAGATAATGTCGGCCTCGGCTCCGCGCTCTTGGTATTCGTTTTCACCAACGACACCGATATCGGCAACACCCGTTGCCACGCTCTGAGGAATATCGTCATCTCGCAGATACAAAACCTCTAATGGAAAATTCTGAGCTGAAACCAACAGTGTTCTTTTACTGGCAGTAACCTTGATGTCTGCCTCACTGAGCAACTGCATGGTATCTTCATACAGTCGTCCTTTTGATTGTACTGCAATTCTTAGCATAAGTCTAATTATCTTGAAAAATCGCTCGCAAAATTACTCTTTTTTTTTCTAATATGCAATAAAATATATAATTTTGCACCAAAATTTCAAATAGTTTGAGACTCTTTAGTGTAATTATACTCCTCGTTGGGATGCTTTCTGCTTGTCAACAACAGAAAGACACAACACCGCCTTGGGCTACGAACGAGAACAGCGACAGCCTGTTTGACCTCTCTGAGATTGAGCAGACGGGCGAGCTGATCGCCGTGACCATGAGCGGACCTGACACTTACTACGACTATCACGGTCATCATCTGGGCGTACACTATCTGCTGTGCGAGCAACTGGCTAAGCATCTGGGCGTTGAGCTGCGCATGGAGGTGTGTCGCGACAGTGCGGAAATGATGGGCAGGCTGGAGGCCGACGAAGCTGACATCGCGGTGTATCCTTTCGACAACGACTCGGTGCTGTTTGGATGGCGAGTGGGCAACAACAAGCCTGAACTGATACAGGAACTTGAACAATGGTACAAGCCTGATATGCTGAGCAACATGAGGGCCTACGAGCATCGCCTGCTGACCGAGTCGAGGGTGAGACACAGGGTGTATGCGCCAATGCTGTCGAAGGGGGTCATCTCGCGCTACGACCACCTGTTCAAGCGCTATAGCAAGACCTGCAACTGGGACTGGCGACTGCTGGCGGCGCAGTGCTATCAGGAGTCAACCTTCGACGAGAAGGCGCAGTCGTGGGCTGGCGCAAAGGGACTCATGCAGATTATGCCCAGCACGGCCGACCATCTGGGATTGCCCAGAGACCAGGTGTTTAATCCGGAGAAGAACATCGCTGCCGCAACGCGCTTTCTGCACGAGCTGGAGTCGATGCTCAGCGATGTGCACAACAGAAACGAGCGCCAGAACCTGGCGCTGGCTGCCTATAACGGCGGCATGAACCATGTGCGCGACGCCATGCGACTGGCTGCAAGAGACAAGCGCAACCCGCATGCGTGGAACGACGTAAAGCCTTACATCCTGAAGTTGAGCCAAAGGGAGTACTACCAGGACACACTGGTGCACTATGGCTACATGCGCGGACAGGAGACTGCTGAATACGTAGATAAGATCAGAAAAAGATATCAAATTTATAGACGTTCTATCCGATGAATAATCACATGAAACTAGTAGCAGACAGTGGCAGCACCAAGACGGACTGGGCCATGGGCGGCCTTCGCTTTAAGACCCAAGGAATCAACCCCTTTCATCAAGACGATGAAGCAATACTAAAGATACTGTCGGAGGAGCTGTTGCCACAGGTGAAGGACTACGAGATACAGGAAATTTGTTTTTACGGAAGTGGCGTTCGCCAGGAGTTGGAAGATAAGATGACGGCGGCCCTGAGAAAGGTGTTCCCCAGCGCCACCTTCATCGAGGCGCACAACGACCTGCTGGGGGCTGCCAAGGCACTGTGTGGCGACCAAGAAGGCATTGCCTGCATCCTGGGCACGGGGTCTAATTCCTGCATCTACGACGGGCGCGCCATCGTATCGAATACGCCTGCACTGGGATATATCCTGGGCGACGAGGGTAGTGGGGCCGTGCTGGGCAAGCGCTTCCTGAACGCGCTCTACAAGAACCGTCTGCCAGAACAGCTGAAACGCGAATTTGAGCTATCGCAGCAGATGACGATGGCTGACGTCATAGCGCGGGTTTACAAGCAGCCGATGCCCAACCGATGGCTGGCGTCTTTATCGACGTTTATCAGCAAGCACCAGTCAGAAGAGGCAGTGCATCAGCTCATCGTAGATAATTTCAGCGATTTCTTCCGCTTCAACATCAACCCCTACGACAGGCGCGACCTGCCTGTGTCGGCCGTGGGTAGCATCGCTTTCTATTATGAATCCCAATTGCGCGAAGCCGCAGAAAAAGAGGGCTACGCCATGGGGAAAATCATGCGTAGCCCTATAGATGGTTTAGTATAAGTCCTGATTTAGGGGTTAGACTAAGCCCTGTTGAGGGTTAATCTAAATGGAATAGCTCAGGAAGGGGAATGGTGACAGGCGAGTTATCTGGATTCACCTCCATAATATCTGCCATCATGTCCCACCATTTCTGTGTGATGGGGTCCACGTTCTCTGTGTCCTGCGAGTTGCCTTCCTTGGTGCACTCCTGATAGGCAAACAGGATGTTGGTGTCCTTATCCCAGTAGATACTGTAGTTCTCCACGCCCTGCTCCTTGATCATCTGCTTGAGTTCGGGCCAGATGGCAGCGTGACGTTTTGCATACTCTTCCTCAAATCCCTTCTTGAGGAACATCTTAAAAGCAAATCTTTTTCTCATTGTTTTAGTCGTTTTTTGTTAATGATATATAGTAACCTAGTCGATATAGATTAAATACAGCCAGAACGGGATGCTTCCCGCATAGTATTCTTCGCTCTAACACCCCAAACAGGCGGTGCCAACAGCGAATGAGGGTAAGCACCTGTTTAATGTGTATGCCGTTGACGATGGTGAGCATGCGAGAATAGCCTCGCAGTTCGTCTCTAAAAGAATATAAGGTGCGCAAACTCCGCTCTATCTTTTCCACATAGCAGGCATTGCTCTCGAAGTCCACCATCATGGAGGGGTTGTCGATATGCGAAATGCGGATGCGGTGCTCTTTCAGCGTCTTTCCAAACATCACATCTTCATAGCCGCTTTTCTTGAAGCGCTCGTCAAACGGATGACTGATCATCAGCGAGCGCTCTATCATGAAGTTGGTGGAACGAAACGACTGATAGGGACGCTCGCTGCGCTTCGTATAGTGGTGCATCGGGGCGCAATGGGTCTCGTAGAGACAGCGCAGATTTTGCGTATCTCCCTCTTTGATGCAGATGCCGCCATTGACGACGCCATCAGACGCACAGTCGAGATAGCGGGCGAGAAAGTCTTGACTCACTATCTGCATATCGCAATCCAAGAACAAAAGCCACTGATACTGACTCTTTTGGGCCAGAAAATTGCGCGTGGCAGCACTGCCCGTATTGCGCTCTTTCTCAATAAAGGTGCAGTGGGGAATGGTGTTTATCTGCCTGTTCTGCTCGATGCTCGACACACGAGGGGAGGCATCGTCGGCCACAAGGATCTCGTACGTAAAATCAGGACGACGGGCACGCTCATTTTCACACATAGCAGCCAGTCGTCTCACAATATCAACACAAGCCTCGTTATAGACAGGAAGTAATATGGATATTTCGTTTTTACTCATTTCTTGAGCAAAATTACACAAAAAACCATAAAATGAACAACAAATCAAAGAAAAAGTTTGCGAGAATAGATAAAAAATAGTAATTTTGCACCCGCTATTACGAGATAATAGCATGAAATTCAAATTATTAATTAAATCAAAACAAAAAAAACATGGCAACAAAAATCAGATTGCAGCGCGGTGGTCGCAAAGGTTATGCTTTCTATAGCATCGTAATCGCTGACGCTCGTGCACCACGTGATGGTCGTTTCACTGAGAAGATTGGTTCTTACAATCCTAACACCAATCCCGCCACAGTAGACTTGAATTTCGAGCGTGCATTGTACTGGGTAGAGGTAGGCGCACAGCCCACCGATACTGTTCGCAACATCCTCAGCGGTGAGGGCGTTTACCTGATGAAGCACCTCCGCGGTGGTGTGAAGAAGGGCGCTTTCGACGAGGCTGCTGCACAGAAGAAGTTCGATGCATGGAAGGCAGACAAGCAGAAGGGCCTTGACAAGGTTCGCGAGGAAGAGGCTAAGGCAAAGAAAGAAGCTGCTGCAAAGGCTCTCGAGGCTGAGAAGAAGGCCAACGAGGCTATTGCACAGAAGGTTGCTGAGAAGAAGGCTGCAGCTGAAGCTGCTGCCGCTGAAGCACAGGCCGAGGCAGCTCCCGCAGCTGAAGAGGCTCCCGCAGAGGCATAAGCTTTTATGCTGAAATGAAGGTTAAGGTTGCGATCCTTTCAAGGGATTGCAACCTTTTTTAATTGTTTAACAAGTTTTTTTGTTAAAGATTTGCCGTTCAAAAAATAATTGTTATCTTTGCAAGCGAAAAAATCAACAGACAACATATAAACTTAAAATAATACATATTACTTTATGTCACAAATTACAGGTCACATCTCGCAGATCATTGGTCCTGTTATCGACGTTTATTTCGATACCAAAGGCCTGGATGCAGAGAAAGTGCTGCCTAAAATTCACGAGGCTCTGACTATTAAGCGTCCTAACGGCAATCAGCTGATTGTCGAAGTACAACAGCACATTGGCGAGGATACCGTGCGCTGTGTGGCTATGGACAACACGGACGGACTGCAGCGTGGACTTGAAGCACAGCCCATGGGCACACCTATTGTGATGCCCTCTGGCGAACAGATTAAAGGTCGTATGCTGAACGTGATCGGTCAGCCTATCGACGGTATGAAACAACTCGATATGCAGGGCGCATATCCCATCCACCGCGAGGCGCCTAAGTTTGAGGAGCTTTCCACAACCAAAGAGGTGCTGGCCACTGGTATTAAAGTGATCGACCTGCTGGAGCCCTATCTGAAGGGTGGTAAGATCGGACTTTTCGGTGGTGCTGGTGTAGGTAAGACGGTGCTCATCATGGAGCTTATCAACAATATTGCCAAGGGGCACAACGGTTTCTCGGTATTTGCCGGAGTAGGCGAGCGCACCCGTGAGGGCAACGACCTGATTCGCGAGATGATTGAGTCGGGCGTTATCCGCTATGGCGATAAGTTTAAAGAGGCAATGGCCCAGGGTAAGTGGGATCTGTCGCTGGTTGACCCCGAGGAACTGAAGAAGAGTCAGGCAACCCTCGTTTATGGACAGATGAACGAGCCACCTGGTGCTCGTGCTTCTGTAGCCCTTTCAGGTCTGACCGTAGCCGAGGGCTTCCGCGATGGTGGCGGTAAGGACGGCGGCGCTGCCGATATCCTGTTCTTTATCGACAATATCTTCCGTTTCACACAGGCTGGTTCTGAGGTATCTGCACTGCTGGGTCGTATGCCTTCTGCCGTAGGTTATCAGCCGACGCTGGCCTCTGAGATGGGTGCTATGCAGGAGCGTATCACTTCTACGAAGTCTGGTTCTATCACCTCTGTTCAGGCTGTCTATGTGCCTGCCGACGACTTGACCGATCCTGCTCCTGCTACTACGTTTACCCATCTGGATGCAACCACCGTGCTCGATCGTAAGATTGCCGAGCTGGGTATCTATCCTGCTGTGGATCCACTGGGTTCTACCTCACGTATTCTCGACCCACTCGTAGTAGGAAAGGCCCACTATGACTGTGCGCAGCGCGTGAAAGAGATTCTTCAGCGCTACAAGGAGTTGCAGGACATTATTGCTATTCTGGGTATGGACGAGCTTTCTGATGAGGATAAACTCACTGTGAACCGCGCACGTCGCGTTCAGCGTTTCCTCAGTCAGCCATTCTCTGTTGCCGAACAGTTTACTGGTCTGCCAGGCGTGATGGTGCCCATCGAAGAAACAATCAAGGGATTCAATGCCATTCTGGATGGTGAGGTCGATGACCTGCCCGAGCAGGCCTTCCTCAACGTTGGTACTATCGAGGATGCTAAGGCTAAGGCCAAGAAACTGCTGGAGGCAGCCAAGGCCTAATGCCTAATGGCACATGTTCAACGTTCAATGTTCTATGATTTATGTTGCAGCTTAAGATAGTTTCTCCCGAAAAGATAGAGTTTGAAGGCGATGTAGAGAGTGTGCTCGTACCAGGAACGCTCGGACAATTTGAGATCTTGGTCAACCACGCACCTATCATCTCTTCGCTCGACAAGGGTAGGGTGGTTTACACACTACCAGGAGGCGAGAAGAGAACTCTCGATATTTTTGGAGGTTTTGTCGAGGTGCAGAAGAATGTTGTCAGCCTCTGTATAGAATTAATCGAAGCATGATAGAGAAGAAGTTGTTTTCTACAGCCATCCATTACAGCATTCAGCTTCTCATCATAGAGTGCGTGCTATTTGCAGGATTCCTGCTGCTGGCACCACCTACGACCCTAGTTGGCTCTGTAGCTGGCATCTGTGCCACTTCTTTCTTCTATCTTCTTTGTGGTTGGATATGGTATATGGTCGCATCCAGACACCACGACTATCTGACCTCGTTCTATACGGGAACATCGGGATTTCGTTTTATGATGGCTCTTGCCGTGATAGGCATCTATTACATGACTGCCAATGAGCCTGATATGAAGACGTTTATCTGCGTGTTTGGCATCTATTATCTGGTTACGCTGATTCATTTCAGCATCTTCTTTTCGAGAGTATCTAACCGTTCGTAACGAGTTAACAAACAAAGAATTAAATGAAACGACTAAAGTCATTAATTATCCTGATAGCGTTAGCACTCCTGCCTTTATCATCATTGCTGGCTGAAGAGACGCCCAAGACCGAAGAACCTCTGAATATCTCAGAGATTGTCTTGGAGCATTTGGCCGACTCTTATGAGTGGCACATCGCTTCGTACGAGGGTAAGCATATCAGCATTCCGCTGCCCATCATCATCAGGAGTTCACATACTGGCGAGTGGCATTTCTGCACAGAGCACTCTCTGCCGGCAGGCTTCTTCTTTAACCCTGAAGCTCATGGCAAGATATACGAGCAGCTGCCCGACGGCACCACCGAACGTCCGTTAGACCTCAGCATCACTCGCAACGTGATGCAGATCTGGATCGTTGTGGCACTACTGCTGGTAGTATTCCTCAGTTGTGCCAGGTGGTATAAGAAGCATGATAAAACCAGTAATGCTCCAGGCGGATTCGTCGGTGCTGTCGAGATGCTGGTGATGATGATTAACGATGATGTCATCAAGTCATCCATCGGCGAGAAGCACTATAAGCCATACGCTCCCTATCTGCTGACGGTGTTCTTTTTCATTCTGTTCACCAACCTGTTAGGACTACTTCCTGTCTTCCCTGGTGGATCGAATGTCACAGGCAATATCAACATTACGTTCTTCTTTGCATTGTGCACGTTCCTGGCTATCAATCTCTTTGGTAATAAAGAGTATTGGAAAGAAATTTTCTGGCCCGAAGTGCCTCTGTTTCTGAAGGCCATCCCCCTGATGCCAGCTATCGAGTTGTTTGGTGTGTTCACCAAGCCATTCGCGCTGATGATCCGTCTTTTCGCCAACATGATGGCAGGTCACGCTATGATACTCAGTTTCAGCTGCGTCATCTTCCTGGGTTGGACAATGGGTGTTGGTCTTGGCATCGGACTTAATCTGTTCAGCATCCTGATGTTGCTATTCATGAATGCACTAGAACTCCTGGTGGCCTTTGTCCAGGCTTATGTGTTCACGATGCTTAGCGCTGTGTTCATTGGTTTGGCGCATCCGGAACATCATGCAGAATAAACAAAACAATAAAGAATTGAAAATATAAACATTATTAATAATTTAAAACTTTTAAAATTATGATTACATCATTATTATTGGCCGAAGGTCTGGCTCAGCTGGGCTGCGGTATTGGTGCTGGTATTGCAGTGATTGGTGCTGGTTTGGGTATTGGTAAGATTGGTGGTAGCGCTGTTGACGCTATTGCTCGCCAGCCAGAGGCTTCTGGTAAGATCTTCACACAGATGATTCTGACCTCTGCCTTCGTCGAGGGTTGTGCCCTTTTCGCAATTGCAGCTTGTGCATTCTTGATCAAATAAAACCGTATAGCAAATGGATTTCACTCAATTACCAGCAATCCTGACGCCAGATCTAGGACTTCTGTTCTGGATGTTGCTGGCGTTCTTGGTGGTCTTTGGTGTACTTGCTAAGTTTGGTTTCCCCGCCATCATCAATATGGTGGACGAGCGAAACAAATTTATAGACGACAGTCTGCGCAAGGCACACGAGGCTCAGGAGCGTTTGGCCAATATCGAGAAGGAAGGTGAATCCATCTTGCAGGAGGCACGCGAGAAGCAAGCTCAGATACTGAAGGAGGCCGCCGAGTCGCGCGACGCTATCGTCGAGCAGGCTCAGCAGAAGGCTAGGCTAGAGGGCGCCCGCTTGATGGAGGAAGCAAAGATTGCCATCGAGCAGGAGAAGAAGGCGGCCATCGCTGATATTCGTCAGCAGGTTGCAACCCTCAGCGTAGGCATCGCTGAAAAGGTTCTCCGTCAGAACCTCCGTGACGATAAGTCGCAGATGGATTTGATAGATCGCATGCTGGATGACTCTACTGTTAAATAATTAAGGTAAACGCGTATGGATATCGGAGTAATCTCTACGAGATATGCAAGGGCACTGCTGAAGAGTGCTACGGATGCCCAGCTTGAAGCACAGGTGTATCAGGAAATGATGACACTGGCTAAGAGCTATACCGATGTGCCCATGCTTCGACAGACCATCGACAACCCCATGCTGGACAAGTCCGAGAAGCAGAAGTTGCTGGAGGTAGCAACTGGTGGCACGCCCTGTCCGCTGATGCAAACCTTCATATCCCTGGTATTGAAGGAGGACCGCGAAAGCATGATTCAGTTTATGGCCTACTCGTACATGACGCTTTACCGCAAGCAGAAGAATGTCATTCGTGGCAAACTCACCACCGCCGCGCGCGTTTCCGCTGAGACGGAACAGAAGATGCGCCAGATGGTGGAGAGCCGAACTCAAGGCACAGTGGAGTTTGAAACAGAGGTGAACCCCGACATCATTGGTGGTTTCATATTGGAATACGACACGTTTCGCATGGATGCAAGCGTGAAGACTAAGCTCAACTCCATTCTTAACATACTTAAGAAATAACGTTATCACGCAAAAACGTCGTAACGTCATAACGAATAAAAATTAAAACAATGTCAGATAAAATAAAACCAAGCGAAGTCAGTCAGGTACTTCTTGAACAACTGAAAGGCATTCAGAATGCTGCACAGTTTGACGAAGTTGGTACCGTACTAACCGTTAGCGATGGTGTAGCCCGTATCTATGGTCTGCGAAATGCCGAGGCCAACGAGCTGCTCGAATTCGAAAACGGTACGATGGCTATCGTCATGAACTTGGAGGAAGACAACGTAGGTTGTGTGCTGCTGGGCAGCACATCAGGCATTAAAGAGGGCATGGTTGTTAAGCGTACCAAGCGTATTGCTTCAATTCGTGTCAACGATAATATGCTGGGACGCGTCATCAACCCTCTGGGTCAAGCTGTCGACGGCAAGGGCGACATTGATCTCACTGACGCTTTCGAGATGCCGCTTGACCGCAAAGCGCCTGGCGTTATCTATCGTCAGCCAGTGAAAGAACCTCTGCAAACTGGACTGAAGGCTATCGACTCGATGATTCCTATTGGTCGTGGTCAGCGTGAGCTTATCATTGGCGACCGTCAGACAGGTAAGACGGCTATTGCTGTTGATACGATCATCAACCAGAAGAGTTTCTATGAAGCAGGCAAGCCCGTTTATTGTATCTACGTAGCCATCGGACAGAAAGCTAGTACTGTAGCCAACCTTGTTCAGACGCTGAAGGAGCATGGCGCTATGCCTTACACGATTATCGTGGCAGCTACTGCCGCTGATCCTGCAGCTATGCAGTATTATGCACCTTTTGCCGGAGCTGCTATCGGTGAGTACTTCCGCGATCGCGGTCTTCCTGCACTCGTGGTCTATGATGACCTTTCAAAGCAGGCTGTAGCTTATCGTGAAGTATCGCTGATTCTGCGTCGTCCTTCTGGACGTGAGGCTTATCCTGGTGATGTGTTCTATTTGCACTCTCGTTTGCTTGAGCGCGCTGCCAAGATGAACGAGCAGCAGGAAGTAGCCGAACAGATGAACGACCTGCCCGAGTGTATGAAAGGCCACGTGAAGGGTGGTGGTTCGCTCACCGCGCTGCCTATCATCGAGACTCAGGCCGGCGACGTATCAGCTTACATCCCAACCAACGTTATCTCAATCACCGACGGTCAGATATTCTTGGAGTCAGACCTCTTCAACCAGGGTTTCCGCCCTGCCATCAACGTAGGTATCTCTGTATCTCGTGTAGGTGGTTCGGCTCAAATCAAGAGTATGAAGAAGGTGGCAGGTACACTGAAAATTGACCAAGCTCAGTATCGCGAGTTGGAGGCTTTCTCTAAGTTCTCTAGTGATATGGATGCAGTGACCGCAATGACGCTGGATCGTGGTCGTAAGAACAATCAGTTGCTCATTCAGCCACAGTATAGCCCCATGCCCGTTGGTGAGCAGGTGGCCATCCTCTATTGTGGTGTGCACGGTTTGATGCGCGAGGTGCCCATCGACAAGGTTCGCGAGTGCCAGAATCAGTTCCTCGACAAGTTGCGTTCGTCAGCTCCGGAGGTTATCGAGACACTGGCCAGTGGCAACATTGACGATGCCACCACGCAGAAGATTGAGTCAGTGATGGCTGATATCGCCGGAACATACAAAGCATGATAGCCTATGCCCAGCCTGAAAGAAATTAAAGGCCGTATTGCCTCGGTCAACAGCACGCGTAAGATCACTTCCGCTATGAAAATGGTGGCAAGTTCTAAGCTGCATCATGCTCAGGTGGCTATCCAGAACATGCTGCCCTATGAGTCAATGCTTGAGCATATTCTTAAGTCATTCCTCGCTGCCGAGGCAGAAGCTCAGTCTATTTATGATCAGGTGCGCCCAGTAAAACGAGTGGCTTTAGTTGTTTACTCTTCTAATTCTTCACTCTGTGGTGGGTTCAACGCCAATGTCATCAAGATGATGCTGAGCACCGTGAAGCAGCTGTCTGACCAACTAGGCGCAGAAAATGTCGAGGTGTACCCAATCGGAAGAAAAGTAGCAGAGAAAGCCAGGAAGATGGGTTTTAACGTGATGTATGATCAAAACGAAATGGTGGATCATCCTAACGTTAATCAATGCATCAAACTGGCCGCCGAGCTCGGCCAGCGTTTTGCCGATGGAGAAATCGACAAAGTGGACTTGATCTATCATCACTTCAAGAGTGCCGGATCGCAGATTCTTTGTAAGAAGACCTTCCTGCCGATTGATGTTGAAAGCGAGTTGGAGCGTGATCACGAGCGTGATCTCACTTCGAATATTGCTACTAAGAAGTCGCAGGAATATCTGAAGAAGCATGGTGCTTCACATGATGAGGGTTCAAAGAAAGAGGAAGCAAAGCCTCTGAATGACAACTTCATCGTTGAGCCTGATATGGATAGCGTGCTTTCTAGTTTGATTCCTAAGTACGCTCATCTGATGCTCTACACCGCACTTCTCGATAGTGTTGCCTCAGAGCATGCAGCGCGTATGGTTGCGATGCAGACAGCTACCGACAATGCTGACGAGCTCTTGCGTCAGTTGAATCTGCAGTACAACAAGAGTCGTCAGCAGGCTATCACTTCAGAATTGCTTGATATTGTGGGAGGATCTGTCAATAACTAACGTATTGACAAATCACTTTTCGAATACTAAACAAGCCCAGTGGTCATCCAGCCGCTGGGCTTTCTTTTGCAATCCCAGCTCAGTTGCTTTTCTTGTAAGTATTTCAATGTCATCCTCATAAAAACCACTTAATATGAGGATTGCATGTTCTTTCATTTTACCCACAAAGGCAGGCATATCTGCCAGCAGGATATTCCTATTGATATTGGCTGTTATGATATCGAAATGTCCTTGTATTGCATCATCCAAAACTTTAGCATCGCCAAGATATGACTGGAAGTGATCATCTACACGATTAATCACCGCATTATGCCTGGCATTATCTACACTCCATTCGTCGATATCATAACCAATGGCTTCGCAGGCCCCCAGTTTCAAAGCCGTTATAGCTAAAATACCGGTGCCTGTGCCACAATCTAAGAAGCGTTTGTTGTTCAGATCCAAGTCAAGAAGCGAGGTTACGATCATACGGGTTGTTTCGTGTGTTCCTGTGCCAAAGGCCAAGTGTGCATCTATTTCAATGCCCATATCCATTTTCTCTGGCAGATGTCTTCCGTCATGAATCGCTAAGACACCTTCTCCACGCGAAACAGGCGTCTGGATACAAATTGGCATGAATCCTTCCTTCTCCCATTGTTCGTTCCAATCTTTATCCTCAGCTTCCTCTACAGTATAGCTGATAGAAAAGGGTAGGGGGAAATCTTCTATAATGCCATCAAGTGCAGACCTATCGAATAGGTTCTGCTGAACATATCCCTTAAGGCCGTTTTCGCACTCTTCAAAAGTTTCAAAGCCAGCTTCTGCTGCCATCGAAGCAAAAACGTCACAAGCTGTCTGCTGCAGTTCTTCTGCTCCTTTTATATTAAATGTAACCTCGTAATACTTCATTTCTTTGTTAAATTTACCCGCAAAATTACAAAAATTAGGGAAAATCCTACTATGTTTTAGGGTTTTTCCGTAAATTTGCATGGAAATAAGTTTTATTTTTGCATCGTAAAAGAATATAAACTAAAGGATTTAAGAGATATGAAAAAGTTATTGTTACTGACCCTCAGCTTTGGCATCCTGCCAACTACCTTGCTGGCTCAGGATGACATGTACTTTGTTCCCAAAAAGTCGAAGCCCGCTAAAACGTATTCTTCTGCAGAGCGTTCTGCCGAGAATACTTATTATTCTGGTAGCTCCAGAAGTGTCGATGACTACAATCGTCGCGGCAACTCATACGATGTCTTGGCAAATGATTCGGCTAACGACGTGATAGATTTTGACGAGACCATGGGTGTCTATCCAGATTCAACCCAAGAGGATTACAGCATCACTAAGAAAATGGCTCGCTGGGAAGACTATACGCCATCGGAGTCTTACTGGGATGGCTATCTTGATGGACGACGTGATTCATGGGGATTCCGCTCTTGGCATTCACCCTGGTATTACGCATCGTTCTATCCTTGGTATGATTACACCTGGTACGATCCTTGGTATGCTGGATGGGGATGGCACTATGGATGGTATGATCCTTGGTACTATGGCTCATGGTCATGGGGGTGGGGTGGTTACTACTCCTGGCACTACTACCATCCTTGGCATTATGGCTGGTATGGTGGCGTAACGCACAACTGGAATAGGGGATACCACGGCAACTATCGTGGTGTGGCTCATGGTTCTGGTGCCTACAGAGGTTCTTCTTTGGGAAGCCGTCGCACCACTACATCTTCTGTAGGTTCACGCAGTTACTCTGTTGGCTCTCGTGCCTCTTCAATAGGTTCGCGTGGCACCACAAACCGAGCTCAATCTGCTTCACCACGCTCTACTGGTTCACGCAGATCTGCAATCGGTGGCTCGTCTTCTACGCCAACTCGCAGCAGCGGAAGCGTGTTTGACTCAGGAAGCCGTCGTTCAAGTTCATCGTCATACGAAAACCGTAGCACCGGTTCGTTCGGATCTAGCGGAAGCCGCGGATCATTTGGCGGAGGCTCATCCATGGGCGGCAGTCGTGGTGGCTCCATAGGTGGAGGCAGTCGCGGCGGTAGTCGTGGTGGCAGTCGCAGATAAAAATGGAAAAGTACTATAAATCAATTACGAAATAACCATTATGAAAAGATATATCGTTTTAGCAGCAGCTTCGCTGGCCATGCTGTCGGCAACTGCACAGGACACCTATGAGAATGCGCGTGTGTTAGGTTCAGACCTCAATGGTACTGCACGCTATGTGGGAATGGGTGGCGCACTCGAAGCACTTGGAGCCGATATCTCTACGATGTCAACCAACCCAGCTGGTATTGGTATGTTCCGCCATTCATATGCATCCATCTCGTTCGGTGGCGTCAATCAGGAAGAGGTGAACAAGTTTGATAATCTTGGCAAGACCAATCTAAGTTTTGATCAGGCTGGCTTTGTGTTCTCCATGAATCTTGATGATGACGATTCTTACGTAAACTTTGGCTTCAACTACCATAAGAGTCGCAATTTCGATCAGATAATCCAGGTGAATAATCGCTTCACTCACGAAGCATCTCTCAACAAGTTAGCTTTTGCCAAAAACACATTTGGCAGTGATGCTAACGGAGGATATGATCTAGGTTATAATACGGTTACAAATAAATGGATGGGGTATAGGAATCCTTCTGAACTTAACGACTACGGATATCCGTTCACTCAATGGGATTATTTATACCATAATGTATATAATGTGGATGATCAGAATACCTCAGCATTCCCGACGGGGGCCGACCATGCAATGCTTTTTAATGATGCTAATGATTATTACTTTGACAAAGCACATCGCGGATGGATTGCCGACTACGATTTCAATATAAGTGGAAATATTCATGATCGTTTCTATTGGGGCTTCACTTTAGGCCTGCACGATATTAACTATAAAGGTTATAGCCTTTACGATGAGGAAATAATTGATGCTAATGGATTTTCAACTGGCACAATGGTTCTTGAAGATGAGCGCCGCATTACTGGCAATGGTGTTGACTTGAAGGCTGGCGTAATATTCTTGCCTTTCGAAGAGTCACCATTCCGCATCGGTCTTTCAATTTCTACGCCTACGTGGTATGAGATGAAATCCGAGAACTACACTGTGCTTCATAATAATACTGCTATCCCTGAAGGATTTAAGCCCTGGGGTTATGATAATCTGTCTAGCGACGATGTCTATGAGTACAAGTATTACACACCTTGGAAGTTTGGATTGAGCTTAGGACATACCATCGGAAATTACCTGGCTCTTGGTGCCAGCTACGAATATAGTGATTATAGCACAGCAGACACCCGCATCTATGATGGCACATACGATGAGTACGACAACGAGAATTCATACTCTGACCGCGTCATGAACAATCATACAGATCGCACTTTGAAGGGTGTTTCATTGTTGAAACTTGGTGCCGAGTTCAAGCCAGATCCATCAATTGCTGTTCGTCTGGGTTACAACTACCAGTCGGCTGCCTACAATGAGAAAGGCTTCCGTGATACCACATTGGATTCTCCTGGCACATATTTCTCATCAACACCTGATTATGTCAACTGGAAGGGTACCAATCGCATCACAGCAGGTTTTGGTTATCGCGTTAACAAAGTATCGTTTGACATTGCATATCAGTACAGCATGACAAAAGGAATGTTTTATCCATTCCAGCCAGATGTAGAATTCAATGATAATGGTGCTTGGGAAACAAATATTTCAACTCCAAGCTCTTTAAATTTCAAGCGTCATCAACTTCTGTTTACGTTGGGATATACTTTTTAAAACACTAAAAATATAGTTCCATATATATGAAATATAATTTCTAATATAAAAGGATTTCCAGTTTAAAAGGATTCTAACATAAAAGAATTTCGATTATAAAAGGTGCAGATTCAGCTTTACACATGAACGCGAATCTGCACCTAAATTAATTTGTGCGTAACATCCATTCCTTTATTTGTAGTTTATCCTCTAAGACTTCATTTTAAATTCCTCCTTATTTTACTTTCAATCTTATATTACTTTCCACCTTATCTTACTTTTCACCATATATTATATATAAGCAGACTTTCATTGATAAAATAGGAGATAAATTATTTATGCCCAAATTACCTATTTATCATAATGCCGATTATCGTTTATTTGGTATTACCGGTTTATAAGGACCAAAAGCATCACCAAATCAATACAACTCATCAAAACAAACAGTCGCTTTAGGTATATAAGAATTATTCTTTCAATAAAAGAAAACTTATCCTTTTAAGAAACTATACCTATACTTTTCAAAGACAATACTAATACATTTCATTTGCAAAAGCGGTACTATTGACTTGCAAAAGCGTTAGTTTTGACTTGCAATAGCGGTACTTTTGGTCTCCATCTAGACTCTAGATCACATCAATCTAGACCCTAGATCGTCCGGTTCTAGACTCTAGATTGAATCATTCTAGACTCTAGAATCATCATTTCTAGCCCCTGGATTAAATTCAATCTACAAACAATTGTTTTATCAAAGTATCAGTATAAAGCTATTAAAGTTGCCGAATGAACGTTTAAAAGCATTCTTTCACCAATACAATAATTACGATTTACAATTTGTAAAGCAACTCATAAAAAAATGATGCTTTTTGTCATCTTGAAGTCTATCATTCTAGCTTAAAATACCCTTTTGGCTTGATATGAATCAAGAACTGACGTTTATAAGTATCAAAAAGTACATTAATCCATAAAATAATTGATAAAATGTTTGCGATTTCGGAATTTTGCTATAACTTTGCAACCGCAAACGCAAAAAAAATAAACTTTAGTTCAAAAATTAATTAAAAAGGTAAAAGATTATGAATGCAGCACAAGTTGTAGAGAATCTTAAACTGAGATTCCCCAACGAGCCTGAATACATTCAGGCCGTGAGTCAAGTTCTTCCTACTATCGAAGAAGAGTACAACAAGCACCCTGAATTTGAGAAGTACAATCTGATTGAGCGTCTTTGCATTCCCGATCGCGTGATTGAGTTCCGCGTAACATGGGTTGACGACAAGGGCAACGTTCAGACAAATATGGGTTATCGCATTCAGCACAATAACGCCATTGGTCCTTACAAAGGCGGTATCCGTTATCACAAGTCTGTAAACTTGGGTATTCTGAAGTTCTTGGCTTTCGAGCAGACCTTCAAGAACTCACTGACAACACTTCCTATGGGTGGTGCTAAGGGTGGTTCAGACTTCTCTCCCCGCGGTAAGAGCGACGCAGAAGTAATGCGTTTCTGCCAGGCCTTCATGAACGAGCTCTATCGCCACATTGGTCCCGATGAGGACGTACCTGCTGGTGACATCGGCGTAGGTGGTCGTGAGGTTGGCTATATGTTCGGTCAGTACAAGAAGCTCACACACCAGTTCCAAGGTGTGCTCACAGGTAAGGGCATCCAGTTCGGTGGTTCACTGATTCGTCCTGAGGCTACTGGTTACGGTACTGTTTACTTCCTCACATCTATGCTGGCAACTCGCGGCATCGACCTGAAGGGTAAGAAGGTTCTGATTTCTGGTGCTGGTAACGTAGCTCAGTATGCTGCTGAGAAGTGTCTGCAGTTGGGCGCTATCCCCATGACTATGTCTGACTCAGATGGTTACATCTACGATCCAGACGGTATCGATCGCGCTAAGCTCGACTTCATCATGGAGCTGAAGAACGTAGAGCGTGGACGTATTAAGGAATATGTTGAGGAGTATCCTACAGCTAAGTACTACGAGGGCAAGCGTCCTTGGTACGAGAAGGCTGATATCGCTCTGCCTTGCGCTACTCAGAATGAGATCAATGGCGACGAAGCTGCTGCACTCGTAAAGAACGGTGTTATCGCTGTAGCTGAGGGTGCAAACATGCCTTCACTGCCCGAGGCCATCAAGATCTTCCAGGATGCTAAGATCCTGTACGCTCCTGGTAAGGCTTCAAACGCTGGTGGTGTTTCAGTATCTGGTCTTGAGATGTCTCAGAACTCTGAGCGTCTGAGCTGGACTGCTAAGGAAGTTGATGACTACCTGAAGCGCATCATGAACGACATTCACGAGAACTGCGTGAAGTATGGTACACAGGCTGATGGCTACATCAACTACGTGAAGGGTGCAAACGTTGCCGGCTTCATGAAGGTAGCTAAGGCTATGATGGCTCAGGGTATCGTATAATCCAAGAAATACCATTTCAACACATAAACTGAATTCATAAAGAGGAAGGCCACCTGTAGATTCATCTATTAGGTGGCCTTTTAATTTTCTAGACAATTTGTGATAACTAAGAAGCCACTCAGCTGAATAATTAGCTGAGTGGCTTTAACTTGATAAGAAATATAAACTTACTTTCTAATGATCTTCACTCCCCCATCCTGCTCTAGTTTAATGATACTAGATGGCTGATGTGGTTTGTGCTCTTGTCTGCGTGTCCAGCATACATAATCAACTTGTTCGATGATGCGTGGGTCGATATCGCAGTAATTCTGGGCAGCAGGTTCACCACTGATATTTGCAGAGGTTGACACAAGTGCTTTCTGGAAACGGAAACAAAGCTCCTTTGAAAAAGCTTCTTGAGTGATGCGAATACCAATAGAACCATCTTCGGCAATCAGATTCTCTGCCAAATTAATGGCGCCATCGAGAATCAGCGTAGTTGGTTTTGCTTCTGCATCATTCAAACTGTCAATCAGCTGCCAGGCCACATCGGGCACATTTCTAACATAACGTTGAAGTCTTGCATCTGAGTCCACCAAGCAAATCAAAGCTTTTGAGTCGTCGCGCTGTTTAATCTGATAAACGCGTTTAACTGCATCTGCGTTAGTTGCATCACAACCAATACCCCAAACCGTGTCAGTAGGATAAAGAATCACCCCACCCTTTCTCAGTATTTCTACTGCATTTTTGATGTCTTGTTGCTGTGTCATACAAATATTATTTGCAATTAAAACTCACTTGTGAAATGGAATTGGATATGTTCAAAATCCTGTTGAGCCATCTGAAGGACATAGCCAGAGTCTGCTAAGAACACATCACGTCCCTGCTTATCTTTGGCCATATATTGATATTTACGCTTCTTGAAATTCTCCAACTCCTGTTCGTCGTCACTAGAGATCCAACATGCCTTATACAGATGAACTGGTTCCCAGCGACATTTGGCATTGTATTCATTCTCCAAGCGATATTGAATTACCTCAAACTGAAGCTGACCTACAGTGCCGATAATCTTTCTGCCGTTGAACTGGTTTACGAACAACTGAGCCACACCTTCATCCATCAGCTGGTCAATACCCTTTTGCAGCTGCTTAGACTTCATGGGATCGTCGTTTTCGATGTATTTAAAGAGTTCTGGTGAGAAAGAAGGCAATCCACGGAAATGAAGCTGTTCGCCAGCAGTTAGCGTATCGCCAATTTTAAACACGCCACCAGAATCAGGCAAACCAACAATATCTCCGGGCCATGCCTCGTCGATAGTAGATTTACGCTGAGCCATAAATTGCGTAGGAGATGTGAAACGCATCGTTTTACCCTGGCGCACGTGTAGATATGGCACATTGCGTTGGAACTTACCGCTGCAAACCTTGCAGAAGGCGATACATGAACGGTGATTGGGATCAATGTTGGCAGTAATCTTGAATATGAAACCGGTAAACTTCTGCTCATCGGGTTGCACTTCGCGCTCCTCTGCCTTTGTGGGACGAGGTGACGGTGCAATCTCAACGAAGCAATTCAAAAGCTCCTGAACGCCAAAGTTGTTCAGTGCAGAGCCGAAGAAAACTGGTGCCACCTCTGCAGAACGATATGACTCAACATCGAACTCTGGATAAACACCATCTACGAGCTCCAAGTCCTCACGCAGTTTCTCTGCATCGCTACTTCCAACTCTCTTATCCAGTTCTTCGCTATCAATATTTACTTCAACCTTCTCTGTGACACGCTGCTTGTCGGGCGTAAAGAGATCAAGCTTTTTCTCGTAAATATTATAGACGCCCTTGAATTTTGCACCTTGGTTGATAGGCCAACTTAAAGGACGAACTTTGATTTCCAGCTCTTGCTCTAATTCATCGAGCAGATCGAAAGGATCACGGCCTTCACGGTCCATCTTGTTGATGAAGATAATAACAGGTGTCTTGCGCATACGACAAACTGTCATCAGCTTGCGTGTCTGAGTCTCAACACCCTTAGCTCCGTCAACAACGATAATAGCTGAGTCAACGGCTGTCAGTGTGCGGAACGTATCTTCAGCGAAGTCTTGGTGACCTGGTGTGTCGAGGATATTTACCTTGTATTCAATATCTTTTCCTTCAGGGGTATAGTCAAACTCCATCACAGAGGTACTAACCGAAATACCACGCTGCTTTTCTATCTCCATCCAGTCACTGGTGGCCGTCTTCTTAATCTTATTGCTTTTAACAGCACCGGCTACCTGAATCTGTCCACCGAAAAGCAGGAACTTCTCAGTCAATGTGGTCTTACCTGCATCTGGGTGCGATATAATCGCAAATGTTCTTCTTCTTTCTATTTCTTCGCGCATTGCTTACTTTTATTTGGATTTCAAGCGAACTTGCCTAAAACTCTATTTATAATTTTTCTATACACTCTCTTAACGACTCCTCCCAATAGGGTATTTCTATCTGATAAGTCTCTTTTATCTTGGATTTGTCCAAAACACTATAGTGTGGTCTGGCTGCGGGTGTAGGATATTCCACAGTATGTAATGGGCGCACATGACAGTCTTTCACTCCTGCGATACGATGGATCGCTTTTGCAAAGTCATACCAAGAGATGACACCCTCGTTACTAAAATGATAGACGCCAGGAACAATTCCTTTATCAATGACTGTCATAATGGCTAAAGCTAAGTCACGAGCATAAGTTGGTGTTCCTATTTGATCAAAGATCACGCCTAGCTCATCACGTTCCTGCCCTAAACGAATCATGGTCTTCACAAAGTTGTTGCCAAACGTAGAATACAACCAAGCTGTACGGATAATCACTGACCTTTTGCAAGATTCACGTACAGCAATTTCTCCTTCTAATTTAGTACGACCATAAACGCTATTGGGGCATACGGGAGCGGTTTCTACATAGGGCACATGACTCGTGCCGTCGAACACATAATCAGTACTGATTTGAATCATCCATCCGCCACGCTGTTCTACAGCTTTAGCTAAGTATCCTGGAGCGCTGCTGTTCAACAGTGTACATAGCTCCGTGTTGCTTTCTGCTTTATCCACTGCAGTATAAGCAGCGCAGTTGACAATGCCGTCAATCTCATGGATATTAACGAATGCCGCAATAGCTTCTTGATTTGTGATGTCCAATTCATTAACGTCAGTATTAAAGAATGTATGCAGAGGATACTTACCCTCCAACAGCTGCATCTCGTTACCTAATTGACCATTACAGCCCGTGATAAGAATATTCATGACCTACTCAAACTTTAATCCTTCTTCTTTATCTTTTTTATAATAGTCAGACAGCATCCCAATAAAAGTCGATACCTCTTTTACGGCATGCGATGTGCTAGTCGAAACCTCTTTTTTCTGCAAACGGAGCATCATAACACCATACAACAGATTCAAACAGGTCTCGATTTCACCCTCTTCCTTATTGGCACCATGATTGCGTAATTCAACAATAAAAGGTAAAACCTTATAATAGGCAGTGTTGTAAAAGGGGAACTTGGGCGATGCTAAAAGCTGTGCATGCAGTTCTGACAACAACTGAAGTGTTACTTTGTTGATCTGCAAATGACCTTGCGCCCGACAACCTTCCTCGTTCATCATCTTTATAAGATTGCCGAACCAATCAGCTTCGTCATCTTTTTGTTCTTCTGTATAATCAAAACGATCGATATATTCGCGACGAATACGAGAAAGCGAACAATCAAAAGCTCGAATAGTATCCTCTACCTGCCACATATAAAGCAGGTATTCCGCAATATTATTTTTACGTAATTCCTGTGCAATAAACATAATAAGAAATAACTAAAAAATATGATAAAGATGCAAACTTGTAAGCGTTGAGAGTAAAATAATAACACTACCGACAATCACTAACATGCCGATAATCTGATTAATCAGCTTGATACCATTCTGGTCGAACTTGGTTCTGATCTTATCAACTAACCACGACAGCGACCACCACCATAGCAAAGCACCTCCTATAATGCTAAGGAAACCAACAACCATATCAATAGGAAGATCTGGCTGAAGTCCAAATGCAAACTGGGCATAGAGTGCCATAAACAGAAAGATAATAAGAGGATTGCTTAAAGTCACCAGAAAAGCCGTTATAGCATTATGTGCCAATGTACCTTTCTTCTGACCAGGCTTTCGTATGTTTTTTGTAGGATCCGTGCGATAGGTAAAAATACCAAATAAAAGAAGCATCACACTTCCTGCTATCTGAAGATAGAAACGTGTGGTATCGTTGCTAACAAAATCTACCACATATCCCATACCCAAACCGGTAATTCCCGCATAAATCATATCACTTACAGAAGCGCCAACTCCTGTAACAAAACCATACCATCGGCCCTTGTTCAGTGTGCGCTGAACACAGAGTACTCCAACAGGCCCCATAGGTGCAGAAGCGATAATACCTATGAGCATTCCCTTAAATACAATATCTAGTATGTTTGGTATCGTGTTAACAACAAACGGCATAATGTTTGCAAAGGTACTAATTTTAATTAGAAATGAAGAATCCGCTAATAATATTTTTTGTTTCACTTATAAAAAATGTTAAGTAAGCAAACTATTCCAAATAATTAAGTTATCTTTGCATTTGATTTTACTCACACTAAATGTATAATAATGGAGACACAATCAACTATTAAGCCATACGTTATAGGCTTGGACTTAGGAGGCACAAACTCAGTATTTGGAATTGTTGATGCCCGCGGCGATATTAAAGCCACAACTGCTATAAAGACCGGAGGATTTACCTCTGCTGAAGATTATGTAGCAGCTTCTGTAGAAGCATTACAACCCATCATCGAGCAAGTTGGAGGTATTGATACCATTAAAGCTATGGGTATTGGTGCTCCTAATGGTAACTACTATAATGGAACAATCGAATTCGCTCCCAACTTACCTTGGGCACATGATGGCATCGTTCCCTTGGCAAAAATGTTCAGTGACAAGCTGAATGGTATTCCTGTAGCACTTACAAACGATGCCAATGCAGCAGCTATTGGCGAGATGGTTTATGGCGTTGCTCGCGGCATGAAGAACTTTATCGTTATCACTCTTGGTACTGGCGTTGGTTCTGGTATCGTGGTAAATGGCCAGTTGCTCTATGGTCACGATGGATTTGCCGGTGAGCTTGGTCACGTCATCATGCGTCGTGAAAATGGTCGTAGCTGCGGATGTGGTCGTACTGGCTGTCTTGAAGCTTATTGCTCAGCAACAGGTGTTGCACGTACAGCTCGCGAAATATTGTCAACTACCGAACGTCCTTCCCTACTCCGCGATATCAATCCTGCAGACATCACTTCACTCGATGTTTCTATTGCAGCCGAAAAGGGTGATGAGTTGGCAAACGAGATTTATGAGTTTACCGGAAACATGCTCGGAGAGGCTTGCGCAGACTTTGCTGCATTCTCATCTCCTGAAGCATTTATCTTCTTTGGCGGTATGACCAAAGCTGGCGAACTTATTATGAAACCTATCCGTGAGTCATACGACAAACACGTATTAAAGATCTTCAAGGGAAAAGCCAAGTTCTTGGTTAGCGGTCTTGATGGTTCTTCTGCAGCTGTACTTGGAGCATCTGCAGTGGGATGGGAAGTGTAAGATTAAAAAAGAATTAATATAAAAATCCCCTGTTATCTAATGATTGACGGATAACAGGGGATTTCGTTTATTAGAGTTCGTCGCATTCTTTCAGCCAAAGAGCACTCGAAGCATCGCTTGGCATGCGCCAGTCACCTCGTGGAGAGAGGCTTACGCTTCCCACCTTCGGACCATCTGGCAGGCATGAGCGTTTGAACTGTTGATTAAAAAAACGACGACAGAAGGTCTTTAACCAATGCTTAATCGTGTCGTCGTCATACTTGTCGCCGAAGGCATGCTGTGCCAACAAGAATATCTTTGAAGGACGGAAACCTACGCGCAGATGATAATACAAGAAGAAATCATGCAGTTCGTAGGGACCGACAAGATCTTCGGTTTTCTGAGCGATATTTCCATCAGCATCCGCTGGTGTCAACTCTGGCGAGATGGGGGTTTCTATCACATCTATCAAGGTTTCTCTTTCCTGAAGGAATGCTGGCTGGTTGGCAATATACTTGATGAGGTACTGTACCAATGTCTTAGGAACACCAGCGTTCACACCATACATAGACATATGATCACCATTATAGGTACACCACCCTAAAGCTAATTCAGAAAGGTCGCCTGTACCGATAACCATACCACCTACTTGATTAGCCACATCCATCAGTATTTGTGTGCGTTCACGAGCCTGAGAATTCTCGTATGTTACATCATGATTCTCTACCTGATGGCCTATGTCTTCAAAATGCTGGAGAACAGACTTTGAAATATTGATTTCGCGAATCGTTATACCAAGTGACTGCATCAGTTTGACGGCATTCTCATGAGTACGGTCTGTGGTGCCAAATCCAGGCATCGTAATACCTGTGATACCACGACGAGACAATCCCAACTTGTCAAAGGCGCGAATGGTAATAAGCAATGCTAATGTTGAATCAAGACCACCACTAATACCAATAACGACATTCTCACAACGCGTGTGATGAAGACGCTTGCATAAGCCCATCGTCTGAATATTAAGAATCTCTTCACAAGCATCAATCATATCTTCATCCTTGGGAATGAAAGGATAAGGATTAATTGTTCTGATAAGTTCAAACTCACGGTGTTCTACCAGTTTGGTATTAATCACACGAGCTACAGCTCCAACCTGGGCCGAACGGAATGTTGTGTTGTTTTGGCGTTCAAGACGAAGTCTGTCTATATCTATTTGCTGAATACGCAGCTGAGGGTCGATAGAGAAGCGATCTGCTTCAGCGAGCAAGATGCCATTTTCATAGATAAGTGCATTTCCGCCATAAACGACATCCTGTGTTGATTCGCCAAAACCACAACTGCTATACACGTAGCCACACATCATGCGTGCACTCTGCTGAGCAAGAAGCGAGCAGAGATACTTATGCTTTCCATTTAATTCATCTGTGGCAGAGAGATTTAAGATAATATCTGCTCCAGCCAAGGCTAGATTATTGCTTGGTGGCAATGGAGCCCAGACGTCCTCACAAATCTCAATGCCAAAGCAAGCACCATCGCAAGTACGGAAGACGATAGGCTCGTTTGATATGTGAATAGGACTACCAGCCAGATAGATGTCCTGTGGAATCAAATCGGCAGCAGAAGCGAACCACCTTTTCTCGTAAAACTCATTATAATTTGGCAGGTGCGTTTTGGGAATGACACCAAGGATGCTACCTTGCTGGATGACAACTGCACAATTGTACAATAAGGCGCCAACACGAACAGGAAGTCCCACAACAGAGATGATGTTCAACTTGCGAGTAAAGTCAAGAAGAACTAGCAGGGATTCTTCTGCCTTGTCGAGAAGGAGTTGCTGGCTGAATAGGTCCTGACAAGTATATCCCGTGATGCTTAGTTCTGGGAACACAATAAGTTCTACGCCCTTTCCTTCAGCCTGAACAATAAGACTCTCAATCTGCTGGACATTAAATTCCACATCAGCCACACGAATACTTGGTATTGCTGCGGCTACTTTCATTAATCCGTATTTCATTTGATTGTCACTTGTGTGGCACCATAACCGTATTCGCGGAAAGATGCATCTTGGTAAATATAATGTTTATACTTATACTGTAGCTCATTGATGATAGCTTTACGCAACACGCCCTCACCTTTTCCATGAATAAAGATAATCTTTGTTCCCTTTTTCTTTTCATAGGTTTTAAGTGTCTTGCGCAAGACATCCAATTGGTAGTTAAGGATGTCTGTGGCATTCATGCCATTCGTTGTTTCCAGAAGAGCATCTGCGTGCAGATCAACAACAATGGGGTCGCCTTCTTTATATTCCTTTTTGATTTCTGGGCGTGCCTGGGGGGTATTATCGCCTTTCTGATACATATTCGCCTTCAGCTGTTGAGCGTCGATGACCAAAGGTCGTACAGGCTTGTCGTCTTTGATAATGGTATATACCAATGCTGGCTGCTCAAAGAATGCATTATTCTGAAAGGTATGTAGCTTATAGAACTTGACAGCATCTATGCGAAACTGAACATCTACAGAGGGTTTCAGCAAATAATGCTTGGTCGTTTTATAAGGCAGAATTTGTATAGCCACACGCTCTAAATCATTAAGATCCTCACGGCCAAACTCCTCTAAAAAGAGTTTCGTATTTGGTTCTACCTCTTCGGTGACTCTTAACTTCCAACTATTTCCTTCTGCCGTAGCATAGGTGAAACGCATATAATAATTGGAGTCGTTGACAAAATAGGCCTCAAAGCGCGTATTGGTCAACTCCTTGATATCGATAGGCACAAAAGCCAAATATGCAGAGAGCGCTTCCCCACCCTTTCTCTCTTCTGGTTGAGCTTTAAAGGTGATTGGTTTGTCGGCTGGTTCTACTTCTTTTTCTACGGAATTATTGGTCTGCTGTTTCATCTCTATGACATGACTCGTGTCATAGTTTTCCTCGCCAATGACCACCACTTCACTCATTTGCATTGGTACCTGAAAACCATCCTCGTCTTCAACCAATACAATATTCTTACCCTGGAAGCCTGCGACCTTTCCGCCGCCAATTTCGCTCAGGAATCTTACTTTATCTCCTATCTTCATTTTCAAGTACAATTAAGGTATCAACAAAGAACTATCGCCATAGCTCAAGAAGCGGAAATCGTGAGCTAATGCATAATCATATATTTTGTGCCAGTCGCCATTAACAAACGCACTTACGAGTAAGAGTAAGGTGGATTGTGGTTGATGGAAATTGGTTACCAGCATCTTAACAATTTTATATTTGTAACCAGGAGCTATAATAATCTGTGTGCTGCTATGAAGTGCAGGCAAATGATTATTATCAAGCCAATCAATCAGAGCCTGGATAGACTGCTGAACTGTAGCTAACGCAGCATCATCGCTTTCATATGGTTCCCATTGGTAAACATGAAGTTCTGCTTCTGAGATCAGAGGGTTCTTAAGAACCTTTAATCCCATATAATAGAGACTTTCAAGCGTGCGCACACTGGTTGTGCCAACAGCAATGGCACAACAATCATGTTTCATCAGTTTCTCCAATGTCTGTCGACGCACGCAGATATATTCTGTATGCATCTCATGATCGCTAATTTCCTCGCTTTTCACGGGTTTAAAGGTACCTGCTCCAACGTGAAGAGTGAGTTCTTCGCGATCGATGCCATGATTATCTAAAGAACTGAGAACACTGGGAGTAAAATGAAGACCGGCTGTAGGTGCAGCAACACTACCTTTGATCTTAGAATAGACCGTCTGATAGGTGGTCTTATCACTCTCTTGGGTTTCTCTGTTCAAATAAGGCGGAATGGGTAGTTCACCCATTGACTCTAGGATCTCAGCAAAAGAGATGTGATCATTATCCCAGGAAAAATCTATCCAATGACTAGTGCCATGAATTTCCCCACGCGTAGCAGTGAAGTTCAACGTTTCATCATTAATGGTCAACTGTCGTGTTAAAGTACCTTCTTTCCATTTCTTTAAATTACCTACAAGACATAGCCAAGAACAACTACCTTTGGTTTGAAACATCTGCTCATAATCTGCCGGTTTGGCAGGTTCTAAGAGGAAAACCTCGATAAGCGCCCCCGTTTCTTTACGGAAATGAAGTCTTGCTTGGATTACTTTTGTATTGTTGAAGACCATCAATGCGCCTTGTGGCAGATATTTGGAAAGATTGAAGAAACGATCTTCGCTAACAATCCCTTTATTATAAACCAGCAGTTTTGAGTCATCGCGTTTAGCTAAAGGGAATTTTGCAATTCGCTCATCTGGCAAGGGATAATTATAATCACTGATATGAATATGTTTTGTTTCCATTTTCTTTAAATATATAAATAGCAACAAGCTCTAAGAATTGAATACAATATGGTTAGCATAAAAACAGTGAGAACGATATCGACATCCGACTTCTGATAGCCTGTTTTTGTATAATGAGAGGATATATAACTATTTGAAGAATATAGTTGCTTCTTAACACGGAAATAAATAAAGCCGATGCTTAAACCGACGATGCCACCCCAACATAAACCGCAAAGGATATCGCCAGGAAAATGAACACCTAAATACAGACGTGTCCAACAATTAATGAATGACCATGTAAATAAAGTGATGGATAGAATTCGACTTTTAGTCAGTAATGCAAAGAATACCGCAATACTGAACGTATTGGCAGCATGCGAAGAGAAAAAACCATATTTCCCTCCTCTATAGCCATTTACCACATCAACATATTGACCAATAACATCGTCATGAGTGGGGCGCCATCTCATAACAAATGGCTTCATAAACACGTCATTTAAGGTTCCTGCCAGAAAAACACATAGACCAGCACCTCCTAATATTAATAATATTTTTTGGATGCTGTCATTATTCTTTAATACAATATAGAATAGCGACAAGTATAGAGGAATCCAAGTTCCAGCGGTGGTCAGTGTTTTTGCTAATCCATCAATGAACAAAGATTCACTACCATTAACTGATAATAGTAGTTGTCTGTCTATATCTATAAGTGTATTTATATCCATGATTGCAATAATTAAATGATTTCCATCTTATCAGCCTCAATCCATCCTATTTTGCCATCAGAGAGGCGTATCTCTTTCCATTCATTCATTGTGTCGTCGGTAATACTTACTTTTGTTCCTTCATGCAACAAAAATATGTCTTTTCCCCCTTGAGATGGCGCACTTTTAATAGGTACGGCAGAAACTGTTATGATAGCTTGATCGTGTATTGACATCTTATATTGCTGTTGCCAAGCACAGATGATAGCAACAACAAACAAAAGGAAAGCCGAAAGACCTCCGAAAAAGCCAACCTTTCTAATCCACAGAGGGTTAGAAAACAGATACAGTAACAATAACAATATAGCGAGAGCCAAACTGGCAAGTGAAAGGTATGCCCAACCATTGGCACTCATTAGATTAATGACTGCATGATACCATGTGACAAAGAACAGTTCACTCTCTGGTGCAATCTTATCAACGGTCTTACTACGAGCCATCTGAAGATTGTGTTTAATATCGGCATCGGCTGGCGATAATCTCAAGGCACGCTCATAAGAAATAATTGCCTGTGTAATCTCGTCTGTTCTGTAATAAGAGTTACCCAAGTTATAATACAACTCAGCACTAACTCCTGTTTCCAGAATCTGCTTATATTGTTTTATTGCTAATTGATAATTACCACTTACATACGAGCTGTCTGCTTCAGCTTTGCTAACTGCATGACTGCTAATGGGCGCAAATACAAATATAAGAAGTAACACCAAGTACTTTTCAATATGTTCTATTGCAGTCATTGCTGAATTATATACTTTTGTCATGTTTACTTTTGAATCACCAGGGGCGTATCTTTCAAACTCACACTCGTCTATTGCTTCAACAAATTGATCAATAGTTTGTTGGTTTACTTGTCGTTCATTTAAACGCTCACTGATATTGTCTCTTGAAAGTTTCTCTACTGAGATATTCAATTTGTCGCCAACATAACCCCACAAAGCTCTTAGCACTTCATCGAAGAACTGATCAGGAAGATTATTCTTCATGAGTTTAGCTGCTTTCTTTAAGCGTTTGGCTGCAATTTTATTGGCTTTCTTTCCGCGCATCCTTACAACATCGGCATTCTCTATAGCGCGTTTCCTAAAGATAACAAACAGCGCAATAAAGATAATCAATAACACACCTATTGATATCCAATAATCCATAGATGCAAAAAATGACTGATCCTTTTGTTGAAGAATAACATCACCAACTTTGATGTGATGAATATCGCTATCTAACAATTGCAATTCTTCTTGATTAGCAAAATTCTCAATTTCATTATCATTGCCATCACCTTTTTCTACCATGAGATGAAATGGCTCCGTAGTGAGAGTCTTATATTGGCGCGTTTTAGTATCGAAATAGGTAAACTCTACTGCAGGTATATCGTATTGACCTTGATGACGTGGTACGGCTAAATACTCATAAGTAACGTCTCCCTCTAACCCATTTGCTGTCAAATGCGTTTTTTCTGTTAGCTTAGGATCGTATGTATCAAAGTCCTTAGGAAACTGAATTTCCGGTTGCTTGATAAGTTTCAGATTTCCGACACCACTAATTACGACTTTGATTGTTAGCGGGTCGTTAGCCTTAAGTCGTGTTTTGTCAATTTCGGATTTAATAGAAAAATTACCCACTCCACCTGAGAAGGCACCGGGTTTGTTGGGAAGAGGATCGACATGAATAGATATGCCGGGGGCCTTTATCTGTTTCTTGACTTCCACATAGCCAGAACCTCCGTTAAAGAAGGCTTCAAAAGGATCAACATTTCTATTCTCTTGTACAACGATACCATTGAACGTAATGCTGGGAACTTCAAGTTTACCCGTTATCTGCGGGAACATGACATATTGGCTCCATGTGACTGTCTTGTAGTTTCTTCCATTATATTGCTCAATCTTAAAGCTCTTTTCCTGTGGCAAGGGAATTTCCTGCGTATGAAAACCTTTCAGGTCTGGCATTTTTCCCTCTAGTTGTGAAAGACGCACCAATGTATATACTTTATAAGTAAGCAATATGGGTTCCTGCTCTACAACATGTTGTTTTGATGCTGTAACTTTAATAAACAAGTCTGCTCCGGATATATTAGAACCTGAAGCACGTGTTTCTCCTTGCTGTCCTCTGCTCTGGTTAGAGTTTGACGAAGAACCAACAACCTGAATCTTGACAATGTTTGACTTTACATGCTTACCGCCAATACTAATGGTAGCAGGCGGAATCGTAAAAGTACCATTCTTTTCTGCACTAAGAATATATGTATATGTAATGGTAGAAGAATGCGATGTCTTACCATTAACCATGCTGAAACTACTCTGACTTGAGGTACTCGGCCCCATCAAAACCTCAAAAGCATCTGGTATTTGACCAATACGGAATCCAGACACATCTTGAGTTGTGGCTGTATAAGTAAGCCTGAATTGCTGGCCTTTTTCCACCTGTTGAGGCGCATTTGCAGTCAGTTGCTGTGCTGCTGCTGTTGTGTGAAGCAACAGCAACATCAATATTGCGTGTAGAAGTCTATTATTTAATATCATAATGCAATTAACATTACCAGTTCTTTTCAATACGTCTCCTTTGAGGTTGTTTCTGGGCATCCTTCATCCTTTCTTGAGTTTTCTTCTCTTGTTGCAATGCAGCTTTCAGAAGTTGCTCTGCATTTTCCTTGCTCATTGGAGGTTCTTGATTTTGTTGCTTATTTTGTTCGTTTTGCTTATTCTGCTCTTGCTTTTGCTGTTCCTGCTTTTGTTTATCTTGTTGCTCTTTATCTTTATTCTGGCCGTTATCTTGGTTTTGCTGAGGCTGATTTTTAAGCTGACGCTGACACAACACTAAATTATAACGTGTCTCATCATCATTTGGATTATTTCTTAAAGCATTCTTATAGAATTCAATCGCTTTCTGAAAATCCTTTTGCCCTTGGTAAATAACGCCAATGTTATGATAACCCATAGACTTGCGCATGGGGTTTTGTTCTGCTTCAATAGCCTTCCGGAAAATAGCTACCATAGAGTCGCCAAGTTCCTTAGGCGTAGATTTCCATTCCATAGGAAACATGGATGTCGCAAGATTGTATTTTGCACGAGCCAAGTTTTTGTCAGCATCAACAGCCTTCATATATATGATTTGTGCATCCTTTCTTTTTCCTGCATGAAATTGCTTGTTTCCACGTCGGATATATTTCCTAGCTTGTATATTTTCCGGCTCTTGAGCGAATGCGGAAGTGCAGGAAATAATGAAAACGCCTATGAAAAGAATAAATTTATTCATCATTATCATTTGAAGATTTTAATCTTATTCAGTAAATGATTCTTTCGTTCTAATACGATTACCTCCAATAGAAGAAGTATAAGGGCAATTACGCCAAACGTCTGGAACTGTTCCGAATAATTACTGTAAACAGACGAGTCGCTCTTCTCAAGTTTATCAAGTTCATTATCCAGGACCTGTTGCGCATTTGAGGTGTTGTCAACATGTATATAGACGCCACCACCTGCCTGAGCAATCTCTTTACACATATCCTCGTTGAGTCTTGAAATAACCGTCTCACCAGTACGATCAATCATATACCCACCGGTTTCCTTATCAGGAATAGGTGCACCTTTTGATGTTCCAATACCCAACATATAGATATTCATGCCTTTGTCCTTAGCATCTTTAGCAGCTTCAAGTGCCCCTCCTTCATGGTCTTCACCATCAGTTATCACAATGATTGCCTTTCCTACGTGTTCTTGCTGGGTAAAACTATGAGATGCTATATTAATAGCACTGGCAATATCTGTGCCTTGATTAATAATCATGGAAGGCTCAATACTATTCAGAAACATCTTGGCTGATACATAGTCACTAGTGATAGGCAACTGTACAAAAGCATCACCCGCAAAGACAATCAATCCGATTTTATCGTCGCTGAAGTTTTCTACTAGTCCTTCCACCAGCATCTTCGCTCTATCCAAACGACTGGGAGTGACGTCTTGAGCTAACATCGAGTTACTAATATCAATCGCAATCATAGTTTCAATGCCAGAACGTTTCTCCTCACTTATCTGACTGGCCTCTTGAGGACGGGCTAACATCAGAACCATAAAGATCAAAGCAAATTCTAGTAACAGAAACTTTATAATACCACGCCATTTTGAAACATCTGGCATCAGCTGTTTTAAAAGGATGGGATCGCCAAACTTCCGAAGGTTATACTTTCTTTTGAAGAATTGAGCAATATAAATAAGTGCCAATATAATCACTATTGACAAAAGCCATAAATATTCCGGATTTTCAAATCTAAACATCTTTCTTTTCTTTTATGGAATACGACGAAATACTGTCACCCTCATCAAAACCTCTATCAAAAGGATGATTAAAGCAATGAAGGCATATCTTTGATAGTCTTCATAGAATCTGCTAAATTTCTGGACTTCCAATTTCGATTTCTCCAATTTGTCAATCTCATGATATATATCTCGCAATTCTTCAGCATTTGTAGCTCTATAGAACTTTCCATTTGTAGTGGAGGCTATGTCGCTTAGCGTCTTTGTATCTATTTCGACTGGCACTTGGATATACTGAACGTCATTGCCAACTGTCAGCGGATATGGAGCTGTTCCATTAGTACCCACACCGATGGTATAGATTCTAACACCTAAACTGTTTGCAATCTCTGCAGCTGTCATTGGCGATATGTCACCTCGGTTATTTGTACCATCCGTCAAAAGGATAACTACACGACTTTTGGCTTGAGAGTCTTTAAGTCTGCTGACAGCATTGGCAATACCCATACCTATAGCTGTTCCATCCTCTATCAATCCTCTTGCGGCTATGTCTGTACGAACATTCTGCAATAGAGATAATAACGAAGCATGGTCTGTTGTCATTGGACATTGAGTAAATGCTTCTCCCGCAAAAATAGTTAAACCTATATTATCATTTGGGCGGTCTGCCACAAACTCTGCAGCAACTACTTTAGCTGCTTCAAGTCGATTGCGAGCATGATGGGCACGATCCTTTATATCTTCTGCCAACATAGACGTGGAAACATCCATTGCCATCATAATATCAATGCCCTCGATATTCTCCTTGGTTTTTGAGTCATGTGTTTGAGGTCTTGCAAGAGCTATGACTAGAAAAGTAAATGCAAGAACACGAAGAATTGGCAATACAGGTATGAGAAGCACTCGCCAACTACGTGGCGCCTGACTAAACGGGAAAGTGTTTGCAAGGCGAATCGTTGGCTCGTTTTTCTTTCTGTATAGAAGATACCAGATTATATATGGTATTATGAGAAAGAGTAGAAATAAATATTCTTTATTAGCAAACTCCATTTATATGTTACTTTTAAATAAGTTCATAAACACAATATAGAACATAGCCAAATAACAACAGCAAGAGAGTACACAAAACAGAAATAGTTATCTGCAAGGCCAACCTACTGTTCTTTGAACGTATTTCTTCGGTTGTCAATTGTTCTTTTATGGTCGATTGAGACTCTGGGATTTCAACCTTAGTCTGATTGATAAAATCAACCGCATTGACAAGATTGGCATCGTTCTCATTAATGAGCGTCGAATACTTCGCAAACTTGACAAGATCCGCCGTATTAAATAATTGTTTTAACTCTTCGAGTGACTTAGGATCATCTGTAGACATAAGTCTTTCAATAATCTCTTGGCTTGTCATCTCCATGGCATTAAAACCATAACGTTCCTCAATGTACTTACGAAGTGTATCAGTAAGCTTTGTATAGTAATCCTTAGGATCCTCTGCCATAACCATCTTATCAGCCTTGATCTCCTCTATAACCATCATTGCTTTCTGATGAGGAAGTACCCTTTTGACGATTTTAATCTTTGCAATAATAGGTTTATTATCCCTTAAACGCAAATAGAGATAATAAGTTATAGAAAAAAGAATGATGATAATGAAACTGAGCCAGAAAGGGGCACTCCATTCTCCACTCCACATAAAAGGATTGTCCTGAACGCTCTTTGGGCCATAGTATTTCTCATAATTGGTCGTATCAACATCAACTGTTAACACCTTAAGAGCTAACTTGTTAGTTTTATACTCCTTACCATCAACTTTAACAACAAAAGGCGGCAAATAATAAAGTGTATCTTCAAAAGAAGTCAATACATATGAACGAGAATGACGCACGCGACCATCTTCAATAGTTTCCGGTTCTTTTTCTATAGCCCCAAGAAATTCAATGCCAGCAGGTATTAATCCCTCCTTGGGAAACTCAACGTGAGAACCTTGAGGTGTTGTGGCACAAATATTAAGTTCTACCTGCTGACCTACAAGCATTTCTACAGAGCTAAGATTAGATTCAACCTTAACCTGTGAATAAACTTGTATAAACAACAAGAAGAGAAAAATACTATTTATAAATCTTTTCATTAACCTCTTTGTTTAAACAGTACCATTAGAGATTTCACAAAGTCTTCGTCGGTTGCAATGCTGACATTATCAACATTGCTTCTAACAAACATATCCTTTAACTCAGATTGCTGCTTCAACCAATATTGGTGATACATCTTTCTGAGCCTTTTACTCGATGTGTCCACATATTGTTCGTGACCCGTCTCTGCATCAACGACTTTCATTAATCCAATATTTGGCAATTCGCTAGCACGTTTGTCGTATATCTGTATAGCTACTACATCATGTTTACGATTTGCAATGACAAGTTGTTGCAGAAAACTATTCCGTACGTAGAAGTCGCTCAGAATAAAAGCAGTACAACGACGTTTCGAAACACTTGTTAAGAACTCAACAGCTTTTCCGACATCCGTTTTTTTACTATCTGCCTTAAAATCGAGCATTTCTCGAATGATATATAATATATGCTTGCGACCATTCTTGGGGGGGATGTATTTCTCAATCTTATCAGAGAAGAAAATCACTCCTATCTTATCATTATTCTGTATTGCAGAAAACGCAAGTGTTGCAGCTATTTCGGTAGCTAGGTCTCGCTTCATCATACGTTGAGTACCGAATTCAAGGGAGCCACTAACATCTATAAGTAACATGACGGTCAATTCGCGCTCTTCTTCAAACACCTTGACGTAAGGCTTATTAAAACGAGCTGTAACGTTCCAGTCGATATCTCTTACATCATCACCGTATTGATATTCGCGAACTTCAGAAAAGGCCATACCACGACCTTTGAAGGCCGAATGGTATTGGCCCGCAAAAATATTTGAACTAAGACCTCGAGCCTTAATTTCAATCTTTCTGACTTTCTTTATGATTTCTGATGTTTCCATCAGGGTACTTCAACTTTATTTATGATTTTACTAACAATATCCTCGCTTGTCACATTTGACGCTTCAGCTTCATACGTTAATCCGATACGATGACGCAATACATCATGGGCAACTGCTCTAACATCTTCAGGTACTACATAACCGCGACGTTTGATAAACGCATATGCACGAGCAGCCTTTGCCAAATTGATACTTGCACGTGGAGAGCCACCAAAAGAAATGAGATCTTTGAGTTCCTTAAGCCCATAGCGTTCTGGGAATCTTGTGGCAAAAACAATATCTGCGATATACTGTTCAATCTTCTCGTCAATATAGACTTCTCGTACAATTTCACGAGCTTTCAAAATCTCTGCTGCAGTAGTTACTGGTGTCACCTTGGGAAGTGAGCCACCAATATTTTCGCGAATAATTTTCTTCTCTTCTTCAAGAGTTGGATAGTCTATAACCACTTTGAGCATAAAACGGTCAACCTGAGCTTCTGGAAGTGGATACGTTCCTTCTTGTTCTATTGGGTTTTGTGTTGCCATCACAAGGAAAGGACTAGGCATATCGAAAGTTTCGCTACCGATAGTTACTTGCTTCTCCTGCATAGCCTCCAATAACGCGCTTTGAACTTTGGCTGGAGCACGATTTATTTCATCTGCTAATACGAAGTTAGCAAAGATAGGTCCCTTTTTAGTTTGAAAGCGTTCTTCTTTTTGAGAATATATCATTGTACCAGTCACATCTGCAGGCAAAAGATCCGGAGTAAACTGAATGCGACTATAGTCTGCATCAATCAGTTGTGAAAGCGTTTTGATCGCCAATGTTTTTGCCAAACCAGGTACACCTTCAAGCAGAATGTTTCCGTCGCTCAACAATCCAATAAGCAGAGAATCGACGAGATGTTTCTGTCCGACAATCACTTGGTCCATGCCCGCTACCAAATTGGTAACAAAGCTGCTTTGTTGTTCAATCCGCATGTTGAGTTCGCGGATATCAATATTTTCCGTCATAATATTTCTTTATTTTATATTATTTCTTTAATCTCTTTTTAACTACAAGCTTCGGAATAAGAATTTCTTGTCCTTCCTCCAAAACTGTAGTAGCTTTCATGCCATTATATACTTCCATATAGCACTCCATACCTTCTCCTAAAATAGATCTAGATATGCGACCCAGCGTTTGTCCTTTACGTGCTTTTACAACTTGGTCAGTACCAACGATATAGTAAGCACCGGTTCTTACTCTGGAATCCATATCTTCATATTTCTTGTAGAAACTAATAGTGTCATTGATGTCTTTTTCGGCCTTGACAGTATCCGTGAGAACAACATGATCTTTTACCATTGTCGTTGTATCTTCAGTATGGGTATCTTCAGGCTCTACTAACATTTCCACTGAAGGCTTTTCTTCTTTAGAAGGTATTGCACCAATAAATTGTCCGATGAAATAGCCTGCCACTAATGAGAATACAGCAACACCGACAATTAAGAATAAAAACAAGTATGTGTTTCCGTTTTTCTTTTCTACATTATGCTCTTTAACCTCACTAAGCAACTTCACTTGAGAAGATACGGAATCAACAGTTTTGGACTCTGCATCAGAAGACCTCACTTGAGATACTTGCTGATTTACATCTGGCTGCATCTCCTTTTGAGATTCTTCTTCATTAGCTAAAATATCCTGTTTAGTATGCAAGTCAGCTTCGTTATTTTCTTCAACCTCAACTTTTCCAACAGTTACATCTTGTGCGTCGGCTTTAGAATTTAACGGAGACTCCTCTGCAGATTCCTCTATAGTCTTTGATAACTTATCTTCCTCTGACTCTGACTCTGGCTCTATTGCTGCTTCATTAACAATTTCTGGTTCTATTTGAGATTCTGTCACCATTTGTTCTGGTTCTTCATTCTCTATAGTACCAATCTCAGTGCCTGTTAGGTCATCCGTTTCTTCTTCTACAGTAACATCTTCAAAATTTACTCCATCGTTAAGAATCACTGTTTCAAATTGAGAGAATGGACGGTTCACCAGTTCTTTCATGGCAGTATCAGGGGTAAACGTCAACTTATCGTGCCCGTCAATAACTACTCGATTACCAGTGTTAACATCAACACTCTCACGGGATTCGACACCAATAATCTTGAAAGTGCCCAATCCTTTAATCTTTACAAGTTTATCAGTATCAATCCCCTCTTGAATGATTTCAACAAGAGTTTCGATAAACTTTTTAGCTTCTTGCTTGCTGATATCGTGCTTCTCTGCCAATACAGCAGCATGATTAAGTATGTTGACTTTTTCCATTATTGTTTCTCTCCTTTCTTAATTTTATCTTTTAATGAAGAGATAGGCTTAAAACCAAGAACCAATTTAGGAGGCACGAGCATACGCTGACCTGTCGCAGGGTTAGTAATTACACGCTCCATCTTCTTTTTCACTTCAAAGGAACCCAGACTGGTTATTTGTATAGCATCACCTTCTATGAAAGTATCTCCCATAGCGCCAATCAGGGTGTTCATCATATTTTGCGCCTTAGATACTTTGTATCCAGTACGCTTAGCTAAACTGGCTATAAACTCTTTGTTATTCATAACTATTCTACAATTTCTCCGTATAGGTCAAATTCATCAGCATCAGTGATATGCACGTTATACATTTCTCCTATTTTCAGATCGTACGTATTCGAAATTAACACTTCCGGATCAACCTCTGGCGAACAGTATTCAGTACGCCCAATATAGTAGTCACCTTCCGTTCTATCAATCACAACAGGCATTGTTGTACTTACTTTAGAAGATTCTATCTCGGCACTGATATTCTGCTGGATACGCATCAGTTTATCCAGTCTCTGCTGTTTTACTTCTTCTGGAACATCATCTTCATAATGTTCTGCAGAATACGTACCATCTTCTTCTGAATAAGCAAAGGCGCCCATACGCTCAAATCGTGCCCATTTTACAAAATCAACCAATTCTTTAAAATCTTCATCTGTTTCACCAGGGAAGCCGACCATAAGCGTCGTACGAATATGAATACCTGGTACTTCTTTTCGAAGTCGTTTGATTAATTCTATGGTTTCTGCCTTTGTCGTGTTTCTGCGCATTCTACTCAACATATGATCAGAGATATGTTGAAGAGCAATATCCAGATAACGACAAACATTGGGCTTTTCGTTCATAACCTTCAACAGTTCCCAAGGAAAATGTGTGGGGTAAGCATAATGAAGACGAATCCAACGTACACCTTCAATATCAGCCATCTGTTCTATAAGCTGGGCTATGCGTTGCTCGCCATAGATATCAACGCCATAATAAGTCAGTTCTTGGGCAATGACCTGAAATTCAGTGGTTCCACCTTTTACCAAAGTCCTTACCTCGTCCAAGATTTCCTCAATAGGCCTGCTTTTGTGATGTCCTGTAATCAAAGGAATTGCACAGTATGCACAATGACGGTCACATCCTTCACTAATTTTGATGTATGCATAGTGACGTGGAGTTGTTAGTTTGCGTTCGCCGGTGCAATATTTACTGCCATTAAGATCTGTCAATAGCTGACGATAGTTAAACTTGCCATACCATCCGTCAACCTCGGGAATCTCGCTTTCTAAATCAGCAAGATATCGCTCCGAAAGACATCCCATTACAAAGATTTTCTTTATTCTCCCCTCTTCCTTTGCCTTTACCAATTCAAGTATAGTGTTGACACTTTCTTCTTTTGCATCGGCTATAAACCCACAGGTATTGACAACGACAACATCACTTTGTGGATTGTCGCTATCATGAGTAACATCATAACCATTTGCTTCGAAAAGTCCCATCAAGACTTCCGAGTCAACAAGGTTTTTAGAACAACCGAGAGAAATAAAATCTATCGTTTTACGCTTCATTCTTAAACAATGAGTCTACAAAATCTTTTCTGTCAAATAACTGTAAATCTTCCATACCTTCGCCAAGACCGATGTACTTTACGGGCACCTTAAGTTGATCGCTAATACCGATAACAACACCACCCTTAGCAGTTCCATCAAGTTTTGTAATGGCTAACGAAGTAATCTGTGTAACAGCAGCAAATTGTTTGGCTTGTTCAAAAGCATTCTGACCGGTTGAACCATCCAATACCAACATCACCTCGTCAGGAGCAGTTGGTATTACTTTCTTCATAACATCTTTGATTTTTTTGAGTTCATTCATCAGACCGACTTTGTTATGCAAACGTCCTGCAGTGTCGATAATGACAACATCTGCATTGTTAGCCTTTGCGCTCTGCAAAGTATCAAAAGCAACACTAGCAGGGTCACTGCCCATTTGCTGCTTAACAACGGGTACGCCAACACGTTCTCCCCAAATACAAATCTGCTCAACAGCAGCTGCACGGAATGTATCTGCCGCTCCTAAATAAACCTTCTTTCCAGCCTGTTTGAATTGCCAAGCCAACTTACCAATGGTAGTAGTTTTGCCTACGCCATTAACGCCTACTACCAAAATCACGTATGGACGATGATCTGTTGGTAAATCCCAATTGCTATTATCTTCAGTATTATTCTCTGCAAGAAGAGCTGCTATCTCTTCACGGAGTATATTATTGAGTTCACTCGTAGAAACATATTTATCACGAGCAACACGTTCTTCTATTCTCTCAATGATCTTCAACGTTGTGTCTACACCAACATCGCTAGTAATAAGAACTTCCTCAAGATTATCCAAAACATCATCATCGACTTTTGACTTACCTGCAATAGCACGCGTTAATTTATCAAAAACCGATGTCTTTGTCTTTTCTAACCCTTTGTCTAATGTTTCCTGCTTGTTTCTACTAAAGAATCCAAATAATCCCATACAATTGTATTTACGTAAATTTTAAATGCAAAAGTACAAAAAAGAAAAGATATGCGCAAGAGTTATAACAAAACTTTGTTCTCTTTTCACATATCTTTACTATATACCTTCGTACATAGAAGGTAAAAACCTACAAAATGTACTACAAAATAGTCATTCCTGCCCTTGAAGTAGCCGATGAAACCAATCTTTTATGCATCAAGCTGATTTCAGAAAAGCGGATAAGTGCTTGTTTGGCCGACTTTGATAAACTCACATTATCACTTAAAAGTGCAACAACAGCTTGATCAATAAACTCATTTATTGCCCTTTCATTCAACTCCACATGCTGCATAAACAACCGACTCAACGTATGGTAGCCAACTATCTGTGGGAAAGTGGCACTTTGAGACAGATAAACGAACGCTTTACCACCTGAAAACGGCAACTTTTGAACGAGATTAAAGGCCAATTGCTCTGCTATTTCAACCGTAGGTATCTGTTCGACCCACAAATCCAACACCTCAGGAAGCATCTTTTCTGGAGGCATTATCATAGTAGCCAAGATTTTACATTCGCGAATATTCTCCTTCCAAAGTGCTATTGCCAAATCATAATCTTGCCCGATTTCATCGGCTTTATTTTTAAGAAAAAGAATGCCAGCGCCCCAATTCAAATGATAGTTCACGCCCTTATCACGCATGGATTGCGCAATTGAGCCATCCATAATCAGTCGAAATGACTGTTTAATATTCTTTAATTGCTCTGCTGTTGTCATTATATTAATGTGCCATATTCAGAACTATAACGCAACATCTGATGCTCATATGATTCCGAATAATTAATCTGAATATCGACGATATCGCCCATTTTATCGTAGACAGGCAACATCCACGGATTAATAAACCCTTTATATGGTGCAAGATTTAGACCTCTATACCTTTCAAGAACTTCCTGATGTAGTTCTGGATCTATCTTAACTGCATATCTTTCTACTAGATCTCGAGCTGCATCATAGTCACCCTCGCTTTTGATTCTCTGAATCTCTGCAAGAAGACGCGCAAAAAGGTCTCTTAATTCTTCGAAATCATCAATCTCCAATTGCGTGACGCCATCTTTCTTTTTCAATCGCATAGAACGGGCACGCTCTAAACACCACCTGGCGATTAGAGCTCTATTTCTCATGTGAGCCTCTTCTATATCATGCCCAATATTTATTCGAACTAGCTGAGTCATCAGTCCGTTCAAAATATAGGTAAAATAATTACTCTTATATGCTTCATTATTTGGAAGAAGTCCGAGAGCGACTAGCTTATCGTCTGCCATATAATATAACGCGAAGAGGTCAGCCCTAGCTTCTTCGATGACATTGCCATATGATTTGAGCGCATCTGAATCAACACCTGGTAGTAGTTTACCACTTCCATGCCCCAGACACTCATGCAAATCTGTATGCAAATCATCGCAAACATCGTCATATTTCCGAATAAGCTCAAGTATCTGTTTATCCCTAACAAATTCATCGAGAAATCCGTTTCCTTTTGAGGACTTTCTATATGCATCCGTAATATTACTAATCGTAATACTCTTTGATCCATGTCGTGCCCTAATCCAGTCCGCATTAGGAAGGTTGATGCCAATTGCTGTGGAGGGATACTCATCGCCACCAAGCATGGCCGCACATATCACATTTGCAGAAACGCCCTTAACGACGTCTTTCTTAAACCGAGCATCAACAGGAGAATGATCTTCAAACCACTGCGCATTCTTGCTAATAGTACGAGTACGCTGGGTTGCTTCCTCATTAAGGTATTCTACAAGGCCTTCCCATGATCCCTTAAGACCTAAAGGATCACCATAGACTTCGATAAAACCATTAATAAAATCGACCTTGGTATCAAGACACCTAACCCAATCTATGGAATATTTATCAAAATCACGCAAATCACCTGTATTATAATACGTTATCAGCGAATCTATAACATTCTTTTGTTGAGCGTTCTCGGCTACATCTTTTGCTTTTTCTAACCAATACACGATGTGTCGAATAGCATTTGCATATCGTCCGTTTGCCGACCATACTTCCTCAACAATTTGCCCATTCCTTTTTACAAGAGTACTATTCAATCCATACGAAGGAGGCTCTGGATCATCAACATTCTTTTTAGAGTTATAGAAAGATTCAGCCTCTTCCTGCGTCACATCCTGATAATAGTTACATGCGGACGTTCTGACAAGATCTTCGCCATCAGTCTTATTTACTCTTTTGGGCTGTACATTTTCGTCAAATATAACAGGAAAGAGTTCTTCACACATTTCATCCACCGTCTGTCCATCATTAAGTGGAAATGACTGTGGATTACATTGTTTTATCGCTAAACGAAGATAATCTTGACTAAATCCCGGCTTAAATTTGTCTGATGAATAGTGATGATATATACCACTTGAGAACCAAATGCGTTTTAAGTATTCTTCCAACGCACGAAAATCGTTGTTATCCCGATCAATATTATAATTAGAATATATAACCTCCAGTACTTTTCGAATACGAAGGTTATATATACCAAATTGGTCAAAAGTAATGTCTCTCCCGAATACAGTGGCCTTTGCTAAATAATAAATAAGTTTCTTTTGTTGAACGGTGAGCTTTTCAAAACCATCAAGTTTGTATCTTAATACTTGAATGTCTGCAAATCGTTCACTTAGATAGTTAAAATAGTCTGACTCCATCAAAAACCTACTTTTTCTTTCTCTGATTAGAAGAATGTGACACGCGGTATTCTTTCGGGGTTATACCCATAATACGATAGAACGAAGCATAAAATGACTGGCGGTTAGCAAAGCCTACCATATCACTTACCTCCTCGATTCTCAAATCCTGATAGCGTTTGTCAACGAGAATTGACATAGCCTCTTCTATACGATACTTATTGACAAAAGAGGTGTAGTTCATATGGAACTTAACATTTACAACAGCTGAAATATAGCGAGTGTTTGTTCCTAAAGCTTCAGCAAGTTTCTTAGCAGAGAAATCGCGATCTTTATACTTCTTCTGCATAACAATAATGTTCAGAATCTTCTCTTTAAGTTCGTCCATCAAAGCGGGATTAACCAGATTTCTGTACGCGGCCTCTTTTTCCTTTTTTTCTGTAATGTTGTACTTTGTCATATAACCAAAAATCTAATCTAAAAATTTTACTATCCAATTATTTTTCTGCAAATATACATTAATTTATTTTAATGGCAATGGAAAATTAAAGAAAATTGCACAAATTAAAAGATTATTTTGTATTTTTGCACGAATAATTAAAGTATATTTAACATGAAGACTATAAATGTGGCAATCTTTGTTTCTGGGAACGGTACGAATTGTGCTAACATTATTCGATATTTCAAGAACTCTAAAAGTGTAAAAATCAAGATAGTCTTGAGTAATCGTCCAGATGCTTTTGCATTAGTCCGCGCACAACAACTTGGCGTGCCAGCCATCGTGATAGATAAGGCTCAGTTAAATAGCGAAACAAAAATGATGGAAATCTTACAAAGTCACGCCATAGATTACATTGTTTTAGCAGGGTTTCTTCCAATCATCCCTGACTTTATAGTTAAGTCTTTTCCCAATCGTATTGTAAATATTCATCCATCACTACTTCCCAAGTATGGAGGAAAAGGAATGTGGGGATATCATGTACACGAAGCAGTAAAAGCGGCAGGAGAAAATGAGACAGGCATCACAATACATTATGTCAACAATGAGTGTGACGGGGGTACAATTATCGAACAATTCAAGATTTCCCTGAGCCCCGAGGACACCGTCGAAGATATTGAAAACAAGGTGCACATGCTGGAAATGAAGCACTTCCCAAAGATTTTAGAATGTATTTTCTTAGGTAAGTTTGCTTAATTTCAATATTATTTTGTAATTTTGCACGTTGAATAGAAATTGAAACACAATATAAACAGATGAAACCAACAGCAATTTTGCTTCTGCACTGTCCCGACCAGCAAGGCATTATTTCAGAAGTAACGAAATTCATTACCGACAACGAAGGCAATATCGTTGATCTTGACCAATATGTAGATCGTCAAGATGGTGTCTTCTTTATGCGCATACAATGGGAACTTGATGGATTCCTGATACCCCGCGAGAAGATTAAGGAATATATAGAAACATTATACACGAGACGCTACAATATGGAATTCTCGCTATATTTTAGCGACCAACGTCCACGCATGGCGATTTTTGTATCAAAAATGAGCCATTGTCTCTATGACTTGTTGGCTCGTTGGAAAGCTGGCGAATATGACGTTGACATTCCTTGTATCATTTCCAATCACGAAGATCTTCGCTATGTAGCTGAGCAATTTGGCATTCCATATTACGTATGGAGCATCAAGAAAGACCATTCTAACAAAGCAGAAGTTGAGCAAGCTGAGATGGACTTGCTAAAGAAAGAAAAAGTCACATTTATCGTCTTAGCCCGCTATATGCAGATCATTAGCGATGAGATGATTGCTGCATATCCTCACCATATTATTAATATTCATCATTCCTTCCTACCTGCTTTTGTTGGTGCTAAGCCATACCATCAGGCTTGGGAGCGCGGCGTAAAAATCATTGGTGCCACAAGTCATTACGTAACAGCAGAGTTGGATGCTGGTCCTATTATTGAGCAGGATGTAACACGTATCACTCACAAAGACACCCCTGAAAGTCTCGTTCTAAAAGGAAAAGATCTTGAAAAGATTGTTCTGTCAAGAGCGGTTACAAAACATATCCAGCGAAAAGTACTAACATATAAAAACAAAACGATTATTTTCAGTTAATGCAAGTAGCTGTCGTAAAATATAATGCAGGAAACGTCTATTCAGTTTTGAATGCGCTGAAGAGAATTGGCATTGATCCAATACTAACGGACGACGCCAAGTTGATTCGTCAAGCAGATCGTGTGATATTTCCTGGGCAAGGAGAAGCCAGTAACGCAATGGCATATCTTCGTCAGCATGGCTTAGATGAAGTCATTCGTTCTCTGCGCCAACCAGTACTTGGTATATGCATTGGTCAGCAGTTGCTCTGTCGACACTCTGAAGAAGGCGATGTAGACTGTATCGGAATATTTGATGCAGAAGTCAAGCGCTTTCAGCCCGCTATGCATCAAGAAAAAGTTCCATGTATGGGATGGAATCAGCTGAGAGATGTAAAATCGCCTCTTTTTGAAAACAACAGTTATGTCTATTTTGTGCATAGCTATTATGTGCCATTGTGTAACGAGACAATTGCCACTGCAGATTACATTCTGCCCTACTCTGCCGCATTACATAAGGACAACTTTTATTCATGCCAATTTCATCCTGAAAAGAGTGGCGATGTAGGTGAACGTATTATTAAACGTTTTATTGAATTATGATTGAACTTATACCAGCAATAGATATCATTGACGGCAAATGTGTTCGTCTAACAAAAGGTGATTACGAAACGAAGTCGGTATATGGCGAACCTATCGATATGGCTCAACAGTTTGAGGCATTAGGTTTTAAACGTCTCCATATGGTTGATTTAGATGGTGCTAAGTCAAAGCATATTGTTAATGATTCTGTGCTTCGTCAGATTACGGAAGCAACAAATCTAATTGTTGACTTCGGCGGTGGTATCAAGACTGATGATGATATTCAAAAGGCATTTGATGCAGGAGCTTCTATGGTGACTATTGGCTCAGTAGCTGTCACAAATCCTGAATTGTTTGAGAATTGGCTGAACAAATATGGTCCTGATCATATTATTTTAGGAGCTGACGTACGCAACGGAAAAATCAGTATTAATGGCTGGAAAGACGATTCAAACGATGAACTTCTATCTTTTCTGAAACGCTATGTGAAGATGGGTGTAAAAAACGTATTGTGCACAGAAATATCTCGTGACGGAACATTGTCAGGACCTGCCACTCCACTATATAAAGAAATAATGAATATCTATCCTCATCTTCACCTAATTGCTAGTGGAGGCATTGGAAGTATCGAAGATATAAAAAACTTGAGCGACTCCGCTATACCAGCCGTTGTTTTTGGAAAGGCAATCTACGAAGGAAAGATAGACATGAAAGAATTGATTCAATTAAAGAACACACAAAAATGGGGTTAGCAAAAAGAATCATCCCTTGTTTAGATGTGAAAGATGGCGAAACAGTAAAAGGTACCAATTTCGTCAATCTTCGCTCGGCGGGAGATCCTGTCGAGCTGGGCAAGTTATATTCTGCTCAAGGAGCCGATGAACTTGTATTTCTTGACATCACCGCTTCGTATGAAAAGCGTAAAACGTTCACTGATATGGTAACTCGTGTTGCACAACAGGTAAACATCCCCTTTACTGTAGGAGGTGGTATTAATGAACTTTCAGACGTTGAACGCCTACTATATGCAGGCGCTGACAAAGTCAGTGTAAATAGCGCGGCCATCCGCCGTCCAGAGCTAATAGAAGAAATTGCCAATCGATTTGGATCACAGGTATGCGTGGTAGCCATCGATGCTCGTTTTGACAGTGATGGCTGGCATTGCTATCTCAAAGGAGGACGTGAACGCACAGAATTAAACCTATTCGACTGGGCTCGTGAAGCACAAGAACGTGGAGCAGGAGAAATATTGTTCACATCAATGGACCATGATGGCGTTAAAGAAGGTTTTGCCAATGAAGCTCTTTGCCATTTGGCTGACAGTCTTTCAATACCCATCATCGCTAGTGGTGGTGCCGGCAAGAAAGAAGATTTCGTTAATGCGTTTACACAAGGACATGCAGATGCAGCCCTAGCTGCAAGCGTGTTTCACTTTGGGGAGATATCTATTCCTGAACTAAAAAAATATCTGTATAATGAAGGAATTAATGTTAGACTTTGAGAAGATGGGAGGTTTGGTGCCTGCCATCATTCAAGATGCAAGTACTAAAAATGTTTTAATGCTAGGCTTCATGAATGAAGAAGCATATCAAAAAACGCTAGAGACAAAACATGTCACATTTTGGAGTCGTACTCGTAACACACTTTGGACAAAAGGTGAAACCAGCGGACATTTCCTAAACCTTGTTGACATGAAGGTTGATTGTGACAACGACACCTTGCTTGTAAAGGTCCATCCACAAGGTCCTACATGTCACAAGGGTACTGACACATGTTGGGGTGAAGATAACAACCCTTTGGAAAGCAGTTCTCTTACTTTTCTTTCAGAATTGCAGGATTTTATAGAACAGCGTCATAAAGAAATGCCAGAGGGAAGCTATACAACAAAGCTTTTCAAAGAAGGTGTAAATAAGATTGCGCAAAAGGTCGGTGAAGAAGCCTTGGAAACTGTCATCGAAGCAACAAACGGAACAGATGAGCATTTGATATATGAAGCATCCGATCTTCTTTATCATTTATTGGTTCTTCTCACACACAAAGGAAAGAGAATCGAAGATGTTGCTGACGAACTCCAAAAACGCCATGATCCTGAGTGGGATAAAAAAAGACGTGCTGCAAAAGCTGCAGGCCAAATGAAATAACAATAAATGATTAGTGATGTTGATAGATTATAAAAATGCAACAATATGTCAACAAGACGGAAAGGTTGTTCTTGAGAATGTAAACTTCACGGCCGATGAAAACTCGTTTATTTATATCACTGGCCGCGTTGGATCTGGCAAAAGTTCCCTGCTAAAGACCTTTTACAAGGAACTTGATGTAGAAAAGGCAGATTGTGCTAACGTTCTAGGTAGTGACATGCTATCAATTAAGAGCAAGGAGATACCTGCTTTACGTCGTCAGATGGGAATTGTATTTCAAGATTTCCAGTTACTGACTGACCGATCTGTTCATCATAACCTTCAGTTTGTATTGAAATCCACAGGATGGAAGAATAAATCTGAGATTGAATCTCGCATCGAGCAAGTACTGAAAGTCGTTGGTATGTATGACAAGATTGACTGCATGCCACATGAGCTTTCCGGAGGTGAGCAACAGCGCATTGCAATTGCCCGAGCAATTTTGAATTCGCCCAAATTAATTATAGCAGATGAACCCACTGCCAATCTCGATCCAGATACAGCAAAAGGAATTATGGAACTTCTTTACGGATTCTCCAAACAGCAAACTGCAGTTGTCATGAGTACACATAATCTTCAACTACTCGAGCAATTTCCTGGTGTTGTATATCACTGTGAAAACAATCAAATAATCAAAGAATAACAACAAAAATAATTAAGATATGAAAGTTATGAAATTTGGCGGAACCTCAGTAGGATCTCCGCAAAGAATGAAGGAAGTAACTAATCTTGTTACAAAATCAGGAAAACCCGTAATGGTGGTTCTTTCTGCAATGTCTGGTACAACAAACTCTTTGGTTGAGATTTCGGATTATCTATATAAGAAGAATCCAGATGGTGCCAATGAGGTTATCAACAAGTTAGAGCAGAAATACGAGCGTCATTTGCCAGAGTTGTATTCTACAGAAGAATACAGAAAGATAACACACGATTTCCTTGCAGAAGAATTCAACTATCTGCGCTCGTTTACAAAAGAGCTGTTTACTTCTTTTGAAGAAAAAAGCATCGTTGCACAAGGCGAGATGATGTCTACCAACATGGTGGTAAATTACATGAAGGAACTGGGAATTAATGCCGTGTTGCTTAATGCGCTCGATTTTATGCGAACAGATAAAAATAGCGAGCCAGACCCCGTATATATTAAGGAGAAGCTCGCCGCATTAATGGAGCAGCATAAAGACGTTCAAGTATTTATCACACAAGGTTTTATTTGCCGTAATGCATATGGTGAAATAGATAACTTACAGCGCGGAGGTTCTGACTATACAGCTTCACTGATAGGCGCTGCCATTGGTGCCGATGAGATCCAAATATGGACAGATATTGATGGCATGCATAACAACGACCCTCGAGTTGTTGATAAGACAGAACCTGTTCATCAGCTTCATTTTGAAGAGGCTGCAGAGCTTGCATATTTTGGAGCTAAGATTCTGCATCCCACATGCGTACAGCCAGCAAAGTATGCAGGCATTCCTGTGCGTTTGTTAAATACGATGGAACCAGAAGCCGAAGGAACCACTATCTCCAACCAGACAGAATACGGAAAGATCAAAGCTGTTGCGGCAAAGGATAATATCATTGCTATTAAGATTAAATCTTCACGTATGCTTTTGGCAACTGGATTCTTGCGTAAAGTGTTCGAAATCTTTGAGTCATATCAAACTCCAATTGATATGGTATGTACTTCAGAGGTTGGTGTTTCTATGTCAATTGACAACTCTGCTCATCTTGGCGAGATTGTTGACGAACTGAAGAAATATGGCACTGTTACCGTAGATACAGGTATGTGTATCATATGCGTCGTTGGTGACCTTGACTGGTCAAACATTGGTTTTGAGACAATGGTCATGGATGCAATGAAGAACATCCCCGTTCGCATGATTTCATATGGCGGAAGCAACTATAATATTTCTTTCCTTATTCGTGAGGAAGACAAAAAGCGTGCTTTACAAAGTCTCAGCGATCAACTCTTTAACTAAATCACAACAACACAACACAATACTATATTCATGAAAGGATTATTCCCTATTGAGAAATTCGGCCATATCAGAACGCCGTTTTACTACTATGATACAGAACTGCTTCGCAAAACGCTAGATACAATAAAAGAAGAAGCACAAAAGCATGAAGGGTTCTGCGTACATTATGCTATTAAGGCAAACGCCAATCCTAAAGTTTTACGATATATCCGAGAAGCAGGATTTGGCGCCGACTGTGTCAGTGGTGGTGAAGTAGAAGCATCACTTCGTGCGGGGTTCCCTGCATCGAAGATAGTATATGCTGGCGTCGGAAAGAGCGACTGGGAAATCAATCTAGGCTTAGACAATGATATCTTCTGCTTTAATGTTGAAAGCATACCAGAGTTGAACGTCATCAATGAACTAGCTCATCAGAAAGGAAAAATTGCTCGTGTAGCTTTCCGTCTCAATCCCAACGTTGGTGCTCACACTCATGCTAATATCACGACAGGACTAGCAGAAAACAAGTTTGGCATCGATATGAGAGATATGGTTAAGGTTATGGAAGAAGCTGCCTATATGGAAAACATCAAGGTAGTTGGTCTTCATTTCCACATCGGCTCTCAAATTTTGGATATGGGAGATTTTGAGGCTCTCTGCAATAGGATTAACGATTTGCAGCTTGAATTAGAACGTCATCATCTCACTGTTGAGCATATTAATGTCGGTGGTGGCCTCGGAATAGATTACCAACATCCAAATCGAGTTCCTATTCCAGACTTTAAGTCGTATTTCAACACATTTGCAAAGAAATTAAAACTACGTCCAGGTCAAACCCTTCATTTTGAATTGGGTCGTTCTGTAGTAGCACAATGTGGCACGCTTATCACTCGAACGCTCTATGTGAAAGAAGGCTATGTGAAGAAGTTCGCTATTGTTGATGCAGGATTTACTGATTTAATTCGCCCAGCACTCTATCAGGCATATCACAAGATTGAAAACCTGTCAAGTGATGAAGCATCTGAATCATACGATGTTGTAGGCCCCATCTGCGAATCTACAGATGTGTTTGCCAAACAGATTGACCTGAACAAAGTACATCGCGGCGATTTGATTGCGATTCGGTCTGCTGGAGCTTATGGAGAGATTATGGCTAGCAGCTATAATTGCCGCACACTCCCACAGGGATATACTAGTGATGAATTCGTATAAAACGAAGTGAATATGCGTATATTGAATGTTTATTCTCATGATAATCACCAGTTAGCACGTTATGTAAACATGCTATGTTCGGAGATGCCGTCTTCTATTGATATGAAGAGTGTAGATGACTCTCTAGACATGAAGAAGACCCTTGAGAATATTCATCCCGATATCATACATATTCATGGTTCAATAAAATGGAATATTACGAACGACTTCCGAATTGTCATTTCACCTCATGGCGAAAATATAAATCGTGACGCATATGTTGTGATTGCCAGAAGTGAAATGGAACGAAAAAAACTATCAGAAACTTACGAACGTTTGGAAGTCGTTCGCAATCCATTTTTAACCAAAACAACAGCAAATGATGCATGTTGTAATCAGTTGGAAGCAATATACCGTAAAGTCATTGACTCCGATGTATTTCCTTTGATGGATTCAAATACCATACAGATGATGCATGCAATGTTGAAAGCAGGTATTACAGGAGATGCACGTTGGGTTCAACTTGAGGAGTTCCATCCGGTTGACTGGCATAAGCTTCACATCTATGCACACTATCAGGGAATATCAGATATTATTAGATCTGGTGCCACAGTTCTTGATCTACAAGAACCGACTTCTCAAGTGATCAACTCATATCTTCCTCCTCATTATAATGAACCGATACCATTAGAACGTCATGATGCAACAAGTATAATAACAAAAATCATAGAAGGTGATGTTGCTTTACTTCGCTTTGTAGAATTAGACATTGCCTTGCGACGCGGAGACATTGACGAAGAAAGTTTTCTTCACGACCTAAAGGAATTGCATTTCGATACTTACCTTCCAAGTATTTTGCAGATACTTAAAGAAACTACATGGTTGGACGAAGGATTTATGCCTTGTCTCCCTCAAAACAATAAATATACAAACAAATTACGGACTTTGATGGCTAATTATCTAAGAATATGATAGACGAACGCTACTTACATCTCTTATCTACGACCTATCCTACCGCAGCAGATGCTGCTAGTGAAATAATTAACTTAGAAGCTATACTAAACCTACCCAAAGGGACAGAACATTTTTTAGCTGATATTCATGGAGAACATGAAGCATTTCTACATATTTTGAAGAATGCCTCTGGTAACATCAAACGCAAAGTCTCCGAGATATTTGGGAATACCATTCGTGAAAGCGACAAGAAAGAACTTTGTACTCTGATTTATTATCCTGAGCAGAAATTGGAGTTAGTCAAGGCTAATGAAGACAATATTGACGATTGGTACCAAACAACTATACACCAGTTGGTTCGTGTCTGCCGTGATGTTTCTAGCAAATACACCCGTTCAAAAGTTAGAAAATCACTTCCCGTTGAGTTCTCGTATATAATAGAAGAGCTATTACACGAAAGTCTAGACGACCAAGACAAAGCTGCCTATGTGTCAGTTATTGTAGATACAATCATCTCTACAGGAAGAGCCGATGATTTTATAGTTGCCATTTGTAATGTAATACATCGTCTGGCTATAGATCAACTACATATTTTAGGCGACATCTATGATCGTGGTCCTGGAGCACATATCATTATGGACACTTTACGCCAATATCATTCTTGGGATATACAATGGGGAAATCACGACGTATTATGGATGGGAGCTGCTGCAGGAAATGATGCTTGTATTTGCAACGTTCTAAGATTGTCATTAAGATATGCCAATCTCGCAACACTCGAGGAAGGATATGGAATTAATCTTGTACCTTTAGCAACTTTTGCTCTAGATGTTTACAAGGATGATCCTTGCACAGAATTTATGCCATTACTTGTTAAAGGACAGTCTTTAGACGAAAAGACGATTCACCTAATAGCCAAGATGCATAAAGCCATTTCTGTCATTCAATTCAAAGAAGAAGCTAGAATTTTCCATCGCCGTAAGGATTGGCAGATGGAAGATCGCTGTATGCTAGAAAATATCGACTACAAAAATGCCACCTGTATTGTAAATGGTATTTCATATAAAATGAACAGTTGTTATTTTCCTACAATCAATGAGAACAACTGTAATGAATTAACGACAGAAGAATCCACCTTGTTAAGCAAGCTACATCACTCTTTCCGTGTCAGCGAGAAACTTCGTAAACATATACAAACGATGCTAAGTCATGGATGCATGTATAACATATGCAATCAGAACCTCCTTTTCCATGCTTCAATCCCATTGAATGCTGATGGCTCATTGAAAAGAGTGAAAATTCTGAACCGAGAGTTATGTGGTCTAGAACTTATGGATTATATTGGCCAAATGATTCGTTCTGCTTTTCAAAATGACACCCCACAGGACATAAAAGAATATGCAAAAGATTATTTCTTATATCTTTGGTGTGGAAAGGATTCTCCATTATTTGACAAGTCAAAGATGGCTACCTTTGAAAGGTATTTCTTATCTGACAAAATTACGTACCAAGAGGAAAAAGGATATTATTATAAGTTAAGAGACTCCATAGAAGTGTGTGATCGGATTCTTGATGCTTTTGGTATTCAGGGGGAAAATCGACATATCATAAATGGACATGTGCCTGTACATGCATCAAAAGGAGAAAATCCCATTAAGGCCGGAGGACGTTTAATGGTAATTGACGGCGGTTTTTCCGAAGCATATCATAAAGAAACAGGTATAGCTGGCTACACATTAGTATATCATAGTCGTGGATTCCAGTTGGTACAACATGAACCATTCACTAATGCTAATGATGCTGTTTTAAGAGGTACTGACATCAAATCAACAACCCAAATTGTAGAATTGTCAGCTCATAGAATGCATGTTTCAGATACTGACAAAGGTCGTGAGCTACGTGAGCAAATTCAAGATCTTAAAGATTTGCTTTATGCATACAGACATGGCATTATTAAAGAAAAAAGGGTATAATCAATTTATCACATAAACCAACGAGTTTATCAATTGCATAACAAAAACGTATAGCACCAAGTATGGTGCTATTGTTTTTATACCATCCCCCATCGCAGCTATTATGGTAGAAGCTGATGCGAACCTCTTTGTAATAAGACCATAGATAATACTTGCCAAAGAAAAGATAAAAGCAATAATTGGAACAACAGCTCTGCTAAACGCAGATGACCATAGCCCTCCTGTCGCAGAACGAAGAATAGCATGTGATGGCAACGAAATATAAAATATAAACGAAACGTACACCACGACAACAAACAAAACTATCCTAAATGCGCCATAATGGCGTATGTCGTGATTATAATGTCCAATTCCGCAATTCCTAACACACCCCCATGTGATAGAAAGAAGAAGTATCCAAATAAGAACTTCCGTTTGCAGTCCATCTACAAAACTGCCAAAGAACCACCTGATTCCCTCCGCAGAAAGAAGAGAACGTATCCCCTCTACTTCAATGGCAGACATTAACCACGAAGCAAGTACTAGCATAACTTCTAATATGCATAAAAAGACTACAAGAAAACCAATAATTCTATTCTTCATCTGGTTCCAGGTTATCAATGTCTAAGATATGGAGTTCTATGGCTCTTACAACAAGACGGGTGGCATTGACGCTTTTCCCATCTGGAAACAATTTCTGTATTAATTCATTTTGGCGTTTTTCCAGACTTTTAACGCCAAAAGGCATTGCTCTCAATTGCGTTATTTGATCCTTCGTGTAGCCAAGTGCCAAATGACGCAAGAATCGTTCATCATATTCATCTATTTCATAGTTGATGAGTGCCTCTTGTTTAGCAATTTGCGCACCAATACTCTTTTTAAATCGCTCCACAATTTTTTTAAGAATCGGCTCGTTAAAGACAAGTTGTTTACCTTCCATTACAGCCGAAACATCATTGCGTGTCAGCAGCTCGCCTGTCTTTAGAATAATACCGTCAGCTCCCGCATCTAGCACGTCAACCCACAGTTTCTCATTTAGTATTTCACCTGTAAATATTAAAACCTTTATTTCAGGGTGCAGTTCTTTAGTCTGACGACAGATCTCTACTCCAACAGTCGTAGAACCACCTAATCCTAAATCCAATAAGACAAGGTCAGGCAGTTGCTTTTTTAACAAATGCCAATAGGCAGATTCTGTATCCGCTGTTCCAATTATTTCTGCCTCAGGAATCTCTTTATTTATAATACCTTCAGTCCCTTTCAATTCTAAGGGAACGTCTTCTACGATAATTACTTTGAAGTTTTGCATACTCGTGGAAATATAACATTGATAATCACTTTGTCATCTTTTCTTTCTGCCCAAATACCACAGCTGTGTAAATTGGTAATATTACCTAGATCTCTCACAATCTGTTTACATATTAGCAATGGTATATGTTCGATGCTTGGTGCAAAAAGATTCTTCAACTCTTCATCTGTTATTGACACTTGCTTCAGATTAACTTGGCAAGCTATATATCTATTATCTCGTGGTACATAATTAATAGTTTCAATCTGACCACTAAACACCTTTCTCAACAAATCAAAAAGCATTTTCAGTTGCAGTTCGTTTGCTAAAATCTCATGATCACACTCTGACAGCCTAGTAGAATGCTCGTTTGCTTGTTTATTGGCATGTTCACTTAGAATACCATAAATCTCACGATAATAGGCGACGGTATCGATAAGAGATTTTAAATCTCCATCATTTAAAAGTTGCCGTATTCGACCAGGGTAATACATCGTTTCATGCTTAAGTGAAGAAAGACAATTGTCCAGCACAGCATTTGTTACGTAAAGATTACCTTCTTCATAACGTATTCTATTTAGCTCATCTTCCTTCATTTTCAACTGCTCTCGAATGCTGTTCTGGCGTTGTGCAGAATTATTAAGTTTAACAATAACATGCCAAACGATGACCACGATGATGGAAAACAGTAAGATTACTAATAGTATAATTGCTATTTGCTTATTGCTTTGTGACTGTTGTATTTTTCTACAATAATCATCCAATGTAGCATCCGCAGACAATTCCTTAAACAAGAGAGTGTATATTCTGTTGTTGTAATGATATAGTGTCCAATCGTGAAGTGCCAGAGCAGCTACCGCACTCTCGTTTCGAATATCTAATATGACGTTATAATTAATATCAATAGAATCGTGTAGCCAAAGAATCTCCGGAATTACCGCATTATCCGCATACTCCATCAAAGTATCTTTTCCTTGTGCGCATATCTTTAGATACTGTTCATTGATCTTTTGTCTACCTAAATTTGCAAAAGTCAAAGCCTTTTCATAATCCCCATTAATATTACAGAAATAAGCAGAGTCAGCATAGATACTTGCTTGTTCTATTGGAGTCATGGCAGACACATTCAGAGGAATCAATGAGGCTATAACAAAAGATAAAAGAGAAAGACTTCTACTTAACATCTTTACAACGCCTTTAGGCAGTCGGAAATAGAACCGGCTACCCTCGCCTTTTGAACTTTCACAACTGATAGTACATACATTGAATATTTTACTAGTCTTGCGATATTTCTCAATGATTCCCTTGCAGTTTACAAGTCCATAACCATGACCACCTTCTATCTTGTGTTCAAATATATGCGCTGCTGTGTTCTCATCCATTCCAATGCCCGTATCTTTAATTGAGATTTCGACATAATCATCGGATTCCTCAGAATAGATGGAAACGACATCTCCTTCTCTCGTAAATTTACGTGCATTATCAGCCAGCGTGTTCAACATAAACACTGTCAGTATCTTGTCAGCCTTCACCGTAGCATTTGTCGGAACAATGTTCAACTGAACATGTTTCATATTAAATCCCATTTCGCTCTTTGCTACAATATTAAATATTTCCTGCAGCGGGAAGGATTCTATATGTAGATTTAAGTCTCCTTGATGTAGCTTTATCCAGTTGGTTAAAACATCGTTGTCTTTTTCTATCTGCTCCGTCAGCTCATTGACATAGGTAATAGAGTCAATATCGATATGGTCGTTGGGCGACTTGATTGCATATAGTATTCTATCTATCAGTGGAGTAATACTATTTACAAGAGAAATCTTTGCACGATGTTCCACTAGAGCACGTTGCTCATTCTCACAATGCAGTGTTGCTATATCTATCTGTTCTTGAATCTCTTCTATTTCATTGACAATCTCTTCATCTTCAACATAATTATTTCTTCGATGACGTAGAAGTCTGCGATAATAGAGTACACAAACCAAGGTAGCAACAAAACCTATAACAATACAAAGAACGATTAATAAATCATTCAATTGCGACAGCTGATACTCCAACTGTCCGGCTCTAGCCTCCAGTGAGCGATCTTGACGTGTTTGTTCTTGTAAATCAAGATAGCGATTTCTATTCAGATCACTATTTCGTTTATTGTTTATAGCCGCATAGACCACACTCAACTGTTCACAAATACTAGCAACCAGGTCTGGTGCTTGGTTTATAGTGGAGTCAGAAAGGGCTTTTTCTAAGTACAACAGAGCCTGTTCGTAGTCTTGATGGGCCCAATAGCAGGACGCTAATGTTCTATAAGCACCCGCAATTTGGTAAACATCCCCGTATTGGCAAAATAAAATCAGTGCACTATCAGCCAATGCAGGTGCATAATACTCATCCAAATGATGTTCAGCTAGTCCTTCTAACGAATTGGCCATGAAAAATGTATACTGTCCCTCCTTTGCTAATTCATAGCACCTTGTTAGATATACAATTTCTTTTTCATTGATATCATCTTGAGTACCCTGATTAATCACACCACCGGCACCAATATTATATAGGTAGTTCAGATATTGGGCAGTGTCACTTTCCAGATCAACGGATATTTCATCCATAGCCTGTATAGACTGTCGTTCCAGTCCTACATAATAATAGTAGGTGGAGGTGATCAGAGACATCTCACTTTTGGCATAGCTTAACCGATGCTTCTGACGCTCGTCGAGCATTTCTGTATCTTCCTCTATTCTGGCCAATGACTGTAGGGCCTTCATACGAAAATCATAAAACTCTCGATTATGTGAACGACGTTGACATAATCGCATCTGTTGAACATACGCAACAAGAAGTTCAATATGATTGTCCGTTAATAGAGGGATTTGACGAAGCAGGCTGTCAGCCTGATCGTATTGCATTCGAATAATGTGAACGAATGCAAGATTATTAAAAGCTTCTGCCTTTCCATCAGGGTAATTATCTGAGAGGTTGATAGCAACATTCGCATAATGCTTGACTGAATCTAAGTCACGATAATGAAAGGCATAAGAAAGAGAATTCAGCTTGTCCACCGCTTGTCTATTAGACGGTGAACAAGCTGAAAGAAATAATATTGCGGTGACTATATTAAGCGCGAGCTTTTGCCACATAACCCAGTGCCTCCTTGCACTTGTTGGTCACGTACTGCCAATCGCCAGCCTTAACGATGTCGCTTGGGAAGAGTTTTGATCCCATACCTACACAGAATACGCCTGCTTTAAACCACTTGGTCAGGTTCTCTTCTTCTGGAGCTACGCCACCAGTGACCATGATTTTAGACCAAGGCATTGGTGCCTTCAAACCTTTCACCATATTCGGTCCAACCACATCACCAGGGAATACTTTTGTCAGATCACAACCCAACTCTTGAGCTTTACCTATTTCAGATACAGTCATACATCCAGGACAGTATGGAACCAGTCGTCTGTTGCAAACTGGCGCAATCTCTGGGTTGAACAGAGGACCAACAACAAAGTTTGCACCCAACTGGAGATATAATGCAGCAGTAGGAGCATCTACAACAGAACCAATTCCTAATGCCAGCTCAGGACATTCCATGTCTGCCCACTTTACCAACTCTCCGAAAATCTCATGTGCGAAATCGCCACGATTAGTAAACTCGAATGCGCGTACACCTCCTTCGTAGCAAGCCTTTACTACATTCTTACATGTTTCTAAGTCTTTGTGGTAGAAAACAGGCACCATACCTGTATCACCTATCTTTTTTAGTACAGCTATTTTATCAAATTTTGCCATAGTAGTAGTTCTTCTTTATGTGTCATATTATCGTTGAACACGTCCGTTGGCATTGCCGCCTGCCAAAGCCTCTACTTCTTCGGCAGAAACCAGATTGAAGTCACCATTAATAGTGTGTTTCAGCGCACTAGCTGCCACTGCAAATTCGAGAGCTTCACCTTGTGTTTCTTTTGTCAGCAAACCGTGTATCAGGCCACCTGAAAATGAATCGCCACCACCAACGCGGTCGATAATGGGATTAATTTCGTAACGTTTTGACTGATAGAATTCCTTACCATCGTAAATCAGCGCTTTCCAACCATTAAACGTTGCAGAGTATGACTCACGCAATGTCGAAACGACATACTTGAATCCGAATTCCTTCATCATCTGCTTAAAGATGCCTTCATAACCTGCAGCATCCGTTTGTCCGCCTTCGACATCAGCATCTGGTTTGAATCCTAAGCAGAGTTCAGCATCTTCTTCGTTACCAATGCATACGTCAACATACTTCATAAGAGGACGCATCACAGAGATAGCCTTTTCACTGGTCCACAACTTCTTACGGAAATTCAGATCGACAGACACCGTCACGCCATGACGCTTAGCTGCTTCACAGGCCAAACGGGTAAGTTCTGCTGCCTTATCACTAATAGCAGGTGTGATACCACTCCAATGGAACCACTGTGCACCTTCCATGATCTCATCAAAATCGAAGTCCTTTGGATCGGCTTCAGCAATTGAAGAATGTGCACGGTCATATATAACCTTTGAAGGACGCATAGATGCTCCTGTTTCTGCGTAATACAATCCAACGCGATCGCCACCACGTGCAATAAAGCGTGTATCTACGCCATAACGACGCAAAGCGTTTACTGCAATCTGGCCAATCTCATGTTTGGGCAGTTTTGACACAAAATATGCCTCATGACCATAATTAGCCACGCTAATAGCTACATTAGCCTCACCGCCACCAGGGATGATACGAAAAGACTCACTCTGAATGAAGCGATCGTTACCCTGTGGTGAGAGACGAAGCATAATTTCACCAAGTGTTACAATTTTTGCCATAATTTTAATTTGTTTTTAATAGTTTGTTAATTATCCATTCATTGACATAAGGAATTCATCGTTATTCCTACTTTGTACAAGTCTGTCGCGTACAGTATTCATCGCCTCAATAGGATTCATCTCACTGATAAACTTACGTATAATCCACATGCGGTTAAGTGTAGTTGTATCCTGCAACAGGTCATCACGGCGTGTTGATGACTGAACAAGATTGACAGCAGGGAATATACGTTTGTTAGAGAGCATACGATCCAACTGAATTTCCGAGTTACCCGTACCTTTAAACTCTTCAAAAATGACTTCATCCATCTTTGAACCAGTATCTACCAACGCAGTTGCAATAATAGTCAGCGAACCGCCATTTTCAATGTTTCGCGCAGCACCAAAGAATCGCTTTGGTTTTTGCAGTGCATTGGCATCCACACCACCGGTAAGTACTTTACCACTTGCGGGAGATACCGTATTGTATGCGCGCGCCAGACGCGTGATAGAGTCAAGGAAGATAACCACATCGTGGCCACATTCAACCATACGTTTTGCTTTCTCCAAAACAATACCAGCAATTTTCACATGACGGTCTGCGGGTTCGTCGAATGTAGATGCAATCACTTCAGCATTAACTGTACGACTCATATCTGTCACCTCCTCAGGACGTTCATCAATGAGCAGCATCATGATATATGCTTCTGGATGATTGGCAGCAATTGCATTAGCGATGTCTTTCATCAGGATTGTTTTACCAGTCTTAGGCTGTGCCACAATCAATGCACGCTGTCCTTTACCAATTGGAGAGAATAAGTCAACAATTCGAGTTGAAGGATTTGTTGTAGCCTTTTCACCACACAAGTTAAACTTCTCCTCAGGGAAAAGTGGAGTCAGATGTTCAAAACTAACACGGTCACGAACTTCAGAAGGTATGCGTCCATTGATCATTTCCACATTAGACATTGCGAAATATTTCTCATTGTCTTGTGGAGGGCGAACGGTGCATTCTACCACATCGCCTGTTTTCAATCCAAAACGTTTGATCTGCTGTGGCGAAACATAAATATCATCGGGTGATGAAAGGTAATTATAGTCGCTGGAGCGGAGGAATCCATAACCATCCTGCAAGATCTCCAACACACCATTACCTTTGATAATATCTTCAAAGTCGTATTTCTCGATTTGAGGTGCAACGGTTGGTGCTGAAGGGAATGCAGTATCTGGCTGTTGAATCATGGGGCGATCAAACATATCCAATGTTGGAATGGCAGCTTGATCTTCTATGGGAATATCGACTACTGTAATAAAGTCGGTACCATCGCCTGGGTCACCTGGCCAAACGTCATCATCCTCAACTTCAAAATCCTCTAACAATCCGTGATGAGACATTTTTTCTTGTAGCTGATTAATCATGCCTTCATCCAACATCTCCGAGGCGTCTGAATCAATATGCGCTTCCTCAGGAATTTCTGCAATAGATTCCTCAGGAACCACCGTTTCATTTGGCTGTTCTTCTGCGGGCACTGCCACTTCTTCTGTAGCTTCTTGTATTTCCTCTTTAGCTACTTTTGGCTTGCGACCGCGCTTTTTGGGAGCAGATTTCTCTTCGCTTTGAGTTTCCTCTGCAGCAGGTTGTTCCTCTGTGAAAAGAGAAGGCGCTTCCGAGGCAGTTTTCTTTCCGCTTTTCAAGTCGTAGTTTTCTCCCTCGTTTCCTTTTACCGTATAAACTTTGTCTGTGTCTTTCTTGGCAATACGAGTACGTTTTTTCTTCGGAGCCTCATTGGTATTATTTGCGGTATCAATAGCCGCTTTGTCCAGAATGTCATAGATAACCTTTTCCAGACTATCATCCTGAGAAACTTTTACACCTAGGTTGTTGGCAATTTCCATCAACTGAGGTATATCCATCTTTTGGAGTTCATCTTTTGTATACATAAACTAATATACTAATTTCAAAATTTGTTTTGTTTGATTTTAAAAAACGCTTCTAGGAAAGAAGCGCTACTTGAATTTGTTTGCAAAGGTACAAAAATTCTTTGATATAAACAATTGACAATTGAAAAACTGCACCGTATTTACATTAATTAACCATGCGCATGTTTTTCAATCGTCAATTATCAGATATCTTATTTTTTTAGGGGAACGACAACACTAAACGTAGATCCTTCTCCCAATACAGATTCTACCATAACGTCTCCACCAATTTTCGTGGCAAAATCCTTGCAAAGTTGTAGTCCTAATCCACTACCCTCTTCGCCATCGGTTCCATAGGTCGTTTCACCTTTATGGAATAATGTTTCTATGCGATCAGGGCTTATACCAACACCATGGTCCTTGATGCTAATTTTGGCGAATTCACCCTCAGGTTTCATCGAAATCTCAATAGTGCTCTCATCAGGACTGAACTTAATGGCATTAGAAATAAAGTTTCTGACAATAGTTTTCAGCATATCGTTATCTGCCAAAACGACGACAGGATCTTTACTACCCGTATAGACCAGTTTAATCTTCTTGGTAAGGGCAATCATATTGTATATTTCAACGACACCTGGAATGATGTCATTCAAATCCAATTCCTGCTGAACGACATTGAGTCGTCCGGTCTGACTTTTCGTCCATTTCAAAAGATTATCCAGCAAGTCATGACAATCCTCCGACTCTTTGTTCGCCTTATCCAACAAATCAAATAATTCAGGACCAATAATATCTGGAGTCACAGCCGACATCACTAGGTTCAAAACCATACGGATTGACGCCATTGGCGAGCGTAAGTCATGAGCAATAACCGAATACATCTTATCGCGGTTCTTGATAGTCGCCTGCAAATCGCTATTTTGCTTTTGAATAATGCGCTTTGCAGCGACAAGTGCTATTTGGTGCATCACACGAACCAACAGCTCATCCTTGTTGAAGGGTTTCGTCAAGAAATCGTTAGCTCCCACCTGGAAACCTTTTACCAAGTCACTTGGGTTATTAAGTGCAGTAAGAAATATGATGGGAATATCTTTTGTTTCAGGATCCTTACGCAAAATGATAGCAGCATCAAAACCACTAATATCTGGCATCATAACATCAAGCAAAATCAAATCTGGCTTCTCTGCCTTCGCTTGCTCAATGGCCATATTTCCGCAGTTTGCAGTACATACCTGAAACTTCTCATTAGACAGCAGTATCTTCAATAGAAGAACATTGCTGACGACATCGTCAACAATTAAGATTTTATAGTCACTTCTGTTAATTTGTGACTCAAATTTACCTTCCTGATCCATCGTTAATAAATTAATGGTGTGGATTTATTTTGCAAAAATAAGACAAATAATTGATTTCCGCAAATTTTTAGACAAGATTTTTAATATGAGCACATTATTTTAGCTAATTTACTATAGTATACAGGAATTTTTAGCTAACTTTGCACATTGAAATGGAAAAAATTATACTTGGAATTGACCCTGGAACAAATATCATGGGATATGGCTTACTTAAAGTCTGCGACGGAAAAGCTCAAATGATTACCATGGGTATCATCGACTTACGCAAGTTTGGCGATGCATATCTTAAGCTAGGCTATATTTTTGAGAGAGTTACGGGTATCATTGATGCATATCTTCCAGACGAATTGGCTATTGAAGCTCCGTTTTTTGGAAAAAACGTTCAGTCAATGTTAAAACTTGGCCGAGCGCAAGGTGTTGCCATTGCTGCAGCCATCAAACATGGGGTTCCCATTCATGAATACGCACCTATGAAGATAAAGATGGCATTGACAGGTAATGGAAATGCATCGAAAGAGCAAGTGGCTGGCATGCTTCAGCGTTTACTTCATATACAACAAGAGGAAATGAGCAAATTCATGGATGCCACCGACGCCTTGGCAGCCGCCTATTGTCACTATCTTCAAATGCGCTCTCCCATTTCCGATGCACCACACTATAAGGGATGGAAGGATTTTGTGAATAAAAACCAGGATAAAGTATGGAAAAAGGCAAAACCATAGCGATTGTTGGTTTTAATGCCAGCGGCAAAACCCAATTTGTAGATAAACTTCGTCGCCAACTGGCCAGTGATCGGGTTCGGTACATGGCTTTCTGCGATTCATATGGGTTGTTTACGGATCGTGCTTATTATCTTCAGCAACGCTGGAACCAACACGACATCGACGAAGAGACGCCTACCGTTGGGGGGATTCTTGAGCAGACTTTCCTTCTTACAGGTGATGACAATCCTGAACGGCGTAATTATCAACAGCGTCTCTATAGATTGTTTGCTATGAATGACGAGCTTGACAAGTACGTCATATTACTCTCAAGCGGAGAGTTGCGCAAGTATCAATTGGTGAAACAGCTACTTTCGCATCCTAGCACTTTAATTCTTGATAATCCTTTCATTGGATTAGATGCCGAGTCCAGAGACTCGTTGCGCAATCTGCTCTATTCACTAGTTAAAGAAGAGCATCTCACGCTTTACATTCTTCTTACAAAACCAGAAGACATACCTGAATATGTTGACGAGGTTATCTATTCAACACAAAAAGAACTGTTTCACTCTAATCCCCAGAGCCTTAGCTATAAAAAGGAAAAGGAACTCTTGAATCTACAAACTCCAATACACACATCTACATCCAACTTAGTTGTCAAGATGAAAGATGTTGGCATTCGCTATGGAAATCGTCAGATTCTGGAGAACCTAAATTGGGAAATTCATGAGGGGGAATGTTGGTCGCTTTCCGGTTCCAATGGTTCCGGCAAATCGACTCTGTTGTCACTCATTGCTGCCGACAATCCTCAAGCTTACGCATGCGACATCACACTGTTTGGTAATCAACGAGGATCCGGCGAAACAATATGGGATATCAAACGCCGTATTGGATACGTATCACCAGAAATGCATCGTGCCTACAAACACAATCTCCCCGCACTACAAGTAGTAGCTAGTGGTCTCAAAGACACCATAGGATTATATGTACGCCCAAATGAAGCAGAGCGCGAACAGTGCATGTGGTGGATGCGTTTATTTGGTATAGAGGAATTAGCCACTCGTTCATTTATGATGATGTCGAGCGGAGAACAACGAATGGTTCTTTTGGCGCGTGCATTTGTCAAAGACCCTGAGCTTCTTATTCTCGATGAACCCATGCATGGTTTGGATTTACACAACCAACAGTTGGTCAAAGACATCATTGAGACGTTTTGCCAGAGGCCTCATAAGTCACTCATCTTTGTGACTCACTATCCAGATGAGCTACCTCCTTGCATAGATCATCATCTTACACTTACAAAAATACATTAATATCCTCAGTTATAATAATGAAAAAGATAATAATAGTTTGTTCGTTGCTTTTCACAACTTATATTAGCTCATCTGCGCAAGCGGTCTATGCGGAAGTAAAAAAAATCACGCAAGAACACATAGATAATCCCCGTTCGACACAGATCATTAAAGACGTAAACAGATTTGAGCTAGACGCATTAAACTATATGGGTATGAAGATGAAAGAGCTGATGCCAGACGCTCCAGCCTCTGTACTCGATGATCAAGCATACGCTTTATATCAGTTTATCAATTTATACTGTAAAACATTGGTCGACATTAAGAATCAGCCCAAATCCTATCAGCTTAAAGTTCTTAACCTCTTTATGGATGTCAGCTATTCTAATCCCTTCTTCAAAGACCCAGAGAAAGAATTAGTTTTGTTATACTTTTCCAATGCCGAGAGTGTAACACGGTTCTCTCTTGACACAGATTGGCAACGTGCTTTTGTTGCTGCATCAACAGAACTAAAGAAGCTAAAGTAAGCGAACATAACCAATGTTCTTCGTAGTCAAAGAGCGTACTCCCCTCGCCCTTTGGCTAGGAGTTTAAGTCGAATCATTTTAGTGAAGCTCTTTTTCAACCTAATAGCGACGCTTTAGTAACTGAAAAGCGCCGCTTCTTTAATTCACGACTTAAGTCAACAGATCTCACGACTTAAGTCAACAGATCTCACGACTTAAGTCAACAGATCTCACGACTTAAGTCAACAGACCTCACGACTTAAGTCAACAGACCTTTCGACTTAAGTCAACAGGTCACACGACTTAAGTCGAAAGACGCGAAAGTGGCACCATTAAGGCGGAATAGTGGCACTATTAGCAAACAAAAGTGCCAGTATTCAGAACGAATAGCGGCACTTTAAAACTATTTCTGTTTTATATTCCATCAACACAGCAAAACGAGTGAGTCATAAAAAAAGGAGCTTAGATTTTAAGCTCCTTCATTATTTCACTCATACGTTGAAGTGTTGAGATCCTGGTTGGTACCAAAGGCAACCTCAAAACATTTTCAATGAAACCCATCTCGTGTAGCATTGCCTTAACACCAGCGGGGTTGCCGTCAACAAAGAGCAGCGAGAACAAATCCGTAAATCGATGATGTATCTTTCGTGCAGGATCATACTCACCTTTCATTTGCAAACGAATCATCTTAGAGAATTCCTTTGGTAGCGCATTGCCAATAACCGAGATAACGCCCACGGCACCACACGATATCATGGGGAAGGTTAATGCATCATCACCCGAAATAACATCAAAATCCTTAGGTTTATTCTTGATTATCTCGTCCACCTGCTCCAAGTTGCCGGAGGCTTCCTTAATAGCAACAATATTCTTACAGTCACGTGCCAATCTAACAGTTGTTTCTGCTTTCAAGTTTACACCCGTACGTCCAGGCACATTATAAAGGACTACTGGAAGTTCTGTGGCAGCAGCTATGGCTTTAAAATGCTGATAAAGTCCCTCCTGCGAAGGTTTATTATAATATGGGCAAACGCTCAACACGCCATCAACGCCCTTAAAATCACCATTTTTCAACTCATCAATCACAGCAGCTGTGTTATTACCGCCGCAACCCATCAAAATGGGAACACGAGCCTGCACTCTATCTACAATCAGATTTTTGATTTTTGACTTTTCTTCTTGTGTCAGTGTGGGAGTCTCTCCTGTAGTAGCTAGAATACAAAAGAAATCTGCGCCGTTCTCTAATTGATAGTCAACCAATCGCAAAATAGCGTCGTAATCTACAGAGCCATCTTGTTTAAAAGGGGTTACGAGCGCAATTCCTAGCCCTTTAAAAATATTGTATACCATAATAGTCCGTCTAATTTGTCTGCAAAGGTACTAATTATTTTTCTATTACTTGCACGATAAACGATTTTTTTACTCGTTTAACTACCAATATACAAGAATATCATTCCCAACAGCACCAAGGCCAAATCAACGGCTTTAGCTTTCAGGTTCTTCTCATGGAAGAACGCTGCGCCACACAAGAACGAAACTATCACGCTACCTCTTCTGACCATCGACACAATACTGATCATAGCCTCAGGAAGTGACAATGCATAGAAGTAAACGAAATCAGCCGTTGACAGAAAGAGGCTTACGCCAATAATAGCCCAATCCCAGTGAAAAGGGGTGTTTTCCTTTCTTTTAGGCCACCACAACAACATCAACATCACAAACATCATGATGCATTGGTAGATGTTATACCATGCCTGTACCATCATGCGGTCTAGACCTACCCCACCAGCTTCAACGGGCGCCATTAAATACTTGTCATAAAGGCCACTTATGGCTCCCAGTATTGCTGCACCAACAATCATATAAATCCATTGGTCATGCTTAAAGTCTATTCCCTCTTTTTTTCCGCTTCCGCTCAACAAAAGAAAAGAGACGATGGCCAGCGACACACCAATCCACTGCCAGGTATTTAAACGTTCGCCAAAAACCAACAATGCACCGATCAGCACCATTACAGGTCGTGTCGCATTAATTGGTCCAACTATTGTAAGTGGCAAATGCTTCATGCCAAAATATCCTAATACCCAGCTAGAAAGCACAATAATGGCCTTCTGTACAATATACTTATGACATTCCCATCCTCCTGCAGCCACCAGAAAAGGCGTTTCTTCTAACGACTGCGTCATATAGCTCAAAACAATGAATGGAATGAATATAAGCGACGAAAACAATGTATTAAGAAACAAAATAGGAATAACCGCATTATCCTTCAGTGCTTTCTTTTTCAAAGAGTCATACACACCCAAAAGGGCTGCAGACATGAATGCAAGTAATAACCACATATTAATATTTGATATCTACTAAAAACAAGGCATTTCCAGGCATCGATTCTCCGGCTTCCGTACGACGTTTTCCTTCTATCACGTGACGAAAATCATCTAGCGAAAGACGGCCTCGACCAACTTCAACTAATGTTCCAACGACAGCCCTCACCATATTTCTCAAAAACCTGTTCGCACTTATCTCAAAGCGCCATTCTCCATCCTTAAGTTCTTTCCATTCTGCATGAGTTACTTTACAGAGGGTCGTCTTTACATCTGAATGACTCTTACAAAAAGCGCCGAAGTCTTCATACTCCATCAGAATCATGGCAGCCTCATTCATTTTCTTAAAGTCCAGTTCATAATGCATTTCACATGAATAATGACGTAAAAAAGGAGACTTATATGTATGAATGAAATAATGGTACGTGCGCGATGTAGCCGAAAAACGTGCATGCAAATCTTCGTCAACAGGTTCTATCCGCTGGATAGCAATATCCTGAGGCAACAACCTATTCAACTTGTAACACAACTGATGGCAGTCAAACTCTTTTACCGTATCAAAGTGCGCAATCATCATCGAGGCATGAACTCCTGCATCCGTGCGTCCTGCACCAGTGATAGCTATTTCTTCACGCAAAATAAGGGACAGAGCTTTTTGCAACTCTCCCTGCACAGAAATTCCATTGGGTTGCACCTGCCATCCATGAAATCGAGTTCCGTCGTAACTTAATGTGATGAAATATCTCATAATCGCCTGCAAAATTACCTCAAAAATCAAAGAAAAGCGATTTTTTTAACGAAAAGTTTGGCTGTTATGAAGTTTTTATATACTTTTGTACCCAATAAAACCATTATTAATAACTCATCAATCTAAAAATTATTGCCTATCGAAACAAAATTACTTCATTATTAAAATAAAAACAATATGAAGAAATTTGAAGGAGTTACCGACGAACAGTTGGCACTGCTCTATGCTAAAGGCAATAATCGTGCGTTTGATGAATTATTAGATCGCACCAAGAGCAAGTTGTTTACATATATTATGTTCGTGGTACGCGATCACGATATCGCAGACGACATCTTCCAAGAGACCTTTGTCAAGGTTATCATGAAGTTACAAAGCGGACACTACGCCGATACTGGAAAGTTCCAGTTTTGGGTTAGCCGCATTGCCCATAACGTAATGATGGATTGGTATCGTCAGCAGCAAAACCATCATTTTGTTGAACCAAACAAAGAAAACGATCTACAGAACTTACGTGGAGCATCCATAATGGACAATTGTCGTGAATCTGAATTGGTCAACGAGCAAGTTCTGCATGATGTTACTCGACTGATGAACACCCTTCCTGCCACACAGCGCGAGGTAGTTTACATGCGTTTCTTTCAGCAACTTTCTTTCAAGGAAATTGCCGAGATCACAGGTGTTAGCATCAACACATCACTTGGACGTATGCGCTACGCCATTTTTAACTTGCGTAAAATGGCGAAAGAAAACAAAATGGAACTTGCCCTTCAGTTATAGCAACTTGTAGTTAAGACTTATAAAGCCTTCAATTCTTTGATGACAGACTCGGGATCGGCAGCTTTGAAAATATAGCTACCGCTTACCAATACATCGGCACCTGCAGCTACGAGACGTGGTGCCGTTTCTTTTTGTACACCTCCATCTATCTCAATCAAAGCTCTACTACCACTTTCGTCAATCATTTGGCGCAATCGTTTCACTTTATTGATTGTGTTCTCAATAAACTTCTGACCGCCAAAACCGGGGTTAACACTCATCAACAACACCATCTCCACTTCTGAAATCACATCTTCTAACACCGAAACAGGTGTTGATGGATTCAGGGTCACTGCAGCTTTCATACCTGCATCATGTATCTCCTGAATGGTGCGATGCAAATGCACCGTAGCCTCTTGATGTACATTCATCATCATTGCACCTAGTTTCGCCGTTTGGCTGATATACCTCTCAGGACGTTCAATCATAAAATGCACATCCAAAGGTTTTGTACATACCTTGGCAACTGCCTCGATAACAGGAAAACCGAAAGAGATATTAGGAACAAACATGCCGTCCATCACATCAACATGCAACCAGTCGGCTTCAGAACGATTAATCATCTGAATGTCGCGTTCCAAATGCAGGAAATCAGCAGAGAGCATTGAAGGTGAAACAATGGTCATTTCTTACTATTAGTTTAAATGTTTTTAAATTTAATTCAGGCAGTAAGCCTCTTTGTTATTTACGCGATAGGTATAAGCTATCTGTTTAATGAGTTTAATCACCTTCTCACTGGGGTTCATTTCTTCGGGAGTAAATATTTGCATAGGCCAATATATTATGTTTTTATTGATCGTTTTTATTATCATAACGTACTGACCCATATAAATATTATACTAACGAACAAAATATTTTTCTATATCTTTCACCCCATTGAGAAAGGCCGTAGCTTCCATTCTCTTTTTACCAGCTAATTGCAATTCCTCAATTTGTAGCAGGAAATCTTCGCAACAAACATACAAGTGCTTTTTATCTGCTATTAATTGTCCCACGTTTCCTTTGGTGGGAAGATTGGTTTTGCGAGTCTTATATATTTTCATCACGGTTTCGTGTCCTTCGCCATCTGTCATGGTTGTCCAACTGCCAGGGTAAGGTGATAGTCCGCGAACAAAATCATATATCTTTTTGCATGATTTATTCCAATCAATCATACAGGTTTCCTTAAAAATCTTTGGGGCATGATTCAATTCTGTCTCGATCAAAGAAGATTGATCGCAAGCTGCAGGATGACCATTTGAATCCACAATCTTACTCAGAGTACTTAGACATATTTTCGCGCCTAGATGCATCAGCCCGTCATATACATACTCAACATCTGCATCGTCTGGAATATCAAAAGGCATTTGTTCAATAATACGTCCTGTATCTATGTCGTGATCTAAGAAAAAGGTCGTAACTCCTGTTTTGGTTTCACCATTGATAACAGCCCAGTTGATAGGTGCGGCACCACGATATTGAGGCAGCAGCGCAGCATGAACATTAAACGTACCATATTCAGGCATAGCCCACACCACCTCTGGCAACATACGGAAGGCTACCACCACCTGCAAATTGGCATGATACCCTTTCAACTGTTCGATGAAACTGGGATCTTTCATTTTCTCAGGCTGCAGCACAGGCAGTCCTTTACTGAGAGCGTATTGCTTTACTGGCGATGGCTGCAGAACCGAGCCATGCCTCCCTACTGGTTTGTCTGGCTGTGTCACGACAGCCACCACCTGATAGTTGTTTTCAACCAAAGTTTGAAGGGTCTCTACCGCAAATTCGGGCGTACCCATAAAAACGATTCTTAAATCTTCTTTTGTCATGCTATTCCTCACTCATATCTGCCACCATCTTTCTGTACTGTGTAAACAGGCGTTGACGCGAAATATACCCATCAAGACGGCCCTCGTTGTCGAGTACAGGTAGCCAGTCGGCATGTGTCTGCTCGAACACTTTCACTACATCGGTCATTGGCGATTGGTCACTTAATACAGCAGCAGGCTCCTGCATCAACTGTCGAGCAGTAAAATGATGGTAAAGTTCGATACGAAATACTACATTGCGTATCTTGGTTATGTCTATCTCACCCTGCAACATACCACCGGCATCAAGCACGGGTATGACACTGGTATGAGAACGACTTATTTTATTGACGATGTCTCTCAACTCTGTATCAGGTTCCACCGATAAAAAATCCTTCTCTACAACACTACTCAATTGCATCAGTGTTAGCACAGCGTGATCGGTGTGATGCGTAATCAGTTTACCTTCTTTTGCCAATCGTGCACTATAAATACTGTGCGATTCAAAAATATTAATCGTCAAGAACGAGCTGACAGATACAATCATCAGGGGCAGGAAAAGACTATATCCACTCGTAAGTTCTGCGATCAAAAAGATACCCGTCAGTGGTGCATGCATTACGCCAGACATAACACCGGCCATGCCCATCAGTGCAAAGTTCTTTTCAGGTACATGAACACCAACCTGATAGATATTCCACAGACGTGAAAAAAGGAAGCCACTATAGCATCCCACAAACAAGCTGGGAGCAAAAGTGCCACCACAACCACCTGCACCATTCGTTGCAGATGTAGCAAAGACTTTTGTCAACAAAACCAATGCTATGTATATAATCAGCCAATGACTATGTCCAGAAAACAACGAGTTGTTCAAGATGGCATCCCAGTCGGCCTCGTCAGTACCATTAATCAACAAATTAATAGAATCGTAACCTTCTCCAAACAATGCCGGAAACAAGAAGATTAGCCCGCTCAGCAGCGCGCCTCCTAACAACAATTTAACATACGTACGGTTCTTCAATCTTGCGAAGATGCCCTCACAAAAGCTCATGGCTCTAATAAAATAGAGACTCACAAGTCCACAGAACACACCCAAGAAAATGCAAGCAGGAATACGTTCAACCGTCCATTCTTCATCAAGATGGAATGTAAATAGAGCATTTCCACCACTTAATATATAAGTAAAGCAAGTGGCTGTAACACAAGACACTAGAATAGGCATTAATGAGGCCATTGTCAAATCTATCATCAATACCTCAAGTGTGAAAACCAAACCGGCAATGGGAGCCTTAAAAATGCCGGCTATGGCACCTGCAGCACCACAGCCCACAAGCAGCATCATAGTCTTACGGTCAAGCCCGAACACTTTTCCCAGGTTACTACCGATGGCGGAACCCGTTAGCACAATCGGAGCCTCTGCACCCACCGAGCCACCAAAACCAATAGTGATAGCCGATGCCAGAACCGACGTCCATGTATTATGTGCTTTCAATCGCGAACGATTCGAGCTGATTGCATATAAGATGCGAGTGATACCATGCGAGATATTATCTTTCACAACATACTTTATAAAAAGCATCGTTAGAAAGATACCTACAACGGGATAAACCAAATATAACCAGTTGTAAGATTCTGAATTAAAAGAACTGGTCAGGAAATGACCAATCTGTCGAATGATAGAATGAAGTACAAAGGCTGCTACCGCAGCTAGCAAGCCTACCAAGAAAGCTAAAACGAGCACAAGCATGCGCTCGCTAATATGATCCTCACGCCAACTGTTCAGACGCAAGAGCCACGATGAAGATATGTCAGTTGATGTATCTGTCATCAGATATAAGGCTACAGTTTAGTTTTTTAAAAGTTCTGCCAGAAAGTTATCCAGTTCTTCATCCAATCCTTCCATCAGGTTAGGATCAATTATCACGGTATCGTCGTCAACAACATACAACTCTGTAATATGTTCGCAATCATCATTCTCCAATACAAAAGAATATGGTTTCAGAATCGACAAGTTCTCCACCATCTCTTTTTGTTGACTAATGCATTGACGGATATCCTTTGCGATGGCCTCATAGAAATCATCATCCTTATTATCTATCCATTGCTCAACTACGCAACGTGTAATCTCATTGTCGTCATCATCAAAAGCCAACAATTCACCTGTATCCTGCGATACGCGGATATGAATATCTGTCAGCAAAGCTGCCTCGTCATTTACTGGGAACTTCTCAGCTATTTTCCTAATAGCTCGTTGGATTTGCTGCATGGTGTTTTCTGTTGCTTTCATATGCTTTCCTATCAAATATCACTGCAAAAATATCAAAAAAAAATTGTATCTGCAAATAAATGCGGAAAATATTTAAAAAAGACATTATTTTCTTCGTCTTAATTCTGATTTTATTGTATCTTTGCCCTCAATATGCAAGAAATAGTACGCCACAAAGGCACCGTATTATCGACCTCTGACACCCATGTAAGGGTTAAGATTGTACAGCAGTCAGCCTGTGCAACTTGTCAGATTTCATCCCATTGCCAGGTTTCTGAGTCAAAGGAGAAAATCATCGACGTCTTCGATGTTCAGTCAACAACCTATCAAGCTGGCGATTCCGTTGTGGTGTATACCACACGTCGAATGGCCTTTCAGGCTTTGTTTCTTGGATTTATCCTACCATTACTCCTGCTCTTAGTCATCTTGTCACTGCTTTTGTGGCAACACACCAGCGAAGGACTAGCCTCGTTACTATCTCTGAGTGCACTTGTACCCTACTACGGCATCCTATGGCTATATCGAAAGAAAGTGGCCAATTTCGCGACATTCTACATTGAACATACCTAAAAAACAAATAACTATAACACTAATAATTTATACTTTATGAATTCAATTATTATAGCAGTCGTTATACTTGGAGGCATCGCATTTGTTGCAGCCATCGTACTATTTGTCTGCTCTAAGAAATTTGCGGTCTTCGAAGATCCCCGCATTGCCCGCGTCAACGAGTTGCTACCAGGAGCCAACTGTGGTGGATGTGGATTTGCAGGTTGCAACGCCATGGCCGAAGCTCTAGTCAAAGAGTCTGACAAAGGTAGCATCGAAGGAATCAGTTGTCCTGTGGGTGGTGCCGAAGTCATGTCGCAAGTAGCAAATCTTCTCGGCATGACTGTTGCAAATGGTGAGCCACAAGTTGCCGTGATAAGATGCAACGGAACATGTGAGAATCGTCCTCGAATCTCTCAATATGTCGGTCTGCGCACCTGTGCCGCAATGAATGCCTGTGGTGCAGGCGAGACCGCCTGCGGCTATGGGTGCCTGGGGTGTGGCGATTGTGTAAATGCTTGTCAGTTTGACGCCCTCCACATGAATGAAGAAACCGGTCTGCCCGAAGTTGACGAAAATAAATGTGTGACATGTGGTGCTTGCGTCAAAGCTTGTCCTCGACATATCATCGAATTACGCAAGAAGGGCCCAAAGAATCGAAGAGTCTTTGTTTCGTGTGTCAATCGTGACAAAGGCGCAATTGCCATGAAGGCTTGCAAATCCGCCTGTATTGGTTGTGGCAAATGCGCAAAAGAGTGTCAGTTCGAAGCAATTACCATAGAAGAAAACCTCTCCTACATTGACTTCACGAAATGTCGTCTCTGCAAGAAGTGCGTAGCTATTTGTCCTACAAAGGCCATCCAAGCTGTCAATTTCCCATTACCCAAGAACACAGAAGTAAAAAAGGAGGTAGAAGCATGAAAATTAAGACATTCAGCATAGGTGGTATTCACCCGGATGAGAACAAGTTGACCCACGAAGTGCCAACCCAGTCAGCCCCATTGCCCACACAAGCCATCTTTCCATTGTCGCAACATATCGGTGCTCCAGCCAAGCCTGTTGTCAAGAAGGGAGATTTTGTTAAGGTCGGTACGTTAATAGCCGAGGCTGGTGGTTTTGTGTCGGCTCCCATCTATTCATCAGTCAGTGGCATCGTACTCAAAATCGATACCGCCATTGATGCCACAGGCTATCGCAAACCTGCCATTTTTATCAACGTGGAAGGTGACGAATGGGAACCTTCTATCGACCGAACAGAAAAACTAGAATTAGTGAAAGACCATCCTGAGCTGACGCCCGAGGAGATTGTGAATCGAATCAAGTTAGGAGGTGTCACCGGTATGGGTGGAGCAGGATTCCCGACATTTATCAAACTCTGTCCGCCACCAAAAGCCAAGGCCGAGTGTGTGATAATTAATGCCGTAGAGTGCGAACCCTATATAACAGCCGATTACCGTCTGATGATGGAGCATAGTGATGAGATACTTGTAGGACTGGAATTGTTAATGAAAGCAGCCAAGGTGACACGAGGCTATATTGGCATTGAAATTAACAAGCCCGCAGCTATCAAGCTTCTCAAGCAAAAATGCAACGAAGTGTTCTGTAACTCAGATTACAAGGTTGAGGTAGTACCTCTACAGCAACGCTATCCCCAGGGAGGCGAAAAGCAGTTGGTTGACGCAGTCATTGGGCGCCAAGTACCAGCACCGCCAGCCATCCCCGTCAACGTTGGAGCAATAGTTCAGAATGTTGGTACTGCTTACGCTGTATATGAAGCAGTTATGAAACACAAACCACTTATCGAACGCTATACGACTGTTACAGGTAAAAAGCTATCGAAACCTGCAAACTATCTAGTGCGTATAGGTACTCCTATGCTACAACTGATAGATCTATGCGGAGGGATGCCGGAAGACGACAACAAAGTCTTGGCTGGTGGACCTATGATGGGCAAAGCACTCACTTCTACCGAGGTGCCTATCTGCAAAGGTACAAATGCCGTAACAATCCTCTCGGGCGATGAAGCTCGTCGTCGGACACCTGCCCCGTGTATCCGTTGCGCCAAATGTGTCTCCGCATGTCCGATGGGACTTGAACCCTATCTTTTGGCAAAGCTTTCAGCTTTCAAGGAATGGGAACGTGCCGAGCGCAACGACATCGTCAGTTGTATAGAATGCGGTTCGTGTCAGTTCACGTGTCCTGCGCATCGTCCGTTGCTGGACAATATCCGCTTAGGTAAGAGCACCGTTATGGGTATCATTAAATCAAGACAAATAAAATGAAACAACTTATAGTATCTCTTTCGCCACATGCTCACGGAAATGATTCCGTAGAGCGCAATATGTATGGTGTCATCATCGCGCTAATACCTGCCTTGCTGGTATCGTTTGTTTATTTTGGCATTGGCTCTATTGTCGTTTGCCTTTCCAGTGTTATAGCATGTGTATTTTTCGAGTGGTTCATCGCCAAGTATGTAATGGGCCGCCAGACATGTAGCATTCTCGATGGATCAGCAGCTTTGACAGGCCTTCTTCTAGGCATGAACCTACCATCTAACCTACCAATTTGGATTGTTATTATCGGCGCCTTATTTGCCATAGGTGTAGCCAAAATGACGTTTGGTGGTCTCGGTAATAATATATTCAATCCAGCTTTGGTTGGTCGTTGTGTACTGCTTGTTGCCTTTCCTGCCCAGATGACTAGTTGGCCCCAGCCCGGCCAGTTATGGCAATATACAGATGCTGTCACTGGTGCCACCCCCCTATCCATTATGAAGCAGGCAATTCAAACGGGCGATGCGGCCGTACTCGATCAGTTACCTGATGCTTTTCACCTATTGCTAGGCAACCATTCTATTGGCGGTGGCGCAGGAACCATCGGTGAGATATGCGGACTAGCCCTCTTGTTAGGTTTAGCCTTTATGTTATGGCGACGCATTATCACCTGGCATATTCCCGTCAGCATCATTGCAACGGTTTTCTTATTCAGCACGGTAATGCATATTATCAACCCGATTTACGCTGACCCAACTACTGTCATTCTAAGTGGCGGGCTATTACTTGGTGCCATCTTCATGGCCACTGATTATGTTACATCTCCAATGACCGCCCGTGGTCAGCTTGTATATGGTGTTTGCATCGGTCTGCTCACCATCGTTATCCGCAATTGGGGATCCTATCCTGAGGGCATGTCATTTGCCATTCTTATCATGAATGCCTTCACACCACTCATCAACAATTACATGAAACCAAAAAGATTCGGAGAGGAGATCAAGAAATGAGAAAGCTTGAATCATCATTAATAAATATGGTGCTGGTACTTACGGGAGTTGCTATTATTATGAGCATCGTACTAGCCAGTGTAAACCATATAACCAGTGAACCTATTGCCTTACAGCAGCAGAAGGCTTTAGCCGATGGCATCAAGGCGGTGATGCAGGCCGACGACATCTGCGTCAGCCGCACAGACACAGTTCAGCAAACCGACGATAGTGGCAAACCGCAACTATTCTTAGTTTATCAAAATGAGCTTGGTGCAGCTGTGGAAAGCACCACCAATGGCTTTGGCGGCAAGCTGCGTGTATTGGTAGGATTCAATAACCAGGGCAAAATTTTGGGCTACACAATTTTAGAACATGCCGAGACGCCTGGACTAGGCGCCAAGGTCACTGAGTGGTTTCAAAGTGGACAAAAAAGCTCCATCATTGGTCTATCCCCCGCTAAGCCTCTCACGGTATCAAAGGACGGTGGTACCATAGATGCTATTACTGCATCTACCATTACAAGTAGAGCATTTCTTTTAGCTGTCAACAATGCCTATCGTGCTTATAAAACAATGTCTATCGATGGAGAAACAGCAGCCACTCCACAAACTAAAGATAAGAAGGAATAAGTGAAATGAAAGCTATACAAATTATCAAGAATGGCATCATCAAAGAGAATCCTACCTTTGTACTGATGCTTGGCATGTGTCCTACACTTGCCACCACGTCTTCAGCCATCAATGGTCTTTCAATGGGCTTAGCTACCATGGTTGTTCTTATATGCACCAATGTGGTCATTTCGTGCCTAAAAAGTATAACGCCCGACAAGGTTCGCATACCTGTATTCATCGTTGTGATTGCAGCCTTCGTCACCATCCTACAGATGACCATTCGGGCCTACCTGCCTGCTATCGATAAGGCACTAGGACTATTCATACCACTTATTGTTGTCAACTGCATCATTCTGGGGCGCGCTGAAGCCTTTGCATCCAAACACACACCACTGGCATCGCTTTTCGATGGTATTGGCATTGGACTAGGATTCACGCTGGCACTTACCTTGTTAGGCATGGTTCGAGAATTGCTAGGTGCAGGCTCTCTTTTCGGCTACACTATCATCTCCGAGCAATACAACATTCTGCTATTCGTCTTGGCTCCTGGTGCATTCATAACTTTAGGCTATCTTATTGCATTAGTCAGAAAAATAACAGAACGATAATATATATCCCTTTTAGCATTGCTGCAAGGAAATAATTTTCAATAAAGATATTACAAGAATATGGAATACTTACTGATTTTCATAAGTGCTGTCTTTGTCAACAACATTGTGTTGGCGCAGTTTTTGGGCATATGCCCCTTCTTGGGCGTTTCTAAAAAGATAGACACCTCATTGGGAATGTCGGCAGCAGTAGCCTTTGTTATGGTTCTGGCCACATTAGTCACATGGTTGGTACAATCCTACCTGCTAGTACCCTTCCATCTAGAGTATTTGCAAACTATTGCTTTCATTCTAGTCATTGCCTCACTTGTTCAGATGATAGAGATTGTACTGAAGAAAGTTTCTCCAACTCTGTATCAGGCATTGGGTATCTTCTTGCCACTTATCACCACTAACTGTGCCGTGCTGGGTGTCGCCATCCTAGTTATTCAGAAAGAAATGTCTCTGGCTCACTCTGTGATGTATGCCCTATCTACGGCAATTGGCTTTGGCCTAGCTCTAACCGTGTTTGCCGGCATTCGCGAACAGTTGGCACTAAACGATGTACCCAAGGGCATGCAAGGTATGGCTATCGTACTAGTCACAGCCGGCCTGCTTAGCCTCGCCTTCATGGGTTTCTCGGGTATTGGAAACTAAGAAAGACAAGATGCGATTGTCTTGTCTGCGTGTTTTACCCTGAAAAACGTTGAATCAAAAAACAACGTTCTTCAGGGTAAAATTGTGAGATAATAATAAAAAGCGCAGGCTCTCCACTTCAACAATTAAAAGATGTGTATTTATTGATATACATCTGTAGAAAATCCAAAGATAAAGAACAAAAACAAAAAAAAACTTGAAATATTACTCAATACGGATTTTATTTAGTAACTTTGCATCGCAAAACAGCAAATTCTTTATAACGTAATAAAATAATGGCTTAAAAGATGAAGCTTATCATCCTTACAAGAGCCACGTTTTTCGTGGAAGAAGACAAGATTCTGACAAGTCTTTTTGAAGAAGGCATGGAGAATCTGCATCTATACAAGCCCGGTTCAGAACCAGTATATTCTGAACGGCTTCTTACCCTTCTCTCTGAAGACTATTATAAAAAGATTACTGTTCACGACCATTTCTACCTGAAAGAAGAATATGGGCTGCACGGCATTCATCTTGACGCTGCAGATATTGAAAAGCCTGAAGGATACAAAGGACATACAAGTTGTACATGCCATAGCATTGAAGAACTTCATGATGCCAAAAAGCGCAACGACTATGTTTTCCTGAAGACGATCTTTGATAGCAATAGTAATCCTGACGACAAACAGACACTCGACATGGAAAGCTTGAGAAATGCGTCGAAGAAAGGATTAATTGACAGACATGTATACGCTATGGGTGGTATATGCCTGGATAATATAAAAGAAATGAAAGATCTTGGCTTTGGCGGAGTCGTGATTTGTGGTGATATATGGAATAGATTTAGTATTCATCATGGTCAAGACTTCAAAGAGCTGATCACACATTTCCAGAAATTACAAAAGGCAGTAAGTTAATTTTCGATTATACAATAAAAAAATGAGTACACAAAACTCCTACATGGTATTCTCAGGTACAGCAACTAAGTACCTGGCTGAAAAAATCTGTCAAAGTTTGGGTTGCCCTTTAGGTAAAATGCAGATGACAAAGTTCTCTGACGGAGAATTCGCAGTGTCTTACGAAGAATCAATTCGTGGTCGCGATGTATTCTTGGTGCAGAGCACATTTCCCTCTAGTGACAACTTGATGGAACTGCTGCTTATGATTGACGCAGCGAAACGTGCTTCTGCCCGTACCATCAATGCTGTTATCCCCTATTTTGGATGGGCGCGTCAAGACAGAAAAGATAAGCCACGCGTTTCAATTGGTGCGAAACTCGTAGCCGATCTTCTTAGCACCGCAGGAGTTAACCGTGTTATCACGATGGACTTGCACGCAGATCAGATTCAAGGTTTCTTTGATGTTCCCGTAGATCATCTCTACGCGTCAGGCGTTATTCTCCCCTATCTACAGAGTTTGAAGCTGAAGGAAATGGTCATTGCATCTCCTGACGTCGGTGGTTCAAAGCGCGCTAACACATATGCCAAATATCTTGGTTGTCCACTGGTTCTATGCAACAAGACTCGTGCTAGAGCAAACGTAGTAGAGTCTATGCAAATCATTGGTGACGTAGAAGGTAAGAACGTTGTAATCATCGACGATATGGTTGACACCGCTGGTACCATCACTAAGGCTGCCGATCTAATGATGGCTGCCGGCGCAAGTAGCGTTAGAGCCTGTGCTTCGCACTGCGTGATGAGCGGACCTGCTAGTGAAAGAGTTCAAGAGTCTGCTCTTGAGGAAATTGTATTTACCGATTCAATTCCTTACACTCAGCGTTGCGCAAAGGTTAAGCAGATCTCAGTTGCAGACATGTTCGCCGAGACTATTCGCCGCGTGATTGCAAACGAGAGCATCAGCGATCAATATCTAGTATAACAATATTGTATGAAGACTCATAAATTATCTATTGGGCTAACTAGTTTAGCCCTTTTCTTTTCAGCATGTCACTCAAACAGTTATAAGATTGAGGGAACTACTGAAGGAATGTCTGACGGAGACACACTGTTTATTGTTGACGCCTTTGGTAATCCTACCGACACACTGACCATCAGTAATGGTAAGTTCGAATACGAAGGAGAAGTAGATTCGGCTGCCCTCTATTTGCTAGGAGCACCCGCATCTATGAATTCGGTATCGTTCTTCAAAGAACCTGGAACCATCAAGATTCATTTCTCTGCTGATGGTAATTCTAAGGTATCAGGAACTAAAGCCAATGATGGATTGCAGATTTTCGAGGATATCAACACGGAATATGCGAAAAAAGCTGAAGAGTTGATGATGACGGCAAAACCTGACGAGATGACAGAAGCGCAGCAGAAGGCCATATTCCAGCAATACAAGAATCTGCAGAAAGAAATGCTTGACAAAATTCTTGAACTTGCTTCTGACAATATCGACAATGAATTTGGCTACTACCTAGTAGTCAACATTCCCATCAACGAAGAGGCACTTACACCAGAGAAGGCTTCTGAACTGATTGAGAAGATGCCTGAAAAATTCAAAAAGCGCCAGCTTATCAAAGAGTTAAGAGAGCGTATATCGGCCTATCAGGATCTAGCAGTAGGAAAAGAAATTAAAGATTTCACACTGACCACACCCGATGGAGCACCACTGAGCATCATGAGCGAGGTTAGTAAACATAAGATAACAGTTCTCGACTTCTGGGCCTCATGGTGCAACCCATGTCGCAGGGAAATGCCCAACATTGTGAAGCTATACAAGGACTATCAGCCAAAAGGCTTAGGCATCATTGGTATTTCTCTTGATGAGGATGCAGATGAATGGAAAAAAGCCATCAAAAGCATGGGACTCACATGGCCACAAGTTTCCGATTTGAAAGGGTGGCAATCTGAACCAGCAAAAAGATTCCAAGTAAGAGCAATTCCATTCACTATGGTTTTAGACAACAATGGAAAAATCATAGCAAAAGAGTTAAGAGGCGTAGAACTCGAAAACTTTATCAAGCAACAGCTTAATTAACTAATAAAGAACGGCGGACTTCATCAAGAAGATCCGCCGTTCTTATATATAAGTTTACAAGATTAAACCAACTTATTGTCCTTTGGGAAAACAACTGTCGGTTTGAAAGTCTTTGCTTCTTCAAAATCCATCAACGCATACGAAATGATGATGACAGTATCTCCAACCTGAACTTTTCGTGCAGCGGCACCATTTAGACAAATACAACCACTACCGCGCTCACCCTTTATGATATATGTCTCGAAGCGCTCACCATTGTTATTATCAACAATCTGTACTTTCTCGCCAGCAATCATATTGGCTGCATCAAGCAAAGCTTCGTCGATAGTGATACTACCCATGTAGTTCAAGTTCGCTTCCGTTACCTGAGCACAATGTATCTTTGACTTCAATACTTCTATCATCATGATTCTTTATATTTTATATGGTCGATAAGGCGAATGGGGGTCTTGCCACAATAAACAGTAATACATCCTACTACATAATCAGAAGTATCCCAATCAGCAAGGTCCTGAAGCGTATTACCATCTACGATAGAGAAGTACTCCACGTCAAGTCCGTCAACAGCATTAATCGAGTCAACCACATAATCATGTGTTTCCTTCAACGAATGAGTCTTGCTATATACAACACTGTCCTTCAATGCTTCATAGATTCTAGGAGCGATAGCGCGTTCTTCTGGTTTTAACAATGTATTTCTGCTGGAACGAGCCAATCCATCGTCATCACGAACAATCGGACATTCCACGATTTGAACCCTCAGGTCCAGATGCTTGACCATTGCCTTCACGACAGCTATCTGCTGCCAGTCTTTCTCACCAAAATAAGCCCGATCTGGACGAACTATGTAAAAAAGACGACTTACCACCTGACACACTCCGTTGAAATGGCCAGGACGATGTGCGCCCTCCATAACAGTAGATACTGGAGGATACTCGAACTGACGCATATCGGGAGTTGGATACATATCCTCCACTTCGGGAGCAAAGACGTAATCAGCCTTACATTTCTCTAACAATTCGCAGTCAGCTTTTAAATCCCTCGGATAATTTTTAAGGTCATTTTTATCGTTGAATTGAGTAGGATTTACAAATACTGATACCACTGTTACATCGTTATCCTTAACACTATGGCGCACAAGCGATGCATGACCCTCATGCAATGCTCCCATCGTGGGAACTAATCCGACAGAGTGTCCCTGCTTTCTCGCCTCAAAAAGTTCGTTTTGCAGGTCAACAATTTTACTTAAAACTTTCATCAATATTGTATATCTTTAATCACCAAAATTCATATCATGGCGTAAATTGCGGTGCAAAGTAACAACAATTTTTGCAAATATGGAAAAAAAAGACTAAAAAATAGCCTCTCAAATGTCACTTTTTCATAAAATAAGACCTTTTAATGCGTCTTTTAAGATTTTTTTTCGTACCTTTGCATGGAAATAATCAAATAGTAATGGCAAAGAAAAAGATTCTTTTTATCAACCAGGAGATTGCTCCTTACGTTCCTGATACGAATCTATCGCTCATGGGACGTGCTCTTCCTCAAGCAATGCAAGAGAAGAACCATGAAATCCGTACGTTCATGCCTAAGTGGGGAAATATCAATGAGCGCAGAGGTCAGCTTCATGAAGTGATCAGACTCTCTGGTATGAATCTCATTATTGACGACACCGACCATCCCCTAATTATTAAAGTCGCAAGCATTCAGTCTAGCCGCGTTCAAGTATATTTCATCGACAACGACGATTATTTTTCTAAACGCCAGATGGTTACAGACGAGCTTGGAGAGGATTATCCTGATAATGGTGAACGTGCCATCTTCTTTGCAAGAGGCGTACTCGAGACCGTCAAGAAACTGCGTTGGGTACCAGACATCATTCACTGCCAGGGTTGGATGAGTGCCGTAGTTCCATTGTACGTAAAAACAGCTTACCACGATGAGCCCTCTTTTGCCAATACAAAGATTGTTACCTCATTGTTTACCAAGGGCTTAAAAAATGATTTGGGTACAAACTTCAAGAAATGTCTGGAATTCAGAGAGGCTAAAGCTGAACTGCTGGCTGGATACAAAGACAAATTTGACTTCGTGGAGTTAGGAAAGCTTGCTATTGATTATAGCGATGGTGTCATTCAGGCTAGCGAAGATGCCAATGCGCAACTGATCAAATACACTAAGAAAAAAGAAATTCCGCTGTTGCCCTTCACAGAAGATTTTGCTGACGCATACGAAAGCTTCTATGATCAGATTTATCCAGATCCGGTGGAATAATAAATTGATAATAACATCATACAATAAAAATGATGAACGTTTTTAAGTACATGGCTGGCGCTACATTCGTAGCAATAGCCATTTCTTCTTGTGATGAAAGTACAGTGACACTTGGCGGATCGCTGACTGACGAGAACGACAATCTCTCTATTGTCGATGCCGCATTTCATGCCACTTCACGCACATATGTTGCAGATTCTGTTCTTTCGCTGAGTAATTCTTTCTACCTTGGAAAGGTAAAAGATCCAGAAACAGGCGCTGAAGTTAGAAGTGAATTCACTACGCAGTTTCACCTGTTAGAGCATACATACATCTCACCTGAAAACAAAATTGTTGGAAGAGACAATGGGCGAGCAGCTGCAGACTCATGCGAACTGTTAATTTATATTGAATCTGCATACAATAACAACGACAGTTTGACTGCCGTCAAGATGCGTGTTCGAGAACTAGCTAATCCCATGGAGGAAGGCGTGAAGTATTACTCAAACTATGATCCTGTGAGCCACAACCAAATCCTTGCTGATGGACTGAACAAAAGCAAGGTCTTCACATATAAGAATTTAATGGAAGAAGATAGTGTGCGCAATGAATCAAACTATTTGAACCACATACGTATTACGCTAAACGAGCCATACACAAAGAATGGTGTAACCTACAACAACTATGGCACATACCTGATGCGTAATTACTATGATCATCCAGAATATTTCAAGAACTCATACTCATTCATCCATAACCTTTGCCCTGGCTTCTACTTTGAGATGACAGATGGTGTGGGATTTCATTCAAAGATTTCAAATATAGGATTAAGAGTACACTATCGTATCGATGCTGATACTGCAGTAACCAGTGGTATTCTAACACTAGCCGGAACCAAAGAGGTTCTTCAAACTAGCCATATTATAAATGACAAGAACGTCATAAAAAATCTGGCAGAAGAGAACACTCACACATATATCAAATCTCCAGCAGGACTCTTCACAGAAGTTGAGCTTCCTGTTACCGACATTAAGGAGAACCATCAGAACGACTCATTATTAGCAGCTAAGATTGTGTTCCAACGTCTGAACAACCAATCGTCAGACAGCCGCCAACTAGGCATACCACAAACCATCATTATGATTCAAAAGGATAGTCTCATCTCCTATTTTGAGAATAATGATGTTCCCGATGGCAAAACATCGTACTACACATCGTTTGCATCAAGCACAAACACCTACACATTCACCAATATATCAAACCTGATTACTTATTTATGGCAAGTAAGAGCAGATGGTATTGCAAAAGATGCAGCATGGGAGACAAAACATCCTAACTGGAACAAGGTATTGCTGATACCCGTGAATGTTAAGACTTCAAACTCATCCTCTACCCTAACTCGTGTGGAACACGACATGTCACTATCTAGCATTCGCTTGGTAGGTGGAGAAAACAATCCTAACGATCCAATAACCATCAATGTGGTTTACGGAAAGTTTAAATAAACAACAAGATGGCAGACGGATATTTAGAGAAGCATCAGCAGGATTACGAAATACGCAAAGAAAACTATCTAAGAAAGAAAAAGCATTTGCCGAAACTCGTAAAGAGACCAACAAGACCTGATGATGAAGCCTTATAAGAAGACAAAAGCGCCGCAATTCTTCGAGAAAAGCGGCGCTTTTATCATATTAAACAATTGAAATACAAAGACGAAACAGCATGACAACCAATGATATTTTAGAACTACGAAAAGCTGGACACACTGAAGATGCCTACGAAGCTGCCAGAAGACTATATGCATCTGTAAAAGACGCTAGAACTTCCGCAGTGATGTTTCTCACTGCCACCGACGTACTCAAACGCAGGACGGATGAAGGAAGAATGGATGAAGCTTATAAGATATATATGGCTTTAAAGAGACTTATAAGCAACACGAACTGCGAGAACGAATGGATGCAAGACGCGCTTAAAAGATGCGAAGGTTTTCTACAACAGGCCAACAGAAGGATGACAAATCCAAGACTAACACCTGAGCACATAACCCTAGGTAAATGGGGAGAAGAGTTAGCTGCAGCCTACCTAAGAGAGAAGGGATACGCCATACTGGAACGTGACTGGCACTCCAGTCATAAGGATATCGATATTATTGCGCGACAAAGGGATTGTATTGTATTCGTAGAAGTAAAAACGAGAAGAAATAGAGACTTTATAGAACCAGAACAAGCAGTCAACTACAATAAGCAAAAGAACCTAAGAATGGCAATCAACCACTATGTAAAATCGCATCACTTAAATGGTCCATGGAGATTTGACGTAATCACCATTGTAAAAAGAACAGGAGAACTCATGCCAGACATTAATCACACGGAAGACTGGAGCCTTATATAAAAAAGCTGCCGTCAAAACCTCAAGTCCTGACGGCAGCTTTTTATAACTAATTCTATCTATTACTTAGAAGAACAGATAGCGATTATCCTCGATATTGGCCTTCTCGTAAAGGTCCTGTAACAACATCTGAACGTTAGGCATATTCTGCTGACGCAGCTGCAACTGCATCTGCTTCTCATCGAACTTAGCGCCCTCACGATTCTTTCTGTCAACTACTTGGAACATATAAGCACCAGCTTTACCCTTTACAACACGACTCAACTTACCTTTCTCAGTAGCAGCAACAGCACCATTAAGTGCGGGCTCGCTAGCAACAGTAGAAGGAACAAAAACGGGACTACTGAATGTAATGAAACGAACGGTATCAACACGAGCATTCAGCTTCTTTGCATCTGCAATGCTCTTAACACCCTCAAACTTCTTTGACAAGATCTCGAACTTCTTATCATTCATAACCTCAGGTCTCAAAGTCTCCTTAACAGACTCGAAATCAGCATATCCCTTCTCGTGAATTTTATCAAGGGCAACAACAAGCATATAGTCATTGTCACCACAACGATCGTAGAGTTGAGAGATAGCACCAGGCTTAGCATCAAACACCCATTTCAAAGCATCGTGTGTTCCACGGATACCAGCAATCGTGTGAACTGCATTTGAAACATTTGCACGAGTTAAAACGTTGTAACCATTCTTAGCTGCATTTTCTTCCATCGCCTCGATGGTTGAGTTTTCACTAATAAACTGACTAAACTTATTGAATGCCTCGTTATAAGTATCGTTAGAGAAGTTGATATCACGCTTTACAATAGCGACATTGTACTTATCAACAATAGCACGACGATCGGTTACCTCAAATACGATATTTCCCTGTGAAATCTTCAGGTTCTTAAGTTCACCACGCTGCATAGAGAGCAGAGCTTCAACATAGTTCTTTGTATCAGCATCGATAGTGGGAGCTGACTGATAGTTGGCAGAAGTAAACCAATTCTTTGTACCAGGCTGATTGTAGCGAGCTGCAATAGAATCAAACTGTGCACCACCACGAAGTGCCTTCAGCACACTGTCGGCCGACTCTTCGTTTGCAAGGAAGATTGAGCGAACCTCAATAGAGTCAGGCTGTTGAACCTTAGAGATATACTTAATAACATTGAATGTATTATCACCAGTTGTCTCGAATGGCTGAGATACCTGTCCAATAGCCATAGAGTCAAGGTGAGCAACGATATCACTAGGCAAAGCCTCACGTGTTACAGGAAGGCCATTGTATGCAATCTTAGACTGTGCACGACGAACAACTTCAGAAGCTTTTAAACTATCTGATTTGAAATCAGCAACACAACCTTTCATGATATCCATCAACTGCTTACGATCAGCTTCTGAAGCCTTAACATGTACAGGAATGTATTTGATGTCGCGTGTCTCAACTACCTGACGGAACATACCCTTCTTCTCGTTGTACTTAGCCTTAAGATCAGCATCTGATACCGTTACATCATTATCATTAACCATACTATAAGGCAATGCTGCAAGCAGAATGCTGCTCTCCTGAGACTGATTCTCAAATGCTGCCTTTGCAGCAACTGGGTTAGACATAACGCAACCAGCAAGGAGGCTCTGGTACTTTGACTGCAGAAGCTGCTGACGAAGTTGCTTCTCGACATATTTCCAGTAGCGATCAAATGTTGAATACTGCTCCTGATAGCGAGCATCCTGAGCAGCCAACTGCTTCAGCTGTTCGTACTGAGTAGTTACGATGCTGTAGTCAAACTGACGAGTCTGCTGATTAAAGAACTGTGGACTAAGAGGTAACTGATAGAGAATTGGATTAGTTCCCTCACGAAGGATATTTGCTATTTCCTCGTCAGTAACCATCAAACCTAGTTTCTCTGCCTCGGCTTCAATCAGTTTATTAGTAACGTAATTCTGCCAAACCATGTCTCTGACATTGTTCATCTGGTCCTCGTTCAGGTCATCATAACCCTGCATTTTGAGCACTTCCTGATACTCATCAACGAGAGCCTGATAATCCTGATAATAGACCTTCTCGCCCATTACCTTACCAATTGTCTGACTGTTTGTAGCTGTAATAGTACGCAGAGCTTCACCTGCATACTCCAAAATAAAGAATAGGAGCACAATTCCCAGTACAATTACCAGGAAGGTTCCCCAGCTTCTAATTTTTCCAATTGCTGCCATTTTGTTTTTGTTTTTTATTATTTAATTTTTAGTTATTCGAACTAATATTATGCTCGGATTCCCCGATTCAGCCGACAAAATTACTAAATTAACTTGAAACGACGGCATAATTTTACGAAAAATTACTACTCTCGTTAACTTTAAGTCGAACAAGTTCTATTTTTGTTGCTGTATTTTTAATGATTTTGAATTCATAGGGAGGAATAGATACTATCTCATTGAGTTTGGGAAAACTCTGATACTCATGAAGAATTAAGCCTCCGATAGTCATATAGTCGTCACTTTCAGGAAGTTCGAGGCCAAACATTTCATTGACTTTTTCAATCTCAAGTCTCGCAGAAAGAAGATACTCGCCATTGTCAAGTTGTTTGGAAATATAATGCGTAGAATCGTGTTCGTCCTCAATATCGCCGAAGATTTCTTCGACTATATCTTCTAGGGCTATGAGACCACTTGTACCACCAAACTCATCAACTACAACACCTAAAGACTTTTTTTGCGCCAGAAATGTCTGCATCATCTTACTAGCAGGCATCGTTTCTGGTACAAACGTCATCGTGCGAATATTTTGAGTCCAGTCTTGAGGATTGCGGAACATTTCAGAAGAATGAATATAGCCAACGATATGATCTATATCCTCATGATAAACGACGATCTTAGAATGTCCACTTTCAACAAATTTCTGCTTCAATTCATCAATACTACAAGTATCTTCAACGGCGTCAATCTCCGTGCGTGGTATCATGCAGTCACGCACCTTTGTATCGGTAAAATCAAGCGCATTCTGGAATATTTTAACCTCCTCATCGATATCATTCGCATTAGCAGCATTGTCAATACTTGACTGCACCAAGTAATCCAAATCCACCTTAGTAAACTCTTTATCATCCGCTTCCTTCTGCATATGAACACCAAACACTCGAAGCAAGCCCCTTGAAAGAAGTGTTGCAAAACGTGAGATAGGCCAAAGAGCTACATAACAAATCCATGCAGGAACTGCAAAGATAGTGAGCAACCCATTAGGATTAGACTTAAAAATACTTTTGGGAAGAAATTCGCCGGTAAACAAGACGACCAAGGTAGAAAGCAACGTGTCGCACGTCACACGAACACCATCACTAAAACCATGGAAAAGTGTTGCATCGAATATACGAGCAAAGAGAATACCATAAATAACCAATGCAATATTATTTCCAACTAACATTGTGGAAATAAAATTATTTGGGTATTTATAGAAAATAGACAGAGCTCGCTGAGAAAGACCATTTTTCTCTCTATCCATTTCTGCACGTAAACGATTACTTGAAACAAAGGCGATTTCCATGCCTGAAAAGAAGGATGAAAAAATCATTGTTAAAAATAATCCTATAATATCAGCAGTTGAGACCATTGGCATAATGATTAGTTATCTTGAAGCTGCATGCTTTACCACAGCAGGTCGAACATACACGCTATCTGGCGTACTTGACGTATCGGGCTGTGAAGCACCATCAGATGATTCTCCACTCATATCAGAAGCGAGAAAAGAGCCTTTTGAATTGGTTACCAAATAATGACTCATATTTTCATCACTCCGAAAATAGGAACCTTCTAGTGTTCGCTCGGGGGTAACTATTCTAGAGAACTCTGTAGAATAGAACTCATGGCGCAAACCATCCCAATAAAGTTCGTTGGAAGTATAGACAACACCATTGACATTACGTATATTCACTCTTCCACGTAACTTCCAAAGTCTCTGCTGATCGTAATACCATGCTGTGTCAGCCTGAATATAGGCTTGAACATGCAACAATTCATCAAATTGCTCGAAAAAGATGCCTTTCATGAATTCCCAACGTGACGGATTCTTAACCGTATTCACGTCCCAGCGTTCAGTAACTATACGATACTTGATGACTCCAGAATCACTAATGAGTGTATTAACGCCATAAGAGGTCATCATTGACGCAGAGTCTTGCGGATTGATTGCATCTGCAACATGTTCATGTGCCTGATTACATGAAACAAAAATCATAAGAGTGAATGAAATACTCACCCTTATGACAAATTGTATGATATGATTAATTGTTCTCAATGAGATAAGGAATGTTAATCAATTCTCCACTTCATGAACCATCGTTCATTGAAAGTTAGACCAATATTAATACGGAATGTATTTTCGGTTATCAAGTCTTTTGCTGAAGTACGCACCCATTGAGCACTAACGTTCAAAAGCGAGCGATTATTATATGCGTTCTGAAGAGGAATTCCCAAGCCGGCACTTACACTAATTTCTTTAGGGCCATCAGCTCCATTTATTTTATAATATGGTGTAGTATATCCAGCACCAAAACGATAATGTACGCGATTTAAGAAACGACGACTCATAGGCTGCGGAACAAAATCGGCACCTACATTCACTTTATAACGATCCTTCAACATATCATCACGCAAAACATAATCCTTGATATTTCCATCGAAATAAGGATACTTCACACTTCCCCACTGCTGCAAGCAGAAATCTGCAGCAACTAGCCATCTATTAGAATGATTCCAAGCCAAGCCCAATCCATAAGTCATTGGGATCTCCAAACCGTTCTTAATCGTAAAGAGTGTGGTATCAGTAGCAGCTGTTTGAGAGTTGATATCCAATATCTCACAATTAGCATCACAACCCAGTTTATGTCCAATACCAACTGTAGCGCCAATAGTAAGTTCATCTTTTCTTGACAACTGCTGCTGCCATTGGAGTCCAAACTCCAAGTTATAACTATTCACTGTACCATAGTAGCTCTTAGTAAGTGAATTGATAGACGAAGTTGAGCTACTAGAAACAGAACGATTATAGGTACCCCACATATAGGCTATATTAAAACCTACCGACAAAGGCTTAAGAATACGCCAACCTGCACCTATAAACGCCTGATGAAGACCACCTTCGCCCGTGTGAGTATCAGTGATTGTCTGCTGAGTAAGTTCAAGTCTTTGCTCCGAATAATAATTATACCCTATATTGGAATATGGCAAAATACCAAAACTCACACCGACAGACGGCAACAATCGAAAACTACCAACGGCATACTCGAAATTTGAATTATTGGCATTGACCTTAACATTCCCTTCTTTAAAATTCGTTATTTGGCCAGAAAGACCAACGTCAAACATCATTGTCAAAGAATCAACAGCCGAGTACGATGCAGGGTTCAATGTATTGACGATATTACCTTTACGGACTCCAAGTCCCACGCCATTCATACCGCGATTGAAACCCAGAGATTGATCAGAAAGGATTCCTAATCCATACTGACTATATGGGGAATTTGTTCCACTTTGCGCATTAGTCATCAAGACTAACGCCGCCATGCAAACTGTAGATATAATTCTTTTATTCATATCTTGATTATTATTCAGCGTGCAAATTTATTAAAAAAAATCGAACTAAACGCACCGAAAGTGGAAAATATAGCTTAAATTTGCATCGTGAAACAATTTAAAGACTTTTTTAGAACTATTTTCCTTGTTTTTACAGGGATAATTCTTGTTTGCCCGACAACTTTTGCAGACGAGAATGACCGGCTTGACAGTATTGAGATTGGACTTATCACCTGTTCTCCGCACGAAGAGCTTTATAGTCTGTACGGTCACAGTGCCATTAGGATACATGATCTTAAAACAGGCGAAGACCTAGTCTTCAACTATGGCGTTTTTAATTTCAAACAGCCATTTTTTATCCTTCGTTTTGTATTGGGTATCCCCAAATACGAACTTGGAATCATCCCGTATGACTACTTTTGCAAATACTATAAGGATTGGGGCAGTCAGGTTACAGAGCAAATTCTGAACATTACGAATGTAGAAAAGCAAAGAATTGCCCAAGAATTGGCTTTCAATTACCGTCCAGAGAACAGAATGTATGTATATAACGTGTTCTACGACAACTGTTCTACACGTCCAAGAAACATCATTGAACAATGCCTGCAGGGAAGAATTGAATATACGTACAACAATAATTATACACCATCTTTTAGGGAGATGACGCGCGAATACACGAGAAATCACCCTTGGGCCACTTTTGGCAATGACATCCTTTTGGGAGTGAAAGCAGATTTAGAAACAGATGCGCGCCAACAAGAATTTCTTCCCTTTAACCTTCGCAATGATTTCGATCATGCAATGATAAACAGGAACGGAGTCTTAACTCCCCTAGTCAAAGAGCGAAGAGAACTAGTTGCACCTGGTGTTCAGATTATCGAAGAAGATTTTCCTTTATCACCAACAATGTGCGCACTTCTTCTTTTAGGTCTCTCCCTCATCGCGTTTGGCATAGAATACTATAAAAAAACAACATACGTATGGATTGATGCTTTACTGATGACATTAACAGGAATCGCAGGTTGCTTACTTACAGTCATGCTATTCTCCCAACATCCGACAACGAGCACAAATCTTCAGGTATTAATACTAAATCCTGTCGCTTTGGCATTTATACCAAAAATCGTAAAAAAGAAGAAAAGCTATTGGTTTCGTATCAATGCATTGCTTATCTTTATATTCTTTATTGGTGGCATTTGGCAAGACTACGCTGAAGGAATGGAAATTGTGGCACTATGTTTGCTGCTTAGAATACTGAGACATTACAATGACAAATAGAAAGTTTTATATTACGTTACTAGCCGTTTTAGGCTTTAGCATCGAAACAATAGCACAAGGCGAGGTTCAACCACAAAACGCACCTCGACTGGTGGTCAACATCACTATTGACCAACTACGCAATGATTATCTTGAAGCATTCATTCCCCTGTATTCTGAAAAAGGATTCAAACTGATGCTAAACAAAGGAAGAGTATACACTCAAGCATCATACCCTTTTGCACCAATAGACATTGCATCAGCCATTGCGTCACTAATGACGGGAACCACACCTTATTATAATAATATAACAGGTACAGACTGGATGAGCAGAAAAACCCTACGTCCAGTAAACTGTGTGGAAGACACAAAACAAGAAGGCTTTCTGACAAGGAAAAAGGCTTCGCCCGCAAAACTAAACACATCTACAATTACTGACGAACTAAAAGTTGGAACTGCAGGAAAATCTGTGATATATGCTATCGCCCCATCTTGCGAAGCTGCCATTCTGGCAGGAGGACATGCTGCAAATGGAGCAGTATGGTTAGATGAGAAAAATGGATTTTGGTGCTCGTCTAGCTATTATTACAACTCCCTTCCTTCATGGATTCAAAATTTCAACAGTCTGCATGCACCTGGAAAACTATCACAGAACATCACATGGGAGCCAATCAATGAATTAGTTGGTAATTTCAGCTATTTCATGAGCTCTAGCATACAGAAGCCCTTCAAACACACAATTAAGGGTGATCATCAATACGCAGACTATCAAACTAGCGCACTTATCAACGAAGACATCTCAAATCTGGCTATGCAATGTATGCTTAGCACAGGAATGGGTAAAGATAAGGTAACAGACATGCTATGCCTCACATATTATGCTGGAACCTACAAACATCAATCCGTAACAAAATGTCAGATTGAGCTACAAGACACCTATGTACGCCTTGACTATGAACTGGGACGTCTGATCGAATTTATTGAAGAGCGCATTGGAAAAGAAAATGTTTTATTTGTACTAACAAGTACTGGCTATAATAAAGAAGACGACGCAGACTACGAAACATATAGAATTCCTTCTGGAACATTCTACATGAACAGGACGTCTAATCTTTTAAACATGTACTTAGGAGGAGTATGGGGACAAGGTAATTATGTAGAAGCAACATTCAGTAACCATATATACTTAAACCACAACCTCTTAGAAACAAAGAAAATAAGCATTAATGAAGCAGCTTCAAAAGCTCAGGAAATACTGGCTATGATGTCAGGGGTGCGAAATGTTTATACTTCCTTTCAACTTATAACAAGTAAAAATGAAAACATAGAGAAAACGAGAAATGCTTTCTCTGCAGATCACGGAGGCGATTTAGTCATTGACGTTGCTCCAGGATGGCGTGTAATGAACGAAGATACTCAAAAAAGCGAGCAGTATAGATCGTCATATATACAATTCCCCATTCTTTTCTACGGAACAGGCGTCCATGCAGAACGCATCAACAAGCCAGTAAGTATTACTCAACTAGCTCCTGCAATAGCACGCAGCATTCGTATCAGAGCGCCAAATGCATGCTCTTCAGAACCATTATACTAAAGAAAGTATTACTCCCAAAATCGCAAATAATAGTCTTTTCTTGCAGATTTAGCAAAAAAATGACTACCTTTGCATGCAATTTACTGTAAAAGAATAAAATAATATATCATAAACGATGAATTTTAATAAAATTTTGAGGGCTTTGTTTGGTGACAAGTCTTCACGAGACATGAAACTCATCCAGCCATTCGTAGAAAAGGTATTGGCTGTATCACCCCAAGTAGAAACATTAGATAACGATGCCTTGCGTGCAAGAACGCAAGAAATCAGAAAATATGTTCAAGCTGCCGCTACAAAGCAAAAAGAGGAAATTGAACAACTAAAGGGCACAATTGAAGGAACGCCTATTGATGAGCGTGCCGACATTTTTGCTCACATTGACAAACTTGAAAAAGAAGCACTTGAGGAATACGAAAAGGCACTCAACGAAGTAATGCCTGAAGTTTACGCTATTGTCAAGGAGACAGCACGTAGATTTGCACAAAACGAAGATACAATTGTAACTGCCAATGATTTTGACCGCGAACTAGCAGGAGATCCTCGCAAGGACTTCATTACAATCGACGGCGATAAAGCTATTTACCACAACCACTGGACTGCAGGAGGCAATGACCTTAAATGGGAAATGGTACACTACAACGTACAGTTGTTTGGTGGTGTTGTCCTTCATCAGGGTAAGATTGCAGAGATGGCCACAGGTGAAGGTAAAACATTGGTTGCGACCCTCCCTGTATTCCTAAACGCATTGACAGGAAATGGTGTTCATGTAGTAACGGTCAACGACTATCTTGCTAAACGTGACTCTGAATGGATGGGACCTCTATATATGTTCCACGGACTAAGTGTAGATTGTATTGACAAGCACCAACCTAACTCACCCGAACGTCGTAAAGCCTACCAAGCTGACATCACGTTTGGTACAAACAACGAGTTTGGCTTCGACTATTTGCGTGATAACATGGCCATTTCTCCTGCTGACCTTGTTCAGAGAGCCCATAACTATGCCATTGTCGACGAGGTTGACTCTGTATTGATTGACGATGCACGAACACCTCTTATCATTAGTGGCCCTGTACCCAAAGGCGACGTACAGATGTTTGAAGAATACCAGCCACTGGTTGAAAAGCTGGTTGGAGTTCAGCGTCAATTGGCCACACAGTATCTTGCAGACGCAAAACAAAAGATTTCAGAGGGACAAAGGACTAACAATAAAGAGTTGACCGACGAGGGATTCCTGTCTCTATACCGTTCACACAAATCACTTCCAAAGAACAAGCCACTTATTAAGTACCTCTCAGAAGAAGGTATCAAAGCTGGTATGCTCAAGACGGAAGAAATATACATGGAGAACAACAACCGCAAGATGCCAGAAGCTGTAGAACCGCTATACTTTGTGGTTGATGAGAAACTGAATTCGTGTGACCTCACCGATAAAGGTACTGCATGGCTAGCTGCGCAAGTTAACGATAAGGACCTGTTTGTACTCCCTGACATCGCATCACAACTCTCTGAGTTAGAATCAGAAAAAGGACTAACAGACGAGGAACGCTTAAACAAGAAAGACGAGCTTCTAAACCATTATGCAGTTCAAAGCGAACGTGTACACACACTACAACAGCTTTTGAAGGCATATACCATGTTCAACAAGGATGACGAATATGTGGTAATCGATGGTGAGGTAAAGATCGTTGATGAGCAGACTGGACGTATTATGGAAGGTCGTCGTTGGAGTGACGGTCTTCACCAGGCTGTAGAAGCTAAAGAACACGTAAAAGTAGAAGCAGCTACACAAACATTTGCTACTATCACCCTTCAGAATTATTTCCGCATGTACCACAAACTTGCTGGTATGACAGGTACTGCATCAACTGAAGCAGGTGAATTCTGGGACATTTACAAACTTGATGTTGTAGAGATTCCGACCAACAAACCCGTCGCAAGAAACGACATGGACGATCGTGTGTACAAGACTGCAAGAGAAAAATACCGTGCCGTTATTGAGGAGGTAGTCAAAATGCGTAAGGCAGGGCGTCCAACATTGATTGGTACCACCTCTGTGGAAATATCTGAGCTGCTTTCACGCATGTTGGATATGTACACTGATCCAGAAACTGGAAAACGCGAAGGAATCCCCCATCAGGTATTGAATGCTAAACTTCATCAAAAAGAAGCAGACATCGTAGCATTGGCTGGTCAGCAAGATAGCAACGGACAAGGCGCCGTAACTATCGCAACCAACATGGCGGGTCGTGGTACCGATATCAAGCTTTCACCCGAAGTAAAAGCTGCAGGCGGCTTGGCAATCATCGGTACAGAACGCCACGAGAGTCGTCGTGTAGACCGTCAGTTGCGAGGCCGTGCTGGTCGACAGGGAGACCCAGGCTCTTCAGTATTCTATGTTTCTTTGGAAGACAAACTGATGCGTTTGTTCGCTAGTGAACGTATTGCCGCGGTCATGGACCGTCTGGGATTCAAAGAAGGAGAAATGATTGAAAGCCCCATGATATCCAAGAGTATTGAGCGTGCTCAAAAGAAAGTGGAAGAAAATAACTTCGGCATTCGTAAGCGCTTGTTGGAATATGACGATGTAATGAATAAGCAGCGAACAGTTGTATATGAAAAGCGTCGTCACGCATTGATGGGTGAGCGAATTGGTATGGACATTTCCAATACCATTTGGGATCGTGTTGTGTACATCCTTGAGAATAATGATTACGAAGGTTGCAAAGAAGAATTCCTGCATCTTTTTGCGATGGAAGTTCCTTTCTCAGAGCAGCAGTTCAATGATAGAAAACTGGATGATCTTGCAGAAGAATCATTCCAAGCCGCTCTTGCAAATTTCAATCGTAAAACCGAAAGAATTATTGAGGTTGCAACACCTATCATCAAGCAGGTATATGAGAATCAAGGACATATGTATGAGCGCATCATGGTGCCCATTACTGATGGCCGAAGAATGTACAACATTGCCTGCAACTTGAAAGAGGCTTATGAGACAGAATGTAAATCTATTGTAAAGGAGTTTGAGAAGCAGATGCTATTGCATATTATTGATGATGCATGGAAAGAAAATCTGCGCGAACTTGACGAGCTCCGTCATTCTGTACAGAATGCCAGCTACGAGCAGAAAGATCCTTTACTTATCTTTAAATTGGAGAGTGTAAAACTGTTCGACGCAATGGTTAACAATATGAATAACCGGACAGTTTCAATCCTCACTCGTGCAGCCATTCCAGAAATGCAGCAAAGCGAGGTAAAGGAGGCTGCTCCTGAAGAGCACACCAACCGTCAGCAGTATACAGAGAATAAGCAAAGCCTGCCAGAAGAGCAAATGACCGATGCTAGTCAGACTCGTGCGGCTCAGTCTGACACACGCGCTCAACATCCCAACAATCCAATTGTAAAGGACAAATTGCCTGGTAGAAATGACCTCTGTCCCTGTGGAAGCGGCAAAAAGTTTAAAAACTGCCACGGAAAGGGTCTCGTATGATAAACATTTCAAACATTAAGAAACAGTTTGGAAAAACAATAGCCAGCGATATCCCGTCGTTCTTTGTGAACGACGGAGATATCCTTGGTTTAGTAGGAAATAACGGTGCCGGAAAAACCACTCTTTTCCGCATGATGCTAGACCTTCTAAGACCTGATGAAGGTACTATCACGATAGACGACATCAATCCCTCTATCTCTGAAGAATGGAAGACTAGAACAGGCGCATATATAGATGATAGTTTTCTAATTGACTACCTTACTCCAGACGAGTACTTTGCATTCTTGGGGAAAATTTGTAATATCACTAGCGAAGAACTTTCGACACGACTCCAGCAATTTGAAACGTTTGCCAATGAAGAAATCTTCGGGCAAAACAAACTGATTCGCAATCTATCTGCTGGCAACAAGCAAAAGGTTGGCATCATTGCAGCCTTAATGAGAAATCCAAGCCTAGTTATTCTCGATGAGCCATTCAACTTTCTAGATCCAACCTCACAAAGTTCACTGAAGCACCTTCTAACTGAATACCATAAAAAGTATAATGCTACGATATTAATAAGTAGCCATAATCTACAACACACCACAGACATTTCAACGCGTATTGCATTGATGGAGAAAGGCTGCATTATTCGCGACCTTAACAATGACAATGAAGAGGCAAAACAGGAACTTATCACCTATTTTGAACAACAAATGTAAGCGCAAAGGAAGTTTTTTTTGAAAAAATACCTAAAAAATTTCTATATGTAACTGAAAAACAGTATCTTTGCACTCCGAAATTAGAAATAACAATATAAATACGTAAATTAAGAGTAATATGACTAAGGCAGAAATGGTCAACAATATTGCCCAACAAACAGGAATCGGCAAGAAAGAAGTTGCGATTACAATAGAGGCTTTTATGGAAGAAATCCGCAATAGCCTTGCAAAACAGAAAGAAAATGTATACCTCCGTGGTTTTGGAAGTTTTATCGTAAAGCATCGCGCTCAGAAGACTGCCCGTAACATTTCAAAGAACACCACATTGGTTATTGAGGCTCACGATTTGCCCGCATTCAAGCCAGCTAAGAGCTTCATTGAGAAGATGACAAAATAATAAGGAATTTCAAAACAAAATAATAAACATTAATTTTATTTAGTTATGCCTAACGGAAAGAAAAAGAAGGGTCACAAGATGGCTACCCACAAGCGTAAGAAGAGACTGCGCAAGAACAGACATAAGAGCAAGTAAAAGAGAGCTTTTACGTCATGAAGGAAATGAGAGGAGTGTACCCATGGCATAAACACGTGCAGGGTGCACCCTTTCTGTTTTAAGACAACTAATTATTATAGAAAGATAAGTCAAAGACATGACAAGTGAAGTAATTATCGATGTCCAACCAAAAGAAATTTCCATTGCTTTACTAGAAGATAAGCAATTGGTGGAATACCAGAACGAGCCTAGAGAAGTCTCGTTTGCAGTTGGCAACATCTACATAGGAAAGGTTCGTAAATTGATGCCTGGCCTTAATGCATGTTTCGTAGATGTAGGATCTGAGAAGGATGCTTTTCTTCATTACCTTGACTTAGGCCTACAATTCAGTTCTTACGAAAAATACCTTAAACAGGTATCTAGTGATCGCAAAAAACTATTCCCCATCCAGAAGGCCACTCACCTACCCGACCTTCCAAAGGATGGAAGCATTCAGAACAGCCTGAAGGTTGGACAGGAAATACTTGTTCAGATTGTCAAAGAGCCCATCAACACTAAGGGGCCGCGTTTGACATGTGAATTAAGTTTTGCTGGACGTTATATGGTTTTAATACCTTTTGGCGACAAGGTTTCAGTTTCTAGCAAGATTAAACGTGGCGAAGAGCGTACACGTTTAAAACAACTTGTTCAGAGCATGGTACCTAAGAACTTTGGTGTTATTGTACGTACGGTTGCTGAGGGTAAAAAAGCAGCAGAACTTGATCAGGAATTAAAAGTACTGCTCAAGCGATGGGACGATACAATCACTAAAGTACAGAAAACAACCGAGCGCCCATTGATGGTGTTCGAAGAACAAACACGCGCTGTGGCTTTGCTACGCGACCTTTTCAACCCAACTTATGATGGTATCTATGTGAATAATGCTGAAATTAAACAGCAGATTCACGATTATGTGTCACTCATTGCCCCAGAAAAAACAAGTATCGTTAAGCTTTACGAGGGTAATGTACCCATTTTCGACAACTACAATGTCACCAAACAGATTAAGTCAGGATTTGGTCGCACAGTTAACTACAAGCGTGGTGCTTACCTGATTATTGAGCACACTGAGGCAATGCATGTTGTAGATGTCAACAGCGGCACACGTATTAAGAAAGAAAACGGTCAGGAAGCCAATGCCTTAGAGACCAACCTAGGTGCAGCAGATGAACTAGCACGCCAGCTTCGTCTTAGAGACATGGGAGGAATCATCGTTGTAGATTTTATCGACATGAACCTGGCTGAAGATCGCCAATTGCTCTATGAGCGTATGTGCGAAAACATGAAGAAAGACCGTGCACGTCACAACATTCTTCCACTCAGCAAGTTTGGTTTGATGCAAATCACGCGCCAGCGTGTGCGTCCTGCAATGGATGTCGCAGTAGAAGAAAGCTGTCCCACATGTCATGGTACAGGTAAGATTAAAGCAAGCATTTTGTTCACAGATCAACTAGAAAGTAAGATTGATTGCCTAGTCAACAAAGTAGGTATAAAGAAATTCACACTTCATGTGCATCCCTATGTAGCTGCATTTATCAATCAAGGTGTTATCTCACTGAAACGCCGCTGGCAGATGAAATACGGCTTGGGAGTGCGTATTATTCCCAATCAGAAAATGTCATTCTTGCAATACGAATTCTACGATGCCAATAAGCAGTTCATAGATATGCAAGAAGAAAATGAAGTCACCAAGTAACAATTATGGCTAGAAACAAGAAACCATTACCCCTACTTGAGAACATTACTATCGAGGCCGTTGCAGCTGAAGGTAAATGCCTTTTCCACTGGAACGACCTGGTAGTTTTCGTACCTTTCTGCGTACCAGGTGATGTTTGCGACATACAAATTAGAAGGAAGAAACATTCATTTGCTGAAGGCGAGGTGGTGCGATTTGTTGAAAAGAGTAAAGTTCGTGCGGTACCATTTTGTCAGCACTTTGGCGTTTGCGGTGGCTGCAAGTGGCAGAACCTGCCTTACGAAGAACAACTGAAGTTCAAGCAGCAACAAGTCTTCGACCAACTTCATCGCATCGGCAAAGTTGAACTCCCTGAATTCCGTCCTATTCTTGGAAGTGTCAAGATACAGGAATATCGCAACAAATTGGACTACGGATGCGCAAACAAGCGTTATCTTACAAAAGAAGAGATCTCCTCACTGCCTAAGGAGGAAAGCCAGAGTTTGAAAGACGTTCCTGCTATTGGTTTTCATATCACAGGAGCATTCGATAAGATTCTTCCAATAGAAAAATGCTGGCTGATGGACGATTTGCACAATCAAATTCGTAACGATATTCGTGATTATGCAGTAAGCCATAACATTTCATTCTTCGATTTGCGCGCACAAGTGGGATTACTGCGTGATATTATCATCCGCAATAGTGCCAGTGGTGAACTTATGGTCATCATCCAATTCCACTATGACGAAACAGGAGGTGAACAAGAAGCGCACGATTTGCTTCAACATGTTGCAGACACATTCCCACAGATTACGTCCCTACTCTATTTGGACAACCAAAAGTGTAATGACACCATTGGTGATCAAAACATCATAGTATTTAAAGGGACAGATCATATCTTTGAATTGATGGAAGACCTGAAGTTCAAGGTTGGTCCAAAATCATTCTATCAAACAAACACTGAGCAAGCCTACCACTTGTATAGTGTTGCTCGTGAGTTTGCAGGCCTAACCGGTGATGAGATGGTTTACGACCTTTATACTGGAACGGGTACAATTGCCAACTTCGTAGCAAAGAAAGCCAAACACGTTATTGGTATTGAGTATGTGCCAGAAGCAATTGAGGATGCTAAGATTAATTCCGAGATCAACGGTATAACAAACACCTTGTTTTATGCCGGCGACATGAAAGATATCCTGACGGACGATTTTATTGCAGAACACGGACGTCCTGATGTCATCATTACCGACCCACCTCGTGCTGGCATGCATCCGGATGTCATCAATACTATTCTACATGCTGCCCCCGATCGCATCGTATATGTTTCCTGCAATCCTGCCACTCAGGCGCGCGATTTGCAGAGCCTTGATGAACAATACAAAGTGGTTGAGGTTCAACCTGTGGACATGTTCCCCCACACACCTCACGTAGAGAATGTTGTATTATTAAAGAAAAGATAATGAGGAAAGTATTTCTTGCTGCCCTGATGATGGGCGCAACACTGAGTACACAAGCTCAGAATGAATGGTTCAAGAACGTAAAGTTCAGCGGATACGGCATGGTTCAGTATCAAGCCAGCGACAAAGAAGGCTCCGAAAACAACGGCTTCAATCTGCGTTTGGTTCGTATGGCACTAGAAGGACGTGCACATCAGGACTTCTATTGGAAAGTTCAGATGCAGATTAACGGTAACACATATGATCCAGACAAATCATCTACCGACATCCGCCTGGTGGATCTCTTTGGCGAATGGCAAAAGTACGAGTTCTTCAAAGTGAAGGCTGGTCAGTTCAAGCGTCCTTTCACATTTGAAAACCCCATGCATCCTATCACACAAGGATTCATGAGCTATTCTCAGAACGTTTTAAAACTGGCAGGTTTCTCTGATCGCTGTGGTGGTAACGCTTCAAACGGTCGAGATCTTGGTGTACAGATTCAAGGTGACATGATGTGGCTCAATGAGCGTCCTCTGTTGCACTACCAGATTGGTGCTTTCAATGGTGAGGGTATCAATCAGAAAGACAAGGACAACAGAAAAGACATCATCGGTGGCGTATGGGTTATGCCAGTTAAGGGCTTACGCATTGGCGCCTTTGGATGGACAGGAAGTCAGAATGTCACCAACAAGGAAGAAGTAAATGTGAGAATGCAAAAGAATCGCTATGCTCTGTCTGGCGAATATGCGCAGGACGACTGGACTATCCGCTCTGAATATATTCACAGTCAGGGATGGAATCTTGCTCACACCAGCGACAAGGCCGATGGTTACTACGCACTTTTCATTGCCCCAATAAAGAAGAATAAGTTGCACATTAAGGGCCGCTATGACCTTTATCGCGAGGCAAAGGAATGGGGACAGTCGAAGACCCAGTACGAGATTGGTGCCGACTATATGTTCACCAAGAATCTGCAGCTCAATGTAGAGTATGCTCGTGTAAACGACCGCACAAATAAAAACGCCGACAAGCACAACTACAACATGGTTGATGTTGAGCTTGACTTCCGCTTCTAAGAGTTAGTTCAAGCTAGTCGTCCCAATTCAAGCTAGCGTATGACGTCAAAAGTATTATTAATATATACCGGTGGTACCATCGGCATGAATCAAAACCCACAGACAGGTGCTCTGGAGCCTTTTGACTTCGAGCACCTGCTCAGTCGGGTACCTGAGCTGGCACAATTCCAAACAGAAATAGCCACTTACCAATTCAATCCGCCCATTGATTCTAGTGATATGTCACCCAGGCTTTGGACAGAGTTGGCACACATCATTGCTGATCACTATGACGAATTTGACGGTTTTGTTATCCTGCATGGAACTGACACAATGGCATATACTGCCTCCGCCCTATCATTCATGCTCGAGAACATTGCTAAACCCGTTATTCTAACAGGATCGCAATTGCCAATAGGACAGTTGCGTACAGACGGCAAGGAGAACCTTATCACCAGTATTGAGATAGCAGCTGCACGAAACCAAGATGGGACAGCAAAAGTACCAGAAGTAGGTATCTACTTCAATGGGCACCTAATGCGCGGAAACCGCACTACAAAACAGAGTGCTGATGAATTTAATGCCTTCGAGTCATTCAATTACCCACATCTGGCCGATGCCGGTGTAGAGATAACCTATCATGATGAGTTTATACATCGTCCTGTGAAAACAAGCTTTACACCACAGTTTAAACTAGACAACAACGTCATTATCTTTTCATTGTTTCCAGGCATTCGTGAAGACCTCATCCGTCACATCATAGCCACCCCCAACCTGCGTGCTATCGTCATGAGAACCTATGGTTCAGGTAACGCACCACAAAACCCGTGGCTCATCAATGCCCTGCGCGAAGGTACACGCAACGGTAAAATCATTATCAACATCAGCCAATGTCTGCAAGGCTGTGTACAAATGGGGCGTTATGACACAGGTTATCAACTTCAAGAAGCAGGCGTAATCAGTGGATATGACGGTACTGTTGAATCAGCAGTAACAAAACTCATGTATCTACAAGGAAAATATGAAGATCCCGAGCAGGTCCGCAAATTCATGCGACAAAGTATCTGTGGCGAGATTTCTATATAATTTTATAACTAAACAAACACCAAACAAAAATGAAAGATTTAAAAGGAACAAAAACAGAGAAGAATCTGCAAGAGGCATTTGCAGGTGAGTCACAGGCTCGTAATAAATACACTTATTGGGCTTCGAAAGCCAAGAAAGATGGTTTTGTGCAGATTGCAGCAATCTTTGAAGAAACTGCTGCTAATGAGAAAGAGCATGCCAAGATGTGGTTCAAACTACTCGAAGGCGGAGCTATTAAGTCAACTGCAGAGAACCTTGAAGCCGCTGCAAATGGTGAGAACTTCGAGTGGACCGATATGTATGCACGTATGGCACAAGAGGCACGTGAGGAAGGATTTGATGAAATAGCCGCTAAGTTTGAGGCTGTAGGTAAGATTGAGAAAGAACACGAGGCACGCTATCGTAAACTGTTAGACAACGTCAAGAAAGAGCGTGTATTCTCAAAGGATAACGATGTTATCTGGCAGTGTTCTAACTGCGGACATATTGTTATTGGAAAGAAAGCTCCCGAGATTTGTCCTGTATGTGATCACCCACAGGCATACTTCCAGGTTAAGGCCGAGAACTATTAAATCCAAAGCACAACACAGAAGAGTGAGCTAGCGATAGCTCACTCTTTTTTATTCTCTATATCCAACGTAACTATACTTCAAAAACAATGTTCTCCTTTAAAAAGGACTAAAGCAAGATTTTAGCGTAACCAAAGAGGGACTTTAGTGTAACCAAAGGGGGACTTTAGTGTAACCAAAGGGGGACTTTAGCGTAACCAAAGTAGAGTTTTAACGTAACTAAAGTGGCACTTTGACGATGCAATAGTGCCACTTTAAGGGGTTAAAACAACTTGTTTCTATTGGAAATAACAGGAAAGTTATTGCCTATCCAAAGAAATAAATCTCGAGCCAAAGAACGGCAAAGCCTAGGAGAAAACCAAAGAGGACCTTAAGAGTAAGGTTCTTCAAGTACCATCCTACTCGTATATGCTCCATTGACATAAGAGCCATGCCACTAGTACTGCCAACGGAAAGCAAGCAGCCACCGATTGCTGTACTATAAGCCACAACCTTCCAATAGGCACCATCCTGTGCATAGTCACCTGCATTCCATACATCGTAGAGTGAGATATCACTTACGGCGATAACCAGTGAATCTACCAAACTGCTGAGGAAACCAGAAATAATGCCGACTACCCATAAATTATTAATAGTCTTATCAATCCAGTCAGCCACCTCTGTCAGAACTCCCGTCTCGAAAACAACACCCATACCCAACATGGTTCCCATAACAAACAGAACCTGCTGGATAGATTGGTACTGTATGGAACGAGGCAGACGACGACGTGACATCTGATCAGACTCGTTTAACTTACGATTGAAGGCTTCGTTGACCACCCAAAGCACTGACAGGATGCAAAGAGCACCGAGAAATGCTGGAAGACGTGTGATACTCAAAAAGGTAGGTACGAACCATAATCCTCCAATGCCGACCAACAGCATTAGCATACGTTGCCAGCGGTTCAGTCGTGTATCATCACCACGATAAGGAGCTACTACCCACTCTATATCAAGACGTGAGGGCAACTGACGAGCTATGAGCAAGGTTGGCACCACCCAAGCAATGATGGCCGGTGCAACCATAAATGATGAAAAGTCGGTTGCTGTGATAGCTCCGTTATTCCACAAGATGAGGCCTGTGGGGTCGCCAATAACCGTAAAACTGCCTCCGCAAGTAGCTGCAAGAACAACAGCCGAACCAACAAGCATACGCTGACGACGACTCTTAATGATGCTGTGCATGATGACAAGCATCACAATAGTGGTGGTCAGCGTGTCAAGGTTGGCAGAGAGAACAAAAGCGGCAAGCGTGATGGTCCACAGAAGACGTTTCGAGTTACGTGTGCGGATCCACTCACTGATAAAGTCAAAGCAACCATTGTTGTTCAGTATCTCAATGATAGACATTGTGGCCAGAAGATACATCACAACAGAAGCTGCTTTACCTACGTAGTTCAGAAAAATGTTGCTATAGATAAAGTTCTTGATAGCCTGCTCATTGTTTGCATGATCAGTAAGATACTGAGCAAACAGAACAGGATGCTGACTCATCACGAAATCACTGCCCCAACAGATGTAGACCACCCAGCCAATGGTACCCAGGAACATGGCTATTGCAGCCTTGTTCACACCTGTCAAATGTCCCGTAGCTATCAGCAAGAAGCTGAACAGCAACATGATAACAATAATGAGCGTCATCTTTCCGAAACTATTAGGTAAAAACTATTCTTCTTTATTTAGCAGCCTTCTTATAGCGCTTGTTCATGCCATTGATAACATCCTGAGTGATGTCGTGTTTCTTTCCGGCATAAAGCACTGCAGCCTTATTCAGTATAATGTCGTATTTCTTATCCTTGTTATAGTCAGCGAGGAAATTATCCAGGCTATCCTGGAAAGCCTGCAGCAGCTTTGCCTGCTCTGATGCCAGTTCATTCTCCAGACGCTGCTGAAGAGCTACCAAGTTATTCTGCTCGCGCTGAAGAGCTGCCTGTGCATTCTCGGCCTGCTCACGCGATGTGAATCCGTTGTTCTGTAATTTACTCTGGAAATTTGCTACGTTGGTCTCCAACTGCTTTGACTTCGAAGTCATTGTATTACGAGCGTTGTTGCTTTTCTTCTCCAATTCAGCTGTCGTGCTCTTGGTAAACTCATAATGAGCCAACAGAGTATCCAACTCGATATAACCAACGCTGATACCAGAGGCGCTGTTACTACCTACCTCAGCGGGCTCATCCATTTTAGGACTCTGATTGTTGCAAGAAACCAACAGTGCAGCCAAGGCTGTCACCGACATAACACTTTTAATGATCTTTTTCATTTTATATGTTTTTAGTTAATTATTTCTTTCACTTACCGCAAAGCGTCTTTCGCGTCGTGCTTCACGATCCTGATCCATCACACAGTGAATACCTCGTTCGCGCATAGCTTTTGAATCATGAATATGCTGCGATGCGAAGCGTCCATTTTGCTTAAAAAGCAATTTAATGCACAAAAATGCCATAGCTATAGCAATTATTAACGTGCTAATGACTAAAATCTCAACCATTTTTACTAATTTTGCGGGTGCAAAGATAATAAATAAATGAATAAACAATATAAATTTTACATTAAAAATGAATAAAAGTAGCCTTAAACCCGCATCTGTCTTCGAGCAGTTTGCAAAGATTAACACAATTCCACGTCCTTCAAAGCGCGAGGAAAAGATGATTGATTACCTGAAAAAGTGGGGCGAAAGTCATCAACTAGATACACATGTCGACGAAACTGGTAACGTCATTATTCGTAAGCCAGCCACTCCTGGCTATGAAGACCGCAAGACCGTGATTCTGCAGAGTCACATGGATATGGTGTGCGACAAGCTGGTAGATATAGAATTCGATTTTGACAAAGACGCCATCCAGACATATGTTGATGGCGACTGGCTGAAAGCTAAGGGTACCACACTGGGCGCAGACGACGGCATCGGATGTGCCATTGAACTGGCCATTCTCGAAGCTAACGACATTGAACATGGTCCTCTAGAGTGCGTATTCACACGCGATGAAGAGACCGGTCTTTCAGGCGCAGAAGGCATGAAGGCCGACTTTATGACGGGTGATTACCTTATTAACCTAGATTCCGAAGACGAAGGCGAGATGTTTGTATCATGTGCTGGCGGACGCAACACCACTGCCAAGTTCACATTCAAGCGCGAAGAGGCTCCTGCCAACTCGTTCTTCATGCGTGGCCAATTGAAAGGCCTCACTGGTGGTCATTCTGGCGACGACATCAACAAGAAGCGTGCCAACGCCATTAAACTGCTGGGGCGTTTCCTGTATCAGGAGATGAAACGCTATGAAGGTATTCGTCTGGCTCAGTTCCATTCTGGCAAGCTGCATAATGCCATTCCTCGTGATGGTCAGTTTGTTGTTGCAGTACCCAGCGCCATCAAAGAGAATGTAAAGGCCGACTGGAACGTATTTTCAGCAGAAGTTGAGGAAGAGTTCCATGTAACTGACACTCAGATGGTATGGTCTATGGAAAGCACCGAAGCTGAGTCTGTGATTGAGAAAACAGTTGCAGACAACTTTATCCGCGCTATCCAGGCTGTAGATAACGGAATTTACGCCATTTGCCAAGATCCAGAGCTGAATGGCATGGTGGAGACTTCAAGCAACATTGCAAGCATTCACACTACAGAGAATGAGATCAACATCCTGTCTTCACAGCGTTCAAACGTGATGTCCAACCTCGACAACATGTGCGCCACCATCATTGCAACCTTTGAGTTAGCTGGCGCCGAGGCACACTCAAGCGATGGATATCCTGCATGGAAGATGCGTGCTGAGAGCAAGTTGCGCGATACAGTAGTAGAGACCTACAAAGAACTATTTGGTAAAGAGCCCATCGTACGCGGCATCCACGCAGGCCTGGAATGCGGTCTGTTCTCAGAGCGCTATCCTAATATCGACATGATATCATTCGGCCCCACCCTTCGCGATGTTCATACCCCCGACGAGCGACTCTATATTCCCTCTGTACAGATGGTTTGGGATCACTTGCTGCTCGTTCTGAAACGTATATGATTAACGACTATATTGAAATAAAAGGAGCGCGCGTCAACAATCTCAAGAATGTTGACGTGCGCCTTCCCAGAGGAAAGTTTGTTGTCATAGCCGGTGTTTCTGGCTCTGGCAAATCATCATTGGCCTTCGACACACTTTATGCCGAAGGCCAGCGTCGCTACGTAGAAAGTCTGTCCAGCTATGCTCGCCAATTCCTGGGGCGCATGAATAAACCCGAGTGCGACTTCATACGCGGCATTCCGCCTGCTATTGCTATCGAACAGAAAGTGATAGCGCGCAATCCCAGAAGTACCGTTGGCACGTCAACAGAGATATACGAATACCTGCATCTTCTGTTTGCACGTATTGGAAAGACCTATTCTCCCATCAGCGGAGAAGAGGTCAAAAAGCATTCTACTGAGGATGTCATTCAGAAAATGCTTGAGTTCTCCCAAGGCACTAAATTTGTGGTAATGGCACCACTGAGAGTACCTCAAGGACGAACCGTGGAAGAACAACTGAAAGCCAGCATTCTTCAAGGATACGCACGTATCTATGTCAACAATGACTTTCAACGCATAGACGACTATCTAGAGTCAGAGAAGCCAGGAGACGAGGAGATATTCATCGTCATCGATCGTTTATCTGTTGACGACACAAAAGATGTCATTGCACGCCTTGTTGACTCTGCAGAAACAGCTTTCTACGAAGGACAGGGCGAAATGCGTCTCATGTTCCTGCCATCAAACATCTATTACAACTTCTCTACTCGCTTTGAGGCCGATGGCATCACTTTCGAGGAGCCCACCGACCAAATGTTCTCGTTTAACTCACCTGCAGGTGCTTGCCCAGAATGCCAAGGTTTTGGACGCATTGTAGGTATTGACGAACACTTGGTCATCCCCAATACCTCCTTATCCGTCTATGATGGCTGTGTTGTATGTTGGCGTGGCGAGAAGATGAGCGAATGGCAAAAGTGGTTCATTCAGCATGCGGCTAAAGACGACTTTCCTATCTTCGAACCATACTACAATCTGACACAGAAGCAGAAAGACTGGCTGTGGCACGGTCTCCCCTCTGATAAGAATCTGAAGGAGAAGCCATGCATTGACAGTTTCTTTCAGATGGTGAAAGAAAACCAGTACAAGATACAATACCGCGTGATGCTGAGTCGCTATCGTGGCAAGACCACGTGTCCCACATGTCACGGAACGCGATTAAAGAAAGAGGCTGAATACGTAAAGATTGGTGGAAGAAGCATTACCGACTTGGTACAGATGCCAGTTGTAAGACTGAAAGAATGGTTCAACAATCTGGAACTATCTGAGCATGATGCAAAGATTGCCAAGCGACTACTGGTTGAGATCAACAGTCGTCTTCAGTTCATGCTTGACGTTGGCTTAGGCTATCTAACACTTAATCGCCTTTCAAACACACTCTCTGGTGGCGAAAGTCAGCGCATAAACCTTTGCACATCACTTGGTTCATCACTTGTTGGCTCATTGTATATTCTAGACGAGCCCAGTATTGGTTTGCATTCACGCGACACCGATAGGCTTATCAAAGTGTTGAAAGAACTACAAGCCATTGGAAACACAGTGGTAGTGGTAGAACACGATGAAGATATCATCCGCGCAGCCGACTATCTGATTGACGTAGGTCCTGACGCAGGTCGTCTGGGTGGCGAAATTGTATTTGCTGATGATCCCAAGAATGCGGATAAAGACAATGAGACACAATCCAGAAGCCACACCGTTGCTTACCTCACAGGCAAAGAGACAATACCTGTGCCAGAAAGCCGCCGCCCATGGAACCAGCATATTGACATCATAGGTGCGCGAATGAACAATCTGCGTGGCATCAATGTGTCAATTCCTCTTAATGTCTTAACTGTAGTAACAGGTGTCAGCGGAAGCGGAAAATCTAGCCTCATAAAAGGCATTCTCTATCCTGCTTTAAAACGACATCTTGGCGAGGTCTTCGACGCTCCTGGTGAGTTCACAAGCCTTGGAGGCGATATTGACGCCATCAAACATATTGAGTTCGTAGATCAGAACCCCATCGGTAAATCGACACGAAGCAATCCTGCAACTTACGTGAAAGCATATGACTGCATACGTGACTTGTTTGCAGAACAACCACTGGCTCTGCAGATGGGCTTCACGCCACAATACTTCTCGTTCAACACCGATGGAGGACGATGCGACGAGTGTAAAGGTGCAGGAACGATTACGGTAGAGATGCAGTTTATGGCTGACCTGGTGCTGGAATGCGAAGCCTGTCATGGACATCGCTTCAAGCACGACATCCTGGATGTAAGGTATGATGGCAAAAACATTGACGATGTTCTTAACATGACCATCAATGAGGCTGTTGAGTTCTTCGGAGCTCGAAATCAGAAAGCTATTGTCAATCGCCTGAAACCACTGCAGGATGTAGGATTGGGATATATCAAACTGGGACAAAGCTCCTCTACATTGTCTGGTGGCGAGAACCAACGCGTGAAACTGGCCTACTTCATTGGACAAGAAAGACAAGAGCCGACATTATTTATCTTTGACGAGCCGACAACAGGTCTGCACTTTCACGACATACGAAGACTCATGGAGTCGTTTGACGCACTGATCAAGCGTGGTCACACTATTGTGGTCATAGAACACAATATGGATGTCATTAAACTGGCCGATCATGTCATCGACCTAGGCCCCGACGGAGGAGACAAAGGCGGTAATCTTGTCTTTGCTGGAACCCCAGAGCAGTTGGCTAGTCATAAGGAAAGTATAACCGGACAATACTTAAAAGAAAAGCTATAACTATGAAAGAACGAATTCTACAATCTCTCATCAAAGAATATCAACTAGATGAGCTTGCAGCAGAAGACCGTCGTCTTGTGGAATCTGCCATTGAGGCCACGAGCCGTTCGTATGCGCCCTACTCACATTTCCACGTAGGCGCCTGTCTAAGACTAGACAACGGTGTGGAGATGAAAGGATGCAATCAGGAAAACGCAGCGTTTCCCTCTGCTCTGTGTGCAGAGCGAGCTGCTATCTTTGCTGCTGGCACACAGTACCCCGATGTAGGAATTGAAACAATAGCGATTGCTGCTCGCACGCCGAAAGGTCATCTCACAGCAGAGCCCGTCAGTCCTTGTGGAACCTGCAGGCAAGTTCTCATCGAAAGTGAGACACGTGCCAAGCACCCCATTCGCATCCTTCTACACGGAGAGAAATGTACATACCTCATAGAAGGCATCAAGAACCTGATGCCTCTGTCATTTACAGAATTCTAAAAAATCACATTAGCAGATGAAAGATTTGTTATGTATAGGGCACATCACCCATGATCGAATCATCACTCCACTGATGCCGGACGGCATCGATTGTGCTGGTGGAACGGCCTACTACGTAGCTTGGGCTATACATCATTTACCTCACGACATTGACTTTGGAATTGTCACTGCAACCGGCCAGGATTTATCCCATGAAATCAAAAAGATAAAAGATGCCGGCATTGACATAACAAATCTTGAGAGTCCTACCAGTGTCTTCTTTGAAAATAAATATGGCGAGGATATCAATCAGCGCTCACAACGTGTTCTATCGAAAGCTGCTCCCTTCACCATAGAGCAGCTAAAGGATTTTAATGCCAAGATATTCCATTTAGGAACATTACTGGTGGACGATGTATCTCCAGATGTTGTGGAATATCTTTCAGACAAGGGCCAAATATGTATTGATGTTCAAGGGTACTTACGCGAGGTAAGAAACCAGAAAGTCTATCCTATCGACTGGAAAGACAAACTTCGTGTACTGAAATCGACAGACATTCTCAAGGTCAACGAGTTTGAAATCGAAGTGCTCACCAATGGTGAGAAAGACATCAAGCAAGCTGCCCGAACCATTCGTTCGTGGGGAGTTCCTGAAGTGCTGGTCACACTGGGCAGCTATGGTTCCATCATCTATGCAGACGACCATTTCTACGAGATACCTGGATATGAACCTAGGAAAGTGGTAGATGCTACTGGATGTGGAGACACATTTACCGCAGGCTATCTCTATGCTCGTACCAACGGAGCTAACTACGAAGAGGCAGGAAGATTTGCTGCGGCAATGTGTACGCTCAAACTAGAGCATACAGGACCTTTCACAGGAAACATCGATGAAGTTCGAGCTATAATCAAATGATTATCGATATGGAGAAGAACGTATTCGCAAAGCTGATAGCCCAAATTCTCAACCTGAACATTGAGGCTGTTGCCAATACTCTGACACTTCTAGAGGAAGGATGCACCATTCCTTTCATCTCACGCTACCGTAAGGAAAGAACTGGTGGACTTAATGAAGTGCAGATAGCTGCCATCAATGACGAAAACGAACGACTGAAAGAAATAGCCAAACGAAAAGATACGGTAGTTAAGACCATCACCGAAGCAGGAAAGATGACACCTGAGCTTTCGAAACGCATCGAAGCATGTTGGGAGGCTACAGAACTGGAAGACATCTATCTGCCATACAAGCCACGTCGCCGAACAAGAGCACAAGTAGCTCGAGAGCAAGGGTTGGAGCCTCTGGCACAACTCATCATGCTACAACGGGAATCTCATGTGCAACAAGCCGCAAAACGATTTGTCAACGATCAGGTTGCTTCTGTCAGCGAAGCAATAGCAGGTGCACAAGACATCATTGCCGAAATGATCAGTGAGAATGAACGCTCTCGTCAGCAACTGCGTGGTGCCTATCGACGCACTGCCATCATTACATCGAAGGTTATAAAAGCCAAAAAGGATACCGACGAGGCTGCAAAATACAGCGACTATTTCGACTGGCACGAACCACTGCGCCGTTGCTCATCTCATCGTCTGCTAGCAATGAGACGAGGTGAAAGTGAAGGCATTCTAAGAATAAGCATCGACCCCATTGACGACAACGAATGCATTGAGCGCCTGCATCATCAATGGGTGCACGCAAATAACGAATGCGGTAGAATTATCTCGGAAGCTGCAGAAGATGCATACAAACGACTTCTGAAACCATCTATAGAAACCGAGTTTAGCAACTTAAGTAAAGAACAAGCCGACAATGAGGCTATTCAGGTCTTTGCAGAAAACCTCAAACAACTTCTGCTGGGAGCACCATTAGGACAAAAGCGTGTGATGGCTATTGATCCTGGATTTCGTACAGGTTGTAAGGTGGTATGTCTGGATAGTCAAGGCAACCTGCTTCACCACGAAGCGATATTTCCCCACCCTCCTGTCAACAAGCGCATGCAGGCGTCTGTTCACATCCTGCAGATGGTAGAGACATATCATATCGAAGCCATCGCCATTGGCAATGGTACGGCAAGTCGCGAGACGAGAGCCTTCATTGATGATTGTTTCGATAAAGAAGCTGGAGGCACTCATCAGCCCAGCATATTCGTGGTCAGCGAAGATGGTGCTTCTGTATATTCCGCATCAAAGGTGGCCCGCGATGAATTTCCAGATGAAGACGTTACCGTCAGAGGTGCTGTATCTATAGGCCGAAGGCTGATGGATCCACTGGCCGAACTGGTTAAGATAGAACCAAAGAGCATCGGCGTGGGACAATATCAGCACGACGTTGATCAGACGAAACTAAAACATCAACTGGATCAAACCGTGGAAAATTGCGTAAACATGGTGGGTGTCAACCTAAACACAGCCTCTCAGCATCTACTGACGTATGTCAGTGGTCTTGGCCCTGTTTTAGCAAAAAACGTGGTAGATTATCGCAGAGCTAACGGAGCGTTTACATCTCGGTCGCAACTAAAGAAAGTGCCTCGACTTGGCACTGTAGCTTTCCAGCAATGTGCAGGTTTCCTGCGCATCCCCGATGCCAAGAATCCCCTGGACAACAGTGCTGTACATCCTGAGAGTTACGATATCGTAGAGCAGATGGCCAAAGACCTGGGATGTCACGTCAACGACCTGATAAGCAACAAAGAGCTACGCACGCGCATAGATATAAATAGGTACGTGACGAAGGAAGTAGGCCTGCCCACCCTGACAGACATTATGAAGGAACTGGAAAAGCCAGGCAGAGATCCACGCGAACAATTGGAAGAGTTTGAGTTTGACAAACGCATCCAAAGCGTTGACGACCTGGAACTGGATATGGTGTTACCTGGCATTGTGACCAACATCACGAATTTTGGTGCCTTTGTTGACATCGGTGTGCATCAAGACGGTTTGGTACATATCTCGCAAATGGCCAACAAGCGTATCAACCATCCTACAGATGTGGTGAAACTACATCAGCACGTGATGGTGAAAGTGATTGAGATTGACCGCCGTCGCAACCGTATCTCGCTCTCCATGAAACAAGTGCAATAACCATTAAAGGCAACCACCCGATTACTGAGTGATTGCCTTTAATAGTTGCATCAAGCTTTTCTCACTTTGCCAACTGAAATCCGGCAGGGCAACCATCCGTTTGAACATCACCCTTTGTTCCTTATTCAGCTTGCGAAGGATGTCACGTTCGTGAACCTTCACATATTCGCCTTTCCAGAAGAAATAGAAATGCTTGAAAACTGGCAGTTTCCAATCCTCCTCATTATTAATATCCAGTGTGCCGATGTTGATCATCTCGCCTATCTCCATATTCGAGATGTTCACATTGTTCTGAAGATTGCGTTCAAATGCCTCACGATCGAACAGCTCCACACAATAGAGTACGTTTCCTCCCACCGAATCGACCATATAAGCCAATTGATTATTGATGTTGATGAAATGACGATCCTCAAAATCCACAGCTAAAATGTTCTTCATCTCAGCCTCCATCGTATATTCGCCTTTCAGATAGAGCAACACGCTGTTTTTCAAATAGACATTTGTATGCGACTGACGCACCTTACGACCAGTATTAAGCGTGATGACAGAAGGTTTAAAACTCTTATACAACATAGGTACAGTGGTTTGTTTCTGAGCAAAAGCGCCAACGGATGCCATCATCAATAAAAGACAGAAGTAGATTCGTTTCATAAGCCTTTGAATAATTAAAAAGCCCATCGACTTTCATCAATGAGCTTAACTTGTGCGGTGCGTACGAGATTCGAACTCGTGACCTCCTGCGTGACAGGCAGGCATTCTAACCTACTGAACTAACGCACCAATCCTGAAAATTAGTTCGCTTCACAATTCCTTGCTGCGGTGCGTACGAGATTCGAACTCGTGACCTCCTGCGTGACAGGCAGGCATTCTAACCTACTGAACTAACGCACCAGTTAAACAGCGTTTCCTTGTTAGCGGGTGCAAAGGTATGAAGTTTTTTTTGAAATAGAAAATATTTCCCCAAAAACTTTTCTCCTATAACATCCTTTAACAGTTTTACGGGTTAAAATGGCTTTTTTACTGAAAATATTTGTTCAATTATGGGAAAATAGCTACCTTTGCGCCAACTAAAGACCGCATATGAACAAACTTATAGAACAATTCCCTTCCATCACATTGGCAGAGATGAGTGGCGTCAAATTAATGAACCGCACGGACACTAAATTTGTTGCCACCAGAAGTCAGCTGTGCCACCTCTTAGAAATGGCGCAATGTGACTACTTTATACAGGATATTGATGGCGAGCGAAACATGCTTTACGACACGACCTATTTCGACACCAGCGATTTCCAGATGTATAAAGACCACCAGCATGGGCACGTCAATCGCCAGAAGATTCGTTTTCGCACTTATGTGAGTTCTAACCTGCAGTTTATGGAGGTCAAGACGAAGAATAACCACGGGCGAACCAAGAAGAAACGTATTGAAGTGAACGATATGAATCTGCAAGATGCTACGAAACGTGAATTTCTTGCCAAGCACCTGCACTTCAACATTGACACCCTGGCCCCACATATGCACAACTACTTTCGGCGCATCACATTAGTCAACCGCGCAAAAACCGAACGACTGACCATTGATACCGATTTGGAATTCGACAACGTTCAGACACACCAACACAAGTACATGAACGACTTGGTTATCATCGAACTGAAAAGAGACGGCCTTGTTTTCTCGCCAGTATTGGATATGTTGCGCCAACTGCATATTCATCCCCACGGATTCAGCAAGTACTGCATGGGAGCCGCCTTCACCAATCAGGACCTGCCCATCAACCGCTTCAAAGAAAAGCTGAGAGACATCAACAAAATATTAATAAACGAATAAACCAAACGCTTTTATATTATTATGGATTTTATCACTAATCTTTTTTCTGGTGAATTTGGCGAAGCACTTCTCCATTTCGCCATTTGTATGTTAGTCAACTGGGGAATCATTGAATTTCTCTATTTCCGCAAAAGTCATCGACGCGATTTCTACTTCACATTCATGCTGATGAGTGTGGCCATCTACTTCCTCGTGTTCTTCATGATGGGTATGGAACGAGGCAAAGCCACGATGGGCGTAGGACTGGGACTTTTCGGCATATTCAGCATCATGCGATACAGAACGGATGCGATGCCTGTGAGAGAGATGACCTACCTCTTTCTCATCATCTGCCTGTCGGTGGTTCACGCGATGGCCGACTCGTATATAGAGCTTGCCATTGTCGATGTGATCAGCATCATCGCCATTTTGCTATGCGAAGCAAAACTCAAGATTCAGAACACAAAAATCATTCAATACGACCGCATCGACCTGATTAAACCTGAAAAAAGAGCCGAACTCATCGAAGACCTGGAGGCAAGAACAGGATTGGTCATCACGAAAGTAAGTGTTGGCGGCATCGATTTTCTAAGAGACTCTGCCGTGTTGCGCATCAGCTATGAAGGCGAAAGCGTAGATAACGATGTTAATGGACAGTTCACCGTAAGGAAATCACAATGGAGAGAAGTTTAGTTTTTGCCATTGCCCTGCTACTACTGTCAACGACAGCTAGAGCTGAAGGCGACGACTTTGGCCTCTGGAGCGAAGTTAACGTTGAAAAGAAAATCGATTCGCATTGGGATGTTGCCGCCGGCGCCGAGCTGCGCCTACGCGATAACGCCAACGAGATACAGCGCTGGAGCGCAGGCCTCGATGTATCCTATAAGATCAGTAAATGGCTGAAGATATCGGCTGGCTATTCACTTCTTTCTGACAACAACTACAAGGTCAGCACGAAACAGAAAGTAGCCGACTACTACGGACAGCGACATCGCTTCAACCTGTCGCTGACGGGGTCGAAGGACTTCGGACGTCTCAGCCTCTCGCTTCGCGAACGCTGGCAATACACCTATCGCCCTGCTAAGTCCGTATGGCGCCACTATGCCGAAGGCCACCAGTTTGCAGGACAATATGCCGATTTCGACGATGACGGAGAGCCCACGAAGCACACCTTCGACGGAAAGGCCAAAAACGTGTGGCGCAACCGACTGCAATTGAAGTATAAACTCACGAAACAGTGGCGCCCATATGCCAATGCCGAATCCTACACCACCAAAGGTTTAGAGAAGATGCGCTATTCGCTGGGCACCGAGTTTCGAATCAACAAGCAGCACTCTTTTGACGTCAAATATCTTTTCCAAGATATCAGAAGCAACGACAACGACGAAACCGATAGCCATATCATAGGCCTGGGTTACACTTATAAATTCTAATTTTTCCCGCTTATTTTGCTTGTGTTCTAAGTTTTTTTCATACCTTTGCAACACAAAAGCAAAATAAGCATGGGAACAGAAAACATCAGAATTAAGGATATCGCCGAGCGTGCCGGCGTGAGTGTTGGAACAGTCGATCGCGTACTTCATAATCGTCCGAACGTTTCGCAATCAGCTCGTGAGAAAGTAGAGAAGGCTCTGGCAGAGATGAACTACGAGCCCAACGTCTATGCTTCTGCATTGGCCTATAATAAGGACTACACCTTCTATTGCATCATGCCCAAGCATGAGAGCGAAGCCTACTGGGAGGAGATAGAGGAAGGTGTGCGCGCAGCCACGCATAAGCGCCGTGACTTCCACATCTCACTGCGCATTCTGTACTACGAACGCTTCAACACGCCCTCTTTTGTCAAGACCACACAGGAGTGTCTTGAAGCCAACCCTGATGGCGTCATTGTGGTGCCATCAAAACTGGAAGACACACAGCATTTTGCCGACGAACTGCACGAGCGCAACATCCCGTTTATCCTGCTCGACTCCTACATGCCCGACCTGCGCCCGCTGGCTTTCTTCGGACAAGACTCTTTCCAAAGTGGCTACTTCACGGCTCGCATGATGATGCTTCTGGCATCCAATGAAGAAGAGATCATGCTGATGAAGCAGCTCAAGGACGGACACATCGGTTCGAAGCAGCAGTCAAACCGCGAAACTGGTTTCCGCCACTACATGCGCGACCACTTCCCCAAAATCAAGATCACAGAAGTCAATCTCCCCATGGGTGAACCCAAGGAGTCGTACGACAAGATATTAGAGGATTTCTTCCAGGAGCACCCCCACGTGCACCACTGCATCACCTTCAATTCGAAGGCACACATCGTGGGCCAGTTCCTGCTGCGCACCAATCGTCGTAATGTACAGATCATGGGATATGACATGGTGCCCAAGAATGCCGAATGCGTGCGCCGTGGCAGCATCTCCTTCCTCGTTGCCCAGCATGCCTACATGCAGGGCTATGCCTGCATCGAAACCCTTTTCCAGGCCATTGTTCTTAAGAAAGAGGTGACTCCCGTCAACTACATGCCTATTGAGCTGTTGACCAGAGAAAACATTGACTTCTACAGAAGAACTAATTTCTAAACAAACAAACTACTTATGAATCAAACTACGTTTATCAAAATCAACCCAGCCGACTCGGTGGTGGTGTGCCTCGCTGCGATGCAGAAAGGCCAGCACATCGACATTGACGGACGCACCATCGTCCTCAATCAAGACACACCTGCCGGACACAAGGTCCTGATCAAGGACACACCTGCCGGCACCGACATCATCAAGTATGGCTATCCCATCGGACACGCCAAGCAAGACCTAAAGGCAGGCGACTGGGTCAACGAGAATAATCTCAAGACAAATCTATCAGGAACACTTGAATACACATATAGCCCTGTAAAAGAGGAACTTAAAATAAAGAAAGAAAAACGCCACTTTAACGGATATGTTCGAAAAAACGGCGATGTTGGTGTGCGCAATGAGATATGGATTGTACCCACTGTGGGATGCGTCAATGGCGTAGCCGAGCGCCTCGCCAAGAAGTTGCGCGAGGAAACTGGCTGCAAAGACATCGATGCCATCTACACCTGGCACCACAACTATGGATGTTCACAACTCTCAGGCGACCACGAGAACACACGTAAGGTGCTGCGCGACATCGTGCTCCACCCCAACGCAGGCGCCGTGCTGGTGCTGGGACTTGGTTGCGAGAACAATCAGCCTGATACTTTCATGGAGACGCTGGGAGACTACGACACGGAGCGTGTGCGCCTCCTGGTGACGCAGAAAGTGGAAGGCGACGAAGTGGAAGAAGGCATGCACATCCTGCGTGAGCTCTATCAGATAGCCAGTCAAGACCGCAGAGAGGAAGTGCCCATCTCCAAGCTTCGTGTAGGCCTAAAATGCGGTGGAAGCGATGGTTTTAGCGGCATCACGGCCAATCCGCTGGTGGGCGAATTCAGCGATTGGCTGGTGGCTCAGGGCGGCACCAGCGTGCTCACAGAAGTGCCAGAGATGTTTGGTGCAGAAACCATCCTGATGAATCGCTGCAAGACACCTGAGCTATTTGAAAAGACGGTGTCGATGATCAATAACTTCAAGGAGTATTTCCTCTCACACGGCGAACCCGTGGGCGAGAACCCCAGCCCTGGCAACAAGGCGGGAGGCATCTCTACGCTGGAAGACAAAGCGCTGGGATGCACTCAGAAGTGCGGACGCGCACCCGTTGACGGTGTGATGGAATATGGTGATCGCCTCACCACCAGCGGACTCAACCTACTCTCGGCGCCAGGCAACGACCTCGTTGCTGCCACTGCACTGGCTGCCTGCGGATGCCACATCGTGCTGTTCACCACAGGTCGCGGCACACCCTTCGGCACCTTTGTGCCCACGATGAAGATTGCCACCAATCCCGACTTGGCGCGCCGTAAGTCCAACTGGGTAGATTTCTCTGCCGGACAGCTCGTCGAGGGACGTTCTATGGAGGAACTGCTGCCTGAGTTCATCGATAAAGTAATCAACATTGCATCTGGCGAACAGGTGCGCAACGAGGAAAACGATTATCGCGAGATAGCCATCTTTAAGAATGGCGTCACACTATAAGCCCACATAAAAAAAGAAGGAAATTGAAGAAAGGATTACTAGCACTGTCACCCTTAGTGGTGTTTATCACGCTTTATGTAGTCACCAGTATTATTGCTGGTGACTTTTATAAAGTGCCTATCACTGTGGCCTTTGTTGCCTCCAGCATCTATGCCATCATAACCACACGTGGAAAACTACGAAAGCGCATCAACCTCTTCAGCCGAGGTGCAGGCACGCCCGAGATGATGCTCATGATATGGATATTCATTCTGGCAGGCGCTTTTGCCAACTCTGCAAAGGTGATGGGATGCATCGATGCTACGGTCAACCTGACGCTATCCTTCCTTCCCTCAGAAATGCTGCTGGCAGGCCTCTTTCTGGCTGCCTGCTTCATCTCTCTCAGCATCGGCACCAGTGTGGGCACCATCGTCGCCCTGACACCTATTGCCGCAGGCGTAGCCACACAGACGGGAGCTTCCACAGCGATGCTCACCGCAGTGGTGGTGGGTGGCTCTTTCTTTGGAGACAACCTGTCGTTTATCAGCGACACCACCATCATCGCCACCCAGACGCAGGGCTGCCAACCCAGCGACAAGTTCAAAGTCAACGCTTTCATCGTTGTGCCGGCAGCCATCGTCATTCTACTCGTGTATATACTGATGGGACAAAACATTACGGCTCCCACCAGCATCCCTGATGTGGAGTTCTGGAAGGTCGTGCCCTACCTCATCGTGCTCATCACCGCCATCTTCGGACTCAACGTCATGATAGTACTCGCTCTTGGCATCGTTTTGACCGGTTTCATCGGTTTGATCAATGGGAGCTTTGACATCTATGGATGGTTCCAGGCGATGGGCGACGGCATCCTGGGCATGAGTGAGCTCATCATCATCACCCTGCTGGCAGGCGGACTCCTTGAAATCATCAAGCACAATGGCGGCATAGACTTCATCATCGACAAGCTGACGCGGCATATCCACAGCAAGCGAGGCGGTGAACTATCCATTGCGGCGCTGGTGAGCCTTGTAAACTGCTGCACAGCCAACAACACCGTGGCTATCATCACCGTGGGAGGCATTGCTCGCAAGATAGGTCTGAAATACGAGCTCGACCCTCGCAAGTGCGCATCACTGCTAGACACCTTCTCTTGCTTCACGCAGGGAATCATCCCCTACGGCGCTCAGATGCTGATGTCGGCAGGATTGGCCTCGCTAAACCCCATTGCCATTCTGCCCCACCTCTACTATCCCTTTGCCATCGGTGTGGCTGCATTGACAGCCATCGTGCTGCGCTACCCACGTCGTTACAGTTAAAAACAAAGAATCTATGGAAATCATTATTCGCAATTTCTTTCGTCTCTTACGAGCTGGCATCTTCGGCACCCAGGAGCAGATAGAACCTATGTCTGCCTGGAAGTGGAACCGCATCTATCAGCTCGCCATGCTGCAGCATGTGGCACCACAAGTACGAGAAGGCATCGACAGACTTAGCGACCAGTTTTTCCTGCAGATTCCCCCTCAACAGATGGAGCTGTGGAAGAAGGCCGATGGAAATATGCAGATAAAGATTAGTAAACCAAAGCTATCCAACAAGTTAGGCGAGAAGCGCTTAAGTAAGATTATAGACGAAGAGGGCGGAAAATCCGTCACCCTCACGGCCCTTTATCTCATCGCCTCTACGGCCCATCACCTGCTGAACGACGGCCTTTTTCTGCACCCTCTCATCGCACTGGGATGCTACATCAAGCAGCCAGAGGTCTATCCCATCGACAACGACAAGTTGTGCGATTGGATTCATAAGTTGGGGCTGAAGAGCATTGCCCAACTGGAGGCCACGCTCCTGATCAGTTACTTAGGGCTGACCGAAGAGGACATCAAGTTCACGACCACAGGCAAGCGCCACGACGTGAGTCGCATCACGCAAGAGCTGCTGCAGTTGCAGGGCACCGACAAGCACGAGTGGCAGTTCTCGCAGGGCGACGACATCTTTGTGCACAACAACAACACGAGTGCCATGTTTTGGCAAGCGCGCCGCTCAGCCAAGTATTTCCGCTATTCGCCCATAGAAAGCATCAGCAATTTCGTCTCGTCGTTCATCAATTCGCTGACGCATGTGGAGGAATAGTGCGTCTTACGGCGCAAGGTGAAAGGTGAGAGGTGAGAAGTGAGAGGTGGTGCGCCTTCGGCGCAACACTCAACGATGAGAGTAAAAACGCCCCTCCCTACAGGGAGGGGAACGGGGGTGGGTCTCTAGTCTTGTTTCACAAACTTACAAGCCACCTTATGCCCACTCGCATCCGTAACCTGTGCCACATAGCAGCCGGCAGGCAACTGACTGCAATCGACATCGGCACGCCCTGCACTGAGAGCCACCGTGCGCTGCGAGAGCTTCTGACCAGAGAGGGCATACAGCTGCAGACGGACATGCGCTGACTCACTGCTGCAGACGATCAGGTGACGAGCCACGTAGCGAAGCGACAGATCGTCTCCCCCATCCTCTTGCTCATGGATGCCATCCACGATGTCCTGACTGACGGCGGCCAGATAGCTGGTGCGAAGATTACGCTTAGCGATGGTGGGAATGTTCATCTTGAAGATTTGAGCGGTTCCATCGGGGTATCTCCCCACGGTCTCAGTGCCCGAGTGGACATCGTAAGCCATCCTGTCTGTCCACGAACCGTCGGCAGCCGTTAGGGTCACCACGCCACCACTGGCCGACAACTTAAACGGGGCGTGAAGCTGCGACACGGGCTCCAGCTTGTCGCACCACACGAGGAGATACCCGCGAGGCTCTATCACGGTGGATGCATCCGTATCGCCCTTCGTGATGACATATTTCTCAGCATTCTGCAGGTCGTCGCTCAGCAGCATCCCCTCCACATCGATAGGACTTTCGGTGGTGTTATACAGCTCCACCCAGTCGCTGCGTTTCTGGTAGTCGTTTACAAAGATCTCGTTGGCAGCGCTCACCTCGTTGACCACAACGGGAGCCGATGCCGCATCCTCTACGAAGCAAGCCACCAGCCTGCCGATGTCCATGGATTCAGTGATCACCAGGCTGTCGCTCATCGAGTAGTACCACGACGCATTGCGACTCGAGGCCCACCCCTTGAAGCGGTAGCCCGCAGGCGCCTCGGCACAGACGGTGGCAGGCAGGAACACCGTGCCCTCGAAGTCGCTATAAGGTATCGTCTCACCGTTGAGGCGCAGCGAGGCGCCGTCCACATTGGTGGTGATGAGCATCTGGCGCGTGGTGCGGTTGGCAAGTGCCAGAGGCTCATAGTCCTTCATATAGCCCGCCATGCGAGCAGAGCGCCCGCTCAGCGCATGCCGTATCTCGTTGAGCGACCCATCGGGCGAAGCCCCCTCCCAAGCCATCGTAGGCCGCACGCGCTCGCCCAGTTCGTCGAGAACGGCCTCGGCCCGCTCTGGCAGAAACACGCTGCCGCCCATCAGAGTCATCATCGTGACAAAGCGCTGGCGGAAGCCCTCGTTCTTCAGCATGTTCAGGAAGAACGTACAGAACTTAATCTCGCCATAGCGGCGCTCAGCCGTGTCGTAGATATAGTCGTAGCGATGCCACTGCATGCCCTCCATCCATCTCAGCGGGTTGCCGCCCATATACACCTCGCCCTCCTCGTCGTACTCGCGCCCCTCGGTGCCGAAGGCAGCATCCAGGTCGAAGAAAGCGATGCGATAGCGTCCGCCATCCGTCTTGCGATAAGCCTTCAGGTTGTTGTCGGGCCAGTCCCACGACGAGAGAAACAGCTCTGCCGCCATATAGTTGACATACTCATCGATATCCAGCAGCGTCGTGATCTCGTCGTACACCGCCTGGTCGGCCGCGTTCTTAGACAGTTCGTAGAGTCGCTCCAGCACATCCTTCGTGCCCAGCATCATGTAGGCGCCACTGTCAGGACTCTGCTCATAGACCTCCAGCTCGTCCTTGCTCAGCCCCCAGTTGGCATAAGCAAAATCCTTGTTGTTAGGTTCGCGCACGTTTATCAGTCCCTTGTACTCACCGTTCAGATAGTGTACCGCAGGCTGATAGGACATCACGTCGAGGTCGATGCCCGAGCGCTGTATCAGCTCGTGGATGGCCGCATCCTTGATGCGACACTGCGAGTCGTTGCCGCCATAGCGCACCTGGATGGTCTTGCTCTTCAGGTAAGGCTTGCTGTCGAAAAACGGATAGCTGAAAGCGTTCTGTCCGTCATAGATGCGGTCGGCTTTCAGCTTAAACGACTTAGGGTTGTTGGCACGCGTCCATCCGCCCGATATCGAGAAGTCCACATCCTGATTCACAGCCACCTCGTCGGTGCCTGGCAGCACATAGTGGAAGTTCACGGGCCTGTCCCAATCCATGTTCCAGTTCACGGGCGACGACTGTCCGTTGCCCGTCCGCCCGTTGACACCACGCACGTACACACCGATGGAATCGTCGTAAAGATAGCGTGGGTCGGTCGAAACCATGATGGCGGGCAACGTGTGGCGATGGTCGCGCTTCACAAAGGTGCGCGTCACCACCTCGCTGGGCAACTTACCCTCCTGAAACAGTCGGAAGCGCACAGACATGTTCTTTGCCACCGCGATGCCCTGCGCCCCCATCGTAGCCCCATTGGTCATCGTTGGCGTGGTGCCATCGGTGGTATAGCGCAGTGTGGTGCCCTCAGGTGCTGTGGCGCGCAGCGTGAAATTAGAATCGAAGAAGCCCCCCTGTCGCACAATCACGGGCGCCTCCAGCTGCTCGTTGGCATACGCCGCCCCATTGTTGCACTGCTGCGGCGTGGGCGTGGCCGTATGTGCCCACTGCGCTCCGCCATCCGTGGTGCGAGCCCACGAGGTGCGCCCTATGGCCTCGGCATAGTTCTCGCAGAACAGCTCCTCGCCCCGCTGGTTCGAGAGCATCAGCAAACCGCCCTCGGCATCCAACTTAAACGGTGCCTGCATTGCATTGATATTGTTGCTGCCCATCCATACGGTGCGGTAGCCGCGCGCAGGAATATTGCCAAAACCGTCAGGAATGCGCCATTTCATCGGCATGCTGGCATCGTCGCTCAGATAGCAACCACCCAGCGTAACTTCCTCGTTCAAAGGGTTATAGAGTTCAATCCATCCATCAAAGTTGTAAGCCGGACTCATCAACACATCTATGTTAGAGGCCATTACCTCGTTCAGGCACACCCCACCCCTCTGTGGCACGTGCACCTCTACCTGCTGTTCAATCTTGAACCCATCGAAAATCATCCAGTTGTCGTTGCGCGCCATATCCTGCGTGTTGTAGACACCAAAGGCCACGGTCCCGTCAGTGACGTCAAACTCCAACGTGTTCTGGTACGCCCCCGCAGCAAAAGCCATCTGAGCCGTCTCCATAGAGTTAGGAAAAAACACCTTTTCATCGGGCGTATAGCACCGTCCCACCGACTCGTTGAAGTGGAAGCTATATTCGCTCTGCAGCGCCACCTGCCGTTGCTGTGCAAACAGAAATCCACTGATGGTCTCCGTGCCGTTCTGGTATCGTTCGTAGGCCTTGTCGTGTGCACGGGTGCGATAAAGTCCCTGCACGCTGATGCGATAATGCCCGTTGGCCACGTCCGTCTGCGTATGTTCCAGGCGCATATATCCGTTCCACATCTCCATACACGAGAAGCTCACCGCCCCCAGCGACCCCGCCTCGCCCGTCAGGTTCCAGTCAGAGCGATCAGAAGTGTCGAACCCAGGGTTTTTCAGGAATCGAGCAGTAACATCTATCCATTTCGTCTCTGCCAGAGCGGTATGTGCCACCATCACCAGCAGTGCAAGTATCCATTTAGGATTCATCATCATCATTACGTTTTAGGTTGAAAATCTGTGGCAAAGATACGAAAACATCCTCACATCGGCAAACGAACCACCGCTGTTGCACACCACTTGATTTGAAATTGCTATGTTTTGAACGGTTTCTGCGCCCCCCGACGCCAAAAACCGAGTCGCAACACCATGTTTGCGGCTCGGTTTCAGGCTTTCAGTACCACATGTTCTACAGTCTCATCTGCCACCCCTGCAGCATGGCGAAGTAGTCCAGAGAGTCCGTCCCATTCTCATGAATCGCCATCGCCACAGCCAGTGCCATCCAGCGGGCGGGCTGGTCGCTGGGAATGCCCAGCGGCTCGTTGGGGTCGATGCCCGTCAGTCGGCATCGTGCTTGTATTTTGCGTAATACTGTGCAAATCTTGACATATAATCTTTATTATTATCTAATTTAGTGTTCTTTGTCTAGTCACCTTATAAAGGTACCAGCGTCGCTGCGCAAACGGAGCGCAAAGTTACAAAATATCCCGCTCATTTCAGCAACGAGCGGGAGAAAGTTTCTGTTAATGATTGTCAATCCCTATCTCTTTCCAGTTGATGACAGATATCCTCTGCCATTTCGTTCAGTGCAACACACTCCTCACGGCTGATTTTCCGTTTCTTGACATTGTATGGCCAAGGGCTGAGTATTAGCACACGACCTGCAGCACAGGCATCGAAGAGGGCATCGGAGGGCTTGAAATAATCGCGGAAGCCATTGTCGGCAAGCAGGATGAAGGAATGCTGCTCGTTAAGCAATACCTGCATCACCTGCTTCTCGTCTGCAGAGATGAAGGGCGACACCATCACCACCCCTTTGCGAGCTGACAGCACGCAACCGTTCTTATATTCCCGAAGTGCCTGGCTGTCACCATGTTCCGCTGCCTTCACCCAAATGCTTCGTACATGCACTGGCATAAACCGCCCAGCTATCAGCAACGTTGTGTTACCCACACCATCGTAGCTACGTTCGCCAATAACGATGCCTTGCTGCACGCGGAAAAAACCTGGCTTTAGTCGTTTGGTGGCCAGTCGCTGTGGGTTCATGTCAATATAGCGTATGGTATTGGGCAGTTGGGTCTTTCGGCCCATCGGACGGATGAAGGGCATCTCTGTGAAGACAGACGGCAGGTTGTAATAGGCCTCGTCGCTCATCTGCCCTTTTAGCCCCTCAGCGAAGGCTTCCAAGCCAAGCGTAGCCTCCCGAAGTCCCAGCGTCCCTTCTTGGCGGTTTCGGTTTTCTAAGCCTTCTTGGTGGTTGCTCCGAATGTCATTCGGACTAACGGAAGAAGCCCGCCCAAGTTTCTTCACGCCCTGCCAGAATCCGCGCACCATCCCCTTGATGCCTGTGGGCATCGTGCGACGGACATATAATACAGCATGCAGGTGGTCAGGCATCAGGCAGAAGTGAAGCACCTGCACCTCTGGATGGTGGTTGGGGATATCCAATAGACAATTAACCAAAGAATTGCCCAGCGGTGTGCGTCTCACTACGGTCTTAGTGGGATCACCCTCAGGGATGTCCAGCGTGCCCAACAGCGGCTGACGGTCGGGAATAGTCAGTGTAATGTGGTACAGGCCAACACCCTTCCAGGCTCTGCCAGGCTCCTGCCATTGCCATTTCTGCTGCTTTGCCATATATTCTTATAGTTCTTTTATATCCATAGTTCTATTCAATCATTTTTTTTATAATGTTTGTTTCAAAGCATCGCACTCGGCGATAGTCTTTTGCAACATGCGAAGATAATACTTTTCTACGTAATCAGACATATTAAATAAAATATAAACTACTATTTTGAGCGTATTTCCCCCGTTAAAAATGCAAAAAGCGAGCTAAATAGCCCGCTTTCGATGATAATAGGATGATGCGATTACTCGAGATCATACCAGATGTCGGGGTCGTCGTCTTCGCCTTTGCGGCTCCCGAGATCATACCAGATGTCGGGGTCGTCGTCTTCGCCTTTGCTGCCCTTCAGCGTGGGAATGTCGCTTCCTGCCAGGATATGCTGTTGTTGCTGCAACTGCACAACATTCAGCGTGGGTTTCTGATAATATTTCTTTGTCATAGTCGTGTCCTCCGTTCTTTACTTGATGATTACCATTTTACCTTTATTCTTGCCTTGAAAGCGACCTGAGGTCGAGCGCACATAGATACCTTTTGTGCTGGGCTTGCCCTCGATGCGACGACCATCGAGCGTGTACCACGAGTCGTTGTCGAAGGTTGCCTCGCCAGTAGTCGTCTGTAGGCTTCCGATGCTCGTTACCTCGCCATCGGCACCAATCAGGCGTACCTTGATGGTCTCTGGTAGCTGCTCGCCAGGGGCTGCGGAACGAGCTCCGGCGAAGTCCTCCCCGCCGTTCTTATACTTCAGGTAGCAACGCATGGGCTTAATGCGCACATACTCGCCTACCTTCACGAACTCACCCTTGCTGATGCCCTGCTTGCTAACATCCTGAGCCGAGAAACCGTAGATACCCGTCGGAGCTGTAGTCCACTCGATGGTCTCATAGGTACCGACATAGGTCCAGTCGCCACTCGTGGTCTCTCCTGCCGTGATACTGGCGGGAAGGGCGTAAGTGCCGCTGAAATCCACGCTCGTTGCCGAGGGCGTGAAGAGATACGGCGTGTTGGGAACTAGGTAATCACCCGTGTATTCCGTCATGTCGGCAACATACTCGTTGCCACTCATCGAGATACCCGAGAACGTGTAGAACGTGCCTTTGCTGCCCCTCTTGAATGCGAACGGCATGCATACCGTAGAGGACTTACCCTCGCTGTACGAGCGCGAGTAGTTCACCTGGCAAGTCTTGCCTGCGCGTGTCAACAGGGCCGAAAGATCGTCGCCATCGGTTAGAGTAACGAGATTTGCAAAGAGTGCAAGCATCGGCTGGTTGGTGATGGGGTCTTGCACCCATACTTCCTCTCCGCGACCATTCTGCAGGGATGTTGCGATAGTACCGTTGGTAAGTGTCTCATCGGTAGCCCACGAGCAACCTTGAGTTAAGTCCGTAGGATATTGTTTGAGATAACAATTGGTGTGTACACCATTTCCTTGCCAATTTCCTTGACTAAATGTACCGGTAGAAAGGCAATTGGTTATGGTGGGACTCGCATTTGTATAACCGTAAAAACCGCCCATATAACCTCCGCCATTCGATGTATATGTTCCAGTAAACAAACAATCTTGGATAGAACCATCACAATATCCAGCGATAGCTGCACTTTGCACCCAACCACCTTGAGTAGTGTTCATTGTAGCAGACATCCATACTTTTGAAATTAAGCTACCGCTGCCAGCCATTCCTACTACACCTATATAGGCATAGGAAGATTGAATAGAACCGGCAACATGCAAATTCTTGATAGTTGCGTTACTTGTATGTGTAAATGGAGCCACAATTTGATTACTTCCACCGACATAATTAACGGTCAATGTATGTCCCTGACCGTCAAAAACACCTTCATAAAAGGGCTTTGCGCCTTCCGTCACTGAACCTATATGTGTCTGGTCATCACCCAGGTCGATGTCCGCGGTCATCTTGGCATTGGCAGCTGCATTAGTGCCGCTGTTAACGATTTCTGCAAATTCCTGCCAGTCACGCAAGCTACCGAGGAGGTAATTCCCTTCTCCATCTTGTTGTATACCTTCGTAAGCCTCCTCCGGGTTGTTGGTATAGCCGCCGGTTTTGCTTCGATATACGCGATAGTTTTCGTCGTTGGTCAGTACTGGCATTGCATCAGTTCCTATCCTCTGCCCCCAAACCATATCTCCACGATTGTTCTGAAGCTTGTAAGCGGTTGTGCCGTCAGCAAGTTCTGCAGTAGTGGCTTCTGTGCCCTGGGCAGAGCCCATTACATTCTTATAGTAGCAATTAGTGATAGTCCCTCCACCAGCAACATGCGTAGCAGTATAGGAAGCTCCAACATTCATCTCGTCAGAAGCAAACAGACAATTACTAATATTGGTCGAACCATAAAGCCACCCTACAAATCCACCCCATGTATATGCCGATGAACCATTTAATGCGCCATCATAGAGACAGTCACTAATGTTAAGGGTTCCATTCACGCAACCAACCATTCCGCCTTGAACACCATCGCCACTATAAGTAGTGGTAACATTAACGCTTGACCAACAATTCTGTATGGTACTCGTACCATAATAGACTCTACCTACCATGCCGCCGACAAAACGATTAGTGGTATTGATCGATCCGGTTACATGTAGGTTCTTTATTGTAGCATCAATGATATCGCAAAATAGTCCAACATATTGTGTGGTTGTTGACAGATTAATCGTTATAGTATGTCCCTGACCATCAAATATTCCACCTTCAAAAGTCGCTATTTTTGCTTGTTCATCCCCAAGATTGATATCGGCAACTAGCTTTCCTTTGGGAGATGCTTCCATTTGCGACAAGACCACAAATTCTTTCCAATTCTGTACAGAGCCGACGAGGTAATAACCCTCTCCGTCTTGCGCAATGTCTGCTTCCGGGTCTAACGATGCCTTTGGTGTCAGCGTGCGTGTATTACCTTCTGTAACATCGTTCAGATTTGCTGAAATATAGACTGTTGCACCATTGATGGCATTTGCGCCGTATGGGCCTTTGGATGCTGTTAAACTTGTGATACCGCTTCGAATAAGTACACCCTTATCACCACTAATACCCACACCTTCCCAATCTGAAGCAGAAGCTACGATGGTACCACCTTCAATATATACCACACCACTACTGCCAATACCGACGCTCGTAGTAGTTGAGGCATTTATATTGCCTCCATTAATCACGACTTTGCTGCAATTTCCTCCTATTGCAATACTTCTCACAGCATGGCTTGTTATTGTTCCTCCGTTGATAGTAATTGCACCACACGAATTGGGACCTCCTGCACCGATACCAATACCATCAGATGCGGCTGCGTTGATGGTTCCACCATTGATAGTTATATCTCCACAAAACGAACCATGACTATCATCTGCACCTACAGCACCTATTCCACTAGTATAACTACTATTACCATGAGCAGAAATAACACCTCCGTTGATAATTAAACCACCATAAGCGACACGATTATCCCTACAGCCAATGGCTGATGATAATCTTCCTCCGATAGCAATTAGTCTTCCGGTATTTCCATTGATAGTCAAAGTGGTTCCCGACGGACCAAAAGCAAGTGCGGGACGCCCATACGAATTGCTATCTTCGTCTGAGTCCCTGAGTGTATTGACAGTACCATCTTCTATATTGATGGTTGCATTTCCTAAACATTGGATTGGGGATTTTCGCCAATTGGTAATAGTGACATTGCTGAGTGTTATGGTTGCATCTGCAGCAATCTGGATAGAATAGCCGGTGGTTCCTATCAACACATCACCATCCTGCGCGATGTAGTCTTCAGTCAGCTCTGAAAGATTAATGATTTTAGACCCGTCATGCACATACGGCTCATAGGTGGTAACAGGATGGTTAAAGACATCCAGTCTCGGCTGGCTGCTGGTAGCGTCTTGCGCCCATACGGTCTCAGCGCGGCCTGCTTGCAAAGCGGTAGTAATAGAACCATCAGCCAATTGCTCGTCAGTGACTTTTGTGCCTTGGACAACTCCGAAGTCCCGATAGTAGTAGCAATTGGTATAAGTTCCTGTAGATTGGTCTTCTTTGGCAAACCTATCAAACGTGAAGAACGTTACGCCCCAATCATTATATATATTGGTATCGCTGCCCTCATCCAGTATAACAAGGCAATTGGTGAGAGCGGAAGTTCCAGAGTTATGCCAACCTATAAAGCCGCCATGAGAATATTTGCTGGCCGATTGAATTAGACCGGTAAAAATACAATCTGTTATGCTAATCGATGTTCCACACATAAAGGCCACAAAACCTGTAAATGTATCTGCAGTATTGTTTGAGGATACGATATTCACATCGCTCCAGCAATTCTCTATAGTGCTTGTACCATAGGTCCAGCCAACTAATCCGGAAGCTCCGATTTTATCTGCTGTTATACTGCCGGCTGTATGTAGATTGCGGATAGTTGCATCCTCAATATCTCTGAAAGGAGCAGCACCCAATAAAGGATATGAACTTTGACCGCTCTCTATACTCATACTCGATGTGTTATAATTGAAGGTCAAAGTATGACCTTGTCCGTCAAATGTACCGCTATACCTTGTGGCAAAAGATCCAATCATCGTCTGGTCAGAGCCAAGGTCGATGTCTGCTATCATACGCGCATTGACGGTAGGTAATGCCTGTACCAAGGAAGCAAAGTCCTTCCAATCTTGCAAAGAACTGAGAATGTAGTAATTCTCTGTGTCTCGATCCAGTGCCCACGTCCCTGTGCAACAGCAGAGCAGGGTGAGCATAGAAATGAGTAGTCGTTTTGATTTCGTCATATAATTAATAGAATTTGGTAAAACTATATTCAAAGATGGATGAAGACTTAATCTTTGTCATTTTCTCGGGGCAAATATACAAATTCTTTTTGAATTATTCTCCGTTTTTCCCATAAAAATGCAAGTGCACAGTAGGGTCAGTTCCACTGTGCACTCAAAGCCAATGTATTATGTGTAAGATATCGCGTCTTCATGCTTGGTCTTTAGTTTAATTGATGCAAAGATAGCTATAAAAACCTACACCACCAAATTTTTTACTTTGCATTTTTTCGAAACGGACGAACGGACGACGGACGAACGGACGTTTTCCCAATATTTTTTAGCAAAGGAGGAGATAATAGATAAAATCTATAATCATATAAATTATTATTCATATTATTATATATATTATAATATATATAATAATATGCTTTTCTTATATTATTTTTGAAAACACCAAAACGTCCGTTCGTCCGTCGTCCGTTCGTCCGTTTTGAGGTGT
>NZ_JHXM01000012.1 GCF_000621725.1 Xylanibacter brevis ATCC 19188
GAATAACTATCGAAGAATGCCTTTAAGTCTGCCACAAAACGATCCTTGTCAAACGACTTCCTAATCTTAACAGGGAGATTTACTTCAGTGAAATACTTAACCATCGTATCTCCAATCATCGCGACAGCGTTATCCACAGAACAAGTAGCAAATTCGTCTGGCAAAGGAATATCTACAAAAAGCAAATGATACATACGAAATGTTGCATCACTTTTCTTGTCCCGAGGAAATACCTTTGATGTTTTATCTTCATGGTATACAGGCCTGCTATGATGTTTTAGCCTAAATGGCGTATTGAAGCAATAAAGATCAATGTTTATTTCTTCTACCATAGATGAGTATGTTCTCTCTGAGAAAAAAGATGAGAGTTCTTTGTCTAAATTAGACACCAGCTCATCTTTCTGACTTGCTTGAATATCAAAAACGGTTTTCAGTATAAATTCCATAATAATATATTAAACTATAAGAAAGTATTATCTAAATATTCTGTTTCCAGGAGGAAGTTCACCATGTGTAAAAAAGTAACAATACAAAAAGAGGTAGTCTTTTCATTTTAATTTTTAAAGTTTAGATTGATGTGATGTTAATTATTTGTACGCAAAGGTAATCAATTTTATTGAAACAGATATAATGATTGACCAACTCAATCATCATTTTATATAAAATAGTGGTAAACAGTGCTTTCAGGAAGCAAAAAACAAGTCATGCAATCTAAAAGAGCCAGTATAACAGCGCGACATTGGCACTTTTCAGATGCAAAACAGCTACTATTAGAATGCAATAGTGGCAGTTTTATGTCGATTCTAAAGTCTAGAACACCCATTTCTAGAGTCTAGAAAGGATCATTCTAGAGTCTAGATTAGCCATTTCTAGACTCTAGAATTGAGTCGTCTAGGGGCTAGAATGGAGTCATCCAGGGGCTAGAATCGAGCCGTCTAGGGGCTAGAATGGAGTCGTCTAGGGGCTAGATGCAAACCAAAAGTTAAACTATAACAGCACGAAAGCGCAACTATTACCGAATGATACTGTAAGTATGACTTGGTAAAAGCAAAGGTATTGAGGGCCTATTCTATATATTAATATGGTGTAAAGGGGTATAACGAAAACGCCCCGTCACTCAAACGAATGACGGAGCGTTATGCTGTAAAGATGAATCTTTGTTTTTATCTTTTAGTTCCAGACCGGCATTGCCTGACCTGCAGGACTGAAGTCGATGAGTATGAGGTCGAACACCAAGACACTATAGCCGGGGATGCCCGTGGTGCCATATTCACCATAGCCCAATGAATAAGGAACATAGATGCGCCAATAGTCGCCGCGATGCATGTTCTGCAGAGCTGTGGCAAAACCATCGGTGAGACCCGACACGAGGAACTTGGTCGTGGCACCCGTGACAGGTGTGAACTTACCATAGACGGTTCCCGGGTTGAACACGTAGCCTTCGCTATAAGATGCTGAAGGAATGAGGCGTCCCTGATACATCACACGCACTGAGTCAGTGTAGAACGGACTGGTGGTCTCGCCACTCTCCATGCCAGAAGGCATCACGTGCGCATAGATATAATCGGTGGAAGCCGTCAGCGTGTCTTCACGCAGAGACCAGCTTTTCAGTTTCTTCCACTCGCCGGGCTTAGCTGTCAGCGAGTCTTCCAACGAGGCAAAGAACACAGCATTGCGTGCTTGCCAGTTGTCATATTCATCGACCTCGCCATCGGTCTCACTGCATGAGGCAAAGCTCAACAGTGAGAGACAGGCAAAGATAAAATATTTCAGTTTCATTTATTGAAGTTTCTTAAGCAGACTTGCAATGCTAACCTTGTCCTCGATGATAGAAGCCAAGTCGCTGATCTTCACACGCTCCTGCTCCATGGTGTCGCGGAAACGCAGGGTGACGCAGCCATCGTTCAGGGTGTCGTGGTCAACAGTGACGCAATAAGGAGTACCGATAGCGTCCTGACGACGGTAGCGCTTACCGATAGAGTCTTTCTCGTCGTACTGACAGTTGAAGTGGAACTTCAGGTCGTTGATGATCTCGCGTGCCTTCTCGGGCAGACCATCTTTCTTCACCAGAGGCATCACAGCCAGTTTAACAGGAGCCAAGGCTGCGGGCAACTTCAGCACTACGCGGGTCTCGCCATTCTCTAGTTTCTCCTCGCAGTAAGAGTGGCACATGATAGAAAGGAACATACGGTCAACACCGATAGAGGTCTCGATAACGTAGGGCACATAGCTCTCGTTGGTCTGAGGATCGAAATACTTGATGCTCTTGCCAGAGAACTTCTCGTGCTGACTGAGGTCGAAGTTGGTGCGAGAGTGAATACCCTCAACCTCCTTGAAGCCAAATGGCATCTTGAACTCGATATCGGTGGCAGCGTTAGCATAGTGAGCCAGCTTGTCGTGGTCGTGGAAACGATAGTTCTCAGCGCCGAAGCCCAGTGCCTGGTGCCACTTCATGCGGGTCTCTTTCCACTTGGGGAACCACTCCAGCTCGGTGCCGGGAGCTACGAAGAACTGCATCTCCATCTGTTCGAACTCACGCATGCGGAAGATGAACTGGCGAGCCACAATCTCGTTGCGGAAAGCCTTACCAATCTGTGCGATACCGAAAGGAATCTTCATACGACCAGTCTTCTGCACGTTCAGGTAGTTCACGAAGATACCCTGAGCAGTTTCAGGACGCAGGTAAACCTTCATTGAGCCGTCGGCAGAGGCACCCATCTCGGTAGAGAACATCAGGTTGAACTGACGTACGTCGGTCCAGTTCTTGGTACCGCTGATAGGATCCACAATCTCCTCGTCGAGGATAATCTGCTTCAGAGCCTCAAGGTCTGGACCTTGCATAGCCTCAGCATAGCGGGCGTGAAGTGCGTCGCGCTTCTCCTTAGCTTCCTTCACGCGCTCGCTGGTCTCCAAATATTTTGCTTCATCGAAAGAGTCGCCAAAGCGCTTGCGAGCCTTCTCAACCTCTTTCTGAATCTTCTCGTCGTATTTAGCAATCTGGTCCTCAATCAGCACGTCGGCACGATAGCGTTTCTTGCTGTCGCGGTTGTCAATGAGGGGGTCGTTGAAAGCATCAACGTGGCCAGAGGCCTTCCAGATGGTGGGGTGCATAAAGATAGCAGAGTCGATACCCACGATGTTCTCGTGCAGCAGAACCATAGACTTCCACCAGTACTGTTTGATATTGTTTTTCAACTCCACACCGTTCTGACCGTAGTCATAAACAGCGCCCAGTCCGTCGTAGATATCGCTTGATGGGAAAACGAAACCATACTCCTTACAGTGCGATACAATCTTCTTAAATACGTCTTCTTGTGCCATAATAAAAATAATAATTTCTAGAAATTTGCCTGCAAAGTTACAACTTTTTAAGCAGTTATAGGTAGATTATGGAGTTAAAGGGAGTTAAACTGCGACATTTCTCGCTATTTTTTCCTAATTTTGCAGACAAACTGAAAAACAAGCAAGTAATGGACGACGAAAAAAAAGAAGAATTGAAGAAGTCAGAGAATACTGATATTTCCGACAATTCGGACTACTCTGATCAACCAGAAAACGCCGAGGGCCATTCTGACTACAAGCCGGTTAACCGCTTCGATGCATCGGTGGTGCACCACCTGAGCGGCATGTATCAGAACTGGTTCCTGGACTATGCCTCATACGTAATCCTGGAGCGTGCCGTGCCGCATATCGAGGACGGACTGAAGCCCGTGCAGCGCCGCATCCTGCACTCGATGAAGCGCATGGACGACGGACGCTACAACAAGGTGGCCAACATCGTGGGTCACACCATGCAGTTTCACCCTCACGGCGATGCCTCTATCGGCGATGCGCTGGTGCAGCTGGGTCAGAAAGACCTGCTGGTGGACACACAGGGTAACTGGGGTAACATCCTGACCGGCGACCGCGCTGCTGCTCCCCGTTACATCGAGGCCCGCTTGTCTAAATTCGCTCTAGACACCGTCTTCAACCCCAAGACCACCGAATGGCAATTGTCGTACGACGGTCGTAACAAGGAACCTATCACACTCCCTGTGAAGTTCCCCCTACTTCTTTCACAAGGTGCCGAAGGCATTGCCGTAGGTCTGTCGTCCAAGATTCTGCCCCATAACTTCTGCGAGATATGCGACGCTGCCATCAGCTACCTGCATGGCGAGGAGTTCCATCTGTACCCCGACTTCCAGACGGGTGGCAGCATCGACGTTTCGAAATATAACGACGGTCAGCGTGGCGGCGTGGTGAAGGTGCGCGCCAAGATTGAGAAGCTAGACCAAAAGACGCTGGTCATCCGCGAACTGCCTTTCTCGAAGACGGTATCGACGCTCATCGAGAGCATCACGAAAGCCATTGAAAAAGGTAAGATCAAGGCACGCAACGTGACCGACCTGACCTCAGCTCAGGTTGAGATACAGGTACACCTGGCCCCTGGAGTGTCGAGCGACAAGACCATCGATGCCCTCTATGCCTTCACCGACTGCGAGATCAACATCTCGCCCAACTGCTGTGTCATCAAGGATGAGAAGCCACAGTTCCTGACCGTGAGCGACGTGCTGATTCACAGCGCCGAGCGCACCAAGGACTTGATTCGCCAGGAGCTGGAGATCCGCAAGGGCGAACTGCTGGAGCAACTGCATTTCTGTTCGCTGGAGAAGATCTTCATCGAGGAGCGCATCTATAAGGACAAGAAGTTTGAAGAGGCGCCCAACGTGGATAAGGTTTGCGAGCATATCGACAACCGTCTGACGCCGTTCTATCCTCAGATGGTGCGTGAGGTGACCAAGGACGACATTCTGCGACTGCTGGAAATCAAGATGCAGCGCATCCTGAAGTTCAACAAGGAGAAGGCCGACGAGCTGATGGCTCGCATCAAGGCCGAGATCGACGAGATAAACCGCGACCTGGCCAACCTCACCGAGGTGACCGCCGCCTGGTTCCAGTTCTTGAAGGATAAGTATGGCAAGGACCACGCCCGACTCACCGAGATTCGAAACTTCGACACCATCGAGGCTACGAAGGTGGCTGAAGCCAACCAAAAGCTCTACATCAACCGCAGTGAGGGTTTCATCGGCACAGGTCTGAAAAAGGACGAGTTCGTGTGCAACTGCTCGGACATCGACGACATCATCCTGTTCTACAAGGATGGTAAATACAAGGTGGTGCGCGTGGCCGAGAAGCTCTTTGTGGGCAAGAATGTGCTGTGGATAGACGTGTTCAAGAAGAACGATAAGCGCACCATCTATAATGTAGTGTATCGCGATGGGCGCAATGGTCCCTGCTACATCAAGCGATTCAACATCACGGGCATCACCCGCGACCGCGAATACGACCTGACTCAGGGCACAGCCGGTTCGAAGATCATGTACTTCACAGCCAATCCCAACGGTGAGGCCGAGGTGATCAAGGTGACACTCGATGCCTCTGTACAGGCTAAGAACCCACGCATGAGCATCTTCCTGGAACGCTCGTTTGCCGAAGTGCTGATCAAGGGTCGCGCCTCGAAGGGCAACCTGCTGACGAAGAAGCCCGTGCACCGCATCACGCTGAAGTCGCAAGGCCACTCGACTCTGGGTGGACGCAAGGTGTGGTTCGACCCCGATGTGAACCGCTTGAACTACGACGAGCACGGACGACTGCTGGGCGAGTTCTTCGACGACGACCAGATACTGGTTGTGCTGACGAATGGTGACTTCTACTTGACGAACTTCGATGCCAACAACCACTACGAAGAAAATATCCTGCGCATAGAGAAGTTCAAACCCGAGAAGGTGTGGACTGCCGTGCTCTTCGATGCCGACAATCAGGGCTATCCCTACGTGAAACGCTTCCTGATGGAGGCCACCAAGCGCAAGCAGAACTACCTGGGCGAGAACCCCGCCTCAAAGCTGATTCTGCTCAGCGACCAGGTCTATCCGCTCATCAAGGTGACCTATGGCGGTGCCGACGAGTTCCGCGGCTCGGAAGAGATCGACGCCGAGCAGTTTATCTCGGTGAAAGGTTTCAAGGCTAAGGGTAAACGACTGAGCACCTATCAGATAGAGAGCATCGTTGAGCTAGAGCCTACGAGATTCCCCGAAGAGCCAGAGGCATCCGAAAAACCGGAAGCTACAGACAACGCTGGGGAGGAAGACTTAGATCCTGATGAGGGCAAAAGCCAACAGCAGGTGATTGACGAGATGACCGGTCAACTAAGACTTTTCGATGATGAATAACAAGATAAAATGGCTGATAACCCTTTGCTGGTTCCTCTCTATTGGCTACACAGCCAATGGACAGGAACCAGTTTACGTTACACGCTATCAGCAGGTGGGCTATGGCACCACCAACATACTGGACACGTACCTCACACAGGAGAAGTTCAAAGGTAATGGTCTTAGCATCCTGGTTTCTTCTGAAAGGAAAAAACCGTCGTCAAACTGGAGCACACTGATGCACAGTCAGCTGAACCTGTCAACAGCGAAGGATCGGTCGGGCGACAAGAGCGAGGTGGAGGGCGCCTTCAACTTTCTTTGGGGACGTCTGTACCGATGGCAAATGCTCAACGGCAACCTGCACCTGCAGGCTGGCGGCATGGTGAACGCCGGACTGGGCTTTATCTACAACACCGCCAACGCCAACAATCCAGCACAGGCACGGGCCGCACTACAGCTGATGCCTACGGGCATAGCCAGCTACACCTTCCCCCTGTGGAAGCACCATGTGCTGATGCGCTATGAACTGAACCTGCCACTGGTGGGCGTGACGTTCAGTCCTAACTATGGCCAGTCGTACTACGAGATTTTTTCGTTGGGCAACTACGACCACAACATCGTGCCCACCACATTTGTCTCTGCCCCCTACTTCCGTCAGCACTTCACGGTGGCCTACCCTATCTATCGCACCACCATGCTGTCGCTGAGCTACCTGGGCGACTACCAGCAGCTGCAGGTGAACAACCTGAAACAGCATGTGCTGTCGCACCGTATCATGCTGGGCATCATCAAGGACTTTTAACGACAAGAAGCTATGAGAAGACTGATATACCTGCTTTGTCTGCTGCCACTATTCGCAGCGTGCGTCGACGAGGAACAGTTTGCCAACTCGCCACAAGGCAACTTTGAGGCTTTGTGGAAAATCATAGACGAACACTACTGTTTCTTTGACTACAAGCAACAGGCGTATGGGCTGGACTGGGATGCCGTGAAAGTGAAGTATGCCGCGCGCATTGACGACAACATGACCAGCAAACAGCTCTTTGAAGTGCTGACGGGGATGCTCAGCGAACTGCGAGACGGACATGTGAACATCAACACGGCCTTTGACTACGGACGCTACTGGGCGTGGTACGAGAACTACCCTGCCAACTACAACGACTCGCTGATTCGCCGCTATATGGGCACCGACTATAAGATAGCCTCCGGACTGGACTACAGGCTGCTGGATCGTAATATAGGATATATTCGCTACGAGAGTTTTCAGGATGCCATTGGCGATGGCAACCTGGACGAGGTGATGATGGAATGTATCTTGTGCCGAGGATTGATTATCGACATCCGCAATAACGGTGGCGGCAATCTGACTAACGCCGAGAAACTGGCAGCCCGCTTCTGCAACGAGAAAACGCTGGTGGGCTACTACCAGCATAAGACAGGCCCAGGGCGCCATGACTTCTCGAAGATGGAGGCCCGCTATATTGAGCCATCAAGCAATATCCGCTGGCAGAAGCCCGTGGTCATCCTGACCAACCGACACGTGTATAGCGCTGCCAACGAGTTTGTGATGTACATGAAACAGATGCCGCAGGCCACCATCGTGGGCGACCATACCGGCGGCGGCGCAGGCATGCCTTTCAGCAGCAGTCTGCCCAACGGCTGGAACGTGCGCTTCTCTGCCGTACCGATGTACGATGCCAATCAGCAGTCGTGCGAGTTTGGCATAGAGCCAGACCACCTGGTAGAGCTCACCGACGATGACGTAGCCAAAGGACGCGACACGCTCATAGAGTATGCCATCGACCTACTGACGAAATGAGGCAATAGCCGCTACCAGCGCATCGTTTTCTTCGGGCGTCTGTGCCGAGATGCGGAAATAATGTTCATTTAATCCTGGGAAATTGGATGCATCGCGAATCAACATGCGATGCTCTTGGGCGAGGTATGCCTTCAGCTCTGCCGCTGTGGCACCTTCTATACGAGCCAGCATAAAGTTGGTCTCGGTGGGCAGTGCCTGTACCATGGGCAACTGGTTGAGCGCGCGGTTCAGGCGCTGGGTCTCTGTCAGGTAGGCCGACATATCAGCCACCACGCAGACTTCATTTTCCAGCAGCCATTTGCCAGCCTCTACAGCCAAGGCGTTGACAGACCAGGGGCGCTGCCAATGCTGCAACCTACTGATCATCGACTCGGAAGCTACGACATAGCCCACACGAAGTCCTGGGACGGCATAGGTCTTGGTCAGGGAATGAATCTGAATGACATTCTCTGCGGCCACAGCCTCGGCGGGCGACATCAGCTGGGCTGAAGTCAGATCCTCGTAAGACTGATCGATCACCACTGCCTGATAGTCATCCAATGGCAGTCGGCGGGTCACTGCACCTGTTGGGTTATTGGGATTACAGATCCAACAGACGCCATGCTCCCCTTTCTCCATGCCATACATTCTGCAGGCATCTTCGTATTCGCTGAACGTAGGTTGCGTGACCTTATACTGATGGATGCCCGCGCCAGCCAGCATCTGTGCTACCAGATAGATTGCCTCTACAGCACCATTGGTGACCAGTACACTACCGGCGGGAATATGGTTCTTTTGGGCGATGACCTCTGCCAGCGACGAGGCGTCGGGCTCGGGATATTGCGCTATCACGTCCATGCGCTCTGCCAGAAAAGCCTTCAGGGCAGTCAAGTCGGCATGGGCATAGATATTCGAACTGAAATTCATCCGAATATCCTCATAGCGAAAAGCATCGTCTCCGTGACCTTGAATCATAGTGAAAGCGCGAATAAATAGTCAGACAAGCGATTGAAGAATCTCAGAATATCGTCATCCACGGGATACGTCTTGTGAAGTGTCCACAGCTGACGCTCCACCGTGCGGCACTGGGTGCGTGCCACATGAAGCATGGCAGTCTCCGGTTTGTCGCCAGGCACTACAAAACCCAGGGGCCTGTCAGCTGTCAGGAGGTCAATGGCCGTCTCTATCTCCGCGGTCAAGGCGGCCACATGTAGCGGCTTGGGGTTCTCATCCCCCTGCGGTGTAGCCACATGGCTCATCACAACCATCAGTTCCTGTTGTACACGCCGCAAGAGCGGTGCACCAACAATGCCACGAGCCACGCCAAGCAGTGCATTCAGATGATCTATCTGCCCATTGGTCTCAATGCGCACATCATCCTTATCCACCCGCACACCTCCGCGCAGCGAGGTCTGTCCGTTGTCGCCTGTCTTCGTATAAATCTGTTTCATTCTTGTGGCAAAGTTAAACAAAATATACATACGTTCCAAACAATCCCCATGAAAAATGCGCTCTTGACATAGGTCACCATTATGCTGTTATTCAGACAATAACGACGTAAATGCTTGGCTGTTTGGAGGAAACGTACTAATTTTGCACTCGGTTAGGATTATAGAGAGAAAAAAGATGTAACGCCGACAAGGGGTCGGCCGAGAATTAAAGAAAAGAAAGGATAACGATTATGAAGAAATTAATAAAGAAGATTGTAGCTACTGTAGTTAGCAATTGGAACGAGGCTAATGCACTGATGTCGAAAAGCTACACTTACAGTGTTTAAAGAGAACTAAAGTTTGATTATATAACGAGAAAGCGTGTTGCTCATACGGGCAACACGCTTTCTTTTATTCATCCTATTAATAGGATATGACGTACCCGTCATGTTGACGAGGTATGATTTGTGACACAGTCTGTCGACCAGATAACAAAAAAGAATGGCAAACCGTTTCGTTTGCCATTCTTTTTTTCTACATCTTTTCGCCTTACTCCCCACCTCCATCTGTGTACCCTTGTACCAATTTTATCAAATTTAACTTTTTTTGTTTTATTTGTTTTGAATTAAACGCAGAATATACTATCTTTGCATCAAGAATACAAACTTTCACAACATGGCACTAGCGAGAAAATGCATATAGTGCAATAGCTCGAAGCCAAATCGCGCCTTTGTCATACTAATAATTAATATTACCAGAATTCAAAATGACTACACCTAAAACATTAAACAGGTTGTCTTTACTGACAACGATTATGGCTGCTATTCTTATTTGCTGTCACATATTCACATCATGTTCGAACAATGATGATCCTGCCCCCATTTCAGGCCGTGCATACAATCTCGACCAGAAGATAACGAACCGTCGGGAGTGTCACGCGCTGAAAATGATTGCGAATGATGCGCTGAACTTAAAGTTCCGTCAAATCGTGTTCGAATATACTAGCGTCGGTCCCGACTTGAAGACGCCGGTACGGCTTACTGGCGTCATCTCAATGTCCCCTGACGTATATAATAAGGTGGCTTCACCTCGCGGACTGATGCTCTACAATGAGTTTACATGTGCCAAGCATGGTGAGCGTACTTCTCAGAACGAGATTGACGACATCGGTCTATACATGAACAAATACCAGAATCTCATTATGGTTTCTGCCGACCTCTATGGTTGGACACTCACGGAGGACAAGCCACAGGCCTACTGCTGTCCGGAGATTACAAGCGTTGAGACCATCGATGCTTGGGATGCCGCCATGCAGATTCTGAAAGACGAGGGCTATGCCATCAGCGGTCTGCCCACCTTCAATGTGGGCTATAGCAGTGGCGGTTTCTCGGCACTCGCCGTTCAGCGCTACTGCGACGAGAAACGTCCTGACATCCATTGGGACCTGACCTCGGGAGGTGCTGCTCCCTTCGACTTGCACAGCGTTTATATCAGTAACATTACCAACCCCACCTCTGGTTATGCTTGTTCTTTCCCACTCGTGGTGGTGGCTTACAAGGAGACTTACCACATGGACTTTGACTACAAGGACGTGTTTGTAGAGCCTCTTGCCAGCAACATCCAGAAGTGGATACTCTCCAAGGATTACGGCACATGGGACATCAACAAGCTCATTGCAGGTGGTGATGAAGCAAAAGCCAAGGACTGCCCTGTCAACCTTATTCTGACGCCCGATGCACTCAATCCTCAGTCTGTCGTTGGCAAGAAACTGGCCCAGAAGCTCCGCGAGAACTCCCTTTGCGGCGAAGGACAGACCTGGCATCCCAACACCAAGACCAAATATTACATTATGCACTCTGCCGGCGACAAGTACATGGACTGGCATGTGGGCGAGGAAATGGCCAACTACCTGAAGGGCCACGGCTGCAACGTCGTAACCGAGTTTGGAGACTGGGGCAACCACGTGGACTACGGACTCTTCCAGCACATCGGCAAGACCATTCTCTTAATGGAAGATTTTATGCCCGACAAAGATGCTACCAGGGAGCAGACAATAAAGGATGCTATTGACAAGGCTGAAGAATATATCAGAGACCAGGTCTCTGATATGACGGGAATATCCTTGTAAACAAATACAGAGGACTAAAATAAAACCATTATGACTATGAATATTAGAAAATTCCTATTATTAGCCCTTATGCTGCCTGCAGCAGGAACATGGGCACAAGGAAACCTCGGCTCGTTGACGAAAGAGGTTGACGTGAAAGATGTCATAGTGACTAAGGTGGAGTACGCCATCTTCAGCAGTCACGATAGCATCTGTGTAAATCCGAAAACAGGACAACAAGACACTATTACCGTTGATGAGGGCATGGAGATTGTCACTCCCGAGGTGTTCCAGGCTAAGCGCGAAGCCAAAACCGCAGCCATCAAGAAATTAGTGCAGCGGGCGCAAACCCGTCGTGCTTCAGCCCCTTCCGTCAATGCAGATTCTGACTGGCATTACGAAGGCCAGCAGGAGCGCTCGATGGCACAACTCTATTACTACACCTACCCCTCGGTAGATGCCGACGGCAATCCCGTACGTCTCTCGGCAATGATGGGTATACCGGTAAACACTGTGTGTGAAGATATTGCTGATGTATTAACCACACTTACAACATTTTTCCCCTGGGGTAACAAGATAGCACCCGACTCGAAAGCCCGCCCCAGCAATGTGGTCATTGGCTGTCACGTCACGATTACCAGCAACTGGGAATGCCCCACATCCTACGAGCGTTACGGTAATTCGAGTTTACTTGGCTTTGATAATTTCTCGACCGATGCGGGCATGATGCTGTTCTACACCCGCTACGACGTGCTGCGCCAGCCCTGTTGCCTTGTGATACTACCCGACTACGAGGGCTATGGCAACACTGTAGACCGTCCACACCCCTACCTCTATCAGGAACTGACCGCACGCCAGTGCGTAGATGCTACCCGCTACGGGTTGGCGCTCTACAATTCAAAGGTTACCTCCGGAGACGCCCTGAAGTTGGAGGATGACTGGAAGACCGTCTGCGTGGGTTTCTCGCAGGGAGGCTCCGTGTCGCTGGCTACCCACAAATATATCGAGACCAACGGACTGACTGACGAGCTCCACTTTGCAGGCTCCGTCTGCGGCGACGGTCCCTACAGCCCCGTCGACCATCTGCTCTACTATATGACTGACGATGGTACAACCTACGATGGCGACAACAAGACTTCCCACAAGGCAGGGCGTGTGTCGATGCCTATCGTGATGCCGCTCATACTGAAAGGCATGCTCGACAGCAATCCCTATATGCGCCAATACAGCATCAAGCAGTTCCTGCAGCAGAATTTCCTCGACACGGGTGTCATCGACTTCATTGAGGCAAAGAAGAACCCGTCCAAAAAAGACCAGTATAGCACGGTCGATGTGAATAAAGAGTTCCGTAAAATAATAAAGACGAAAACACATAATGGCATCACCATCCACAACGTCGATAGTTTGTTCCCATACGACGATGGTGAGAACGTACATGGCTCACTGAAGTATATGCTGACACCCGCATGTTATGGTGACTTTGTGCATCTCACGAAAAATGAGGGGATGGATAACACATTCATGAAAGACTTGGTGAAGGCACTGGAGAGCAACAACCTTACCAAAGGTTGGACACCTCAGAAGCGCATCGGCTTCTACCACACTACCTACGACACCGTTGTGCCATACGTCAACCTGCTCACCTTTATAAAGAACCAAGACGGACTGACCTACTATTTCGACGACAAAACAAGAACGCGCTCGCTGACGGCTAGGGTGTCTCCTACACACGTTGGCTCGAAGGAACAGGCGGATGTCATGATTATGGACACCGACAGTAAGGAAGACCACGTAAAAGCTGGTAAGGATTTCTTTCTGCTTAGCGGTATTACATCGCCAGACTATGAGATGATGAAATGGGTTCTTGAGGGCAAGAAATAAAACAGAAAGGAGAATAAAGCGATGAAGAAAACTATATATATTTTGATAGCCCTGCTGCTGCCACTTGCAGCGAGAGCCGACTACACTCTCAGCACGATCAACGTGACTGTGGGCGGCAATACGCAGGCTGCCGTAACGCGACTGGATGCCACCAATAAGATTGCACTGCTGGGTAATGGCTATAACGCCTGTATACCTTACTGGAGCGAGGGGGCACTCACCATTCCGGGAACCGTCAGCGTGGGAGACGATACCTACACCGTAGAAGTGGGGCCTGTAGCCTTCCGGCTGTGTAGTAATCTGACAAGCATCACCATTGGAGAAGGCGTTACGAAAATCGACGACTATGCCTTTGTGGGCTGCTCGTCGGTAGCGAAGATTACACTACCGAAGACGCTGACCACCATCGAGCGTGGAGCCTTTGTCAACATGAAATCACTAAAGATCATGGTTTGCAATGCTACCTCAGCACCGGCATGGAGTTGGAACGACATCTTCAGCGACAAGGGTACGAAGGAGAGCATGACAAACATGGCGGCTGAGCGCATCATGTACGTTCCAGAAGGACATGAAAGCAGTTACCTTTCTACCAAATTCGATGGAACATCCTACGGCAAGGAAACCGTAGGATGGCAGGAGGCCTTCACACGTATCTACGAGATGAACGACGAGCCACAGGAGATTACATCGCTACAAGACTTGGAGGCCTTCCGCAATGCAGTGAACAGTGGCAACAAGTATAAAGGCAGCAACAACAAGATGGTGACACTGACGACAGACCTCGACCTGTCAGGCATTGAAAACTGGACGCCTATCGGCACTTCGGAATATCCTTTTGACGGCGTCTTCAATGGTGGTGGCCATGTCATCAAAAACTTAAATGTTAGTGGAAGCTCAAACTACAACGGTCTGTTCGGGTATGCCAACAAAGCCACCATCTACAACATGCATCTGCTGAATCCCACGGTGTCCGGTCCTGACTATGTTGGCACTGTGGTTGGGTATGTTGAAGGAGATAGCCATATCACGGACATACTGGTCACCAGTAATTGCGACGGTAACGATGGCTATACGGCCAAGGCAACGGATGGTAGTGTTGGCGGTATCGTAGGTCGTGCTAAGAATGCCACCATTGAGCGCTGTCTGTTCGATGGATGGGTAAAGGGAACTGGTTGGACAGGCGGTATTATCGGTAATGTAAACACTAACGTGACCATCATCGACTGCTCAGCTTCCGACTTTGTACAGAATACGAAAAATATATCTGCTCAAGCGATACCTTTCACTGGCGGCATTGTTGGTGGCGCCGGTTATGTCACCATTGAGCGCTGTTTTGCGAGAAACACTGTTAGCTATACAGGAAGCCCATCAACATTTCCTGGCATCATCGTGGGAGGCACAAACGATGTGACGGCAAGCACTATCAAGAACTGTGCATATTTGAATGTAGGATTTAATTTGATAGGACAGCCTCAAGCAGGTAGTAATAATACTTTAACTGATAACCAGGGTTATGAAAACCGATCAAACATGAACCAGGACAAGACCAAGAGCGTTTTGGGCGAGGACAACTGGTACTATTTCACCGACAACTACATCGACTACCCCATACCTGCTACGTTGAAGGACATGTATCTTGCCAATTGCGTAGATAAGGTTGACGGCGATTTCGTTTATCGTCCGGCAAAAGCCGCTGATTCTGAATACGAGGTGGTGGCCTATACCGGTAGTGCCACATCAGTCACTGTCCCCGCTACCTACGACGGTAAGAACGTCACAGCCATCCTTCCTGAAGTGTTCAAGGACAACACCACGATGACATCGGTCACCATCGGTGATAATGTGACAACCATCGGAGCGAGCGCCTTCGAGAACTGCGACGCACTGACTACGGTCAACTTCGGCTCTGGCGTGACAACCATCAACGCCAAGGCTTTCTACGACTGCGATGCGCTGACCAGCGTTGACCTGCCCGATGCCGTGACCGATGTGGACAGGGATGCCTTTGTCAGTTGTGACGCTCTCACCACCTTCAATATCGGCAAAGGCTTCAAGGACCATACAGGCAACTTCCTTGCCTATTGTCCTCAGCTGACCACGCTGACCGCATCGAGAGGAAACGACAACGGCTACCTGTGTGTTGATAATGTGCTGATACATAACTCAGGCGACTATCGCAGTTATGTCATTGCGTGTGCGCCTGGCAAGACGGGTGACTATGTGATACCTGTCTCCAGCCTGACTAATTATACGGTAAATGTGTTTGGCAGTTGTTTCGCTTCCTGCACAGGGCTGACAAGTGTCACCTTCCCTGCAGGAAAGAGGTTCTCTTTAGGCAAGGGTGTATTCGACGGGGCATATAACCTGCGCTATGTCAACCTGTCGGCCATCACAGGGACTATTGAAGATGTAAAGTACACTGTCAACCGTAGCGATGCAGACTCACCGTTCTACGGTATGAGCGAATACACCATGATTTATCTGCCAAGCGGTCATAGTGCCGCTAATGACGAGGTCAATGCGGTAATAGGCGGTACGGCTACGGCAGGAATAAAGCTGAACGACGGCTGGGACTTCAATCCGCCATTTTCCATCACCGCAGGGGGCGCCACGCTGAATCGTGCACTTACAGCAAAGAGCGTTACCTACGCCAAACTTGTCACTGACTCGAATGGCGATCCTATAGTCATTGGTACAGTGCCAGTATATGATGCTAGTGGAAATCCAGTATATGAGGAAGACCGTATAACTCCAAAGACACGGAATATCTACCAGACGGAATCCGAGGAGCGTCTTGATCCCCGTGGCTACACCTGCTACCTGCCTTACGCCCTGACACTCAGCAATGAGAACGCAAAGGTCTATAAGCCTTACACTTCAAGCGTAGAGGGAGGTGTGACCACCATCACCTTCGAGCAGGTGGAGAATAACGCGATGGAGGCATATAAACCCTATTATATCGTGGTAAGCGGAAGTAGCGGTGTTGACCTGAGCACAGATAAGAATATTACGATCGTCAGCGACACCAACGGCTCATGGACGGTGGGAGGCTATGAACTGAAGGGCACTACGACAACCATCCCCAACAGCTCGCTCTACAATGCTGACAAACCTGCCTACCTGCTGCAAAGCGACGGCAAGTGGCACAAGGTGCCTCAGAACCAGTCGAAGGCTTACATTGGTCCCTTCCGTGCTTACTTCCAAGCTACTACAAATAGTGGCGCCCGCGCTATTAACATGGTCATAGACGACGGTGAGGCGACTACTATCGACGCTGTCATCCGCACCATCGATGCCGACGGCACAGAGCACTACTACGACATGAACGGCAGACTACTCAGTGGGAAACCCCAGAAGGGCATGTATATCCAAAACGGTAAAAAGTACATTAACAAATAGGAGGACACTGCAATGAAGAAATCATACGAAAAGCCCGCCATTTGCGTGGTACAAATACGTTATCAGAACCATTTGCTTGTTGACAGCCAGACTCAAAGAAAAAGTCAGTTTGTTGACGATGACTACGAAGATTGGGATTTTGACGGCGCTCAATAAAATTCCCATCACACTTCGAAATATAAGCGTGCTGTGTCGCTATTATAAAAGAGAACTAAAGTTTTATTATATAACGTGAAAGCGTGTTGCTCATACGGGCAACACGCTTTCTTTTATTCATCCTATTGTAAGTTTACTCTGCAAACATCTCTACGGCTTCCTTGGTGTGCTTCTTCCAGATAGCACGGATGTTGGCATAGTCGCCAAGACCTTTCAGGATACAAGTGTTAGCCGTATTAGCATCGTTGCCGTCGTACTTGCAGTTGTAGCCTTTTTCTGCAAAGAACTCACGCCAGCTGTCGCCCTCGTTCTCGATACCAGACATATCGTTGTGAGCGTGGTCACCGGCAATACACATCAAAGCGTGGAGCGTGATGGTGGTACCAGGAGTCACTCGGTCCTTCATGCGCTCATAGAGGTCGTCGAGCAGATTGTCTTCCATATCGACAGTAGCCACGTAATAGTTTGGATTGATGGCCTGCAGAGCGGTCTCCAACTGCTCATAGCGCACGTTACCATTGCCATAGTTATAGCCCTCAGGGTTACCATGGCCCAGGAATGCCATCACCTGACCGTCCTTCACATACTGGCTGAAGTTGCTGTTCAGAGCCTGAGCCACTGCGTCAACATCTTCCTGCTCTGCCATCAGAGGGCCACCGATAAACACCTTGACGCCCTCTTCCAGATACTGATCATCGAGGTCGCCATAGACATTGTTCTTGAAGTCCTTGATATAGTTATCGCGCAAGCGCAGGAACTCCTCACCTGGGATCACGTGGAGCGACTGTACGCGCACCTCTTCGTACTTCTGACGGCCGATAGCCTCCAACCAGAAGTTGGGTGCATAGAAGTCCTGACTCTCGTAGTGCTCGCCCTCACGGCTCTTATTAATACAGATAGCCGATGTGAAAGAGAAATAAACGTCGTAGTCTTTGAAGGCCTGATCATTCTCATAGTCACTGACAATTCCCTTGAAAGTCTGGTGGGCATTCTCCCAAGTAGAACCGAAAGCCACGAGAAGCAGCGCCTTCTTATTGTTGCTCTTTGCCTTTTTGGCCTTCACCTGCGACTCCACGCTTGACAGATACTTCGTAAAGTTGTTCTGCTGGTTGTCTTCATCATCGCAAGCTACGAAGCCCGCACTCATTGTCATGGCCAGAAAAGCCATCAGTAAGAACTTAATCTTCTTCATTGTTGTTTGATTTTAATGTTGAGTAATGTTTATTATAGTTTATCTTTTTGCCGTGATTATATCGTAGGATTAGCGATGCATAGACCGTGGTGCCGGGCGTGGTGGTCCCAAGATGGCGCAGGTGGGGCGTGCGATCCACATAGTTGAACAGGTTGTCGATGCCTGCCTCTACCCTACAGGTGGTGGTTTTCATGTGGAAGAGGTCATGATTGGTAGACAGACGCCACAGCTGGTAACCCTTACCATTGCCGTAGTTCTCGTAATATCGCGTGGAAGAAGCACGACCATAGAGTCCTACGCCGAGGCGGTACGACGGAGTGAAACGATGGTTCCAGGTCAGGAAGACATTACCCTTGTGATGGGCTGTTCCATCGATTGTCATGCGGCGCAGCTGTTCGGTATCCTCGTTATAGACACTGCCTCGTGCCTGCAACAGGCTATAGCCGCCACCCACCTGGATTTCCTTGGTCACGTTCCACTTCACATTGAAGTCAAGACCGGTGGTATAGGCATCCTCCAGGTTCTTGTACTGTCTGACAAAAGCTGGCGCATACTGTATCAGAAGGTCGGCAGGCGCCTGCTGCTTGGGGATGGTGACCAGGTTTATCATATGGTCAACCTTATTGTAATAGCCCGTCAGACTGACGGTGAGCTGGCGGATGTGATACTCCGTGCTAAGCGAGAAGTAATTGCTGGTCTGAGGTTTCAGATCGGTATTACCCAAGAACAGGCGCACGCCACCCATGTCGCGCACATAGCGATAGTGCAACTCTTTGGGTGTAGGCGACTTGAAGCCTTGTGCCCACGAGGCTCGCAACACCACGTCGCCCACGCTCCACATGGTGCTTATCTTAGGCGTGAGGTGCAGTCCAAACTGCTGGTTGTGGTCCAGACGGAGTCCCATCGTGACGTTTAGGTTTGTCAAGGGGTTCCATTCGTCCTGCGCATAGATGGCCTGTGTCCAGTCTGTCACGCGATCCTTATTAATACGTAAAGGAGCCTTCAGCCAGTCAAAGCGATAATCATAGCCTGTGCTCAGGCGATGATGCTCCGACAAGCGGAAGACTCCTTTCAGGTGGGAGAGAAAGCGACGCTGGTCTGCCTGCAGTGCGCGGTCTCCCTTATAATAGATAAAAGGTAATGCGGGATTATCACTTTCCACCACCCATCCATTCTCTGACGTGTAGTCGTAGAAGTAAGCATGGCGGTTCCAACTGATGTCGGCACTAAGCTGAGTGCCATTCTTTCGCTGCCAAGACCAGCCCGACGAGACGGCAGCATCATCATAGGACAGGTCGTAGCCATGCACATCGGCAAAGGAATACTTGCCGTTAGGACGGTAGATTCGTTTATGATACATCATCCCTTCAGCATAGACTTCCATGCCACTCATCGGATGGTACGACAGGCGTTCGGCCACCTGCCATAGCTCGTTTCTGTTGACTGTCTTATTGCGTGAATCCGTCACAACTCTGCCACCTATCTGGGTAGGGTCTTCCACCCCGGTATTCTGCCAACCATCACTGTGACGGAAGTGGAAGTTGGTGTAGCTTCTAAAGCGTCCGAAAGCTATGCCTACGCCATTATGCTGACGCAGGTCGCCATAGCTTCCGCCGCGTGTCTCATGGTCTATTTGAATACTGCTTTCTTGCTTGCGTGTAATAATGTTGATAACACCTGCAATGGCATCGCTGCCGTAGAGAGCCGATGCCGCCCCCTTCACTATTTCAATGCGCTCGATACGTGCCGGATCAATGAGCCCCAGGTCGTTCTGTCCGCCATTGTCGCCATGCAGTCGTTTGCCGTCCAGCAAGATCAGCACATAGCTATTGCCCAGACCGTTCAGCTGCAGATGGGAACCCATATCGTCTTCGTTGAAGGCAAAGCTAGCCGACAGACTGCTCAGGACCTCTTCGATGCTACGCCCTGCAAACTGTTGCAGGTCACGACTCGTAATCACCTCGGTCTGAACAGGCGCTGTGCGCAGCAGATGCCGAGTACCTGTACCCGTCACCACCACCTCTTGCAGGCTGTCGCCCTGCAGCACTTTCTGGGCTTGTATGGCTGGCAAGATGCTTAACAGCAATCCTGCCACTATTGCGATGCGTTTCATGAATCTCTTTTTAAAGATAAAAGAGAACGTACTATCTCACGACAGGACGTTCTCCTGACTTATTACTTATATAATAATACACACATGCACAGTTATGGTTGTACACAATTCTACGTCTTGTCAATGCTAGCACCATATGCTCTTACATCGAAAGCATATCGGCAATTTCCTACAAGAGGCTGGTCTTCTGACTTTCCTCCACTCTCAAGCGCCTTCTCGTCCAAATGGACAATGGCGTTTATGCTTAAGAGCCATAATGGAGTTCACAGCTGCGGGACAGTTGGAGATTTTCACCCCTATTCCCAATTAAGCGCGGCTAAGCGCACCTCTGTGGGCAGTGTTTTTTTACAACATTGCGGGTGCAAAGTTACACTTTTTTTTGAACAAACAACAACTTTAGTCAAAAAAATGTTGTACCTTTGCTGCCGATTTGGTGATTCCTCCGTGTTTCACTGGGGAAGAGAGGGAATCAGGTGTAAAACCTGAACAGTGCCCGCTACTGTAATCTTCATTATGGAAAAGTCAACAGAAAGCCACTGAAGCTACTTCGGGAAGGCAGACTTTTTTGAGGGAGAGAGTCAGGAAACCTGCCAAAGAAGGGAGCAGACAATGTTTGCTCTACAAACAAAACAGATACAACGTGGATGCCTCGGGACAAGGCCCAACAGTTAACAATGAAAACAACTACCCACATTATCCTTGCGATGATGCCCATCATGCTGTGGATTGGCGGTATGACGACAGCCTCAGCACAGAAGTCACGGAAGAGCCACATGCGCGATTCTGTGACCCTATCCGATGTGACCATCACCGGCAAGAGCAAAATACAACAACTGCGCGAAGGTGCGCTGACAGTGAATGCCGTTGACATTCGCTCTTTTGCAGGCAGCATCAACAATCTGAACAACATTATCGATCGAACGGCAGGGGTTAAGATTCGCGAGGAAGGCGGGCTGGGTTCCGACTTCGACTTGAGCATCAATGGTATGTCTGGCAATGCCGTGCGCTACTTTATCGATGGCATTCCCCTCGACGTAAAAGGCTCGGGTGCCACACTGGCCAATCTGCCCATCAGCCTCATCGACCGTGTAGAGATATATAAAGGTGTGGTGCCTGTCTGGTTGAACAGCGATGCACTGGGTGGCGCCATCAACATAGTCACCAATCAGCGAAAGTCCAACTATCTGGATGTGTCTTATGGCGTAGGTTCTTTCCACACCCATAAGGCCGACTTCAACGCACAATATATCTTCAAGAATGGACTGACCATCCGCCCTACCCTTGGCTTCGACTATTCCAAAAACGACTACACAATGAAAGGTGTGGAACTGTGGGACGAGGCTGTGCGAAAATACCTTCCTCAAAACCGCAAGCGCTTTCACGATGACTACCTTTCTTTCATAGGTCAGATGGAAGTGGGGGTCAAAGACAAATGGTGGACAGACGAATTCTTTATCAGCACCAGCTACCTGCAGACCAACAAGGAACTGCAGACCGGACAGGTACAGACACGCGTCATCGGTATGGCTGAGCGCAATACTACGGCCTGGAGCGTTGGTGCCCGCTACCAGAAGCGCCACTTCCTGACGGAAAACCTTAGCGCCAACCTTTCCTTTTCACATACCTGGGACCATTCTATAGCAACGGACACTGCCCATCGCCAATATGACTGGAATGGCGATTATATTTATAGCGGACGCAACGAGATTAACGGCAGGAATTTCCAGTTACGACATATCAAACGTCCTACAACGGTGGTTCGTGCCGAATTGAACTATCATCTTTCCGACCAACACATGTTTGATTTCACCTACACCATGAATCGCATTGGCAATCATCGATGGGACGAAGTGGATAAGGAGTTTACACCGGCTAACGATGTGTTGGCCAAACATATCATTGGCTTGGCATACAACCAGTCACTGTGGCAAGGCAGAATGTATAACACATTCTTTCTCAAAGACTACATCAACCACCTGTCAGTGGAACAAACCGACTTGGCTTTCCTCACTAACTCACGCGACGTCAAGGGCAGCAACACCAAGAACCATTTTGGCGGTGGCATCGGTACTCGGCTCGAAATTCTCAAGTCGCTGACCATCAAAGCCAGCTATGAGCACAGCACTCGCCTGCCCCTGGCACGTGAACTACTAGGTAACGGGACCACCATTTATGCCAACATGGCTTTGAAGCCCGAGAGTAGCGACAACCTGAACATAGGACTATTCGGCACCCTACGCAGCGGACAACACACATTGTTCTATGAGGCAAACGGTTTCCTTCGCTATGTGGACAACTACATTCAGCCACAGATAGCCGAAAAAGAAGGAATGATGCAATACAGCAACGAACCTGCCGTACATATCAAAGGTATGGAGGGAGAAATACGCTACGACTGGGACAGCAGGTTACAACTGATAGGAAACATCAGTTGGCAGGATGCACGCAACCGTCTGCGCTACTTAGACAACGGACAACGGAATGCCACTTTCAACAACCGGGTGCCCAACCGCCCATGGTTGTTTTCATCGGCAGAGGTGCGCTACACGCTAAAAGATGTCTTTCAAAAAAATGACCACCTGTCACTCTGCGCCGACCATCAGTGGGTACACGGGTTCTTTCTCTCTTGGGAAGCCTATGGCAGCAAGAGTACCAAAGCACGTATTCCCGAGAAAAACATCGTAGGTGCCAACGCCACTTACACCTGGCACAACCGCCGCTACAGCATCTCGTTGGATTGCGAGAACATCTTCGACGCCACCGTTTACGACAACTATAAGTTGCAGAAACCAGGACGCACCCTGTTTGCCAAATTCAGACTATTATTACAATAAATATTTTCAACTTAATTAATCAGAAATACAAGACAATGAAAAAGCTAAGTTTCATTCATTCACTGATGGCAGTACTACTGATGACTGCCTCTTTCACCGCTTGCGAAGACGACGAAACAAGTAATGAACAAACCAAGGAAGAGAGCACCGCTCACTACGACCTGACCTGTACAGTCGGCAAGTACGGCGGTATGAGCAAAACCGAGACCCACATCACACTAAGCACTGCGTCGCTGAGCAATCCCGACACGCTGATATCTTTCGATGGCAATGGTGTCGAGATTACCGATTATACTATTGAGAGCATCTACGATGATGAGTTCATGTATCAGGTTCCTTCTTCTAAGGATCGTTTCTCAAAGTTGAAGTTGAAAGACAACCAGCTGATGGTCATACAGGAGCAGAAGTTCGATAAGAACACCTATGCTCCACGTAACTACACCCACGCATGGCTCAACAAGAACACCTTGCTCATCATGTCAACCGACGATGCTCACACCAAGGTGATATGGACCAAGCTGAACACCACCGATATGAGCATCATCGCCGAAGGAACCGTTGCCGGTATTCAGGTGGCAGAGGGTTACAACGTGCTTTCGACCAGTGGTTTGTTGGCCTATCGTAAGAGCGACAACAAACTGTTCTATTTCTACAACAACAAAGGTGTGACCAGCGGAAGCAACAAGAGCACCAACGAGCCCTTCTTCCGTATTGCTGTGATCAACCCTGAGAGCATGGAGGTAGAGCAGGAGATTATCAATAAAGAAGCTGCCCAGATGCAAGGTTCTGCCTATGGCGAACTGCTGCAGGATTTCATCTTCTTCGATAAAGACGACAACCTGTATCTCACGGCTTTCAACACCGTCAGCAAAAAGAATTATGGTTGCCTGCTGCGCATCAAGAAGGGTGAGTACGACTTCGAAGCCGGCTACAATGCTTTCCCCGATACCAAAGGCAAGATTCTAACCATCCAGTATCTGGGCGGCGACAAGGCACTGGTTTACTCTGGCGACAACACCGTGGGCACTGGCATCCAGGACGTGGCTTACTATTACTCTGTTGTTGACCTGAACGCCAAGACAGCTACTCGTTTGCAGTACAACGGTGAAGATTTGCCCTACAGTGCCGGCAGTTTCTCTCAGCGTTCTGTTTACAACGCCAAGGAGAATAAGGCATATTTTGGCATCAGCAACGACACCGAGAACCGCATCTACATCTACGATGTGGCCACTGGCAGCGTGACAAAAGGTGCCCAGTTGGCGTCTGGTATCTACTTCGATCAGATTCGTTTCTTTGAAAAATAAAACGTATGACTCCTATCACATTCCTATCGCTGGGACCTGGTGACCCCGAGTTGCTGACATTGAAAGCTGTAAAGACGCTAAAAGAAGCCGACATTGTCATGGTGCCTGCGACAAGAAGTACTGAGGGGACATTGCGATCACGTGCCACCGAGATTATTGGCGAGTGGTGCGACAACAACCGCCTGAGGGTCTTCGAGCTGCCTATGCTCAAGGACCGTCAGGCGGTTTCTTTGGTTTACGATGCCATCTACAACGATTGTGCCAAGTGTTACCATGAGGACCAACGGGTGGTTGTTGCCGTCGAAGGCGATGTCAGCATCTATGCCTCCATCCACTACGTGATGGACCGACTTCAGAGTCAAGGCATACCCACTGTTCAGTCGGCCGGCATCCCTTCGTTTATTGCTGCCGCTGCCGAGGCAGGACTCTCGCTGGTTAGTCAGCAACAGCGACTCACCATTCTCCCAGGCGATGCCGATATAGAAACGCTTCGTCAGCTATTGGATAGTAATCATGTGGTCGTCGTAATGAAACTCTCGCAATGTCAGGAGGTAGTGAAGAGTCTGTTGCAGCAAGAAGCACATATCACATGCCATTATTTCGAGAATGTAGGTATGTCGAATGCTTTCCACACCACCAATTTTGAGGAAATCATAGCCCGACAGATGCCTTATTTCTCAATTTGCATCCTTTCGGCTTCTCCAATTCAGAATAAATAACTATCTTTGTCGCCGTATGAAGTCCGCTTTTCTCATAGCAGCCCCCACTAGCGGCAGCGGGAAGACCACCATAGCCCGCGGCCTGATGGCCCTTTTCACTGCGAAGGGCTATAAGGTTCAGCCATTCAAGTGTGGGCCTGACTATATAGATACGAAGTTCCATGAGGCAGTATGCGGCACCCCCAGTGTCAACCTCGACACGTTTATGGCTACACCAGAGCATGTCAGCGAATTGTTTTCGCACTATGGCGACCAAGCCGACATCTGTATCGTTGAGGGCATGATGGGACTCTTCGACGGCTACGACCGCGACATGGGGTCGTCGGCAGAGATCGCTCGCACACTCGATATCCCCGTCATTTTGGTCGTCGATGCCAAGAGCGCTGCCTATTCTATGGCACCACTACTAAAGGGTTTCCTGCAGTTCGACCCACGGGTACGCATCAGCGGTATTATATTTAATAAGGTGGGGTCCGACCGCCACTATCACATGTTGCAGCAGGTGTGCCAGGATGTGGGCATCTGCTGTCTAGGCTATCTGCCCAAGAGTCAGGCTTTGGAGACGGGCTCACGCTATCTGGGGCTCGACTTCTCGGAAGATACCAGCAGCGACGAACTGCTCGCACTGATAGAAAGCCATGTGGATTGGAAAACACTTGTTTCGGAAGAGAGTAAGTTTAGTTACAGCAAACCTACAGTTTCGTTACGGCAAAGTGCCACTTTAGTTACGGCAAAGTGCCAGTCCGCCGTAACTAAACCTACACGCCCCGAAAAGGTGCTGATAGCCCGCAACAAGGAATCGTTCTCATTCCTCTATACAGAGGTCATCGACAGTTTCGCTCAACCACAGTTTTTCGATCCCGAGACCGACACGCCAGACCTCACCGATATAGACCTCCTTTACCTGCCCGGAGGCTACCCCGAGAAGCATCTCGAGGCACTGGTGCAGAACGAATCCTGCCGAGAGGCCATCCGCAACTATGCCTTGCGGGGCGGACACATCATTGCCGAATGTGGTGGCATGATGTATCTGTGTGAAAAGATACTCACCGACGAGGGCGAATATCCCATGTGCGGCGTTCTGCCCCACCGTATTTCAGCTCGTAGTGCAGACCGTAAGTTGTCGCTGGGCTACCGCCACTTTGAACTCGACGGAAAAGAATATCGCGGTCACGAGTTCCACTACACCCAATTCACAGAAACACCTGAAAGCATCACACAGGTCTATAACGCTAAAGGCGAACCCGTGGCAACGCCCGTATTCAAATGGAAAAACGTATTAGCCAGTTATACCCATCTCTACATGTCCCCTAAGTTAGGGGACGATAGGGGTCTGAACAATCACAAAGAAACTGCCTCTTCAGACCCCCTGCCCCCTAACTTAGGGGGTAAAGGGTTACACCCCATCATGTTGGCAGGCACAGGCAGTGATGTAGGCAAAAGCATCATTGCAGCTGCCTTCTGTCGCATCTTCAAGCAAGACGGCTACCAACCGGCTCCCTTCAAAGCTCAAAACATGGCACTCAACTCCTATGCCACACCCGACGGCTTAGAGATAGGACGTGCTCAGGCCGTACAGGCTGAGGCCGCCGGCATTGCTTGTCATACGGACATGAACCCGCTACTGCTGAAGCCCAGTTCCGACCACACCTCGCAGGTGGTGCTCAACGGGCGCCCCGTTGGCAACAAGGATGCCTACGACTACTGGCGCACGGGCACGGGGTTCGACTACCGCCGAGCTGTATGCGAAGCCTTCGACCGTTTGGCAGCGCGCTATAATCCCATCGTGATGGAGGGAGCTGGCAGCATTGCCGAAATCAATCTGAAAGACCGCGACCTGGTCAACATGTCGATGGCTCGCCATGCCCATGCCGACGTGATTCTTGTGGCCGACATCGACCGCGGTGGCGTCTTTGCCTCGGTCTATGGCAGCATCATGCTGCAAGAACCCGAAGACCGCCAGCGCATCAAGGGCATCATCATCAATAAGTTTCGTGGCGACATGCGCTTGTTTGACCAAGGACGCCAGATGTTGCAAGACCTTTGTGGCATTCCCGTTCTGGGCGTGGTGCCTTACTATCGCGACATCTTTATCGATGAAGAAGATAGCGTCAGTCTGGAGATGAAACGCCGCGAACTGGCCGAGGGCAAGGTAAACATTGCCGTGGTGCTGCTCAGACATATCAGCAACTTCACCGACTTCGACACCCTGGAGCGTGACCCACGCGTCAACCTCTTCTATACCAACAACACCGCTGATATTGCCCGGGCCGACATTATCATTCTACCCGGCACCAAAGCCACACTCGATGACTTGATGGAGTTGCGCCGCAACGGTTGTGCGCAGGCCATTCAGCGCGCCCATCGCAATGGCAAGACGGTAGTAGGCATCTGCGGTGGCTACCAGATGCTGGGACAGACCATCAACGACCCCGACGGCATTGAGGGAGGCAACATTACCTCTCTGCCGGGATTAGGACTTCTGCCTATCCACACCACGATGACCTCCGAGAAGAAGACCCAACAAATATCTTTCCAGTTCAACGGTCAGACCTGTCAGGGCTACGAGATTCATCAGGGCGTCAGCTCTACCGACGAGCCCATCCTGCAGACAGACCACTGCATCGGCACCTATATCCACGGTTTTCTGGACAACGCTCCCGTCATCGAGCATCTCCTCAAGGGCCTGACGACGACCGCCACGCCGACACAGAGTCTTGCCGATTTCAAAGAGGAACAATACAACAAGTTGGCCGACCACGTACGCCAACACGTGGACATGGCACGTATCTATCAAATCTTAAGCGAATGATTAAGGTTCTCTCACTACTCATTGGATGGGTCATGGACCTTCTTTTTGGCGACCCTGCTCGTTTGCCCCACCCCATTGTGTGGTTTGGCAAGACCATCGCCTTCTTCGAGCACAGACTAAACAAGGGGCCTCATCGCCAAATGAAGGGTGCACTCATGACCATTGGCCTTATCATATCAGTTTTTATTGTCGCATATCTCATCCGCCACTATCTCTTTTTCCTTCCCTTCAACATAGGAGTTATCTTCGACTCTGTCATCATCTTCTACTGTCTGGCTGGCACCACGCTGATTCGCGAGGTACGCGAGGTCTTTTTAGCCCTCGACCGTTCGCTGGACGAAGGCAGAACGCAGGTAGCACGCATCGTGGGTCGCGACACCTCCCAGCTGTCGGCCCAGGAGGTGCGCACAGCTGCCCTCGAAACGCTGGCAGAGAATCTCTCTGACGGTGTCATTGCCCCCCTCTTCTGGTTTGCCGTGCTGGGCGTGCCCGGCATGCTGGCATATAAGATGGTGAACACCCTCGACTCGATGATTGGCTACAAGACCAACCGCTATAAGGACTTCGGCTGCTGGGCAGCTCATATCGACGACGTGGCAAATTATCTCCCTGCAAGACTCACGGCAGTACTGATGATCTGCACGCCCCTGCACACATCATCAAAGCGAGGCTTCTTCATGCGGCTCTCTTTTATCCGGAAATACGGCCGTCAGCATGCTTCGCCCAACAGCGGCTATCCCGAGGCAGCCCTAGCCAGCATCCTTGACTGCCGGTTTGGCGGACCGCACTACTACTTCGGTGAACTGTTCTACAAACCGTTTATTGGCCAAAACGAACGCGAGCTGACCACTCAAGACATGAAAAAAGCCGTCCTGGTCAACAGAACGGCAGAGGTTATCATGGTCGTATTGGTAGCCTTGCGCTATATGGCTACGATGCTAACCACCACGTAGATGCTCAGTTCCACCAGCAGACACACCGCTCCACAACAATCGCCCGTATAGCCCTTAAGCTTACGCCTGATCAACAGGTAGAGGAAATACATCACCAGCGCTGGCACAAACAGCACCCATTCCCAGGCTATACGCGTATATAATAGGTAGAGCGCCATGGGCACCAGTCCCTGCAGGGCCAGTCCTACACCTGCCCACGTACTTATAGGCCGATACACCAACTTTATCTTTGCCTCCTCCTCACGGCGGGCATAGGGCAGCATCATCACCAGCTGACTGGTCACCATCTTGGCAAACGGATCGGCAGCCAGCACCGTCAGCGCAGCCCACTCAGGGCCCAACATGAACCACGAGGAAAATAGCAGCAACTCATAGCCCACCAGTCCGAGCACGCCATAGGTACCTATGTGCGAGTCTTTCATGATGCTCAGTATGCGCTGGCGGTCACTACCGCCACCACCAAACCCATCGCAGAAGTCAGCCAGTCCGTCTTCATGCAGTGCCCCCGTCAGCAGCAGTCTGACGATGATAGCCACGATGACAGTCGTCATGAAAGGCATCAGCAGACTGCCAAAGTAAAGCACCGCTGCCGTCACGCTGCCAGTGATCCATCCTGCTAGGGGCCACCACTCCACCACCGACTGGTAACTCTCCTTGCGGGGCTGATAGATGCGCCACAGCGGCAGTCGTGTAAAAAAGATCAGTGCCGCCCAAGGACGGTCGTACCAGGGCGTGTGCAAGCTCGATATCATATCAGAAGTATTTAGTTATCTTTGCGTCGTCAAAATTGTTCATCTCGTTCATCATCCTCACCGCCGAGTCTATCAGCGGATAGGCACACAGTGCACCGGTGCCCTCGCCCAGTCGCAGACCCAAGTTCAGTAGCGGGCGGGCGCCCAACAGGTCCAGCATCCGGCGGTGTCCACTCTCATCGCCGCAGTGGGTAAATATCATGTTCTTCTTCACCTCGGCATTCAGTTGCACGGCACCCAGGGCACATGCCGTCATGATGAATCCGTCAACCAATATCACCAGGTGCTGTTCGGCAGCGCGCAGCATGGCACCAATGGCTGTTATCATCTCGAAACCACCGAAGTAGCGCAGTGGCGATGGCTGCGGTGCAGGCAGCGCCAGATAGTTATCTACGGTCTGTCGCAGCACCTTGTACTTGTGCTGCACGCCCGCGCTGTTCAGTCCCGAGCCCGCGCCGATGCAGTCTTCCAGGGGGATGTTGCCATAGAGGTGCATCCAGATACTGCTGGGCGATGTATTGCCAATACCCATCTCACCGATACAAATCACGTTGCACCCCTCTGCCACACAGTCGTCCACCAGTTGGGCACCCACGTTCAGAGCCTCGTTGTACTGCGCCTCCGTCATGGCAGGTTCATGCAGGAAGTTCTGCGTGCCACGTGCAATCTTGCGATTCATGATGCCCGCCACACCCGACAGGTCATAATCCACCCCCACATCCACGATGCGCAGGTCGAACCCATGTTGTCGGCAGAACATGTTGCAGCCCCCGCCGCCATGGGTGAAGTTGATCATCTGTTGCCACGTCACCTCACGGGGCGACACGCTGACGCCCTCTCGCTCTATGCCGTGGTCGCCACCCAACAGCAGGTGACAGGGATGCTTCAGCACCGGTGTCAGCGTCTGTTGTATCAGGCACACCTGCATGGCCAATTCCTCCAGTCGTCCCAGCGATCCCTTCGGTTTGTTCAGGTTGTCTATTTTTTGTTGTATTGCGTCTTTCAGTTCCATGGTCTATTTGATTTTGACGGCAATGCCGCTCACCATCAGTATCACTTCGTCGGCCTTGCTGGCCACATACTGGTTCATCCAGCCCTGCAGGTCGGTAAAGTGTCGTTGCAGAGCATTCTCGCTCACGCCGCCACTGCCTATCTCGTTGGTCACAAAGATAAAGGTAGCATCCTGCGCCGTCAGACGGTCAAACTCGTCTTTTACCTCGCGTAAGGTCTGTTCCGTGGTCTTGTCGTCTGCCAGAAAGTTGGTGAGCCACAACGTGATGCAGTCCACCAACACCACGCGTCCTGTCACGTCGTGTCTGCTCAGCCAGCGTTCCTCCTCGATATTGGTCCACTGCGGCCCGCGCCTTTGTTGATGCTTTTCAACCCGCTGACAGAACTCTTCGTCCCACACATGGGCCGTTGCCATATACACAGGATGCATGCTCAGACTCAGTGCGAGAGCCTCTGCCTGTTCGCTTTTCCCCGAGCGCTGTCCACCCGTAATCAGAACTATTCTGCTCATTGTCCTGTAAAAATGATTCTTTTATGCTTTTTGCTTGCAAAGTTAATCATTTTTTGTATCTTTGCAAGCAATATGAAGAAAATAATCATAGCGGGCTTAGGCCCTGGAAGTCCAGAGGATATGACACCTGCCGTACTGCATGCCGTCAGTCAGGCCGATGCGGTAGTTGGCTATAAATACTACTTTCAGTTTGTTGAGCCATACTTGAAAGAAGGATGCGAGTGTGTAGATACTGGCATGAAGAAAGAGCGTGAACGTGCCGAGATGGCATTCCAACTGGCATTGCAAGAGAAGACCGTGGTGGTCATTTCCAGTGGTGATGCCGGCATCTATGGCATGGCGCCACTTATCTACGAGATGCAGCAGGAACAGGCTGCCGCCGATGTCGAGGTAACAGTATTGCCGGGCATTTCCGCCTTTCAGAAGGCTGCCTCGCTGCTGGGTGCTCCTATTGGTCACGACATGTGCATCATCTCGCTGAGCGATCTCATGACGCCATGGTCACTCATTGAGCGCCGTATCCGTGCTGCTGCCGTTGGCGACTTCGTCACGGCTGTCTATAACCCCAAGTCGCACGGACGCTACTGGCAGCTCTACCGTCTGCAAGAGCTCTTCTTGCAGGAGCGCAGTGCCGACACCCCCGTAGGCTATGTACGTCAGGCAGGGCGCGACGACCAGCAGGTCAAGCTCACCACCCTGGGTGCTTTCGACCCCGAGGAGGTGGACATGTTCACCGTTGTACTGATAGGCAACTCCCAGTCGTACATAAGCCTCACCCCCGCCCCCTCTCCAAAGGGCGAGGGGCGTAAGATCTTTATTACACCACGCGGGTACTACCGCGAGGAGAAGCAGGAAGACGTAAAGCCCGGCCAGTCTATCATGATGGAAAGCTTCCGCACCATTCTTTCCGAGATGCAGCACCCCGACGTGCCCCGCTGGCGCCTGTGGCCTTTGCTACATGCCATACATACCACCGTTGATTTCTCGATGGAAGACTGTCTGTGGATGGATGAGCGTGCCACCGAACTAATATATAATAAGGTGAAGGACGGCACCCTGAAGCACATCGTCACCGATGTCACCATGGCTGCCAGCGGCATCCGCAAGGGCGCCCTCGACCGTCTGGGCATCCAGGTGCATTGCTACATCAACGATGCCAAAACCAAACAGATGGCCGAAGAGAAAGGCATCACCCGCAGTCAGGCCAGCATGCAACAGGCTGCCGAGCAATATCCCGACGCACTCTATGTGGTAGGCAATGCCCCCACGGCACTCTTCGAGATTTGCGATCTGGTGCACAAGGGTAAGCTACATCCAGCCGGTATCATCGCCGCCCCCGTGGGTTTTGTACATGTGTGCGAGAGCAAGCATGCCGTCAAGACGTTGCGCCACATCCCCAAACTGATTGTCGAAGGACGCAAGGGCGGAAGTAATCTTGCCGCCACACTTTGCAATGCCATCTTAACCTTCGACGATGCCGAATGTTTGTCACCAGGCCGAGATATTTAGAAAAAAACGCCAGTCTCTGTAACAGACGCTACATTTTTTCCGTATGTACTAATAGAAGGGTTCATCGATGACGCTCTTGGAGAACAGAAAACAAAAGTCAATCATTAAAACATCCAAACAACAATGAAACACTCATTTATCAAGTATGTATCATGGAGAAATGTTAAGGCACTGGCTGTCTGCGTAGCACTGGTATTGGCCTGCATCACCGTCAACGCTCAGGCCAAGAGTTTCAAGAGTCTGTCAAAAATCGACGGCGTGACACATGTCCACATCCCCAAGTTCATGATCAAGCTGGCATCACACAATAACGAGGGACTTCATATTGGCAACAACATAAACATCGGCGACAAGTCGGGCGACATTCTGAAAAACATCAGCTCTATCGATGTGTTTACCTGTGAAGAGGAAAAAGCTGGCGAGCAACTGGCAGCGGATGCACATGCTCTCACCACTGGCAAAGACTGGGAGGTGCTGGTCAGTGCCAATGAAGATGGCGAGCGCGTAAAAATCTGTCAGAACACCAGTGGCAAGAACAACATCTTTGTCATTCTGGCCGAAGAGAAAAAAGAGGTGTCACTGGTTATCATCAAGGGCAAGCTGGACCTTGCCAAACTGATGGAACAAGACGAAGATAAAGCCGAATAGCCCGTCATGGACGCAAAGGAGTTCAAACAGCGGTTCTTGCCACACCATCAGTTTCTCTATCGGGTGGCTTACCACCTGACCGGACAGGCGCAGGATGCTGAAGACCTGCTTCAGGACCTCTACTTGAAGCTGTGGCAGAAACGCAATGAACTGCCAGCCGAGGCGGTGACCGAGGCCTACCTCGTCGCCATGATGCGCAACCTGTTCATCGACCAGCGCCGCCAGCACCGACTGGACACCTCGGCAGAGCTGAAGTGCGAAGACGGACCGCCCGACCAGCTGAACCTGGACCACCAGGTTGACGCCCGCGATGCAGTAAACCAGCTAGAAGGACTCATCCGGCAACTGCCCACCAGAGAGGCACAGATCATTCAGATGCACGAGGTGGAAGCACGCTCCTACGAGGAGATAGAACGCGACACCGGACTCTCGCAAGGTAATATCCGCATCATCGTGATGCGAGCCAAGAAAAAACTGAAACATCAATTTCAAAGTATCACTAAGACATGGACCAGCTGAATTTAAAACAACTCGAACAGATACCCATTCCTGAAGGACTCTCAGAACGTCTCTCTGCCAAGATCGACGAATGGGAGCAACAGGAACTGCAACAACAGCATGCTCGGCAGCACGCCAAACAGCGCAAGCTGTACCCCAGCATGTGGCGCATCACAGCCGTTGCCGCTTGCATGGCCCTCGTCTTTGGTGTGGGATATCACCTGCTGAGTCAAGACGAGTATCAGAATCTGGCCGAACAAGACACCTACCAGGATCCCGTCAAGGCACAACAAGAGGCCCAGCGTGCGCTCACACTGCTGGCTGTCAACCTGAACCGCGGCATGGGTCATCTGGAGAAGGCAAAAGCTCTGAGCGACAAGACAGAACGAACATTAAACGAACAATTAAACAACTTGAAATAACATGAAACAGTCTATCATAAGATTCTTCCTGTGCACGATGGTTGCCCTGTGCAGCCTCAGTGCCAACGCCCAAGTCAAGGCATTCGAAAAATATGCCGATGCCAAGAACGTCACCTACGTCTATATCTCGAAGTACATGCTGGGATTGGCCGGCAAGAATGCAGCTCCATCCATCCCCGGTGTCGATATCAAGACGCTGTCCGGCAAGTTGACCGGTATTCAAATCATCACCTGCGAGAATGCCGCCATACAGAAGAAACTGAAAGGCGAGGTCAAGAGCATCTTGGACAAAGACAACTACGAGTTGCTGATGCAAGTCAACGAAGACGACAGCAAGGTCAACATCTTCCACCACATAAACAAGTCGCAGTCAGCAGTGCTCATGCAGATCGAGGATGGCCAAGAGCTCACGCTGCTCGTCTTCTCGGGGCATTTCACCCTCGACGACGTGATGAAAATGACACAATAACCACCCGTCTGTATGAAGCAAAGATTTATCGTCATAGGTATCACCGACCATCCAGCCCCCTGGTTTCCGCCAGAGGTGCTGGATGTTATTCGTCATGGCAGCATCTTCTCTGGAGGCCGTCGCCATCACGAGATTGTAGCGTCATTACTGCCAGAAGATGCTCAGTGGATAGACATTACCGTACCCTTGGACAATGTCTTTGAACAGTACCGAGCCACATCAGAACAAGTTATTATCTTCGCCAGCGGCGACCCCTTGTTCTTTGGCTTTGCCAACACCATCCGCCGCAAGATGCCCGACGCCGAGATGGTGGTCTATCCCGCATTCAACTCGCTTCAGCTGTTGGCCCACCGCCTGCTACTGCCCTATCACGACATGCGCATCGTCTCGCTGACAGGACGACCCTGGCCACAGTTCGACCGTGCACTGATCGAACGGGCCGAGAAGATTGGCATCCTCACCGACCGCGAGCACACCCCTGCCGCCATTGCGAAGCGCATGTTGGAGTATGGCTACAATAATTATATTATGAATATCGGCGAGCATCTTGGCAACCCTCAATTAGAAACTGTCAGCACATGCTCCCTCGAGGAAGCCGCAAAGAAGGATTTCTCCACACCCAACTGCCTAATCCTAACAACTCCCCTCCCTCGCAGGGAGGGGCTGGGGGTGGGTCTCCTGGGCATGGGTCTCCCAGATGCTAAATTCACTTTACTCAACGGTCGCGAGAAGATGATTACCAAGATGCCCATCCGCCTGCTCACGCTTCAAGCCCTCGACCTCACCCATCGCCACACCCTGTGGGACATCGGTGCCTGCACCGGTAGTGTCAGCATCGAGGCTCGCCGCCTGTTTCCCCACCTCGAGATCCACGCCTTCGAGATTCGTCCTGAGTGCGAGGCCATCATCCAGGAGAACGCCCGCCGCTTTGGCGCCCCAGGCATCCACCTACACATCGGCGACTTCATGGCATACGACCTCTCACCTCTCACCTCTCACCTCTCACCTCTCACCTCCCCCGACGCCATCTTCATCGGCGGACATGGTGGTCATCTGAAAGCAATCATAGAAAAGGTGCTGACCGTGTTGACCGACGATGGTATCATCGTATTCAATAGCGTCACCTCACCAAAGGTACCAACCAATAGTCGTGCGCTTTGGGACGAGGCCTGCCGGGACTTTGGACTTCAGCAGGGAGAACCGCTCCACATTCATCTCAACGACTATAATCCTATAGACATACTAACCGCCTCTAAACCACATATACTATGAGACAAGACATCGCCATCTACACACTGACGTCCGAACTGCACAACGAGCATGCCGTGACCACCATGACAACAGCTTTTCTGGAGAGTCTGGAAATAGACTATCTGCTGAAAGGCACCGACTATAGCGACTATGGCAGTCATGCGCTCAACCTGATATATGTCCGCACAGGTGGCACCGAAGGCATCTTCCGCCGTTTACTGCCTGAGCTGCAGGATAAGAGTCGCCGTCCGTTCTATCTGCTGACATCGGGAAAGAGCAACTCACTGGCCGCCTCGATGGAGATTCTGTCATTCCTGCGACAGCACAATATCGGTGGCGAGATTATACATGGCAACAGCGATTATATGTCGCGCCGCATCCAGCTCTTATCAAAGGTTGAAGAAGCCAGGAAGTCTCTTTTTGGCACGCGGCTGGGCATCATTGGTGCACCTTCCGACTGGCTTATCTCCAGCCATGCCGACAAAGCGAAGGTGAGAGAGAGGCTGGGAATAGAACTGATAGACATCCCCATGCAGGAACTGCTTGACGAGATTGGCGAGTCAAAACAGATATACCAGGCACTGAAGGTGCTCATCAACAGATATCAACTGCGGGGCTTTACCCTTCGGTGTTTCGATCTTCTCACCACCGTAAAAGATACGGGGTGCATGGCTTTAGCCAAACTGAACAGTGAAGGGTATGTGGCTGGTTGCGAGGGTGATGTTCCTGCCATGCTCTCAATGATGATTGTCCGTTCGTTGTTGGGGGTGTCAGGCTTTCAGGCCAACCCTTCGCGCATCGACCCGGAGACGGGCGAGCTGCTCTTTGCTCATTGCACCATACCACTTGACATGGTAGAGCGCTATGAGCTCGACACCCATTATGAGTCGGGCATCGGCACGGGCATACGTGGCTATATGAAAGAAGGCCCCGTCACCATCTTCAAGGTCTCGGGCGATCTCTCACGCCACTTCATCGCTGAAGGCCACCTGATTCGTAATGAGTCAAAGCCTGATCTTTGTCGCACCCAACAGGTGATACGTCTTACGGACAAGAATCTCACCAATAGTTATTTCCTCGCAGATCCAATCGGCAATCACCATATCATCATGCCTGGACACTGCCAAGAACTCTTAGAACAGCTTTTAGTAAAATGAACAGAATTTCCATCATACCAATAAGCGAGGCAGGCTGTGCCATCGCTGACACCTTGCAACAACATTTTCCATCGGCCCACATCGTGAGTCGCGACGCGGTCTCTACCTGCTGGAAGAGCTACGACGCCTTCATCTTTATCGGTGCCATGGGCATCTGCGTGCGCACCATCGCTCCGCTTGTTGCCGACAAGCACACGGACCCTGCCGTGGTCTGCATCGACTCATTGGGACAGAATGTCATTTCGGTTCTCTCTGGACATATCGGGGGCGCCAACGACCTGACGCGCGAGTTGTCGGCCCTGCTCAGCGCCCACGAGGTCATCACCACTCAGAGCGACTGTGCCGGACTGTGGGCGCTCGACACATTCCAAGAACGTTTCAACTGGCCCGTAGCCAGCGAGATTGAAGACATGAACGACTGCATCTTTGCCTTTGTCAACCGCAAGCCAACAGCCCTGTTGCTGGAAGCACGCGACGAAGGCACCGACTATCTGGAAGCAACCAAACCCGACCATGTCACCATCATCCACGACATCAGCGAGGCCGACCCACAGAGGTATCAGCTGCTGATTATCGTTTCGCCCTTCATACGCCATGCGCCCGATGGAATGCTTGAGCTTCATTTCGTGCCCATGATTGGCACCATCGGCTTCGGCCTGGCGCATCATCCGGCAGACTACCAAGCCATCCTGGGTGATATGCACGAAGCCCTTGCCCAGCAAGGCTTCCTGCCCTGTGCCCACCGCTATTGCACCATCGACGTAAAGCAAGACGAGCCCTTCGTGCAGTTGCTGCGTGAAGAGGGAAAAGAAGTGGTGTTCTTCAGCGCCGACGAGCTGTCACAGATCGACGTTCCCACACCAAGCTCCACCGTCCAGAAACACGTAGGCACGCCCAGCGTCTGCGAGGCAGCCGCCATCCTCGGCTCAGGCCATGGCACCCTCGTTGTGCCTAAGATAAAAGGAAAGAACTGGACAGCAGCACTGGGCCTCCCCCAACCCCTCCGAAGGAGGGGAGTGCCACAGGGGCTTGATGGATGTTCGTCAGATCTCCCCTCCTTTGGAGGGGTTGGGGGAGGCTCCCGAGGAGGATTTATTGAAATTGTTGGTGCCGGCCCTGGCGATCCCGATTTAATAAGTGTGCGAGGCAGGAAGATGCTGGAGCGTGCCGACCTGATTCTCTATGCCGGTTCGCTGGTGCCCAAGGCATTGACCGAGTGCCATAAGCCTGGTGCCGTGGTGCGCTCGTCGGCCGACATGAATCTGGATGAGCAGTGTGCCCTGATGAAGAAACACTACGAGCAGGGCCACTTCATTGTGCGCCTGCATACTGGCGACCCCTGCATCTTTGGTGCCATACAGGAACAGATGGCCTTCTTCGACCGCGAGGGCATGGCATACCACATCACCCCAGGCATTTCGTCGTTCCTTGCTGCCGCTGCCGAGTTGCAGAGTCAGTTTACCATCCCCGAGCGCTGTCAGACCATCATCCTCACCCGTGGCGAAGGTCGCACGCCAATGCCCGAGAAGGAACAGCTGCACCTCTTGGCTCGCAGCCAGAGCACCATGTGCATCTTCCTCTCTGCCGCCATTGTCGATGATGTGCAGCGCCAGCTGTTGCAGGAATATCCCGAGGACACCCCTGTTGCCGCCTGCTATCACCTCACCTGGCCCGACCAGCGCATCTATCGCGGTAAACTGAAAGACCTGGCGCGCCTTGTCCACGACAACCATCTCACGCTCACCACCATGCTCGTGGTAGGCGAAGCCATCGACAATCGTCAGGGACTCTCTGAGCTATACAACAAACACTTCACCCATCTCTTCCGAGAGGGTGAAGCGTAAATCACTATCCATCAATTCAGACTATTCCGTCACGGTGTTCATCAGGTTTCCCAACCACTTTTTCCACCTGTCTATCACCGTGACTTCTTTCTCTTCTTCTTTTGCAGCTGTGGTATCCTCTTGAACGACCACAGCTGGCTCTGGCTCCTCGGCCACCTTTACATCAAACGTAGGCTCCTGAGTGATCATGTCCCCCATGGTCGGTGTCTTCACCGGTGGACGATACAGTCCCTGTATCAGGTCCTCATAGTAGTCATCCTCATCGCGATGCACGTCGGTCCTCACCTCTTTTTCCAGCCGGTCTTCCATGCCCGTGGCCAGGATGGTCACCTTGGCATCCTCGCCCAGCGACTCGTCGGTAGCAGTGCCCCATATCACATCGATGTTCGGGTCCAGCTGGTCGAAGAAGTCATCGATCTCCTGCAGTTCGCGCACAAAAATAGGATGTTCGTCACTCGAGTAGATGTTAAACAGAATACGCTTCGCCTTGCCGATGTCGTTTCCATAGAGCAGTGGTGAGTCTAGCGCATTCAAGATAGCCTTCTCCACACGGTGTTCGCCACTGGCGCGTCCCATCGCCATGATGGCGCCACCGCCATCGCGCATGGTTGTCTCCACATCGCGGAAGTCACTCTTGATACCTCCATCACTGGGCATCACGATGAGTTCCGAAATGCCCTTCACCGCGTCCATCAGTATGTTGTCTGCCCTGTAGAACGCCTCTTTCACCGAGATATCCGAGTCGGAGTATACGTCGCAGAGTCGCTCGTTATTCACTATCAGCAGTGCATCTACGTTCTTGCGCAGCGCATCCACGCCCTTCAGCGCCTTGATAATTTTTCGTTTCTTCTCGAAGTAGAACGGGATGGTCACCACGCCCACCGTCAGCAGTCCCATCTCTTTGGCTATGCCAGCCACCACGGGTGCTGCTCCCGTACCGGTGCCGCCACCCATGCCGGCCGTCACAAACACCATCTTGGTGCTGTCGGCAAACAGTTTCTTGATGCCTTCCTTCACGCTCTCAGCTTCGAAGCGTCCCTTCTCAGGATTACCGCCCGCCCCCAGGCCTTCGCCCAACTGCAGTTTCACGGGTACCGGCGAACGCGACAACGACTGGCTGTCGGTGTTGCACACGGCATAGGTCACACCTTCCACGCCTTCCTTATACATGTTGTTCACCGCGTTACAACCGCCACCACCAACGCCTACCACCTTGATGATGCCCTGCATCTTGTCTTCCACGTTCTGCATGAACTGTTTCAGTATCTCGTTCTCGTCCATATCCTATTTCCCTTCTACGATGATTAATTCCCTTGGCAGCGTTATCAGTTTCAGCCGTTCGTACCACACGCGTCCGCCAATATGCTTCTGTGTGTGTCCACTGATGATATAGTAGCTGGCGCGATACTCGTCCATCAAGTTCAAGAACACCTTTTTGATTCTCGAACACTTCTCGTTGATGGCATTATCCAGTGGGTCCACCAGTTTATCCACGCTCTCCCCTATCTTCTCGCGGTCCATCCATCGCGCCGTCTTAGCATACAGCTCCATCAGCTCCTGCCTATAATCTCTCAGATGCTTAAACTCAATTCCTTCGGGATGGCGCAGAAACAACAGATATACCGCCTTGTGCACCGGCTGCAGTTCCACCTCTATATTATTATAGTCCGTCAGTATAAAGCGATAGTCGGCCGTGATGAGCAACCTTGACAGTCGTCCCCGAGCAGCCTCGATGCGCAACTCCTCTACCAGTGGCACGCCAATAGCCCGCAGCAGCAGGTCCTTTCTACCTGCCGCCACCAGTAGCTCCGTCAGTCGTTTCACCTCCAAAGCCATCTCTTCTGCCGTCTGCTGTTCACGCGCCATCACATTCATTTCGGCAACAAAGGTACAAAACAAATTCTATATACAAAAATCCTCGCAAGCCTTGCGAAAACAGAAAAGAAAATAAGCCTAGAATGGTAACCCCTCGGTATTTCTATACAGAAGGGCCATGGTTGTTTTCTTTCTGAGGTTTCTGACTCAGGAAGGAATATCACCGGTATAGTCAGAAAAGGAAGTTTCTCACTATGATATCAAAGACGCCCTATCTACGATAGACAAGATAGAACTGGTTGGGTCCTCCAATCTTGAACACACGCTTCTTGGGTGAAAACTCACTGGCACATTTCGTCTCATCCTTTACTAATTCTGTGGCTGCATTCTCCGAATAGTTCTTCACAGACTCCAGCCAAAAGGAGTTTTCAATAAATGTCAAGGGAGCAGGCCTCTTATCGAAAGAATAAGCGATGCGATTCTTGAAAGTCAACGGTGTTGTTGACAAGCTATAGTCTGCAAAGACAGCAGTTTTCGACGGGTAATCAATTTTGTTATCACACGTACTTGACGGTTTTTCACATATGCTATATCCTCCAATATACTTAAAGCTATGAGCAGGTATGCATATAACCTCTTGTTCCTTGGTCTCTACACCAGATGAAAAGCCATTCTTCTTTTCAGCGTTTAGACCTATGCCGAAGAGAGAAGATGCTACCGAGGAATACTGATTGGGCCACCATTTGCCCGCTACAGCATAAGCATTTGATACCGAGTAGCTGTAGCCTACGTTGACCGAAGAGAAAGACTGGTTAGTGAATGTTCTGTTTAAATAATAGTCGTGCGCTTCACCATCTTTTATAAAGAAAGTCTGCGTCATGTCTATAAAAATATCTTTGTCGGTTTTGTTTTTAAACACGAAACTCACAGACCCTTTCTCAGACCAAAGATTGTAGAGCACCTCGCAATCTTCGTTTTCAAATGCCAAGGTGTTTTCCTTTTGCGTTAAGTTTTCCGATTTCACAGTATACACCTGATAGAATGGTGTCATACATGAAGTCAGCATCAATGATGCCAGCAAGGCGTAGAATAGATTTTTCATAATAATATGCCTTAAAAAGTTTATAATAGATGTTTCTATTTGCAAAGATATGAGATTCAGACAATATATCCAAATAATTCGCCACACTTTCGATGCCGCAAGGCTTGCAAAAGACGCTTTCACACACGTCTCCAACGGCAAGAACCATTATTAATGTCTCCCAATTGTTCCTATTATGGATTTTGACCATTGACGGAGAAAGAACAATACTTATGCGTTTTCCTTTCCAGCCTCTCTTTCTCGAACAACTAGGATTATCAAGAATATAGCGACTAAAACATCTACAACATTCCAGATTACGCGTCCAAGTACAATCTTAAAGAAAGGCTGGAACAACAGAGCAAGACCTACAAACGTCCAAGCTAAAGAAGCCTTTCCCGCAGAATAATAGTTATAGGCCGAGGCACCAAATACCATCATTGCCACAAACCGCACCAGCATGAAGTACCCATAAGGCATAGGTGCAAGACATAGCAGCATCATGGTTGTAAGGACAATATAAATATGCTTCATAAATCATTAAATATCATCTCGTGTCAACATAGCAGCAGCACATATTCCATAACAGACAATTATTTCTACAAAAGTAATTACAGCACCGAAATAATACCAGAATCCAAGATCGATATCATCTATTATTAATTCGATTGGATCCAAAAATAAGATTCTGAAGTCTGAAATAACACCCAAAAAGAACCAAATAAGAGGTAAAGCGGCTATGCCTTTCGATCCTCTAACCAACCAAACAAGTCCCATTCCGATTAGCCATAAGATAGCCCATACTAATGGTAATAGGGCACCTCTAAACAAATCTAAACTCAACCAATTGTTCCAAGAAAGATTTGAAAAAAAAATGTGCAGCACCGCCAAAAAATACGATATGGAAAGAGTCCACCAAATGACTAAATAAAAATGCTGCAATAACCGCACCAAAAAATCTTAATACTTTTTGAATCATATTATATACCTACTTGCAAGCGTACCTATTTAGAATATTTCTCTTCTGTTACTGCCTTTAGTCTGGAAATTACCATCTCGTTGCAATTGAAGGACATAAACTAGGATACCGTTATTAATAGCTCGTGGATTGTCTTTTGAGTAAACCTCATCTTTTACAAAGCCACCCTTAATTCCATTGCCCATATCTTTATTAGGATTCCATCCTGTCCCGTAATAAAAGAATGTTTGGTATGTTCCATCAGGAATTGAAAGAAACAAAGTCGCTCCAGCTTTGATATATCCATGAGATATTACTTTTCCATCTGCATTATTCTTCTTGATGATAACCACGATGTCACTTTCACTTGGTGCTGTCACCTTTATACCCGAACATTGTTCATACGGGCATTTATAGTTCTTTCCATAATATATGGAATAAGGTGTAGCCCCTGTTGTTAGTGAATTGTACTCGTATTGTTTATCCTCTTCTGAGAGTTCATCTGACACAGAATAATCTTGAGAGACACTACTATTTTGGTAAGGAGAGTAGTTCGACTCCGTATTCTGTGTCGACGTACTTGTTGACGAATTAGAAGAGGATGACTCTTTACACTCGTTCACTAACAATGCAATTACCAAAACTATACACATTAAGCAACCACATCCACAGCTGTTTGAGTTATCGCGATATGCCATAATATAGTTTTTATTAGAACATCAATTATTTCATTTTGTCTTAAAGAGCATTCTCAAAATGGAGCTTCCTATTTTCCGCTCCAAACCTGCTTTAGATAGGGGAATGCCAGTTTCCCTCGCTAAACGTTGTTTGGCTTGGGTAATTCCCAAAGCTCGTTTCCACGAAAAACTAAGCCCTGGAATGGGTGTCGATTTCTTTGTCATGATCTATTTGTTATTTGAATATAAGCAGATGGATTTTCGTTTATTTTGGCAAGTTCTTCCTCTCGCCACTTTTCAATAGCCGTTTGAAGTAGCTCAGCCTGCGTCTTTGCAAGTCTTTCCATTAATTCTTTATTGGCAAGAACTTCAGCTTCCAATCTTTGACGATTCTTCTCTGTGGAGATTTGCACTTCTGTATTAATATTATCATTCAAGTCTGAGATTCTTTTGTCTGCTAAAACTGCAAACTTATGTTTCTCGGCTTCAAGGATCTTATCATATGAACCATCAGCAACCATCATACGCATGAATGTTGGAGCACATTCTATGATGATAAATAGCATTGAAATAAAGATGGCAGCCCACCATGTTGAATCGTCTTCTTTTAGACTACTATAAGCAGACATTCTACCTTGAAATCCATCATACTTATTACTGAGTTTAATCTTATTTACCTCTCTTGCATTATTAATTCTGTTATTAAGTTCTTCTATCTCTTTGTCCAAAATCGCAAGTTCTTTGTCTCTTCTTTCTCGATTTCTTTTAATCACATCTTCTCGGACATTGGATGCATCACTACCTTGTCTATCTAATTCGTCAATTTCTCTCGACAAAGAATTCCGTTGGACTGATAACTTGTTGATCTTTGAAGTTAAATTCTGATATTGATTAGGGTTGTCAATTTGAGAAACACTATTTCTTTGTATCTTAATTGTATTAATTTGACTTATAATCTGTTGTCTTTTGGTGTTTAATGCTTTCTTTTTAGCAGTTACTCCACTGTAGACGTCTTCCATTTTTTCACCTTCTATATCTGTTAAAGGTCGATTGAAAACTTCATCTCTTTTCACTTCTTTATCAGAAAGTTTTGCCTCATCTTCAGCTATAAGCAATTTGAGATCTTGATCCTTTAATTTTTCAATCTCAGCATCAATACTTTTCTCATAGATTTTCAATTCCAACGGAGTTGATATTACAATTCCAAGAAATATCGCCATAATAATTCTAGGAAGGCCCGAAAAGAACTCTTTCCAGCTTATTGTTTCCTTTCCATCGGAATACATTGTGTTTACAATAAGTCTATCAAGATTAAAGATAATCACGAATCCCCAAAATAGTCCAAATAGGAAAGAAATAATAGTATTCTCGAAAACTGTTGATATTGCATATCCTCCTGATAATGCAGCCATACAAGCGGTTGAAAAAATGGTACCACCCATACCTGCATATTTTGCATATTCTGTAGGGCACTGACGCAATATCTTTTTATTTGCACCAGCACACCACCACAAAAACTCATTATACCAATTACTTTTTTCAACAAACTCTGTTTCTATTATTGATTTCTTTTCTTCCATTTTATTTCATTATGATATGTTTAATAACCCTCTTTATCGAACTCATTAGACTAAACTTCCGTAATGGTGGAGATAACTCAACACTCAAACCTAACTCTGTTAAATATTTAACTCGTGGAACCTCTACATGTATCCAATCAATATCAATTATCGGAAACTTCACGTCTACATTATATCTAGGCTGTTGTATCGAAATAGATAGATTATTTTCTATCTTGGGAGTAGGTACAAATAATGCTTTAACTTGTGGAACTGGCAACATTTGAATATCTATATGCCTTTCTTTCGTACCAAATTCATCCTCAGCCGATAACACATAAGAAGTTGCCTTGGGGGGCTCAACAATTTTCGTTCCCTCTTCCCCTATTGGTTCTCCATCCAACTTTACATTCCATCCTTTATCTACTTTCCAAGATAAAACAACCGGAATTGAAGGATAGATATAGTATTTATCTGCTTTAAATTCAATTGCACATTCATCAAAGACTCGTACAACAATCTCCTTCTTAAATGCCTTACCATCGCTTTTATTCACTTCAATTTCAAAACGCGCATCTTCTGATAGTGTCATTGACATATGACCTTTGGTATCAACATTCCATTTTTGCCCAGTTGCTTTTTCTGATAATGTAGCATTAGCCTCAAATGGAATCAGCCAATTGACAACAATTGTTTGCTTGTCACGAATGGCCTTTGTAACAGATGATGAGAATTGAATCGATTTCTCTACAAGAAATATGTCAAAAGGAAGTAATTCGTCTATACTATTACACTTGAGGTATTCTTCCAGAACGTCTAGCAGATTTTGAAATTGTTTCCCTAAAGATTGAATATCTTTATAAATCTGTGATTTCGTTATATCATCAAAATCTTCCTTAGAGAAAAGCAACCTTTCTGCATCTTCCACTTTGTACTTATCTACTAAAGACGGAGCTTCTGCTATTGACAGAATGCTTAAATAGATAATCAGCTCAGAAAAGTAATCCAATTTTTCAGACACCGTCTTATTACTTTTTCGTGCAGGATGTTGATAATCAGGAAGTCCTGTTACAGTATCTTCTTCTCCCTTCAACTGTGGGCAGTAGAACGAATCGTAGTCAACAAGGAATAATTGATGGTTTTTATCTACAAGTATATTTCCATGCTGCAAATCTCCATGAGCCAATGATTGCTCATGCAAAGCACATGTCATTTTTAGGAATTTTTCTGCCAATGATAATAATAATTCTTTAGAATTCTTATTTTGACATATATAATCCTTAATCGTGACACCTTCTATCCAACGCATCCTTGTTATAGGATAAATGGTTCCTTCAACGTTGATACCCTTTTCTATATAATCAAATTCGCAAAGGAAATCTAATTGCGCTTTTTGAATTGCTTCAGAAATAAGTTCATACCTACTCTGAGTATTATTGATGTCAGAGTGCCAACAACGGAAAGCCCACTTCGTTCCATCCGAGACTTCATAAGGGAACACAACAGAAAAGCCTCCAGCATATGCGATAAGCCTTCCTCTAGCATCTCTTTTAAAAGTACCATTCTTTGCATGTTCATCAAGAATAAGTGCATTCTTATTCTCTACAGATGTTCTTATGCTTGGTATTGTAGGCATTTATTCAGACTTTTTGAATTTATCAGTAATGGATGACAATAGTTTTGCTTTTTCTTCTGTCCAATCAGGCTTTTTATACCCGCTTCCTGCAGCCCATTTGCCTGAAATTTCTTGTGAATCCACAATTGAGCCTTTATGCTGTGATGGATTATAACCATTTCCAGCTTTCCATTTTGCAGAAATACTATCACACTTAGAAACGATAGCATCTTCTAATGGCGATAAGTCATTGATTGAAGGCATTGCCATGAATTCACAAAGCTTATCTACAAGTGGGGACAATTCCGTATCTGTCCTTAAAACTTGAAAAATAGTAGAAGAACCACGAGACTCGATATCTTCACCAGAGAACAGAAGTGTCTCAGTATCTTCCACATTCAAATCATTCCACAACGAAGGTATTTTTGCCAATGCTTTTAGGCTGATGTATATAATAAGTTCAGAAAAGTAGTCTGCCTTCTCTGATACGTCTTTATTTTTCCATCTGCCTTCATGTTGATAGCCAACTAGTCCCTTGATTTCATCTGGCATTCCCTGTAAAGCTGGAACATACATAGAATCATAGTCAACCAAAACTAAAGAATGGTCATCTTTCACCATGATATTACCATGCTGTAAATCGCCATGTGAGAAATGATTGGCATGCAAATCTGCCACCATCTTCTTGAAGTTTTCTGCTATTTCATTGATGACGTTTGATTCTTTAATATGTTCTGACAGAAACTTCTTTAAAGACTTCGCTTCTACCCAATCCATGACAACTACTGGCTGCATACCTAAAGGTGTCATAATGCCATCCTCATAAAAATCAAAACCTACAAAATAGGGAAGATTCGATTTTTTAAGAGCTTCTGCAATTAACTGAGTCCTACGTTTGGCATCTGAAACTTCTGCATGCCAGCAGCGTACAGCATATTTCTTTGTTGGTGTCTGATAAGGAAAAACCACACAGAAACCACCAGAGTATTTTATCATACGAACACCTTTTTCTATAGGATGCCCATCTTTTAGTACTGATGGTTGTATCAATGCTGGCGTTTTGATACAGGTGCTATATTCAGGAATACTTGGTAATGGCATAGTTACTATTTGATGGAGATGGAATATTTTTTAAATATGACACTTATAGCATCTATTATTGCTTTTTGAGTCCATTTGAATTTTAATTCACCAATGTTTGGATGTTTTTTCTGTAATGCTTTTTTATATTCAGTTAAAAAATCAGCTCTGAAAACATCTTCATTAAAAGGCGATTCTTTCTGCTCAGCAGCGATTGTTTTTTGTTTTTCATCTTTTCCAACTACATCTATAGTCTCGCCTTCTGTTAACTCATTAGGGGCTGATGTAGATACCAGCTCTACAACATCCTCTTTCTTATTCTCTTCAATCAGTTTCTTCTCTTCATCAATTAATTTGTTTATATCGTCATATTTATTTATCTCTATCAAAAACTCATCAGAATCATCTGGTTCTATTATTACAAGCGTTGTGTCATCGTTATGCATCCCTGCTTTTCTCCATTCATCAACTAAAGTTTCGAACTCTTCATGAGAGGAGAGTTCCAATAGCTTTTGCATGTACACAGCAACATCGCCTTGTTTGTTGTGCTCAAACAAGAAATCTGAAAAAGGGTCAGATACAAGAAAAAGAACATTGCTACCGGATAAAATTCCTTGGATTTCCTTTGGAGCCCCTTTCCCATCATTCAAAGGATTACTATCAAAATAATCAGGATGGCTATCAAATGCTTCCACTTCCTGTGAAGTAAATATTGCAGCATCTTTACCATCCCACTCTATAAGACATGAATCACCCAGAACAGAACCGCTCCATTCATTTCCATTAAAACGAATGCCAACAAATGTTGCTCCTGCAGATTTTCCTTCTGCCAGATTACGCTCGTTTCTGTAAATAATATTTTCAGGTGCTCCGGTTTCTTTTAATTGCTGAATTAGGTTAACCACATCTTCTCGCCATTGTGAACAAAGCGGTTTTATAGAATCACTATTTGGTGTCCAATCTTTACTTTCTGTATAGGTCTCTACGAGAAGATTAGCCCATATTTTTTGTTGCCAACTTTGGCTCATTCCATCGGAGACCGCAATAGATTTCGTGTCTTCATTGACACGAAATCTATCTTGGCAATCAGAAAATAGTTCTGCCTTCTTATGGGTAATAAAAGCTTTAATTCTCATTCGTTATTTCATTTACAGTCCTTTATCTCCCTGTCCTTTTGAAGAACCGAAATCAATTAACTGAATTAGTTCCACGCCATCCGCTCCAAAGATGCATCCACGACATCCATCTTTTGTCGGCAGCTCATTTTTTGCAGCAGCAGCCTTATAAGATTCGGGTACCTCGCTCGTAATATCAAATAAGAATTGTGCAGCTTCTTGAGTAATCTCATTCCTGTCTGAAGGGAATTTAATCGTTCCACTTGATCTATCCATTTGAGCATTGAAAATCAAGACATTTCCATCGCTATTAGAAAGGTTCATGATTTCATTTGCCAAAGCAACAGTTTCTTTCATACAATCTCTTGGATCCTTCATATCGTAATATGGGACACCATCCGAGATATTAATGATTACAGGTGCTGGTCCATCTGTATTATCGGCCATCCACTTCTCTACAAGCTCCTTTGCTAACTGGAATGCGCCTAACATGTTTGTTGCACCGTCTTTGTCAATTGGATCAACCCAAACTGGCTGTTTTACCTCAACCTCTACAAGTCCGCCAACTCCATCTGGCTGCTTTTTCTTTAGTGTTTCATATCTCAAAGGAGATGCGTCCAGGTCCTTCAACCAACCAGAACATAATTCTTTGACATTGTGATTATAACCAATCACTGAAATAAAACAACGGTTTTTGGGTGCTTCACCATCAAAGTTCTTTTGAATAATATTATCGATTACCTTATTAACAGCTAGAGTCGCATACTTAGTACGAGTTGTACCTGTACCTTCATAATCTTCCATCATTGACCCTGACTGATCTAATAAAATAACTAGTAGACCTGGGGTAGCAGAACTCCATTGTTTCTCATTTTTTGTCATATTGCTTTAGTTCCTTTTCCGCCGGCTACCTTAGCAGAAGATTATACGTTTTAGGTTATCACTTACATACACACAAAAAACGTGGAGCCAGTTCCGTGCCCGGTCCACGCTTTGAAGGTCTTCGCATTACCCTGTCCGTCTAACCGAGCAACGCTGAAAGCCCCACGCCGATGTATATATCACACCCACGCCATCTCTGGCGGGCATAATGTATTACACCACTAAGGGGCGTTCCCGTTGCTTTGTTTTTGACAGACAGTTTGGAAGTTGCGAAGTTCTCAAAGCGTCAAAACCAAAGCGTTCAGAAAACGCCTTTAATATGTATGTGTCCCACCTCCTGTGAATACCCAAGGGCTTTCAGCATTTGGAAAGAACTTTGCAAAAATATAAAGAATAATTGACTACCGCAAATATTTGACAAGAAAAAAAGGAAAAAAAATATTTTCGCAAGGCTTTGTTATTTGTTGAAACCTATAGTAAACGTGGACAAATCAATGATTGGGGTGTATATCTGGTTGTGAACCGTTCAGATGATTACATATCTCTTCCGCCAGTTCATTCAGAGCTACGCAATCGGAGCGGCTGATATGGCGCTTTGTACTTTCATAAGGCCAGGGGCTAAGGATGAGTAACAAGCGTCGAAAAGGGCGGCTGTGGGCTTATTGTAATCACGAAAGCTATTGTCTGTCAAAAGGATTGTAGCTGTTCCTTGGGCACCAGCGTCCATAGCTCACGCACCAAGGTCATGTGTCCCATGTTGATGTCTATGCCGGCTTCGTGCAGCATCTGACCGATTAACGCCTTGTCCATCACCGTCTTCCAGCAAAGTTACGACAAAACCTTGGCCTAAGCAAAAAGGCACATAAAAATTGACCTGTAATCCGACAATAGCACTTGTTTTGAGATGCAAAAGCTTGGGAATGGAGGGGTAATAGTTTAGGTATTGAGTTGCAAAAGTAAAGGTTTTAGAGCTAATCTAGACTTTAGAAAGGCCGATTCTAAAGTCTAGAAATGGCTGTTCTAGAGTTTAAAACAGGCCGTTCTAAAGTCTAGAAATGGCAGTTCTAAAGTCTAGAACGGTAACAATCACTTTGGATCTAGGGGCTAGAATGACTACTTTTAGGGGCTAGAATGGCCACATCCAGCGGCTAGAACTGGCGCATCTAGCCCCTAGAAACGAGTCGTCTAGGGGCTAGATTAAGAACAAAAGTGGCAGTTTTGCACAACAATAGTGGCAGTTTTGCACATCAATAGTGCCACTATGGGAAATGAAAAGTGCCACTATTCCAAACGGAAAGTGGCACTTTTAGGAGTACATGGCGAAACAATCGCTCTGCTGGCACGGCCCTTCGGGGCACCGACGACTCACCACGCTGCCATATCGGCAGTGGCTTCTACCTGAAGTTCGACATCATCGGGCAAGGCAGGGAAGAAGTCGATGCCGGTGATGCGCTCTACTTGATCAACGCTATTGAAGTAGAGGTCGCGCTTGCGGGTGCCCTCGGTGTTCTTCACCACAATGCCGAAGGCCTGTGGCGTGGGCGACAGGCGGAACACCACCTTGAAGAAGGCGTCGGGCACGGCAACGGCGTTGGGGCCGATGGTGCGACGCGGGCCGCGACTCCACACGGGACCACAGACGATATACACCTCGCCATACTGGCGGGCCCAGCGGCGACAGTCGGTCTCGACACTGTTCCACACGCCACTGTTGAGCTTGGCATTCTGCGGACACACGTTGACCAGCGAGAACGAGTCGTACATGGCCTGGCGGCTCCACTTGTTGTCGCCTGCGGGACACATATGACCGCGCGACCACCCACTGCCACGGTAGTCCTGTAGCGTGGCACGAGGCAGCGGACAGTCCTCGTCCTCGTGGAAGTTGCTGATGCGCTTCATCAGTCCATCGGTATGATCAGCTGTGAGCTGCCATGCTACCCAGTTGGGGCAGCGGGTCTCGGCATTATACGACACCACATAGGATGTACGCTCTAGCACCTGTTCGGGCACCGAAGTCAGTGAAGCTGGTTTGCAGAGCACCAGGACGGAGTCGGGCATCGCCGTCCACGTGCCATTGTCCTGATGCGCCGTGACAATGGTCTCTGCCTTTACAGGTTCTACCTCCTCTTGCTGCGTCAGCGCACGGACGGCCACTAAAAGCAGCAGTAGCACAAGTCCTATCCATCCCAGACCGCCAAACCTGCTTCCACTCTTACGTTTTCTGTTATTCATCGTGATTTTTTTGTTTTCAACTATCAATGTTGCAAAGGTAGCAAAAAAAGGTGGAAAGATAAGGGTTATCACATTTTTATTATTACTTTTGCATCATGATACTTGTATTTGGCGGAACAACAGAGGGACGCAAGGCGGCAGAGGTGCTGGAGGAGAGCGGAAGCACGTTCTACTACAGCACAAAGACGGGCGAGCAGGAGCTGACGCTCAAACACGGCGTGCGAACAGACGGCGCCATGGACGGCGAGGCGATGCGGGCGTTCTGCGGTGAGCACGGCATCAGACTCATCGTGGATGCGGCACACCCTTTTGCAGCCCAACTGCACAAGACCATCGGTGAGGTGGCCCGAGCACTGGATATCCCCGTGGTGCGCTACGAGCGCATCTACCCGCCACGCGATGCAGACATCGAGTGGATAGACAGCTACGACGAGGTGCCTACAGACATCCGCTCGCTGCTGGCCACCACGGGGGTGCAGAGTATCGGCAAGCTGAAACAGCTGGAGGCGAAGGGCATCAAGGTGTATTACCGAATACTGAGACGTGCCTCGTCAATAGCGCTGGCCAGGGCGCAAGGCGCCACCGACGATCAGCTGTGCTACTATGAAGATGGTGATACCATCGACGTGAAAGCCGACGCCATCCTCTTGAAAGAGAGTGGCGAGAGCGGCGGTTTCAGCGAGAAGGTGGCAGCAGCACGCCGACTGGACATGAGAATCATTGCCATCAGGCGACCAGGACTCCCCGTAGGAAGCTATGCCACATGGTGCAACGGCCCTTACGGACTGCGCCGTGCCGTGGAGAAGTTGTTGCCCGAGTTCTTTGCGCTCCACAGCGGACTGACCACCGGCACCTGCGCTACGGCGGCAGTAGTGGCTGCCATCAGGAAGATGGACGGCGAGCAGCCCAAGGAGGTGCCAGTGATACTGCCCGACGGCGAGACCATCATGGTGGCGGTGGGCTATGGCGAGGACTATGCCTACTGCATCAAGGATGCCGGCGACGACCCCGACGTGACGGATGGGATAAGGATAGAAGCCCACCCCCAGCCCCTTCCGAGTGGAAAGGAAGCTTCTTTTACTGCGGGAGATTGGGAAATCTTTGCGGGTGAAGGCATTGGGCACTTCACACTGCCTGGTTTCGACTATCCTCCTGGCGAGCCAGCTATCAACAAGGGGCCGCGCGAAATGATTAAAAAGAATCTGGAAGGTCTAACCACTCCCCTCCATTCAGGGAGGGGCCGGGGGTGGGTCTGCAAGCTTTCTGTCCCTGGTGGTGCCGACATTGCCAAGCGAACCTTCAACCCGCGACTGGGAATTGAAGGGGGCATCTCGATTATTGGGGTGAGCGGCATCGTGAAACCATTCTCGGAAGAGGCGTTCATCAACAGCATCAGGAAGTGTATGCAGGTGGCGAAAGCCAGCGGTTCGGAACGGGTGGTGGTGAACAGCGGCGGCAAGAGCGAGCGCTTTGTGAAAGGACTCTATCCCACCCTGCCCTCGCAAGCCTTCGTGGAGTATGGCAACTACGTGGGCGAAACGCTGAAGGCGGCCCACGAGCTAGGGTTCAAGAAAGTGACCCTGGGCGTGATGCTGGGCAAAGCTGTGAAGTTGGCAGCAGGCCATCTGGACACCCACAGCAGGAAGACGGTGATGGACAAAGCGTTCATAGGCCGCATGCTGCACGAGGCAGGCATAGACATTGACCTGGAACAGATGACGCTGGCCCGCGAGCTATGGACACTGGTGCCACAGGCACAGCTACAAAAAATGGCCGACACGATTATCGACCACTGTATGAAACACTGTCAACCCCTGTTGTCCGATGGCGAACTGACCATCCTTCTGATAGGCGAAGAGGGGGAGATCTACTAACCACCCCCTCTAAATCTCCCCGAGGGGAGACTTTCTTAACTCCCTCCCTCGGGAGGGCTGGGGAGGGGTTATATCTGTACCCGCAAGGTATTGGCATCGAAAGCGATGCCTTCACGCTCGACGAAGCGCGACAGCACGCCACTATCAGCCAGTTGGCGAGCCGTGCCGATGTGGAGCGACTGCGGTTCCATGAGCCACAACACGTCGGCCACCTGCAGGGCTAGCTCGAAGTCGTGGGTGGAGAGGAACACGGTCTTCTGCATTTGGTGGGCCAGTCGGCGCAGCAGTTGCATCATCTCCACCTTGCTGGGAAAATCGAGAAAGGCCGTGGGCTCGTCGAGATAGATGATGGGCGTCTGTTGGGCCAGCGCCTTGGCAATCATCACCTTCTGGCGTTCACCGTCGCTCAGCGTATCAACCATGCGATGAGCCAGACTCTGAATGCCCACCTGACTAAGACTCTCGTTGACGATGGTGCGATCCTCATGATTGAGCCGCCCCCAGAAGCCGGTATAGGGAGCACGCCCCAAACCGACGAGTTCGCTGACCGACATATTGCGGATGTGGGGCTTCTCGGTGAGGACCACCCCCACCCTGCGACTGAGTTGGCTGTCGCTATAGTGGCCAAGCGGTTTTCCGTCGAGCAGAATCTCGCCTTGGAGTGGCGGTTGGAAGGCTGCCAATGTACGCAGCAACGTGGACTTGCCGATGCCGTTGGCACCCAGCAAGCAGGTGAGCTGGCCCTCGGCGATGGTGGCATCGATGCCTTGAGCCACCAACTTCTGCTGATGCTTCTGTTTGTAACCGATGGACAGTTGACGGAGCTGGACAGATATGTTACTCATAATTCTCCTTTCTTTTGCGGAACAACACACCAGCCACGATGGGTGCACCGATGAGGGCCGTGACAGAATTGACAGGCAGCACGCCTTCGAAACCCGGCATGCGCGCCACAAGGTTGCAGAACAGAGCCAAAGCACCGCCCGTGAGCAGCGAGGCCGGCATCAGAATGCGATGGTCGCTAGTGCGGAAGATGGCACGTGCCAGATGAGGCACGGCCAGACCAATGAACATGATGGGACCGCAATAGGCGGTGACGATGGCCACCAGCGTGCCCGAGCTGAGGATCAGGAGCACACGCGTGCGCCGCACGTTCAGTCCGAGGTTGCGAGCATAGCCATTGCCCAGCATATAGAGGTTCATGGCTTTCACTGTGAGCATGCTCAGAGGCAGCAACACCGACATGAGGCACACGAAGAGCAACATCTGTCCACCCGACACACGACCGAACGAGCCCAGTCCCCACACCACGTAGGCACGGATGTCCTCTTCGGCAGAGAAGAACTTCAGCACACCGATGATGGCGGTGGCCAGATAGCCTATCATGACACCGATGATGAGCAGCGTGACATGGCCTTTCACCTTGGAAGCCACCCACACGATGAAGCCCATGACCAGCAGTGAGCCAACGATGGCAGCCAGCGAGATGGCGGCATCGCCCAGATAGCCCAGTCGGCTCAGGGCCACACCTCCCAGTGAACCCGAGAGCAGCACCACGCAGGCCACGCCCAGCGAGGCACCATTAGAGATGCCCAGCACCGAAGGACCGGCCAGCGGATTGCGGAACACGGTCTGCATCTGCAAGCCACTCACCGCCAGACCAGCGCCAGCCACCAAGGCCGTCAGGGCCTGTGGCAAACGTGAAGAGAGGATGATATTGCGCCATATCTCCGACTCACCCTCGCTGCCCAGCAGGATGCGCCACACCGTGGCAAAAGGAATGCGCACCGTTCCGAGCAGAAGGTTCAGAACGAGCAGCGCCACGATGGCGAGCATCAGCACGAGAATGAGCAAGAGCGTCTTTTTCATTTCAGCAGTTGGTAGAACGTAGATTGATAGTCAGCAGGGACCATCGCTGGATGGAAGATATGCACCAGGTCGGTCAAGACAAGATCGGGACGGACGGGTGCCAACTCGTAATAGGGCGTCTGCTTCATGTTGCAATAGATGACACGCTTCTCGCGGAAAGCCTTGAACAGCTCGTTGCGGGGCTCGGCCTTCTTCAGTGCCTGATAAGAGAAGTCGCCTTCATAACTGTTGAGTATGCGCCAGTAGTCGGCATTGGCCGCAGTGGCATACATCTGTTCGAACTCGATGTTGACACCACCGGTGTTGTCGTCGTGGATGACATAGTCGGCACCTGCATCGCGGAAGAGTTGCGCCAGTGAGTTCTTGCCACCCACGGCATACCAGTTGCCGCCATGCATCTCGCCACTGAACACGGTGGGAATGGTGTCGGACGACAGGCTATTGGGATCTACTTTCATACTATTATAAGCCTCGGCAATGTGGTTGAACAGCGAGTCGGCCTGTTGCTCCTTGCCGATGAACATGGCCACGAACTTGATCCACTCGGCCTGACCCAGCGGGTGCATCTCCTTATAGCCCAGATGCGGAATGAGGGTGATGCCCGTCTCCTTGATGGCATCGTAACCACCACGCTTGAAAGGCGAGATGAAAATCACCTCGGGATGAGCAGTCAGGATGAGCTCAGTGTCGAAGTTGCCCTCCATGCCGATCTTAACAATCTGGCCCTCCTTCACACGCCGACGCACGTCTTTGTCGAAGAGGTTCTTGGTGCCGGTGATGCCCTTGACGGCATCGAGTCCATCGAGGATTAAGAAGTTGGATAGTTGCAACATGGTCATCACGATCGTGCGCTCTACAGGCACATCGACCCTGACATAGCCCTGAGGTATCTCAACATCCTGAGCGCCCTTTTGCACCAGAGCGAAATGATAGTCAACAGGCATGCGGTCCTCGTCCTCCTGCGGGTCGGCCACGTCCACCAGCCGGACACCATTGTCGAGCGTCTTCACCGAGAAGCCCTTGGCATAGACGGGGTTCGACAGCGAGTCGCTGGCAGCAGTTTCGTTGGAAGGACGGTGGGCTCCGCTACAAGCGGACAACAAGACGAGCAGACAGGCAAGGCTGCTCAGGAAGATGTGTTTCATGTCACGTTTCATGTTATAGTTCTTGATTCTGCTGACAAAGGTACAATATTTTTCTGAAAAGAGCACTAAAAAAGGTCTGCGTTTTTTCAACGCAGACCTTGATGAATGGTTTCCCGTAAAAGGGAATTGGATTACTTCTTGATGAACTTCTTACCGTTGCTGATGTAGAGACCAGCCTTCTCGGCCTTCTTCAGCTCAACACCCTGCAGGTTGAAGATCTTGTTCTGCTGTGCAGAAGGAATCACTTTCTCGCTGATGCCTTCAGTGTCGGGCTTAGTGGTGCCCAAGTACTTCATACGGAAGTTGTCGGCAACAACCCAGTCTTCTGTATTGGCAGCATCATCTTTATAGATACCAAGGTTGAGTTTGCCATCTGCTTTAACTTCCGCAATGATAGATGTCTTATAAAGACCATTCTGGAAGTACTGAGCTGCCTGGTCGCAGTTGTTAGGCAGTTCGCCAATATCAGACTTAGAACCCAAGCCAGGAGCCTTATCAGCACACTCCACAATGTTAGGCAGGAGAGTCTCAGCATCATTTCCATAGAAGGTAGCCAACTGGAGAGCCTCGCCATTATCAGAAATAACACTTACCTGATTATTGAAGTTACCATCGCGGTAGTAGCCCTGAACAGATACCTCATAGAAACCAGGTGTCAAGCCTTTAATCTCCTGGTCAAGAGCCATGCTTAACTTGTTCCATGCCTCAACGGTGAAGTCATTGTGATTATCACCACGACCCCAAACGCTAGCGTCAAATAAAGACCATACGGATTCAAGTTCTGCGCGCTGGTTGAAACCAGGGTTAACAATCAAGAACGAAACATCAACAGGATTATCGATAGAAGCCTGCTCCATCAGTGCTAGGCGCTCTTCCTCAGTTACCAGGATCCACTGTGCATCGAGATCCTCGGGATCTACTACGGTCTGACCATCAGGCAGGTGGTTCTCTGTACCAACGGTATTCCAGTCGCCCTGGCCTTCGTTGACACTTGCATCGGGATTGTACTTCACATATACATCTTTATAGTCATACTGATAGATGTTGTACTTACCATCGCCAACCTCAACAAAGCGCCAGTCATCAACCTTAGAGCAGTCCATATAACCACGATAGTTCATATATTCCTTCGTACCATTATCATCTGAACCATTAGGAAGGTGGGTATTGATGAAGTAGCCATCCTCTGCTCCGCTTGGCTCGAGAGTAACCAATGTGCCAGGCATGCCCAGAGCAGCGTGTGCACCCCAGTCAGAGCCACCAGTGAGGAAGCGCTGCTGACCTACGTTGTAGAGATAGAAATTGCCAGCTGCAGGAGCGTTACCCTTGAATACGTTGGGCTGACGCTCAGCCACGTTCTGCTTGCGAGCAATACGAGCACTCTTCAGTGCATTGTTCAGATCATCGTTGGTAGTACCGGTCTCGAAGAAAGACTCAGCATCGAGTGCCTCTGCGCCTTCTTCTTTAGCCAGTGCGATAGTGTTCTTCAGTGCGTTGAAGTTGTCAGCATTCAGGGCCTTCACATTGTCGAAAGCCAGTTTCAGGGCATCGTAAGCCTCTTTCTGAGCAGCCAGATCGCTGCTTTCTGCAACAGCCTTAGCGCTATTCAGAGCTTCGTCGAGCACGTTTTTCAGAGCTGTAGTGATATTACCATCGTATTTCTCGACAGCAGGAATCAGGTCGGCCAACAGTGGACCGAAGGGGTTTACTGCAGGATAAGACTCGGGATAGACATACTCCTGAACAGACCAGTTAGAGAAGTTGAACCAGTAGGCAGGGGTGTGCTCACCATCGTCAACAACACCAAACTGGAGGATGAATGTAGCAATGTCAGTGGTAGAAGTGAAGTCAACGTTATAGTTGCTGCCGTCAGTTGCTTCTGGAGAAATCTTTGTAAAGGCAATCAGGCCCTCGTCGTTATAGCGACCATTGCCGTGATTGTAGTTTTCACGATCGATAATCTTGAAAGGAAGAGTTGTTGGGCTATCGGTCTCGTTGTGGTTTCCGTCCCATGTGCCCCAGCCACCAGTGCTGTAGGTGAACGATACGTTGTAGTCTTTGTAAGGTTCTACAGTCAGTTTGTAAGACAGAGGCTCCCAACCGCCTGTACCTACATAAGGATTAAGACTGTTGACACCAGTTGACTCGTCCCATCCAATACGTGTGCCTTCGCCATAAACAGAAGACCAGTGCTCGTTAGGACAAATCCAGTTCTTCATGTTCTTGTATTCGGTAGAAGCGATAGGAGCGAGTGTGCGCTCACCATTGCCGCAGAGTTCGAACTCTGTACCATTATATTTATATACCTTATTATCGGTGGTGTTGTAAACCATCTTACCAGGATATACGGTAATACCACCCTCAATGCCACCTACCTCGAACAGTTTGTCGTTCTCAGAATAGAAGATCTTGCCAGAAACCTTATCCTTCAGAGCGCCCTTGCTGTTAGAAAGAACGGGGATGAGGTCAAAAATCAGTGTCTCACCCTCGTAGATCTTCAGGTTGTAGAGCTCGATGTAAGGGTTGTAGCAGTCGGTCTGAACACGATCGCCTACCTCGGCAGGATAATCCTTGTTCTGAGCGAATACATACAGAGGTGTCTTACAAGTATTTGTCTCGCCCTTTGGTGAGTCAGTCACAGTACCTCTCAGATTGGTCATCTGCTCATCTTCATAAATCTTCAGCGTACCTTCAGCTGCATCCAGCACGGTCCAGATTTTCTGTCCATAGACCATCTGAGACTTGTCGCCAGTCTCACCGCCAAGGTCGATGGTAGCATTGGTAGAGAAGAAGCAGAAACGGTCTTTCCATCCATCCTTCTCGTAACCACATCCATAGACAGCCTTCCAGTTGGGACCTTCAGAAGCCTTGATGACAGCCACCGCACGGGTATTGTTCTTAGGAATGTAGCCCAGATTGATGTAAGCGCCATCGGGAGCCTTCAAATATTCACCCACCTGCAAATCAGGCTGTGTAATCTTCAAAGAATTCACCTTCTCATAAACGCCATAGAGTTCATAGCTATTGCAATTGTTACGAACGTAAACTTTGCCATCCGCCTTGTTAAAGACGAAGGTCTCCGTACCGGTGTACTTTGACAAGTTGTCAACCACCTCAACGTTTGAGCTTTGAGCAAGCATAGTGCCGCCAACCAACAAGCTCATTACGAATAGTAATAATTTTCTCATAAAACTTGAGTTTTGAGTTAATAATAATTTGGTTTTATTGGTTTGAAACTGATAGCATATATTTCTGGGAGCAAAATTATAATATAATAATAAAAAGGAAGGAAAGAAACTATTCAAAAAAGGAAAATATCTGTTAATCGTCACATAATTCTTCTTTTTCTACTTGTCAGAGTATGAATTATTTAGTATATTTGCGCATCAATTAAACAATAATATAAATGAAAGAGCGAATCACGTTCCTTGACTACCTTCGCGTAGTAGCATGCTTCTTGGTGATGCTGGTACATGCCAGTGAAAATTTCTATGGAGCCGACGCTTCAGGGCTGGCTGGCAATGTATCAATGCTGGCCAACGAGAGCAATCGATTCTGGGTTGCCTTCTACGATGGAGCGCTGGGACGTGTAGCCGTACCGCTGTTCATGATTGTGTCAGCATTCTTGCTGGTACCGATGAAGCCTGGAACCACGATGGTGCAATTCTATCGTCGGCGATTTATGCGCATCCTTCCACCCATGTTTGTCTTTCTGCTGCTCTACACCTTCCTGCCATTGGCATGGGGTGGCATGACATGGGAACAATCAATGGCCGACCTGCAACTGCTGCCTTTCAACTTCCCTTCAATGGCAGGACACCTGTGGTTCATGTATCCGCTGATTAGTCTCTACCTGATCATACCGGTGGTATCGCCCTGGCTGGAACGTGCCACGGCCAAAGAGGAGCTTATCTTCATTGGCATCTTTGCTTTCACCACCATCATCCCCTGGCTACACCGCTTTGTGTCGGCCGAGTTGTGGGGTGAGTGTTTCTGGAACCAGTTCTCCATGTTCTGGTACTGTTCGGGCTACCTGGGCTATCTGGTATTGGCCCACTACATCCGCTATCACCTCACCTGGAATCAGCGCAAGCGACTGACCGTAGGCACCATCGCCTTTGTGGGTGGCGCCGCCTTCACCGCCTGGAGTTTCTGGTGGAAAGGTGAGCCAGGACTGCTCATCGAGACACCAATGCTGGAATGGTCGTGGGAGTTCTGCACGCTGAACGTGCTCATTACCACCTTTGGTCTGTTTCTGTTGTTCACCTGCATTCGTCAGGCGAAAGCACCTGCCCTCATCACCTCGCTATCGAAACTGTCTTACGGCATGTATCTGATGCATCTGTTCTTCCTGGCGCCCATTGCAGCCTGGATCATCGATGGCGATGCCTCTGAACCCAGCATCCCCGTGGCACTGGCCATCCCCGCGATTGCCGTGCTCACCTTCGTATGCTGCGCTATCACCACCAAACTACTTTCGTTATTACCCAAAAGCAAATACATTATCGGATAACAAATGAATCTACGAAGACTATACCTTATATTATATATGGGGGGCCTGCTACTACACAACGTGCTGGCTCAGCCCATCAATGTGAATAGGTTCTCAACTTCAACGGGCCTATCGACCAATGCCACCCTTTGCGCACTGCGCGACAGCTACGGACTGCTGTGGATAGGCACGGAGAACGGTCTGAACTACTTCGACGGTATGCGTGTACACGTGTATCGCGACATGTTTATCAAGCAAAACCCCAACGAGACCAACACCATCATCTCTATCTTTGAACACGAGAAGAACATCTGGTTGGGCGGTACGGCAGGCCTGTACGTGCTGGACAGACAACAGAACAAGTACAACCGCTTTGAGAAGAAAACCCGCTATGGCGTTGTCATCAGTACCGCTGTGCCAAAGATGATCAACACCGACAATGGACTTATCTGGATAGCCACCCAGGGACAGGGTCTCTTCATCTACGACTCGAAGAAAGACAGTCTGTATCAGGACAGCCGACACGGCACCTTCTTCTGCGACATCGAGATGGACAGCGACGGTCTGATCTATGCGGCTACGTTCTCGGGCGAACTGGCCATCTACCGCAGCGACGGACAATTCCTGCGCTCGCACAAGGTGGAAGGTTATAAGGACGACAAGAACCCCATCAGCATGACGCGCTGCAACGGCCATCTCTGGCTGGGCTTCAACAATACGCTGAAGCAGCTCAGTCTGCACCACGAGAACGCAGGACAGCAATGGCAACTGTCACAGGTGGGCGGCATTCGCCATCTGACCTCTGATGCCAGCGGCCACATCCTGACGGCCTGCGAGAACGGCTTGTTCCGATTCTATCCCGAAAGCGGACACCTAGAACCTATCAATGCCAACAACACCCCCGGCTATCTGCTGAACAGCGACAACATCAACCACCTGGTGTGGGATGCCGACAGTTCGCTGATGGTACTGACCGAGACCGAAGGTATCAACATCCTGCCCACACAGAACCACGGCATCAGGATGCTGGAACTCCCACTCGCCACACAGCAGCACAGACAGATCAACATCAACGCGCTGTGTATGGGTGAGGGCAACGAAGTGTGGATAGCCTCCGACCACGAGCTGTTCCGATTGAACACCAGCACACGCGTGGTCAGCACCTACAGCCACGCACAGCTGCCTCAGGAGATCAGCAGCATCATGCTCGACGGCAAGAACCTCTGGATAGGTACGCGCCATCAGGGCATCCGCGTCATTGACACACAGAGCGGTGCTGTTCGCAATTTTACCTTCTCGAGTTCTGTACCCTACACCATTCCCAGCAACGAGATTAACAAGATATTCCGGGCAAAGAATGGTGATATCTACATTCTATCAAGCTGGGGACTTTCACACTATAATCGCCAGAACGACCACTTCCGCAGCTATGCCAGCATCAGCGCTATGACCCCCTTTGTTGCCATAGCCGAGACAGACAAAGGCTGGCTGTGGGCTTCGTCGGCCAACAAAGGCCTGTATAGAAAAGATCCCAAGAATGAGTGGTTTGACTTCTTCCAGTCAAACGCCATCGGTTTCCAGGCTGCCAACGTGATTCACTGCGACTCGCAGGGCGTGCTATGGCTGGCCACCAATGGCGGCGGCTTGTACAGAATGTTGCCCGATGCCAAGGACTTTGAACGCTACGACGTGGATGGTTCTGCCATTCACGGACTGGCCATCACCTTTATCGAGGAAGACAAACTGGGCAACCTGTGGATGGGTTCTACGGCAGGTATTGTGCGCATCACGCCTTCGCGCGACCTCCGCGACATCCAGCTCTATGCCACCATCCAGAACCAGGAGGCCAACGTGTCGTGCAACCCCAATTGTGGCTACATGCTCTTTGGCACCACCAACGGCCTGTTCAGTTTCGTGCCCCAACAGTTGAAGCCCGTGCTCGACCTGGAGCACGTCTATATCCAGAGCATCAACTTCCCCTATATCGACAACGACCAGGAAGAACTGCGCAGACTGGGACTCGACGTGCTGCTCTACACCAAGGAAAGCATCACGCTCCCCTACTCTGACAACAGCTTTACGCTGCACTTCGCCTCGTCACGCTTCTGCGGTATGCCTCCTGCCAAATACGAGTATATGCTGGAGGGTTTCGACAAGACCTGGGTGCGAGGCACCTCCAACTCGGAGGCCACCTATGCCAACCTGCCTCCAGGCGACTATGAGTTCCTGTTGAGACGCATGGGCGACAACAACGATCAGGAGATCGCCCGACTGAAGATTACCATCCTGCCACCATGGTATCGCACCACGCTGGCCTACATCTTCTATCTGCTGCTGATTGCCGGTTTCATCTATCACACCTTCATGCGCACGCAGCGCAGATTGAAGCGCCGCTATGCCCGACAGATGGAATCATTCAGAACCGAGCAGGAGAAGCAGACCTTCCAGTCGAAGATTCGCTTCTTCGTGGACCTGGTGCATGAGATTCGCACCCCGCTGACGCTGATCAGTCTGCCACTGGAGAAGATGCAAGAGAAGATAGACGGCGGCGAAGCCCTGGGCGGCAGCGAACTGAAAGAGCACCTCTCGTCGATACGTCGCAACATGAACTACCTGCTGGGCATCACCAACCAGCTGCTCGATTTCCAGAAGGCCGAGAATGGCGGCATCTCACTGATGCAGCAGAACGTGGATATCAAGAAGATGCTGACCGACATCTACAAGCAATTCTTCGATGCCGTGAAGGTGCAAGGCAAGCAGATACAGTTGCAACTGCCCGAAGAGGGCGTCACCACCGTGATAGATCTGGACAAGATGAAGAAGGTGATGATGAACATCGTGGGCAACGCCTTAAAATATACGAATCGGGAAATCATCCTGAAACTGGAGGTCAGCAACGATGAGAAGATCAAGATATCGGTGATAGACGATGGCTCGGGTGTTCCCACCGAGGAGCGCGACAAGATCTTCGACCGTTACTACCAGATAGGCAACGACAACATTGCCAGTTCGCTGGGCACCGGCCTGGGCCTGGCCTATGCCAAGATGCTGGCCGAGGCGCACCATGGCGACCTGCAGTATGAGGATGCCCCTGGCGGCGGTTCGTGCTTCATCATCACGCTGCCACTGGTGAGCAGCGATGAGCCATCTGTTGACACGGAAGACATCGCTCCCGTTGCCGAGGAGGCGAAAGAAGCGGCTGCCGCTCCCACAGCCAAGAAACACACCATCCTGCTGGTGGAAGACAACGAGGAACTGCTGAAGGCTACGGCCGACTCGCTGCGCCAGTGGTACAAGGTGGTGAAGGCCCACGACGGCGTAGAAGCCCTCGACATCCTGAACTATAGCGAGATAGATATCATCGTCAGCGACCTGATGATGCCACGCATGGACGGTATCGAACTGTGTCAGAACGTCAAGACCAACATCAACACCAGCCACCTGCCCCTCATCCTGCTGACGGCCAAGACCACCGTAGAGTCGAAGGTGGAAGGCATGGAGAGCGGTGCCGACATCTACATGGAGAAGCCTTTCGCCATCAAGCAGCTGCATCTGCAGATAGAAAATCTGCTGCGCCTGCGCCAGCAGTTCTACGAACGCATGAAGAGCATCGAAGGCTTCAACTCGTCATCCCTGCAAGACGACAGTCCGCTGGGCCTCAACCAGCAAGACATCCAGTTTGTGGAACGTCTGCAGAAGTCTGTTGCCGACAACATGCGCGACGAGGAATTCTCTATCGACACGCTGGCCGAACAACTGAACATGAGCCGAAGCAGCTTCTATCGTAAGATAAAAGCGCTGACTGGCATGACGCCGACAGACTATCTGAAGACATCGCGTATGAACCAGGCTGCCCTACTCCTGCGCGAAGGATGTCGCAGCAGTGAAGTGGCAGAACGCGTCGGTTTCTCGTCCACAAGCTACTTTGCAAAATGCTTTAAAGCGCAGTTTGGCATATTGCCCAAGGAGTTTTCATAGGCAAAAAAGGACACTGAATAGTTTTTTTTATTCTATGAATAGCATTTTTCGTTCTAAGAACGGGAAATGCTATATTTTTGCGCTTAAATTGAACCGAACCTAACAAAAAAACATAATTTTTATTATTGTTTTTCATTCATTATTATTAACCAAACTAAAAACTTATGAAACGAAAACTGACTTTCGTATTGGGGCTTTTGATAGCCTCACTGACAGGAAGCGTGTTTGCCCAATCGTTTGATGAACAGAAGACCTACTCCATCTGCAATCGAAACGATGCAAACATCTTCATGCAAGACAATGGCACTGGCAAAGTGGCCTTGGGTAGTTTCAACGACAACTCCTACTGGAAACTGATTGCCACTGGCAACGAGAACTGCTATTACGTTCAAAATGCTGTCACACAGAAGTACATGCAGAGCACGGCAGGCATTGAGGTAGAAGTCAACACTGGCGACACACCTGTAGAGATCAGCATCATTCTGTGTACTGATGAAGGTGAAGGGATGTACGGAATGGCTTCAACAGACCAGGCCACCTACGACTTCAAAAGCGGCACGATTGGTGCGAATTGGAAAGAAGGCGGCGTGGTACAGGGCTTTGCTGCCGTCAGCGGCACAAACCACCGTTCGTTCTGGAAAATCGTGGAGGCGGCAATGCCTGAGCCATCAACTGACCCAGACAACCTAAAATCGCTGACAGGTAATGACATCACCACCGGTTCCGATGTTTATCTTTTTAACATCGACAAGAATGTGTGGTTACAGAACAACGATAGGCTTACCTCTAATTGGACAACCCGTGCTGAGGTAGGTTCTCGAGGTCTTGATTTCAACCTAACTACCTCTAACGGTGCATGGATTATCAATCCTAAGTTCGGTTCTAATCACAGCGTGAATGCTGCCGATGACCTATATTACCTGGACACAACTCGTCCTGTATCATTTTGGTCCTTTACACCTACTACTATTGATGGTTATAAGAATGTCTATACTATCAATAGCGGTGATACAAAGTTGAGTGTTAACGATGATAAGAATCTTGTCGCCAATGGTAATGCACAAAATTGGCAACTATTTACCCGCGCTGAACGTCTGGCACAGTTAGAAACTGCTACTGAGCCCGTTGATGTTTCATGGCTAATTCAAAGTCCAGACTTCGCAAATGCCGACGAGCGTTTCAGTGCATGGGAAATCACCTTACCAATGGAAGGTGCCACAGCAAACCGCGTAGGCGATGCCTCTCCAAGCTACAACTGCAACCGTATGCTTGTAGTATCAAAAGCGCGCGGTGCTAGAGTTCTTCAGACCATTACTGGCATTCCCAATGGTTACTATGCACTTCAAGCACAAGGAGTTTACAGTCCCAGTGCTTTTGACATGGGTCCCACCAACCGTCGTCTATGGGAAACTGGCGAGCTGCCTATTGGTGCTCACTTATACATGAATGGTAAAACCATTGATCTTCCTTGTATTTATTCAGAATCGAAAACGGCTAACGAAAGCGGTTTCCAGAAATCCATTGACGGTAGAGATGGTGAGCCTACGAAATTCTTCCCTGGTGGCAACAACCAGGTGTCAAGAGATTTCTTTGACGGCTATTTCAAGACAGGTACCATTATGTTCAACGTGACCGACGGCCAGTTGACTATTGGTGTAACAGTAGACGATACAGAGTTAGACGGACAGGGGCGAGAATGGTTTGCTGTAGATAACTTCAAACTGGTTTACTGCGGTAAACTATCAGCAGCACTAAAATCTGCAATCAACAATGCAGAAGCATTCGACGCAACAACCACAACTACAGTTTTAGCAACAGAACTGTCTAAGGCGCTGAATGATGCTAAGGCAAAGCAAGACTCTGAGGACGTTGATGAAATCACAAATGCCACTAACACACTGAACGCAGCCCTGGATGCAGCAAAGGCTTTGAACATTGCTGTTCTGAAGGCCACCGTTACCCTAGCCGAGACCGAAGGTATTACAATACCTACAAGCGTTGAAGATTACATCGCTAATGGTACTTCCAATGACGACAGTCATCTTCGTTTGATACGCAACCTGCGCAAACTCAATGCTATCGAGAAGGTTGATATTTCCATGATTGAATGCTCTGAACCTGCCAACGAGGAAGCCGACTACTATTTATACAATGTTGGCGCAGGTATTTTCTTCAGCACTACAGCCGACTGGGGCACCCACATTGCACTTGACAATCCCGGCATGCTTATCCACTTCCGTCCTGATGGCGAATGGAGCGGTGCTGCAGGTCGCCCCGTATTCCACCTGAGTGGCAATGGTTGGAACGGCATGAACTGGAGCGAGGAATATTGGGACAAGAACGGAGAGAACAAACTGGCTTTTGTTCCTGTTGAAGGCAAAGAGAAGGTATATAACCTGTGTGAGTGGGACAACTATAACTGGCACTTCGTTTATGACCCCGCCGATGACGTTTGTGACGGCAACACACACTATTGGAACTCAGTACAGAAGCGTGATTGGAACCGCGATGACTACAAGGACAATCCTTATGCACAGTGGATGCTAGTATCACCTGATGCCTACAAGACCGCTATGATGAAGGCAAGTGCACAAAAGCCTTTGGACGTAACATTCCTAATCAACAACCCCAACTTCTCAAAGGCAAACGTAGATGGTGGTTGGACTCGCGGCTGGGAAGGCGTCGGAGGTCAAATGCGCGGTGCTGACCGCGAACCTTGGATGGTTATTGAGTGGTTTGAGAGCAGCGCAGACATGAGTCAGACCATTACAGGTCTTGCTCCTGGTAAATATATTGCTTCTTGTTATGGTTTCTATCGCGATGGTGATGCTAATAATGAAGCTGCAAAGGTTAAAGCTGGTGAGGAACTTGTAAAGAACGCATTCTTCTTCGCAAACGATCAGGAGATTGCACTGCCCAATGTAACTAGTGAGGCTGGAAAAATGCCTGGCGTTGGTGAGAAACGCGAGGGTGTCAATGGTGAGTTCGCATGCTGGCCTTGGCAGGCTAACGAATACTTCCAAACTGGTTTGTACAAGGTTTCCCTCCCCGTCGAAGTAGGCCAAGAGGGCACTTTGAGAATCGGCATAAAGAGCGAGTACAACAACGTAAATGGTAGCTGGGTTGTCGCTGGCAACTTCCGTCTTACTAGTCTGGGCAGCAGCATCGACCTGGGAGTTCTCCTGACAAGTCTGGGTAACGCAATCGCTGATGCTGAAGCATTCGACACAACAACCACAACGACAGCTCTGGCAACAGCACTAACTCAGGCTCTGAATGATGCTAAAACAAAGCTGATTTCACAGGATGCCGAAGAAATTGTAGCTGCTACTAATACTCTGAACGCAGCCCTGAATGTAGCCAAACTTGTGAACATTGAAGTTCTGAAGGCTACTGCTGATCTGGCTAAGACCGAAGTGGATGCTGACGCACTTGCTTCAGTTACTAAGTTCCTGAACGATGCCACCACAGCTGCTGAGACAGCTATTGCCGAGGCTACTACTGCTGGTGCTATTGAGCAGGCTCTCTACGACCTGAGCGCTGCTCGTAAGATCAACGCCCTGAGCACCACTGGTACTTACAAGGGCAGTGAGCCTAAGGCTGGCAAGGTTTACTTGTTCAACGTTGGTACCGGCATGTTCCTGGGCACTGGCTCCGACTGGAACACCCATGCTGCTGTTGACCAGGTAGGTATCGAGATTGAACTCGTTGACCTTGATAAACCTGAGACCAACAACTTCAAGTTCAAGACAGATCGCGGTGGCGGCTGGATGAATTACAAAGGCTATGTTGATACCCCCGCTCAGGACATCTGGCACTTCCTGCCTGTAGATGGCCAGGAGGGCGTTTACAATATCAGCTCTAACGGTCAGGACGGCTTCCTGTTGGGCTACAACCCCAACAAGGGTACTGATGGCAAGAAGTACTGGAGCAACATCGGCATCGATCAGACAGGTCTGGACAACCCAATGAACCAGTGGATCATTGTTACTCCTGCCGAGCGTACTGCCATGATCGAGGATGCCTCTGAGGAGAATCCCGTTGACGTGTCTTACCTGATTAAGAATGCCAGCCTGAACCGTCAGGACGGCTACGACATGTGGAACAAGCAGTGCACAGGCGGTAATGGCGGTGCTCGCGTTTCTACCACAACCGATGGTAATGGCGACCGTGCTGCCGACTACGCCTACGAGTTCTTCGAGCCAGAGAACTTCTCGTTCACACAGAGCCTCGAAGGTTTGAAGGCAGGTAAGTACGTGGTTGCTGTTCAGGGCTTCTTCCGCAATGGTAACGGCGATGCTCAGCGCGAGGCCTTCAATGCTGGTGAGGAAGCTGTTCAGCTGGCTTACCTGATGGCTAACGACGAGAAGGAGTTCCTGCCTAATATCACTGATGAGCTTGACCTCGTTCCTGCCTTGACCGATGTAATCAAGAGCGACAAGGGTGCATTCCCCAACATGCCAAACGCTGCTATCGAGTACTTCCAACATGGTGCTTACTGGACCACTGTTGAGGTAGAGGTTGAAGAAGATGGCAAGCTCACACTCGGTGTGAAGAAGGACGAGCGTCAGGAGATGGGCGACTGGACCGTTATCGATAACTTCCGCCTGATCTACATGGGCGAGATTGAGAAGGTTGACTCAGCCCTCTTGGCTGCAAAGGATAGTCTTGCTGCTCTGATTGCTACCGCTAAGGCTATTGACACTACTGGTAAGACCTCTGAGAGTGTTTCTGCTCTGAACACTGCTATCAGCGATGCCGAGACAGCGCTGGCTGCAGAGGATGCTACCGTTGAAAGTCTGACCACAGCTAAGACCAACCTGCAGACTGCCATCAACAACCTGGCAGACATCGTTGACGGCATCAACGTCATCGAGGCTGCTACGAAGGCTGGCAAGGTTTACAACACTCAGGGACAGAAGGTGAACAAGACCCAGAAGGGTGTTTACATCATCAATGGTAAGAAGACCGTTGTGAAGTAATTCATCTTTCATCCTAATACTAAAGGCCGTGCACCTTTTGTAGTGCACGGCCTTTCATACAAAAACAACACATGGCTACATTCGCACCCTTTGCTCGGCCATTATACGTAATGGCGAAACCTGCAGGCAGTCTTTGCAACTTGGCCTGTAAGTATTGTTACTATTTAGAGAAGAGTCAACTCTATGCTGACATACCGCAGAAAGAGCGTTTCAACATGGACGACCGCACATTGGAGACGTTTATCCGCCAATATATAGAGTCGCAGACACAGCCTCAAGTACTGTTCACTTGGCATGGCGGTGAGCCTCTGATGCGCCCCATCAGTTTCTATAAGCGTGTGTTGGAACTCCAGAAAAGGTATGCTCGCGGACGTATCATCGAGAACTGTCTACAAACCAACGGCACGCTGCTTACCGACGAGTGGTGCGAGTTCTTCCGTGCCAACAACTGGCTCATCGGCATTTCTATTGACGGACCTCAGGATTTACATGATGAATATCGCCGGGCACGCGGCGGACAGCCCTCGTTCTACAAGGTGATGCGCGGCATCCGACTGTTGCAGAAGCACGGGGTGGAATGGAATGCGATGGGTGTGGTCAACGACTATAATGCTGACTACCCACTCGACGTCTATCACTTTTACAAAGAGAACGGATGCCAATACATCCAATTTGCCCCCATCATCGAAAGAATTCTGCCTCATGAAGACGGACGACACCTTGCTCATGTGGCCGACAAGGAAGAAGCGCAATTGGCCGACTTCTCTGTCACGCCAGAGCAATATGCCCACTTCTGTTGTACCATCTTCAACGAGTGGGTGCGCAACGATGTGGGAAAAGTATTCGTTCAGCTCTTTGACTCCACACTGGCCCGCTGGGTTGGCGAGGCCCCCGGTGTGTGTGCTATGGCAGAGACATGCGGCCACGCTTCCGTGCTCGAAACCAATGGCGACCTCTACTCATGCGACCATTTTGTATTTCCTGAATACAAGTTGGGTAACATACGCCATCAGACCATCACTGAGATGATGTATAGTGAACGGCAGATGAAGTTTGGAAGAGCTAAGCGCAGCGGATTGCCACAGCAATGTTTGTCATGCAAATGGCTTTTTGCCTGCAATGGCGGTTGTCCGAAAGACCGTTTCTGCAAGACAACCAGTGGAGAGCCAGGCCTCAACTATATGTGCAAAGCCTTTCAACAGTTCTTTAATCACGTAGAACCATATATGGATTTCATGAAACAAGAACTGCAGAATCAGCGCCCGCCTGCCAACGTCATGGAATGGGCCAGAAAGCAATGAAAAAATAAAAAAATCTAATCATCGCAGAAAACTATCCGTTCAAAATCATCTTGAACGGATAGTTTTCTTTTATGCCCTTACACCATTTCTTTTTATTTATTGTAACTTTGTTGGCACCAATAGCAAGTAAGAGACATTAGAAGAAACCTTTCTTAATAATAACTTATCCTAACAATCATGACACAACTAAACGCTAAGAAAATGCTGATGTCGGCAACAGCCGCATTACCAGCATTAGTACCAGCCCAAGCACAACAACCTGAGAGACCCAACATCATGCTCATCGTGGTAGATGACATGGGCTACTCTGATTTGGAATGCTTTGGCGGTGAAGTACAATCACCAAATCTTAACAGTCTTGCTGAGAACGGCATCCGTTTTACGCAGTTTTTTAACTCGGGACGCAGCTGTCCTTCACGCGCCCAACTGCTGACTGGCCGCTATGCACAGACTGTAGGCATCACAGGGATGGGGCAAAGCCTGACAAAGGACTGTGTGACTATACCAGAAGTGCTGCGAGAGGCTGGCTACCACACCGGCATGAGCGGAAAGTGGCATCTTTCGCTGACTCAAGGTATTGGCAACAACACCGACCAAATGGCGTGGCTGTCACACCAAAACACATTCAACAATCGCCCTTTTGCACCTATCGACACATACCCATGCAATCGTGGCTTCGACCAGCACTGGGGTACAATCTGGGGTGTCACAGACCACTTTGACCCATTCTCACTGGTACACAACGAAGAGCCACTTTTCACCGATAGTATTCCCAGCAATTTCTACTATGCCGACTATGTGGCCGACAAAGCCATTGACATGATGGACGAAATGACAGCCGATGGTAAGCCATTCTTCATGTATGTGGCTTTCCAAGAGCCCCACTGGCCTGTACAGGCAAAACCACAGGACATTGAGAAATATAAAGGCGTATATGACGATGGATGGGATGTCCTGCGCCAACGTCGTTATAAAAAGATGATAGAGCTGGGCATCGTTGACCCGGAAGAAACACCAGAGGCAAGCAACGCATCCGGACGTGCCTGGGAAAATGAGAGCAACAAGGCCTTCCAAGCAGCCAACATGGAGGTTCATGCCGCCATGGTGGATTGTGTTGACCAAAACATCGGACGCATCATCAACGAACTGAAACGCCGTAACATCTACGACAACACGCTGATTATTTTCTGTTCAGACAATGGTGCTTCCAGCGAGAACTACACCATTGGCGACTTCGACCGTCATGACCGCACACGCTCTGGCGAGAAGGTGGTTCACAACTCGCCAACACCTGGCAGCCAGCTGACCTACAACTATCTGCACAACGGATGGGCAGGCGCAATCAATGCTCCCTTCCGCTATTGGAAGACAACCCAATTCCACGGAGGAACCGCTACACCTGCCATCATCCACTGGCCTGCTGGTATCAGCAAAGCCAAAGAAGGCACCATCAATCGTGAGCCATGCCATTTCCTGGACATTATGCCAACGTGTATAGAACTGGCAAATGCCACCTACCCCACCACTTATCATGGTAACGCCATCAAGCCCCTTTGTGAGGAGAGTCGTTCTATACTGCCTCTGCTTCAGGGCGAGGGTGTGTGGAATGGCGAGCGTGTGCTCTTCTGGGAACACGAAGGCGGAAAGGCCGTACGCAAAGGCGATTGGCGCCTTACAGCACTCAAAGGGGCCGGTTGGCAGCTGTTTAACTTGAAAAACGACTATGCCGAGACCAACAATGTGGCTGCGGAATATCCTGAGAAAGTGCGTGAGCTAAAAACTCTTTGGAACAACTGGGCAAAAAGTGTAGGCCTCAGCATTTCTGAAGACATCGAGGACACAGCCAAGGAGCTCATCTTCTACTATGACTTCAACGACAACACGGATGATGCCTCAAAGCATCACTACGAGTTGACCCCATCAAACGAAGGCTTTAGCTATGTGGAAGGTGTCAAAGGGAAAGGCATTGAGCTTAATGGAAATGCCCAGTATCTAGACTTCAACACCAGCGGCATCGTTGAAACAAAAAACACCCAGACCACATTTTGTGCCTGGGTGTACAACGAGCGGAGCGATGCGCCAAGTTCAGGCAATCAGGACGGAGGCTTTTACTTTCGTGACCAGGTAATTCTGGCGCAGAAAGATCATGCAGGTACTGGTCGCATCTACCTCTATAGTAGAGCAGAAACACCGGTCAACGGTGGTGATGCGCGTTTTTTTTACAACAACTTCCTTGGAGCCCAACAAAACCATGCCAACTACGGCTCGCTGGTGCCTGGAGAATGGCAGCACGTAGCCGTGGTCTGCAATCCTGTTGACCTCAGCGTCACATATTATATTAATGGTGTTCGCGACTGCACAGTACCTGCTCCTCAGTTTGAGGCTTGCACCGGCGGTTTCCGTATTGGTGGCCACAAAGCCAACAAGGATTATTTTCAAGGTAAGCTCGACGAAGTCTATTTTTTCAAAGGCATCCTCTCTGCCGACGAAATACGCGAGGTAATGGCTGGCACTATCGACCTAAAGAAGTATGAAGACGGTAATATTAATCCTCAGCCATCCGAAGATTGGGTGCTGAATGGCAAATACTTTACCATCCGTAACTTCAGCAACAATGCGCCCGCCTATATGAAGGACACGACAGGCCCCAACGACTATGTGCTTTGCGGTGACGAGGTTGACGAGAATACCTATTGGACTTTTGAGAAAACAGACAATAAGAACTGTTATTACGTAAAGAATGCTACCACGGCCCGATACATTCAAGGCTATACTGCCACAACAGAGCAACCAGTAGTGCTCGGTGAGGAAAAGGCCGAATACCATGTCACAGCACCATCGGCAGAAGACGGACGCTACGGCTTTGCATACACAGGTAATGCTCCCTACGACTTCAGTGCTGGCACCATCGGTCTCAACCTTAGAGGCGAGAGTAATCAGGCTGAATGCTGGGTACAGACATTTGCTGCCGTCAACGGCACCAACCATCGTTCGTTTTGGACCCTCGACGAGATTGATGCAACCACTGTTGGCATCAACAGCATCAAAGCCAAAGCACCCAAACAGATATTCGATTTGCAAGGTCGCCGGCTTAATAATACCGTTCACTCAGGCATGTACATCGTTAACGGGAAGAAAGTAATCAAATAATTGATATTATAGTCTAAATACCTATTATTATTTATTTCTCAAGTAACATGAATACAAGAAATATTGTTTTAGCCATACTAACACTATGCATACCCATCCTTGGAGGTGGACTGGCAGCAAAAAAAGTTGCCGACAACCCCACGGAGATACGGAAAATTAAAACCTTTCGCGAGTATAAGACGAAAAACGGAACCAGTCTCACCATTAACAACAAAGCTTATAGTGAGCCAGACATATACTACACAGAAAATGGAGACGGGACTTACGATGCCATACGTCTTACGGTTACACCTATTGAAGTACCGGCAGAGATGACTGCGCCATATCTGAATCAGGCTACCGACCATAGCATCCTGGTATGTTGGAAGACGAAGGCTATCAATAACAACTCAATTGTCAAGTATGGAACAGATGCGAATCATCTTGACAAGCAAGTCTCTTCTTCTGCACGTCAGATTGCTACCAGCTATTATTGGTATAATGCCCAGATAGAGGGCCTATCTCCCAACACCGTCTATTATTATCAGGTTATCTGTGGTGAGAAAAGTAGCGAAATACACCACTTTCGCACCATGCCTGAAGCTACGAGTCTAAAACCCTTCCGTATTCTAATGATTGGCGACCATCAGCGCAACGAGCGTTCAGACTATGAATGGCTGATACGTATGGCGGCACGTAAGGCGCAACAGAAGTGGGGTAAAGAGAACCTCGAAGATAATGTAAGCATGATTATGAACGTTGGAGATCAGGTTGACTCTGGCTCCATTAGACAATATGAGTTTACACATCTATATAAGTCACGTGAGGTAATGTCAAAATTGCCCATCATGACCTGTGTGGGCAATCACGAACTGTTTAAAGACCCAGAGTTGAAACTTTACGATGGTCACTATGCTTCGTATGGCAACATGGACTATCAGGGCATTAAGAGTTATACAGCCTTTTATTATGCCTATCAGGCAGGTCCTGTACTTTTCATTGTATTGAACACAGATGGTGTGTCTGAACAACAGAAGCAATGGGCAAAACGTGTCGTCGAAGCAGCAGACAAGGATGCAAGCGTGCGTTTCATCATCAGTGTGCAGCATCGCCCCCTCTATGCTGAACAATGGGCAAGCGACACCAATCCTTGGATGACTAATGAAATCATGCCAATCCTCTCTTCTTCTAAGAAGCACGTACTGAACTGTGCAGGACATCATCATCTCTATGCACGCGGACAGATGCAAGAATGGCCTGTTTACCATATGATTACTGGTGGCGGTGTGGGTACATCAGCTCAAGACTATGAACAGTTGTGGGGAAAAACACCCGACAATCGCAACCGTGATGAAGTACAGAAAACCATTGATCAATGGACATATCAACTCATGGAGTTCAACCCTTCAAACGATGAAGTGACCATAGAGACCTATTCTATTGGCAACTCACGCCTGGCTCTCGACAATGTACTCATTGATCGTTTTAGTCGCAAGCTCTCACAAACAGACAAACCTGCTACACCTTCGCTCTACTTATCTTCAACTGAAGTGACACTACCAGCCACTATTCAGCAACAAGCTACTGTTGAAGGTCTGCACAGCAGTGAATACCAGATAGCACGCGATGCAAAATTTACCGATATTGTTTATCAGCGTACCCTTCTATTCGAAGACTATTACGATGTAGACAATACTTTTATGCCAAAGAATGTGCGCAATGGCCAGCCAGTCACCACTCTTGAATTAGCGAAGAAAGACCTTCCTTCTGGCCATTTCTTCATGCGATGTCGCAACCGTTCTATGAATCTTGACTGGAGCGATTATTCCGAGTCAAAGGTTATCGACGTGAGCGGCTCGACAGCCCCACAATTGATTCTTGACAACCCAAAATACGAACCGGGAGCAACCATTAATATCAACTATCAAAATGCTCCTGTAGGCACTCAAGCTTGGATTGGCATTTATCTGAAGGGGCAACAGCCTGGTCCTGGCACGCCATCGTATGCCTGGCAGTACACAGCAAACAACAATGGAACAATACAATTCAACATTGAAGACGTCAACGACTACTATGCCGTGCTTTTCGCAGACAACGGCTACACAGAGATAAGTCCACGTGTCACCTTCTCTGTCAAGAACGCAATAGAAGGGCTGACCCTGGCCAAAGGCAACGTCACCATTATTGTTCCTGAAGAGGAATGTAGCCAAGTCAAACTAGCTGTCGAAGCCTTACAGCGTGACTTCGAAAAAGTGTTAGGTTTCAGGCCCGAGATTGCATCGACCGCAGGCCAAACGAGCGGTGTAGAACTCTTAGTAGCCAACATGAGCACCAAAGGTGTTGAACAGCTATTGCCCGAAGCAAAGGAAACTGACGGCTACGAATCGCACCGCGTCTATGCCGATGCAGCCAACCATCGCATTGTGATGCAGGGCGCCGACATGCGAGGCACTATTTATGCCATCTACACACTGAGTGAGAAGATTCTGGGAGTACCCCCACTATGGTATTGGTGCGACTGGAAACCTGAGCAACAAACTCAAATAGAGGTTTCAGATGATTTAGATTACTATGTGTCATCACCTACGGTTCGCTACCGTGCCTGGTTTCCTAACGATGAAGACTTGTTTGTGCCCTGGCGCCGACTGAGCACAGACAATAACGAGCGCTGGCTGGAAACCATGCTCCGACTGAAACTGAACACGGTGGAATACACAGCCACCGTAACCACCAATGGCACGCTGAATAGCGAGGCCATGCTCTACAAGAAATACGGACTGGTGCTAACGTCACACCACATGGTAGCGCTAAACAATAGTTTTGCCAACTGGGATGCCTACTGGCAACAGGTCAGGAAGACAACGCCTCCTGCTCTTTCTGTCAACGACATGGCATCGTTGCGTGAGTTCTGGCAGTACAACATCAACTCGGTGATGAACAGCGGTGTAGAGAACCTTTGGCAGGTGGCCTTCCGAGGAAAGACCGACCAGCCTTTCTGGTCTGTCTTTACTGATGCGCCCTCTTCAGACGCTGAGCGCGGTGCTGTCATCAATCGAATGGTGAAAGAACAATACGACATGATTTGTCAGGCAACTGGCGAGGCGAACCCCTTTGTACGCATGACGTTCTATGACGAGATATCGTCGCTGCTAGCTGCCGGTCATCTGCAACCGCCCACAGCCACCAACATGTTGTGGACGTTTGTTGCAGGCCGACGTGACCACTATCCCTATGATGACCTGGTGAACTGGACCAACGTGAACAACGTGAAACTGGGCTACTACATGAACCTGCAGTTCTACTCCACCGGTGCCCACTTGGCTCCTGCCGAAGGACCTTGGAAGATGGAAGACAACTATCGCTACGTACAAAGCAAGGGTCCACTGACTTTCAGTGTAGTCAATGCAGGCAACGTTCGTGAATTCTTGATGGAGATGAGTGCCAATGCAGCCATGATGTGGAACTCCAATGACTACAACACAAATGACTTCATGCGTCAGTTCTGTGCGCAATACTTTGGAGAAGAACATGCCGATGAAATAGCACAACTCTACCACGACTATTACTATGCTTACTGGAACCCCAAGAAGAGCGACTTCCCTGGGGGGTTCGACCGTCAGTATGTGTTTCAGGACTTGCGCCACTCACAGGTTATCAAGCAGATCAACAACACATGGAACACATTTAAGTCGAACCCATTTACAGAGATTGGATACGAGAGTGTGGCAGGACGCACATTCCGCATCGAAGGACGCAACCCTGTGGACAGCGTCTTGGCTGGCATGAGTCGCGAGATGGAAGCCTTTGCCGAGGTGGCACGCCGCTGTGAGGCCATACAGAGTGAGTTGCCTGCCAACTGCCAGACATTCTTTTACGATCATCTCTCGGCCTATGCTCACTATATGAAGAACCTAAGCACAGCCGTATATCATTTCGTCTATGCTTATAAGAACAAAGAGGATCGCTATAGCCATCTGGCCACCTCATATGAAGCGATGAAAGCAGCGAAAGCCGCACTGATAGCATCACAACACGGTGTGTTCAGCAACTGGTACGACACCGATGACAAGTTTGAGATGGATGCTCGCATAGAAGCCATTCGTGGTCGCATGGCCGAGGCTGAAGACCTGACGCTCACCGAACAACTCATTGAAAACTACGACTTTGAATACAATAGCAACTGCCAGCTGAATGCCAAAGGCAATATCGGCCGAGGCATTCCCTGCAACTGGTTGTCGAAAGGTGAATTGAAAAAAGGAGCAAACGGACTTGATTCCTATGGTGTGAACCAAGATGCCACCAACCTGCACGGCAACAACGTATGCTGGATTAACTCTGTGCCCATGCCCGACGAGTTCTGGCTCTATCAGACCATTCCTGCATCGAAGTTGGAACCCGGTGAATATCTTGTTGCATGCAAGCTATGGGTAGAATCGAACAAGAAAACCAACTGCCGTCTCTTCGCCAACCAGAACGTTCAATACTACGGCACTGCGGCAGACTACACCAACCTACTCACAGAAGGAGAAATCAACACTTACGCCGGCTATGCAGGTGGCAGTTCATCGAATGTTGTTCTGCGCGACATGGAGGTGAAGGTCAACGTCAAAGCTGGAGAAGACCTGACCATTGGCATTAAAACAGGCAACAAGCGAAACAACGGCGAACGTTCGACCAGCGATAATGCAGGTTGGTTCAAGGTGGACTTCTTTCGTATTCACCATCTGACGGGAACAGACAACCTCAACCACACACTTACAACCACTAAACAAGAAAACAAAATCTATTCTCTGACAGGACAACATCTGTCGCAGCCAAATAAGGGCATTAACATCATCAATCATAAGAAAGTGATGATTAAATAAAGAAAAGAACCTCAATCTAGCTGACGAAATCAGCTAAAACAACAAATCAGCGAAGCCCATATGTTTTTGATAGGCATACGGGCTTCGTTTTTGCATGAATTATTAGTGGGATGATAATAGATAGTATTTATAAATCCATTGACGAAAGCTAAAAATCAGGAAATTATGGCTATAATTGATTTTATCTTTGTATCTTTGCACTCAGATACAGTGGTACCTGTAATGTAATAATGACTATAATAAAACCAAATATTTATAATGAAAAAAGCTTTTTTAGCTATTGCATTTCTTTCGACAGCATTAGTTTCACTAAACGCGCAAACAAACACACTGGCAAAACTGATTGAGCGAGACTACTCCGGACGTTCGGACTCTCTGCTCAACACGTTTACAGGACAATTTCTGAATAGGGCTTCCGGTATCTTCTATGCGATTCCGACCAGCAACCCCAATGCCAGAAACGAATCTGCAACTCTCTACTGGCAGCAGGCTCATGCTTTGGATCCCATCATCTACGCCTACCAGCGCATCAAGGACACCGATGTCACCAGGGCCAGGTTCTACAAGCAGACCATGCAACGCTGGTATCAAAACCATGCCAACAACTGGTACTTCAAGCAAGGTGACGCCACGGGCTTCTACAACACGTTTACCGACGATATGTGCTGGATCTGCCTGACACTGATTCACATCAGCGAAGCACTTGAAGACGACACCTATGCCGACACCGCCCGCACCATTTTCGACAACTATATCCTGCCACGCGGTTCGTGGAACGACGGCTACTTCAGTTTGCCCTGGAAGGACGACGGCTCCGGCCCCAACGCCTGCACCAATGCGCCCGGCAGTTTGGTGGCATCCAAGCTCTACGAGCGCTATAACGAGAGTACCTATCTGGAGGCTGCCAAAAACATCTATGCCTATCAGGCCAACGAGATGAGACAGCACCTGAACAACGACGGACGCGTGGAGGAGCCGCCTCTCACCTACACTCAGGGTACTTTCGGAGAAGCTGCGCGCTACCTCTATCACCTCACGGGTCAGACGGAATATAAGAATATGGCCTCAAAGGTGCTTTACTATGCCATCAACAACGGTCGTTGCACCTACCAGGGACTGCTGCGCGACGAGGGCAACAGCTTGGACCAAAGCATTTTTAAAGCGGTGCTGATACCATATCTGGTGAACTTCGTGCTCGACGACAAGATGAGCGCCACCTACAAGAGACCCATTGTCAACTTCCTGCAGAAGAATGCCAACGCGCTGTGGAGCAACCTCAACCTCGAGGCCTACCCCAAGACTTTCTGTAGCTACTACTGGGGCGAGGCATTCAATGAAGAGACGACACCCTCGATGGGTGCTATGGCCAGCGGCGTGTCGCTCATGGAGAACACGGCACGCATGGCATTGGCGCTGACTGGCACTGCCAACAGCATCGACGATGTGCTGCAGCCAGACACGAACCAGTCCGAACAGCTGTATAATGCTGCCGGACAGCCCCTGAAACACATGCAAAAGGGACTGAACATCAAGAAGCAACAGGACGGTAGCACGAAGAAGGTGTTTAAGAGATAAAACACAATATGACATAAAAACCTAACAAATGAGAACAAAAACTATTCTTTTTGCACTGCTGACGCTGGCACCCATGTCTATGAGTGCCCAACAAAGCATCAGCATCTGCGAACAACCCTCGGCCGGAAGCATGACACTGGTCAACGACATGTTCAAGACCAGCATTGCCGTGGCCGACAACGATGCCGAGGTCGTCAAGACCGTAGCCCACTGTCTGGCCAACGACATGGAGTTGGTCAGCGGCAAGCGCCCCGATGTGACCAACACCCTGACGCAGGCTGCCCTGCCTATCATTGCCGGCACGGTGGGCCAGTCGGCCTTCATCGACCAACTGGTGAGCGAAGGCAAGATCGACGTGAGCGACATCTGTGGCAAGTGGGAGGTATTCACCATTCAGATGACCAAGCACCCACAGGCACTCGTGGTGGCTGGTTCCACCCCTCGTGGCACCGCCTACGGTCTGTTTGAACTCTCGCGCCAGATGGGCGTGTCGCCCTATGTGTGGTGGGCCGATGTGGCACCCGCGAAGAAAGCAGCCCTCTACGTCAACGGCGAGAAGACGGTGTCGAAAGAGCCCTCGGTGAAGTATCGCGGCATCTTCATCAACGACGAAGACTTCGCCCTGTTTCCCTGGGCCGCCAAGGGCATCGACAAGAAGTACAACAACATTGGTCCTAACACCTATGCCCGCGTCATGGAACTGCTGTTGCGCCTGCGTGCCAACACGCTGTGGCCCGCCATGCACCTGTGTTCGGAAGCCTTCTGGGCCAACAAGGACAACCTGCCCGTGGCGCGCAAGTACGACATCATGCTTGGCTCCAGCCACTGCGAACAGATGTTGCGCGACAATGAGTGGGAGTGGCGCCATGCCCCCTGGAACGGCAACAACGAGGACTGGAACTACGTAACAAACACCAAGAAGATACAGCAGTATTGGGAGGAGCGCGTGGCCGAGAGTGCCGACTATGATGGCATGTACACCCTGGGCATGCGCGGTGTGCACGACTGGGGCATCTCGGGCTATCCCTCTACAGAGGACAAGGTGCGCGGACTCACCGACATCATCGGTTATCAGCGCGACCTGCTGGCAAAATACTTCGACGATGTGACCAAGGTGCCACAGCTCTTTATTCCTTATAAGGAGGTGCTCGACGCCTACAACGCCGGTTTGCAGGTGCCTGAGGATGTGACCCTCTGTTGGGTGGACGACAACCACGGCTACATCCGCCAGTTGCCCAAACCTGCCGAACAGGCCCGCTCGGGCGGTAATGGCGTGTACTACCACGTATCCTACTGGGGCACACCTGCCGACTATCTGTGGATTGCCTCCCACTCGCCCTCGCTGATGAGCTATGAGCTGTCGCGCGCCTACGACCAGGGCATCCGCACACTGTGGGTGATCAACGTGGGCGACATCAAGCCTGCCGAGATGGAACTGGAGTTCTGCATGGACCTGGCTTGGGACATCGACCAATGGACACCCGAGAAGGCCATCGGCTATAATCGCGCCTGGGCCGAGCGCACCTTTGGCGCTGCCTATGCCGACCAGATTGCTGCCATCAAAAAGGCCTACTACCATCTGGCAGCAGGCGGTAAGCCCGAACATGTGCACATGATCAAGTACTCGGACGACGACATGGAGCGCCGCATCAGCAGTTATGCGATGCTAGCTCAGCAGGTGGACAACCTGAAGCCACAGATTCCCGCCGAGCTGCAGGATGCCTTCTATCAGCTCATCGAATATCCGGTGAAGGGCGCCTGGCAGATGAACGTCAAGACTTTCCGTGCCGCACAAAGCCTGCAAATGGCCAAGCTGGGACAGAAGGAACTGGCACTGAAATATGCAGACGAGGCGCATCGTGCCTACAACACCATCCTGGCGCTGACCGACAAGTACAACAACGACATCGCCGGCGGCAAATGGAAAGGCATGATGAACTGCAAGCCACGCAACCAGAAGCAGTTTGACATGCCTGCTACGGCTACGGCAGAGAATATCAGCAAGAACAAAGGCACGCTGACAAAAGACGAGGTAGTGATTATCCCTGCCACCCGCTACATTGCGGCAAGTCCCGCGGTGAAGACACTGGAAGGTGTGGGCATCAACGAGGCCAGCATCACCGTGTGGCCCCTCGACATGAAGGCCTATAAGGACACAGAGGTGGCGCAGGCGCCCTATGCCGACTATGAGATACCGGTGAAGGCAGGACGCAACACCATCGAGGTGCGCTGTCTGTCTAACTTCCCCATCAACACCGACTACGACCTGCGCATAGCCCTATCTACCGACGGGGCCATGACCAACATCCAGTCGCTGAAGACCATCGCGATGAAAGACAAGTGGCACACCACCGTAGCCCAGGGCTACAACGATGCCACGGTAACACTTGATAGCAAGGAAGCAAAGACCATCAAACTGCGCGTCAGCATGATGGATCCGGGTGTTGTGATCAGCGAGATTCGCAACACGGTGACAGCAAAGGAATAAGGAAAAAGAAAAAATGTCCGCAGAATTAGGGCTGTCCGAACTCGGGCAGTCCTTCTTCATTGAACATCAGGGTCTTCAGACGTACGTCACGATGGTCATGACGGTTGGAGTCACACCAACGGCTCTCATAAAGCATGTAGTTGGTCTTTCCATCGTCTGAGGGGAACACACAGATATCAGAGGACTGCCAATAAAGACAGGTGTCCTTCTGCGAACAAAACAGAGGTTCCTCCATCTTGGTCCACGAAGCAGGGTCGAGCAGATCGGCATCGGTGCGGGCATAAAGCATGCCCAGCGAGTGATAGACCGTCCAGATGCCGCTGGCCGAATAGCACACGCAGATATAGCGGCCATCGGGGGTTACAAAGGCTTCGGGATTCTCGTTCACATAGATGGGATAGTTGGACCGCAGGCCATCGGGATTGATCCACTGGCGCTCCCACTCATACTCGGGTTCAGAAAGCATCACACGCTCTGAGCTCAGCGTCCAGGGGTTCTCCATGCGTGCCATGTAGATGCACTGGGTCTCGGTCTCCTTGCGGCGGTGGGGCCAGCCCGACCACAGCAGATACTGCTGGCCGCGCACCATCACCGAGGTGGGGTGCAAGCCGAAGTTCCACTCTTCGTTGGTCACGATGGCACCCTTCAGTTCGAACTTGCCCTTCATGGGGTCGGCAGCACTGTTTTCCAGCACATAGAGCTGGTGATAGTCGGTGTTACCGCCGTCGGCCTCGAAGTATATATACCATTTATTATTAATATGGTGTATCTCGGGCGACCAGATGTGCTGCATCGAGTCGGCATGCCACACACACTGACGCTCACCCTGGGCCAGCGTCTCGGGACTGTCAGACTTCCACAGGATGATACTGTCTGCAGAAGGAATCTGCATGGTATAATAATAATGATGATCCGCAACGGCGACCTGAGGATAGTAGCCGGCAGAGAAGACCAACTTGGAACTTCCATTGTCAAGGTTCTCTGACTGCTTACATCCAATCAAGGTGCCTAGTAAACACAGGACACCAATCAGAGAGTATATAGCTTTCATGCGTTATAATCCGTTTTTATTGCTCGGCAAAGATACAACAAGAATTTCAAACAAACAAAAAAATCTAGTCAGAACTCTTGATATTTAGCATTTTAGGGCAATGGTGAACGATTTTTTTCGTGTTTTGAATAGCTATTATCCATAAATTTTGGAAAATATAGCTTACTTTGCATCGTGAAAACGAACGAATAGCAGTGATGCTACGATTCAAGATAAAAAATAGTTAGTAATTATTTGTAGTTAGTAGTTTTAGTTTTTCGAGATTCAAAAGGCGTTGGTCTCTTTAAGGAAAAGATTGTTTAAGGATAAACCTAGCAAAGTTGTTAATAACTTAAAACTTATTATAGTATAAAAAACGTATGAAAAAAGCATTTCTTTTTGGCGCGATGATCCTCGGCGCGCTGGCGACAAAAGCGCAGAGCCAGGACACATTCAAGCCCTATCAACCGACAGACCTCCGTCTGCCTTCTGTTCCCCTTATTGTGTCTGACCCCTACTTCTCAGTATGGTCACCCTACAACGAGCTGAACGAAGGAACAACCCGTCACTGGACCAACGACGAGAAGCCCATGCAGGGTTTCCTCCGCGTGGATGGTCAGACATACTGCTTCATGGGTGCAGACCGTGATCGCTACGAAACCATTATCCCCATGGCCAACGAAGAGGCATGGACAGCTCGCTACTCACGCGAGAAGCAGGCCGAAGGATGGCAGGAGAACAACTTCAACGACAGCAAATGGGCAGAGGGTAAGGCCGCTTTCGGTTCAGAAGACCTCAGCAACGTTCGCACACGTTGGAGCAACGAGAATAGCGACCTCTACGTGCGTCGCACCATCAACATCGACGCCAAGGACCTGAACGAGGACCTGGCGCTGATCTACTCTCACGACGACGTTTTCGAGATCTACATCAACGGCACAAAGGTTGCCAGCACTGGTGAGATCTGGCGCGAGGGTGTCACCCTGAAGCTGGACAGCAAGCTGAAGAAGCTGCTGAAGCCCGGCAAGAACATCATCGCTGCTCACTGTCACAACACCACTGGCGGTGCCTACACCGACTTCGGTATCTTCAAGATTAAGAAGGCTGACGCCTACGGCATCAAGCAGGCTACTCAGAAGTCTGTTGACGTACTGGCTACCTCTTCATATTATACCTTCACCTGCGGTCCCGTGGAACTCGACCTGGTGTTCACCGCACCTATGCTGATCGACGACTATGATTTGCTGTCGGCTCCCGCCAACTACATCTCATATCAGGTTCGTTCTACCGACGGTCAGGCTCACAACGTACAGCTGATGCTCACCGCTTCTCCTCTGATGGCAGTGAACAAGGGCGACCAGCCCACCATCTCTTCTATCATCGAGAAGAAAGGCACCAAGTATGCTTGCACCGGTACCATCGAGCAGCCCATCCTGGCTAAGACCGGCGACGGTATCTGCATCGACTGGGGTTACTTCTACCTGCCCGCTATCAATGGTGATGTAGCCATCGCCAGCGAGAATGCTCTGAAGAGCAGCTTCGTGAAGAAAGGTAACATGCCCGCAAGCCAGCAGAACGTAACTGCACAGAACGAGAACAAGATGCCCTCACTGGCTTACTGCCACAACTTCGGCACCACCAAGCAGGCTTCTAGCTATGCTATCATGGGTTACGACGAGATTTGGGACATCGAATACTTCTACAAGCGCTACAAGGGCTACTGGGCTCACGAGGGTAGCGTGACAATCTTCGACATGATCGATCGCCTGAACCGCGAATACAGCGGTATCATGAAGCGCTGCCGTCAGCTGGACAAGCAAATCTACGACGACGGTATGAAGGCTGGTAACAAGCAGTATGCTGAAATCCTCTCTGGTTCTTACCGTCACGTGATTGCCGCTCACAAGCTGTTCCGCGACGACGAGGGCAACCTGCTCTTCTTCTCTAAGGAGAACAACTCTAACGGTTGTGTCAACACCGTGGACCTCACCTACCCCGAGGCTCCTCTGTTCCTCTGCTACAACCCCGAACTGCAGAAGGGTATGATGACCAGTATCTTCGAATATAGCTACACTGGTCGCTGGACCAAGCCTTTCGCTGCTCACGACCTGGGTCAGTATCCTAAGGCCAACAAGCAGGTATATGGTGGCGACATGCCTCTGGAGGAGGCCGGCAACATGCTGACACTGGCTGCTATGATCTGCAAACTGGATGGCAACACCAGTTACGTAAACAAGTACTGGGACATCATCACCACTTGGGCTGACTACCTCTCTGAGAACGGTCAGGATCCTTCTAACCAGCTCTGCACCGACGACTTCGCTGGTCACTGGGCTCACAACGCTAACCTCTCTGTTAAGGCTATCATGGGTGTAGCTGCATATGCTGAAATGGCTCGCCTGAAGGGTCTGAACGATGTTGCTGACAAGTACATGGCTCGTGCCAAGGAGATGGCTACCATCTGGGAGCGCGATGCTCGCGAGGACGACCACTACCGTCTGGCCTTCGACCGCAAGGACACCTGGAGCCAGAAGTACAACATGGTATGGGACAAACTGTGGAACCTGAACCTCTTCCCCAACGGAGCTATGGAGCGCGACATGAAGTACTACCTCACCAAGCAGAACAAATACGGACTTCCCCTGGATGTACGTCGTGACTACACCAAGAGCGACTGGATTATGTGGACTGCCGCTATGGCCAAGGACAAGAAGACCTTCCTGAAGTTTGTGGATCCTCTCTACAAATATATCAACGAAACAGAAAGCCGCGTACCCATCAGCGACTGGCACGACACGAAGACTGGTATAATGACCGGATTCAAAGCTCGTTCAGTGATTGGTGGCTACTGGATGAAAGTTCTGGCCGACAAGTTGCAAGAACAATAACCTAAAATAACAATAAATATGATTAAAACTATTTTAAACTCAAGGAGCAAATGCCTATTAGGCATGCTCCTTTTGTGCCTTTCCGCTTGCATGGTATCATGCAACGATGACGATGAGGATGTCAGCACTCCCTTCGACAGTTCAAAGGCTGTAACCATTACCGACTTTACACCTAAAGAAGGCGGTGTAAGCCAGAAGATGCTCATCTTTGGTGAGAACTTCGGCGTTGACACGGCCCTGGTGAAAGTAACCATTGGTGGTAAGAAAGCGGTGGTTGTCAATGTAAAACCTACAGTGATTTACTGTTTTGTACCCACGGGCGCGTATGGTGGCGACATCAACGTGACCATCGGTAACGATGAAACCGGCTACCAGAGCGCTGTAGCATCGGAGAAGTTCAACTACGAGCGCAAGATGGTGCTGAGCACACTGACCGGTTCTCGCAACGAGTCGGGCGACGATCCCTGGAACCCTGGTTCTGTAGGCATCGAAGTTCCCTTCTCAGAGGCTACTGGTTTCCGCGATGATGCGTTCATGAAGTGGGACCCCCTCTATCCTGAGCGTCTCTACATTGTTTACGACAACGGTGGTCCTGGCATCCAGATGCTGGACATGAACAAGAAGACCGTGCAGCTGGTGATGTCAAAGGCCGCTTGTTTCCAAGACCAGCGTCTGCGCACCATCGACTTTGCCGACGACCCCAACACAGGCGAGAAGGCCAAGTACATGATTGTATCTACCGACCGCGCCGACAATGGTCAGCAGTCAACCAGCGTATGGATTGTGACTCGCAACTACGATGGTTCGTTCAACAACAGTTCACCCCGTCAGGTGCTGGCTGCCTACAAGCAGTGTAACGGTGCTTCCATCCACCCCCGCAATGGCGAGCTCTACTTCAACAGTTATGAGAGTGGTCAGGTTTTCCGCCTGGACATGAACCGTTATTTCGAGACCCAGAAGCCTGGCTATGAAGGCGATCCCTGGAAGCCCTCTTTGGCAGACGGCGCTTTCGAGAAGATTTTCAGCATTCAGGACAATGGCTGGGAATTCCAGATTGACATTCACCCCTCAGGTAAATATGCTTATATCGTAGTCATCAACCACCACTACATTCTGCGTTCTGACTACAACGAAGAAACAAAATGTTTCTCTGCTCCCTATGTATTCGCTGGCGACATGAACGGTGCTGACTGGGTTGAAGGTGTAGGTGCCAATGCTCGTATGCACCGCCCCTACCAGGGTTGCTTCGTGAAGAATCCCGAGTACGTAAAGGAAGGTCGCAATGATGTTTACGACTTCTACTTCTGCGACAACCAGAACCACTGCGTACGCTATCTGACACCAGAAGGTCTGGTACGTACCTTTGCCGGTCGTGGTACTTCTTCTATCACCGACAACAACATGTGGGGTACCGAGGATGGTGACCTGCGCGAGGTTGCTCGTTTCCGTGACCCAACAGGTATTGCCTACAACGAAGAGACCAACACCTTCTATATTTTGGACACCGTGGGCCATAAGGTCCGCATGATTTCCATGGAAGGCGAAGAATAGTGATAACCAATAATAAGTAGACCTAACAATTATGAGAAAATACATTGCATTACTATTGATATCACTCTGCACTTCCATGAGTGCTCTGGCACAAAAGGATATCGAAGTTTCTGGTCATGTGGTTGACGGAGATGGTGAGCCACTGATTGGTGCCAACGTAGTGGTAAAAGATGTAAAAGGCCTCGGTGTCATCACAGACATTGACGGTTTCTATAAAATAAAAGTAAAGGAGTACCAGACGCTGGTATTCTCATACATTGGTTTCGGTACCAAGGAAGTGATGGTCAAGGGCGACACTAAGACCATCAACGTGAAGATGGTAGAAGAGCGCATCAATGCCGTTGACGAAGTCGTTGTCACCGGTATGGGTACGCAGAAGAAACTGACCGTAACAGGTGCTGTGACCAATGTGAACATGGATGATCTGAAGCACTTCAGCTCATCAAACCTCTCTAACACGCTGGCAGGTAACGTGCCAGGTATCATTGCCATGCAGACCTCTGGTCAGCCTGGACGTAACACTTCTGAGTTCTGGATTCGTGGTATCTCTACCTTCGGTGCAGGTGCCAAGGCCTATATCCTGGTAGATGGTTTCGAGCGCGACAACATCAACGACTTGAACATCGAGGATATTGAGTCTTTCTCTGTATTGAAAGATGCTTCTGCTACAGCCATCTACGGTTCAAAAGGTGCTAACGGTGTTATTCTGATCACCACCAAGCACGGTAAGGCAGGTAAGATTCAGGTGAACGGTAAGGTGGAGACATCTTACAACACACGTACCAAGACACCTGAGTTTGTTGACGGTATCACCTATGCCAACCTGGTAAACGAGGCTCGTCTGACCCGCAACCAGCCCCGCTACTATCAGCCTGAGGAAATCGACATCATCCGCACAGGCATCGACCCCGACCTCTATCCTAATGTAGACTGGATGGATCTGCTGCTGAAGGATGGCGCTTGGAGCAATCGCGCCAATGTCAACCTGAGTGGTGGTGGTAACACTTCTCGTTACTATGCTTCTGTATCTTTCGTTAACGATGAGGGTATGTACAAGACCGACAAGACCCTGAAGGACAAGTACGACACCAATGCCAACTACAAGCGTTGGAACTATCGTTTGAATGTGGATATCGACATCACCCCAACGACCTTGCTGAAGCTGGGTATCTCTGGCGACCTGTCAAAGCGTAACAGCCCAGGTATGCTGAGAACACGTTCGAAAGAAGATATCGAAGACAGCCAGAACCAGATGGACGTATGGGTAAACGATGACGATATCTGGGGACAGTTGTTCGGTTACAACCCCCTTCTCTCTCCTATTGTATATAGCAACGGCTACATGCCTATGATCAACATTGGTCGTGGCAACTCAGCCATGATCAACCCTTGGGTATCTGCTACACAGTCTGGTTACAATGAGAACTGGAGCAACAACTTGCAGAGCAACGTCACCCTGGAACAGGATCTGAAGTTCATCACTCCTGGTCTGAAGTTCACTGGACGTTTCGGTTTCGATACCTACAACAGCAACTGGATCAGTCACCAGCAGGCTCCTGCCCTCTACTCGGCATTCCCACGTAACACACAGACTGGCGAGATCACCTACGACCGTGTATTCGATCAGAGCGATATGAAGCAGAGCTCAGGCAGCGACGGTTCTCGTCGTGAGTTCATCGACCTGCTGTTGCACTGGGACCGTAAGTTTGCGAAGGTACACAACGTAGGTGCTAACCTGAAATACACGCAGGACTCTTACATCCAGACTCAGAATATCGGTGACGACATCAAGAACAGTATTGCCAAAAAGAACATGGCTTTGGCTGGTCAGGTGACCTATAACTACAACAACCGCTACTTTGCCGACTTCAACTTCGGTTACAACGGTTCCGAGAACTTCGCCGACAATCACCGCTTCGGTTTCTTCCCCGCCTGGTCATTGGCATGGAACATCGGAGAAGAGAAACTTGTACAGAGAACCTGTCCTTGGATTAACATGTTGAAGATTCGTTTCTCTCATGGTAAGGTCGGTAACGACAACCTGGGCAACGAGCGTTTCCCCTACCTCTATACTCTGGGCAACACCGACGCTGGTTGGAACTGGGGCAACGGCCATGTCAATGGTATTCACTACACACAGGTAGCCTCTCCCAACGTCACATGGGAAGTTGCTAAGAAGAACGACCTCGGTCTTGACATCGTGGTATGGAACAACCGTTTCTCTCTGACCGTCGACTACTTCCACGAGAAGCGTACCGGCATCTACATGGCACGTAACTACCTGCCTTGGAGCACAGGTCTTGAGAGTTCACCACGTGCCAACGTTGGTGCTGTGAAGTCTGAAGGTTTCGATGGTAACTTCAAGTACGAGGAGACCTTTGGCGAGGTTCGTCTGACTGCACGTGGTAACATCACCTATAGTAAGAACACCATCCTCGACCACGACGTTGAAAACAACGTTTATCCCTATCAGTACACACGTGGCTATCGTGTTGACCAGGTTCGCGGTCTGATTGCAGAAGGTCTGTTCAAAGACTACGACGATATTCGCAACAGCCCCCGTCAGGATTTCGGTCAGGTTCAACCCGGTGATATCAAGTATAAAGACGTCAACGGTGACGGTGTCATCAACAACGGTGACGTGGTAGCCATCGGTGCAACCCGCACACCTAACCTGATCTACGGTCTCGGTCTGTCTGTGATGTACAAGAACTTCGACATCAACCTGCACTTCCAGGGCGCCGGCAAGTCAACCTTCCTGATTAACGGTATGTGTGTTTATGCATTCAGCAACAACAACTACGGTCAGATTTTCAAGGGTATGCTGGACAACCGCTATGTAGATGCACAGACTGCTGCACAGCTGGGTATCCCAGCCAACGAGGATCCTAATGCAGACTATCCCCGTCTGACCTATGGTAATAACAATAACAACAACCGTGCTTCTAGCTTCTGGCTGCGCGACGGTCGCTACCTGCGTCTGAAGAACGTTGACCTTGGCTACACACTGCCAAAGACACTGGTCAACAAAGCTCACCTGAACCAGGTTCGTTTCTTCCTGCAGGCCACCAACCTGCTCACCTTCTCAAAGTTCAAGACTTGGGATCCAGAAATGGCAAGCTCAACAGGACAGAACTATCCCATCACAAAAGCTGTGACATTGGGTGTACAAGTTAATCTTTAATACAGACTTAGAAAGAATTAAAGACGATGAAAAAGATATTTGCAACATGTATCATGTCATTAGCTAGCGCAAGTGTGCTACTGACAAGTTGTGCCGACGAGCTGGATTCGGATAAGTATTTTGAGGACCGTAAGACACTGGAGACGGTCTTCACCAGCAGACAGCAGTCGGAAGAATGGCTGGCTTACGCCTATTCATTCATGACAAACGAGCTTGCCGACGTCATCGGTAAAGGCAATGGTCACTATCATTGTTTTGCTGACGACATGTACTACGGCGACCGTGACCCACAGTATGGAGACGATGGTGAGTACCGCCACACCTATAACGCCTTCAAGCTGGGCGAATATGATGAAGACACTGGTTATTGGGCATGGGAGAAAGCCTATAAAGGTATTTTCCAGGCATCAGTATTCATCCACAACATCGACAAGAACCCACAGATGACCGAAGAGGAGCGCATCGACCGCAAGGGTCAGGCACGTTTCGCACGTGCCTACTACTACTGGCTGTTGCTCCGCAAATATGGTCCTGTGCCCATCATGCCCGATAATGGTGTCGACTATACTCAGAACTACGAGGCCGTTTCTATTCCTCGCAGCACCTATGAAGAGTGCGCCGTATATATTGCTACGGAGATGGAACAGGCTGCCAAGGAGATTCAGTACTGGAAGCGTGACCCCCTGAACATCGTTCGTCCTACCAAGGGCGCTTGTCTCGCTGCACGTGCTTTGGCATACGTCTATGCAGCCAGCCCCCTGGCCAACGGTCAGTTGAGCAACGGCAAGCACGATCCTTCTGTCAAGGACGACATTGCCAAGTTGCTGACCAACTTCGACGGTAAGCATCTGCTCAGCCTGGAGTACGATGAGTCTAAATGGGCACGCGCTGCTGCCGCTTGTCGCGACCTGATGGAGTGCGAAGCAGGCTACGAGCTGTATCACGCTCCTTACAACACGGTGGCTACCTTCGACCGCGACGCTACGATCGATCCACCTGCTGACGGCAACTTCTCTACCAAGAACTGGCCAGAAGGTTGGGCCGACATCGACCCCTACCTGAGCTATCGTCAGATCTTCGACGGTGAGGTTGGTATGGCCGACAACCCTGAGCTGATCTTCACTCGTGGTTACAACATGTGTGATGATATCAACAACTCTATCACTTCGCTGGTTGCTCACCAGTTGCCTTCTTCTCTGAACGGTTGGAATGCCCACGGCATGACCCAGAAGATGGTGGACGCCTACTACATGAACGATGGTAGCGATGTGCCCGGTAAGGATAGCGAGATGAACGGTGGCAACGGTTCTGAGCGCGTACAGGGTTGGACCACAGCCAGAAACTACCGCGACTATCCTCCTTTGGCTCCCAACGTATCACTTCAGTATGCTAACCGCGAGCCTCGTTTCTATGCATCTGTAGCCTTCAACGGTTCTAAGTGGTGGGACACCAACCCCAGCCACACCACCAGCGGTACCTACAATGCCGTGTTCTACTATCGTGGTGGCGACAATGGTTACACCAACTCTACTCGTTACCTGCGTACCGGTATCGGTATCAAGAAATGGGTGAACCCACACGACTATCGCTCAACCAATGGCGACTACAATCATATCCAGAGAAAGTATGAGACAGCCATTCGCTACGCCGACATCCTGCTGATGTATGCTGAGTGTCTGAACGAACTGACCCAGAGCTACACCATCGATTCATGGGATGGCTCTAAGCAGTACACCATTTCTCGTGACGTGGCAGAAATCAAGCGTGGCATTCAGCCCGTACGTATCCGTGCCGGTGTGCCCGACTATACCGCTGCTGAATATGCTGATCGCGATGTGCTCCGCGACAAGATCAAGCGCGAGCGTATGATTGAGCTGATGGGTGAAGGTAAGCGCTACTACGACCTGCGTCGCTGGATGGATGCACAGGTTGAGGAGTCAAAGATCATCTACGGTTGCAACATCATGATGACTGCTGCTCAGAAGGACGACTTCCAGAAGATTGTGCCCATCACCAGTCTGCCTACCACTTTCTCAGAGAAAATGTATTTCTGGCCCATTCGCAAGGCTGAGCTGAAGCGCAACTACAAGCTCACTCAGAATCCTGGATGGCAGTATTATGACTAAGAACAGAAAACTATAGAATTATGAAAACAATATTTAAGTCTTTAATATATGGCATGGTCGCAGCTTCTATGCTGACGGTGACCACCTCATGTAACGATGAGTGGGAAGACGAGCAGTACGAACAGTACATCAGCTTCCGTGCTCCGCTCAACGACCAAGGCATCACAGCCGTCTATGTTCCTTTCACCAGAAAGAACAGCGATGGTAAGGCAAAGTACGGCTCAGGTATCTCTAACTACGAGCTGCCCGTGATTGTCAGTGGTTCTACTCACAACAGTGCCACCCGTGTGGTCAACTTCCAGCACGATCCCGACACGCTGAGTGCACTGAACTGGGCTCGTTTCGCTACCCGCGAGGAGTTGTACTACAAGGACATGAACCCCTACTGTGAATTTCCCAGCACACTGACCATCCCCAAGGGTCAGGACGTAGGTCTGCTGAACATCAAGATTGACTTCAACAATGTTGACCTGGTTGACAAGTGGATCTTCCCTATCACCGTAGCCGAGGGCGATGGTTACACACCTAATCCTCGTAAGAACTACAAGAAGGCTATGCTCCGCATCTTCCCCTTCAACGACTACTCTGGCGACTACAGTGCTACCAGCTTGACGATTGCCGTAAAGGGCGACCAGAACTCAACAGGTCTGACCTGGCTGCGCACCTACGTCGTTAACGACAACACCGTGTTCTTCTATGCCGGTCGTTTTGACGAGAGCAACCCACAGCGTGGCAAGTATAAGATCTACGCACAGTTCAACGGTGGCAAATCGGGCACCATTAAGATGTGGTCAGACAATCCCGAGATGAACCTTGTGGTCAACAAGGAAGCTTCATACCGCATGGTGGAGAGCGAAGACCAGACCTATCCTTATCTGCGCTATCGCAATGTCATCATCAACAACATCGATTACTCGTTTGATGACTACACATCACTTAGCGGTTCTAAGTTCTCTTATACCGTCAGTGGTACGCTCACCTTACAGCGCACCATCAATACTCAAATTCCTGACGAAGATCAAGCAATACAATGGTAAACATTTTTTCAAAACACTCTTTCTGCGTTCTGCTGCTGTGCCTGACCACCTGGTCGGCACAAGCAGCAGAGCCTGTTGATTATGTAAGTACCCTCGTTGGTACACAGTCAAAGGTTTCACTATCAACCGGAAACACCTACCCTGCCATCGCCATGCCCTGGGGCATGAACTTCTGGATGCCCCAGACAGGAAAGATGGGCGATGGATGGGCTTACACCTATGATGCAGAAAAAATTCGTGGACTGAAGCAGACCCACCAGCCCTCACCATGGATCAACGACTATGGTCAGTTTGCTATTATGCCAACCACCCGCACCGTGTTCAACGAGAACGAGCGTGCATCGTGGTTCTCGCACAAGGCTGAGGTGGCTCGTCCATACTATTATAAAGTATATCTGGCCGACCACGACGTGACGGCCGAGATGGCACCCACGGAACGTGCCGTGGTGATGCGTTTCACCTATCCCGAGACCAGCGAAGCACGCATCGTTGTCGATGCCTTCGACAATGGTTCTTTCGTGAAGGTATCGGGCAACAAGATTATGGGTTACACCACCAAGAACAGTGGCGGTGTGCCTGCCAACTTCAAGAACTATTTCGTCATTGAGTGCGACCGTCCTTTCACCTTTGTGAAGACCGTTGACAATGGCAAGATGACCGACAAGACCGAGGTAGAGACCCAGCATGCCGGTGCCATCGTTGGTTTCGAGACCAAGCGTGGCGACCAGGTGACACTGCGTGTAGCCTCATCGTTCATCAGCGAAGAGCAGGCACTGAGAAACCTGGGCGAGGTGAAGGGCAAGTCGCTTGAGACCGTTTGCCAGCAGGGCAAGAACCGCTGGAACGAAGTGCTGGGCCGTGTTGAGGTGAAAGACAACAACATCGACCACCTGCGCACGTTCTATAGCTGTCTGTATCGTGCCGTCCTCTTCCCCCGCATGTTCTTTGAGAAGGATGCCAACGGCGAGATTGTGCACTACAGCCCCTACAATGGCGAGGTTAAACCCGGCTATATGTTCACCGACACTGGTTTCTGGGACACCTTCCGTTCGCTGTTCCCCCTGCTGAACCTTCTTTATCCCGAGATGAACCAGCAGATGCAGGCAGGTCTGGTCAACACCTATCTTGAGAGTGGCTTCCTGCCCGAGTGGGCAAGTCCTGGCCATCGTGGTTGTATGGTGGGCAATAACTCTGCCTCTATCGTGGCCGATGCCTACCTGAAAGGTCTGCGTGGCTACGACATCGAGACCCTTTGGAAGGCAGTAGTACATGGTGCCAATGCCGTTCACCCACAGGTATCTTCTACGGGTCGTCTGGGATTTGAGCAGTATAACAAGCTGGGCTACGTGCCCTATAACACAGGTATCCGCGAAAGCGTGGCCCGCACCCTGGAGTATGCCTACGACGACTGGTGCATCTACCAGTTAGGTCTGTCACTTGGCAAGTCGAAGAAGGAGCTGAAGCCCTTCCGCGAGCATGCCATGAACTATCAGAAAGTGTTCGACAAGGAGTCTAAGCTGATGCGTGGTCGCAATGCCGATGGCACCTTCCAATCACCTTTCAACCCCCTGAAATGGGGTGATGCTTTCACCGAGGGTAATGCCTGGCACTACACCTGGTCGGTATTCCACGATCCTCAGGGACTCATCAACCTGATGGGTGGCAAGAACGACTTCATCCAGATGCTCGACTCTGTGTTCAGCGTTCCACCATTGTTCGACGACAGCTACTATGGCGGCGTGATCCACGAGATTCGCGAGATGCAGATCATGAACATGGGTAACTATGCACATGGCAACCAGCCCATTCAGCACATGATCTATCTCTACGACTGGGCATCACAGCCCTGGAAGACCCAATACTGGATTCGCGAGGCCATGGACCGCCTCTACACAGCAGACCCCGATGGCTACTGCGGCGACGAGGACAACGGTCAGACTTCAGCTTGGTATGTGTTCTCTGCCATGGGCTTCTACCCCGTATGTCCTGGTTCCAACCAGTATGCACTGGGAACTCCCTACTTCGACAAGATGACCCTGCACCTGCCAGGCAACAAGACCCTGGAGATTCAGGCTCGCAACAACAGCAGCGAGGCGCGCTACATCGGTGGTATGACCTTCAACGGACAGGCATACGACAAGAACTACCTGGAGCACAAAGACCTGCTGCAGGGCGGACGCATCGAATACACCATGCAGACCACGCCCAACCGCCAGCGCGGCGTCAACGAGGAAGCTGCCCCCTATTCGTTCTCTAAGAACAACACAAAGTGAATAAGATAATTGCATTACTCCTACTTACGTTAGGCATCAACGCATCAAGTTTAGCACAGTCTGAAATGGCTGTGCAGAACTTGAAGCGTGCGATGCTGATTCTCACTGGATGGCAAAGCCTTTGGCAACAGCACTGATACGTTGACCAACGGACATTACATCTGAAAAGGTGTGCAATTACTTATCAAAACAATCACACAGCATATTCATTACTAACAATTAAAAACCTTCAGGATATGATTAAACTAAGAAACGTATTGACAGCAACCTGCTTGCTGCTGACGGCCGCATCGGCTCAGTCACAGACTGCCGACGACTTTGTGCCGTATCAGGAAACAGCGTTGCGTCTGCCCTCTGTTCCTCTCTTCACCAACGACCCCTACTTCTCGTTCTGGTCACCCTTCGACCGCCTGAACGATGGCACCACCCGTCACTGGAGCGATGCCGAGAAGGCCATGGATGGTATTCTGCGTGTGGACGGCAAGGCCTATCGCTTCATGGGTAAGCAGCGCGAATATGTGCTGTCGGCCATTGCGCCGATGACCAAAGCCGACAAGGGCTGGACAGGTAAAGTATCTTACGAGACGCAAAGTGGTACGGCATGGACCGCAGCCTCTTTCGACGACGCCAGCTGGAAGACTCAGGAGTCTGCATGGGGCACACCAGGAGAATATCCTCATGTGCGCAACAACTGGACCAGCGAGAACTCCGACATCTACGTGCGTCGCACGGTGTCGCTCACGGCAGACGATCTGCAGAAAGAGCTCTGGGTTCAGTTCTCTCACGACGACATCTTTGAATTATATATAAATGGTACGCGCGTTATACAGACCGGCGAGACCTGGATTCAAGGCGAGCTTCACAAGTTGACCGCCACCGAGCAAGCCCTGCTGCACGAGGGCGACAACATCATTGCCGCCCACTGTCATAACACCAAGGGCGGTGCCTATATCGACTTCGGTCTGTTCGAGAACGTGAAGAAAACCAACGAGGCCACCATCAAGGCTACCCAGAAGCGTTGCAACGTGCTGGCCACCAGTACCTACTACACCTTCACCTGCGGCCCTGTTGAGCTCGACCTGGTCTTCACCGCACCTATGGTGATGGACGACCTCGACCTGATTTCCGTACCCGTGAACTACCTGAGCTATCAGGTGCGCGCCACCGATGGCAACACCCACGATGTTCAGTTCTACTTTGCCACCTCGCCACAACTCACCGTGAACGAGAGCAGTCAGGAGACCACCTCAAGCATTGTCACCGAGAATGGCATCCAGTATATCAAGTCTGGCTCTGTGGCCCAGAAGATATTGGGACGCGTTGGCGACCTCATCACCATCGACTGGGGCTATCTGTATATCCCCGCCATCAATGGTCAGGTCAGCGTGGCCGACGGTCTGAACATGGAGAACAACTTCATTCAGAACGGTAAGCTGTTGCCCTACAGCGGCACTCAGAACAGCACAGACCCCGCTTCTATGCCTGCACTGGCCTACATGAAAGACCTGGGCAGTGTCAAGACTGCCAGCAGCTATATGATGATTGGCTACGACGAAATCAAGGACATGCGCTACATGGATGTGGACTATCCCGGCTACTGGGCCCGCGATGGCAAGACCATCTTCCAGGCTTTCGAGGAGATGAATCAGAACTATCGTAGCATCATGGACCGTTGTAAGGCTCAAGACAAGACCATCTACGACGACGGTCTGGCTGCCGGCAACGTGAAATATGCCGAACTGCTGTCTGGTTCTTATCGCCACGTGCTGGCAGCTCACAAACTGTTCCAGGACAACAAGGGTCAGCTGCTTTATTTCTCAAAAGAAAACAACTCTAATGGTTGTGTCAACACTGTTGACCTCACCTACCCCGAGGCTCCTCTGTTCCTGTGCTACAACACAGACCTGCAGAAAGCCATGATTCGTTCTATTCTGGACTACTGCCGCAGCAACCGCTGGGGCTTCAGCAACTTTGCTGCCCACGATCTGGGCACCTATCCTCATGCCAACGGACAGGTTTACTCTATCACGCACCCCGACGCTGGTGGTGGCTTCGCAGGCAACATGCCTATTGAGGAGAGCGGTAACATCCTGACCCTCGTGGCAGCCATCTGCCGCATCGATGGCAACACCAGCTGGCTCAGCCGTGCCGACATCATCATGCTGCGCAAGTGGGCCAACTACCTGCGCGACAACGGACAGGACCCCTCTAACCAGTTGTGCACCGACGACTTTGCCGGCCACTGGGCTCACAATGCCAACCTGTCGCTGAAGGCCATCTTCGGCGTGGCAGCCTATGCAGAGATTGCTCGCCTTGCCGGTTATAAGGAGAGCGACTGGAAGCCCTACGCCGAGAAAGCACGCCAGATGGCACAGATCTGGGAAGTTGACGCCCGCGATGGCGACCACTATAAGTTGGCCTTCGACCGTGGCAACACCTGGAGCATCAAGTATAACCTGGTATGGGACAAGCTGTGGGGCCTGAACATGTTCTCGCCCGACGTGATGCGCCGCGAAATCAAGTACTACCTGACCAAGCAGAACACCTACGGTCTGCCACTTGACAGTCGCGAGGCTTACACCAAGAGCGACTGGGTGATGTGGGCAGCGCCCATGGCTCCCGATACAGAGACCTTCCTGCAATTTGCCGACCGTGTCTATAAGTATGCCAACGAGACACCAACCCGCTGGCCCCTCAGCGACTGGTACTGGACCAACGGCAACGGTTCTGCCCGCGGTTTCCGCGCTCGCTCAGTGATTGGTGGTCACTGGATGAAGGTGCTCATGGACAAGATTGCCCCCAAGCCAGCTGCACAAGGCGAATGGAAGCCCGTTAAAGGCGGTCTGCAGTCTGTCTTCACCAAGGATGTGAATGCCGCCAATCCCCTGCCCGAGTATCCTCGTCCACAGTTTGAGCGCAAGGACTGGCAGAACCTGAATGGTCTGTGGGATTACGCCATCACCAAGACCAACGCCTCTCAGCCCGCCGACTTCGACGGCAAGATTCTGGTGCCCTACCCCATTGAGTCAAGTCTTTCGGGCGTGAAGCGCCAGCTAGATGCCGACGAGGCCCTCTGGTACAAGCGCGAGTTCACCATCCCTGCCGGATGGAATGGCAAGAACATCCGTCTGAACTTCGGCGCTGTGGATTACAACGCCACCGTCTATCTGAACGGTAGGCGCATCGGCACACACAAGGGTGGTTTCACCAACTTCTCGTACGACATCACCAATTATCTGAAAGAAGGTGCCAACACCCTCGTGGTGAAAGTGCTCGACCCCACCGACATCAGCAACCAGCCCGTGGGCAAGCAGCGCATCAACAGCGAATCTACCACCATCTGGTACACCCCCTGCTCAGGTATCTGGCAGACCGTGTGGCTGGAGCCCGTCAACTCGAAGAACATCTATAACATACGCATCACGCCCGATGTGGACAACAGCCGCTTCGACCTGAGCATCACCCTGGACAGACCCACCGAGAGCGACCAGGTGAAAGTGCTGCTGAAGAAGGGCGACACCGTCATCAGCGAGCAGACAGCAAATGCATCTCAGAAGGTGAGCTGCCAGTTGGACGCACAGTCGTGCAAGCTGTGGACACCCTACCACCCCAACCTCTACGACCTGGAGGTCATCTACCTGAGCAACGGTCAGGAGGTGGACCGCGTGAAGAGCTATGCAGCCCTGCGCAAGATCTCTTATGGTAAGGACGAGAACGGCTACTGGCGCCTGATGCTCAACAACGAGCCCCTGTTCCACCTCGGTCCCCTGGATCAAGGCTACTGGCCCGACGGCATCTTCACCGCTCCCACCGACGAAGCCCTGGTTTACGACATCAAGAAGACCAAGGAGTGGGGCTTCAACATGATTCGTAAGCACATGAAGGTAGAGCCAGCCCGCTGGTACTACCACTGCGACCGCCTCGGTCTGATGGTATGGCAGGACATGCCCTCTACCTTCGGCAGCAACGAGCGCTGGATTGACCGCGAGTGGTACGAGGGCGACGGCACTGTATCTACCGCTGTAGAGAGCACCTATAAGAACGAGTGGAAGAGCATCATCGACCAGTGCTACAACAGTCCCTCTATCGTGGTGTGGACCCCCTTCAACGAGAGCTGGGGTCAGTTCAAGACCAAGGCCATCTGTGACTACACCCGCGAGCTGGATCCCACCCGTGTCATCAACCCCGCCTCGGGTGGTAACCACCACAAGGGTGCCGGCGACATGGTTGACCTCCACTGCTACGTGGATCCCTACATCAACTTCTGCGATCCCGAGAAGCCACTGGTGCTGGGCGAGTATGGCGGTCTGGGCCTCAACGTGGAGGGTCACCGCTGGTACGAGAAGTTTGCCACCACCTATAACGACAACGGAAGCGTCGAGGGTGTGACCAGCCGCTACGAGCACTATGCCGACATCGTCACCCGTCTGGGTCAAGGCATCACGTACGAGGACAACAAGACCTGCTTTGCAGCTGCTGTCTATACACAGACCACCGACGTAGAGACCGAGGTCAACGGACTGATGACTTACGACCGTGCGGTGATTAAGGTTGTCGAGGACCGCATCAAGGCTGCCAACGAGAAGATGATCAACACCAACTCATCGCCTGCCGGCATCACTGCGCCCCATGCAGCTGTCTCTGCACAAGACACCATCTACAACAGCCTGGGCATGAAGGTCAATAGCCCCGTAGCTGGCCTGAACGTCCTGCGCCGTGCCAACGGACAGACCTATAAGTTTATGCATAAATAATGTGTCAGGAGCCGAAAAGTCGCACATTTAAACACTTTTAATAGAAATTGCTTGCAAGTTTGCGAATTGTTTCGTTAATTTGCAAGCAATTTTTTAATACAACTAACTATGAACAGAATTAAAGAATCTCTTATCCTGGCTGTAGGTATCATCGTGCTGGGATTGTGCATCAAGTCTGGCATTAACACTTTTGCCAATAAAGACCGCAAGGTCACCGTGAAAGGACTGGCCGAACGCGAGGTGAATGCCGACAAGGTAACGTGGAGCATCTCGACCAAGGAGACGGGCAACGACCTGCCTGCCCTCTATGAGCGCATCAATGTGCAGACAGACAAGATCAAGGCTTTCCTCAAGGCCAACGGCATCGGCGAGCAAGAGATTACTGTCAACGCACCTACTGTGACCGACCTGGAAGCTCGCGAATGGGGCGACAACCAGAAGAACTTCCGCTATATCATCAACACCACCGTCACCGTGGCTACCAACAAGGTGAAAGAGGTGAACCAGACCATCTACAAGCAGGGTGAACTGCTGAAGCAGGGCGTGGCCATAGACAGCAGCTACCCCAACTACGAGTATGCTTCGTTCCAGCAGATGAAACCCGAGATGATGGCCGAGGCTATCAAGAACGCCCAGAAGACGGCCGAGCAGTTTGCCGAGGCCAGCGATGCAGAGCTTGGCCACATCCAGACCGCCGGCCAGGGACAGTTTGAGATAGAAGACCGCGACCAGAACACGCCTTACATCAAGAAGCTGCGCGTGGTGACCACCATCACCTACTCTCTCGACGACTAATTATTCTAAAACACAAATAAGTAACCCACGAAATGAAAAAACTACTTTTTGCTGGCGCAGCACTGCTGATGCTCTGTGCCTGTGGCGAACGAGAATATATGGCCTACGAAGGTCTGCCGCTCGACATGCCCACCTCTCAGTTTGTAGATTCCCTGAAAGCCCGCGGCCTGGTCATCGACACAGCCAACACCGATGGTGTGGTCATCAGCCTGGTGAAGCCCGACTCTAAGGCCTACAACCTGTCTATCCAGAACAACAACGACACCATCCTGGTAATTCAGGAAACCTTCAGTGCCACCACCAACGACAGCACCCGCCAGCTGTGGCAGCAGAAGCGCGACCAATATGCTGAGCTCTACGGCATGCCCGACTACAAGAGCAAGGGCGAGGATCGCAAAGAGGCCGTCTGGAAGGGCGACAAGGGGCAGCTGGTCATCAGCCTGGCCAACACCTACACGCCCACGCTGACCGTCTTCTTCGATACAAGACTGGAAGAGCGCTAACAAAACAGAACGCGTGTTATAACACCAAAAGCCCCGCACTGGAGTCTATCACAGTGCGGGGCTTTACTATATAGAAACGTGCAATTGAGCTTTATTTGCTTTTATCGCACATCAGTTCGTAGATATATGCCGGGCCATTCACATAGAGTTCACCTTCTTCATCCTGGATAACGGGCATCAGATTAGAATTGTAAACACGCTCCATTGCCTCTTCTACAGAGCATCCAGTATCCTCTATAACATACTTAACCAATTCACTAAGAACATAATTGATTAAATAGGTTGCCGTTTGATGATGAGTAGGTTCTGTCATACGTTTTCTACTTTAATTTTATTAAGATAGCCTAATGCACGGTCCCGTGATAAAGTATCATGCCAGTATCCCTCCGTTCTTTTGGCAGATGATAAGTACGTCATCAATTGTCTCATCCATTGACTGCAGGTGTTCTACATCATAGAATTCAATAAGGAATGCTAATCCCTTATGCTCATGCAGATAGCGGAAAGCAGCTTGTCGTGTCATAGAAAAACGCTGTCCGAAAGCCTGTATACATGCAGTTAGAAATGGAATCTGATACTTACTCATATTGCCGTTCTTTATATATTATGACGCAAAGATAGTAAAAATAACATAAACTGTTTACATTTTATCTAAAAAAATAGGGATCAGCTATAGTTTTACAATTTCAGAATAATTATTATTCGTAGCGAGTAAATATGCATATAAGAGCACCTTTATTTGTTAAAATTGCACTACAATAGTGCAATTTTTATATAATTTCTGCACTACTTTAGTGCAATTATACTATATTTGCAGTCAAATAATAAAGAAATAACGCTTATGGACATCACGCTCATTGAATTTATGGAAGGCCAGTTGAAGCAAACCACTTCAACCTTTCACCGCTATATGTTTGACCAAATTAGCTGGGATTCGAGGATGTTTGGACTTGTTGGACCACGTGGTATAGGTAAATCCACAATGATCCTGCAGTATATCAAGGAGCACAGGGATTCAAGAAACATACTGTATATAAGTGCAGACCACTTATATTTTTCATCACACAATCTCGTTGACACTGTGGATGAGTTTATTAAAGAAGGTGGCGAGCAAATATTTATAGACGAGATACATAAGTATGAAAACTGGTCGCGCGAGTTAAAACAGATATACGATTCACATCCAGATGTAAAGATCGGCTTCACAGGTTCATCGGTACTCGATATATATAAAGGCTTTTCTGACTTAAGCCGCAGAGCACCAATCTTTATGATGCAAGGCCTATCGTTCAGAGAGTATCTTAAACTGTTTCACAACATAGACGCTTCTATTTATACATTAGAAGACGTCTTGGCGTTGAAGGCAGTTGTAGCCGATGTCAATCATCCGCTGCCATTGTTCCGCGACTATCTGAAGAGGGGTTATTATCCCTTCTCCAGTGATTCTGACTTTGAGTTGAAACTTCGTCAAGTTATCAACCAAACGATGGAGGTTGACATACCGCAATTTGCCAACATGACTGCCTCTACAGGTAGAAAGCTGAAGAAACTTTTATCTGTTATTGCCCAAAGTGTGCCTTTCAAACCAGTCATGGATTCATTATCGACAGTAGTTGGTGTGAGCCGAAATATATTACCAGACTATTTCCTTTATATGGAACAGGCTGGTATGATTGGCCAGCTGCGTGATGACACTGGTGGCATCAGAGGAATTGGAAAAGTCGAGAAAGTATATCTAGACAACCCTAACATCGCATACCTATTAGGAGGACCGACCACTGATATTGGCAACATCCGCGAAACATTCTTCTACAACCAGATGCGTATCGTTTCAGATGTCATCAGTTCACGCATCAGCGACTTTGAGATAGATGGAAAGACACTTGAGGTAGGCGGAAAGAATAAGGGTAAGAAACAAATAACCACTGCCAAAGAAGGCTATATTGTGAAAGACGATATTGAATTCGGCTCAGGCAACATTATCCCCCTTTGGGCCTTCGGGTTGATGTATTAATGTAAAAATGGAATAACGATTGAAGATTTGTCCATCGTCCCTCCTATATCAAAATTGCACTACAATAGTGCAATTTTGATATGATTTCTGCACTACTTTAGTGCAATTTAACAAAGAACATGAAGACAGGTAGTTGAACGAAACCCGCAATCAGTTTCATTCAACTACCTGTCACCAATTACGTAGTTCTTCGACGAGCGAAGCGGCAGACCGAGCGGATGATGAAGTCGATCTCTTCTTCCGTCAGGCTTCAGATGTCACTCACCGTGTCATCAGACCATATAACACTTGTGTCACGGAACTAGGTACATGACAAATTCTGTTTTTCCATATATTATTTTGGATTTTCAGATTTTATTTCTATTTTTGCATCGAGAAAAATATTATGATATGACATCAATACAGATGAACGCCGAACTGCTCCGAAATATGAGCATCATAGCAGAGGACGAAAATCTGCTGAAGCGTGCAGCCAAATATCTGCGCAAACTTGTCGCTGAGAAACAGGCAGATTCTACGCTCATGACGAAGGAGGATTTCTTTGCTCGAGTAGATGAGGCAGAGAAAGAAATCGCTGAGGGTAAAGGTATCACCTTTACAAATAAAGACGACATGAATGCTTGGCTAAATTCGCTCTGATGAAATACGCTGTAAGCCAGAGAATCGTTGGAGCCGACAAATCACCAAGAAACATCGTTTGGTGTATCGCATCTTCGAGACCGAAGTTTACGTAGATGTTCTTTCTGCTTATGGGCATTACGATGACAAGTGATTGATTATTCATAGTATGTCAGGTATAAGGTACCTGACATACTTTGTACCTTTGCCCCAATAATTACAATACTTTAAGATTTTAAGGATATGGCACAGAGTTGTGTCAGGAACCTGGTACATGACACACACGGTCTTTGTGGTAGGTCTCGAAGAGAATATCTTCCCTTCACCCATGTGTACCGACTCCATGCGTGCCCTCGAAGAAGAGCGTCGCTTGCTCTATGTTGCCATCACCCGTGCCGAGAAGCATTGCATCCTCACCTGCGCACAGAACCGTTTCCGTTTCGGACGTGTGGAGTACGACACCCCCTCACGTTTCATTCGCGATATCGACCCCTCGTTGCTCTATGTCGATTCCGCCAAGGAAGTGCCCGAGCGCGACTACGGCACCAGTCGTTTGCCGTGGACCCAGAATCCCCGTCCCGTGGCGTCGCAGTTCAAGGCCGACCCCATGCCCCGCCAGGTGGCACCCCGCAGACCGGAGCCTGCCGTGGATCCCTTCTCCGACAGCTTCAAGAAACGGCTCGTCAGGGAGAGTGGGGGACGCTTCAAACCCGTGCGTGCGCAAGTCCCGGCTATGTCCTCAGCCCCAGTCCCTGCCTCTTCGTCTGCCGCCCTTCGCGAAGGCAACGTCATCGAGCATCAGCGCTTCGGCATAGGTACCGTCGTCAAGGTAGAGGGAAGTGGTGAGAACGAGAAGGCCACCGTTCAGTTCCGCAATCTCGGCACCAAGCAGCTCCTCCTTAAGTTTGCCAAGTTCAAGATTATCTCGTAAAATTGGCAATTCATTTGGAAAACGACTAAATAACTGCAATACAAAATGTGTCATGTACCTGATTACCTAGTACATGACACATCTGATTACGGGGGATTTACTCCAATCGTGTTGTGTATTTCAGCGTTACTGTTCCCTGACGATTTATCTCGGTTGTTTTAATGTCGTCAATAGTGACGTGCTGTTCGAAGGTGCCCTGAGTACCCTGAATAGCGAAATGGTCCCAGTCGACATTCTCCACACGGTCCACCACGAGGGCGGTAATATCGTAGGTGCCGGCACCCGTATAGCTGACAACATAGGTGCCTTCTTCCTCGGCAGGCGTCAGCGTGAAGTCGCAGTCTATCTTGTGTGTCAGCGTGCCAGAGAGAACATCGTTGTTGTTAAAGAGATACATCGTATTTCCAAGATCCTTGCTGTTGAAAGCATTCATGAAGTCCTCAAGTTTGTTTTCCGTGAACTTGTAGGTGGTATTGATGGTGAACTTGCCTGTGCCTGTGTTGCCCTCCATCATGCCGACGATATCATCACCAATCTTGATGTGACCAGATTTGTCAACAGTAATGAAATCATGCCGTTTGAAGAATCGTTCTATCTCCGTCTGGAAGCGTGAGTTCTTGTGTAGGACATCATTAAGCAAGAAGCTACCTTCATCAATACCGCCCTCATAATATTCCTTCTCTCCGCCGCTGAATTTCGACTTTGTACCAGCAAAGGTAGCTGGGAATGTTATTTGGGCTGGATCGTAAACAAGTGAGAGATTCATCAGGCGAGGCACTTCTATCTCCATGCCACCTGTGGCGAGGTCGAAATAAATGTGCTGTTTGCCTGTGCCTTCAGGAATCTGGAAGTTGAACGTCTTCTGTTCCACGCCGTCACGGTTGTAGAGCGTTACTTGTGTCTTCATCTTGTTCTTCACAAGGGCATATTCGGTGAAATAGCCATATCCTAGCGTTCCGTTGTCCTTAATAGTCATCTCCCAGCTCTTAGCATCGCTGACAGAACTGGGCAATTCGGTGAAGCGAACTTTCCAACCTGCGAACTTCGATTTCTCGCCTTCTTTCCACGAGGAGTCTGTAAAACGCAGGCTCAGCTCGGTATTCATCATGTCGGCCACGTCTTTCAGCGCTTTGTGGTAACGGTTCTCCGATTCCACCCTAATAGCGTCTCTGATAGCTTCAATGACTATCCCCAGCTCGCCATTCATCAGTTCGGCAAAATATTCGTTGCTGATTTGTTCTTTTATCCAGGGTTCGCTATCAATATCGTGTGTAGAATAAAGACCACGCATCTTTGCCTCGCCATAAGCAGATTGTCTGACGGATTCGTTGTCATCCCAGAATCGATTGCAATACATCCTTACCGACTGTTCGACATATGCATCCAGCTGATTCTTATTCATCTTTCCCTCAGCAAACACAGGGTATAAGTAGTCATACCAGTCTTTAGGCGTGCGGAAATATCTGTGCGGATATTTTTGATTGCCCGTATTCAAATCAGCATTACCATCATAATACTTGGAAAAGCCATTCAAGTCGTCATAACCAGCCTTGCTATAATAATAATGGTATGCCTCACGGAAATATTCGCGTGTGGCGTTTTGGATGGTTGTACCAAACTTATTCAGCGCAATACCAATAAAGGCAACACCAGCCATCGATACCGTCATGACAGGCGTGCCGATATAGGCGGACGCTTTTCCGACAGCATAGTTCATGATAGTGCTCAGCGTGTTAGATGCCACCCCAACGTTGTCGCCCTTGATATCGGCTGCTGCCACGTCGAGGATGCTTAGTGCTGTTCCTAAATAACCCATTCTCTCAGAGAGCTTGTCGAGCTTTTCAGGGCGGAAGTCATATAATGCTTCTCCCACGCCACGTACTACGTTCCAGACTCCATCCAATCCAACGCTCTGCCAGAACTGGAAGTCGCTCTTGAACTCCTGAATCATCTTGTCGTCAGGATCATCCGAAGAAACTATCTTCAGCAGTTTCTGCATGGCCTCGTCGAAAGTGTATATATGTGGAGAAAGTTCATAGAAATTGAGAGTGGCTTTCATCGACCCATCATCTAAGGTATAGAATATGCTAAAGGTGGAAAGATGATTCGTTTTAATGGTGATGGTGCCCGTCGCTTCATCGTAAGAGAAACATACGGGTTCCCATTCTCCAGTTTTTGTGTTGTAGTAAGCTGCATGTGGAATTTCGTCAGCACTTAGCGACACGGGGATGGTGATGTCGGCAACGCCACTCAGCTGATGTTCACCATTCGACAGGCTCAAATCTACAGCAAAGCCACGAGTGACACCCTCCACTACTTGAGGTTTCAGAAGCATATTGCGCACACACAACTGTACATCGTCATCAATACAGGTGGAGCTGAAGCGCACGGAGCATTTCTGGGCATCCACGGTGAACGTAGAGTCGTTCAGGGCAAACACCTCGGCGTTCTCATACACAAAGCCCGGCATCCATGAGATGCTGTCAACGGCGGTCACGGTTGTTGTCAGGTCTTCCTTGCCATTACGATGGATAATGACGTGCAGCCCGTCATCGGCAATCTCCATGCCTGTTATCTCGCTCACGGGAATGTTGATGCGTTGCAGTCCATTCTCATCTCTTATGGTCACCACCATGCTGTATTCGCGTTCCTGGTCGGGTAGTGGAGCGAAGTCCTGGTCACCAACGATATTGGGGAAGTGGCACCATCCAGGAGCATTCTGGTAGAGTTCTTCGGTACCATAAGGCACATGCAGCGTGATGTTAGGAGAGTTTTCGAATATTTTCTCGTTAAATGTTGTGTCGTTGATCACGGGCGGCACTTCGTGAAGGCAAGTCAGGCTGCCAAGCGTCTCGCAATGGATAAAGGCATTGTCTAGCTCCAATATGGTATTGGGAATTGTCACCTCGTAGTAGTAGCTTCCAAAAGATGTTGGTCTTGAGGTTATGCTACCGGGCTCCATCTTCACCATGTTCGTTGGTAATTCCAGTAAACTTCCACCTACATCAGAATAGACGGGCATAAGCAGAATGAGGCTTGACTTATTCTTGTTGAATAGGAATGCGCCACCACCCGAGAAATAAGGATTCTCATCAGAAACCTCAAGGCTTGCCAACGCGCCATAGGCCGTAAGGGCATTGTTAAATGCCGTAGGTTCAATATGTCTGAGCGTAGCGGGAATCTTGAAGTTGTCCCTTGGGAAACGGGCACCGGCAAAGGCTCTTTCGCCGACGCTCACCAAGTGTGAGAATACCGGCTCTTTGTCCACGAACGTAGCACTAAAGAAGGCTGAATCACCCAGCGAGGTGATGCACCCCAGCCACTCACCACAATCGGGCTTCGAGATGGCAAAGGCTGCGTCGCCAACTTCAAATGCAGGGCTACGGCTAACAACCTCTGTGAGTGGACACATATAGAAGGCTTTCTTTCCTATGCGACGTACATTCTTGCCGATGGTGAGCTTCTTGACGCCAGTCAGTTGGAAAGCGTTGTCGGGTACTTGCTCCAACTTGTCACTCAGCACCACTTCGTTGATTCTGGTATTGGCAAAGGAGAATGGATCTACAGACTCGATGTTGTCTCCCATTATCACCTTCTCAAATTGTCCTTTCCCATAGAATGCCATTCGGCGAATGCGTGTGACCTTATAGACTGTTTCGTCTGTGTCGGTTACAGTAGAGGGAATGTTGAGCGTAACGCCGTCACCACCCGTCTTCATACAATCTATAATAGTGGCGAGACCTGTCTCCTTGACCAGTTCATACTTGTAATCGCCAATCACCTTGACGGCTGGGTCGTATGGACGAATGCCTGTATAGAGATACACATCGGCAAAAAAACTGCAGATGGCATTTTTGTAAAAGCCATCACCATCGCCTCCCCAACCATAGTTGAAATGGAAGTAGTTGGTCGATGTATAGCCATCGCAAACCAAAGCATGAGGTTCTCCTACCATTCCGCCGCCACAATAGAGCATGGGACGCTGCTTGTCGAGTTCTGCCCTCATGACATCCAGCAATCCTGATGCCAGAGAATCACGATGCAGCTCAATGCCATATTCGTCATCAAGGTTATACCCAAAGTTCGTGACCAGCGGCTCATAAATAAACGGGGTTCTGCTTGCCTCAGGAGTATAATCCGTGCCGAATGCCTTACCAATGTCGGCCATCAATTGAGCCACAGCAACAGCCTGCTCGTAGTTATAGGTCACAACCTCTTCTTGGTAGCCCTCTTCGTCCTTTGAGTAATACATGTCGTAGCGGTCAACCATTTTGTCCCAGTCGTAGACATGACCCGAGAAATCCACATCTTTATCATTTACACGGATTTTTCCCATCGACTCCTTTGGCCACTCCCAATAGTTCATCAGCTGAGCGATGGCCACAGGACCGCACCCCGCAGGACATCCCTCAGGACAAAACATATTAAAGGGAGCCGCCTGATCCCACGTTGTTGTCAGTAACGGACCAACCATCACGGTACCCATGTCGGCTTTTGCCTTTTGAGAAGATGGCGATGCAAGTGCAGGATTCTTTCGCAGCTTGTCAATAGCATCGGAATAAAAGCTAAGCAGGTCTTTCAACTGAACGGGACAGCTGTCGTAGGAGAACGAGCCGTGGTCACAATAGCCCAGCACCTCACAGTCCGTGCCGCTCTCGCCCGACACAATCACAAAACCTTGGTCGTTGCCAAGATTTACGACATACACATTGTCTTTGTTGGCAGCCACCTTCGACTGTAGGGCATGAGCCATCTTCGGCATCAAAGTATGCTTCGGAGCACGATAGCCCTTAACCTTAGCCATACTAGGCTGACTATTGACAACAAACTGGGAGGCTATCTGAATAGCTTGATCTTCGGAGATGTCCTCGGCAAATACTGCATTCGTGACAAGGAATGCGGCGAACAATATGAAAAGGATCTTCTTCATGGCTTGCGGAATTTAAATGAACAATGGTCGGTTTTCATCACATAGACTTGCTTACGAAGTCCGTTAAGAGAAATCGTGGCGCAACCCTTATCGTCGGTACGCAACTGACATGTTTTCTTGCCTTTCAGGTCGAATACCATAAGCTGCGCACCAGGCTTGCAACCCGTAACAACAATGGCATTGCCCTGAAAACGGAACTTCGCATTGACTATTTGCTCTTCAATGCGCGAAGGATCATCCCATGCTGTGTCAAACGTCAGCTTCTTCAACTTATAGAGAGGATACTGAACAGCCGTCTTGCGAGTGGTCAGCACCAGCTCGTTGTCGCTATAGGTTACAACGGGCTTCTCTGTAAAGGAAAACACGGTTACCTGTCCATCCTGCTGATGAACGGCAAGGGAATTTTGGGCACTCACGGTTGACGCCGACAACATGAGTGACATGGTTAGTAGTATTGTCTTGACTTCCATAATGTTATAGATTTGCGACAAAGATACGAATTATAATTTGAAAAAACAAGCAAATAAGACCAAAAATTATCGTCACCACTTCTAAAGTGCTACTATTCGATGCGTAAAGTGCCACTATTCGATGCGTAAAGTGGCACTTTGTGAACAGTAAACAAACACTCCAAGAATAAATAATAGCTATAATTCGTGCGATTATAGCTATTATTTATTGAATTATAGCTATAATTTGATTTCGAATTCTGGCCATTATTTTCTAAATTCCGGCCAGAATTAATTAAATTTTGGCCAAAATTCTTTTCAGCCCTCAAACGCTTGCTTCGTCATCTGCCAGGTTCTGGACGGCAATGTGGGAAGAATAACGGCACGCTACCGCGTGGAAATTGATCAAAATTGGGCTCAAAAATACTCAGTTCATGGCAAAAGTAAAAATCCAATGAATAATTTTGGAAGTTCAGATTTTCTTTTTATCTTTGCAAAAAGAATAAATTATGAGAAGACCAGAGATTGTTCAGCAGATTAAACAGACCATAGAAAGAACAGAACCTACGGCAAAGGCAATTCTTTATGGTTCAGAAGCACGAGGTGATGCGCGTGCCGATAGCGATATTGATGTGCTGATACTGCTCGATGGTGATAAGAGAAATTTTCGTAGAGAGGAGGCGTTGTCAGGCGCATTATACGATTTAGAACTCAATACAGGCATTCTTATCAGTCCCATGATAATGCTCCGTAAACAATGGGAGAATCGCCCCTTTAAAACCCCTTTCTATGTGAACGTTATGAATGAAGGGATAAAGTTATGAAAGAGACTTTAGATGAACAAAGCCGAGAGGCACTTATACAATACAGGCTTGATAGAGCTGACGAGACACTCAATGAGGTTGAGATTCTTGCTAAGGAAGCACATTTTAATGCTGCTGCTAATCGGTTGTATTATGCATGCTATTATGCAGTTTCTGCACTTCTTGTTGCAAATGGCTTGAACACACAATCTCATGCTGGAGCTAAGACTTTATTAGGATTACATTTTGTATCTAAAGGCTTGCTTTCAAATGAATATGGCAAGACTTTTAGTCGATTATTCGAAATCCGTCATAGTGGAGACTATGATGATTTTGTCTATTGCGATAAGGAAATGATAGATGAGTATACTCCCAAAGTGGAAGATTTTATTCATGCAATCAAAACTCTTCTAGGAAAGTCTTAAAGGTACATCATCCGTTAAGTTCGGGAAGCATTTTTTCTATACGTAATAGCATTTGCGCCTACACGCGGAGGCTTTTTCCTCTCGTGTAGGCGCAAATCGTAGATGGTTACGCCTTTTTTCTCGATAGCCATTTTTGCAGCAACCGCACGTCTTTTCATCGAAAAAGCAATTTTCGAATCGTTTTTCATGCCTTTTTTGCTGAAAAACAGAAACGATTTGTGCCTTTTAGAGGGAATAGTAATCAATGGAGTGGGGTGTTGGTAAAGTGTAAGTTGTTGATATTCTGACTTTTAGACGAGGATAAAGTGTTCGTGCGTTCCAGTTCCAGTTGTTCCAGTTTTATTTTTGGCAGTTCCATTACCCCTGTTTCTATATATAACTATCTATATATTAATTAGTTATGAATATATAATAAGGGGGTTCGTCTCTCAAATTTTAATTGGAACAACTGGAACTGGAACAACTTTTATGTAGATTCCTTGTCCTTGTCATTTTTCCTACAAAGCAATTTTTTCCTGTAAATAGAAGGAAGATTGTAATTTTTATACTATCTTTGCATTCAACTACTGGAACGTAGTCTGCCGCAAGGCAATTCCAAAAGGGCTTTAGCGTAAGCCGCCAGTAGGATTTTTGAGGGTAAATAATAACTGCTAATGCTGTTATTATTTACCCTCAAAAATCGCACCCCACCCTGCTCTCAGGGAATCATGCCAAGGCATGGGTTGTCTACAACCGTCGGGAAATACTTGCGACAAAGGTACAAAGAAACAAGAACAATACAAAACAATTTGATATTAATTTTGGTTTTCTTCGGTTTTTGTTTTATCACGGGGGATACAAGGGGAGAATAGAAAAGAGGAAACCAAAGGCTTGAACACAAGCACGTTGATTTCCTCTTTGGTGCGCCTGACAGGACTCGAACCTGCACGTCGCGAGACACTAGATCCTAAGTCTAGCGCGTCTACCAATTCCGCCACAGGCGCATTTTGTCGCGTTAGCGGATGCAAAAGTACTATTTTTTACTGAAACAGCCAAATAAATCATCAGAAATTTAGCTTGACTAGGATGCTCATTCGCCCTGTTTTAGCCCCCAATAGCGCCACTATTATGGAGCAAGAATTATGCTCTTCACATGCAATAGTTTAGCTCTTCATCCAACTCTAGACTCTAGAAAGGTGGATTCTAGACTCTAGAATGGTGCGATCTAGACTCTAGAATGGTGCGATCTAGACTCTAGAACGGGAGCAAAAGTGGCACTATTGCGAGTCAAAAGTGGCACTATTGCAAATTAATAGTGCCACTATTAGGTGGCGAAAGTGGCACTATTGGGGAGCGCAACGGCCCTGATGCAGCTAGAGGAAAAGAGAAGTCTGGCGCTCTCAGAACACCGATAGCATCGGCAGTTCTGGCAACACCAGACTCTTATAAAAGGTTTCAGTTATTATTTTCTTATGTCATTCAAGCTCCGCTTGACTTGGAGATAAAAGGAGATAGAGGGACAGCGGCTACCTTCCTTTATCTACGTATATCTACTCAACATAATTCTATTATGTCGTCCTTACGCGAAGCAAGGCAGAGCCTTCTCTTTCACCAGGTACTCGCCAATCTGAACAGCGTTGAGGGCTGCACCCTTGCGAATCTGGTCGCCACTGAGCCAGAAGGTCAGGCCATTCTCGTCGGCCAGGTCTTTGCGCACACGACCTACGAAGACATCGTCCTTGCCGGCAGTCTCCAGCGGCATGGGATAGGTCAATGTGGCGGGATCGTCAACCAGCGTGCAGCCGGGAGCGGCAGCGATGGCTTTCTGGGCATCCTCGACAGAGATGGGTGCCTCGGTCTCGATCCACACCGACTCAGAGTGAGAGCGCAGCGAGCTGACGCGCACACACATGGCCGAGCACTTGGCATCGGTATGCATAATCTTGCGTGTCTCGTTGTACATCTTCATCTCTTCCTTGGTATAGCCGTTGGGCTGGAACACGTCGATCTGGGGAATCACATTGTATGCCAGCTGGTGGGGGAATTTCTTGATGGTCTTCACCTCGCCAGTCTCCACAATCTCTTTGTACTGCTGCTGCAGTTCGGCCATAGCAGCGGCACCGGCACCACTGGCGCTCTGGTAAGAGCTGACGTGGATGCGCTTGATGTGCGACAGCTGCTCCAGTGGCTGCAGCACTACTACCATCATGATGGTGGTACAGTTGGGGTTGGCAATGATGCCACGGGGGCGCTTCAGCGCATCCTCAGCATTGCACTCAGGCACAACCAAGGGCACATCGTCGTCCATACGGAAAGCACTCGAGTTGTCGATCATCACGCAGCCATAGCGGGTGATGTCTTCAGCAAACTCTTTTGAGGTGCCAGCACCTGCCGATGTGAAGGCGATATCAATATCCTTGAAATCGTCGCCATGCTTCAGCAGTTTCACTTCGATATCCTTACCACGGAACTTATATGTACGACCAGCCGAACGCTCGGAGCCAAACAATACCAGTTCATCCATGGGGAAGTTTCTCTCATCGAGCAGTCTCAGGAACTCCTGTCCCACTGCTCCACTTGCACCTACAATAGCTACTTTCATCTTGCTTAATTTTTATTTGGTTCGTAAAATTCGGCTGCAAAGTTACGAATAAACATACAAAATACAAAGAATAATTGGTTTTTTTTTCATTGTTATTGCTTTATAATTTCTGTTGACAAGAAAAAAAATGGTGGCAACAGGAAAGATTTAAACAATAATTCGTACCTTTGCACTTGAAATGATACTATTAGCCACATATTTCCCCATTGCCGACCCCACGCTGATATTCTTCGTGGTGCTGCTGATTGTCTTGTTTGCACCCATCATCATGGGTAAATTGCGCATCCCGCACATTATCGGCATGGTGCTGGCTGGTATCCTGATAGGTCCCTACGGACTCAACGTGCTGCAGCGCGACGAGTCGTTCGAGCTGTTTGGGCGCGTGGGCATCTTCTACATCATGTTCCTGGCCGGACTGGAGATGGACCTGGAGAGCGTGAAGAAGAACACCAAGCGCTTCATCATCTTTGGACTGCTGACGTGCGTCATCCCGCTGATGCTCACCTACGTGATGTCAATGACGCTGCTGGGCTACAGCGGCAAGGCTTCGTTTCTGCTGGGCTGCATCATGGCATCCAACACGCTGATAGCCTACCCCATCATAGGGCGCTACGGTCTGCAGCGCAACTCGAGCGTGATGCTCAGCGTGGGCTCGTCGATGATATCGCTGTTTCTGTCGCTGGTGATGCTGGCTGCGCTGGTGGGCACGTTCGACGAGAACAGTGGCGTGGTGTTCTGGCTGCTGTTTGCAGTAAAACTGGCGGTCTATATGGCCGGCTGCATCTACCTGATACCGCGACTGACGCGCTACTTCCTGCGCCGCTATAGCGACCGCGTGATGCAGTACATCTTCATCATGGCGGTGATGTTCCTCAGCGCAGCACTGTCAAGTCTGATTGGACTGGAAGGCATCTTCGGCGCCTTCTTCTCGGGTTTGATACTGAACAGATACATACCCCATGTGTCGCCGCTGATGAACCGTATCGAGTTCATTGGCAACGCACTGTTCATCCCCTACTTTCTGATTGGTGTGGGCATGCTCATTGACCTACACTCTGTGCTCGACAGCGCTCAGGTGATAGGCATCGTGCTGCTCATCGCCTTCTTTGGCACGTTTGGAAAAGCACTGGCCGCCTATACCTCGGCCATCATCTTCCGTCTGCCCAAAGCCGAGGGCCACATGATGTTCGGACTGACATCGGCCCATGCTGCTGGCGCCATCGCCATGACCATGGTGGGCATGCGCATCGAAGTGGCGCCGGGGGTGATGCTGGTGAACAACGAGATGCTGAACGGCGTGGTACTGATGATACTGGTCACCTGTATCGTCTCGACCATGATGACCGACAAGGCCGCCAAGGAGATCATCTTCCGCGAGAAGCTGAACCTGGACATAGACCACAAGCCGCAGCACGACGACGAGAAGATACTGGTCTGCGTGAAATACCCCGAAATTGCGCCACAACTGGTCTATCTGTCGCTGCTGATGCGCAACGAGAAGCTGAGCCGCGGACTGGTGGCACTGAACGTGGTGTACGACGGACAGAACAGTGCTGTGGAGCGCGAACAGGGACTGCGACTGCTGGAACAGCTGGAGCGACAGGCCAGCGCCTCGGAGGTGATGATGCAGACGCAGGTGCGATTGGCCACCAACATTGCCAACGGCATCAAACATGCCTTCCGCGAGTTTGGATGCTCGGAGATTGTGATGGGCATGCACGTGCATACGGAGGTGTCGCCTAAGTTCTGGGGCGAGTTCATACAAAGCCTCTACAACGGACTGAACCGACAAATCGTGCTGACTCGTTTTGAACAGCCACTGAGCACACTGCGCCGCATACAGGTGGCCGTGCCCTCGCGCGCAGAGTTTGAGCCGGGCTTCCATCGCTGGCTGGAGCGCGTGTGCCGCCTGGCCGGACAGTTGGACTGCCGCATACAGTTTCACGGACGCCAGGAGTCGTTGTCGCTCATAGCACAATACATCAATAATGTTCACCCACACGTACGTGGAGAATACACCCCGATGGGCCACTGGAATGAGTTGCCCAAGCTGGCTGCCGGCATCGGCAAGGACCAGCTCTTCATCGTCATCACTGCCCGTAAGGGTACTATCAGTTATAAAAACGCCTTAGAGCGACTGCCCGACGAGCTGACACAATACTTTGCCGGCACCAACCTCATGATCATCTTCCCCGACCAGTATGGCGACACGAAGGAAGACAGCATGAGCTTCACCGAGGCACAGCACTACGAGGAGAACAGCGTCTATGACATGCTCTCGCGCTGGATTCACACCGCAAGAAAGGCACCAAAGAACAATGATTAAATTAAGAAATATCACCAAGAGTTTTGGCTCACTACAAGTGCTGAAAGGCATCGACCTCGACATTGCGAAAGGCGAGGTGGTGAGCATTGTGGGCCCCAGCGGTGCTGGAAAGACCACGCTGCTGCAAATCATGGGTACACTGGACCGTCCTGACAGTGGTACGGTGTGCGTGGATGGCATCGACACCACCACACTCAGCCAGAAACAGCTGTCAGACTTCCGCAACCGTCATCTGGGATTTGTATTCCAGTTTCACCAGCTGCTGCCCGAGTTCACAGCTCTTGAAAACATCATGATACCGGCCTACATTGCCGGACGATCGAACAAAGAGGCAAAGGAACGCGCCCTGGAACTGCTGCAGTTCATGGGACTCTCTGAGCGCGCCAGTCATAAGCCTGCAGAGCTGTCGGGCGGCGAGAAACAGCGCGTTGCCGTGGCTCGTGCGCTGGTCAACAACCCAGCGGTGATTCTGGCCGACGAGCCCAGCGGTTCGCTCGACTCTAAGAACAAGGCCGAACTGCACCAGCTGTTCTTCGACCTGCGCGACAAGTTCGGACAGACATTTGTCATCGTGACCCACGACGAGGAACTGGCCACGCTGACCGACCGCACCATCCACATGAAAGACGGACTCCTGGAAATAGTAGCTCAAGGAGGAGAAGAAGAAGGAGGAACGATATGATACAACTAGGAAACTACAACACGCTGAAAATCGTGAAGCGCGTGGACTTCGGCCTGTATCTGGACGGAGGCGACGAGGGCGAAATTCTGTTGCCCAAGGGCTATGTGACACCACAGATGAAGATAGGCGACGAGATCAGGGTGTTCGTCTATCTGGATCAGGAAGAGCGCACCGTGGCCACCACCGAGACGCCACTGGCCATCGTTGGCGAGTTTGCCTGTCTTGAAGTGGCATGGATCAACAAGTATGGCGCCTTCATGAAATGGGGACTTCAGAAGGATCTTTTCTGTCCTTTCCGCGAACAGAAACAGCGCATGGAGGTGGGCAAGCACTACATCGTCTATGTGAAAGAAGACGAGGAGAGCCACCGTCTGATGGCCACCGCCAAGGTAGATAAGTACATCAGTCAGGCAGCTGCCAAGTCAAACACGGAGGAGGCTACAGAGAAAACGGCCAAGGGCGACCTGATGAAGCATGGCGACACGTGCGACTGCCTCATCTGGCAGAAGACCGACCTGGGCTTCAAGTGCATTATCAACAACAAGTATCAGGGACTGATCTTCGAGAATCAGGTGTTCCAGCCACTGCACACCGGCGACCGCCTGACGGCCTACATAGACCATGTGCGCCAGGACGGCAAGATAGACATCACGCTGCAGCCCACCGGACGCCAGCACACGCTGGAGTTTGCAGAGGTACTGTTGCGCTATCTCTACGAGAACAACGGCCACTGCGAACTGTCGGACAATAGTCCGGCGGAACTAATCAGCGACCGTTTCAAGGTGTCAAAGAAAGCATTTAAAAAGGCAGTCGGCGATTTGTACCGCCGTCGGCTTATCACCATATCTGATGATGGGATATCATTAGTGCATTAATATTTCAAACTTAACATTTAGTTTTTTCATAAATTTTACCGCTGTCCGTGAGGATGGCGGTTTTTCTTTTAGAAAATACGACCCACAATACGCAGACTCATCATGGGGCACACCTTTACTTTACTGAGTATCTCTACGGCTTTGCTGCCTTCGCCAGAGAGGTCAGACGATTGTAGCTTTTCGTCGCCGTTGGCACCATGCAGATAAACTTCGGGGCTGCCCCAGAACTGTACACCCAGATCGAAGTTGCAAGTCACACGGCTATATCGGGGAACCGCACGACCAAAGCCCACGCCCAGGTACGGACGGAAGTTCTTCACCTTGATACTGGCCTCCAGGTTACCATTGGCATCAGGCTCCAGGAAATAGTCGCCCATGTCGAAACCAACTTTATCCAGCTTACCGCCGTTCATAGCACGGAGGGCAACCAGTTTAGTGAGGTCCTGACTATCATTATTCCAACGGGTGACGCCCATCAGCTCGCCCTCATTCTTGTTATACACCTTGATAATCTTATCGGCACCGAAGTAGGCACCAAGGGTAACACGGAAACTGCTGAGCTGGAAGGGATAGACATCGACCAACACATGGGCTGTTCCCATGTTGAGCTTGCCCTCTACGGTAATCTCGTTTGGAATCTGATAATCCTTGAACTCGGGACTGTTTTGCACCGTGCTGTTCAAATCGGCGAAATCCGTATCGAAATCCACATCCATCTTCAGCTTCGGCAGGAAGTTATAGCCAGCACGAAGAGCCAGGAAGCGTGTTGCCGGTGTAGCCAATTCGAAGCTCAAACCATTCATTACACCAATGCCGACGCCAACGCCCAGATGGTTGAACACGTTGGGAAGCAGACCGTTTCCATCGTTGTCGTCTGCCTGAACCGTCTGTTGCATTGTAGCAAGTTGTACATCTTGCGCAGAGGTCTGCGCCACATTTTGTGCCATGGACTGCATGGTGCCCAGCACCATTGCTCCGATTACCAAAAGTTTTTTCATATCAACAGTATTTTCGTGTGACATTAATGATTTTCTCCTTGCAAAAGTAAAACAATTCTACAATATTTCCAAGATATCTTCCTTTTTTCTTTATCGACAAGACCAAAAGCATCATCGATTACCTGTCAACAGGACAGTCCAGGCCTCACACGTCTGGACTATTTTAGAAATAATTCCAGCTGTTCGACTTCCTGCTGGAACTCGTGAGGTTTGAAGCCATGACCAGCACCGGGGATGACGTGCAGACGGGTGCCCTTGCGGTAGAGCTGCTGCGCCCGACGTGAGTCGTCCATAGACACGATGCGGTCCTGGTCGCCCTGAACAATCAGTACAGGACCACGATATTTGCCGATGATGTCCAAAGGATGCATGTCGTGTATTTCCTCAAAGAAGCGACGTCCCATCTTGACGCCCCACAGTTCGGTGACGTCCTGGATGGCTTCTACCTGCGGATAATACTGGCGCCAGTTGTCGGGGATGCACAGGGCTGGATAGACCAGCACCAGCTGGCTCACCTGCCCTTTCAGTTCGGCAGCGGTCAGTGCCGACACCAGTCCGCCCTGACTCTCGCCAACGAGCACAATGTGGCGGTGGCCCTGACTGCGGAAGTACTTCACGATGGCACGAAGATCGCTCACCTCGTCAAGGATAGACATGTTGAGGGTGTTGTTGTCGGAACGGCTACGCACCGAACCACACGGGAAATCGAAGGTGTAGCACTGATAGCCTTTGCGACTCATCACGTCGAAATAATGACGACCATAATCGAAAGAGCCATTAAAGCCATGGGCGATGATGGCTATCGGTGCCTTTTTTCCTGTGACGGCAGGCGTGAAGAGTTCGCCATAGATGTGGCGACTGCCATTGTCAATCCATAACTCCTGCACACGGCCATTGGCTACGGTGCTTACTTGTTCCGACTGTGCCATAATGGCAAATGGTGTCAGGAACAGAATGATTAGTGTAAGTAGTTTTTTCATTGTTATATAAAAAAAGATTGAGCCCACAAGAAAGTGGACTCAATGAGTTATTGTTTTGCTTCAAGTGTCTGACGGATGTTCTGTTCGCGATGACAGATGCGCACTTCAACACCAAACTGCTGATGGATGTGCTCTGCCAGATGCTGGGCACTATATACGCTGCGATGCTGTCCGCCGGTACAGCCAAACGAGAACATTAAAGAAGTAAAGCCACGCTGGATGTAACGCTCTACATGCGCATCAGCCAGTTTATAGACACTCTCCAGGAATGTCAGTATCTCGCCATCGTCTTCAAGGAAACGAATCACTGGCTCGTCAAGACCGGTCAGCTGCTTATAGGGCTCATAACGGCCGGGGTTGTGGGTAGAGCGACAGTCGAAGACATAGCCGCCACCATTGCCGCTCTCGTCCTCGGGGATTCCCTTTCGATACGAGAAACTGAAGACCTTCACGACCAAAGGTCCTTTGCCATCGTATTTTGAGAATGTGGCTGGACCATCCTTGGGATGCGCCTTATAGGGGTTGTTGTCGGTGGTCTTATAGCCATCAGAACGAGGGGCTGGCACTTCTATGCGCTGGAAGCGTGGCAACTCGGTGAGTTTGCGCAACAGCGAAACCAGATAGGGATATTGGAAATCTGCCGTTTGTAGAAGCTCACGCAGGTTCTGAATGGCAGGCGGAATGCTGTCTATGAAATGCTGTTTGCGCTCGAAATAGCCACGGAAGCCATAGGCACCCAGCACCTGTAGTGTGCGGAAGAACACGAAGAGCTGTAAACGACTGGCAAAGACCTCGCGCTTGGGCATCTCTATAAACTGCTGGGCTGCCTCGTAGTAGTCGTCAAGGAGTTCATTACGCAGTTTGTCGGGATAACGGGCAGAGGCCTGCCACAAGAACGAGGCCAGATCATAATAGAAAGGTCCGCGACGGCCTCCCTGGAAATCAATAAAGTATGGTTTCCCGTCTGTCAACATGACATTACGCGCCTGAAAGTCGCGATAGAGAAAACTGTCACACTTCTCTGCCGTGAGATCTTTAGCCAGCAGACGGAAGTCTGCCTCGAGCTTCAGCTCATGGAAGTCGAGCTCGGTGGCTTTCAGAAAGCAATACTTAAAGTAGTTGAGATCAAAGAGCACCCCTTCGATATTGAATTCCGGCTGAGGATAACAGTTGGAGAAGTCCAGTTCGCGGGCACCACGAAACTGCACATTGGGCAGTTCGCGAATGGTGGCTTTCAGCAGTTCCTGCTCTTTCAGCGTATAACGACCACCTGCCTCGCGACCACCACGAATGGCATCGAAAAGAGAAACCGAACCTAAGTCTGTTTGCAGATAGCGCAACTCGTCTTCGCTGACGGCCAACACCTGCGGAACAGGCAACTGGCGCTTGGAGAAATGGCGTGCCAAATAGATGAAGGCATGATTCTCGTCGCGACTGGTGCCAATACACCCCACAACGCTTTGTCCTTCGCCATCCGTCATACGATAATAAATACGGTTGCTACCAGCCACAGGCAACTGACTGGTGACGGCAGGTTCCTCGCCTCGCCACTGTTTATAGAGTTCTAATAGTTGATGCATGCTACTGATTTCATGATTTATGCGACAAAGGTAATAGTTTTATTTGATTCTTGCAAAAAGAAGAGCATAAAAAAAGCCGGCTGTCTCACGACAACCAGCTCCAAAAACAAACTACTTAAAAACTAATCTACTAAAACAAATCAAAAAAATATCTTTTCTGATGCAAAAGTACGAACATTATTCTTACGAACCAAACTTTTTGACACAAAAAACTTTGGATTTTGATATAAATCAAGGCGAAAGAGAAGTCTTGAACTTTTCTTTCGCCTTTTGTAAAGTTGAGTTGGCAAAACGCCTTACATACTCATTCTTATAGACTTACATCATGCCGCCCATTCCTGGAGCGCCACCCATTGGCATGGCAGGCTCCTTCTCGGGCTTGTCGCAGATGAGGCACTCGGTGGTCAGGAACATGCCAGCGATAGAAGCGGCGTTCTCGAGAGCTACACGAGAAACCTTAGCAGGATCGATAACACCTGCAGCACGCATATCTTCGTACTTGTCGAGGCGGGCATTGTAACCGAAGTCACCCTTACCCTCACGAACCTTCTGAACAACTACGGCACCCTCGCCACCAGCGTTGGTCACGATCTGGCGCAGAGGCTCCTCGATGGCACGCTTGATGATGTTGATACCAGTCTGCTCGTCGGCATTGTCGCCCTTCAGGTCGGCCAGTACGTCGAGTGCGCGGATGTAAGTGGTACCACCACCTGCTACAACACCCTCTTCGATAGCAGCACGTGTAGCGCAGAGTGCATCGTCAACACGATCCTTCTTCTCCTTCATCTCTACCTCGCTATTAGCACCTACGTAGAGAACAGCTACGCCACCTGACAGCTTAGCCAGACGCTCCTGCAGCTTCTCTTTATCGTAAGAAGAAGTAGTATTCTCGATCTCAGCCTTGATCTGGTTGATACGATCCTTGATAGCCTGAGAGTCGCCAGCACCATTAACGATGGTGGTGTTGTCCTTAGTAACGGTCAGCTTCTCGCAGGTGCCCAGCATCTCGAGTGTAGCCTGCTCCAACTTCAAGCCCTTCTCCTCGCTGATAACGGTACCACCTGTCAGAACGGCGATATCCTCGAGCATAGCCTTACGACGATCGCCAAAGCCAGGAGCCTTGACAGCGCAAATCTTCAGACCACCACGCAGACGGTTTACTACCAGTGTGGTCAAAGCCTCAGAGTCAACATCCTCAGCAATGATCAGCAAAGGACGGCCGCTCTCTGCAGCGGGCTGCAGGATGGGCAGGAACTCCTTGATGTTAGAAATCTTCTTGTCATAGATAAGGATATAGGGGTTCTCCATAGCGCACTCCATCTTCTCGCTGTCTGTAACGAAGTAAGCTGACAGATAGCCACGGTCGAACTGCATACCCTCAACAACACCGATATGTGTGTCGCGGCTCTTGCTCTCCTCGATAGTGATGACACCATCCTTAGAAACCTTACGCATAGCCTCAGCCAGCAGTTCACCGATCTCCTTATCGTTGTTGGCAGAAACAGTGGCCACCTGCTCGATCTTATCGTAGTTGTCACCTACCTGCTCAGCGCTCTTGGCGATGAAGTCGGTAACAGCCTTCACGGCCTTGTCGATACCACGCTTCAGATCCATGGGGTTAGCACCTGCAGTGACGTTCTTCAGACCCTCAGAAACGATAGCCTGAGCCAGGATAGTAGCAGTTGTTGTACCATCACCGGCATCGTCACCAGTCTTAGAAGCAACGCTCTTTACGAGCTGTGCGCCAGTGTTCTCGAAGTGGTCCTCGAGCTCAATCTCCTTAGCTACAGACACACCGTCCTTAGTAATCTGAGGAGCACCGAACTTCTTCTCGATAACCACGTTACGACCCTTAGGACCAAGGGTAACCTTTACTGCATTAGCCAACTGGTCAACGCCCTGCTTCATAGCATCGCGGGCGTCCATATTGAATTTAATCTCTTTTGCCATGATACTTCAATTTTTCAATTCTTCAATTTTTCAATTCTTACTTCTCAATCACAGCGAGCACATCGCTCTGACGCATCATCAGGAACTTCTCACCATCGAGTTCGATTTCGGTTCCGCTATATTTTCCATAGAGAACTTCGTCGCCTTCCTTCAGGATCATCTCTTCGTCCTTGGTACCCTTACCTACGGCCTTGATAAGACCACGAAGGGGTTTCTCTTTTGCTGTGTCAGGAATAATAATTCCACCGATTTTCTCTTCAGCCGGTGCAGGCAATACGAGCACGCGGTCTGCTAATGGTTTAATGTTCATAACTATATGTTTTAATTTTGAATAATATTTTGTTCTGCCAGAATGTAAGCGAAAAGCGTGCCAAAATGTCTTTGCTGACAATTTGGCACGCTTATATTTATATTATATTAAGGTAAGCGCGAGAAACGATTACTTGTTTTTAAAGCCATACCCATTCTTGAAACCACCGTTGCTAAGCACGTTGGGCGTGAAAGGCCAGTAGTGGATGGGGGCCGACTCACAGTCGTATTCATAGAACAAGTACTTATCGTATTCGTCGCGATTCTCGATCAGGGTCTTTCCCCAATCCTGGGCTTTATAGCCATCAGCCTCGAGCGCTATCTTCTCGGCATCAGTGAGGGGTGTAAAGAGACCACGGATGGCCAGGTTGGGGGCATAAGAAGCATCGACCACCAAGCCGTAGCTACTCCAGTCGTCTTTGACGCCACGCCAACCAGGGAAGAGCAGCGGGTCATCCTCCTTGCCTGCAGGGCACTGCGCCGTCAGTCTATGGCCAAGAACGGCATTGCCATCTACTGACTTCGTATATACCTGAGAAGAGATCACATTGCCATTCTCAAAACGATAATAGCCATCGGCCTCCAGTCCATCCATCATCTGCTTGGTGAGCTGCTTGATGGCCTTGATCTTCTTACCGATCAGTCCTGTGCGGATGAGCACCTGACGACGGTCACCCTCGCCGGCAAACTCAAACCCGCGTTCATCGATGACGGCTTCAAGCAGAGAGCCTTCACTGGCAATAAACTCATCAACACGAGCCTGACCGGCGGGGAAAGCACGATCACGAATGATCGTCAGGTATTGCTTGGCTTCAACATCATCGCCCAACATAGCACAAGCCTCAGCATATCCCAGATAAATCTCGGAAAGACGCATGTATGGTCCGTTGATGCCTGACTTACGATTATAGGAGGTCCACACCTTAGCCTGGCGGTTCTCATCCCATTTGTTGTAGGAGATGCCCCCACCCTTTCCCTGTGAACCGGGCGTGAAGGGAAGCAGTATCTCGGTGCCTTTACCGCCATTGGTGGCAGTGACGGTGCAACAAACATCACGGCGCTTGTCGTTAGGTGCAAACATGCCATAATAGAAAGCAGGATTGATGCGCCCCTGACCGTAGTTCTTGCACGGGAAGTTGTCTGTCTTATTGCCGGTGGTAGGACGTCCGAAACTATAAGGACGAGCATCATCGCTAGTGCCTTGTGCGATAGCTACCTCATAGATGCTTTCATCGGCAAAGCCATCATCGCTGTCGTGCATCTGCTGGAAGAAGTACTGGTAGGGATTGTCATAGACGCGGCCCTTATCCGACTTACGCGGATCGGTGGTGTGAAAGACAGCCGAACCAGGCTGCGCTATCACTTCTTTGAAGTAATGCTGAGCCAGTTTATAGTACGTCAGATAGTCTGTGCGGCGCCCGTAGGCTGCCCCATTGGTTTCGCGTCCCATCGTTTCGAAGGTCAGTACCTGTCCCTTGCCGTCGGTGCGTGGCGAGAGGTCGCCACGGCGAGTCTGATAGCCGCCTGCCTCCAGGGCGATGCGACCGATGAGTCCTTCGACATAAGTACGTGAGAAGTAGTTCTTACCCGTGACGCCAGGTATGCTGCCCAAACGATACATGACAGGCACAACCTGCTGGAGTTCGTCGAGCACCACATCATAGATAGAGTCGCGCCCACAGAGGTTGCCCGAATCCGTAGCCTTGCCACTGAGATAAGGCACGTCGCCAAAATACTTCAGCAACTCGCGATAGGCCGTGGCTTTCAGCGCCACCGCCTCGCCATAGAGTTGGCCCATGGTACACGCCTTTCCATCGGCCAGCATCTGGTCATAGCTGTCGGACGAGCGGATAGACTGTATCACAATGTTTGCCTTGTTGATTACGGAATAGAGTTTGGCATAAGTATCATTCTCTTTCTGATAGGAAAGCAAAGCGTAACTGCCGGCATAAGTGCCATTCTGATAGAAGCACTCAGGATAGTGGCGACCGGGCTGCGACTCAAACTTCTCCGGATGACGCTCGATGTCGCTTCCCGCCACATCAGAGGCATAGAAAAGTCCATCGCCAAACACCCTGTTTTGCGCCACATCGATCCATGCGGCATAGGCGCCCTCGAGGGCTGCACGCGCTGTCTCGCTGGTAGAGAAGACAAAGGCGGCATCGACCTTCGATGGAGAGTCGGTCTCAAGAAAATCGCTACAGGAAGAAGCCACTGTCAGCATTCCCGCTGCATATATTGCAGCATATACTATTGTTCTTTTCATCATCATTCCTCCCAAAAATTAAAATGCCACATTTAGTCCGAAAGTATAGGTGCGAGCACGTGGATAGGCGTTCCAGTCGTAGTTAGGAACGGGGAAACCGTTCTGTCCGTCTGGACGCGTATTCACATCGGGGTCAACACCTTTATAGCCAGAGAGACAGAACAGATTGCCTCCTGTGACGTAAACACGCAACTGGGAAACACCGACTTTCTTGGTCAGCGTCTTTGGCAGCGTATAGCCCAGCGTGAGCGTATTGAGGCGCAAATAGCTGGCATCCTCAATAAACTCAGACGACACCACGCCATATTCACAATAAGGCAGTGCATGCTTGGCACCGCTATTCAACGCAGAGAGCGCAAGTGGTTCGGTGACGGGCTGCAGGTCACCGTTGGCATCCACGTCAAGAATACGATAGCAGTCGGCCACAAAAGCCAGACGGTTCCAGCCGTAGCTGGTGTTCTTATTGCCCATCATGGAATGCATGGCATTGGCATTATAGACATCGCCACCAATCTGATAGGTGAAGCCCACGCTGGCATCGAAGCCCTTGTAGTTGGCATTCAGGTTCACACCACCCGTGTGCTGCGGCATGGCATGACCGATGATGGTCACATCGTCCTCGGTCACTGTGCCGCTCTGGTCTGTATCGGCAAACCGCACCATGCCGGGGAAGGCCGTCTGTCCGTCAGGGCGATTAAAATACTGGCCTCCACTGTAGTTCACCACGCCCTGGATATCAGGCACGCCAGGCTTCAAGGTCCAAACGCCATTGACTACATCAAAGTCATCGACGGTATAGAAGCCGGCAGACTTAAAGCCTAGAATGGTACCCACTGGTTCGCCTTGGCGAATGATATAGTCGTTATAGGGTCTCTTCGTGGTTGAACCCCAATTGGTGTTGGTGTCTGCATTAACACCTTCCACGACATGCTCCACCCGGTTTCTGTTGTAATTATAGGTGGCATTAATACTCAGGTTGAAATCCTTTGAGCGAACGATCTCGTAGAACAAAGCCAGTTCCAGACCGCGATTGGTGGTCTCACCTACGTTCTGGTATTGATAGCTATGACCAGTTGTCTCTGCCACGGGCACCTTCATCAGGATGTCCTTGGTGTTATTCCAGTAAGCCTCAACAGAGCCACGCAGTTTGCCGTTCCAGAAACTGTAGTCCACGCCCACATTACGACTGATGGTGGTCTCCCACTTTAGATCGGGATTGGCCAGGATCTCACCAGGCTTGAACGTGATGGTACGCTTATCGCCATTCCACGTTATCTCCGGCACCCAATACTCTTTCCACAGCGAGGCGTCGATATCATCATTTCCCGATGTGCCATAACTGAGACGCAGCTTCAGATTGTCGAGCCACCCACGAGCAGACGCCATGAAGGGTTCGTCGCTGATGCGCCATCCCATAGCCACAGACGGGAAATAGCCCCAATGATGGTGGGGAGCGAAGTTAGAACTGCCATCGGCACGCAGCGTGGCATTGAAAAGATAGCGACCACGGAAGTCATAGTTCAAACGGGCAAACCACGATGCCGTGTGGCGAGGGTCACCTTGTGTATTATAGAAATCGGACACCTGTTTTGTCTGATCCAGATAGGCTTCTTTCATGTTATACATCTGGATAAGACCGAAGGCTGTCTTCATGTCGAACTCAGAAGGGAAGCCAGCGCCAGTGATACGACTACTGTTTGACTTTGACGCAAGTATCTCGTTGCCTGCCAACAGTGCCAGCTTATGGTCGTCACCCAGTCCCTGCACATCGTAGTTCAACGTGGTGGCCCACCGCAAGCCATAGCCATCGCCCTTGGTCAGTTGGGCCTGATTATAGGGGTTGACAGAATGACCCGCATCCCAATAGCGCGTCTCACTCCAGTTGCGCGACAGCGACAGTTCGCTTTTTGCCGTGAGTCCTTTCAGGACGTTCCATGTCAACGTGCCGATGCCACGCACGCGCTGTCGGGTGGTGAACTGTGTGTAATTGTCGATGATGGCCGTTGGAGAGAAGCTAGCCTCAACACTGGATCCGCCCATCGACAGCAGGGCCGAGTTATCCGTTCCCAATGGTGCATCAACAGGACGATAGCCATAGACGTTGTTACCTGCGGTATAGTCGAACTTAGTGCCATCGAACCGCATATCGCCATAGCGCAGATTGGCATCGAAGGTGAGGTCTTTGGTAATCTTCTGCGAGATTTTGAAGTTGGCACTCCAGCGACGGAAACCCGTTTTCTCACAAATGCCATCGTCTTTCAAATAGCTCACGGTGGCATAGTATTTCGTGTTCTGATTGCCACCCGAGAGAGACAGGTCGTGGTTCCACGAGCCTGCAGTCCTCATCACATCGTTCACGTAATTGTGAACCCCCACAGACTTATAATCATTGAGATGATTGCCATAGGCAGATCCCAGTCCGAAGTACTCTGCGATTCCCTCATCCTCGTTGTTGGCATAGGCCTTTGCATAGCTCCAGGTGTGAAGCACATAGTCATAAGCATTCATCACGTCGAGGGTCTTAGCCGACTCCTTGACCTGATAAAACAAATTATATTTAACGCGTGCTTTGCCATCGCCTGTGGCTCCCTTGGTGGTCACAAGGATCACACCATTAGCACCACGGGCACCATAGATGGCCGTGGATGCGCCGTCTTTCAGCACATCGATAGACTCGATATTATCAGCAGGGATGTCACTGATGTCGCTGACCTGCACACCATCGACGATAAAGAGCGGGTCGTTGCTCTGCGTGATAGACCCACCGCCACGCACGCGGATACTCATCGTGGCACCAGGGCGACCGTCTTGAGAGAACACGCTGACGCCGGGCAACTGTCCTTGCAGGGCCTGGGCCACATTAGCCACTGGGTTGGCAGCCAACTTGGCGCCACTGACCGAAGCCACGGCACCTGTCAGGTCTTTACGCTTCGTCGTGCCATAGCCGATGACCACCACATCCTCGAGTGTCGTGTTGTCTTCCTCCAGAATGATGTCCAGCCTCGATTTGGTACCCACCTTGATGGCTTGAGACTTGAAACCGATGTACGTCACGCTTAAAATGGTGGATGGCGAAGCATCGTTGACCACAAAGTGACCATCAATATCGGTCACCGAGCAAACGCTCTTACCCACCGACACGGTCACACCCACCATCGGTTCGCCGTTGGCGTCTTTCACCGTGCCCCGAATGGTTTGTTGGGCATAGGCGCCCACACCTGTCAATGACAGCAGTAAGGCCATTGAGGCCTTCGTTAATAGATGTTTCATAGTAATAGTTGATTATGTATGTTATTAGATGTATGCCGCGAATGAGAGAGACTTAGCGTCTCTCACCATTCACCACCACATTTTTCAGCGTCAGCTGATCCACGGGATGGTTCTCGAAGGCTTTCTTCTTGGCAGCATCCTTCACGTTGATATTCTCGAAGGAGAAGTTCTTCAGTGCGTACTTGTCAGACCCTTCCACGTTAAAGAAGGTGCCACAGTCCATGTTGATGTTCTTGAAAGTGATGTCATTACACTGCGACAGGGGCATATCCTCACGCTCTTCTTTCTGATAGAACTGAGTCCAGGGCTTCACCAACAGGAAGCTACGGCAATGACCGGTGAAGTCTTCCACGCGTACATATTCGTAGTGCTGCGGTGTGTCGGGGCGCATCTTCAGCCACAACACATTCTGCGTGTTATCGGTATGACAGCGACGCATGATCACATTCCAGTCGTGCACAGACTCAGAGCCCAGCGTCATACAGCCGTGCACCGTGCCATAATGGCAGTTCTCCACCAGGATATTATAGCAAGGACCGTTCTCGGGTGCCTTGTCGGCAAAGGTGCCCTTGCCACCCTTCAGCACCACGGCATCGTCGTTGACGTTCATATAGCAACCGCGCACCACCACATCGTGGCACACATCGATATCGATGGCATCGGTAGAAGGACCCTTGATGCCTGTGGTTGCAGAATAGATATAGAGGTCGAGGTAGCGCACGTGGTCGCAACGGTAGATATGATTGGTCCAGAAAGGCGAATTGATGAGCCGCACATCTTGGATGGTCACATTCTTTGAATTAGAGATATAGGTCAAGCGTGGGCGCTGAGCATCCTTGTTGGTGCACTGTGGGTTCCACTGGCGACGAATCCAGAACTCGTGCCAATAGTCTTGTCCGTTGCCATCGATGGTGCCCTTGCCGGCAATGGTAAATCCATCCACACCATCGGCATTAATCAGTGCGACAAAATATTGACAGGCCTGTCCCTCGATGCGCGTCTCGCGAATCTCGAAATCGCGGATGCGATCTGAGCCTTTCAAGACGCCCCCTTCTTCGACCAAGAGGTGCGTGCCCTGCTTGAAAAACAGACTGCCGGAATAGAACGTGCCCTTAGGCACAACGATGACGCCGCCTCCATTCGTGGCAGCACGGTCGATCACAGCTTGTATCTCGCGGGTTTGCACGTCGGTAGTGCCCTGACGCACGCCATAATCCGTCAGTATATATTTGCGTCCGAGGGTCTCCACATCCACCTTGGCAGTGTTTGTAAACCATGCGGCCATCGGTTCGCCATTGGGCCATGTCTCCTGAATTTGCGTTTTTTTCTTACCTTCGGCAGTGAAACACACCATGAGAAATGCTACTGCCAACACGAGTTTCTGCTTCATTGAATCTGTTTTAAGTTATTTGTTTTTATGGTACAAAGATACGACATAATATGCAAACGACCAAGGAAATAATACTTATTTTGACGGCCAAGCACACTTTTTGCAAGCTTTTTGCACATCATTATAAAAAAAACAGTATCTTTGCATACTGAATTATCAAAAAAAACGCTAATTATGAAACAATTCTTTAGGTACATGCTCGCAACCATTTGCGGCATTATTGCGCTATTTATTGTTGGTGGCATCATCATGATGATATCTTTTGCATCAATGATTGCCAGCAGTTCTGCTCCAACAAAGGCTAAAGAAAACTCTGTTTTCGTATTGAAAATGGATGGAATGGTGAACGAAAGAACAGAAGGTGGTTCTCCCTTCGACGAACTACTGGGACAGGTAGATATGACAAACATGGGACTGGACGACATCGTTGGTGCCATCAAGAAAGCTAAGAACAACGAGAATATCAAGGGTATATACCTGGAAGGTGGCACCACCGTATTCGATGCACCTGCCACCGCCCAGCAGGTACGCGACGCACTGGCCGACTTCAAGAAGAGCGGCAAGTGGATCATTGCCTTTGCCGACAGATACACTCAGGGCTCTTACTACGTTTGCTCTGTAGCCGACAGCATCTTTATGGACTGTCAGGGCATGATCGATTTCAAGGGTATGGGCGGCAAGAACTACTACATGACTGGCCTGTACGAGAAGATTGGCATCAACTATCAGGCCACGCGCGTGGGTAAATACAAAAGTGCCGTGGAGCGCGTCACCCGTAAGGACATGAGCGACAACGACCGCGAACAGCGCACGGCCTACCTGCAGGGCATCTGGAAACTGTGGTTGAAGCAGATGGCCGAGAGCCGCGGCGTGACACCCGAGCACCTGAACAAACTGGCCGACGACAGCATCATGGGCTTCGCCAGCGTTGCCGACTATAAGAGCACCAAACTGATTGACGATGCCATCTTCCCTGAAAAGATCAAGGAGATTGTGAAGGGCAAGTTGGGACTCGACGAGGATGACGACATCAACCAGCTGACCCTCGCAGACATGATCAACCTGAAGGAAGACACGAAGGAGGAAGGCGACAAGATTGCTGTCTATTATGCCTACGGCGAGATCATCGACGAGGAGGCCAGCGCCTTTGCCAGCGAGCATGCCATCGTGGGCAAGGAGACCGTTGAGGATCTGAACGCCCTGGCTGAGGACGACGACGTGAAAGCCGTCGTGCTGCGCGTCAACTCGCCTGGTGGCAGCGCCATTGCCTCGGAACATATCTGGCACGCCATCAAACAACTGAAGGAGAAGAAGCCCGTAGTGGTTTCGATGGGTGGCTATGCGGCTTCGGGTGGCTATATGATCAGCGCACCTGCCAGCTATATCTTTGCTGAGCCAACCACCGTGACTGGGTCTATCGGCATCTTCGGCCTGATACCCAACATGAGCGAACTGGCCTCTAACAAGCTGGGCATCACCTGGGATGGCGTGAGCACCAATAAATACAGCGACTACGACACACGACTGGTATTCGAGAAGGACAATGCCGACGTGCTTCGCTTCATGCAGAGCTACGTGGATCGTGGCTACGACTCGTTCCTCACCATCGTGGCCGATGGCCGCGGCATGACCAAAGCGCAGGTCAACGAGATTGCTCAGGGCCGCGTATGGATAGCATCCGACGCTGTCAGCATCAAGCTGGTTGACAAGCTGGGCTCGCTGGACGATGCCGTCAAAAAGGCTGCCGAACTGGCTAAGTTGGACAAGTACTACACGGCGCCCTACCCCGGCAAGACCGACTGGCTGGACGCCCTGCTGGAGAGTTCTGAGAAGAAAGGCAGCTACCTGGATGCCGAACTGCAGCAGACACTGGGCGAGCTCTACACGCCCATCATGGAGATGCGACGCGACCAGCAGCGTAACCGTCTGCAGGCGCGACTGCCCTTCGCTACGGGTATCTAAACTGAATAAGAACGGAGAAGTGGCACTTTAATAGCGGAAGAGTGGCACTTTTCCTTATGAAAACCATAGGAATGGAAGGCGACTTCATCAAAATCAACAAATGGCTACTGCCACTGGGCTGGCTCTACGGCTGTGTGGTGCAGGTACGAAACTGTCTCTTCGAGATGGGCGTACTGAAAAGCGAGAGCTTCACCACGCCCGTCATCTCGGTGGGCAACATCACCGTGGGCGGCACTGGCAAGACACCTCATATCGAATATCTGATAAGACTGTTGGAGAAAAGTGCGAAGGTGGCAGTGCTGAGCCGCGGCTACAAGCGGAAGTCGAAAGGATTCCACGTGGCCAACGAGCATTCTACAGCCGAAGACATTGGAGACGAGCCCTACCAGATGAAGCAGAAATTCCCCGAGGTGACCATCGCCGTAGAGAAGAAACGCGCCAAGGGCATCAAGTTGCTGCTGCAGCACGACCCTCAGCCCGACGTCATTCTGCTGGACGACGCCTTTCAGCATCGCTACGTGAAGCCTGGCATCAACATTCTGCTGGTGGACTACCACCGACTGATCATCTACGACAAGATGCTGCCGGCTGGTCGCATGCGTGAACCGCTCTCGGGCAAGAACCGCGCCGACATCATCATCGTCACGAAATGTCCGAAGAACCTGACGCCGATGGACTACCGCGTCGTCACCAAGGCCATGGACCTATTCCCCTATCAGGAGCTATACTTCAGCACCCTGTCCTACGGCAAACTGATGCCTCTGTTCCCAGAAGCTGCACAGACGCAACTGGCAGAGAAGGCCAGCGACCTGACAGGGCTGAAAGCGCAAAACTGCCTACTGCTGACAGGCATTGCCTCGCCCCGACAGATGATCGAAGACCTGAAGCCCCACGTAGCCTCGCTACACCCGCTGACGTTCCCAGATCATCACAGTTTCACCCCACAAGACATTGAACGCATCAACACAGAATTCAATCAGCTAGCAGAGCCGAAATGCATAGTCACCACCGAGAAGGATGCTGCACGCATTAAACACATCGACGGCCTGAGCGAAGCAGTGAGAACACATCTTTTCGTACTGCCGCTGGAGATTGAATTCATGCTTGAGCAAACCGATAAGTTTAACCAAAAAATTATTAACTATGTACGAAAGAATTCAAGAAACAGCATCCTGGTTAAAAGAAAGGATGACAACAAGCCCCAAGACAGCCATCATTCTGGGGACCGGCCTCGGACAATTAGCTTCAGAAATAACTGACTCTTACGAATTTCCCTATAGCTCCATCCCCAACTTCCCCGTATCTACCGTAGAGGGACACTCTGGAAAGCTGATCTTCGGCAAACTGGGTGGCGTGGATATCATGGCCATGCAGGGACGTTTCCACTACTATGAGGGATACACGATGAAGGAGGTGACCTTCCCCGTTCGCGTGATGTATGAGCTGGGCATCAAGACGCTCTTTGTCAGCAACGCTGCCGGCGGCATGAACCCTGGATTCAAAATTGGCGACCTGATGGTGATCACCGACCACATCAACTTCTTCCCAGAGCACCCGCTGCGCGGAAAGAACTTCCCCACAGGTCCGCGTTTCCCGGATATGCACGAGACCTACGACCCCTCACTGATCAAACTGGCCAGCCAGATTGCACGCGAGAAAAAGATTCGCCTGCAGTATGGTGTCTATATGGGTGTGCAGGGTCCTACGTTCGAGACGCCTGCTGAATATAAGATGTACCGCATCCTGGGCGGCGACACCGTGGGCATGTCAACAGTGCCCGAGGTCATCGTGGCACACCACTGTGGCATCCGCACCTTCGGCATCAGCGTGGTCACCGACCTGGGAGGCTTCGACATCCCCGTAGAGGTGAGCCACGAAGAGGTGCAGGAGGCTGCCGACAAGGCTCAGCCTTTCATGACCGAGATTATGCGTGAGATGATTGTGCGCTCGGAGAAGCTGGAGCACAGCAAGACAGAGGGCTTCAACACCGATCACCCCACTGAGAAATGGAAGAAATAATCCACAAACCATCATATATGGAAATAGCAAAATTAGGAGAATTTGGTCTGATAGACCGACTGACAAAAGATTTAGAGAACAAGAACGAATCAACAAAGTACGGCGTGGGCGACGACTGCGCCGTGCTTCACTACCCCGATAGCGAGGTATTGATAACCACCGACCTACTGATGGAAGGTGTGCACTTTGACCTGACCTACATCGACCTGAAGCACTTGGGCTACAAGTCGGCCATGGTGAACATCAGCGATGTGTTTGCCATGAACGGCACCCCCAGACAGATCACCGTATCGCTGGCGCTGAGCAAGCGCTTCAGCGTGGAGGACATGGAGGAGTTTTATGCCGGCCTCAGACTGGCCTGCGAGAAATGGAATGTTGACATCGTAGGCGGCGACACCACTTCGTCGTACACCGGACTGGCCATCAGCATCACCTGTGTTGGCGAGGCACGCAAGGAGGACATCGTGTATCGCAACGGCGCCAAGAACACCGACCTGGTCTGCGTGAGTGGCGACCTGGGTGCTGCCTACATGGGACTGCAACTGCTGGAGCGCGAGAAGAGCGTGTACTATCAGCAGGTGGAGGAAGCTAAGAAGAAGGGCGACAAGCGCGCACTGGAAGAGCTGGCCCACTTCTCGCCCGACTTTGCAGGTAAGGAATACTTGCTGCAGCGACAGCTTCAGACCGAAGCCCGCGGCGACATTATCCGCAAACTGCGCGAGGCTGGCATCCGTCCCACGGCGATGATGGACATCAGCGACGGTCTGTCATCTGAACTGATGCACATCTGCAAGCAGAGCGGCGTGGGCTGTCGCATCTTCGAGAAGGAGCTGCCCATCGACTACCAGACAGCTGTTATGGCTGAGGAGATGAATATGAACGTCACCACCTGCGCGCTGAATGGCGGTGAGGACTACGAACTGTTGTTCACCGTCCCCATCGGAGACTTGGAGAAGATCAAGGAGATGGAAGATGTGCGTCTCATCGGTCACATCACCGAAGAGAAGTATGGACACGTGCTCGTGACACGCGACAACCAGGAATTCGAGTTGAAAGCACAAGGTTGGAATCCACTATAGTCTGACAGCAGACCATAGACTCTCATACGATGCCTAATCGGCATCATGTATAAACTGGCGGGGCGTTTGTCCCGTCAGTTTTTTTTAATACCCTACGAAACATAGAGATAGAGGCAAAGCCACTCTTCTCTGCCACATACTCTAAAGTAAGAGTGCCACTATCATGAAGCAATAGTACCACTATCATAAAGCAAAAGTGCCACTATCATGATGCAAAAGTGCCACTATCATGATGCAAGAGTGGCACTTTTGGTCCCGATCTAGGGGCTGTATTACATCATTCCAGGGGCTAGATGGATGCAATACAGGGGCTAGAATGACGTGATCCAGGGGCTGGATTCATGCGTTCTAGGGGCTGGCTGCAAATCAATAGTGGCAGTATGGCATGCGGAAACAGAAAAAATGGCGGCACAATAGTGGCACTATAAGCTACAGAAACAAGCCAAACTGCCAAGCAGCAGAATAGGCATAAAAAGGGCGTTTTTGCCCATTAAAAGGACAGTTTTAGCAAAAATGTGTTAAAAACTGGCTTATTTTAAAAAATTTCCGGCAAATGTTTGGTGGGGCGAGTTTTTTGTTGTACCTTTGCACCCGCAAACGAAAGGATGCAGTGATCTAAAGAACAATGGTGCCTTAGCTCAGTTGGTAGAGCATCGGACTGAAAATCCGTGTGTCCCCGGTTCGATTCCTGGAGGTACCACTCCTCCTTTCATTTAAATCCCGCGATAGTCTCAGGACTTTAGCGGGATTTTTTGTTGTGTAAAGGGCCTAGACTTTCCAAGCCTCAGACCCCCTCCATCGGAAACAGACCGTAGAGCTTGGCATCTATCATGTCTGTCACCTGCTTGAAATCTTCGGCGCGATCACCAAACTTGCAGTGATCGCCATCAATCACAATGAGTTGTCCCTGATAGGTAGCTATCCAGTCCTCATAGCGTCGGCTCAGGCCTTCCAGATAGTCGAGGCGCATGGTCTGCTCGTATTCACGTCCGCGCTTCTGTATCTGAGCTACCAGCGTGGGGATGCTGGAACGAATGTAGATCATGAGGTCGGGCAACTTGACCAGCGACATCATCAGGTCGAAGAGGTCTTTATAGTTGGCAAAGTCGCGATCGCTCATCATGCCCTGTCCATGCAGATTGGGGGCAAAGATGCAGGCATCCTCAAAGATGGTGCGGTCCTGTATGATGGTGTCTTTCGACTGCGAGATCTCTACCACTTCCTTGAAACGCTTGTTCAGGAAATAGATCTGCAGATTGAAAGACCAGCGCTTCATGTCGGCATAGAAGTCTTCCAGATACGGATTGTTATCTACGGGTTCAAATCTGGGGATCCATCCATAACGATGGGCCAGCATCTTGGTGAGTGTGGTCTTGCCACTACCGATATTTCCTGCTACTGCTATATGCATATTCTTTAAGGGGAGTTTTAGGGGAATACTTGATTTGCTATTACAACGCCTGTTGGGGCGGGAAGAGTCCGAAGAGGGTGCTGTCGATACGATCGATGATTTTAGCAAAATCCTTGGGATTGTTCTGATAGTCCAAATCATCTTTCTCGACAATCATCACGCGGCCTTTATACATCTTGTTGATGAACTCGTCGTAGCGCTGGTTCAGATTCTCGAGATAATCCAACTTCATGGTCTGCTCATAGTCGCGTCCACGCTTCTGGATGTTGCCCACCAGATGAGGCACAGAGGCACGAAGATAGATCATCAAGTCGGGATAGCGCACCACGCTCATCATCTGTTCAAACAGCTCCATATAGGTCTCGTAGTCGCGGTCAGAGAGGTTGCCCATGGCTTTATTGTTCTGCATGAACACATAGACGCCCTCAAAGATGGAACGGTCCTGGATGATGGTATGGTCGGCTTTCGAGATATCTATCAAATCGCGGAAGCGCTCTTTCAGGAAGAACACCTCCATATTGAAAGACCAGCGATGGATGTCGCTGTAGTAGTCTTCCAGATAAGGATTGTGATCAACAGCCTCAAAACGCGCCTCCCATCCATAATGATGAGCCAGCATGCGCGTGAGGGTCGATTTTCCACTACCTATATTACCTGCTACTGCAATATGCATTGTTTTAGTTTTATGACTTGGCAAAGTTACGAAGTTTTTTTCTAACATCCAAATGTGACATGAAGAATTAGGTACATCATGCGCATACACGTACGCGAACATTATATTATTTGTTAAAGTGATTGTTATATGAAAGAAATTAGCTACCTTTGCACCAAAATCTCTAGATTATGGGTATTATTTTAGGTATTGACGTGGGCATCAGCACCACAAAGATCGTTGGACTGCGCGATGGCAAGCCATCGGCACCAATACGTATTACGGCGGCAGATCCCATCACCTCACTCTATGGCGCATTTGGAAAATATCTGCACGACAACAGTCTGGAACTGGAAGAGATAGACCATGTCATGCTGACTGGCGTGGGCGCTGCCTACGTCAAGAATGATGTCTATGGCGTGAAGACAAGTCGCTGCGATGAGTTCATCGCCGACGCACTGGGCGCTCGCTTTGAGTCGCACATCGATCACGCCATCGTGGTGTCGATGGGCACGGGTACGTCGTTTGTGATGTGCCATGGCGACAAGATAGACCACATCGGTGGCATCGGCATTGGCGGTGGCACGCTGCAAGGCTTGTCGCGCATCATGCTGAACACCAGCGACATCAAACAGGTGTCGGAACTGGCCATGCAGGGCAATATCAAGCATATCAACCTGCTCATCGGCGACATCTCGGCACAACCACTGCCTGGTCTGCCCATGGAGGCCACGGCTTCGCTCTTTGCACATGCCAAGAACGATGCCTCGCGCGAGGACATCGCCTGCGGCATCATCACAATGGTGCTGCAGTCTATCGGTTCGGCAGCCGTACTGGCAGCCCAGGGCACCGACTGCCGCGACATGGTGCTCATCGGTCATCTGTCGCTGTTGCCTCAGTGCAAGGACATCTTCCCTGCACTGGAGAAGCTGTATAACGTGCGCTTCCACATACCGAAATACTCGCAGTTCTGCACCGCCATCGGCGCTGCACTGGCCCACGGCAAACTGCAAATCAAATAAGAACGGAAATAAGGGAATATATTACTTTAAAACTATGAATAAAACACTAACTACTATCGTTGCCCTGATGATGGCTTACACTGCACAGGCCAGCACTTACTATGTGGCAAAGGCCGACACGCTGGAGCAAGACACCACGACCGTGGACACGCTGAAAGCCAGACGCCACGGCAAAAAACCGACACCGAAGAAAGAAGAGAAGAAGGAGTCGGAATACGAGAAACTGATGAAGAAGGGCGGCACCGTGAGAAATGGTTTGTTTGGTGTGCGCCATATTGACGATAAATACTATTTCGAGGTGCCCGACTCCATGCTGGGACGCTACGTGCTTTTCGTGACGCGTCTGACCGCCGTGCCTCAGAACTTCGGACAGTTTGCCGGAGAGGAGATCAGCCACAGCACGGTCTATCTGGAACGTCGGGACACCACAAAGCTGATGATGCGACAGTACGTGCTGTCGCATGTGGCCGACAACAAAGACAATATTGCTCGTACGCTGGAGCAATCGACCGTAGATCCCATCGTACGCTCATTCAAAATCATTGGTCGCAACAAGGAGGATGATCATAGTCTGATAGAGGTAACTTCGTTTCTCACAGGCGACAGCCATCTGACCAGCTTCTCAAGCGGAAGCAAAGGCACACTGAAGGTGGGAGGCCAGAACAAGGACCTGACCTTCATCGATACCATCAAAGTATTCCCTACCAACATCGAGGTGGCCACGACACGCACCTATGGGTCGAGCGCCGGACGATCGGAGGCATCGAAGACGGGGGCCATGACCATGGCGTTCAACACGTCGATGGTGCTGCTGCCCAAGGAACCCATGCGCAAGCGTCTGTGGGACGAGCGCGTAGGCTATTTCGTGAATAACTTTGTGCGCTTCAGCGACCAGCAGCACAAGACGCAGCACGAGTCGTTTATCTCGCGCTACAGACTGGTGCCGAAGAACAAGAAGAAATATCTTCGCGGCGAACTGACCGAGCCGGATAAACAGATTGTGTATTACATTGACCCTGCTACGCCCAAGAAGTGGATTCCCTATCTGATTCAAGGCATCAAGGACTGGAACGTGGCTTTTGAGGCGGCTGGATTCAAGAATGCCATCACGGCCAAGGTGCTGCCCGAAGACGACCCGAACATCAGTCTGGAGGACGCACGCTACTCGGTGTTGCGCTATCTGCCATCGGAAACGGAGAATGCCTACGGGCCACGCATCGTGGATCCTCGCTCGGGCGAGATCATCGAGGCTCATATCTGCTGGTATCACAACGTGATGAACCTGCTGACGAAGTGGTACATGACACAATGCGGCGCGGTGGATAAGCGTGCGCAGACCATGCACTTCGACGATAAACTGATGGGCGAACTGATTCGTTTTGTGAGCAGTCATGAGGTGGGACACTCGTTGGGACTGCGCCACAACATGGGGGCTTCGTTTGCCACACCCGTAGAGAAGTTGCGCGACAAAGCCTGGGTCGAGGCCCATGGACACACGGCCAGCATCATGGACTATGCGCGTTTCAACTATGTGGCTCAGCCCGAAGACGGCATCAGCGAGAAGGGTTTGTTCCCTCGCATCAACGACTACGACAAATGGGCCATCAAATGGGGATATCAGTGGCGCCCGGAGTTTAAGGATGAATATGAGGAGAAGGAACAGCTGATGACCGAAACGACGCGAACACTGAAAGGCAACCCACGACTGTGGTTTGGCGGCGAGGGACGCAACGAGGATGCTCGTGCACAGACCGAAGATCTGGGCGACAACAGCGTGAAGGCATCGGAATATGGCATCAAGAACCTGAAGCGCATCATACAGCAACTGCCGACATGGACACACCAGGAGAACGATCAGTATGAGGACCTGAACGAGATGTATAAAGCGGTGTGCGATCAGTTCAACAGATACGTAAACCACGTGATGAAGAACATCGGGTCGCGATACACCAACAACATGCCGGGACGCAACCCTGTGGAATATGCCTCTGCTGAAAGACAAAAGGAAGCGGTGGCTTTCATCGGCCAACAGGTATTCGACATGCCGGAATGGCTCTACCCTGCTGGCATCGTGTCGAAAACGGCTACAGACGTAGCAAATACGCATCAGCAGATGCAAAGCAACCTGCTGAACAGACTGATGACGCCACTGATGCTCAACAACATTGCTGCGACGCCCTACCCCATAGACGCGTATCTGGCAGACCTGAAGGCCACCGTCTGGAAGCCTATTGGCAAAGCCAACGACCTGAAGGCGAAAGCTAGAAGACAGTTGCAGCGCTCGTATATTCAGCATCTGAACGTGATCCTGAATCCTTCGGAAGCTGACCTTAGGGGCGTCATGGGGCGCTACCTAAACTCGGATGCTTCGCTCTACGTGCTGATGAACATGAAAGAGATTGAGACGTTCTGCGAGCAGCAACTGAAGGAAAGCAGCGGTCTGAATGCGCTTCACTATGAAGACTTGTTACGACAGCTGAAACTGATACGCGAAAGGCGTACAACAGTGAAATAAACCACAAACTGCCATTCTTAAAAACAACGATGAAACTACCAAAACTACTACTGACAGGTGTGATGATGTGCAGCAGTACGATAGCTGCAGATGCACAGAGTGAGTTATACCCTAAGCACTTCGACCTGGAACAGGTCACGCTGCTCGACGGACCGATGAAGAAGGCTATGGACCTGAACATTGAGGTACTGTTGAAATATGACGTCAACAGACTGCTGACGCCTTACGTCCGACAAGCTGGACTGGCAGCGACCACCGACAGCACGTCGCCCTACTTCCAATGGCTGACAAAACATCCTAACTTCAACAACTGGGGCGATGCGTCGTTCGACCTGAGTGGACATGTGGGCGGACATTACCTGTCGGCCCTGGCCTTGGCCTATGCTGCTTGCCATGATACGGCGAAGAAGGCGCAACTGAAAGAGCGCCTGGACTATATGATAGGCGTCATGAAAGACTGTCAGGAGCAGTTTGACGAGCATCACGACGGACTTTACGGTTTCATTGGAGGACAGCCCATCAATAGCGACTGGGAGGCGCTCTACAGAGGAGATATCCAACCCTATAAGAGACACGGCGGTTGGGTGCCTTTCTATTGCCAACATAAGATCTTGGCTGGACTGCGAGATGCTTACCTCTATGGAAATAGTGAGACGGCCAAGGAGATGTTCAGAAAGATGGCCGACTGGAGCGTCAACGTGATTGCAAACGTGAGCGAGGCGGACATGGAGAAGGTGCTCGACACCGAACATGGCGGCATGAACGAGTCGATGATGGATGCTTATCAGCTCTTTGGAGACAAGAAGTATCTGAATGCTGCCAAGAAATATACGCATAAAAAGATGTTGAACGGCATGCAAACGCTCAACACGGCTTTCCTGGACGGAAAGCATGCCAACACGCAAGTGCCTAAATACATCGGCATGGAGCGCATTGGTGAGGCCAACAACCAATCATACACAACTGCTGCAGAGAACTTCTGGAAGGATGTAGCAACAAACAGAACGGTTTGCATCGGGGGTAACTCAGTGAACGAGCATTTTCTTTCGGAAAAGAACAGTAACAGGTATATCGACCAACTGGATGGACCTGAGTCATGCAACACGAACAACATGTTGAAACTTTCTGAGATGATGAGCGACCACACTGGCGATGCCAAGTATGCTGACTTCTATGAGCAAGCCATGTGGAACCATATTCTCTCTACACAGGATCCCACCACAGGCGGATATGTTTACTTCACAACACTACGTCCACAAGGTTACCGCATCTACTCGCAAGTGAACCAGGGCATGTGGTGCTGTGTGGGAACAGGCATGGAGAACCATTCCAAGTATGGTCACTTCATCTACACACACGATGGCAACAAGACGCTGTACGTTAACTTGTTTACGCCATCAAAACTGGTGGATAAGGACTTCGTGATAACTCAAGAGACGGACTTTCCCAATCAGTCGACTACCACACTGACCGTGGGGAAGAGTGGACACTATACCATCGCATTCCGACATCCGGCATGGGTGGGAAAGGGATTCTCCTATACTGTAAACAACAAGAAGATCAATCACACTGAAGCACAAGGTAAGGCCTACTATATCCACATCACACGCAACTGGGTGGCTGGCGACAAGATCAGTATCAACCTTCCCATGGAACTGCGCTATGAGGAGTGCCCTAACCTGAGCGATTACATTGCCTTTAAGTATGGCCCTATCCTACTGGCAGCCAACACGACGAATGGTAAGGAGAAACTGCAGAATGAATATGGTGGCGAAGGGCGTATGGATCATGCGCCTGGCAGCATGGCAAAGTCCTTGAACCTCACATCGGCGCCGCTGCTCATCGGTGACAGAAGCAAGGTGCTGGAACGCATCAAGAAGGAGCGAAAAAAGAAGTTGAGCTTCTCCATCGATGTCAGCCGAAAAGGTATTGCATCCTATAAGTGGAACAGACTAACGCTGGAGCCGTTCTACGCCATTCATCACGACAGATATCAGTGTTACTGGTATCAGCAAACACCAGAGCATTATGCCAACAGCAGCATGGCTAAGGCTGAAGCGCTGAACGAAGCACTACAGGCACGTACCATCGACTTTGTGGCGCCTGGTGAGCAGCAAAGTGAGGCTGGACATGAATACAGCTATTCTATGGATTCAAGCACGGGCGAGTTCAGAACTGAGCATTATCGCGATGCACGTCCTAATGGCTATATTCAATATACGCTCTTCAACAAAGAACGCATAGCACAGAACCTCAGCATCATGCTGAGATTCAACATCGCCGACATGGGACGCAAGGCTACTCTAACCATAAACGGAAAGCCCATTGCCGACATCACAATTCCTGCGACAGCAAAAGACTGCGACTCCAATGGTTTCTTCAACACTGAATACAAGATTCCCGCTGAGATCCTCAAAGACGCCCAGCAGTTGAAAGTCCGTTTAACCGCTTCCACCACCCTCTGTCCTGGCATCTACTACATCCGCCTGTTAAAAGGAATAAGAGAGACATAACTTCAACGAAATATAAACAAAAAGAAAGCATCCTAACTATCATGATAACATGAAATAGTTAGGATGCTTTCTTTATCTATAATTAAATAATCAAATAGAAGACCGTTTAACCATCATGGCAGCATATACTAGAACAACCAAGAAAGCGGATAACGGCAGAATGAAGGGGATATAGGGAGTGGTATGATCGGCCAAGAAACCCATCAACAAGAAGCCACAACCTCCGATAGGTGTCATCATCAACAAAGAAGATGCACTCTTGGTCTGGGGACCTAATCCTCTTATGGCCAACGAGAAGATGGTGGGAAACATAATAGCCTCGAAAAGATAATTAAGTACCAAGAAGACGAGTGACACAACACCTAAATCAAGAAGAGTGATAGTCATACAACTGACTGTACCGATAGCACAGAACAGCAGCATCTTCTCCGCCTTAACAACACTCATAATCCAACTACCCAGGAATCGTCCACCCATAAATATGATCAAAGCGAGGGAAACCAAACGTGAAGCCATCAACTTAGACATCCATCCTGTATCGGTGACAAAGTTCATAAAGTAGCTGTTGATTGAAATCTCTGCTATCTCATAACACAACAGAGCGAGAGATCCAAACAGGAACCATCTATTGCGCAGTACAGAGGTTAATCCCTGGTTGCTATCGTAATCATTCTTGATCTCTGGGAGTCTGACACGTGAAAAGAAAATAGCGATAATCAGTACTACAGTACCTAGGATGCCATAGGGAACGGCTACATCAGCACTCTCAACGCCATCACGATACAGGAACTGGCCCACGAGAAGAGTAGCCATAAAAGAACCCATACCATTAAAGGTCTGAGAAAGATTCAATCTACTTGCGGAAGTTGCTTTAGGTCCTAACTCCGTAACATAAGGATTTGCTGCAGTTTCAAGAAATGTCAATCCACAACCGATGATGAACAACGCAACAAGAAAACCATAAAAAGAAGAGATAGGTATAAAAGCAAGAGCGCCCAAACCAAATATCGACAAACCTAAAACGACTCCATTTCTATAACCATATCTACGGATAAACATACCAGCAGGGATAGCCATCAGGAAGTAACCCAGATACGTCGTCACCTGAATCCAAGCCGAACGAGTAATCGAAATGTCCATTACATCTTGGAAATGTTTATTCAAAACATCAAGAATCGCCCTTGCAAATCCCCAAAGGAAAAACAAAAGCGTAACCAAAACAAATGGAGTCAAATATCGCGAATAAGTAATACGCTCCTTCTTCATTCTCTTATAAAACTGCGTTGTTCTAACTAATACAAAATATCTTATATAAAAAAGAGCCCTGACTCAGTGTTGAATCAGGGCTCTCTGTAAAGATGGCGGCCTCCTACTCTCCCGCATTGCATTGCAGTACCATCGGCGCAAGCGGGCTTAACTTCTCTGTTCGGAATGGGAAGAGGTGGGACCCCGCCGCAATAACCACCTAATATTTCTTTCGTATTGACAATTGACAATTGATAATTGACAATTACGTCAACCGTATAGGTAGACATCTTGCACACAAGAACTGATAGTATAACCATAAGGCAAAACCATACAGTTGAAAGTAAAAGCGCGTTTAAGCGAAAGC